>NZ_CP127294.1:4312500-5547500 GCF_030285625.1 Amycolatopsis sp. 2-15
CAGCGAGCTCGTGGAATTTGCTGTGAATCTGCCGGGACCACCCGGTAAGCCTAAATACTTCCTGAAGACCGATAGCGGACGAGTACCGTGAGGGAAAGATGAAAAGTACCCCGGGAGGGGAGTGAAAGAGTACCTGAAACCGTGTGCCTACAAGCCGTCAGAGCTGTAATAGGTGATGGCGTGCCTTTTGAAGAATGAGCCTGCGAGTTAGTGCTGCGTGGCGAGGTTAACCCGTGTGGGGTAGCCGTAGCGAAAGCGAGTCTGAATAGGGCGTCATAGTCGCGTGGTCTAGACCCGAAGCGGAGTGATCTACCCATGGCCAGGGTGAAGCGTCGGTAAGACGTCGTGGAGGCCCGAACCCACCAGGGTTGAAAACCTGGGGGATGAGCTGTGGGTAGGGGTGAAAGGCCAATCAAACTCCGTGATAGCTGGTTCTCCCCGAAATGCATTTAGGTGCAGCGTCACATGTTTCACCACGGGGGTAGAGCTACTGGATGGTCTAGGGGCCTTACCGGGTTACCGAAATCAACCAAACTCCGAATACCGTGGTGTGAGAGTGTGGCAGTGAGACGGCGGGGGATAAGCTTCGTCGTCGAGAGGGAAACAGCCCAGAACACCAGCTAAGGCCCCTAAGTGTGTGCTCAGTGGGAAAGGATGTGGGATTGCCCAGACAACCAGGAGGTTGGCTTAGAAGCAGCCACCCTTGAAAGAGTGCGTAATAGCTCACTGGTCAAGTGGTCCTGCGCCGACAATGTAGCGGGGCTTAAGCACACCGCCGAAGCTGTGTCATTGACACAATAGATCCGCGTGTTCCCTTGAGGAGCGCGTGTAGTCGTGTTGATGGGTAGGGGAGCGTCCTGCATCCAGGGAAGCCACGGTGGAAACCAGTGGTGGAGGGTGTGGGAGTGAGAATGCAGGCATGAGTAGCGAATGCAGAGTGAGAAACTCTGCCGCCGGATGACCAAGGGTTCCTGGGCCAGGCTAATCCGCCCAGGGTAAGTCGGGACCTAAGGCGAGGCCGACAGGCGTAGTCGATGGACAACGGGTTGATATTCCCGTACCCGAGCATGTGCGCCCATGATGAGGCAGTTGATACTAACCACCCAAAGCGCATGGTGAAGTCTTCGGATGGAGCTGTGTTGTGGAGCGTGGGATCTGATTCTGTAGTAGTCAAGCGATGGGGTGACGCAGGAAGGTAGCTCCGCCAGGCGATGGTTGTCCTGGTGTAAGCGTGTAGGCCGTCATGTAGGTAAATCCGCATGGCTATAGGCTGAGACGTGATGCGTAGCCGTTTGAGGCGAAGAGGGTGATCCTATGCTGCCGAGAAAAGCCTCTAGTGAGTGCATGCACGGCCCGTACCCCAAACCAACACAGGTGGTCAGGTAGAGAATACCAAGGCGATCGGGTGAACTGTGGTTAAGGAACTCGGCAAAATGCCCCCGTAACTTCGGGAGAAGGGGGGCCAGTGCTCTTGAGGCCTTTTACAGGCTAGGGAGTGGTGGCCGCAGAGACCAGCGGAAAGCGACTGTTTACTAAAAACACAGGTCCATGCGAAGTCGCAAGACGATGTATATGGACTGACGCCTGCCCGGTGCTGGAACGTTAAGAGGACCGGTTAATCCCTTCGGGGGTGAAGCTGAGAATTTAAGCGCCAGTAAACGGCGGTGGTAACTATAACCATCCTAAGGTAGCGAAATTCCTTGTCGGGTAAGTTCCGACCTGCACGAATGGCGTAACGACTTTCCGGCTGTCTCAACCACAGGCCCGGCGAAATTGCACTACGAGTAAAGATGCTCGTTACGCGCGGCAGGACGGAAAGACCCCGGGACCTTTACTATAGTTTGGTATTGGTTTTCGGTTCGGCTTGTGTAGGATAGGTGGGAGACTGTGAAGCGGTGACGCTAGTTACTGTGGAGTCATTGTTGAAATACCACTCTGGTCGAATTGGGAATCTGAACCTCGGGCCATGATCTGGTTCAGGGACAGTGCCTGATGGGTAGTTTAACTGGGGCGGTTGCCTCCTAAAGAGTAACGGAGGCGCCCAAAGGTTCCCTCAGCCTGGTTGGCAATCAGGTGTTGAGTGCAAGTGCACAAGGGAGCTTGACTGTGAGACAGACATGTCGAGCAGGGACGAAAGTCGGGACTAGTGATCCGGCACCACCTGGTGGAAGGGGTGTCGCTCAACGGATAAAAGGTACCCCGGGGATAACAGGCTGATCTTGCCCAAGAGTCCATATCGACGGCATGGTTTGGCACCTCGATGTCGGCTCGTCGCATCCTGGGGCCGGAGTAGGTCCCAAGGGTTGGGCTGTTCGCCCATTAAAGCGGCACGCGAGCTGGGTTTAGAACGTCGTGAGACAGTTCGGTCCCTATCCGCCGCGCGCGTAGGATACTTGAGGAAGGCTGTCCCTAGTACGAGAGGACCGGGACGGACGAACCTCTGGTGTGCCAGTTGTCCCGCCAGGGGCATGGCTGGTTGGCCACGTTCGGAAGGGATAACCGCTGAAGGCATCTAAGCGGGAAGCCTGTTCCAAGATGAGGTATCCCACCCCATGTGGGTTAAGGCCCCCAAGAGACGATTGGGTTGATAGGCCAGAGATGGAAGCACAGTAATGTGTTGTTGAGTTGACTGGTACTAATAGGCCGAGGACTTGCCTACAAAGATGTTACGCATCCACTCTACGGTTCTGAAACACCACGCGTGTTTCGTAGTGTTTCGGTGGTTATAGCGCCAGGGAAACGCCCGGTCCCATTCCGAACCCGGAAGCTAAGCCTGGTAGCGCCGATGGTACTGCAACCGAAGGGTTGTGGGAGAGTAGGACGCCGCCGAACTAAAAGTAAGGGTTAGGCCCCGGTTGAGAACGCGCAAGCGATTCTCCCGGGGCCTAACCCTATTTCGGCACCTTTATGGCCTCGATCTAGAGATCGATGACGATCTTGCCGTGCACGTGCCGGTCGGCTTGCAGCTCGGTCGCGCGGTGGATCTGCTCGATCGGGAACTCGCCGCGATCGGCACCCGGAGCCGGCCTGCCGAGACCAGGCGCGCTATGTCTTCCAGGGTGCCGGGAGCAGCGTTCGCGCCGTTGGCCGCCGGCACACCGTCGACTTTCGTGGCGATGGTGCAGATGCGGCTGTCCGGCACACCGAGTTCCTTCGCGGCGTGGAGTGTCTCTGTCCCGTACAGGTCGATGGCGGCGGTGACACCGCCGGGAGCGAGGGCTCGGACCCGGTCGGCCAGGCTGTCGCCGTAGGTGACCGGTTCCGCTCCGAGCTCGCGCAGGAACTCAGACAATGCCGCTGATCCCGTACCGATCACGCGCGCTCCGGCGATCCGCGCCAGCTGGACGGCGAAGACCCCGACCCCGCCGCCCGCCCCGCCGATCAGCACCGTGTCGTCCGGGCCGGGCGCCACCGAGGCGAGGGCGGCGAAAGCCGTGCGGCCGGCGATGGTGAGGGTGGCGGTGCGGTCGTCGACGCCCTCGGGAGTGTGGGTGGGCTTCGTTCGCCGCGGCCGCCCCGGCGGGGTCGATCACCGCGAAGTCGGCGACTGCGCGCGATAGAGCGCATCCGAACACCCGGTCACCGGGCGCGAAGCCGGTCACCCTGGCACCGACCTGGTCGACCACCCCCGCGTAGTCGGTCCCGTATCCGGCCGGGAGGCGCAAGCCGAACCGGGCGGCGGTGTCCGCGTCGGCGGTCGTGATCCAGTCCATCGGGTTCAGACCGGCCGCGGTGACCCGCCCGGACCTGTCCCGAGCCGGCCTGCGGAGCGGGAATCTCACCGACGTCCAAGACCTCAGGGCAGCCGAACGAATCGAGCTGCACCGCTCTGCTCCTGCCCGTAGGCAAGTGATCGCTCTGTTGCCCCATGTCTGCCTTGCTCCTCGGACGAGGGAACGCAGTGAAACGGACCATGCTTCGTTTGCGTGGACGACTCCAACACAATCGGAGCGTGATCCGTTTTGGCTGAGGCGGAGATGCGTGCGCTACGGGCGGACGCAACCCGCAACCGCGAGCAGCTGCTCGCGGTGGCGACTCGCGTGTTCGTGTCGGCTGACGTCGAGCCGTCGATGCGCGCGATCCCCCGTGAGGCCGGGGTCGGCATCGCCACGCTGTACCGGCACTTCCCGACCCGCGAGTCGCTGGTCGAGGCGGTCTATCGGGACCAGGTCGTGCGGCTGACGACTGGCGCTCGTGAACTGCTCGCCCGGCTGCCCCGGCCGCGGCGATACGGCGTTGGATGGACTTGTTCGGAGACTGGATCGCGACCAAGAACGGGATGCTCGACACGCTGCTCGCGATGATCGAGTCGGGCGAGATCGCCCACGCGCAGACGCGGACCGAACTGCTGGCGGCCATCACCACGATCCTCGACGCCGGCCGCGCGGCGGGCGACCTCCGCTCCGACGTCACCGCCGAAGACATCGCCGCCGCCCTCATCGGCATCTACCGTGGCCCCCCGGCTCGAAGATGAGGCCAAGGCCGGCCGCCTGCTGACCCTCCTGATGGGCGGCCTCCGGCCACCGCCGGGCTGAGCCGCCTCGAACCGGCGGGCCGGCCACTGTGCCGGTGTCGCCCAGGGTGTGGAGCCGGTCCTGGAGCCGGGCTATCGCTGGGGGCGGCGCAGCAGATAGGTGTCCATGATCCAGCCATGCTTCTCCCGCGCCTCCGCGCGGACCGCGCTGATGCGGGCCGCCAGGGCGGCGTCAAGGGGGCCCGACAGCAGGATCTCGTCCGGAGTGCCCACGTACGCGCCCCAGTAGATGTGCAGGCCCTGGTCGGTGAACTGGTTGAAGGTGGTGTGTGCGTCGAGCAGGACGAAGACGTCGTCGGCGTCCGCGGGCCAGCCCGTGGCCAGGCGGCGGCCGGTGGTGAGCTGGACGGCGCGGCCGATCTGGTTCATCGTCGTGCGGTGGCGGGCGACCAGGGCGGAGATGCTGCTCACGCCGGGGACCACTTCGTAGTCGAAAGCGACGTTGCCGCGCGCGAGCACCGCCTCGATGAGGGCGATGGTGCTGTCGTAGAGCGACGGGTCGCCCCAGACGAGGAAGGCGCCGGTGTCGTCGGGGCCGAGGGAGTCGCGGATGAGCCGCTCGTAGACGTCCGTGCGGAGCTCGTGCCAGTCGGCCACGGCGGCGCGGTAGTCGGACGGCGCGCGGTCGCGGTCGGGGTCGGTGGCGGTGACCACGCGATAGCCGGGGCGTGTGACGAAGCGCGACAGGATGTCCTGGCGCAGTCGTACGAGGTCGGCCTTCGCGGAGCCTTTGTCGAGGACGAAAAACACGTCGACGCGGTTGAGGCGGTCGATCGCCTGGACGGTGAGGTGTTCCGGGTCGCCGGCGCCGATCCCGATCGCGTAGAGCTTCCGCATCACCGCAGTCTGCCGCGCCGGGTAACGGGTCCCGCAGGCGGCCCGCGTGGTGAACCCCTACCCCCAAGGGGTATAAAGGAGTCAGGAACGCCACAGCACGAAGGAGCCGGTGATGACCGAAGCCACCTACACCGTCGAGGGTATGACCTGCGCGCACTGTGTCGGCGCGGTTCGCGAAGAGGTCGGGGAGCTCGCCGGTGTCCGGGAAGTCGACGTGGATCTCGCGTCGGGTGCGGTGAAGGTCGTCAGCGAGCAGCCGCTGACCGTGGACGCCGTCTCGGCGGCGGTCACCGAAGCCGGCTACCGGCTCGTCGCGTAGGCCGCCATGACCACGACGACACACGCTCCGCAGACGGTCGAGCTCGTCATCGGCGGGATGACGTGCGCTTCGTGCGCCGCCCGCGTGGAGCGCAAGCTGAACAAGGTCGACGGGGTCACGGCGAGCGTCAACTACGCCACCGAGAAGGCCCACGTCGAGTTCCCCGCCACGATTTCGGTCGACGACCTGGTCGGCGTCGTCGAGGCCACCGGCTACACGGCGCAACGCCCCGAACCCGAGAAGCCCGAAGGGCCCGAGCCCGAGGACGAGACGCGCCCCCTGCGCGACCGGCTCGTGTACTCGGCGCTGCTGACGGTGCCGGTGATCCTGCTCGCGATGGTCCCCGCGCTGCAGTTCGGCAACTGGCAGTGGCTCTCGCTCACGCTGGCCGCGCCGGTCGTGGTGTGGGGCGCGTTCCCGTTCCACCGCGCCGCGTGGACCAACCTGCGCCACGCCGCCGCGACCATGGACACCCTGATCTCCCTCGGCGTCTCCGCGGCCACGCTCTGGTCGCTCTACGCCCTGTTCTTCGGCACCGCCGGCATGGCCGGGATGCGCGACGCCTTCACCCTGACCGTGACGCCGGGGATGGGCACGAACAGCATCTACCTCGAGGTCGCCTCCGGCGTGACCACGTTCATCCTCGCCGGCCGCTACTTCGAAGCCCGCGCCAAGCGCCGCTCCGGCGCCGCTCTGCGCGCGTTGTTCGAGCTCGGTGCGAAGGACGTCACCGTCCTGCGGAACGGCACCGAACGCCGGGTCCCGGTGGGTGAGCTCAAGGTCGGTGATCTGTTCGTCGTCCGCCCAGGCGAGAAGATCGCCACCGACGGCGTGATCACCGAAGGCAGCTCCGCGGTCGACGTCAGCATGATCACCGGCGAGTCCGTGCCCGTCGAAGTCACCTCCGGCGACGTCGTGACCGGCGCGACCGTGAACGTCGGTGGCCGCCTGGTCGTGAAAGCCACCCGGATCGGCGACGACACCCGCCTCGCCCAGATGGCGCGCCTCGTCGAGGAAGCCCAGAACGGCAAGGCCGCCGTCCAGCGGCTGGCCGACCGGGTCTCCGGGATCTTCGTCCCCATCGTGCTCATGCTCGCCCTGATCACGCTCGTCGCGTGGCTGACCAGCGGCGGCGACGTCGCCGAAGCCTTCACCGCCGCGGTCGCCGTGCTGATCATCGCCTGCCCCTGCGCGCTCGGCCTGGCCACGCCCACGGCGCTACTGGTCGGCACCGGCCGCGGCGCCCAGCTCGGGATCCTGATCAAGGGCCCCGAGGTGCTCGAGTCCACCCGCCGCGTCGACACCGTCGTGCTCGACAAAACCGGCACCGTCACGACCGGCCGCATGAGCCTCACCGGCGTCCACCCCGCCGACGGCATCACCGAGGCCGAGGTCCTGCGCTACGCCGGAGCCGTCGAAGACGCCTCCGAGCACCCCATCGCCAAGGCTATCGGGACCGGCGCTCGCGAGCGCCTCGGCGAGCTGCCCGCGGTCCAGGAGTTCCGCTCGACCGAGGGCCTCGGTGTCACCGGCCTCGTCGACGGCACCGCCGTCCTCGCCGGCCGTGCCGCGTTCCTGGCCGACTGGGGCATTCACGTCGACGGCCCGCTCGCCGACGCCAAGGCGGCGGCCGAGCGGCAGGGCGCCACCGCGGTGTTCGTGGCGTGGGACGGCGCGGCCCAAGCCGTGCTGGTCGTCGCCGACACGATCAAACCCACCTCGGCCCAAGCCGTCGCCGAACTCCGCGCCCTCGGCCTCACGCCGGTGCTGCTGACCGGAGACAACGCGGGCGCCGCTCAGGCCATCGCGCGAGCCGCCGGCATCGACGAGGTCATCGCCGAGGTCCTGCCCGAAGACAAGGTCGCGGTGGTCAAGCGGCTGCAGTCCGAGGGCCGCGTGGTCGCGATGGTCGGCGACGGCGTGAACGACGCCGCCGCCCTCGCCCAAGCCGACCTCGGCCTGTCCATGGGCACTGGAACCGACGCCGCGATCGAGGCCGGCGACCTCACCCTCGTCCGCGGTGACCTGCGCGCCGCCGTCGACGCCATCCGCCTCGCTCGGCGCACGCTCGGCACGATCAAGGGCAACCTGTTCTGGGCCTTCGCCTACAACGTCGCGGCCCTGCCGCTGGCGGCGTTCGGCCTGCTCAACCCCATGATCGCCGGCGCCGCCATGGCCGTCTCGTCGGTGTTCGTGGTCTCGAACAGCCTCCGCCTGCGCGGCTTCCGCGCCGCACGCTGAACCGCGCACCAAAAAAGAGGAGCGCCCGGCAGCCGGGGCGCTCCTCTTTCACTGTTCGAGCCTACGAGCGGACCAGCCGCGCGATCGCGTCGGAGGCCTCACGGACCTTCAGGTCGGCTTCCTCACCACCGGCCGCGGCGGCCTGCACGACGCAGGTGGCCAAGTGCTCGTCGAGCAGCTCCAGCGAGAACGACTGCAGCGCCTTCGTGGCCGCCGACACCTGCGTGAGGATGTCGATGCAGTACTTGTCCTCCTCGACCATGCGCTGCAGGCCTCGGATCTGTCCCTCGATGCGGCGCAGACGCTTCAGATAGGCATCCCGCTCGTTGCCGTAGCCCGTCATCGCGCATCGTCCCCTTCGTTCGCACCTGTACGTCGTCCAGTATACCCACCCCACGTATCCGATACGGGGTATGTGTATTCACGCCCGGACGGCCACCGCGATGACGAGCCCACCGACGTTCGTCGTGAAGTGCACCAGCACCGATGCCAGCACGCCGCGGCCGAAGTGCCGCCACGCGTACAGGAAGACGCCCGCCGCGGCCGCGGCGACCATCGCGAGCACCTGCAGCAGCTGCGTCGGAATGCCGCCGAGCGCCGCATGCACGGCCGCGTTGCGCCCGACGGCCAGCGCCGGAAGGAAGTGCCACAGCCCGAAGAACGCCGACGCCCCGAGGATCGGCCCCCATCGCCAGCGGTCGTCGCGCGCGCCGAGCAGCGCGGGCAGTACGCCGCGGAACGCGATCTCCTCCACGATCACCGTGCCGAACGTGATCCGCCCGAGCGTGAGCCACAGCAGTTGCAGCAGGTCGGGGTCGCCGACGCGCCCGTCGTCGTAGACGGTCCGCAACGCCGGTACGACGGCCGCGATGCCGAAGACGACCAGGAAGAACGCCGCCCCGACCAGCCCCGTCACGGCCGCTCGCCCGAGCGTCGCGCGGCTGACGCCGAGGTCGGCCGGTGTGTACCCGGCGCCGAACGCCAGCGCGAGCAGCACCGCCGCCGTCACGGCGCCGCACACCGGGTACGCCCAGCCCGGCAGGACCCGGTTGGCGAGCGTGGTCGCGGTCGCCAGCACCACCACACACACGACGACGAGCAGCAACCGCGTCGACGTCCTCGGCCCGGTGATGGTCATGGCCCCAACTTAGGGGCGCACGTGATCTCGGCGGCGCGCTCCACGCCGGGGCCGGGGTGAAAAGCCGGGCCCCGGCAAGCCGTGCTCAGGCGCCCGGCAGAAGTTGCGCGAGTGAGATAATCGCAGGTCAGCCGGTTGTGGCTGCCTCGGTGAGCGCCGGTTTGCGGCGCTGGACGGGCACGGGGGTGTCGGTGTCGTCGGGTTGCGGGTCCAGCGCGGCGGTCGCCGACGCCAGGAGTTCGCGGGTGCCGGTGAGCGCCGTTTTCAGGCGGTGGTGGATGGCCGTCAGCTCGGCGACGCGATCGTCGGCCCGGGTGACGATGTCGTTGGCGTGCTCGGTCGCGCGGCGGACCCGGGTGTCGGCCTCCGTCTGCGCCGCGACGGTCTGCGCGGCGAGCACGCGGTGGGTTTCGGTGCGCTGGTTCTCCAGGTCACGCAGGGTTTCCGTGCGCTGGGCAGCCAGGGCACGCTCGGTTTCGGTGCGCTGGGCGTTCAGCTTGCGCAACGTTTCCGTGCGGTGGGCGTCGAGCTCGCGCAGCGTTTTGGTGCGCTGGGTGTCCAGTTCGGTGATCGTCGCGGTGCGGCGCTGGTGCAGGGCCACGGTGAGGTCTTCCTCCATGTGGCGGCGCTGCTTCGCGGCGGCTTCATCGGCGGCGGCGCGTTCGGCGGCCGCCCGGCGCATGAATTCCTCGTGCGCGGCACGCTGGCGACGGCGATCTTCCTCGGTCGCGGCGACGAGCGCGCGTTCCTTCTCGGTGAGCCGCACGGCCTCGGCCTCGGCGTCGAGCCGCGTCTGCTCCGCCTTTTCCTTTGCCCGCGCGATGATTTCCGAAGCTTCTTCGCGAGTCAGCTCGATCATGCGCCGTGATCGTTCCTGGAGCGCGTCGGCTTCTATGGGGGTGCGGCTGATGCGGTCGATCGTCGCGTGCAGCTCGCGGTTGTGCTCCGCCAGCCGGGCCACGCGCCGCATCGCCGCGTCGCGTTCGGCCGCCACCCGGTGGAGCTCTTCCTGGGCCCAGGCCACGAATTCCTTGACCTGGCCTCGGTGATAGCCGCGCCAAGCCGGGTCGAAACGCGGCTCGACGGACATCAGGTCCTCGCCACTTTCGGGGGCCATGGCCTCACCTCCCATTTGGATGGTTTCTCCCCGGGCGCGTTTTTTCCTTTGCCGCACCGAGGTTTCCGTGTGCCGTCCAGTGTGCCCGAAGACCGGGCCGCTGTGGGACAGGCACGCGATCAATCTTCGAGCGGATCTTCCGCGCCCGTCGCGGTGCTCCGCACACCGGGCAGTTCCGCGAGTTCCGCCGTCAGTTCCGCAAGATCACCGCGGCCCTGCAATCGCAGCGTGACGACCGCGATCCGTTGCCCCTCTTCGGAAACCGTCTCCCTGTCGACCGCCACCTGGTGGACCACCCAGCCGCGTTCGGTACAGCTCGCGAGAACGTTTCGCAAAACTCCGTGCCCATCGGAGTAGCTCAGCCGCAGAATGGGTGGTTCACGCCGATGCCGCGCCACGAACCGGGAAAGCGGCGGGAAACCGCGAGTGATCACGATCAGTCCCACGGTCGTCGCCGCCGCGAGCACGGGCAGCCCCGCACCGCACGCGACGCCGACGGCCGCCGCGAGCCACACCGTCGCGGCCGTCGTGAGCCCGCGCACCGCGTCGCGGCGCACGAAGATCAACCCGCCGCCGACGAACCCGATGCCCGAGACGATCTGCGCCGCGATCCGCGACGGGTCGAGCGCCACGTGCTCGGTGTTCAGCAGGTCGGCGAACCCGTACTTGGACACGAGCATGAACACCGCCGACCCCACGCCCACCAGGGTGTGCGTGCGCAGGCCGGCCTGTTTGTTGCCGACCTCGCGCTCGAGGCCGATCGCCGTGCTCAGCACCAGGGCGAGCAACACGGGGAGCAGCAGTGACCACTGTTCGTCCGTGGACCAGAGAGCGTGCACGCCGACACTTTGCCTCGCCGCCCGCTGGCGCGCCCGCCCGGCCCCCGAGGTGGATCACCCCTAAGCTCGGCGCATGGCCCGCTACTTCGACGTGCACCCGCAGAACCCCCAGCGGCGCTCGCTGGCCCAGGTCGTGGACCTGCTTCGCGAAGACGGGCTCATCGCGTATCCCACCGACTCCTGCTTCGCACTCGGCTGCCGGCTCGGCAACCAGGAGGGCATGGAGCGGATCCGGGCGATCCGCAAGCTGGACCACCGCCACCACTTCACGCTCGTCTGCCAGGACTTCGCCCAGCTCGGGCAGTTCGTGCACGTGGACAACACGGTGTTCCGGGCGATCAAGGCCACGACGCCCGGGCCGTACACGTTCATTCTTCCCGCGACCAAGGAAGTGCCGCGGCGGCTGATGCACGCGAAGAAGAAGACTGTCGGCGTGCGCATCCCGGAGCACGTGGTCACGCAGGCGCTGCTGGCCGAGCTCGGGGAGCCGATCCTGTCGAGCACGCTGCTGCTGCCCGACTCCGGCGAGCCCCTCACCCAGGGCTGGGAGATCAAGGAAGAGCTTGATCACCAGCTCGACGCGGTGCTCGATTCCGGCGACTGCGGCGTCGAGCCGACCACGGTGGTCGACTTCTCGTCCGGCGAGGCGGAGATCGTCCGCTACGGCGCGGGCGACGCGACGCGGTTCGAGTGAGCTCAGTACCCCACGAGGTAGCGCTGCAGCGTCGGCCCGAGCCAGCGCACGGCCTCGTCCTCGGTCATCTCCGCGATCGGCGGTAGCCGCAGCACGAACCGGCACAGCGCCAGGCCCAGCACCTGCGACGAGATCAGCCCGGCGCGCACCGGCGCCTCGGCGGGATCCGGGCAGACCTTCGCGACCTGCGGTCCGAGCTGGTCGGCGAAGATCGAGCGCATGCGTTCGGCCGCCGTCTCGTTCGTGACGCCCGCGCGCAGGAGCGCGAACAGCGTCTCGTCATTCGACCAGCGCGCCAGCACGTGCCGCGCGAGCAGCGTGCCGGCGTCTTCGAGCGGCAGCTGCGTGAAGTCGGGCAGGCGCAGGTCGAAGTGGGCCGCGGCCGCGAAGAGCTTTTCCTTGGAGCCGTAGTAGCGCATCACCATCGACGGGTCGATGGCCGCGTCGGCCGCGATGGCGCGGATCGTCGCGCGCTCGTACCCGTCCGCGGCGAAGCGTTCGCGGGCGGCGTCGAGGATGGCGGCGCGCGTCGCGTCGGAGCGCCGGGGTCGGGCCGAGGTCATGCCAACAACTGTAGGCCAACGGGTGTTGACAGGGCTGGCACCTGGGCGTCTACTGGATGCCAACAGGTGTTGGCAAACGGATGTTGACTTGGGGGTCGACATGGAATCGGAAGTGCTGGTCGTCGGAGCCGGACCCGTCGGGCTGCTGCTCGCGGGGGATCTCGCCGAAGCCGGCGTGGCCGTGACGGTGCTCGAACGGCGGACCACGGGATCGAACCTGACCAGGGCGTTCGGGGTGCACGCCCGCACGTTGGAGCACCTCGACGTGCGCGGCGTCGCCGACGAGCTCATCGCCACCGGCGCGCGGCTGCGCGAGCTGCGGCTGTTCGACCGGGTCGAGATCGACCTCGCGAAGCTGCCCTCGCGCTACGGCTACCTGCTGATCACCCCGCAGACCCACACCGAGGAGATCCTGCGTTCGCGCGCCGAGCGGCTTGGCGCGAAGTTCGTGTGGGGCGCCGAGGTGCACACGCTCGCCCAGGACCACGACGGCGTCGACGTCACCACCGCCGACGGCCGGCGCGCTACCGCGCCCGCTACCTCGTCGGCACCGACGGGCTGCACAGCGTCGTGCGCCGGCAACTCGGCCTGCCCTTCCCCGGCCGTTCGGTACTGAAGTCGATCATGCTGGCCGACGTCCGGCTCGCCTCGCCACCCGAAGACCTCCTCATGGTCAACGGCGTCGGCGACGGCTTCGCGTTCGTCGCCCCCTTCGGCGACGGCTACTACCGCGTGTTCGCCTGGGACCGGCGCTCCCAAATGCCGGACGACGCGCCGCTCTCACTCGACGAGGTCCGCGACGTCACCCGCCGCTCCCTCGGCACCGACCTCGGCATGCACGACGCCCGCTGGCTCTCCCGCTTCCACAGCGACGAGCGCCAGGCCCCCCACTACCGCTCCGGCCGCGTCTTCCTCGCCGGCGACGCCGCCCACGTCCACTCGCCCGCCGGCGGCCAGGGCATGAACACCGGCCTGCAGGACGCGGCCAACCTGAGCTGGAAACTCGCCGAGGTCCTGGCCGGCCGCCTGCCGGAAACCCTGCTCGACACGTACGAAGCCGAGCGCCACCCGGTCGGCCGCCTCGTCCTCCGCAGCAGCGGCGCGATCATCCGCCTGGCGATGATCAAGCCGCTCGCGCTCCGCGAAGCCCGCAACCGGCTCCTCGGCGCCGCCCTGTCCGCAGGCCCGCTCTCCCGCCGCGTCGCGGGCGTGATCTCGGGTGTCGGTATCCGGTACGCGCCTCCGGTGGGTGCTGGTCGTCTTGTCGGAGCCCGCGCTGAGGACCGCGCGCTTCCTGCGGGCCGGTTGTATGAGCAGTTGCGGGGTGGCCGGTTTGTCTACATCGGTGGCCGCCGGCCGGCCGGGTTGCCGGAGCGGGTGGTGTTCGCGCGGGGTGTCGGGGAGGTGTTGGTGCGGCCTGATGCGCATGTTGGCTGGGTGGGGGATCCGGTGGGGTACTTCGGTCGGTGAGCTGGGCCTCCTGGGGGCCGGTTGTGCGCGCAGTTGCGCGGGAGCCACTTCATTTGGGTCGATGACCGCCGCTTCCGAGGTTGCCGGAGCAAGGGGGGTGTTCGCGCCGGGGCGTCGCGACGTGCTGGTGCGGCCGGATGCGCTTGCTGGCTGGGTGGGGATCCGGTGGGGTGCCCTCGCCAGTGCGCTGCGCTTCGTGTGTGGCCGCGTGTGCGGGCAGTGCGCGGGAGTCACTTGCGTCGATGACCACCGCTTCCGAGGTTGCCGGAGCGGGTGGTGTTCGCGCCGCGCCGTCGTGACGTGTTGGTGCGGCCGGATGCGCATGTTGGCTGGGTGGGGGATCCGGTGGGGTACTTCGGCGGGTGAGCCGGCTCCTGGGCGGCCGCTTGTGTGCGCAGTTGCGGGGGTGGCCGTTTCGTCTACGTCGGGTGACCACCGCCTCCCGAGCCGGCTGGACCACGTGGTGTTGGCGCGGGTGCCGGGAGGTGCTGGTCCGGCCCACCGCGTATGTCGGCGGGGCAGAGGGCCCGGCCCAGTACCTCGGCCGCTGAGCCCGGCCGAGCGGGGGTGGGCGTACCGCCATCGACGCCCATCCCGGGCGAGAGTTCACCCACCGACGGCCGCCGGGTGGCCGAGTATGCGGGCGCACGCGTCGGAGAGGGGGATGTCGGACGACCAGTGCCACGCCACGATCGCGTCGGGGCGGAGGAGGAGGGCGCCGTCGGGTGAGAGGTCGACGGAGGCGAGCCAGGTGGGGTCGGGGACCGGGACCGTGCGGAGGCCGAGGAGGTGGGCTGTCGCGGTCCAGTGTGTCTCGCCGGGGGAGGTCAGGAGGGCGAAGTCCGGGCCGGCCAGGTCCACAGTGGACACCCTTGGCGAGACCCAGGCGTGGGGCACGCGGGTGCCGGGGCGGCCGCCGGGGGCGTAGTGGTCGGAGGGGGCAGGGCCGCGGGTGTCGGGGGCGAAGGCGCCTTCGTCGTACTGCACGCCGAAAAGGGCTGCGACCGGGTCGACGGGGACTTCGCCGCTGGTGACGGAGGCGATCATGGTGCCGAGGTGGCCGCTGACCCGGCTGGAGAACTCGGCCGTCGCGTAGCCCAGGGGGTGGCGTTCGGCGTGGTAGGTGTCGAGCAGCGCGGGTGACGCCGACCCGGCGAGGACGGCCGCGAGCTTCCACGCCAGGTTGTGGACGTCGCCGATCGCGGCGTTCGCGCCGGCCGCGGCCAGAGGCGGCATGGCGTGCGCGGCGTCTCCGGCGAGGAAGACGCGGCCCTCGGCGTAGCGGTCGGCGACGTACATGCCCGACTCCCACGGCATCAGGCTCAGTACCTCCACGTCGAGGTCCGGCACGCCGACGACGGTGCGCAGCAGGTCGCGCCAGCCGTCGTCGCCCAAGGTCGCGGAGCCGGCGAAGTCCGACGTGGAGAACAGCCAACGGTCGGTGCCGTTCACCGACACGAACGCGCCCGACGCCGCCGGATTCTCGATCTGGCACAGGTTGAACTTCTTGTCCCGCACCAGGTCCGTGAGATCGGCGCGGAACGCGATATCCAGGTTGTCCGCGAGGCGGCCGTAGCCGCTGCGCGGAATCCCCAGCGCTTCGCGGACCGGGCTGCGCGCCCCGTCGGCCGCGATCAGGTAATCGGCCGCCACTTCCGAGACCTCGCCCCCGGCGGAACGCAGCGCCACGGTGATTCCCGAGGGCGACTGCGTGAACGACACCAGTTCCGTCGAGAACCGCACCGAAACGCCACGGTCCTCCGCGGCCCGCCGCAGCACCGGCTCCAACACGTCCTGCGGGCACAGCACGCTCGGCGCCGGGCTCTGGTCGTTCATCCGGCCGTACTGCGTGATGCCCGCCTGCATCGCCGGAGTGATCTCCGGCCACTTCGCCTCGGCCAGCGTCGGCCCCGTCAGCATCCCCGCGAACGACGCCAGCGGCGCACTCGCCTCCGCCACCGCGTCGCTCATGCCGAGCGCGCGGAACACCTCGTTGCTGCGATGGTTGAACCGCCGCGCCTTCGGCTGCGGTGACGTGCTCGCGTGCTTCTCCACCAGCACCGCCCGCACACCGTGGCTCTGCAGCAGCAACGCCGCCGTCAACCCGGCGACCCCACCGCCGCTGATCAGCACCTGCGTCCGTTCGTTCATGACAACCCCCAACCAGACCGACCTCGGATGTGTACGTCGTACACTCTATGTACCTTGTACACGTCGAGTAGGATCGACGCAACCGACAGGAGGTCGCTTGAGCGCTCAGGGAACCCCGACCCCGCCGATCTGGCTGCTGCCCGAACCGCCCGAACGGCGGTGGGGCCTCGGCCGCGCGGAGATCGTGAAGACCGCGATCGCGATCGCCGACTCCGGCGGCTCCGACGCGCTCACCATGCGCGCCGTCGCGAAGGAGCTGGGCTCGTCCACGCCCATGTCGCTCTACCGCTACGTGCACAACAAGGACGGCCTCGTCGACCTCATGCTCGACGCGGCGAACGCCGAGGTCACCACGCCCGAGCAGCCGGGTGAGGACTGGCGTGCCGATCTCACCCGGGTCTCGCACGACTCGTGGACGATGATGAAACGCCACCCCTGGTTCGCCGAGCTCGTGCACCAGCGCCCGCCCGCCGGGCCGAACGCGAGCCGTCGCCAGGAGTTCGTGCTGAGCACCTTCGTCGGCCTGGGCCAGGGCCTCTCGGCCGCGGTTTCCTATCACCGGCTGCTCGACGGTTACGTCGTCGGCCAGGCCCTGCAGCGGATCGAAGAGAAGAAGATGTGGCAGCGGCAGGGCTTCCGCGGGCTCGACGACGTCCAGGAGCTCGCCGGCGCCTGGTTCGTCGACGTCGGCAGCGACGCGGCGCCGCGTTTCCCGCTGCTCGAACGCGTGGTCAAGGACTTCCTCAACGCCGACCCCCACGCCCCGGCCACCCCCGCCGAGGACGTTCAGTTCACGCTCGGGCTCGACTGCCTGCTCGACGGCATCTCCACCCGGCTCTGACGCTCGCGTCCCTTCAACGCCCGGCCCACCACCACGCAGACCACTGTGGACAGTCCCGATCTCAACGCCGCGTGCGCACTCGCCGTCAGGACCGGCGAACCTACCGCCGAGCGCTTCCGCACCCGCTCGCGTCCGCTAGGTTGGGGCCGGTCAGGATCCGGCCCCTGGGGAGGACGACATGAAGTTCCTGCTGACGATGCACATGAACCCCGAAGTCTGGGATGGGCTCTCGGAGGAGACCAAGGACGCGGTCATGACCGGGCACGGGGACTTCATCGCGAAGATCCGCGCGTCGGGGGAGATGATCAACACCCAGGCGCTCGGCGCGCCCGCGGACAGCGCCGTGGTGCACGTGCGCAGCGGGGTGCCGGTCGTGACCGACGGGCCGTTCACCGAGTCGAAGGAGTTCCTCGCGGGCTTCTACTTCGTGGAGTGCGAGAACCGGGAACGCGCGCTCGAGGTCGCCGCGATGATCCCCGACGCCGGCATCGAGGGCCTCGGCATCGAGGTCCGCCCGGTCGCGTTCTTCGCCGGCGCCGAGGGCGAGCCCGAGCCCGGCTGATGGACGTCGAACTGCTCCGGCCGCTCGTACCGCAGGTACTCGGGGCGCTGGTGCGCCGGTACGGCCAGTTCGAGGCCTGCGAGGATGCCGTGCAGGAGGCGCTGCTCGCGGCCGTCGAGCAGTGGGCCGACGGGGACGTGCCGGACAACCCGCGCGCGTGGCTGCTCACCGTCGCGACCCGGCGGCTCACCGACCTCTGGCGCAGCGAGAGCGCTCGGCGCCGGCGCGAAGAGAACGTGGCCGGGCAAGAGGTCACGCAGGTGGTGCCGGGGCCGGGCGAGGACCGCGGGCCGGAGCACGACGACACGTTGACGCTGCTGTTCCTCTGCTGCCACCCGGCGGTGACGCCGAGCTCGCAGGTCGCGCTGACGTTGCGCGCGGTGGGCGGCCTGACCACGGCGGAGATCGCGACCGCGTTCCTGGTGCCCGAGGCCACGATGACGCGGCGGATCACGCGCGCGAAGGAGAGCATCGCGGCCGCGGGGTCGACGTTCGCCGAGCCCTCGGCCGAGGACTGGCCTGATCGGCTGCAGGTCGTGCTCCATGTGCTCTACCTGATCTTCAACGAGGGCTACACCGCGTCTTCGGGCGAGGAACTGCACCGCGTGGAGCTCACCGCGGAAGCGATCCGGCTGACACGCGCCGTGCGCACGCTCCTGCCCGACGACGGTGAGGTCGCGGGCCTGCTCGCGCTGATGCTGCTCGCCGACGCCCGCCGCCCCGCGCGGACGCACGAGGGCGCGCTGCTGCCGCTGGCCGACCAGGACCGTCGCTTGTGGACGGTGCCGCTGATCGTCGAAGGCGTGGAGCTGGTGAGCCGCACGCTCGGGCGCGGACCCGTGGGTCCGTACCAGGTGCAGGCCGCGATCGCCGCGCTGCACGACCGCGCGGCGAGCACCGAGACCACGGACTGGCCGCAGATCGTCGAGCTCTACGACGTGCTGGCGGAGCTCGCGCCGAGCCCGGTCGTGACGCTCAACCGCGCGATCGCCGTCGCGATGGTCGACGGGCCGGCCGCCGCGCTGGCCCTGCTCGCCACCGTGGCGGACGACAGCCGGCTCAAGCAGGGCCACCGCCTCGACGCCGTGCGCGCCCACCTGCTGGAGCTCGCCGGCGATACCGCCGCGGCCCACGCGCACTACCTGCGCGCGGCCAAACGGACGTCGAGCCTGCCTGAGCGCCGCTACCTGCAATCGCGAGCCGAAAAGTTTCTGCCGCTCCAGCGATGAGTTCCGGGCGGCCCGCCGGTATGTCCCCGCGAAACCACTTCACGGAAGGGACCGCCACGATGACTACCACCGCCACCCCCGCCGAGATCCGCGACCTGCTGACCGGCCTCTACGCCGCCTGGGCCGAGAACGACGCCGCGGCCTTCGCCGCGCGGTACACCGAAGACGCGACCGTGGTGATGCCCGGCGTCTTCCACCAGGGCCGCGCCGCCGTGCGCGAGTACATGGGCGCTGCGTTCGCCGGCCCGCTCAAGGGTTCGCGCGGCGTCGACGAGCCGCAGGACGTGCGTGTCGACGGCGACACCGCGATCGTCGTCAGCCGCGCCGGGATCCTGTTCGCCGGCGCGGACTCGCTGCCGGCCGAACGCGAGCGCATCGCCACCTGGGTCCTGACCCGGGCCGCCGGCTCGTGGTCGGTCGCCGCCTACAGCAACGCCCCGGCGCACTGACGTGCCCGACTTCGCGGCGAGCACCGGTCCGCACCGGGCCGAGCTGGTGGTGCACTGCTA
The DNA here is from genome assembly GCF_030285625.1 of Amycolatopsis sp. 2-15. NCBI lineage: Bacteria > Bacillati > Actinomycetota > Actinomycetes > Pseudonocardiales > Pseudonocardiaceae > Amycolatopsis > Amycolatopsis carbonis. Next base: position 4,331,545 of record NZ_CP127294.1, read on the forward strand.
CCGCCTGCTCGGCTCGGTGCACGAGGCCGAGGACCTCGTGCAGGAGACGATGCTGCGCGCCTGGCGCGCGTGGGAACGCTACGACAGCACGCGCGCCTCGATCCGGACCTGGCTCTACCGCATAGCGACCAACGCGTGCCTCACCGCGCTCGAAGGTCGCGCCCGGCGTCCGTTGCCGACGGGCCTCGGCGGCCCGAGCGAAGATCCGCTGCAGCGGCTCGTGCCGGCGTTCGACGTGCCGTGGCTGCAGCCGCTGCCCGACGACCCGGCCGCCGTCACCGCCGCGCGCTCGGGCGTGCGGCTCGCCTTCGTCGCGGCGATGCAGCTGCTGCCGCCGCGGCAACGCGCTGTGCTCGTGCTGCGCGACGTGCTCGACTTCAGCGCCGCTGAGGTGGCCGATCTGCTCGGTACCACCACGGCCTCGGTGAACAGCGCTTTGCAACGCGCGCGAAGCGGCGTCGCCGGCGTGTCGGCCGACGAGCTCACCGAATCGGGCGAAGAGGTCATCGACGACTACGTCCGTGCGTTCGAGGAGGCGGACGTCGACGCGTTGGTGGCCCTGCTGACCGACGAGGTCGTGCTGGAGATGCCGCCCGTCCCGCTCTGGTACCGCGGCCGCGACGACTACGCCCGCTTCATGGCCCGCGTGTTCGAGATGCGCGGCACGCGCTGGCAGCTGCAGCGCACGCACGCCAACGGCCAGCCCGCCTTCGCCGCCTACTGCTGGGACGGCTCGGACTTCCACCTGCACACGCTGCAGGTGTTCTCGATCGCCGACGGCCGGGTGGCGCACACCGTCGTGTTCCAGGACCCCGCGGTGTTCGAGGTGTTCGGCCTGGCGCCGGTGCTCACGCGCTGAGGGTCAGCCGCCGAGCAGCGGCCGGACCTCGACGCCGCCGTCGAGCACCGGGACGAACCCGCCGATCTCCACGGCGTGGTCGAGGTCGCGCGCGTCGACGATGAAGAAGCCGGCCATGGCTTCCGGGCTCACCGCGAAGGCGCCGGGGGCGACCGCTGCGCCGCGAAGCGACCGCGTCTTGGCCGAGGGCTGGGTGGCGTACCCGGCGATGAGCGTGCCGCCGGAAGCGGTGATGCGGTCCTCGACGCGGGCGTGCTCTTCGAGCAGCTCGGGCGGGAGATCCGCGACGCCGCCGGGCGTCTCGCGCTCGTAGATCAGGATCGCGTAGTGCGGCATCCGCCTCTCCTTCGCTCGGCCGAATGGCCCAAGCTACCGGGGCGAGAGGAGGAACACGCGGATTTCACGATGAGCGGCGCGCACGGCGTATGTGTCGTAGGCGGGCCAATACCGGGCGACAGCGTCCCACATCTCCTGGCGCTCGTCGCCTTCGAGGAGCCGGCCGCGGACCGCAGTGGTGCGCCCGCGCATGCTGACGGTCGCCTCGGGCTGGGCCATCAGGTTCGCCGACCACGCGGGTTGCTTCTCGCCGCCCCAGTTGGAGCCGATCACGACGTAGCCCCCGTCACGTTCGACGTAGAGCAGCGGCACCTGGCGCGGCTCGCCGCTCGTGCGCCCGACCGTGGTCAGCAGCAGGGCCGGCAGACCCAGCGGCGTGCCGACACCCAGACGTCCGCCGGTCACGCGCAACATCACGCGGTCGGCGGGGACGAGCGCCCGCCCGAGCGCGGCGAACGCGGGGGTCTTGCCGAACCCGGTGAGGAGCTTTCGCAGTCCCATTTCGCGCACCTTACTGGGTGATCACCAGGGTCTTCCGCAGTGCTGCCACGACGTCCGGAAGCCGCTCGGTGAGGTAGAGGTGGCCGCCGGGGTGCGCCGTGAAGTCGAAGCCGCCGGTGGTGTGGGCGGCCCAGGCGCGGACGTCTTCGGGGGTCACCCGCGGGTCGTCGGCGCCGGCGTGCGCGTGGATCGGCGCGGCCAGCGGCGGGGTGTCGGGATGGGTGTGGGTCTCGACGGCGGTGCAGTCGGCGCGCAGCGCGGGCAGGACCAGGGCGCGCAGTTCTTCGTCGGCGAGCACGCGCGGGTCGGTGCCGCTGAGGTTCGCGACTTCGGCGAGCAAGGCGTTGTCGTCGAGCAGATGTTTGGTGTCGTCGCCCGGGCGGGACGGGGCGCGGCGAGCGGAGACGACCACCGCGTGCGGCCCGGAGCCCCGCGCTTCCAGCCGGAGGCCGACTTCGTAGGCGAGCGTGGCGCCCATGCTGTGGCCGAAGAGCACGACGGGCACGTCGAGCCACGGCAGCACCGCCTGCGTGATGGCGTCGGCGAGGTCCGGGACCCGCGTGAGCGCCGGCTCGCCGAACCGGTCTTGGCGGCCGGGGTACTGCACGGCGAGCACGTCGACGTCGGGTGAGAGCGCCTTCGAGAACGGGTGGAAAAACGACGCCGAACCGCCCGCGTGCGGCAGGAACACCAGACGCGCCGGTGCGTCGTCGGCCGGGTGGTAGCGCCGGATCCACCGGTCTTCGGTCATCGCCGTGCCCCCTTCTGCCCCGTCCCGATCCTGCCGCACCCCCAGGCACGGCAGGACCGAGGTGTGGGTCAGCGCACGTCGGAAAGCGGGATGCGCTGGAACACCACGCTTTCGTACGGGCCGGCGGTCCCCGTCTCGTAGAGCAGGCCGGCGGTCGCCGGGTCGGCTTGCACGAGGTCGGAGTAGCCCGCCGGGTTGCTCGTCAGCGTGCGGCCCGCGCTCCACGTGCGCCCGCCGTCGGAGCTGAGCCGCAGCCGCATGACCGCGCGGGTGGCCGGGTCGGCCGGGCCGGAGTAGACCAGCAGCCAGGGGATCGTGGTCTGCAGCACGCTGCCTTCCACCTTCGTCCCGGAGATCCCCGGCTGCACCTGGTACGGCCGCACGAGCGTCTTGCCGCCGTCGAAGCTGTAGCCGTCGACGCGGTGGTCGGCGGCGGAGCCCTGGTTGCGGCTGGTGAAGTACAGCGCGCCCGTGGGCAGCTCGGTCATCGACGTCTCGTTGGCGGCGATCACGCCGTCGGTGCGGTCGTCGGTGAAGCCGATGTGCCAGGTGCGGCCGTTGTCGTCGCTGTAGAGGTCGTGGCCGCCGTAGTACTTCGCCTCCGTGCCGATGTCGGTGGAGCCGGCGGGCGGAGCGCTGGAATGGTTGGCGGGCACCACGATCCGGCCGGCGTGCGGGCCGTGACGCAGGAGCGTGGCGTGGCCCGGACCGGTGGCGTACCAGCGCCAGGTGGGCAGTTTGGTCTCGGTGGTGATGTCGCGGGCCGACGTCCAGGTGCGGCCGTTGTCGCGGCTGCTGGACACGAACACGCGGCGGGTGTCCTGCGCGGACGCGGTGCCGGACATGATCTGCGCTTCGCTGACCGGTCCGTTGTGGACGGTCAGCAGCACGAGCTCGCCGTCGCGCGCGACGACCGGGGTGGGGTTGCCGGCGGTGTTGTCGCCGTTGCTGTCCACCACGGTCAGCGGGCCCCAGGTGCAGCCACCGTCGCGCGAGGTTTTCGACACGGTCTGGATGGCGCCGGAGTCTCCGGCCGAGTCGCGCCGGCCTTCGGCGAAGGCCACCAGCGACCCGTTGGCGGCGCGCACCACCGCGGGGATGCGGAAGGTGTCGTAGCCCTCGGAGCCGGAGGTGAAGGGCACCGACGACGTGCAGCCGTGGTGCGCGGGTGCGGCCGTGGCCGCGGGGGTGAACGACAGCCCGAGTGCGGCTGCCGCGAGAAGAGTCGTCCCGAACCTGCGGATCGGTGACACGTTCCGCCTCCTCGTCAGTGGGGATGGGGGAGAGACGCAGGACGTGGGATGTCCGACGTCCTATGTCCGGACAACCTAGGGAGCGGTGCGGGGTTCGTCAAGGTGTTGTCGCTGCCTACACCCGAGTAAGGTGCGGGCATGACGGAGGCGCGCACCAGCTACCACCACGGCAACCTGCGGGCGGTGCTGCTCGAGAACGCCGAGCGGGTACTGGAGGAGTCGGGGCCCGACGAGCTGTCGCTGCGGCAGCTGGCCCGCGACGCCGGGGTGAGCCACGGGGCGCCGCGCCAGCACTTCGCGGACAAGCGGGCGCTGCTCGACGCCCTCGCGGAGCGGGGTTTCGAGCAGCTGGGCCACGAGCTCGAGGCGGCGCGCGCCGACGACGGTGCGCCGTTCGCCGCCGCGCTGCTGGCGTTCGCGCGTGCGTGGGTGGGGTTCGCGACGCGCCGGCCGGCACTGCTGGACCTGATGTTCGCGGCGAAGAACCGCGAGGACGCCCGTGACCTGCGGGCGGTGGCGGACCGGACGTTCGCCGCGACGTCGGCGATGATCGCCCGCGCGCAGGCGGGCGGCGACGTGGTGGCGGGTGAGCACGTGGAGTACGCGATCTTCGCGACCTTGCAGGGGCTCGCGTCGCTCGTGACCAGCGGCATGAGCGGGGCACGGCCGGTGGCGCAGCTGGTGGACGAGACCATCGCGACGCTCGTCGACGGGCTGAGGTCGCGCTGAGCTGTCGCTATTTGAGACCGCCGCGGCTCGTGGTGCGTGCGATCGTCCCGGGCGTGGACGTCGATCTCACCGTGACCGCCGGGAACTACCGCTTCGACGGGGTGTCGTTCGCCGTCGACACGAACATCTGGCTCCTCGGCGACGAGGAGGAGGTGCTGGTGGTCGACGCCGGCTTCGACGCGACCGCCATCGCCGCCGCGATCGACGGGCGCGACGTGCTGGGCATCCTGTGCACCCACGCGCACAACGACCACGCCGACGCCGCGCTCACCCTGGCCGACGCGACGGGCGCGCCCGTGCTCCTGCACCCGGGCGACGCCAAGCTGTGGGCCACGGTCAACCCCGGCCGCCGCCCCGACGCCGAGCTGGCCGACGGGCAGGTGCTCACCGTCGCCGGCTCACCGGTGGTCGTCCTGCACACCCCGGGTCACACGGCGGGTTCGGTGTGTTTGCACCTGCCCGACGAAGGCCTGCTCTTCAGCGGCGACACGCTCCTGTCCGGCGGCCCGGGCATGACCGGCGACGTGATGTCGAGCCGGTCGACGCTGCACGATTCGGTGCGCCGGAAATTGCTCGTGCTGCCCGATGAAACGGTGGTGCACCCGGGCCACGGATACGACACGGACATCGGCACCGAACGCGTGGAATCGTGGGCCGGGCAGATTTGAGCGGTCGCAGTCAGATTCTTTCGCAGGCGATCGTGAGGTCCACGCCGTAGAGCACGTAGGAGCATTCGTGCGAGGCGTGGGTGGCGTCGGTTTCCGTGCAGGCCAAGGGGAAACCGAGTACGTCGATGGAGCAGTAGGCGTAGAACCGGTCCGGGTTGCCGGGCACCTGGTCGGCCGCCGCGGGCAGAGCCGTGGCCACCAGTCCGCCGCACACGAGTGCGCCGGCTGTGGCCCAGGAAGCGATTCGGGTTTTCATCTTCGCCGTCCTTTCCTTCGAATGCGGGGTTTCCGCTTTCGGGAAATGCCCGGATTCCGGTGGTCCCACCCCTTGAGTCACCCCAACGTGTCACTGGAGCCGTAGCTGGCCTGTCGCGGGCATCACGGTTCGCCGACGGGAAAAAGATGACAGTCGTCATATATTATGGACGGAGATTTCCCCCGAGGAGGACGCATGGGACGCGTGTCGCGAGCCGAGGCCGATCGGCATCGCAGTGAGGTCGTCACGGCAGCCGCGCGGCTGTTCCGCGAGCGGGGCGTCGGCGGCGTCAGTGTGGCCGAGTTGATGGGCGAAGTGGGCCTCACGCAGGGCGGGTTCTACCGGCAGTTCGCGTCGAAGGAGGCGCTGGCCGGGGAAGCGGCGGCGGAGGCGTTCGAGCAGCTCGCGGCGCAGTTGCGGCGGATCCCCGAGGCGCCGGTGAGCGAGCGCCGCGCGGAGCTGGCGGCTTCGTACATGTCGCAGGAATCCCGCGATGCGCCTGGCGAAGGCTGCCCCGCCACGGCGCTCGGCGGCGAAGCGGCACGGGACGAGCAGGGGAGCCCGCTGCGCAAGTCGTATGCCGACGGCGTGCGGACGTTCCTCGACGTGCTCGCCGAGTTCGACGGTGAGTCCGCCACGCGGGAGGACCACATGGCGACGCTGGCGACGCTGGTGGGCGCGCTGTACCTGGCCCGGGGGACGGCGGGGGATCCGCTGTCGGACGAGATCCTGGAAGCCGCGCGCCGGCGGGTGGTCGAGACCTCGCACGAGTGAGTCCTTTGTGGATTTGCTTTGAGCGCACGGCAATGGTCCGGCACGGTGGTGCCGGACCATTGTCCGTTGTGGAGGATCAGCCGAGGAAGGCGTTGACGTCGCCGGCGAACTCGGCCGCGTAGTGGAACAGGAAGCCGTGCCCGGCGCCCGGGTAGAGGGCGAGGCGTGCGTTGGGCAGGTGGTCCGCCAGGACCTTCGAGTTGGGTGTGGGGACCATGATGTCGTTGTCCCCGTTGGCGACCAGCGTCGGCTGCGTGATGGCGGCGAGGCGCGCGAGGCGGCTCGGGTCCGGGATGCCCCACGCGCTGATCGCGTCGAGCTGCGCGTCGCGGGTGGCGAGCGAGACGCCCTCGTCGCGGTCCTCGGTGCGCGTGAAGATGCGCTGCACGAACTCCCAGCCCTTCGCGACGCCGGTCGGGGTCTTCGCGAAGAACAGGTGCAGCAGGTGCTCGGCGGCGGGCTCGTCGGCCGTGGCGGCGTTGCCGGTCTCGCCGGTCCAGGTGTGGAAGCCGGAGCCACCTTCGTGGCTGGTGCCGGCGAGCACGAGCCGGTTCACCAGCAGGGGCCGGATGAGGACGAGTTCCTGCGCGACGAACCCACCGAGTGAGAAGCCGAGCACGTCGATGTCGGTGAGCCCGAGCGCGTCGAGGAAGGCCAGCGCGTCGTGCGCCATGGCAGTGACGGTGCGCGGGGTGGCGCCCGAGCTGCCGCCGACGCCGGTGTTGTCGAACAGGATGACCTCGCGCTCGGCCGCGATCGTGTCGACCAGCTGCGGGTCCCAGTTGTCGAGGTTGCCGCGGAAGTGCTGCAGGAACACGAGCGGGCGCACGTCGCGCTCGGTGTTGCCGAAGCGGCGGTAGGCGTAGGTGACGCCCTTGCCGGCCTCGACGGTGAGGTTCGGGGTGGTCAGCTGGCTGGGGACGGTGGTCTGCGACATCTCCGGGACTCCTTCGACTGGGTCGATCTCCTTGTTTAGATTATGTACCTCATCTATTTGAGAGTGATAGATGACGTCCATCACCTAAACGGGGTGCTTCGACCTAGTCCAGGGGCTCCAGGCGCAGCACGGTCGTGGGCCGGCCGTCCGGGAAGTTCGCGACCTGAGCCTTGAGCACGGGCTGCGCTTCCTCGTCGCCGACGCGCCGCACGCGCCGGACGGTGTCCCGGCCTCGCGGCCCGTCCCGCTCCACGCGGCAGTACCCGGCGGCGAGCAGGTTGCGCACCCAGCCGCGGCCCTCGGGCGCGCACACGTACTGCCGGCCGCCCCGTTCCGTCACGTTCAGCACCACGGGCCGCGACTCCCCGGACCGCCGCCCGACGACGTCGACGACCCTGAGCACCGGCACCCCGTCCGCGTACGGTTCGACGGCGGCTTCCCGCACCTGCTCGACGTCCACGGCCCCTCCCTTCGTCACTCGAAGATACGGTTCGCCTACGGTCGGGCGTCAGGCGGCGTCCGATGTGGACTGTCCGGTGGTTGTCCTGTCGCTGTTCGGTTCTTCTTCCGGGCCGAAGTCGAACACCAGCTGAACTGCGGGTGGTGCCCGGCGCCGTCTGCGCGGTGTGCCGCCGAGCGGGAACGGCGCGACCGCGCTTTCACCGTGCTGCTGCGGATGATCGGCGAGGTAACGCAGCTTGAGCAGGTGCCGCCGCACGAGCCCGGCGCGCCGCGCCTCGTCGAACCACGCGCGCGCCACCCGGTTCCCGGCGCGCCGCCGGTTTCGTGATTCGTTGTGGTCCACGGGTCCTCGATGGGGTCGTCTGTGGCTGCGCGTGACCGCTCCGTCGCGCATTCCGCGTGACGGCGCCAGATAACAAGCTTGTCTCAAGTGGAACTCGGCCTGGAGCTGTTGCCCCATTCGGCCGCTGCGCGATCCGGCGTCCGGTCGCGTGGAAGATCAACGGCCGGCGCGGGCCGTCCACAGTGGGCGCTTCCGGCTCCGCCGACACGACCCGTGGCGTGGCGCCGATTTCTCGGCCCCGGCGGAAGCCGCGCGCCGACCGCGCGCGGCATTTCCGCTGGTGGTGCCCCCGGCAGGACTCGAACCTGCGACCTAGAGATTAGAAGGCTCTTGCTCTATCCAGCTGAGCTACGAGGGCCCGGGTCGACGACGGTTGCCGATCTCCAGCACCGGCAGCTTAGTCGTCGCCATCCTCTCGATCGTTCGACACCGTCGAATCGTTTCAGGTCTCGTTCGCCGGATTCGCCGGATGCCGTGCGCCTGCCCGGTCCCCACGCGGGTGATCTTGCTCGTTGCCGCGGGGGTGCGCCGGCGGCGCGTTCACCAGGGGTTCATCAGGCGCCCGGGGTTCCGCGCGGCCGTTGCCTGCCCACGACATCCCGCTCGAATGGGTGGGATCGCCACCACCTCGCGGCTGCGGTCTCGGCGGGGTGGCGAGAGGCGTGGTTTTGGCAGGTCGGTGGGTGTGGGTGGGGGTGCATGGAGGGCTCCTTACGGGGTGGGGTCGGGACTTCGGCCAGACGTGATGGATCGGTGGGCTTGCCGGGTGCACCGGGTTGGCGCGTTCGAGACGGTCGCGGCGGTCGATCAGGGTGCTCCGCCGCGGCCGCGGCGGAGTGGGGCTGGGGCTCGTCGGCCAACGCGGTGCAGCGCTGCTGAGGACGCGGTGGGACGCACGGCCGAAACGCGGGGAGGGAGACGGGCGGAGATCTTGGCATCGGTGGCTGGGTAGCGGTCGGGACAGCGGTGATGGGCGGAGTGGTCTCTGAGGCCGGAGCGGATCTGGCCCGGCGGAGGGCGGGGAGGGGGAGGGGCCCCGTGGGCGCGCTGGACACGGGGAAGGTGGCGCGCGCCCACGGGGGTGGGGCCGCTCGGGGACGGCCCCAGGGGCCGGTGATCGGTGGGGCGGCGCGGTGGGGCCGCGGGATGACCGATCAGCCGGTCCCGGTCAGCTGGTCGAGGTGGTGGCAGGTCCCGGGGCACGGTGGTGTGCGTGCCGCCGGGGTTGGTGGGCAGAGTGCGGTGGCTTCGGTGATGTTGAGGCCGGGTGTAGCGGGGTGAGGTTGCTGGGTTGGGTGCGCCTCGCGGTGAGCGGGGCGGGCGGGCAGTCGCGAGGTGGGTTCGCTGGTTGCGAAGCCCCGGACGACGGATGGCCGGTGGGACACATGCGTAGCGGGATGGGGTCGCTGGTTGGGAGTGCCCGCGGTGATCGAGTCGGGCGGACAGTCCCGAGGTGGGTTCGCTGGTTGCGAAGTCTCCGAGGACGGCAAGCCCGGTGGGGCATGGGCGCAGTGGGGTGAGGTCGCTGGTTGGGTGCGCCTCGCGGTGAGCAGGGCAGGCGGGCGTCCCGAGGTGGGTTCGCTGGTTGCGAAGTCTCCGAGGACGGCAAGCCCGGTGGGGCATGGGCGCAGTGGGGTGAGGTCGCTGGTTGGGCGCGCCTCGCGGTAAGCGGGGCGGGCGGGCAGTCGCGAGGTGGGTTCATTGGTCGCGAAGCTCCGGGAGGGAAGCCCGGCGGGGCATGGGTGTAGCGGGGTGGGTTCGTTGGTTGCGAAGCCCCGGAGGAGAGCAAGGCCGGAGGGTAGCGGGGTGAGGTTGCTGGTTGGGAGGGTCCCGAGGTGAGTGAGCCGGGCGGGCAGTCGCGAGGTGGGTTCGCTGGTTGCGAAGTCTCCGAGGGCAGCAAGCCCGGTGGGGCATGGGCGTCGCGGGCGAGGTTGTTGGTTGGGTGCGCCTCGAGGTGAGCGGGGTGGGCGGGCAGTCGCGAGGTGGGTTCGCTGGTTGCGAAGCCCTGGAGGAGCGGAAGCCCGGGCGGGGCATGGGTGTGCCGCGGCGGCGTTGTTGGTTGGGTGCGCCCCGTGGGGAGCGAGCCGGGCGGGCTGCCGCGGGGTGGGTTCGCTGGTTGCGAAGCCCCGCGGACAGCCAGCCCAGGGAGCTCGCCACGAGGAGATCTCGTTGGTGAGAGCGCCGAGGAGTCGGCAAGCCGGGTGAGTGCGGCCCGCGGCTGCGAGGCGGGAGGGTGCGCCACGGAGTGGGTGCGCCCCGGGGTGACAGGCGGGGGTGCTTGAGGCCCCGGGGTGCGGCGGGCGCGTCAGTTCCAGATTTTGATGGCGCGCACCACGAAGGGGGATTGCGGAACGTAAGTGCCGCCACCCGGGTAGGTGGTGAAGTCTCCCTCGGTCGTGCATTCTTCGCTTTGGTAGATGGTGACGTCGCGGGTCAGGCGGTTGACGAAGGAATGCCCTTCGAATCCCTCGGGCAGGGGAATGCAGTCTTCGGGATTCGCGGTGCGGAGGTCGTAGTGCTGAGTGGTGCCGGAGTAGCTTTCGGTGGTCCAGAGGCACAGTTCGCCGACGGTGCAAGCCGGGTCCGAAGTAGCCGGATGGGTGAGTGCCGGGCCGGGAGCCGAAGGGGCGAGGTGATGGGCCGTCGGAGAGGCGTGAGTCGACGGAGACGCAGAGGCGTGCGCAGGCTGGGCTGAAGGCATAGCAGAGGCGGCCTGCGAGGAAGGCGCAGCAGAAGCCATCCCCGTCCCCGCCAGCAGGCCCGCTGTTGCCAGCAGGAGCACGCGCGGCAGGCGCGCCGGCAAGCCGGGCAGGCGCGACGGTGTGGTGGGCCATCCGGAGTGGCCGGGGAAAGCGGGCAGCTTCGGCATCAGGCGTCGGAACATCGTGGGAACTCCCCCCTCGGTGGCGGCCGAAGGGGCCGCCGTGGAATGTGTGAGTTCTACGATGGCGGGTGGGGGTGGGTTTGTCTGCCCGCATTCCTACGTCTGTGGACAAGTAGTATTCCGTCGCTCGAATGGCGCGAGTTGTCCACAGATCGGTGAACGGTATTGCTAAACGGCGGCTGTGCTGTTTCGGCGGATCAACGACACCGGGAGCACCACCGGCGGAGGCGGATTGTCGCCGGCCAGCAAGTGCAGGATCAGCTCGCCCGCGGTGCGGCCCTTGCCGGCGAGGTCCTGGCGGACGGTGGTCAGCGGCGGCTCCGCCCAGGCGGCCTGGGGGGTGTCGTCGAAGCCGACCACCGAGACGTCGTCGGGCACGCGCAGGCCCAGCTGCCGGGCGGCGGCGACGGCGGCCAGCGCCAGCTGGTCGGACATGCACAGCAGCGCCGTCGGCCGAGGGGTGGCGGTCAGAAGTTCCGCGGCGCTCGCCCGGGCGGTGTCCGCCGACAGCCACGGCGCCTCGGCCACCGCGACGTCGGTCACGCCGGCCGCGGAGAGCGTCGACAGGTAGCCCGCCAGGCGCTCGCGCGTGCCGTGGAATGAGCTCGCCCGCGCGGACTCCAGGCCGGAGGGGCCCTCGGGCGACAGCCGGGGCGCGGACAGGATCGCGAACCGCCGGTGTCCCAGCTCCAGCAGGTGCCGCGCCGCCAGGACGGCCCCGCCGTGGTCGTCGCAGCCGACGCGGGCGGTGTCGGGCAGCAGGGGCTGGTCGATGACCACGAGCGGCAAGCCGCGGTCGTGCACGGCCTCCAGCGCGGGGCTGCCGTCGGCCAGTGAGTAGGCCACGGCGATGTCCGCCTGCGCCGCCAGCACGCGCTCCGACGCCGGCCCGCCGTGCGCTTCGCCGCCGGGCAAGAGCAGCAGCGCGTGGCCGGTCGGCTCCACCGCCTTCGCGAGCGCGTCGAGCGTGATCGACAGCGCCGGGTCCGAGAACGCCGCCGACAGCGACGCGTCGAGCAGGAACGCGATCGCGCCCGTCCGGCTCGTGGCGAGGCTGCGCGCGGTCGGGTTCGGCCCCGGATACCCCAGCTCCTTGGCCGCGCGCAGCACCTGTTCCCGCAGCTGCGCCGACAGCTGGTCAGGCCGGTTGTAGGCGTTCGAGACCGTCGCGCGGGACACCCCGACCGCTTCGGCGACGTCGTCCAGCGTCGGACGCCGGCGCCGGGTGCTCGTCATCGGCGGAGCATAGCGCGGCCTTGACCCTCTGAAGCGCTTAAGTCATTCTGGGCCAAGGGCTCCCGTCGACGAAGGGGTGACTGATGCGCGACCGGACGGCGGTGTTCGCGGTCTTCGCGCTCAACGGGGCGGCCCTCGGTTCGTGGGCCCCGCGCACGCCCGCCATCGCCGCCCACGTGCACGCCGTGCCGGGCGTCTTCGGGCTCGCGCTGCTCGGCGCGAGCGTCGGGATGCTGCGTGCCGCACCGGTTTCCGGCCGGATCACCGAACGCGTGGGTGCCCGCGCGGCCGTCGCGGGCAGCACCGTGGTGGCCGCCGTCGCGCTCGCGCTCGTCGGCTTCGCGCCGAACGTGCCATTGCTCGCCGGCGCCCTGTTCGTGCTCGGCGCGGGCGTGGGGTCCCTCGACGTCGCCATGAACATCGCGGGCGTCGCCGTCGAGCGCCGCACCGGCCGCGCCGTGATGCCGACGCTGCACGCCGGGTTCAGCTTCGGCGCACTCGCCGGCTCGCTGCTCGCGGGGCTGGCCGCGGGCCACGGCTGGTCGCCCGCGCGCCACCTTTCCGTGGCCGCCGTAACCGCCCTGGTCGTGCTCGTCGCCGTGCTCAAGGCCGTGCCGGGGGACCGGCCGCCGAAGGAGACCACGCCGCCGGAACGCGGGAAAGCGCCGATCCGCCGGCCCGCCCTGTGGCTGCTCGCGGCCGTCGCGCTGTGCTCGGCGATCGCCGAGCGCGCGAGCTCCGACTGGTCGGCCCTGCTCATGGTGACCGTCCACGGCGTCGGCCAGGGCGCGGCGGCGCTGGCCTACTCGGGGTTCTCGCTCGCCATGGCCCTGGCCCGGCTCGGTGGCGCGTGGAGCCAGGAACGCTTCGGCGCCACGCGTTCCCTCGCTGTCGGCGCGGGCGTGGCGGCGATCGGTCTCATCGGCACCGCCGTGTTCACGCCGGCCGCCTTCGCATACGTCGGCTTCGCGCTGGCCGGCGCCGGCCTCGCCGCGGCGTTCCCGCTGGCGCTGAGCCTGGCCGGCAGCGCCGGGAAGCGCGCCGACGGCGGAGGCGGCGAACGCGAGCTGGCGTTCGTCAGCACCATCGCCTACTCCGGCTTCCTCGCCGGTCCGCCGATGATCGGCGGCATCGCACAGGCGACGTCCTACTCCGTGTCGTTCGTGGTCGTCGGCCTCATCGCCGCGCTGATCGTGCCGGCCGCCCTCGTCGCGGCCCGCGCGCGGCGGCGTGAGGAACTAGCCCTGGGTCTCCCCGTCCGGTGACTCGCGCCACTGCCTGAACGGCCGGTCGAGCGCCCACTTGTCCCCGTCGTGCTCCAGCACGCGGTATTCGCACGTGCGCAGGTTCGACAGCGACTCGAACAGGTCCACGCTCCAGCCGAACAGCCGGCGGCACAGCAGCCGCAAGGTGAGGCCGTGGGAGACGATCAGCACGCTGCGGGGGTGAGTTCCGCCACTGTGCAGCAGCTCGGCGAGGAAACCGGCCACCCGGTCGTCCACGTCGGCGCCCGACTCGCCGAAGGGCAGCCGGTAGAAGAAGTGCCCGAACTCGTGCCGCCGCTGCCGCTGCACCTCCTGGTCCTGCGGGTCCTGGAGGTTGCCCCAGTCCTGCTCGCGCAGCCGCGGCTCCTGCACCACCCGGTCGCAGTCACTCTCGATGTCCAGCTGCCGCAGGGTCTCGCGGGTGCGCAGGTAGGGGCTCACGTACACGGCAGGGCGCTCGCCGCGCAGCAGTTCCTTGATCACCGACCCCGCCGCGGCGGCCTCCGCCCGGCCCTTCTCGGTCAGCGGGATCGCGTGGTCCGGGATCCGGGTGTAGGCGAGTTGGTCGACGCTCCCAAGGGACTCGGCGTGACGCAGCAGGATGATCCGCACGAAACCATCATGCCCGTCCGCACCCCCGTGCCGCGGGAAACGGGACCGGCCTAGTCTCGAACGGTGAGCACGGACGCAGTGACGAAACCCGAACCCACGGCGCGGCGCAGGACCAGTGTGCTGCCGCTGCTCTCAGTGGGCGTGGTGATCGCCGCCGTCGTCGCGGTCGGGCTCGTGGCGCTCACCGGTGGTGCCGGGTACCTGATCGCCGGTCTGCCCGACCCGGGGCTGGTCACGCGCTACGGCATCACGGCCGTCCGGGTGCTTGCCGAAGCCGCGTCCGTGGTCTGCGTCGGCGCGCTGCTGCTGGCCGCGTTCCTGGTGCCGCCGCAGAAGTCCGGCACGCTGGGCCCCGAGGGCTACGCCGCTGTGCGCGCGGCCGGCATCGCCGCATGGGTGTGGTTCGCCTCGTCGCTGCTCTCGGTGGCCTTCACCGCGGCCGACGGCGCCGGCAAGCCGTTCCTGGAAGTCCTTTCGCCCCAGACGCTGCTGGACCTCGTCGACGCGATCGAGCAGCCCAAGGCCTGGCTGTGGACGGCGCTCATCGCGGTGCTGCTCGCCCTCGGCTGCCGGCTCGTGCTCACGTGGGGCTGGACGGCCGTGCTGTTCTTCGTGGCCGTCGCGGGCCTGGTGCCGGTTGCCGTCACGGGGCACTCCGCGAGCGGCGGCTCGCACGACATGGCCACCAACAGCCTGCTGTTCCACCTGATCGCCGCCGCGGTGTGGGTCGGCGGTCTCGTGGCGCTGCTCGCTCTCGGCTGGCGCCGGGGTGCGCACCTTTCGCTGGCCGCCCGGCGGTTCTCCAAGCTGGCCCTGGTCTGCTGGGTCGTGATGGCGATCTCCGGCGTGATCAACGCGCTGGTGCGCATCAACCTCGGTGACCTGTTCACCACCGACTACGGCTTGCTCGTGGTCGCGAAGGTCGTCGCGCTGCTGTTGCTCGGCGTCTTCGGTCACCAGCAGCGCCAGCGCGGTGTGCGCGACCTCGTCGACGGCAAGGGCGGCGGCCAGCTGCTGCGGCTGGCGGCCGTCGAGGTGCTGATCATGTTCGTGACGCTCGGCATCGCGTCCGGCCTCGCCCGCACACCACCCCCGGCCGACGCCGTCACGCAGCCCTCCACCACCGAGCTGCTGATCGGGTACAACCTCGACGGCGCGCCCACCTTCTGGCGCCTGCTCACCGACTGGCGGTTCGACCTGGTCTACGGCACGGCCGCGATCGTGCTGGCCGGGCTCTACCTCGCCGGCGTGCGGCGGCTGCGCAAGCGCGGTGACACGTGGCCCACCGGCCGGATCGTCGCGTGGCTCGCCGGCTGCCTGGTGCTCCTGATCGCCTCGTCGTCGGGCATCGGCCGCTACTCGCCGGCGATGTTCAGCGTGCACATGGGCACGCACATGCTGCTGTCGATGGTCGTGCCCGTGTTGCTGGTGCTGGGCGGCCCGGTGACGCTCGCGCTGCGCGCCCTGCCGACCGCCGGTGCCGGCGCGCCGCCCGGGCCGCGTGAGTGGCTCCTGGCGGCCGTGCACTCGCCCGTCTCCCGGTTCCTGACGCACCCCGTCGTGGCGCTGCTGCTGTTCGTGGGCTCGTTCTACGCGCTGTACTTCTCCGGCCTGTTCGACTCCGCCCTGAACTACCACTGGGCGCACCTGGCGATGAACGCCCACTTCCTGCTCGCCGGCTACGTCTTCTACTGGCCGGTGATCGGCGTCGACCCGGCGCCGCGCAAGATCCCGCCGGTCGGCCGGCTCGGGATGATGTTCGCCGCGATGCCGTTCCACGCGTTCTTCGGCGTGATCCTGATGAACATGCAGGCCGTGATCGGCCAGGAGTTCTACACCTCATTGCGCCTGCCGTGGGTCGGCGACCTGCTCACCGACCAGCGTCTCGGCGGCGGCATCGCGTGGGCCGCGGGCGAGGTGCCCGTGCTGCTGGTGCTGATCGCGCTGCTGGTGCAGTGGGCGCGCGCCGACGAGCGCGAGGCCAAGCGCAAGGACCGCCGCGAGGAGAACACCGGCGGCGAAGAGCTGGCCGCCTACAACGCGATGCTCAAGAACCTGGCCGACGGCAAACGGGCGGAATGACCGCGCGGATGATGTCGTCCGCGTGATGTGGGCATGACCCTCGGTAGCGCGGTGGTGACCGCCGTCAGGGCGCGGATCGGGCCACTCTACGATCGCTTGTATGGCCGAGTTCATCTACACCATGAAGAAGGTGCGCAAGACCGTCGGGGACAAGGTCATCCTCGACGACGTCAGCACCGCGTTCTACCCCGGCGCCAAGATCGGCGTGGTGGGGCCGAACGGTGCCGGTAAGTCCACCGTTCTCAAGATCATGGCGGGGATCGAGCAGGCCAGCAACGGCGAGGCGTTCCTGCAGCCGGGTGCCACCGTTGGCATCCTCATGCAGGAGCCGCAGCTGGACGAGACGAAGACCGTCCGCCAGAACGTCGAGGAAGGCCTCGGCGAGACCAAGCAGAAGCTCGACCGGTACAACGAGATCGCCGAGCAGATGGCGACCGACTACACCGACGAGCTCATGGAGGAGATGGGCAAGCTCCAGGAGGAGCTCGACCACGCCGACGCGTGGGAGCTCGACTCCACGGTCGAGCAGGCGATGGACGCGCTGCGCTGCCCGCCGCCGGACGAGCCCGTCGACCACCTCTCCGGTGGTGAGCGCCGCCGGGTCGCGCTGTGCAAGCTGTTGCTGTCCGCGCCCGACCTCCTGCTGCTCGACGAGCCCACCAACCACCTGGACGCCGAAAGCGTGCTGTGGCTGGAGCAGTTCCTCATGAACTACGCCGGCGCCGTCCTGGCCGTGACCCACGACCGGTACTTCCTGGACAACGTCGCCGAGTGGATCATGGAGCTCGACCGCGGCCGCGTCGTCGGCTACGAGGGCAACTACTCCACCTACCTGGAGAAGAAGCGCGAGCGCCTCGAGGTCCAGGGCAAGAAGGACGCGAAGCTCGCCAAGCGCCTCAAGACCGAGCTCGAGTGGGTGCGGTCCAACGCCAAGGCGCGCCAGACGAAGTCGCGCTCGCGCCTCGACCGCTACGAGGAGATGGCGGCCGAAGCCGACAAGCACCGCAAGCTCGACTTCGAGGAGATCCAGATCCCGCCGGGCCCGCGCCTGGGCAGCGTGGTGGTCGAGGTCGAGAAGCTGCGCAAGGGCTTCGACGACCGCGTGCTCATCGACGGGCTGTCGTTCGACCTGCCGCGCAACGGCATCGTCGGCGTGATCGGCCCGAACGGCGTCGGCAAGACCACGCTGTTCAAGACGATCGTGGGGCTCGAGGAGCCGGACGGCGGCTCGGTCAAGATCGGCGAGACGGTCAAACTGTCCTATGTGGACCAGAACCGCGCCGGCATCGACCCGAAAAAGACGGTGTGGGAGGTCGTGTCGGACAAGCTCGACTACATCCACGTCGGGCAGACCGAAATGCCTTCGCGCGCGTATGTGAGCGCGTTCGGCTTCAAGGGTCCGGACCAGCAGAAGCCGGCGGGCGTGCTCTCCGGTGGTGAGCGCAACCGGCTGAACCTGGCGCTGACGCTCAAGCAGGGTGGAAACCTGATCCTGCTGGACGAGCCGACCAACGACTTGGACGTGGAAACCCTGGGCTCGCTGGAAAACGCGCTGGAGCAGTTCCCCGGGTGCGCCGTGGTCATCTCCCACGACCGGTGGTTCCTCGACCGGGTCGCCACGCACATCCTGGCGTGGGAAGGCACGGACGAAGACCCGGCGAAGTGGTTCTGGTTCGAGGGCAACTTCGAGGGCTACGAGAAGAACAAGGTCGAGCGCCTCGGCGCCGAAGCGGCGCGGCCGCACCGGGTCACTCATCGCAAGCTGAAGCGCGACTGACGCCGGGGGCCGGAGTGGAAGCCAGCAGGCACAACCGGTCGAGCTCGCCCGCACCCGCGGGCGGGCGGCTCGCTGCTGCCGGCGGGGCGACCCTCTCCGACCTCGGGCGGCTGATCGAGCGGGCGGACGCGCTGCACCTGCGCGCGCCCGAACTAGCCCTGGTGCTCGGCGAGCGCGCGGCCGCGCTCGCCGAGGCCGCGGGCGCGGACGAGCAGTGGATCCGCGCCGAAAGCCTCGTGGTCGCCGCGCGCGTGCGCCTCGGCGGTCGCACCTCGACCGTCGGGCGCGCGGTCGCCGCGCTGCGAGCCGCGGAGCACGCCGGGTACACCGACACGGCCGCGCGGCTGCGGATCGACCTGGCGGTGTGCGCGCGCAGCCTCGGCACGCCGCTGACCGGGCTCGCGGCGCTGCGGCCCGTGCTGTCGGAGCCGGCGGTTTCGGCCGTGCACCGCGCCGAGGCGCTGTGCCACCTCGTGGGCTGCCTCGCGCAGTTCGGCCGCAAGCCGGAGCTCGACCGCGTGCTCGTGGAGGCCGACAAGCTGGTGGTCGCCGACGAGTCACTCGACGCCGACACCCGGCTGCTCGTGCGAGCGTTGCTGCGCAACGGAGCCGCGGCCCACCGGCGCCGCCACGGTGACCTCACCGCGGCCGCCGACGCCGCCCGTACCGGCCTCGGTTTCCTGGAGAAGCTGGACAAACCCGGCGACGACGGCGGCCTCGTGCGCGTGCGGCTCGTGCTGCAGCTCGTGAGCACGCTGCTCGACCGCGGCGACACCGGCATGGCGTACGACATCGCCGAACCCATGCTGAACGAGCCCGTGCGGGCGGCGGGGGTCGCGCCCACGGCGTGGCTGCGGCTGGCCGTGGCCACGCGGATTCACCTGCCGGCGGGTGCCGGCGACGCCGCGTCGGAGCTGGTGCGCGAAGCTGTGGCGAGCACCGATCGCCACGGGCTGTCCGCGATCACCGCGCGGCTTTGGCTGGAGCTGGCGCAGATCGAGGAACGGTTCGGCAGTGCCGAGGAAGCCATCGCGTGCCTGCACCGCTCGCGTGCGGCGGAACACGTCCACTCGCGGGCTCGCCGCCAGGCGTGCGGGCTGCTCGCGGGCGAGTTCGGCGCCGACACGGTGGCGCCGCTGGACCTCGACGACGTGATCGCGCGCTCGGCGCCGCAGGGCGGCCGTCCGGTGCCGATGGCCGTGGAGCCGCCGGTGCGCGACGTCGAGACGACGGCGTTGATCCGGGCGATCCCGGCGGAACCGGCTGCCCCGGAACGGACTGCCCCGGAACCGGCGGCCGCGAAGCCGGCCGCTGCGAAGCCAGCCGTGGCGACCGCTCGGCGTGCGGAAACCCAGCCGCAGAAGGAAACCCAGCCGCAGAAGGAAATCCGGTCGCCGGCGGAAACCCCGGCGCGTCCGGAAACACGGCCGCGGCCCGCCGCACCGGCAGAGACGACGTATGTGCGCGCGGCCGGTTCGGTGCCGGAGAAGCCCGTTCGCAAGTCGGAGAAACCTGTTCGCAAGCCGGAGAAATCCGCGCCGAACACGCCGACGTGGTCCTTCGGGCGAGGGGCCGCGGAGTCGGAGGTCGAGCGGACGTCGGTGATCCCGGTGATCCGCGACGAGCCGGAACCCGCGGCGCCCGCCGAACGGACCGATGCCCCGGCCGAACAGGTCGCTCGCTTCACGCTGTCCGCGCCGCGGGCCGAGGCTCCGGAACGACCGCGCGTCGCCGAGCCGCCCGCGCCACCGGCCAAGCGGCCCGTGAACGGGTCGCACTCGTCTTCTCGCCAGGCATCCGCGGGAACCGGCCGCCGGGCGGCACCCGAACGGCCGGCGGCGTTGCCGGGCTGGGTCAAGCCGTTCAAGAAGCCCGAAGCCGTGCCGGCTCCGCAACCGAAGCCGGAACCCGTCGCCGAGGTCGTGCGCGAAGAGCCGGCCCCGCAGCCCCCGGCCGTGGCCGAGGACCTGCCGCGCCTGTCGCTGCCGGACCTGTCGGACATTCTGCCCGAACTGCCGATGGCCCCCGCGCCCGCGGAGGAGCCCGCCGCGCCGCTCTGGGAGAGCGACGAGTGGGCCCGTGAGGAACGCGCGCGCCGTGACGAGGTCTCCCGCGGCCGCAAGACCCGGCACGACGCGGAACACGGTTCGGTCGCCGCGCGGTCCGTGCTGGACCGCCTGGGGATCTCCGGGGGCAGCGGTGGCGGTCGCCGGCGCGCGGACGAGGCCGGCGCGCGCGAGGAAACCGCGCGCACGGAGGAGCCCGAGGCCGTCTCCGACGTGACGGACCCGCCGTGGAAGCGCGAGACCCCGGACCTGGCACCGGCGCCGCGTGACGAAGCGGTGTCCGAGGAAGCCGTGGACCCGTGGCTGCCCCGGCTGCGGATGCCGCCGGCTCTGGATCCGCTCGAGGACTTCGACTCGTGGACGCCGACGTCGCAGCCCTTCCCGGAGAGCTACGCGCGGGCGATCGCCGAGGACGAGCCGCCGCCGGACGCCGGGCTGGCCGAGCTGCTGGCCCGCGCGCTGGCCGAACACCAGGCGGGAACGGCGAGTGCCGCCGCGCTGGTGAAGCGGCTGGGCTCCGAAGACGACGACAAGCGCCGTCCGGTCAACGGGCACGCGTCGGGGGAGCGCAAGCGCAACGGCGACTGAGGCCGGCTCCGAACCCCTGTCCGCGCAACGCACCTTTGGCGTACCCGAAAACCGATGAGCTCCACCGGGTTTGACGACGCCGGCTTCGGGGCACCTCTCCGTCGGATCACGGCATCGGGGTCGCCCGTCCGGGCGGTTTCGGTGTGGGGATCCTCGCAGTGCCGGAAGGCAACCTTTTCCGGTCTGGCCGCCGCGGTTCCGTGCGGCCGCTCGCGGACTGAACCGATCACGAACCCGGTCCGGCACCACCGGACACCCGGGGCGCGCCCAGTGCCAAGGGATTCCCCCGTGAACGGGTATCACCCGACTCCCGGGTAGCTGAACCGATCAACGCCGAAAGTCCTCGTCCTGTAAGGCAAACGTAAGTCTGGACAACTCCTGGTCTTTGTCACGGGCCCGGCGGGGTCGGATTAGTGTGGGGGTGTCCGCCACGTTGTGGTGACGGACGCGTCTCGATCTCGAAACTGGAGAGTTGTCTCACATGAGCTCGACGGGAGTCTCGTCCCCGCCCGGAACAGATGTCGGTGCCGAGGTCGGCGCGTTGCGTCGCTCGGCCAGCCCGGAGCAGCTCCGGGACGAGCTGATCGACGCCGCCGCGGCGTTGGCGCCCGAGATCGGTGACCTGATCCGCCTGTACTACCGCCACATCCCGGCCGAGGAGATCGTCGGTGACGACCCCGTGGCGCTCGTCGGCGCGGTGCGCTCGCACTTGCAGTTGGCGAAGCAGCGCATGCCGGGACGCCCGGCGGTCCGGCTGCTGAACCCCACCGCGGCGCAGGACGGCTGGACCCGCGAGGCCACCGTCGTGCAGGTGGTCACCGACGACATGCCCTACCTCGTCGACAGCGTGGCGGCCGAGTTCGCGCGCGACGGCGTGCAGGTGCACCGCATCGTCCACCCGATCGTCGTGGTCAGCCGCGACGTCACGGGCGAGCTCGCGGGCCTGCACCCCGACGCAGACCCGGCGAACCCGCCGGCGATGTCGGCGGCCGAGTCGTGGATGTACCTCGAGATCGACCTCGTCACCGACCCGAACCGCGCCCGCGAGCTGGACAACCGGCTCGCCTCCGTGCTGGGTGACGTCCGCGAGGTCGTCGAGGACGCCGACAAGATGGCGCAGACGGCGGTCTCCGTCGCGGAGTTCCTGGACCAGAACCCGCCGAAGCTGCCCGACCTCGCGCAGGTCGACGAGGGCGCCCGGCTGCTGCGCTGGCTCGCCGACGGTCACTTCACCTTCCTCGGCTACCGCCGCTACGAGCTGGTGGAGAATCCGCACCCCGACTCCGACGAGCCGGCGCTGCGCGCGGTCCTCGCGTCGGGCCTCGGTGTACTGCGCCAGGACAGCCTCGCCGCCCGCAGCCTCACCGCGGGCCCGGACGACTACGCCAACGCGCTTTCCCCGACCCTGCTAGTGCTCACGCAGGCGAGCGCGCCCTCGACCGTGCACCGGCCGGTGTACCCGTACTACGTCGGCGTGAAGACGTTCGACGACGAGGGCAACGTGACCGGCGAGCACCGGTTCCTCGGCATGTTCACCACCACGGCGCTGCACGAGAACGTGCTCGACATTCCCGTGGTGTGCAAGCGCGTGCGCGAGGTCATCCACCGCGCCGGGTTCCCGATGGAGTCGTTCTCCGGTCAGCGGATGCTGGAGGTGCTGCAGAACTGGCCGCGCGCCGACCTGTTCTCCGCCGACACCGATTCGCTCTACGCCACCACGACCGGCGCCATCACGCTTTCAGACCGCCGCCGGCTGCGGCTATTCCTGCGCCGCGACCCGTACGGCCGCTTCTACTCCTGCCTGGTCTACCTGCCGCGCGACCGCTACACCACGCGTTCGCGGCTGGCGATGCAGAAGGTGCTGCTGGAGGAGCTGGAAGGCACTCAGCTCGAGTACAGCGCGCGCATCGGCGAGACCGTGCTCGCGCAGGTGCACTTCATCGTGCACACCGACCCCGCGCACCGGATCGAGCCCGACACGCTGCGGATCCAGGAACGGCTCAACACCGTCGTGCGCAGCTGGGACGACCGCATGGTCGAGGCGATCCTCGCCGAGCGCCGCGAGCGCGCGGGCGACGGCCAGCCGGTCGGCGTGATGGGCGAGGAGTCCGCCGTCGACCAGGGCCAGCGCTTCGCCGCGGTGTTCCCCGAGGGCTACAAGGAGGACTTCACCGCCGACGAGGCACTCGCCGACCTGCGCAAGCTCGACACGCTGGCCGACGAGGGCGACCTCGCGCTGTCGTACTACCTGCCCGCCGACGCCGAGCCGGGCGAGCGCCGCTTCAAGCTCTATCTGCGCGGCGAAGGCGTGACGCTGTCGAAGGTCCTGCCGGTGCTGCAGGCCATGGGCGTCGAGGTCGTCGACGAACGGCCGTACGAGCTGTTCCGCGAAGACGGCGGCGCCAGCTGGATCTACGACTTCGGCCTGCGCATCGAGGCGAAGTACCTCGACGAGAGCAGCACCGTCGCGCTCGACGCGCTGCGCGAGCGGTTCCAGGACGCGTTCCACGCGGCGTGGCGCGGCGACGCGGAGGTCGACGGCTTCAACGGCCTCGTGCTGCGCGCCGGCCTCACGTGGCGCCAAGCGGCCGTGCTGCGCGCGTACTCGCGTTACCTGCAGCAGGCCCGCAGCCCGTTTTCCCAGTCCTACATCCAGAACACGGTGCTCGAGCACACCGAAGTGGCCATGCGGCTGCTGAACCTGTTCGAGACGCGCTGCGACCCGCAACTGTCCGATGTGGACCGCAAGACGCGGGAGGACTCGCTCGTCGGCGAGATCACCGCGATGATCGACGAGGTCACGAGCCTCGACGAGGACCGCATCCTGCGCCGCCTCATGGACGTGATCAACGCGACGCTGCGCACGAACTACCACGTGACGGACGCGGACGGCGCCTCGCGGCCGTACCTCGCGATCAAGCTCGACCCGAGCGGCGTGCCGGACCTGCCGGAACCGCGGCCGAAGTTCGAGATCTTCGTGTACTCGCCGCGTGTGGAAGGTGTGCACCTGCGCTTCGGCGAGGTCGCGCGCGGTGGCCTGCGCTGGTCCGACCGGCGTGAGGACTTCCGCACCGAGGTGCTCGGCCTGGTCAAGGCGCAGGCGGTGAAGAACGCCGTGATCGTGCCCGTGGGCGCGAAGGGCGGCTTCGTGGTGAAGCGCCCGCCGGCTCCCACCGGCGACGCGAGCCTCGACCGCGACGCGCAGCTGACCGAGGGCATCGCGTGCTACCGCATGTTCATCTCGGGCCTGCTGGACCTGACCGACAACCGCGTCGAGGGCAAGACCGTGCCCGCGCCGGGCGTGGTGCGCCACGACGCCGACGACAGCTACCTCGTCGTCGCGGCCGACAAGGGCACCGCGAAGTTCTCCGACATCGCCAACGAGGTCTCGGGCCAGTACGGCTTCTGGCTCGGCGACGCGTTCGCCTCCGGCGGCTCGGTCGGCTACGACCACAAGGCCATGGGCATCACCGCCAAGGGCGCGTGGGAGAGCGTGAGGCGGCACTTCCGCGAGCTGGGCAAGGACACCCAGACCGAGGACTTCACGACCGTCGGCATCGGCGACATGATGGGCGACGTCTTCGGCAACGGCATGCTGCTCAGCGAGCACATCCGCCTCGTGGCTGCGTTCAACCACATGCACGTGTTCCTCGACCCGAACCCGGACGCCGCGTCGTCGTTCGCGGAGCGGCGCCGGCTGTTCGACCTCCCGCGCAGCTCGTGGGACGACTACGATCGCTCGCTCATCAGCGAGGGCGGCGGCATCTACCCGCGCTCGGCCAAGACGATCCCGATCAGCCCGCAGGTGCGCGAGGCGCTCGGCATCGCCGAAGGCGTCACGCACCTGCCGCCGATGGAGCTCATCCAGGCGATCCTGCTGGCGCAGGTCGAGTTGCTGTGGAACGGCGGCATCGGCACCTACGTCAAGGCGGAGACCGAAACCCACGGCGACGCGGGCGACAAGGCCAATGACGCGATCCGCGTCAACGGCAACCAGCTGCGCGTGAAGGTCGTGGGCGAAGGCGGCAACCTGGGCCTGACCCAGCTCGGCCGTATCGAGTTCGCGCGGGCCGGCGGCAAGATCAACACCGACGCGCTGGACAACTCCGCCGGCGTCGACTGCTCCGACCACGAGGTCAACATCAAGATCCTGCTGGATCACCTCGTGGCGACCGGGGACCTCGAGCACACGCGGCGCAACTCGCTGCTGGAGGAGATGACCGACGAGGTCTCCGACCTGGTGCTGGCCGACAACTACCGGCAGAACGCGGTGCTCGGCGTGAGCCGGGCCCACGCCGGCCCGATGGTGTCGGTGCACGCGCGCCAGGTGTCGTCGCTCGTCGCGAAGGGTGCCTTCGACCGCAAGCTGGAAGCCCTGCCCTCGTCCTCGGAGTTCCGTGCGCTGGAGAAGGCGGGCGAAGGCCTGTCGTCGCCGGAGCTCGCGACGCTGCTGGCCCACGTGAAGCTCGACCTCAAGGACGAGCTGCTGGCCAGCGAGCTGGTCGACTCCGAGGTGTTCACGCGCCGGCTGCCGGAGTACTTCCCGAAGCCGCTGCGTGAGCAGTTCACCGACGCGATCACGCAGCACCCGCTGCGCCGCCAGATCATCACCACGCTCGTGACCAACGAGCTCGTGGACGGCGGCGGCATCTCGTTCGTCTTCCGCCTCATGGAGGAGATGAACGCGACGGCGACCGACGCGGTGCGCGCGTACGCCGTGGTCACCCACGTCTACGACCTGCCGAAGCTGTGGGCCGAGATCGACGCGCTCGACAACGTGGTGCCCACCGCGGTCGCCGACGCGATGGTGCTGGAGACGCGCCGGCTGCTCGACCGCGCCGCCCGCTGGTTCCTCACCAACCGCCCGCAGCCGCTCGCGCCGCTGGCCGAGATCAACCGGTTCGGCCCGGTCGTCGCGGAGCTCGGCCCGAAGCTGGGCGACCTGCTGCGCGGCCGCGAGCTGGAGTCGGTGGAGGAGCACGCCGGCAAGCTCGTCGCCGACGGCGTGCCCGCCGATCTCGCCCGCCGTGTGGCGCTGCTGCTGCACAGCTACGGCCTGCTCGACGTCGTCGAGGTCGCCGAGCTGGCGGAGCAGCAGGTGGGGCTCGACGCGATGCACAGCCCGGCCGACACCGCCGAGCTGTACTACGCGCTGTCGGACCACCTGGCCGTGGACAAGATGCTCACCGAGATCAGCGCGCTCGAACGCGGCAACCGCTGGCACGCCCTCGCGCGCCTGTCGCTGCGCGACGACGTGTACGGCTCGCTGCGCGCCATCACGCTCGACGCGCTGCGCCACAGCGACCTGGACGTGGACACCGACGCGAAGATCGCGCAGTGGGAGAAAACCAACGCGTCGCGGCTGTCGCGCGCCCGCGTGGCGCTCGACGAGATCACCCGCTCCGGGCGCCTCGACCTCGCGACCCTGTCGGTGGCGGCGCGCCAGATCAGGAGCACAGTCCGTTGACCTACGTTTCGCACGTCCGGCCACGTTGGTCGGACATGGACCTGTACGGGCACGTCAACCACGCCAACATGGTGACGCTCCTGGAAGAGGCGCGGATCCCGGTGCTGTTCGGTGACGCGGTGAAAGCCGGGCTCACCGAGCTGCCCAAAGGCGTGATCGTGGTGAAGCTCGGCGTGCACTACCGCGCGCCGATCGTCGTCACGCCCGAGACGTCGGTGCGGGTGGAGATCACGCTCACCGAGATGAAGGCGGCCACCGTCACGCTGGCCTACGTCGTGCACACCGGGCCCGAGGAGTCGGACCCGGTGGCCGCGACCGCGGAGACCGTGCTGGCGCCGTACGACACCGTCAAGCTGCGGCCGCGGCGCCTTTCCGCCGAGGAGACCGAGTTCCTGAAGAAAGTGTTCGCCGATGCCTGAGCTGCGCATCCCCGACGCGGGCGACCGAGACACGCTCGGCGCGTTCGTCGCCCGCGCGGTGCGGCTCGACGGCAACACCGCGGTACGGCTGCGCAACCGGGTTTCCGGCGACGGTGGCGTTGTCGAAGCGTGGACGGCCACGCCGTTCGAGGTCCTCGCCACCCGCGCGGTGGCGGGGACCGTGACCCCGGCCGATATCACCGTGTCGGGCAACGAGCTGCTGGCGGCCCTCACGGTCGCCGGCGGCGAGGTCATGGACCCCGGTCCCGCGCGCGATCTGCTCTGGCACGCGGAGCTGCCCGCGCCCGGCCGCTGGCAGCTCGTGGACGACCTGCCGGTCGGCGTGGTGTCCGACCTGGCCGACCGCGGCGTCACGCTCGCCCGCGACAACGTCGGCCCGCACGGCACGCCGCCGGCGTCCCTGATGGATCAGACCGTGCTCACCGTGACCGGCGGCGAGCTCGAGGTGAAGGTGCAGCTGCGCTGCCTGTTCGCCTTGTCCGGGATGGGCTTGTTCGACTCGTCCATCGCCGGCGACGTGGTCCGCGTGACAGCCACGGACTCGTGGCTCCGGCTGGATGCCCGATATGGGGCAGTACTGAAGAGAAGGCACGCGTTGTTGCCCCTTCTCTTCTGATATGCCCGATTCCCGGGCAGACGTGGTGCCTGCCGTTGCTGACGATCATCGTGGAACCATGATCGTCAGCGACGGTAATTACTGCTCGACGAACTTCAGTGCCACCGTGTTGGCTCTTGCCGGAAGACCGGTCCGATGAGTCACGTCACGCACATCCGGCCGCGCTGGTCGGACATGGACGCCTTCGGACACGTCAACCACGCCAAAATCGTCACGATGCTCGAAGAGGCGCGGATCGAGGTGTTTCCCGAGGCGGCCGCGCTGGGGCTCGTCGAGATGACCAAGGGCATCGTGGTCGCGAAACTCGAAGTGCACTACCGGCGCCCGGTCGTCGTCGAGGCAGGCACACCGGCCCGGGTCGAGGTCACGCTGACCCGGCTGCGGGCCGCCAGCCTCACGTTGGCCTACCGACTGCACACGGGGCCGGACGAATCGGACCCGGTGGCCGTGACGGCGGAAACGTTGATCGCGCCGTTCGACACCGTCACGCACCGGCCCCGGCGGATCACGCCGGCCGAGGGGCAGTTTTTCACGAAGACATTCGGCTGACTCGCGGGCGAAGCAGACCTTTTCGCGTGCCTCGCCCGGTCATCGTGTCTGTCACTTTGTCTGGAATGACGCCGATTCAGGCAGGTGGCATTGCCCCTTCTCTCCTCGAATTGTTGTGATTTTCTTGTGGCCGTGGTGCTTTCACAGTTGTGGTGCGAGGGTGGGTGGATGACCGACTCCGACGGCGACCCGACGGCGGAATTCCTCGCCGACGTGCGCGCCGAGCAGATCCCGTGGCGTACCGACCGCCCGGTGGACGCCGAGGAGCCCGAAGGCGTGGGGCAGCAGATCACGCGAGGGCGTTTTTCGAGGGTCGGCCGAGCCGTGGGTGAGGCCGCTCCATATGTGCAGGCCGCATTGTTCGCGGCGTGGATCGCCACGTCAGTGGCCGATTCCGGCAACGGTTCGGGTGGAATGAACGGAGGTCAGAGCGGTTAGGTGGTCCCCGTGGACCGAAACTCCGGGTAGAGTCGGTGCCGGATCAGCCGCCGATGTCCGATTCGGCGCGACCTCGAACACCGCACCGCCGGTTGTCGTGACTTTTTGCGCGCACGCGGGCCGCAGGCCGTTTCCGCCCGCCAGAGCCGAATTGCCGACGGTGGAGGGGAGACCCATGCTCCTGTCCGGTCCCGATCGTCTGACAACCGAAGCCGTACACGAAGACCCACTGGTGCTGAGACGCGCGCTGGTCGGTTACGTGCGCGCGGTGGCCGAAGCCGTGGACGTCTCCGTGGAGGGGACGTCGTGCGAGGTCGCCGACACGGTCACGGCCTACGTGGCACTGAGCCGCCGCTCGCCGCGCTACCCCGGCCGTGACCTGATGTTGCTCTGGAACTCCCGGCAGGGCTGGACGCTTTCCGTGGAGACGCGGCCGGCCGAGCCGCCGCTCGTCGTCGCGCGTCTGGGTGGAGACGTCGTCCCGGAGCCCGCCCTCGTCGGCCGGTTCGTCGTCGAGGTCGTCTCGGCCCCCGACAACGGCGCGTGGACCACGCCGCCCAGCCGCGCCGCCGATCGGGGCGAGCTGGCGGCCCGGCTGGAACGACGTGTCCGCCCCGTCGTCAGGCGGTCTTGAGCTTTCGCGCCAGCCGCTCCGGGCGGGGCCAGCGAACCTGAGACGCCCAGTTCAGCTTCTCGAACAGCCAGATGAGCCGAGCCGACGTGTCCAGCTGGCCCCGGCCCACGCCGTGGCGGGCGCCGGTCGGGTCGGCGTGGTGGGAGTTGTGCCACGACTCGCCGAACGACAGGATCGCCAGCGGCCAGAAGTTGGCCGAGCGGTCCCGCGCCTCGAAGGGGCGCTCACCGATCATGTGGCACAACGAGTTCACCGACCACGTCACGTGGTGCAGCGCCGCCACGCGCACGAGCCCGGCCCAGAAGAACGCCGTGAGCGCGCCCCACCAGCTCATCGTGGCGAGGCCGCCGATCAGCGCCGGCGCCAGCAGCGTCACGGCGGTCAGCACGGGGAAGAGGCCGTCGATGCGGCGGATGTCCGGATCGTCGAGCAGGTCCGGAGCGAAGCGGCGCGAGTTGGTCTTGTCGCGGTCGAACAGCCAGCCCATGTGCGCGTGCCAGAAACCCTTGGCCAGCGCGGCGGGCGTGGTGCCGAAGCGCCACGGGGAGTGCGGGTCGCCGTCGCGGTCGGAGTAGGCGTGGTGGCGGCGGTGGTCGGCGACCCACGCGATCACGGGGCCCTGCATCGCCATGCTGCCGGCCACGGCGAGCGCGATCCGCAGGCCGCGACGGGCGCGGAAGGCGCCGTGGGTGAAGTACCGGTGGAAACCGATCGTGATGCCGAGGCCGGTGAGGTAGTAGAAACCGACGGCGAGGCCGATGTCGAGCCAGCTGAGCCCCCAGCCCCAGGCCAGGGGCACCGCGGCGACGACCGCCAGCAGGGGGACCACGGCGAACAGCTTCACGAGAAAGGCTTCGGTGCCCGTCTTGCGGCCGGCGAGCATGGGCTCGGGCGCGGGCCGTTCACGGACGGCTGTCGCCGTGCTCGACGCGGTTGGGGCAGGGGAGGGAAGGGTGGCGCGAGGGGTGTCGATGCTGGAACGCTCCTGTCGAGCTGGTCCGGTCGCTGCACCCTGCAGGACCGAGGCCGGTTCGACGGTGTGCCCGGGCAGCGATGCCAGTCTGGGGTACACACCGTTCGTGCGGTCCGGCCTCGAGGGCCGGCCACGACCTTCTCGTTCAACGAACCGCTCGCCCGCGAGGTTCCCGGCGATGTTCCTCAGGAGGTTCCCCGGTACTTCCCCGAGAACGGCCGAGGGGCCGGTGCACGTGGCACCGACCCCTCGGAGAAACCGTTGTGACGTCAGAGAATCGTGACGGAAGTGGCCTGCGGCCCCTTCTGGCCCTGGCCGATCTCGAACTCCACGCGCGCGTTCTCCTCCAGGCTACGGAAACCGTTGCCCTGGATTTCGGAGTAGTGCACGAACACGTCGCCACCGCCGTTGTCCGGCGTGATGAAGCCGAAGCCCTTTTCGGCGTTGAACCACTTCACGGTGCCTTGCGTCATAAATGTCTCCACCACTGAAAACGATCGAGGTACCACTTCGGCACCCGGGTCGAAGACCGACGGTTTGATCTTCCGGTGACGGAGAACCACTACGCCCGCGCATCTTGCGAGCGTGGCTGCGGGGAGTACCCACCGCACGAACACAAAATATGACCGCGGCCAGTTAACCATGTCGGACGCGGTCGCACCAGCCCGCTGATCAGGTGGGCCACGGTGGCTGGAACCAGTCAACCCTGTCTGTCCCTTGTGGACAAAAGGTGGACCGGCGCTGGTGCTGACCAGTGCTTCATTGTGCTCGTGGGGGCACGTCGTGTAGCGTCGGTCACGTCGAGAGAGTTCTCCCGCGCGCCGGCAGCAGAGCCGGCGTCGTCTTCGGCCGACCGCGAGGCCCGAGCCGGCTGCTCGGTCCGGCCGTCGTCCCACCTGTCTCTCGACGACTGCATTTCACAGAGGAGCCTGATGCGCTCGGAACGTCGTCCGCTGTCCCCCGACACCAGTGAGTTCGCCCGAGCCCGCGTCTCCGCGGAGCTGGGGCTGCGCCACCAGCGCGACCAGGCCGCCCGGACCGTCGCCGGCCGTGCTCGCGACGTGGACGACCTGCGTGGCCTGCTGGCCATGCTGGGACTCGAGGCCGGAGCCCGCGGCTAGCTTTCCCGCTCCACTGACCTTCCCTCTCGACCAGGCTCAGACGAGCCACGCCGCCGAGTCCGGCGGCAGCCTGCCGTCCACGAGCGGGCTGCTGGACAACAGCAGCTCGCCGGGCGGCAGGGCGATCGAGCTCGCCGACGTGTTCAGCGCGCAGATCAGCCCGCCCTTGCCGCCGCGGCGGAACGCGAAGCAGCCGGCGGGCGCGCCGTACCACTCCAGCTCGTCACCAACGCGGAAGGCCGCTTGCGTCTTGCGCAGCTCGACGGCCCGCCGGTACAGGGACAGCGTGGACGACGCGTCTTCCAGCTGGCGTTCCGCGGTGAGCCCGGCCCACTCGGGCGGCATCGGCAGCCACGTGCGCGGGTTGCGCGAGAAGCCGAACGGCGGCAGCGAACCCTCCCAGGGGATCGGCGCGCGCTCGGGATCCCGGCTGAACTGCGGGCCCTGGCTGCGCGCCCGCGGGTCGGCCATCGCCTCGGGCGGGGTCTCGACGTTCGGCAGGCCCAGTTCTTCGCCGTTGTACAGGTAGACCGCGCCCGGCAGCGCCAGCTCCACGAGCGCCATGGCCCGCGCGCGCCGCAGCCCGGCCGCGCCGCCGCCGTACCGGCTCACCGTGCGCCATACGTCGTGGTTGGACAGCGTCCACGTGGCGGGTGCGCCGGCCGCGCGCGGCACGGCCAGCGACCGCTCGATCGACGTGCGCATCGCGTCGGCGTCGAAGTGCGTGAGCACCAGGCGGAAGTTGAATGCCAGGTGCAGCTCGTCGGGCCGCAGGTAGCGCGCGAGGCGCTCGTCATCGTGCACCCAGATCTCGCCGACGGCCATCGTGTCCGGGTACTCGTCGAGCACCTTGCGGATCATCTGGTGGACCTCGTGCACCCCGTCGTCGTCGAAGCGCGGGTCGTAGTGCTCGCCGCCGCCGAACCCGGCCGCGCGCGGGTCCATGTCGGGCAGGCCGGGCGGCTTGGCCATGCCGTGGGCCACGTCGATGCGGAAGCCGTCGACGCCGCGGTCGAGCCAGAAGCGCAGCGTGCGCTCGAGGTCGTAGCGCACGTCGGCGTTGGCGTAGTTGAGATCCGGCTGCTGCGGCGCGAACAGGTGCAAGTACCACTGCCCGTCGGGCACGCGCGTCCACGCGGGCCCGCCGAACACGGAAACCCAGTTGTTGGGCGGTTCCGAGCCGTCGGGGCCGCGGCCGTCGCGGAAGACGTAGCGGTCGCGCTCGGGGCTGCCGGGCGCGGCGGCCATGGCGGACTTGAACCACGAGTGCCGGTTGCTGGTGTGGTTCGGGACGATGTCCACGGTCACCTTGATGCCGCGCTTGTGCGCCTCGGTGAGCAGCACGTCGAAGTCGCCGAGGGTGCCGAACATCGGGTCCACGTCACGCGGGTCGGACACGTCGTAGCCGTGGTCGGCCATGGGGGAGCGGTAGAACGGCGTGAGCCACAGCGCGTCGACACCGAGCAGCTCCAGGTACCCCAGCCGGCTGCGGATGCCTTCGAGGTCGCCGACCCCGTCGGCGTCGGAGTCGGCGAACGAGCGCACGTAGACCTCGTAGAAGACGGCGTCGGCCCACCACGCCGGGCGGGGCGGGTCCTCCGGCGGCCGGCGGTGGCCCGCCACCCCGCGTCTCATCAGACGAAGCTGTTCATCATGCTGTTGGCCGCCATCTCGAGGTAGGCCCACAGCTGCTCGCGGTACGGCTCGGGCAGGTTCTCCTCGTCGACCGCCACGCGGATCGCGCGCAGCCAGGCGTCGCGCTCGATCGGGCCGATCTTGAACGGCGCGTGGCGCATCCGCAGCCGCGGGTGGCCCCGGCGGTCGGAGTAGGTGTGCGGGCCGCCCCAGTACTGGATGAGGAACAGCCGGAAGCGCTCCTCGGCCGGGCCGAGGTCCTCCTCCGGGTACAGCGGGCGCAGGATCTCGTCGGTCGCCACTTCTTGGTAGAAGCGCGCGACGATCCGCCGGAACGTCGGTTCACCGCCCACGGCCTCGTACAGGTTCGCGGGTTCGGAGCCACTCACAGTCGACACCCCTCCATCTTGCCCTTACCGCGGCTACTTGTCGGCGCCCGGTGCGGACAAGTACCGGCCGAGCGGCGGCTCGAAGCCCGCCTCCTCCAGCGCGGCGAGCAGGTGCGCGCGCAGCGCCCGCTGCACGGCCCACTGCTTGCCGGGCCGCACCTTCACCGTCAGCCGCAGCTGGATGCCCTCCGGGGTGACCTTCTCCACGCCCAGCATCTCCGGCGGCTCCATCACGTTGACGGAGAGCGCGTCGCTCTCGGCCGCCTTCGTGGCCGCGTTGGTGAGCACGGTCGTGGCGAGGTCGACGTCGGCGGAGTAGCCCAGCGGCACGTCGACCACGGCCACGGCGAAGCCCTGGCTGGAGTTGCCGACGCGCAGCACCTCGCCGTTGCGCACGTACCAGACGGTGCCCTGCAGGTCGCGCAGCGTGGTGATGCGCAGGCCCACGGCCTCGACCGTGCCGGTCGCCGCGCCGATGTCGATCACGTCGCCGACGCCGTACTGGTCCTCGATCATCATGAAGATGCCCGACAGGAAGTCGCGCACGAGGTTCTGCGCGCCGAACCCGAGGGCGACCCCGACGATGCCCGCCGACGCGATGATCGGCGCCAGATCGATGCCCAGCTCACCCAGCACGAGGATGAACGCCAGGCCGTAGGTGAAGAACGTGGCCATCGACTTCAGCACCGAGCCGATGGTCGTGGCCCGCTGCCGGCGCCGCTCCACCACGGCCGGGCCGAGCACGTCGGGGGCGCGTTCGCGCAGCGGTCTCAACAGGGCCGGCAGCTTGCCGTTGCCGCCGCGCGGCAGCGTGGTCACGCGGTCGATGACCCGGCGTGTGAGATACCGCACCACGAACGCGAGGACCAGGATCAGGATGATCCGCAGCGGCTTGGTCACGAGCCAGCCCGCCGAACCGGCGAGCCACTCGTTGTGCGTGATCGAAAAGACCTGCGAGCACCACGTGCTGGGGTCGGAGATGCACGCTGGCGGGGCGCTGAGCACGGCGTTCACGGGGTGGAACAGTCCTTCCGTCGCTTCGGTTCACCCAACGGCAAGTGGATGTTGGGTCGCGGGCACGTGACACGTCACGTAACACACGTGCACTTTGGGGCTGATGTGTGGTCGACTATGCCTGCACCGGTGGAGGTGGTCGAGTGCCAGACCGACAACCCGTCCCCCTCGGCGGCGCCGGCCAAGCCATGGCCGAGCAGTCGCCGGAGACGGTCCTGCGCGCCTGCCCGGGAGGTTCCGCACCCGGCGGAACGAACCCGGCCGGGCCGGGGACCCGACCAGGGGGAGTTTCCCGTCCGCCCGGACAGCGTAGAGGCCGGGACCCGGCGACCCCGCCCTGGGGCCGTCGTCGCGTATTGCTGCTGAACGCCACCTTCGAGCCCCTCACCGCGTTGCCCATGCGGCGCGCGGTGGTGCTCGTGATGTGCGGCAAGGCGGAAGTCGTCCACGGTGACCCGGGTGGCGTGGAGCTGCACGCCGCGACGGTGTCGCTGCCCGTCCCGTCCGTGATCCGGCTCAGCACGTATGTGCGCGTGCCGTACCGCGCGAAGGTGCCGCTGACCCGGGCCGGGCTCATGCACCGCGACCGGTACCGCTGCGCCTACTGCGGCGGCCGGGCCGAGACGATCGACCACGTCCTGCCGCGCAGCCGCGGCGGACCGCACAGCTGGACCAACTGCGTGGCCTGCTGCGCCAAGTGCAACCACCGCAAGGCCGACAAGCTCCTCTCGGAGCTGGGCTGGCGCCTGCGCGTGGTGCCGAGGGCGCCCCACGGCCCGCACTGGCGCCTGCTGGCGCACTCCAAGGAGGCCGACCCGCTGTGGCGGCCGTACTTGGGTTCCGCGGCCTGACGGACTGTCTGACGGGCTCGTCGGAAGGCTCTGACACGTCGGCGCCCCGGCTGCCTGTGCGGCGGCCGGGGCGAGCCGATGAGTCGCTGAACCCTGCCCGCGCGTGGTCCGCGCGGCGGCTTCAGCTTCACGCGCGCGCCCTTCTCATGGGTGCGCGCGTTCTGCTTTTCTCAGGCGGCCAGCGCGAAGTCGGCCTGCGAGGTCACGCGGGTGCCGCGGGTGACACGCGTACCCCGGGTGACCCGGGTGCCGCAGGTGACGCGCGTGCCGTTGGTGACTCGGGTGCCACGGGTCACGCGGGTGCCCCTCGTGACGCGGGTGCCCCTCGTGACGCGGGTGCCGGCCGTCACGCGGGTGCCGTTGGTGACGCGCGTGCCGCGGGTGACCCGGGTGCCGCGCGTGACTCGCGTGCCGCCGGTGACGCGGGTACCGCGAGTGACCCGAGTACCGCGGGTAACCCTTGTGCCGGACGTCACACGCGTTCCGGTCAGGAATTCGGTCTCGCTGGGTGACGAAATGGGCTCGATGATCGCCTGGGCGGGGGGCTGGACGCTCTGCATGAGGTGGCCTCCTGGGACCGGTGCGTGACCTGCTGGGGCTGAGGAGCGGACCGCAAGGCCCGTACAGGTGAAAAAGCTACGAGCATTTCAGTGCGCCGACAAGACAAGGGCGACTGGTACGGCCGCCTGTACGTTGAGTTGCAACCTTTCGGCCCGCCCGGCTTCGCCCCAACGTTCCAGCGCGCGCGAGCCAAGCGGCGGACGGGCGCTCCCGCACGACGAGCGGTCGCCTCCCGGCGCGGCGCCGCGCGGTGGCCACCAGGGCCATCCGATACGCTCACCGGCGTGAACGTTGTCGAGACGATCCTGGTCTACGCGGTCATCCCCCTGGCCATCTACTTGGTGGTCGGTGCGGCCACCCTGCGGAAGAAGTTCTCGGGGACGCCGCGGTACCGGCCGGGACAGCCGTGGGAGTACCCCGCGATGTGGTGGACCGCCAACCCGGAGGGTGTCGGTGCGGGCCACCACGCCGTCGATCCGGGCTCTGTGGTGCCCTCGGGCGCCTTGACTGCTGCCGGAGGCGCACGTGGCAAGTGGTGAACTCGCGCACTCGGCCACTGCGGTCGAGGTAGCCGAGAAGGACCTCGCTTTCGGCGAGGTCATCACGAACAGCGGTCGCCTTTCGGCGGCCAAGATGTACGAGCCGAGCGAGCCCACCAGCCCGTTCTCGGTCCAGCAGCTCGCCCGCCTGGACGAGGCGCTGACCTTCGCGACACGCGAGTCCGGCGTCGCCTTCAGCGTCTACCTCGGCGACCTCGGCGAGGACACCCGCGCCGGCGCCGAGAAGCTGCTGGCCTCGACCGAGGACCCGGCCAACTCCGTGGTCCTCGCGGTCTCGCCCGCGCAGCGCGCGATCGAGATCGTGATCGGCGAGCGCTCGCACGTTCGCCTGCCCGACCGCGGCGCCAACCTGGCCGTGGCGAGCATGGTCGCGTCGTTCAAGGAGGGTGACCTGGTCGGTGGCCTCGTCAATGCCCTGCGCATGCTGAGCGACCAGGCCGGCCCGGAGCCGAAGCACTGACGTCTTCCTGACGCGCCGAAGGGGGCCTCCTCGAGAAGTCGAGGAGGCCCCCGTCGACGTTTCCGGGTGGGCCGCCACGCATGAGCGGCCCACCCGGGTTCAGGCCTGGCTGTCGAACTCCCGCGCCGCGAGTGCGCGGACGATGCCGGCGCGGCCTTCGGACACGAGCCGGTGCAGCGCGGCCGGGTGCTCGCCCTTGAGCCACTCGTCCGACGCCGCCACCGTGGCGGGCTCGACGGCCCACGACGGGTAGAGCCCGATCACGGTCGGCTGGGCGCGCTCGCTGGAGCGGCGCGTCCAGACCTCGTCGATGACCTCGAAGTAGCGCTCGACGTAGCTGCCGAGCAGCTGCTTCTGGCCCGGGTGCGAGAAGCCCGAGATGAGGGCGTCGCTGACGGCGTTGGGGATCTCGTCGTCGTAGACGGCGCGCTGCCACGCGTCGGCCTTGGCCTCAGCGGTCGGCTGCAGCGCGCGGCACCGCTCGGCGTGCCGGCGGCCCGCGGCCGTGTCGTCCTTGGCGAGCTCGGCTTCGATGTCCGCGGTGCCGGCCTTGCCGTGGGCCACGAGCGCCTGCAGCAGGCGCCAGCGCAGGTCGGTGTCCACGGTGAGGCCGGGCAGCGGCGCGGAGCCGGCGAGCCAGCCTGCGACGACACCCAGCGTCGCCTCGTCGAGCACGCCGCCGGCCAGCGAGTTCACGAACGCCAGCTGGTGGTCGGACCCGGCCTCGGCGCCCTGGGCGAGCTCCAGCAGCCGCCCGGTGAACGCCGGCCAGCCCTGCTCGGCGGCCCACTTCTGGTCCGCGTACGAGTTGAGCGCCGTCTGCGCCTGCAGCAGCAGCCGCTGCACCACGCCGACCTCGCTCTCGGCGTGGATGCCGCGAGCCGCCAGCGTGACGAAGTCGCGCGCCTTGAGCTCGGCCTCCCGCGTCATCTCCCACGCGGCCGACCAGCACAGCGTGCGGGGCAGCGGCTCGTCGATGTCGGCGATCCGGTCGATCAGCGTGGTCAGCGACGCCGGGTCGAGGCGCATGCGGCAGTAGGTGAGGTCGTCGTCGTTGACCAGCACGAGCTTGCCCGCCGGCTTGCCCACCAGCGCGGGCACCTCGGTGCGTTCGCCCGACACGTCCAGCTCCACGCGCTCGGTGCGCACGACCTTGCCGGCGCCGGCACCAACACCGTCGTCGTACACGCCCACCGCGACGCGGTGCGTGCGCAGCTCACCGGCGCCCGGCTTCGCGCCCGTCTGCACCACGGCGAACGACGCGAACGTGCCGTCGGCCGCCACCTCGTAGCGCGGGCTGAGGGAGTTGAGCCCGGTCGTCTCGAGCCACTGCGCGCTCCACCACGACAGGTCGCGCCCGGACGCCTCTTCCAGCGCGGCCAGCAGGTCGGCCAGCGTGGCGTTGCCCCACGCGTGCTTTCCGAAGTAGACCTTCAGGCCGTCGAGGAAGTGCTCGATGCCCACGTAGGCCACGAGCTGCTTCAGGACGCTCGCGCCCTTGGCGTAGGTGATGCCGTCGAAGTTCACCTCGACCGCGTGGAGGTCGACGATGTCGGCCGCGATCGGGTGGGTGGAGGGCAGCTGGTCCTGGCGGTAGGCCCACGACTTCTCGATGTTCGCGAAGCTGGTCCACGCGTTCTTGTACTCGGTGGCCTCGGCCTGCGCGAACACGCTCGCGAAGGTCGCGAACGACTCGTTGAGCCACAGGTCGTCCCACCAGCGCATGGTGACCAGGTCGCCGAACCACATGTGCGCCATCTCGTGCAGCAGCGTCTCGGCGCGGCGTTCGTAGGCGTAACGCGTGACGCGGCTGCGGAAGACGTAGTCCTCCAGGAAGGTCACGGCGCCGGCGTTCTCCATCGCGCCCGCGTTGAACTCCGGCACGAACAGCTGGTCGTACTTGGAGAACGGGTAGGGCGTGGCGAACTTCTCGTGGAAGAAGCCGAAGCCCTGCTTGGTCTCCACGAACAAGCGGTCGGCGTCCATGTGTTCCGCCAGCGACGCGCGGCAGTAGATCCCGAGCGGGATCGTGCGGTGGGCGTCGGAGAACTCGTCGCGCCACTCGGCATACGGGCCGGCGATGAGCGCGACCAGGTACGTCGAGATCCGCTCGGACACGGCGAAGTTCGTCACGCGGGCGCCGTCGGCAGTGTCCTCTTCGGTCTCGACGAGCGCGTTGGACACGATCTTCCAGTCGCGCGGCGCGTGAACCGTCAGCTTGTACACCGACTTCAGGTCGGGCTGGTCGAAGCAGGCGAACATGCGCTTGGCGTCCGCGGTCTCGAACTGCGTGTAGAGGTACACGCCGTTGTCGACCGGGTCGACGAAGCGGTGCAGGCCTTCGCCGGTGTTCATGTACCGGCAGTCCGCGGTCACCACGAGCTCGTTGTCCGAAGCGAGCTCCGGCAGCGCGATGCCCTTGTCTTCGACGTAGGTGCTCACGTCGAGGTCGGTGCCGTTGAGCACGGCGGAGCGGACGCCCTCGGCGACGAGGTCGATCCACGACGACTCGCCCGGCCGGGTGGCGGAGAAGCGCACTGTGGTGGTGGAGAGGAAGGTCTTCTCACCGGGACCGCCGTGGCCGTCGGTCAGGTCCAGCACGATGTCGTAGGACGCGACATCCAGCAGGCCGGAGCGCTGCTTGGCTTCGTCACGAGTCAGGTTGGGGGCGGGCACGGGCACCTCTGGTCTTCGATTCCGTTGCGGTTTTCGGGCTGTCGAGCATCCAATCATGCGAAGCGGTCCTCGAGCGACGGGGAACAACCGGGCCTGTCGCGCGCGTTGGCCGTGATTGGGGGGATACCCCCCTCTGCAAAAGGCATGCCTGCCGATGTCGAACCTCGCGAGGAGCTCGTTGAGATGACCGCTGCGTCCCAGCCCACCAAGGTGGACTTCTACTTCGATCCGATCTGTCCGTTCGCGTGGATCACCTCGCGGTGGATCCTCGAGGTCGAGAAGCACCGCGAGCTGGACCTGAACTTCCGGATCATGAGCCTGTCCGTGCTCAACTCGGGCCGGGAAGAGCTGCCGGAGCGCTACCAGGAACTGATGGACAAGGGTTGGCGCCCGGTCCGCGTGGCCACCGCGCTGGCCGCCGCGAAGGGCCAGGAGGTGCTGCGCGACTTCTACACGGAGTTCGGCACGCGCTACCACAACGAGGGCAACAAGGACTTCGACGTCGTCCTCAAGGAAGCCCTCGAAGCGGTCGGCGCGCCGGCCGAGCTGATCGAGGCCGCCGACTCGACCGAGTACGACGAGGCCCTGAAGAAGAGCCACCACGAGGGCATGGACCCGGTCGGCATGGACGTCGGCACGCCGACCATCCACGTCGACGGCGTCGCGTTCTTCGGCCCGGTGCTCAGCTCGATCCCGCGCGGTGACGCCGCCCTGAAGGTGTTCGACGGCGCGGTCGCGATGGCGAGCTACCCGGACTTCTTCGAGCTCAAGCGCACGCGCACGGGCGAGCTGAACTTCGACTGAGGTCTCACGGGGTCGCGAACGCGGCCCTCGTGACGCCGGCGGGGTAGGGCGAGGCCGCCACGGCTTCGTCCGCCCCGCTGGCGCCGGCCGCCACGGCGGCCTTCAGCTCGTTGAGCCGGCGCAGCCCGTCGCGGTGCTCCCGGACGAACCCGGGGTCCACGGGCTCGCCGTGCCCGGGCACCACGATCCGCGGGCCGAGCGCGAGGATCGCTTCGAGCGCGCCCGGCCACTCGCCCAGGTGCGTCTCGTCGCTGAACGAGTACTCCGTGAAGCCCTCGGGCCCGTGCTCCACCACGTCGCCGGCGAACACGACACCCGCGTCGGGCACGTGCACCACCAGGTCGTGGTCGGTGTGCGCGCGGCCGGGGTGCACGAGCGCGACGGTGCGGCCGCCGAGGTCGAGCTCCGCCCGGTCGGTCACGAGCCGGTCGGGCGGCATCAGGCCGGTCCGGTCGAGGGCGTCGGCGATCTCCGGCTTGCCTTCCGCGCGGTAGCGCGCGCTCCACTTGGCTTTGGCGGTTTCGCCGTGGTCCAGCAGCTCGCGCAGGCAGCGTTCGTGGGCCCAGACGTCGCACGGCAGGAACGGCGTGGTGCCGAAGCTGTGGTCGAAGTGCGAGTGGGTGTAAACGACGCTCCACGGCAGGTCCGTCAGCTCCCGGACGGCCGCGGCGAGCTCCGCGCCCTGGTCGACGTCACCACGCGTGTCGATCACCAGGCAGCGCTCGGCGCCGATCACCAGCCCCGTGGTCAGGTCGAGCTCTTCGTAGCGGCGCGCGTGCACACCTTCGGCCACTTCGGTCCAGGTCATTCCGCCTCCAGGGTTTTCCCGCGCAGGGTGGGCGCGGTGGTGCTGACGTCCGTTTGCGCGGCGAGCTCGACGTCGCCGGGGTGGCCCGCCGCGGCCAGTTCGCGGCCGGACGAGCACGTGCGCAGGGCCTGGGCCACGTCGGTGCCCGCGTAGGCCGTTGCTGCGAGAGCGGCTTCCGCCGAGAGCGTGCGGCCGTGGCGGTCGAGGGCCGCGACGATCGCGCCCGCGCCCAGCTGGTCTTCCACGCACGGGCGAAGCGGTCCGAAGTTCCGGCCTTCGCCCAGCAGGTCGATGCCCCAGCGTTCGCCGGCCGGGATCACGCCGACGGGCCGCCCGGCCGCCAGCTCCAGCGCCTTCACCGCGACGGCTGAGGCGTTGCGCAGGCAGCCGGCCAGCACATGGGCGCCGGTGGCGGCGGCCGCGGCGGTCAGGGTGGCGCCGTTGGGCGAGGGCAGCGCGAGCAGTGTGCCGGAAGGGATGTCCGTCACAGAGGAAGGCCGCAACGTCCACGCTTTCTCACCCGCGACGACCGCCCCCGCGGCCCGCGCTTCGGCCACACCGCGTTCGTCGCGCCAGCGCACCGGCAGCACCCGTCCGCCGCGCGCGGTGACGAGATCCACGGTGGTGCAGAAGGGAAGCACGTCGACCACCACGAGCACCGCACACGCATCGCCGAGCGCCGTGACACCTTCGGCACCCCATTCGAGCCGGACGCCGTTTCCCGGCTGCGCCCACGTGTCCACCCCCAGAGCATGCCCGCCACCGGCGGTGATGGCAGACTCGCCGCTGTGCGTGTCTACTTGGGATCCGACCATGCCGGTTTCGAGCTGAAGAACCACCTGGCCAGCCACCTCGCGGGTCAGGGACACGAAGTCGTTGACGTCGGTCCGCACACTTACGACCCGGTCGACGACTACCCCGCCTACTGCGTGGCCGCGGCGCTGCGCGTGTCCGGCGACGAGGGCAGCCTCGGCATCGTGATCGGCGGCTCGGGCAACGGCGAGCAGATCGCCGCCAACAAGGTGCCCGGCATCCGGGCGGGTCTCGGCTGGAGCGTCGAAACGGCGAAGCTGTGCCGTGAGCACAACCACGCGCAGGTACTCGGCGTCGGCGCGCGGATGCACACCGTCGAGCAGGCGGTCGAGATCGTCGAGGCCTTCCTGGCCACCGAGCCCTCGCCGGAGGAGCGCCACGGACGCCGGATCCAGCAGCTGCTCGACTACGAGCGCACCGGCACGCCGCCGCCCCTGCCGGAAGCCTGATGCCCGAAGGGCACACCCTCCACCGCCTCGCCCGTCTGCACAAACTCCGGTACGCCGGCGCGCCCGTCTCGGTGTCCAGCCCGCAGGGCCGGTTCGCCGACGAAGCGGCGAAGCTCGACGGGCAGGTGCTGGAGTCGGCCGAGGCGTACGGCAAGCACCTGTTCCACGACTACGGTCCACACGGGACGGTGCACGTCCACCTCGGCCTGTACGGCACGTTCGGCGAAACGGCGCTGCCCGAGACCGAACCGGTGGGCCAGGTGCGGATGCGCCTGATCGGGCGCACGCACTGGACCGACCTGCGCGGCCCGACCCGGTGTGAGCTGCTCGACGCGGCCCAGGTCGACGCCATCAAGGCGCGGCTCGGGCCCGACCCGTTGCGCCGCGACGCCAAGCCCGACCTCGCGTGGGACCGGATCTCGCGTTCGCGCACGTCGGTGGCCGCGTTGCTGATGGACCAGGCGGTGCTCGCCGGGGTCGGCAACGTGTACCGCGCCGAGGTGCTCTTCCGCCACGGCGTCGCCCCGATGGTGCCCGGCCGCGCGCTCGACCGCGGGCTGTGGGACGAGATGTGGGCCGACCTGGTGACGTTGATGCGCCACGGCGTGCGCATCGGCCGCATCGACACGGTGGCCCCGGAGCACATGCCGGCCGCGCAGGGCCGTGCGCCGCGCGACGACCGGCACGGCGGCGAGGTGTACGTCTACCGGCGCGCCGGGATGCCGTGCCTGGTGTGCGGCACGCCGGTGGCGCACCAGGAGCTCGTGGGGCGGAACCTGTACTGGTGCCCGTCCTGCCAGCCCGCCTGAGTCACGCGGTGAGGCCGTCCAGCAGCAGGTCGAGTCGTTCGGCCAGCGCGGCGGCCAGGTCGAACGGCGGCGCGTCGTCGGTGAGCCAGCGGCGGAGGGTGTCGCCGTAGATCGCGGTGACCACTTCGGCGACCGTGCGCGGCGGGAGTTCCGCGCGCAGTTCGCCGCGGTCCTGGCCTTGGCGGATCGCGTCGATCGTCGCGTCGGGCACGGGGTGCTGGTGGGCGACGACCTCGTCGTGGCGCAGGCTCACGTGCAGCATGCGGGTCAGGGTGCGTTCGCGCTCGTTGATCGCCGCCAGCGCGGCGAAGTAGCGGTGCAGCCTCGTGCGTGCGGGTTCGTCGGAATCGACGACGGTGCGCAGGCGGTCGCGCCGGTCCTGGCCCCATTCGACGAGGAAATCGCGCTTGTGCGGGTAGTGGTTGAGCACCGTCTGGCGCGCGACGTCGGCCTCCGCGGCGATGTGGTCGATCGTCGTCGCTTCGTAGCCGCCCTCCTCGAACAGCTTGAGCGCGGCCGTGAGCAGGCGCGCCCGCATCCGGGCCCGGTTCGCCTCCCGTCGTCCAGTCACGGCACCAGCGTACCGAAACTTGGACTTGAGACTAAACTTAGGCTGGAGACCACACTTTGAAGGAGTGCACATGCAGGTGGACATCCGCGACAAGGTCATCGTCATCACCGGCGCGGCGCAGGGGCTGGGCCGCACGCTCGCGCTGGGGCTGGCGCGCGAGGGCGCGCGGATCGCGGTGCTCGCGCGCAGCTCGGCGAAGGCGGCGGGCACCGTGGACGAGATCGTCGCTTCGGCGCCGGACGCACCGAAGCCGATGGCCGTGGTGGCGGACGTGTCCGACGAGAACCAGGTCCGCGCTGCGGCCGAGGCCGTCGACGCGCGCTGGGGCCGCGTCGACGCGCTGATCAGCAACGCCGGCTGGATGCCACCCGCCGGCACGATGCGCGTGCTGGACTTCGAGCTGGCCGATCTGCGACGGATCCTCGACAGCAACCTCGTCGGCTGCTTCCTCGTCACCAAGCACTTCGCGCCGATCATGATCCGCGGGGGCGGCGGGCGGATCATCTACGTCGGCAGCATGGTCGGCACCCAGGCCGGTCCCGGCTCCGGCGCGTACGGCGCGTCGAAGGCCGGCGTGCACCTGCTGAGCAACGTG
This sequence comes from Amycolatopsis sp. 2-15, assembly GCF_030285625.1. Taxonomy (NCBI): domain Bacteria; kingdom Bacillati; phylum Actinomycetota; class Actinomycetes; order Pseudonocardiales; family Pseudonocardiaceae; genus Amycolatopsis; species Amycolatopsis carbonis. The sequence continues at coordinate 4,375,157 of NZ_CP127294.1, forward strand.
GTGCACCAGGAGCTGGCGGACCAGGGCATCCGCACGGTCGCGCTGGCCCCCGGGCTCACGGTCACGCCGGGCATGCGCGTGGCGGCCAGCGAGGACCACATCGCGCGGGTGAGCGCTCGGTATCCGGGCGGGCGCGTCGGTCAGCCGGAGGACATCGTGCCGTTCGCGGCCTTCCTGTGCAGCCCGGCGGCCGAGCACCTGTCGGGCACTCTGGTGGGGATCCGGCCGATCACCGGGTGAGTCCGATGTGGACTCTGTCGACGAACTGGTTGGCGCGCTTCGGTTTGTGCGGATCACGGGAAACGGTGAAGGGCGCCTCGATGAACTTCGAGACGCCCTTCACCGTGTCGAGCTCTTGTTCGTGCGCGGGTCAGAAGTCGAAGCCGCCGCCGCCGAATCCGCCGCCGTCAAAGCCGCCGCCGTCGAAGCCGCCGAAGTCCTGGCCGCCGCCGTCGCCTCCGTCGAAGCCGCCGCCGTCACCGCCATCGCCGCCGTCGCCGCCCTGGTCGCCGGACTCGATGGCGTCCTGCTGGCCGGCGTCGTAGCCCGACTCCCAGGCCGAGGCGCTCGCGATGCCGCCCATGCCGGAGAACATGGCGCTGAACAGGAACATCGAGCCCAGGCCCCACGCGCCGGCCACGAGCGCGGGCTTCCACCACGGCTCGCTGTACCAGCCCTGCGGCACCGGGCGCCCCGCCACGCGGCCGCCGGGGTAGTAGTACGGCGTGTCCTGGCCGGGGTCGGGCGAGGCCTCGTAGTGCTGGCCCTCGACGTCGACCTTGCGGTGCTCGGTCACCTTGCCGGCGCGCTCGCGCTCGGCCTCGTCCGGCAGCGCCGGGCCCGGGTCGAGGCCCATGGCCGTGCGGGCGGCGCGGACGTAGTAGAGGCCCTCGACGGCGGTGTCCTTCACCAGCCGGGCCTGTTCCACGGTCTTGGCCTGTTCCATCTGGGAGCCGGCGGCGTTGTAGCGCTCGCTGGCGTCGGCCATCGCCTGCTGGGAGGCCGTGTCGGTGCCGGAGATGTTGAGGACCTGCCCGCCGAGGCGTTCGACGAGGCGGCGCGCGTCGGCCTTCGCGTCGTCGAGCTGCCGCTGCCGCGAAGCGGCCTGCGACCGGGCGAAGTACAGCCCGCCTCCGACGATCACGACGACGAGCACGATCAGCAGGATCGCGGTGCCCATTGGTCACTCCACGTGGTGAGCTTGTCTCGGCGGCCCCGCGGCCGCCTTTGAACCGGACAACGCGGACAGTACGCTGAGGGTTCCCGGGAGGTGACGGGGAGCACCCCTGGCCGGGCAAAGTAGAACACGTTACAGTCGGGGTATGAAGTTCGCCCTGTCGATCGCGATGAACCCCCTCGATCAGCTGGGCGAGCTCGCCCGCGCCGCCGAAGAGGCCGGATTTTCCTCGATCGTCCTGCCGGATTCGCTGTTCTACTCGGAGAAGGTGTCGGCGGACTACCCGTACACGCCCGACGGCAGCCGGTTCTGGACCGAGGAGACGCCCTGGGTCGACCCGCTGGTGGCGGCCGCGTCGATGGGCGCGGTGACCGAGCGGCTCGAGTTCTACACGTCCGTGCTGAAGCTCGGCTCGCGCAATCCGGTGCTGCTGGCGCGTCAGGTGAACTCGGTGGCGGCGCTGACCGGCGGCCGGTTCGGTCTCGGGCTCGGTATCGGCTGGTCGCCGGAGGAGTTCGAGTGGTGCGGCGCGCCGTACGAGCGGCGCGGCAAGCGCTTCGACGAGGCCATCGAGGTGCTGCGCCTGATCCTCGACGGCGGCATGGTCGAGTTCCACGGCGAGTTCTTCGACTTCGACAAGCTGCGCATGAGCCCGACGCCGCCGAAGCGCGTGCCGTTCTACATCGGCGGGCACACGGACATCGCGTTGCGCCGGGCCGCGCGCGTGGGCGACGGCTGGTCGTCGGCGATGATGACGCTCGACCAGCTGCGCGACACGATCAAGCGGCTCAAGGAACTGCTGGCCGAACGCGGGCGCGAGGCCGATCCGTTCGAGTTCCAGGCGGTGTGCGTCGACCGGTTCGGGCTCGACGGCTTCCGCGAGCAGGCCGAGGTGGGCGTGACCGACGCGATCACCATGCCGTGGGTGTTCGAGGGCCTCGGGTTCGACGCCGCAGTGGGCCCGAAGGTCGACGCGATCCGCAAGTTCGGCGTCGAGGTCATCGCGAAGTTCCGCGAATCGGGGGAGTGACATGAGTGTCCAGGTCAGCTGGGACGTCGACGCGGACCAGCCGCCGGCTCGCCTCGCGTCGTTCCGATCGATGACGTCGGTCGCGGCGGGCGACAAGGACGCCTGGCTGGCGCTGTTCGCGCCGGACGCCGTGGTGGAAGACCCGGTGGGCCCGTCGATGTTCGACGAGCCGGGCAAGGGCCACCGCGGCCACGAGGGCATCGGCGCGTTCTGGGACCTGACGATCGCGCACGTGGAACGCTTCGAGTTCGTGATCCGCGACTCGTTCGCGGCGGGTGCGGAGTGCGCGAACGTCGGCACCATCACCACGTACCTGCCCGGCAGCTACCGCGTCGACACCGACGGCGTCTTCGTCTACCGCGTGGGCGGCGACGGGTTGATCACGTCGATGCGCGCCTTCTGGGAAACCGACCGCGCGATGGCGACGGCGCGCCAGGTCTGAGCTGCCCGATCCCCTCCGCGGGCCGGCCGACCGGCCACTGTTCGGCGCGCGGCCCCTCCGGGACGCCGGCGCGCCGGCTTACGGTGAGCGCATCGTGACTCGTGGTGTGCACCTCGTCGGCAGCGTGCCGCTCGGGACTCGGAAACGGTGTTCCGCGCGGTCTCGTCGCACGTCGGCAAGTTCGTGCGGCGGGTGACGGGCGGCGAGACGGGTGTCCGGTCGAACTGGACGTTCTGGCAGCGGGCGGAGTTCGATCGCACCCCCGGCCTGGTCACCGACGAGGTCCACCGCGGCGAGTAAAGCAGCACGCCCCAGTACCGGCCGGCCGGTCCCGCTTCGGCGGTGTGTTTCGGCTCCCGCAAACGCATCGCCGCCGCACTATCCACTGTGGACTCCTTCGGCATCCCACGGAATGCGGCTTCGGCCGGCGCCCACCTGAGACGGTGCCGGGCTTGCTGGCCTTGCACGCGGCGGCGGCGGAGCTCACGCCCTGACCCGTTACGGGGCGGAGGGCAGGGCCTTCATGCACTGGTCGGCATACGAGCACTGGTCGGCGATGAGGTCACGGGACTGGTCGAGCGACACCGGTACGTCGGCGAGATCAAGTGGGAACCTCGCGTGCAACCAGCGGGCCCAGGGGCCGTTGTCCGCCAGGAACTGGGCCGCGTGGTCGGTCCCGAGCAGCCCGTCCAGGTAGGTGAGCGCGCCCATGGCCGAGTCCTGCTCGCCGCGGTCGGTGCGGGGCAGGAACGCGTGGAGGTAGTCGACCAGCACGCGCGCGTCCGCCTCCGTGCCGAGTCGTGCCAGCGCGAAGCAGAACCCGCGGCCGGCGTAGGCGCGTTCGTTCGCGAGCAGCAGTTCGCCGATCCGTTCGCGGTGCGCCGCTCGCCGAGCGAACGCGACCAGCCACGAAGCCGTCAGCTGCGCGCGCCATTCGTAGCCGAGCAGCAGCTCGAGCTCGCCGTCGGTGACGCGCACTGCGTCCTCGGCCAGCGCGCGGCCGAAAGGCTGCCGCACCGCCGGGTCGCTCAGAAACGGGGTGTTGACCAGCTGCAGGTACCTACGGCCCGGCGTGACGTACGTTTCGACGACGGCGTTGAGCGCGGGCTCGTGCCGGTGGATGCGCATGCGAGGATTCTGCCCGCGAGAGCGCCTGACCACGAAGGCCTTTTCCTGGCAAGATCGCCGATCGGGAGCTGCCGAACAGGGGAGGCGTCATGGTTGCTGCACATCCGCTCGGCCCGCCGGCTCACGAGCAGCACTGGGTGGACCTCGCGGCGCGGCTCGCCGGGGAGTTCGCGCGGACCGCCGCCGAGCGGGACCGGACCGGTGAGCTGCCCGTCGGGAATCTCCGCAGGCTCAACGCCAGCGGGCTCGACGCCGCGGTGCTGCCGGCGGAGTACGGCGGCCAGGACCTCAGCTACCGCAGCTACGGCGCGATCGTCCGGGTGCTGAGTGCGGCGTGCCCGTCGACGGCGTGTGTGTGGGTGATGCACATCGGCGCGGTGGCGGGGCTGGTGGAGATGTCGGAGCCGGACGTGGCGCGGTTCTTCGCGGAGCGGCTGGGGGACGGGGCGCGGTTCGCGAACGCGTTGAGCGAGCCGGCGGGCGGGAACCTGTTCCTGCAGTCGCAGCAGCCTGCGGAGGCGGTCGAAGGCGGGTTCCGGCTGAGCGGGGAGAAGCGCTTCTCCTCCGGGTGCGAGATCGCCGACCACTTCCTCGTCAACGCGAAGGTCGACGGCGTCTCCACGTTCTTCGGGCTCGACGCCGACCCGGCGACGATGACGTTCCTCCCGAGCTGGGACGCGATGGGGCTGCGCGCGAGCGGCAGCCAGCTGATCCGCTTCGACGGCACGCTCCTGCCGCACGAACGCCGCTGCCCGCCGTCGAAACGGCGGCGCCCCAACCATATCGGGGCGGGCGTGGCGGCGTTGTCGCTCGGGGTGGCCGACGGCGCGCTGGCCGCGTTGCGGGAGCACGCGCGCGCCCGGAAGGTGCTGCCGGGCGGCGGGACGGTGGCGGAGCAGCAGTGGGTGCGCTTCGGCGTCGGCGAGCTGGAGAGCCGGCTGCAGGCCGCCGCGATGTTCGCGCAGTACATGTGCTGGCTCGCCGACGAGAACTCGCCCGATTTCCTGTCCGCGACGGTGCGTGCGAAGCTGCTGGCCAACGAGATCGCGCGCGAGATCGCCGACCTCGGCGTGCGCGTGGGCGGCGGATCGGGGTACCTGAAGACGTCGCCGATCGAGCGCTGGTTCCGCGACGCGCAGGCGGGCTGGCTGATGGCCTACTCCGCCGAGATCTGCAAGGACGTGATCGGCGCGCAGGTGCTGGGCGACGATGCCTGAGCGGATGTTGTTCAACGCGTTCCACATGTTCGCCGTTTCGCACCACGCGCAGGGGTTGTGGGCCGAGCCGGACAGCCGCCAGCTCGGCTACACCGATCCCGCGATGTGGCTCGACCTCGCGCGGACGCTGGAGCGCGGCCGGTTCGACACGCTCTTCTTCGCCGATGTCCTTGCGCCGTACGACACCTACCGCGGCTCGCGCGACGCGGCGGTGCGCGAGGGGATGCAGTTCCCGACCGGTGATCCCTCGGTGCTGATCCCGCTGCTCGCCTACCACACGGAGCACCTGGGGTACACGTTCACGCAGAACATCCTGCAGGAGCACCCGTACCCGTTCGCCCGCAAAGTGTCCACTCTGGACCATCTGACCGGCGGGCGGGTGGCGTGGAACATCGTCACGTCGTTCCTGCCGGGCGCCGGGCGGAACCTCGGGTACGGCGGGCTGCCGGGCCACGAGGAACGCTACGGCCGCGCCGAGGACTTCACGCAGGCGGCTTTGAAGCTGTGGCTGCACAGCTGGGAAGACGGCGCGGTGCTGCGCGACCGTGCGCGGCGCGAGTTCGCGGATCCGGCCAAGGTGCACGCAATTGTCCACAATGGACCATGCTACCAGCTCGACGGGCCACACCTGAGCGAGCCGTCGCCGCAGCGGGTGCCGGTGCTGTTCAACGCCGGCGTCTCGCCGACCGGCCGCGCGTTCGCCGGCCGGTACGCGGAGTGCCTGTTCATCAACTCCCAGGACCCCGCCGAGGCGGCCCCGATCGTCGCCGACGTGCGCCGGGCGGCGGCCGCCGCGGGCCGGAACCCGGCGTACATCAAGGTTTTCGTGCCGCAGTCGTACCTGCTCGCCGGCACCGAGGCCGAGGCCCGGCGGCGCCACACCGAGCTGCTGGAGCGCCAGACGGTGGAGGGGAACCTGGCGCGCGCGTCGGTGTTCGCCGGGCACGATTTCGGTCTCGACGCCCCGGACGCGCTCGTCGGTGACCTGCGCCGGCGCGAGGTGTCGGAGCCCGTGCGCAAGCTCCTCGCCACGACCACGCGTGACGACTGGACGCTCGGCGAGCTGATCCTCAGCCGTACCAACAAACGTGTGGTGGGGACGCCGGAGCAGATCGTCGAGAACATCGCGCGCTGGCGCGACGCGGGTGTCGACGGGATCAACCTCGAGTACGTGATCTCGCCGACGAGCTTCACCGAGTTCGTGGACCACGTCGTGCCGCTGCTTCAGGCCCGCGGCCTGATGCAGCGCGAGTACCGGCCGGGGACGTTGCGCGAGAAGCTTTTCCCGGGCGGTGGCCCGCGGCCGCCGCGGGATCACCCGGCGTGGGAGCTCAGGCCGCGCTGTGGGCCAGCCAGTGGTCGATGAGGCGGCGATCGCCGGTGATCGTGACGTCGTCGGCGAGCCGGCGGCGGGTGAAGACGAGCAGGAGGTCGGTCAGCGGGCCGGCAAGTGTGACTTCGGCGTCGGCGGTGCCGCGGGTCCATTCGATGCCGTCCGGGGTGCGGGTGAGGTGCCAGCCCTCGGCGTGGTCGGGGAGGAGTCGCAGGGTCTGACCGGTGCCGCGCAGCTCGGCGACGTCGGGTTTGAGCGTCTGCGTGGCGGGGTGCGCGAGCAGTTCGAGCCAGTCGGTGATCGCGTCCTCGGCGAGCTCCGGGGCGACGGAGAACGCGCGGCCGGCGGCGTCGGCGTGGTGGACGATGGTGTCGTTGAGCATGCGGCGCAACCAGAACGTGGCGGGTCCCGGACCGAAGAACGTCCACACGGGACTGTCGGTGGTGGACACCGCGTCGACGAGGTCCGCGGCTCCGGCCTGCAGCCAGCCGGACCAGCCGGCCGGGTCACCGGGGTCCGCGTCGAACGGGTCGGGCACGGGCGAAGGGCCTGAGCGGACGATGCTCGCCGACCAGCGGTGCGCCTGGCCGACGTGCCCGACGAGCACGCGCAGCGGCCAGTCGGGGCACGTCGGCACGCGGGCGTCGGGGTCGGCTCCGGCCGCGGCTTTCGCGAGGGCGGCGGTGTGGTGCTGGAGAGCGTCGGCGAGTCGGGCGGTGTCCATGGCCGTACCGTAGGAACTCCATCCGGCTGGAGGTTCTACCGATGGTGACCGGGGTCACACTGGGGATCGGCGACCTGGCGCGACGGACCGGCGTGCCCGTGCGCACGATCCGCTTCTACTGCGACGAAGGCCTGCTCGAACCCACCCGCAGCGCGGGCGGCCACCGCCGCTTCGCCGAGGACGCAGTCGAGCGGCTGACGCTCGTCCGCCGGATGCGCGGCCTGGGCCTGGGGCTGCCACTGATCACCGACGTCCTCGCCGGCCGCCGCTCCCTGGCCGACGCCGTGGCCGCCGAACGCGCCGCCCTCGACCGCGAGGTCGCCACGCTGGCCTGGCGACGGTCCGTCCTGCGCGCCGTCGAGGACGCGACCCCGCTCGACCGGCCCGCGCGGCTGGAGCTCCTGTCCGCCGTGGAGGACGGGTACGCCGCCCGCGACGTCCTCGTCCGCCTCTGGCGCCCCATGACCACCGGCCCTGTCCCTGCGGACTCGGCCCGCATGTTCCTGGACATCAGCGCCCCGCCGCCCCCGGAGCTGCCGACGCCCGCGCAGGTCGTGGCCTACGCGTCGCTGGTGCTGCTCGCCTCGGACCGCTCGTTCGTCGATGCCCTGCGCACCAGCACGCTGGTCAACCACGACCGGATCCCCGACCTCGCCGCCCTCCATGCCGAGGTCGCGCAGGCCTGCGAGCTCGCTTTCCCCGCCGTGACGTCCGGCACCCGCCCGGCGCCGGGCCCGGCCCTCGACCGCTTCGTCGCCGCCCACGCGGCCGCCGTGGGCACCACCGACACCCCGGCCTTCCGCCGCGCCCTCAACCACCGCACCGCCCCCGACCGCGACCCGCGCGTGCGCGCCTACTGGACCCTGGCCGGCCAGGTCACGGGCGAACCGGCTCCGATGGGCGTCACGCACACCTGGCTACTGGACGCGCTGAACGCTTCGGCCGGCTGAACGGTGCGCCGTCCGGTGCAGGTGACCCCGAAGGTGGCGCTGCTCGCGCCGGTTGTCGCGCTGCTCGCCGCGTGCGGACAGCGCCGCCCGGCCCGCGCACGGATTCGATCCGGACGCGGATCGCCACGAGACCGGCGGCCACGCTGATCGCGCAGCCCGCGGCGACGGCCTCCGAGGAAGTCCGGGCCGTGGTGACCACCGCCGCGGCAGTGCGGAAGCTGCCGATCCTGCTGCTCGACGCGGATCGGGCCGGTGCGTGTGCGGACGAGGGGGCGCGGTGGTTCGGAGAGGCGGTGCGAGGGCTGGGGGGAGGACGGTGCGCTGGTCGTCGTGCGGGGCCGGCGCTGCGATTCCGGTGACGCTGCACACGCTTTCGCGGCGGCCCACCCCGACCGTGCTGCTCGACGTGTCCGATGTCCCGACCTGGTCGCCGCTCTCGCTCGGCGGTGAGTCCCAGATCTTGGACAGACTCGCCAGACGTCTGACGTCCAACCTATTGTCGCGGCGGACGAGGGCGAGGAGTGGTGCATGTCCGTACGTGATCGGGCCGGGCTGGCGGAGCCGGCGCAACCGCAGGATTTCCCGGACAGCCCGTTGAGCCGCGTGTTGCGACAGCCGTTGCTGCTGGGTGTGTTCCTGCCGCTGCAGACGGGTGGGTGGTCGCAGTCGACGTTGCCGCGCGGGACGGACTGGACGTTCGACTACAACCGCGCGCTGACGCAGCAGGCGGAGAAGTTCGGGTTCGACATCGCGTTCGGGCTGTCGCAGTGGCTGCCCAAGGGCGGGTTCGGCGGGGAGACGCACTACCGCGAGAACTTCCTCGACCCGTTCGTCTCGGCGATCGCGCTCGCGTCGGCGACGGAGTCGATCCTGTTGCTGGGCACGGTGCACGTGCTCTACGGGCCGTGGCACCCCTTGCACCTGGCCAAGTTCCTCGCGACGGCCGACCACATCTCGGGTGGGCGCTTCGGCGCGAACATCGTCACCGGGTACGCCGACACCGAGCCCGCGATGTTCGGCCAGCTCAAGCCCGAGCACGACAAGCGCTACGCGATGGCCGACGAGTTCGTCGCCGTGTGCAAGGATCTCTGGGCGGGCGAGGACAACCTCACGTTCCACGGCGAGCACTACTCGCTGCAGGAGGCCTACGCCTCGCCGCGGCCGAAGTACGGGCGCCCGATCCTGGTGTCCGCCAGCGGCTCCCCGGCGGGCTTCGCGTTCGCGGGCCGCAACTCCGACCTCGTGTTCATCTCCAGCCCGGCGGGCGAGAACATCGACCGCGCGCTGGAGGCGTTGCCGGCGCACGTGGAAAAGGTCAAGCAGGCGGCGCGGGATCAGGGCCGCGAAGTGCGTGTGGTGATCAATCCCACGGTCGTCTCGGCGCCCACCAGCGCTGAGGCGCACGCGCGCTACCAGGCGATCATGGACCACGCCGACCTCGGCGCGATCGGCGCGTTCACCGACCGCCACACCGCGGGCGACAGCCAGTCGTGGCTCGAGCACTCCGCCCGTGGCCGCGCGGTCGGCGGGCACCTGCACATCGTCGGCTCGCCCGAGGAGGTCGCGGACAAGCTGCACCGGCTGCACGAAACGGGCATCGACGGCGTTCAGCTGACGTTCTACGACTACCAGCCCGAACTCGACTTCTTCGGCACCCAGATCGTGCCGCTGCTGGAAGAGGCCGGGCTGCGCAAGAGTGTTACGAATCCCTGACTGTCCACGCGGGACCGGCCGCCGCGGCCGGACCCGGCCTACTCTGTGCGAAGACAGAGGAGGTCACCCTGATCACGTTGGTGCTGATCGGCCTGGTGGGCGGGCTGATCACCGGCATTTCGCCCTGCGTTCTCCCGGTTCTGCCGGTGTTGTTCATGACGGGCGGGGCGAGCGGCGTGGTGGCCGCACCCACGCGTCGCCGGCCGTTCCTCATCGTCGCGGGGCTGGCGTTGAGCTTCAGCCTCGTCACGCTGCTGGGCACGCTCGTGCTGGCGGCGCTGCACCTGCCCGGCGACGTGCTGCGCTGGGCGGGGCTCGTGGTGCTGGTGGTGCTCGGCGTCGCGATGATGTTCCCGCGCGTGCAAGACCTCCTGGAACGCCCGTTTGTCCGCCTGGGCCGCAAATCCGTGCCCGGCGACCGCGGTGCGTTCGTGCTCGGGCTTGCGCTCGGCACCGTCTACGTGCCGTGCGCGGGGCCGGTGCTCGCGGCCATCACCGTGGCCGGCGCGACGCACACGATCGGCGCGTCGACGGTCGCGCTCACCATCGCGTTCGCCGTCGGCACGGCGATTCCGCTGCTGTTCTTCGCGATGGCCGGCAACCGCGTCGCCGAGCGGGTGAAGGCGTTCCGCGACCGGCAGCGGCAGGTCCGCATCGCCGCGGGGATCGTGGTGATCGGCCTGGCCGTCGCGCTCACGTTCAACGTCACCGACGCGCTGCAGCGCGCCATCCCCGACTACACCGCGGGGCTGAACCAGGCCCTCGGCGCGGACAAGGTGGGCGGCGGCCTGCAGGCGTGCGACCCGTCCGACGAGCTGCAGGACTGCGGTACCGCGCCCCAGCTGGTCGGGATCAACCAGTGGCTGAACACGCCCGGCGGGAAACCGGCGGCGCTGCAAGGGAAATTCGTGCTCTACGACTTCTGGGCCTACTCGTGCATCAACTGCCAGCGCGCCATCCCGCACGTCGAGGCGTGGTACCAGCGCTACCACGACGCGGGCCTGGAGATCGTCGGCGTCCACACGCCGGAGTACGCGTTCGAGCACGTGCCCGCCAACGTCGCGGCCGGCGCCGCCCGCCAGCACATCACCTATCCCGTGGCGATCGACAACGACTACGCCACCTGGAACGCGTTCAAGAACGAGTCCTGGCCCGCCGAGTACCTCGCCGACGCCACCGGGCACGTCCGCCACGTCTCCATCGGCGAGGGTGACTACGACGGCACCGAGTCGCTCATCCGCGAACTGCTGACCACCGCCAACCCGGCCCAGACGCTGCCCCCGCGCACCGACGTCGCCGACGACACCCCCACGAACCCGTTGCAGAGCCCGGAAACCTATCTCGGATCCGAGCGCGGCGGCGCCGGCGGCGCCCCCGTCGACCTCCAGGGCAAGTGGACCACGACCCCCGAATACCTCACCGCCGGCGACGACGCCTCCCTCACGCTCACCTACGACGCCTCCACGGTCTACCTCGACGTCGGTGGCACGGGCACCGTCACGGTGACCGCCGGCGGTGTCACGAAGACGATCCCGGTCTCCGGCAGCCCGGACATCCACGCCGTCGTCCAGACCCCGACGCCCCAACAGGGCACGGTGACGCTGAAGCTGAGCCCGGGCCTTCAGGCGTACTCGTTCACGTTCGGCTGAGGTTCGAGCACGGTCGAAAGGTCACCACCGGCCGCGCGGGACCGGGCGGCCGGTGGTGACCTCGAGCGGCTACGCCTGGTTCGCCTTGACCTTCGCGACCACTTCGCGGAGCAGGTCGGAAACCACGCCGGGGGCCGTCACCGATGGCGTGTGGTCGACGTCGTGCACGCGGATCTCGGCGCCCATGCGCTCGGCCATGAACCGCTGGTTTTCGGCCGGGATCATGCGGTCCTGTTCGGTGACCAAGTACCACGAGGGCACGCCGCGCCACCGTGGCCGGTTCACCGGGACCGTGATGCAGGCGCCGGAAATCGGCCGCTGCAACGCCCGCAGGCGCACCTGTTCTTCGGCCGTGGCGTTCGGCGCGAAGGCGGCGGCGAAGGCTTCGTCGGGCAGCCAGATCAAGCCGTGTGAATCGGGGGCCAGCGCCGGGGCTTGCGGATGGGGCGTGCCTCGGCCGAAGACGTCGCCGACGGTCTCGCCTTCGTCCGGGGCCAGCGCGGCGACGTAGACCAGAGCTTTGACGTTCGGCGCCGTCACCCCGCCGAGGACACCGCCGGCGTAAGCGTGCCCGACCAGCACGACCGGGCCGCCCACGTGCTCCAGTGCGCGGTCCAGCGCTTCTGTGTCGCCGGCCAACGTCGTGAGCGGCAACGACGCCGCGAGAACCCGCACGCCGGTTTGTTCAAGCTGGTCGATCACCTTGCTCCAGCTGGAACCGTCGGCCCAAGCGCCGTGGGCCAGTACAACGGTGGGGTCGGAAGACATTCGTGCTCCTCGGCTCGGGGGATTCGAAACGTGGTGATCGACTGCAACCTAGCCGATTTCGGGGCTATTCCGGGGAAGGCGGGTGGCCGCCGACTCGGTCCATGTGGAGTTTCTGCGCTATCGGAAGGAATTGTCGATGGGTTCGGGTCAGGCCGTGCACCCGGGCGATCCGCCGGTCGGCGCGGCGCCGGAAGCCGGCGGGTCTGATCTCGGTCACAGCGGCCAGCAGGCCGCCGATGACCGCGATGCGCGTCAGCAGCCCGAAGGTGGGGCCGAGGGCCACGCCGAGTTCCGCCAGGGGCAGGAACCCTTCGAAGAAGCCGAAGTTCGGCAGGACGACGCTGCCGTAGAACCAGTGCAGCGGCGCGATGTGCGTGCTGCTTACGGCCTGCTGGAGAATGCGGTGTCCTGGTTCACGAGGTTGAAATCGAAGAATCCCAGTCGAAGTGGTTCTGGCCGAGTATTTTCGCGATGACGTTGCTGAACCAGTCGAGGCCCACGAAAATTCGTAAGGCGATGGTAAGCCGTACACTGCCGAAATGTTTTCCGCGAAGGGATTCCGGTTGGGGTTCCACCCAGCCCACAGACAGTCCACTGTGGGCGGTTCTGGCTACTTCCGCGCCGTGGCGTAGTGCTCGACGAGCTCGATCATCGCGTCGAGACCGGCTTCGAGGCCCTCGGTGTTGCGCTGCGCCTGGGCGAGGACGAGCCCGCCCTGCAGTGCGGCCAGTATGGCGAGCGACAGGTGGTGCGCGTCGGCGTCCTCGCGCAGCACGCCGTGCTCGATCATGTGCTGGAGCCCGTTGCGGATCGCTTCGGCCCAGAGTGTGAAGCTGCGGGCGATGGCGGCGCGCGCGGCGGCGTCGTGTTCGGCTAGCTCGCCCGAGAGGGTCGCCAGGGGGCAGCCGCCCTGGCACTGCAGGTCGTGCTGGATCCCCACGATCGCGTCGCGCCACGCGCGCAGGGCGGCGAAGCTGTCGAGCCGGGACAGCAGCTCGCTCTGGCCCCCGATGATCCTGGTCGTCTGCAGCTCGATGACGGCCCTGGTCAGGGCGCCTTTGTCCGCGAAGTAGTGGTAGATCTGCGAAGAGCTGACCCCAGCGGCGTCGCGCACGTCCGGGGTGCTGGTGCCCGCCACGCCGCGCTCGAACATCAGCTGCGCCGCCGCGGTCACGATCCGCTCCCGGGTGGCGAGCCCGCGCGCGGTCAGCCGAGTCGTCGCTGCGGCCGCCGTCTCGCTCATGCCCCCAGTCTACGGAGATCCTCGCAGACTGGATTTGACTATCCAGTCCGGCGTGAGTACTACTGGATTGAGCAATCCAGTTCTCGCCGGTTGTCCCGGCACTCCCAGGACGTCGAAAGGTTTGATGTGACGACCATCAACACCACCATCGCCGAGCGGGTCGAGGTACTCCAGGCGGGCATGGCCGGGCAGCTGCCGGCCGACGTCGCGACGGCGTTCGGCGATGAGCAGGCCGGGCTCGTCGCGGCCGGCATGCCCGCGGGCGTGCTGTCCGCCGGCGCGGCGATGCCCGACGGCGACCTGCTCGACGCGCACGGCACCGCCACCACGCTGGCCGCGGCGCGCGCCGGCAAGCCTGCCGTCGTCGTGACCTACCGGGGCGCCTGGTGCCCGTTCTGCAACGTCGCGCTGCGCGCCTACCAGGAGCAGCTCGTGCCCGCGCTCGCCGGCCGCGGCGTCGAGCTCGTGGCCGTCAGCCCGCAGAAGCCGGACGGCTCGCTGACCATGGCGGAGAAGAACGAGCTCACCTTCACGGTGCTGTCCGACCCGGGCAACCAGATCGCCGCGGGCCTGGGCGTGCTCACCGCCCCGACCGACGAGGTCCGCGCCGCGCAGCAGTCCCTGGGCCTCGACCTGGCCGACCTCAACGCCGACGGCACCCGCGGCATCCCGATGCCCACCGTCGTCCTGGTCGACGCCGAGGGCACCATCCGCTGGATCGACGTCCACCCCGACTACACCACGCGCACCGAGACGTCGGCGATCGTCGCGGCTCTCGAACTGCTCTGAACGGCGGAAAGTGCGCCGCGCGGTGCGTGGCGCACTTTCCACCGGACGTATCACGAAGCACGAGGGACCCTGGGGTGTTCGCCGCGTCCTGTGCGCGGGGGAAGACCCGCTTCGTGCGCGCCGTCCGGGTGTCCGGTTCGCGAAGCGCGGGTTTCGCTTTTGGGCCGAACGCTGCGCGACGAGGACAGCGGCGCCCTGGGCGTGACCTACGATGGCGAGTGCCTCCGGCCGATGACCAGCGCAAAGGAGCGCGCCGATGGACCACACAGCGGCGAAGACCGATCCGGCCCCGCGAGTCGAAGGTGACGACTCGGGGCGGTGGAGTCTGCGCCAGCTGTGCCGGGCGACTGGGTTCGAGGTCTTCCGCGAGAATCTGAACAGCGTCTTCTACCCCGCGAAAGTCGAAGTGCGGGAACACGCCGCCCCGGTGCTCCCGAGCTCCCACCTCAGCGCGGCGGAGCTGAAGCACCTCACCGTCGGGTACGTCTGTTTCGGAACCGAAACCAGCGTCGACCCGGGGGCTCTGGGTGCCTACCACGTCAACATCCCGACGTTCGGGGCCATCGAGTCGCACTGCGGGCCGCGCGGGATGATCGCGACACCGGGGCACGCCGCGGTGTTCACCCCGTCGGAGCACACGTACCTGCCGCGCTGGGCGGCCGACGCCGAACAGATCTGCGTCAAGATCTCCACCCGGGCTCTGGAGGCGGAGCTGGAGGGCCTCCTCGGTCACCCGGTGGGCACCTCCGTCGGGTTCGATCTCGATTTCTCCCTCACGTCGGGCGCCGGGCGAAGCTGGTTGTCCACAGTGAAGCTCCTGCTGTCCGAGCTGGCCGATCCGGAAAGCCTGGTCCACCGCTCGGAGCGGCATCGCGAGCACCTGGAATCCATGGTCGTCGACGGCCTGGTGCTCGCCCACCTCCACAACTACTCGGCCGAGCTGTACGAACCGCGGCCACCGGCCCGTCCGCGCACGATCAAGCGAGTGCTGGACGTCCTCGACGCGGAGCCGGAGCGGTCCTGGTCGCTCGCCGACCTGGCCCGCCACGCCGGCGTCAGCGGCCGGCGAGTGCAGCAGGGCTTCCAGGAACACCTGGGTATGACCCCGATGACCTATCTGCGGCGCGTCCGCCTCGAACGCGCACGGCAGGACCTGCGGGCGAGCTCGGGTTCCGTGAGCGACATCGCCAACCGCTGGGGGTTCTCGAACCTCGGGCGTTTCTCCCGCGCCTACCGCGAGCAGTTCGGCGAAACACCGTCGGCCACGCTGCGGAACGCGCGGTAGACCGGGCCGCTGTTCCGTTCCCGGCAAAGGTTTCGCGATCCGTCCTGCGCCGTCGCGATCAGGGCACGCCGCAACCGACGGCTGTCCTACGGTCGACGCGCGCGGGTGGCCGAAGCCCGCCGGACGGAATGGAGTGACAATGGTGGTGGAGCAGGCTTACCTGCGGATCGCCGGCGGACGCGAGAGCGACTTCGAAGAGGCGTTCCGCGCAGCCAGGTCCCTGCTCGCGCAAGCGCAGGGCTGCACGAGCGTGGAACTCTTCCGCGACGCGGAGCATCGCTCGACGTATCTGCTCCGCGTCGGCTGGGAGCGGCTCGAGGACCACCTGGTGGCTTTTCCCGCGAGCGACGCGGGCAAACGGTTCGCCGAACACGTCGCGGGCTTCTTCGCCGACGAGCCCGAGGTCCGCCACTTCGAGAGCACCGACCGTTCCGTTCGGGGCGCGGCCTGATGGACTTCTCCTGGGAGACGGCGACTTCGGCGGTGATCGACAGCTTTCGGGACACTCCTGACCGCCGGTTGCGGGAGATCATGGAGAGCGCGGTGCGGCACCTGCACGACTTCGTGCGCGAGGTGAAGCCGACCATGGCGGAGTGGAACGCCGCGGTCGAATTCGTTACCGCGCTGGGAAAGACGTGCACCGACACCCGGCAAGAGGTCATCCTGTTCTCGGACGTGCTCGGGGTGTCGATGATGGTGGAGACGCTCAACGGCCAGCAGGAAGGAACCGAAAGCACGGTCCTCGGGCCGTTTCATCTGACCGAGTCGCCCGCTCGTGCGCTGGGCGACTCGATCGATCTGATGAACGGCCCCGATCAGTGTGTGGTGTCCGGCCGTGTCCTCGGCAGCGACGGCACTCCGCTCCCCGGCGCGGAGATCGATGTCTGGCAGTGCAACGAGGAGGGGTTCTACGACGTCCAGCAGCCGGACGTGCAGCCCGCCGGGAACGGGCGGGGCCTCTTCCACGCGGACGCCGAAGGGCGGTACTGGTTCCGTTCGGTGGTCCCGAGCCACTATCCGATTCCGACCGACGGTCCGGTGGGCGTGCTGCTGGAGAAGGCGAACCGCCATCCGTTCCGGCCCGCGCACGTCCACTTCATCGTCCGGGCCGAAGGCCACGAAGAAGTCACCACGCACGCGTTCGTCAGGAACAGCCCCTACGTCGAGTCCGACGCCGTGTTCGCGGTGAAACGCAGTCTGCTCACCGATTTCGCGGTGAAGCGCGACGAAGCGACCGCGAAGCGGTTCGGCGTGGCCGCGCCCTTCACCCACGCCGAGGTCGACTTCGTGCTGCAGAGGAAGCCGTGAGCACGCCCGGTTTCACCTACGAGCCGCTACCCGTGCGCGTGGTGTTCGGTGCGGGCCGGGTGGCCGAGCTGCCGGCCGAGGCGGATCGGTTCGGCCTTGACCGCCTCGTCGTCGTCGGCACGCCCGGACGTGCCGAGGACGTGAAGCTGGTGTCCACGCTCCTTGGGCGCCGGGTCGCCGGACACTTCGAAGACGCCCGCATGCACGTCCCGGCATCGGTGGTGCGGGCGGCGTGCGAGGAGGTCGGCCGCCTCGGCGCGGACGGTTGCGTCGCGATCGGCGGCGGCTCCGTCATCGGGCTGGGCAAGGCCGTCGCCCGACGGACCGGTTTACCCGTGATCGTGGTCCCGACCACGTACTCGGGCTCGGAGATGACCCCGATCTGGGGAATCACCGAAGACGGCCGGAAACGCACCGGACGCGACATCGGGGTTCTGCCGCGCAGCGTCGTCTACGACCCGGAGCTGACGCGGCGGCTGCCGCCGCGAGTATCGGGACTCAGCGGCCTCAACGCCATCGCGCACGCGATGGAGGCCCTGTATGCCCCGGACGCGTCGCCGGTCACGTCACTGATGGCCGAGGAGGGCACCCGAGCCCTAGCGACAGCGCTGCCGATCCTGATCGACGAACCGGGCGATCTCCCCGCACGCACGCTGGCGCTTCGCGGCTCCTGGCTGTGCGGCCTCTGCCTGGGCCAGACCACGATGTCGCTGCACCACAAGCTGTGTCACATCCTCGGCGGCACCTTCGACCTGCCGCACGCGGAAACCCACAGCATCCTGATGCCGTACGTGGCCGCATTCAATCTGCCGGCCGCGCCGGCGGCCGATGCCGCGATGTCCCGCGCCCTCGGCGTGGCGGCGCCCGCATCGGAACTGGCACGCCTCGGCGCGCTCGCCGGCGCCGCCCCGTCACTGGGCGAGCTGGGACTCGCGGAAAGCGACCTCGACGAAGTGATGCGGCAGGTCTTCTCGCAGCCGTACGCGAACCCGCGCCGGCTGTGGCCGGATGAGGTCCGCGGCCTCTTGCTCGCAGCGCTGAGGGGCACGCCAGTCCAGGCTTCAGGATGAGGTTCGCCGCACGGCTTCGAACACGAAAGTGCTGGGCACCGCAACCACGGTGCCCAGCACTTCTTTCGCAGCAGGTGTCATCTCCGGGGTGTCAAGCCACGCGAGAGCGACCGCTCAGCTCGTGCCACGCACGGTCGTGGTACACGAGCGCTCCTCGTGCCTGTGCCGTGACCGAGAGGTCGGCCTGGAGAGCCTGCGCCACGACGACCGTGGAGCTTCCCGCCGCCACGGTGCTCACAACGCGAGCCCTGATCCGCACCGGAACGCCGTGGTAGTGCGGCTCGCCGGTGGGCAGGCGGCTCCACGGGATCGTGCCGTCGAACCGGTCCACCCCGCTGGTGGCCGCGAGTTTCGCGAGGCTGAGCTGCTCCGCGGCCAGCAGGTGGATCACCACCGTCTTCGCCCGCAGGATCGTGGGCGTGCTGGAGGACCGGGCAGACGCCGAAAACATGATCAGGGGCGGGTCGGCACTCACCGACGCGACCGAGCTCGAAGTCATCGCGACCGGCCCGTCACCCGCGTCGGCGGTGATGACCGCGACCCCGGCCGGATGGTTGCGGAAGGCCGCTTTCAGCTCCTCGACCGACACCCCGGTCGCCGGCGGTTCGCCGGGACCGGAGTGCGCGGGCCCGTCCGGCGGCACAGTTCGTGCGTCCATGGGATCTCCTGGAAGGTGGGTCGGCGTCAGATGTCCATCGTGAGCGCGTCTTCGGTGCCCAGCAGGACCCGGCCGTAGACCTCTTTGCCGACCTCGGGGGTGACGTAGGCGTGCCGGGCGCCGATGGCCGCGTCGCGCCAGATCCGGTTCAGCACGTTGACGTCCGCGAACGAGCCGGCGCCGTTGGCCGTCATCAGCGAGTCGATCCCCGAGTTCACCAGCTCCGCGACGACGCCCGTGTCGTTCCGGATTCGTGCGCGGGTCTCGATGTCGGGCAGACGACGGTCGGCGGCCCAGGCATCGATCTCGTCGGCGGCCGCCCTCGCGAGAAGGTGGGCGAGGTTGATGTTCGTCGCCGCCTTCGCCACGCCGAGCTGGTGCGCGGGGGAGTTCCGTGCCTCCCGGTACACGGTGTAGGCGACTGGCTTGCCCCCGAGCTTCTTGCGCGTGATCTCCAGCGCGTGCCGGGCGAGGCCCAGCTGCGGTGAGATGAGAACCAGTGCGGCGACCGCGATGAAGGCCATGTTGGAGTTCTGCTCTTCGGCCTGGTACGGGGTCAGGTACCGGGCCTGCTGCATGTCCGCGAACGGCTGGATCCGGTGATCGGGCACGAAGTGGTCTTCCACGACGATCGTGTCGCTGCCGGAGCCCTGCATGCCCGCGACGTACCAGGTCGGGTCGATCGTCCACGCTTCCTTCGGCACGAGCGCCAGCGCCCTCGGGTCCTGGCCGGGTTCGACCGACAACGCGATCCCGAGTGCCGCCCAGTCGGCCGCGAACGAGCCCGAGGAGTAGGGCCACCGTCCACTGAGGAGGTAACCGCCGTCGACGCGTTCGGCCTTCGAACCCGGGGTGAAGATGCCCGAGACCTTCGCGTTCGGGTTCTCGCCGAAGACATCGTGCTGCGCCTGGAGCGAGAAGGTCGTGGCGAACCAGGTACACACGTTCAGCAAAGACGCGGCCCACGCCGTCGAGCCGTCACCACGGCCGATCTCCGACAGGACCTCCATCGTGGTCCGCATTCCGACGCCGTGGCCACCGAAGCGCTTCGGGACGAAGAGCTTGAACAATTCCGCGTCCTCCAGGGCCTTCATCACCTGCGGCACCACGGCCCGGTTGGCGGACGACTCCGCCGCGTGCTCCCGGATCATCGGCACGAGCTCGGTCGCCCGCCCGACGAGTTCGCGTTCCAGGCCGGCTGCGGTCGCTGAGGACTCAGCGGCATTGCTGGTGAGTGTCATGGCTTCCTCTATCCGTTCTGCGCGGTGACCACCGTGTCACCACCGGTCCACCGTGGACCGGGTCGTGACGACGAAGTTAGGAGGAGCAACGGAACCGGCCCAGCCGCTCCACGTACCCGCCGGCCGGAATGCGCAACGAGGCTCAGGGTGGCCGCCAAGGTGGCCGTGGGACGCCCGCGAAAAAGCGCCCTGGCCTCGCGGGTAAATCCACTGTTCGTTGATCGTGCGCTTGAGTTCCTTCGCGATGTGCTCGGTCATCCGCACGTCGCGGTCCTAGCCCGAGGTCACCACCGCGCCCGCCGGTCCCAGAGAAAGACAGGTGACGTACGGGACCGGCTCGAACCGCACGAGCTCCTCACCGAGAAGATCGGCAGCGACGTTGTGCCCGGCGAACTTCCCCTGCGGGAGCGCGTGCTGGCAGCTCTGCATGACAACTCGCCCTTCCGAGGGCGAAACAGCTGCCGCGGTGTTCCCTGCGGCGTACACGGGTACCTCAACCTCGACTTCGACCCGCACGTCGACGAGCTCGCCCACGTCGACGACCACCACCCCGCGGACGTCGACGACCTCGCCCAGAACCACCACCACGCCGACTTCGACGACCGTCACGACGACGTCCTCGGGTCCGGTCTCCGACACCCGGACGACCTCGGCCACCGACGCGTCGTCGAGCACGTCCACAAGCGACACTTCGGTGACCGTCCCGCCCGGTGACACCGGCACGCCCGGCTCGGGTGGCGGCGCGGGGGAGAACCTCGGCACCTCCGTGCCCGGTCGCACGCTGGCTTACACCGGCTTCGACCTCGGGTTCTTCGTTCTGGCCGCGGCCGTGCTGATCGGGCTGGGCGCCGTGGCGCTCATCGCGGTCCGGCGCCGCAGGGCGGACGCCCGCCGCACATGGTGACCATCGAGATGGTCACCGCCGCACCGCCGACGGGGAAATCCGCGGCGGTGTGGGTGACCGGGCAGGCGCTGTCGATCGTCGGCGCGCTGATGCTGTGCCTGGTCGTGCAGATCGCCGTGATCGGGCAGCTGGCGCACAACCGTGACCAGGACCGGGCGTACGCGGCGTTTCGCGACCAGCTCGCCAACGCCACCGCGCCGGCCGGCGGCCGAGTACTTCACCGCCGCCAGCACGGCAGCGGCCGCCTGATCGGCAACTTCCGCTGCCACGGGGCGAAGTTCCTGGACTGTGCGTGGTTCAGCGGCACGTCGTTCGCCGAGCACGTGGACTTCACCGCGACGACGTTCGCCGGGCGGCCCCAGGAGCTGGTGACAGAAGTCGTGCACATCCGGTGACAACCATCCCGCACACGAACGACCAAACCGCGGCGTCGCTCACGCCGCTTGGTGACAACTAGGCGTGCACAGTCACAATCACGTGTGCGCTCAACGGGTGGCTAGCGCACCCTCTGCGGCCCGCGACGGGAAAGCCGCGAACGTCACACAGCACGAGCGCATGTCGTGTGGGGACGTCGAACACGAAGTAGGCGACCGCGGCGGCGTTGGTGCCGCGGTTCTTCAGCAGCCCGAAGTCCGGCCGCCCCGCGTCGTCGAGGGCGACGATCTCCCCGTCCAGCACTGCCCGCCGGCCGCGCAGCGCGTCGGCCAGGGCACCAGCGAGCTCGGGGAACCGGCCGGTGAAGTCGTTGTTGTTGCGGCTGGTCAGCACCGTCGTGCCGTCGGCCGCGACCCGCATGATGGAGCGGTAGCCGTCCCACTTGAACTCGTAGCTGTACTTCGGGTCGTCGCGCAGTCGACCGCCGTCCGCAATGGCCGGCATCGGCTCCACATAGCCGGGCACCAGAGACCGGTCGTCCCGCGCGCGTGGCCATCGACCTCCCCGGCTTGCCGGTCGCCCGGCAGTACTAGGCGCGAGCCTAACCCGCCAGGCCGCCCGGCGCCGGTGGAAACGTGCAGGTCACCAGCCCTGACGGGTGGTTTTGCGGCACCGCCGGGCGGGTACCGCCCATGCCATGGTTGGCGGGGGCGCCGGCCCGAGGACGAACGCCAATCCGCGATCCGGCAGTCCACAAACGACGATCGTCTACCAGTGCAGACAGTCGTCAGGGGGCAGGGCGCCGCGGTCGCGGCGCGCAGATCGCGCCCGAGGCTGGCGGTGGCTGGTCGGCCGCGCGGCGGGTGGCCCAGAGCGAGGATGAGGTGGCCCTGGGGCACCCACCGCGGACCTGGCCTACGGGGCGGAGGAGGTGTCGGCGCCGTCGACGATGTGGATCGGGCGATGTCGATCTGGGAGACGTCCATCGTGCGCAGCGCCGCGAATGATCAGCCCGGCTGCGACCGTGGCAACCGTCGCTGAGAACTGTGGAGGTGGCGCTGCCGGCCGACTGCTTGACCGGCAGCGCCCTCGCGCGCCGCCCGTGCGACGCACGGTCCTCGGGCCGCCGCCCATGGCTCCGTCCGGTTTCAGCCGATTACTTCCTAAGTTCGGTTGCCTTGCGGTGTGCCGCCGCGGCGGAGGCAGCTGCGAGCGTGCTGCCTTCGGCGGCCAGGGCGTCCAGCACGAGCGCGCGGCGCTCGTGCCAGGCGGCCCAGGTGTCCGGCCCGGCGGCGGTACCTGGGCGGGTCAGGTGCAGCGCGCCGAGCTCACTCAAGGTGTTCGTCGCTTTTCCTTCCTCGTGCGCGGGTGTTTCGTACCCATTCAGAGTGGCTGGCGGCCTCGGGGTTCGCTTCGGAAGAACTACGGAAGAGTTACGTACGCAGCGTCAGTGGGGGTATAAGCCCCGCGCGTGTGGATCAGGCCGATCCGGCGCGGAGATCGGCACGGCGCTGGGAATAGGCAAGAAGCGGGGCCTGAACCTGGCACCGGAAGAAGATCGCCGACCCCGTCGCCGGCGGCAAGGACGGTCACGGTGGCGCCGGAGGAGACGGCGGTTTCGGTGGTGTCATGAGCTTGTCGTAGATGCGGGTGAGGTGCTGTTCGATGGTGCGGGGGCTGAGGAACAGCCGTTCGGCGATGTCGGGGTTGGTGTGGCCGTTCTGGACGAGGTGGGCGATCTGGGCTTCCTGGGCGGTGAGGTCGCTGCTGGTCTCGGTGGCGTGGGTGCGGATGGTTTCGCCAGTCGCTTCCAGCTCGCGGGCGGCGCGCTCGGCGAAGCCGGTCATGCCCATCGTCGAGTACAGGTTGTGCGCGGCACGCAGCTGGTCTTTGGCGTCGCGACGGCGGCGTTCCCGGCGCAGCCATTCGCCGTAGAGCAGGTGCGCCCGGGCCAGGTCGGGTCGGACGAGGGTGCGGCCGAGATGGTCGATGGCGTCGCGGTAGGCGTCCTCCGCGGCCGGCCCGTCGGCGAGCAGCGCGCGTGAGCGGGCCTCGACGCCCAATGCCCAGTCGGTGCCGGCGGCCCGCAGCAGCGGCGAGAACCAGGCCCACGTCTCGGCAGCGGCGTCGCGTGCCCCGGTCCGGACGGCCGCCTCGATCAGCTCTGCCGCACCCCATTGGGAAACGAACCGCTGGCCCGGGTTGTCCGACTCGATGAGCCGCTGGGCTGCCCTGAGCGCGTTGTCGTAGCGGGCCAGCCCCAAGTACAGCACCACGCTCGTCCACGCCGTAGCGGCCAGCGCAATGCCCTCGCCCCGCGCGGCCGCGCCCGCGACGACCGGTTCGCTCAGGTTGTGGAACTCGGTTTCCCGCCCTTGCCAGGCCTTGAGCAGCAGGCCGCCGTAGGGTGGGAGCTCGGTTCCGGTCGCCTCGGCGGCCGATGCGCTCTCCTCGAGCAACGGCGCGACCGCGGTCAGCTCGCCGGCGACCACTTGTGCGCACACGCGCGTTTGCAGGGCGAGGGGAAGCTCGGCGAGCGTGCCGGTGTCTCGGGCGATCCGGACGTGCTGGCGCGTGAGCAGGTCGAATGTCTCGTCATCCCACAGGTTGCGGGCGGTGACCAGGGCGAACCACGTCCAGCGAAGGCCGTCCTCGGGGGCGAGGTCCGGGCTGCGGAATGCGTCAAGCGCTCGCTTCAGCGGCGACACGGCGGCCGCGTAACCCTCCGTGACCTGCAGGGTCAGACCGTCGAGCAGCAGGTCGAGGGGGCGTGGCGGCTGCGGGGCCGGGGGCGCGCCCCGCGCGGCTTCGGCGACCTCCCGGATTCCCCCGCCTCTGGCCAGCGGGCCGGCGAAAGCCGCCGCCTCCAGTGCCCCAAGGAAGGTGTCGCGGGCCAGCCGCGCGTCGAGTGGCGCGAGCCGGACGGCCGCCCTCAGCAGCAGCGGCGGAGCGTCGCGGCCGCGCCTATTGACCAACGCGATCTGGGCACGCAGCAGCTCGCACCGGGCACGGCGGAATTCGTCGGGCGGGCCCGCCTCAGCAGTGGCCAGCAGTCCCAGCGCCGCATCCGGCGCGCCGGCCTGGTGCTTGGCCTGCGCGGCGGCGAGTGCTCGCTCGGCGCGCAGGACCGGGTCGAGGGTCAGTTCGGTGGCCCGTTCCAGGAACGCCGCGGCCGCGGCCACGCCCCCGCGGGCCTGGGCCCGCCCGGCCGAGCGTTCCAGCTCGGCCGCGACCTCCTCGTCGGGCCCCGCGGCCGCGTGGGCGCGGTGCCACGCCCGTCGATCCGGTTCCCGCTCCGGGTCGGTGACCGCGCCCAGCGCGGCGTGCACGCGGCGCCGATCCTCCGGAGAGGCGCCCCGGTAGACGGTCGAGCGCACCAGCGGATGCCGGAACCACACCCGCGGACCGAACGTGACCAGGCCCGTCTCCTCCGCCGGCGCCGCCGCTGCGATTCCGGTGCCGAGGCGCTCGGCCGCGCGCCACAACAGCACCGGCTCGCCACTCTGCTCGGCGGCCGCGACCAGCAGCAGCAACCGCGTCTCGGGCGGCAGCAGCGCCAGCCGCCGGTGGAAACTCTCCTCGACCCGGCTCGGTAGCCCCTTGATGCTCGGCAGCCCGAACCCACCCGCCAGCTCGGCTAGGCTCAGCCCGCTTGGAAGCTCCAACAGCGCCAGCGGATTGCCCCGTGTCTCGGCCAGGAGCCGGTCCCGCACCTGCGGGTCCAGCGGTCCTTGCAGCGCCGAGTCCAGCAACTCCCGCGCGTCCTCGTCGCGAAGACCACCGATCACCAGCTCCGGAAGCCCCGTCAGCTCTCCGGTCTCGTGCGACTCTCGCAGGGCGAAGACCACGCCCACCGACTCGGCCGACAGCCGCCGCGCCACGAACGCCAGCGTCTGCACCGAGGCCTGATCCAGCCACTGCGCGTCGTCCACCAGGCACATCAGCGGCCGCCTGCGGGCGGCCTCCGCCAGCAGGCTCAGCACGGCCAACCCGACCAGGAACCGATCCGGCGGGCTCGCGCTGGTGCCCAGCCCCAGAACCGTTTCCAGCGCGACCCGCTGCGGGTCCGGCAACCACGCCAGCCGATCCAGCATCGGCGCGCACACCTGGTGCAGGCCCGCGAAGGCCAGCTCCGTCTCCGACTCGATTCCGGCCGCGCGCACCACCCGACACCCCCGGGCGACCTCGGCGACGTACTCCAGCAAGGCCGTCTTGCCCACACCCGGCTCGCCGCGCACCACCAGGACCCGGCTCTGGCCCGCCCGCACGGCGTCGACCAACCGGTCGAACTCAACCCGCTCGCTGTGTCGGTTTCGCAGCATCTCGCACCACCGCCCCCAGCTCCTCCGCCACCACGCCGGCCTGATCAGACAGACCCCGGGGCGACCTCAGTGGGCCCTTGAATATAACTCCGTCCCTCGTATTCCCGCCGTGTGCTTTCACATCTCCGCGCGCAGTCGCAGGGCTCACCATTCGCGCCAGCTCTGCTCCACCGGGTTGGGGCCGCGGGCCCCGGGGGATGAACTGCAGCAGGCAGGGGGAGCAGGGGACGTCGCCGTCGACGAGTTCGATGCTGTCGTGGGGCAGTTCGGTGCCGGCCAATCGGTCGACGCAGCGGTCTTACTCAGTGCTGCGGCCGGCAGCGCCGGCGCAGCCAAGTTCGTGCGGGTGTCGAGCACGACGAGGCGAAGTTGATCAATGACGGTCATGATGACTGCGAAACGACGTCTGCACCATCCAGCGAGGCAGCGGAGACAACAGCAGGGTCAGTCTGACCAGCAGAGGACGCCGGGGATGGTGTTGGCCGGCGCTTTTGCAAGGCGGGGGTCAGGGTTCGATTCCCCTCAGCTCCACTCCACTGTAGACATGACGAAGGCCAGGTCAGAGGGCATTTCCTCTTACCTGGCCTTGCCATATCAGGCGGCCGTACCTCCCGCCTTGCCCCTGC
The DNA here is from genome assembly GCF_030285625.1 of Amycolatopsis sp. 2-15. Taxonomy (NCBI): domain Bacteria; kingdom Bacillati; phylum Actinomycetota; class Actinomycetes; order Pseudonocardiales; family Pseudonocardiaceae; genus Amycolatopsis; species Amycolatopsis carbonis. The sequence continues at coordinate 4,401,109 of NZ_CP127294.1, forward strand.
GTGCCCCTCGCCCCAGCCGCGCCCCCGCCGACGGGCGCGCTTGCCCTGCGTGCGCTTGCGCGCGGACTCGATGTTGCGGCTCATCGAGTCGGCGATCGTGTGGTCACGCTCGCGCTGTGCACGCTGGTACCGCAGCGCGGCCCGCGTGGTCGAGTGGCCCATCCGGGCCATCAGCTCACGCGCCGTCGCGCCACCTTCGGCGGCCAGCTCGTTGCCGCTGTGGCGGAGGTCGTGGAAGTGCACGTCATCCGGGATGTGCGCGTCCTTCCGCCGGAAGTTGTGCCGACGTGGCCGGCGGGGTGCGATCGGGTTCACCGCGAGGGGAGAGGGGAGGGCCACCTGTCCGTCCCTGACCGCGAAACCACCCGATACCGGGGACCGCGGGAGGCCGTTCCCCTCGTTCCCCTTCTCCCCTTCCGTGTAGAAACCGCAGGTGGCAACAGCGGAGCGGGGGAGGGGAGCCGGGGAAGCAGATCCTTCTCCGGCGCGACGGCTCCCCGCCACTTCCCCGCGCCGACGTTGCCAGGTCGGGAGTCCGGGTGAGGCAAGGGCGCACGGGCCCTGTGACTCCGTGCGCTCTTGCGCCCTTGACCGAAAACCCCGGTTCAAGGCCGGTTCTCAAGAGCGTACGAGGCCGTGCGCCCTTGAATCTCTGCTCCCTTCGGGGCTGGCAAGCGTCTCTGCTCGCGTTTGTCATGCCTCGATAGGGTGCCCTCCGTGCAGCCATCCGATCTTCTGCCGGTCCGTGAGTCCTATGACCGGGTCGCCGACGTCTATGTGGAGCTTGGTGTGGGTCGGTTGGAGGAGGTGCCGTGGCTACGGGCCGCGCTTGCCGCCTTCGCCGAGTCCGTCCGCGGGCTCGGCCCGGTCCTGGACGTCGGCTGCGGCCCGGGCACCATCACTGCGCACCTCACCGAGCTCGGGCTGGACGCTGCGGGTGTCGACCTGTCTCCGCGCATGGTCGAGCACGCCCGGCGGCTTTACCCCGACCTGCGGTTTTCTGTCGCTTCGGCGACCGAACTCGACCTCGCGCCGGCATCGCTCGGCGGCGTGCTCGGCTGGTGGTCGCTGTTCAACCTTCCGCGTGAGGAGCTACCCGGTGTGCTGAAGACCTTCGCTGAGGCGCTCGTGCCCGGTGGTCAGGCCCTTGTTGGCACGCATGTCGGCGACGGCGACGTGCCGCGGACCAAGGGCTACGGCGGCCTGCCGGTGTCCTGGACGACTCACCTGTACCGCCCCGAAGAGCTGGCCGGAATGCTGGCCGACGCCGGTCTGGAGTTGATCGCCGACCTGCGGATGCCTGCGCAGCCACCGCAGCGCCCGCAGGTGCTGCTCGCCGCGCGACGCCCGGCACTGCCGGAGGCTAGCGGCGAGTAGCGCGGACTCGCGCGCCCCCGCGTGCCGATCAACGGGGCGCACGCGGGGACTCACGGGGAACGCCAGCGTAATGCGCATCGCTGCCGGTGACGTCGTTAGCAACGTCGCCAATGAGCCGGCGAAACCATGGCGATGTACGCGGGTATGGATCCGATGTCTGCCGCCGCCATCGGAGGCGCTGCGGCAGGGCTGGGTAAGACCGCCGAGATGGCATTCACACGTCTGGTAGTGCGACGACGAGCACGGGTCGAGGCGGCGCTGCGCGCGACCGGCCAGAACTCAGAGCACTGTTGGCCACCGCGATGGATGACGACCGGAAGCTCGAGCTCCTCGGTCGCGCGCTCGAAGTTGCTCAGCGGACGGTCGACGAGGAGCGGGTGCGGTTCTATGGGCGCATCGCGGCGGAGGGTGTGCTGGCAACAGATACGGCTGTCGTCGACGAGAAGGACCGGATCTTTTCGAGCGTTGCCGTGCTCGACCCCTCGGATCTAAAGGTTCTTCTGCACATGGTCGCTGGGCAGGCCTGGCAGAAGCGTGAAGCTGCAGGTCAGAACCGTGCCATCGCCGACGAGTTGCCGGAGGTTGGCCACGTTCTCGACGCGATATTTGCGCGGTTGGAGACGCTCGGCATGATCACGGGGCAGGGTGAGGGCGGCCTGATGTTTGGCAATGAGTGGACTGTCAGTGAGTTTGGGCGACTCTGTATGGACGAACTGCGGAGGCTTGGATCACACGCCGAGGCGTAGCACTAGACGTACGTTCAGCTTCTGGATCTTGGTCCACACTCTGGTCCACGAACTGCTGCTCACAGGTGCCCAGTTCGCGCAACTCCGGCCTGTCGCGATCAGGCGTTCCGTGTATCCCCAGGTCAGCGTTAGAACTACGGATTGGGCGGTCAGGTGTTCTTGTGTCATGCCAGAACGACGGGAGCCGCCGGTGTCCGGTTGGACGGCAGCGGCTCCCGTCGTTCTGGCATGACGAGACTTACCGGTCGATCACAGTGGCCTTGTGCCGGGCGCGGGTTGGAGTGGTTCGGGGTTCGCCGCAGTGGGCGCAGGTGATCATGCGCCGGGCCTGGCGAGGTGCCACGACGCCCGGCGCCGAGGCCGACAACGTCTGGATGGCCACGTGCACAAGGCAGGTGGCGGCGCCGCAGTGCACACAGACCCCGACGGCCGGTTCGCTCATGCCTTGTGTCGCGCAGTCAATGCAGATCATGGTTCTCCTTGAAAAAACGGCGGGAGAAGCCACGGTAAGCAGGTCTCCGTCGGATAACGATGTTCTCGTTCGGAACCAGTGCGACATCACATCGCAGGTGCCGTCGCGAGGCCGAGCACGTCGAGGTTCGCGATGCGGTCGAGCTTCTCAGCGGAGAGGGTGCGGCTACCCAGGTGGCCACTTAGTTGATCAATGACAGCCATGATGACTGCGAGCACGCGGCGGCCAGGGACATCAGAGCCAGTCCAGACAACCGTCGGATCCGTCTGACCAGTAACAGGCGCGCCTGAAAGGGACGGACCCCCACTTTTGCAAGGTGAAGGGTCAGTGGTTGGGACGCCGGAAGCCTATTTCTACCTGGGTCATGTCTTGCGGACCGCGCCGGTAAATCCTGCGATGAAGAGGGTGGCGAAGCCCCACGCGAGCAGCCGGAGTCCCCAGCCCAGCACGGTGAGCGTCTGGCCGGTGGCGCTGTTGGTGGTGTCGCAGCGTGTGCGCGTTCCGGTTGAGATCAACGGTGTGCCGAGGTCGAGTCCGACTCCGACGCGTTCGACAAACGTGCACGCAGCTGGTGTCGGGGTCGATGGCGTTTGGGTTCGCGCTAGTCCGCCATGGGCTCCCAAACTCGTGGTGAATAGGGCAGCGAGGATGAGCGTGGCGAGCAGGCCCACGAGCGCTCGCCAGGGCTGGTAGCCGTAGCCGAGGAGGAGCCCGGTGAGACGGGCCCACGTACGCGCGGCTCGTCCAGTCAGCGCACGTCGTCGGATCTGGTCCCGTCGTTGCTCGATCAGCACGCGCCGAGCTTCTCGGTCATGCCCCGCCGCCCGATGCGCCGCGGCCAGCTGCCGGTACGGTTGGGCTGCGTACGCCGGAGTGGCCTCGCTCAGCAACCTCAGCCACGCGTCGGACGAGATACCCCGCGGCAACCCCGTGTAGTCCAATCCGTCGACTTTCAGCCGAGCATGCATGTCGTCGACGTGCTGTAACAACGTCGGATCGAAAAAGAATGCCCCTCCGACTCGAAGGTCGGTCAGATCCAGCACCGGGCCCTCTCCGCCCCCGCTCGCCGACAAGCCGCACTCGAGAAACAAGGGCCCGTTGGTCTGGAGTTTGCCGGCAGCCAGGGCAGGGCCTGTGTCGTTGTGGAGCGTCGCTCCGTGACACTCCAGTTGGCCACCAACGCGGACCATGCGTAGATGTACTGCTCCGTCCTTTCCTGCGCCGGTCGCTGAGAATCCGCCGCGCAGAAGTAGAGAGCTGTCGGTCCGAAGGTGATTGGCCATCAGTGCGGGGCCTGTGTCGTTGCGGAGCGTCGCTCCGCCGCAGGCCAGCTGGCCACCAATGTGGGCACCCGCTAGATCCGCTGTCCCGCCGCCTCCGGCGCCGGTCGCTGAGAATGCGCGGTTTAGGAATACGGGACCATCGGTTCGGAGGTTATTGGCCATCAGGGCGGGGCCCGAGTCGTTGCGTAGGGTCGCCCCGTGGCAATCAAACGGCCCACTGATATGGGCGGCGGGTAGACGTACCGCCCCGAGTATTCCGTCACCGGTTGCTGAGAATCCCACGCATAGGAACACCGCACCGCTGGTGCGGAGTCCGTCTGCCCTCAGCGCCGGACCTGAGTCGTTGCGTAGGGTGGCCCCAACACAAGTGACTTCACCAATTTGAGCTGTGATCAAGCTTACACCACCGCGCGCGCTGTGGGCTTGCACTGTTGTTCGATTCAAGTTGAGCGTGGTTGTAACCGCCCCGTTGGCGGTGAGCGGTGGGTTACTGGGATGTTCGAGTCGGCATTCAGGAATGGCAAGGACTGGCAGGTCGCTGGCGTTGGCTGAGCATCCCTCTTCCAGCCAGCAGTCGGTCAGCGTGAGGGCAACTGGGCTGGTGATGTTGTCGAGGTCCAGGCGGCCGGCGATGCGGGCCCCTCGTAGACGTAGCCCGTGCGGGTCCGCGTCGGGAGCGAGGCGACCACGGACGATGTCACGCACGACCCATGCGCGAATCGTCCGCTCTTCTCCCCACGGTTGCGTGGCAAGTTTGCCCTTGGGTCCGTTCGCAGTCAGGTCGAGAACTTCGCCATGCTCGACATGATCGACCAACTCACGTTCGACAGAGGTCAGCTTTTCGTGGATGCCATCTTCTGTCGTCACGCGCTAAAACGTTATCGGCAGCGACCGGAGAAGAGACACCTTGAGGGGGTTGCTCGCGCGTCGGTAGCATCGCGGTCGGGACCGCCGGCAGAGGTTGATCTTGGTCCACGCTCTGGTGCACGAACTGCTGCCCATCGATGCCGGACACGCCCAGTTTGGTGTAACTGCTGCCTGCGGCGACCAGGGGTTCCGCGTATCCCCAGGCCAGCGTTAGAACTACGGATCAGAAGGTCGGGATCCGAATCCTTTCGGGCGCACGTCTGGTTGAGACAATGAGAAACCCTCCTGTTGACTACCGGAGCCGCAACGTCGTCGAACGCCGCTCACCTGGTCAAACAATGTCGCGTCGAGGCCTGCAGTAGCGACGGCGTCTGCTTGACCACCTGCCCTGCGTTGCGCGACGTGGACAAGATCGCGGGAAGCGCCACGCTGCCGTTCTGGTAGTGCGATCAAGTCCGGTCGAGTCAGTCGTACAGGTGCGCGGCCAGCCGGATCCGCCGGCCCCGGACGTCCGCGAGGTCGATCGAGAAATCTTTCGTTGGTGATCGGGAAGAGCGGAACCCTTACCCGGCCGAAGCGGTCGAGATCGCGGACGTGCGAGCGGGGCCGGCTGTAGCACATATCCCGCAGGACGCATCAACCGCGCGAGCGGGCCCCGGCGCGTTCGGGCCGCCGGAGGCCGGAGAGATCGACCTTCTTGACGATGTTGCGGTCCACCACGTTGTTCCCCAACGCGAACTGACCCCAGCTGCCTGCGAGCTCCTGACGGCTGCGCTCGCTCCACTCGCGGGCCAGGTCGCTGCGCGACTTGTGGAAGTTCAGCGCGAACCCCTCGCTGTGCAGCCGGAGGATCGAGAAACCTCCCGGGTACTCCTTGGCCGCGGCGACCTCCTGCAGGGTCACCCGCGGTGCGGTCGGGCTGACCGTGTGGTGGTTGCGGTGAGTGTGTCCCGCGTGGTGCAGGAAGACGCCCGGAGTCTTCGCGTAGGTCTCCAGGATCGACGCGGCCTGGGCGGCGTCCAGTGAACTGCTCGACTTGATCGGCTTCGACGACTCCTGGACGACGAGCGGGTGGTGACCGAACACGAGGGTCGGCTGCTCCTTGTGCTCGGCCAGGTCCTTCATGAACCAGGCGTACTGCTCCGCCGCCAGCGCACCCGCGTCGCCTCCGCCACCGGCCTTGTCGTAGGTGTCGAGTCCGATCACGTGCAGACCGGAGAGATCGGTCGAGTAGAAGGCGACCTCGTCGTCGGCGAAATAGCGGTCCTGGAAGCAGTCGTTGCCCTGCCAGCGACCGACCCGGCAGTTCGCGTATGGGTCACCGACGTGCGCCCGGTCGTGGTTGCCGCGCGTGACGAAGTAGTCCTCGCGGTACTTGCCGAACCGGTCCAGCAACTGACCGGCTCGGCTGAGGTCGCCGGGTACCGCCTCGGCGGAAATGTCACCAGCGGCCAGGAGGTACGTCGGGTCGAAGCTCCGGACGTCGCGCACCAGGGATTCCAGCATGACCTCGGGATACGGCGGCTCGCCCGGGACCTGGACGATCGGGATGACCGACGGGTCCCCGCCGACGAGCCCCGCCTGCGTCTCGCCCATGTGCAGGTCGTTGCACAGCACCACGGAGAAGAGGTAGCGCCCCGGCGGCGGCTGCGGCGTGGTGAACGAGAACGGGCCGCCCGGCGTGCCGAGGCCGTAGTCGCTGGTGCCGACGGCGTTGCCGGCGATGAGCGTGAACACCATGGGAGCGGCCAGCTTCCCACGGGAACGCGCCTGGTAGTAGTACGTCTGCCCCGGCTCCAAGTCGGTCAGCTCGACGTGGTGGTAGGGGGTAAGTGGACCACTCTGGCCGACGACGCGGTTGAGCCGGCGGGGGTTGGTGCCGTACCAGACCTCACCGTCAGCGGGCAGCGGCACCATTCTGCCCGTGCCATCGTTCGTGCCGGCTTCGCCGGTGTACCAGGTCACCACGGCCCGGTCTTCCGTCAGTGTCACCAGTTCCAGGTTGACCGGCACGACTTCACCGGTCCCGGCAGCGCCGGTGGACGCGGAGCTTCGAGCGGGATCGACCACGCTTGCCAGCGGTATGGCTGCAGCCGCGATCGCGCTCCAGCGAAGAATGTCTCGACGGGTCACATCACAACCAGGCACGCACAGCCTCCGGAATGTCTCCCCGGTCCGAGTCGCCGGGGTCGTCAACATCGCACCTCATGAGGCCGTGGCCTGAAAAGAACCACCGCCGTGAACACCTTGTGTCGAGGTCGGATCGTCGACACGAACACCGTCGCTGTCAACAGCCAGACGGCGCACGAAGACCGGCGCGAAACTCCCAGCGACCCCATACCAGGCACCGGCCGCGGCAGCTTCCTCGCCGACCACGGCGAATCCCTTCAACACTCGGTCCGGCCAAGTCCTCGACATCGTTTACGTGGTCAACCAGATGCTGTGTCTGCGGCGAATGCATTGCCATGGCGATAACGCCGGCGTGAACTCCAACTCCGTCGACGGCTGGTCCCTCCACCCGCCGGGACGCCCGGTCCGATTGTTACCTTTCCTGCGCCTCCGGCGGGCATCCTCCCCCTCGGCCCGTCGGAGGCCCTACCCTCGATCTCGCCCGCAGAACCGACGATCAGCTCCTGTGGAGCCCTGCCCAGGGCGTAGCAGGTGTCGAGCCACTCCCGCTGATTCCGCGCGTCCGGCCACGCGGCGGTTCACCAGATGACGGCATGACCATTCGCGACGTCTACATCGCTGCCCGCAGTGACCGCGACGACCGCTACACCGCCGGAGTGCGTGGCTCGTGACGACGCCTACCTCGCGCGGGTGGACGTCGACGTGCAGGACTGGATCCGCGCGGATTCCTACCCAATTGTCCCCGCACGCTCGCTACTGCTCGCGCTGCAGATGCTGTTGGAAGACGATCGCCGAGTTCTCGCTGGCCGCAGGGGCCCATCATCATCGTCGGATGGAGCGTCGCGGTAGGCCGCAGAGAGTCGAAGTTGATCAATGACCGTCATGATGACTGCGAAACCCCGTCGGGTGGGGGCATCAGAGCCAGTTCAGGCAACCGCCGGGTCGGCTGATCAGCAGCGGACGTCGGAGTTGGTATTGACCAGCGCTTTTGCAAGGCGGTGCTCACCACTTTACGTCTTCCTCCCGCTCGTCGATCCAGCGATCGGGGTCGGCGCGTCGGATCCGGAACTCCCCGTTCGGAAGCTTGATGCACCTCGGCCCACGCCTCTTCATGCGCCACTCGTAGAAGGTGCTCCGGGCTACGGGTAACTCGTCGCGTACCTCCATGACCGTCAGCAATCTACTGGGGCGGTTCATGCTGCTCCCTGCGAAGTCGCGCTACGAAGTCGTCGACGGCGAGAACCGGCACGCGTCGATTGCGACCGATGGTCACCGATTCAAGCTGACCTGACCTCAGTGGCTCGTAGATCACACTGCGGCTAATCGCCAGCCGGTTGGCTGCCTCTTCTGGTCTCGATCTCCATGCACGGTCTTCTCTGTGAAGTGGCGCTCATCGTGTTCGGCGGACCCGCCGCGGCCGTGAGGCTAGCGCTCATCCGAGCCCCGCGCAGCTGGGTACGTCGCCCTTTCCGGCGTACCGCTTGGTCGCGGCCCTTCTTGCGCGACCAGGACTGGCGGCTACGGTGATTAGAGCCTCTTTGTGCAATGTCAGCGAAACGTGCGACGCGCGCAAATTATGAAAATAGAGTGAAGAAATGAACTTGCAATTGGCCGGCGCCGTCCTTCGGATCTGAAGCACGATTCTTTTCATGTCGAACGCAGAACACGGGTAGTTGCATATGGCGACTGAGGTGAGCTCGGGTCAAGGCCCGGCTGGCCCGCGGCGGATGCTGACGGTCGAGCAGGCCGCTGATTGGCTCGCAGTCAGTCGTACCACCATGTTCGCCCTCATTAAGGCCGAGGTTGTGCCAAGCGTCCTGGTCGGCCGCCACAGGCGAGTGCCAGCCAATGAGCCGACGGCGTATGTCGAGCGCCTTATCGCTGAAGCGGGAGGATTCGCAGGCATGGACGGTCGAGCAGTGGCTGAGCCACTGGGTGGAGAACGTGGCAGCCCCTTCCGTGCGGGAAAGCACGCTGACCGGGTATCGGGTTGCGGTTTACAAGGACCTGATCCCCGGACTTGGGGCGCACCGGCTCCGCAAGCTGGAGCCTGAGCACCTGGAGAAGCTCTACGTCAAGATGGCCAAGGCCGGCTCACGGTCGCGGTCGACCGCGGACGCCTGGCTGTCAATCCGGCGAAACTGGCGAGGGCGCCACGACTTGACGAGGACGAGATCGTTCCACTGGCCGCGGTGGAGGCCAGGCGGGTACTCGCAGCGGCCCGCAATCGGCGAAACGGCATACGCTTCGTGATTGCTCTCGCGCTCGGCCTGCGTCGCGGTGAGGCGCTCGGGCTGAAGTGGTCGCGGATCGATCTGGACGCCGGTTTGCTCCGCACGCCCCGACAGCTTCAACGCCACAAGTGGAAGCACGGCTGCGACGACCCGGCACAATTGCGGCGGGCGACTCCACAAAATGAAGCCGTGCCCGCTCGGGTGCACCCGGCATGCGAAGTGCCCGCCGGACTGCGTACGGCACGCCAGCTCTCGTCCGGAACGTCATGGCGGCGGGTTGCGGGAGGTGGACGTGAAGTCGAAAGCCGGCCGCCGCACGGTCGGCATTCCCGGACCGCTCCTCGAGCTGCTGCGCAAGCACAAGGTGAAGCAGGACCAGGAACGCGAGTTTGCCGGCACCGAATGGCAGGAAGGGGGCTGGGTGTTCGCGCAGCCAACCGGCCGGCCGCTGGATCCGCGGGCGTATCACGATGAGTGGAAGACGTTGCTGGCCGAGGCTCAGGTTCGCGACGCCCGATTGCACGATGCTCGTCACACGGCAGCGACGATGCTGCTCGTCTTGCGGGTGCCGCTGCCCGCGATCATGGAGGTGATGGGCTGGGGCGATGCGGCAGTGGCGAAGCGATACGTCCACGTGCCGACGGAGGTCGCCACGGGAATCGCCGACCAGGTCGGCAACTTCCTCTTGAGCGAAGCGCCACAGCAGGCGCCCCCTGCGGCGCTTGCTGACGCAGCCTCGCTGATCGACCAGCTCCAGCAACTCCTCGATGCCGCGAAATCGTCCGGCCGCGACTCCGATGGCGACGACCCGCCCGGGCTGCGCGCGGTGGTCTGAACGCCGTATAACGGCTTGTACTGAGACGGAAACTGAGACGGCGGGGCTTCTCCTCTCGGAGAAGCCCCGCCGTTTTCGCTGGTCACACCAATTGCCTGAGTCGGGATGACAGGATTTGAACCTGCGACCCTTCGCTCCCAAAGCGAATGCGCTACCAAGCTGCGCCACATCCCGATGCCCGCCACCCGCCGAAACCCGAGCCGAGCCGGGGTCCGGAGGGGGTGTGCGGCACCAGCCTAGCCCTCACGCTAAGCTGAGCGCGCCTCCGGGTCCACTGGGTCCCCACGAGGCGCTGCGGGTGTAGCTCAATGGTAGAGCCCTAGTCTTCCAAACTAGCTACGCGGGTTCGATTCCCGTCACCCGCTCCATATCCGTTCACCTGCGAAGACGAGGCCGCGTCGGCCTCGAGGCGGGTGGCGATCACGTCCAGGAGCAGGTCGGTGTCCACCGGCTTGGTGATGTATTCGTCGGCGCCCGAGGCGAGGGTGCGTGCGCGGTCCTCGGCGGTGGCCTTGGCTGTGACGGCAATCACGGGCAGATCTTCGTGGGCCGCCTCGGCGCGGATGGCCGCGATGGTGGCGTTGCCGTCGAGCTCGGGCATCATCACGTCCATCAGCACCAGCGCCGTGTCCTCGTGGCGTTCCAGGGCGCGGATGCCCGCGACGCCCGTGTCGGCGTAGATCACCTCCAGGCCGGCCTGTTCGAGCACTGCCGCGAGGGCGAAGACGTTGCGCAGGTCGTCGTCGACGATGAGGACCTTCTCGCCGTTGAAACGCTTCGGGGCGCTGTCCGGTTCGGTCACGGTGATCGTGCTCGGCAGGACCGGCAGCTTCGGCTTGGGCCGCACGGGGATGGCGGGCGCGATGAGGTTCGCTGCGCCCACGGGCAGGTACAGCGTGAACGTGCTGCCCTTGCCCGGTTCGCTGCGCACGCGCAGCTCGCCGCCGATGAGTTCCGTGAGCTGCTGGCTGATCGAGAGCCCGAGGCCGGTGCCGCCGTACTTGCGGCTGGTGGTGCCGTCGGCCTGGCGGAACGCGTCGAAGATGATCGCCAGCTTCTCCTCGGGGATGCCGATGCCGGTGTCCTCCACGGCGAACGCGATGATCCCCGCCGCCGACTGCAGCGCCTCCTGCTCGACCTCCTCGGCCGAGGCCATGCGGATGTGCAGCCGCACGCCGCCCTCGTCGGTGAACTTGGCGGCGTTGGACAGCAAGTTGCGCAGCACCTGCTGCAACCGGTGTTCGTCGGTGTGCACGCTGCCGGGCACGGGCGGATCGATGCGGACCGCGAACTCCAGCCCCTTGTCCGACGTGAGCGGGCGGCACAGGGATTCGACGTAGTTGACCAGCTCCGGCAGCGTCACGTCGGACATCTGCAGGTCCATGCGCCCGGCCTCGACCTTCGCGAGGTCGAGGATGTCGTTGATCAGCTGCTGCAGATCGCTGCCCGCCGCCCAGATCGTCTTGGCGAACTGGATCTGCTTCTCCGTGAGGTTGCCCTCCGGGTTCTCCGACAGCAGCTTCGCGAGGATCAGCGCGCTGTTGAGCGGGGTGCGCAGCTCGTGCGACATGTTCGCCATGAACTCGGTCTTGTACTGCGACGCCACGGTGAGCTGCCCGGCGCGCTCCTCCAGCTCCTGGCGCGCCTGCTCGATCTCGATGTTCTTGACCTCGATGTCGCGGTTCTGCTGGGCCAGCAGCGCCGCCTTCTCGGCCAGCTCCGTGTTGGAGCGCCGCAGCTCGCCCTGCTGCGCCTGCAGTTGTTCCGAACGCGCGCGCAGTTCCTGGGCCAGCCGCTGCGATTCGGTCAGCAGCGCCTCGGTACGCGAGTTCGACAGGATCGTGTTCACGTTGACGCCGATGGTGTGGCGCAGCTGCTCCAGCAGATCCAGGTGCACGGCGGAGAACTCGTTGACCGACGCCAGTTCCAGCACCCCGAGTACTTCGCCCTGGAACAGCACGGGCAGCACGATCACGTTCACCGGCGGCGCCGAGCCGAGGCCTGAGGACACCAGCGCGTACTCCGGCGGCGCCTCACGGACAAGGATCGTCTGCCGGTCGACGGCGGCCTGCCCGATCAGCGACTCGCCGAGCGTGAACCGCAGGCCGGCGCGCGACTGCGCGAGCCCGTAGGCGGCGATGCAGTCGAGCACCTTGCGGCCGGGGTCGCTGCCGTCGTCGTGGGCCAGGAAAAACGCGCCTTGCTGTGCGCTCACCAGCGGCGCCAGCTCGGACAGGATGAGCGTGGCCACGGACGCGAGGTCGCGGTGGCCCTGCATCCGCCCGCCGAGGCGCGCGAGGTTGGTCTTCAGCCAGTCCTGCTCGCGGTTCGCCGAAGTCGTCGACTTCAGGTTCGCGATCATCTGGTTGATGTTGTCCTTGAGGTCCGCCAGCTCACCGGACGCGTCCACGGTGATGTGGCGGGTCAGATCGCCCGCGGTCACGGCCGTGGCGACCTGGCCGATCGCGCGCACCTGGGTGGTGAGGTTGCCGGCCAGCTGGTTCACGCTCTCGGTGAGCCGCTTCCACGTGCCGGACACGCCTTCGACCTCGGCCTGACCACCCAGCTTGCCCTCGGTGCCGACCTCGCGCGCCACGCGCGTGACCTCCGAGGCGAACGCGGAGAGCTGGTCGACCATCGTGTTCATCGTGGTCTTGAGCTCCAGGATCTCGCCGCGCGCGTCGACGTCGATCTTGCGCGAGAGGTCCCCTCGCGCCACCGCCGTGGTCACCTGCGAGATGTTGCGCACCTGGCTGGTCAGGTTGTGCGCCATGAAGTTGACGTTCTCGGTCAGGTCCTTCCACGTGCCGGCCACGCCGGGCACGCGCGCCTGACCGCCGAGGATGCCTTCCGTGCCGACCTCGCGCGCCACGCGCGTGACCTCGTCGGCGAACGCGCGCAGCGTCTCGACCATGCTGTTCAGCGTGGCCGCCAGCGCCGCGACCTCACCGGCGGCGTCGATGGAGATCTTCTTCGACAGGTCGCCGTTGGCCACCGCGCTCGCCATGGTGGCGATGCTGCGGACCTGCTCGGTGAGGTTGTCGGCCATGCCGTTGACGTTGTCGGTGAGGTCCTTCCACGTGCCGGCCACGCCGGGCACGCGGGCCTGGCCGCCGAGCTTGCCCTCGGTGCCGACCTCGCGGGACACGCGCGTGACCTCGTCCGCGAACGCGGAAAGCTGGTCCACCATCGTGTTCAGCGTGTTCTTGAGCTCCAGGATCTCGCCGCGCGCGTCGACGCTGATCTTCTGCGTCAGGTCGCCCTTCGCCACCGCGGAGGTGACCTGCGAGATGTTGCGCACCTGGTCGGTGAGGTTGTTGGCCATGAAGTTGACGTTGTCCGTCAGGTCCTTCCAGGTGCCGGCCACACCCGGCACGGCCGCCTGACCACCCAGCTTGCCCTCGGTGCCGACCTCACGGGCCACTCGGGTGACCTCGTCGGCGAACGCGGAGAGCTGGTCGACCATCGTGTTCAGCGTGGTCTTGAGTTCCAGGATCTCGCCGCGCGCGTCCACCGCGATCTTCTTGGTCAGGTCGCCGCGCGCGACGGCCGTGGCCACCTGCGCGATGTTGCGGACCTGCGCGGTGAGGTTGTTGGCCATGAAGTTCACGGATCCGGTGAGGTCGCGCCAGATGCCGGCGACGCCGGGTACCTGCGCCTGGCCGCCCAGCATGCCCTCGGTGCCGACTTCGCGCGCGACGCGGGTGACCTCGTCGGCGAAGGCCGACAGCTGGTCGACCATCGTGTTCATCGTCGTCTTGAGCTCGAGGATCTCGCCGCGGGCGTCGACGGTGATCTTCTGCGTCAGGTCGCCCTTCGCCACGGCGGTGGTCACGTGGGAGATGTTGCGGACCTGGTCGGTGAGGTTGTCGGCCATCTGGTTCACCGAGTCGGTGAGCCCGCGCCAGGTGCCGGCCGCACCGGGGACCTCGGCCTGGCCGCCGAGCCGGCCGTCGCTGCCGACTTCGCGCGCGACGCGGGTGACCTCGTCTGCGAACGCGGAGAGCTGGTCGACCATCGTGTTCAGCGTGGTCTTGAGCTGCAGGATCTCGCCGCGGGCGTCGACGTCGATCTTCTTGGTCAGGTCGCCCGCCGCGACCGCCGTGGCGACCTGCGAGATGTTGCGGACCTGGTCGGTGAGGTTGTCGGCCATCAGGTTCACCGAGTCGGTGAGGTCGCGCCAGGTGCCGGCGACGCCCGGCACGCGCGCCTGGCCGCCGAGGCGGCCCTCGCTGCCGACTTCGCGCGAGACGCGGGTGACCTCGTCGGCGAAGGCCGAGAGCTGGTCGACCATCGTGTTGATGGTGGTCTTGAGTTCGAGGATCTCGCCGCGGGCGTCGACGTCGATCTTCTTGGTCAGGTCGCCGCGCGCCACGGCCGTGGTGACCTGGGCGATGTTGCGGACCTGCTCGGTGAGGTTGTCGGCGAGGAAGTTCACGGAGTCGGTGAGGTCGCGCCAGGTGCCCGCGACGCCGGGGACCTCGGCCTGGCCGCCGAGGCGGCCCTCGCCGGCGATCTCGCGCGACAGCCGGATCACTTCGGCGGCGAAGCGCGAAAGCTGTGCGAGCAGGCCGTTGACAGTCTTCGCGAGGTCGGCGTACTGGCCCTGCAGCGGCTTTCCGTCCAGCTGCAGCGCCATCGGTTGCGAGAGGTCGCCCTCGGCCACGGCGCCGAGCACCCGGTCGAGCTCCACCACGGGCTTGCTGACGTCCTCGATCAGCCCGTTGACCGTCTCGACGGCGGTGGTCCAACCACCGGGGCCGATCTCGGCGCGCACGCGCTCGGTGAGCTGGCCCTCCTGCCCGACGGCGCCGCGCACGCGCATGAGTTCCGTCACGAGCTTCTGGTTGCGCTCGGCGATGTCGTTGAACGCGCCCGCGAGCTGAGCGGCGATCCCGTCTCCGCTCGCCACGAGCCGACGGCGGAAGTTGCCTTCGCCGAGGTCACGGACGGCGGCCAGGAGCCGCTCCAGCGCGGCCGCCTCACCGGCGGCGATGCCGTTGCCACCGGTGATCTCGTCCCGCTCGGAACCGGTTGTCATGTGTGCCGACCCTCTCCACCACGCGTGTGCCAGCCATGGTCGTCGACCCAGCGTGCCACGGTTCGCCCTACACTTCGAGCCAGTCCGCCCGCTCACGCTGTGCCAACCTTGTACTGACGACAAGTCGGTCGACCCGGAGGCAGGAGGTTCGTGCATGGTGTCACGGCCCGCTCCGGCGTCGGCCCTGCCACCCGGCGCCGAGCTGCCCGAGTACGGGGGTTTCTGGCGTTCGGTGCTCGAAGACGTGCGGGACCCGGTGTTCGTGCAGGACCCGGCCGGAGCTGTGCGCTGGGCCAACGCGGCCGCGCGCACGCTCGCGGCCGAGGGGCCGCCCGTGCTCGACGCCGTGACGGAGACCACCGGCCGCGTCGACCTCGGCGACGTCCGCCGCGCCGCGCACGTGCGCGCGCTGCCGGAGGGCTGGCGCGTGTGGACGGTGGTCGACGACAGTCCTCGTCGCCCTGAGGAGTTCCTCGCCGAGGCCGGTCCGAAACTCGCCGCGGCCCGAGGCCGCCATGGCACGGCGCGCGTGATCGCCGAGCTGGCCGCGTCGGCGCTGGGCGACTGCGTGTTCGTGCTGCTGCCCACCACCCGTGGCCGCTGGGAGTGGTGGAGCTGCGAGGACCACGGCGCGCCCGGCCACGGCCGCATCCGGCGGGTGCCGGCGCAGCACGCGCCGGCCGTGGCCGAGACGTTCGTGGCCGTCGGCCCGCCCGAGGTGCGCGTGGTGCCCGCCGCCGAGGTGGCCACGATGCCCGCCGTGGTGGCCGAGCGGTTCTCCGGCCACGCCGAGGTTTCGGTGGTGTCGCTGGGCGTCGACGAGGGCGGGGTCACCGGTGCGGTGCTGATCGGGCGGCGCACGGAACCGGCGTTCGGCGCCGGGCAACCGCGCGCGATCGAGGCGTTCGCCACGGCCGCTGGCACGGCGCTGGCCAACGCGCAGCGCTACGCGCGTCAGGAAGAAGCCACGCGCGGCCTGGAGACCACGCTGAAGCCGACCCCGCCGGCCGAGGTCGAGGGCGCCAACTTCGAGCTCTGGTACGAGCCGGCCGGCGGTGTTCTCGGGGTGGGCGGCGACTTCTACGACGTCCTCGCGCGCGAGGACGGCAGCGCGTTTGTGGTGGTCGGCGACATCTGCGGCAAGGGCGCCGAGGCGGCCGCGCTCACGGGCCGCGTGCGGCATTCGCTGGCCGCGCTGCAGCTCGTGGAACGCGACGGGCGCACGATGCTGCGCCTGCTCAACGAACTGCTCATCGCCGGCGGCTCCAACCGCTTCGCGACGCTCGTGCTCGGCTCGGTCGCGCCGACGGAATCGGGGCTCGACGTCACGCTCGCCTCGGGCGGACATCCGGCGCCACTCGTGCTGCGCCGCGACGGCGGGGTCGAGGAGGTGAGCGTGCCGGGCACGCTCGTCGGGATCTCGCCGCAGGCCCGCTTCGCCGAGGCGACGGTGCACCTGGACGAGGGCGACGTCTGCCTGCTCTACACCGACGGCGTCACGGAAGCGCGCAACCGCACGGAATCGGCCGAGCTGTTCGGCGACGAGCGCTTCCACAGCGTCCTCGCCGACTGCGTCGGGCTGCCCGCGCACAAGGTCGTGGCGCGGCTGCGCGAGGCCGTGCGCGCGTGGCTGGGCAACTCCGGCCACGACGACATCGCCGTGCTCGCGATCGAAGCCGCGCCGCGCGCGGATTGAGCGGTCGGCCACGCGGGTAGCCGGGGGTGAGTCAGTTGGACCCGGATGGAGGAAACCCGATGGCGAACGCACTCCAGGGCCGCAAGGTGGCCATCCTGGCCGCCGACGGCGTCGAGCAGGTGGAGCTCGAACAGCCGCGCAAGGCGGTCACCGCCGAAGGCGCGACCGTGGACCTGGTCTCCCTCTCGGAAGGCGAGATCCAGGCCATGAACGGCGACATCGACAAGGGCGCCACGTTCCCGGTCGACCGGCTCGTCGCCGACGTCTCCGCGGACGACTACGACGCCCTCCTGCTGCCCGGCGGCACGATGAACCCCGACAACCTGCGCCGCGACCCGGCGGCCGTGCGGTTCGCGGGCGATTTCGTGCGCGCCGGCAAACCCGTCGGCGTGATCTGCCACGGCCCGTGGACGCTCGTGGAGGCCGACGTGGTCCGCGGGCGCACCCTGACGTCGTTTCCCAGCGTGCGCACGGACATCCGCAACGCGGGCGGCACCGTGGTCGACGAAGAAGTGGTGGTGGACAACGGTCTCGTGTCCAGCCGGAACCCGGACGACCTGCCGGCCTTCTGCGCGAAGGTGATCGAGGAGTTCGCCGAGGGGCGCCACCCGGTCGGCTGAGGCTCGTCACCGAGCCGCGCAAAGCACTGGCGCACTTCCGGTCGGCGGGGGACCCTGGTGGGGTCCGCGCCGAGCAGTCCGGGAGGAGGTGACGTGATGACAGTGCATTCGAGGCGGTATGGCCGTTGGTGCCGGGACCACTTCGACGCGCCCGCCCCCGCCGGGGACAAGGCCGTGAAAGAGGTTCAGGTTCCCCAGCCGGAACCTCCGGGGCCGCCCGCGCCTCCGTCGCCGCGGAAGCCGAAGGGCTGAATTCCGGGCTGTCCGGGGGAAGGCGGGCAACCTCGGTGAGGGCCGCACGTCCTGCCGATCATGAAACCCACCCGGTGCGCCGCCGTCGTCGCGGCCGCACTCGCCGTGCTGGCCCTCGTCCCCGCCTCTGCTGTTGCTGCTGATGTTTCTGCTGTTCCCGCCGGCTTCGCGCCCGCGTCCACGAGCTGGACCGGGCCGGCGCACGGCTTCGTGCTCGGCTACACCGACTGCGGCGAACCGGGCTGGTGCCCGGTTCTGCTCGCCACGACCGACGGCGGCGCGCGCTGGCGGCGGCTGGGCGCGCCGCCGATGTCGTTGCCGGACAACCACAACCACGTCCGGCTCGTTGCCGTTAGCGCCCAGCACCTGTACGTCACCGACGGCTCCCGCATCCTCGCCACCCGCGACGGCGGGCGGCACTGGTTCACGGTGCTGGTGGCCGGTGGCGGTCAGCGTTACGTGTCCGCGCTGGCCGAGACTGGCGGCCGGATTTTCGCCGTGGTCACGAGCAGCTCCTACGGCAACACCACGTCCGTGTATTCGGGCCTGGCGGGCGGGCCCGTGCTGGCGCCGCTGCCGGGGTTCGAGGTCACGGGCGGCATCACCTACGGCGACGTGGCCACCGGGGGAGGTCTGCAGATCGCGCTGGGCGCCGACTACCGCACCGAGGAGTACTGGACTTCGCGTGACGGGGTGGTGTTCACGCCCGCTTCGCCGCCGTGCCCGTCCGGGACCACGGCGTCGCTGGGCGGCGTGCGGGCCGGGCAGGTGATCGCGTTGTGCAGCAGCAGCCCGGGTTCACCGCAGCCGGGTTCGTCGCAGCGGCGGATGTGGCGCGCGCCGAAGCTGGGCGGCACGTTCAGCGGCACGGCCGACGCGCCGGCCGTCGGCATCACGCAGGGCTTCAGCGCCGCGACCGCCGACACCGCGACCGTCGCGGCCGAGGGCGGCGGCGACGGCTTCCTCCACCACACCACCGACGGCGGCCGCACGTGGACCACCACGGTGCTGTCCGAGCGCGGCGTCGGGCTCTCGGATCTGGCTTTCGTGGGCGACGGCGTCGGCGTGGTCGTCGACGGCCTGCCGGACGCCGAAAGCGGCTCCGCTGTGTATCGGACGACCGACGCCGGGAACACGTGGGCAGAACTCTCGTTCTCCTGAGGATTACTGCAGGTGGGGCAGGCTGCCGGGAGTGGGTTCACGCGGTGAACGCGGTGTCGTAGGCTGTGCACTGTCCGTGGTGCGAAGGGGGCAGTGGTGGTTTCGGGGACCTCGACGCGCTTCGACCACGACCGGCCCAGCCTGGCCCGCCTGTCCGACGCCCTCCTCGGCGGCTGCGACCACTACGAAGCCGACCGCGTGATGCTCCAGCGCCTGCTCGCCGTCGCCCCCGGCTCCCAGATCATGGCGCGCGAGCACCGCGAATGGCTCATGCGCGTGGTCCGTCACCTCGCCGCCGACCGCGGCATCGACCAGTTCCTCGACCTGGGCTCCGGCATGCCCACGGCGGAGAACACCCACGAGGTCGCCCAACGCCACAACCCCGCCGCGCGCGTCGTGTACGTCGACAACGACCCGGTCGTCCAGGTCCACGGCCGCGCCGTCCTGGAGACCAACGACCGCACCCACGTCTCCGGCGCCGACCTCACCGACCCGGGCGCCACCCTGGGCGACCCCATCGTCTACCGCCACCTCGACTTCGACCGCCCGATGGCCCTGCTCCTCTGCTCGATCGTCCACCACATCGACAACCTCGACCGCGCGCAGTTCATCGTGCGCAGCTACGTCGACCAGCTGGCCCCCGGCTCGTACCTCCTGCTCACCCACCACCACCAACCCCCGGCCGACCCCCCTCGGCAGGCCCTGGCGCACCTGATCGACTCGACGTTCCAGGGCACCGGGCTCGGCACGGTGCACCGGTCGCGGGAGGAGATCGAGTCGTTTTTCGCGGGGCTGGAGCTGCTGGAGCCGGGCCTGGGGATGCTGCACGAGTGGTGGCCGGACGGCCCGCGGATGAGTCCGTTGGGGGATTTGAACTATCTGACGTTGGGTGGAGTGGCCAGGAAGCCGTGAGCCGGCGGTAGTGGAAAACCGGCCAGGCCTGGCCGCCGACCTCTTTCGTGGGCGGGCCTTCGACTCGGCTGAAACCGGCGTGCTCGGCCGCTCGCTGCGAAGCGACGTTGTCCGCGTGCGTCCAGAGGCGGATCTCGGTGCCGGGCCACACGGCGCTCACCCTCCGGCACAAATCGGCGAGCGCGCGGCGCGCGACTCCGCGGCGTCGCGCGGGGGCTGCCACCCAGTAGCTGACCTCGGCGACGGCACCGCCGCGCTCCGCGGCGAGGTTGGCCAGCCGCTCGCCGGACTCGGCGGCGATGGCGACGAAGCCGAGCGCGTTCTCGTTGCGGTGCAACGCTTCCAGTGCACGCCGGAACTCCGCGATCGTCAGCGTCGCCCGCTCCGTGGTGAAACGCAGCGTGTCCGGGTCCTGCACCTGCGCGACGTACCACGCCGCGTCCTCGGGCAGCCAGTCCCGCAGCTCGATCTCCATACCGCACCGTAGAACAGAAAAACGGGCGGCTCCCCACGAGGGAAGCCGCCCGTTTCACTTCATGCCAACGTCAAGGCGACCTCACGCCACGTCGAACGTGTCCGGGTCCGGCCCCGTGCGCAGGCCGCGGTCGAGGGCCGAGAGGGCGGCGAGGTCGTCGTCGGTGAGGGTGAAGCCGAAGACGTCGATGTTCTCGGCCACGCGTGAGGGTGTGACGGATTTCGGGATGACCACGTTGCCCAGCTGCAGGTGCCAGCGCAGCACCACCTGGGCAGGCGTCTTACCGTGGCGCGAGGCCACCTCGGCGACGGCCTGCTCGCCCAGGAGGTCGCCGCCCTTGGCGAGCGGGCTCCAGGCTTCCGTGGCGATGCCGTGGTCGGCGTGGAAGGCGCGCAGCTCCTGCTGAACGAGGTACGGCGACAGCTCGATCTGGTTCACGGCCGGCACCACGCTGCCCTCGTCGAGGATGCGGCGCAAGTGCGACGGCTGGAAGTTGGACACGCCGATGGCGCGCACGCGGCCGTCGGCGTACAGCTTCTCCAGCGCCTTCCACGTGGCGACGTACTTGTCGCGGGCGGGCAGCGGCCAGTGGATGAGGTAGAGGTCGAGCTGCTCGAGCCCGAGGGCGGCGACGCTGGCGTCGAAGGCGCGCAGCGTCTGGTCGTAGCCCTGGTCGCTGTTCCACAGTTTGGTGGTGATGAACAGTTCGTCGCGGGTGATGCCGGATTCGGCGAGCGCCTCGCCGACGGCGGCTTCGTTGCCGTACGCGGTGGCGGTGTCGATGCTGCGGTAGCCGGCGCCCAGTGCGGTCTTGACCGCGGTCTTCGTCTCGGCGGGCGGTACCTGGAAGACGCCGAAGCCGAGCTGCGGCATCTCGACGCCGTTGTTCAACTTGGTGACTGGAACGTTGGTCAACTCAAAACCCTTCGGTAGCAAAGAAACTCAGGGAATGATCGCCGACGCGACCCCGCCGTCGACGCGCAGAGCGCCCCCGGTGGTCGCGGCGGCCTGGTCGGAGGCGACGTAGGTGATGAGGTTCGCCACCTCCTCCGGGCGGATCAGGCGGCCCAGCAGGGAGGTCGGACGGTCCTGGGCCATGAACCGCCGCTCGGCCTCGGCGAAGTCGAGGTCCGGGTACAGGCTGCGCACGAACTCGCGCACGCCCTCGGTGAGCGTGGGTCCGGGCAGCACGCTGTTGACGGTGACGCCCGTGCCGGCCACCTCCTGCGCCATCCCGCGGGACAACGCCAGCTGGGCCGTCTTCGTCATACCGTAGTGGACCATCTCGGTCGGCGGCTGAACCGCCGATTCACTGCTGACGAAGATCACCCGGCCCCACCCGCGATTCACCATCCTGGGTGCGTAGTGCCGCGTGAGGCGCACGCCCGAGAGCACGTTGACCTGGTAGATCCGCAGCCATTCGGCGTCGCTGATCTCGAACACCGGGATCGGCGAGAAGACGCCCGCGTTGTTCACCAGCACGTCCACGTCCGGCAGCTGCTCGACGATCTCGGCCACGCCCTCGGCCGTGCCGACGTCGGCGGCGATCCCGCGCACGCCCAGGCGCTTCGCGACCTCGTCGACGCGGTCGGCGTCACGACCGTTCACCACCACGTCGGCGCCCGCGGCGGCGAGCGCGGCGGCCGCGGCCTCGCCGATGCCGGCGGTGGACCCGGTGACCAGGGCGGTGCGCCCGCTCAGGTCGATGTTCATCGGGTGGATACCCCTTCCTGCGTTCGCGAGTACAGTGACACCAGACGATTACGAGCGTCAGCAATACTTGCACACGCGGTTATTTGCACACGCTCGATAGTGCCCGAAGGGTGAACTGCCCGCAACCGCGGGTGTCGGCGAGAAGGGGTGAACCGTGTCACTGGCTGACGACGCCGTGGAGGCCCGGGCGCAGGGCTGGCGCACTCTGGCCGCGTTGCACGCGCGCATCGAAGACCGGCTGCAGCGCGCGCTCGAGCGCGACCACGAGCTGTCGGTGAGCGAGTACACCGTGCTCGACGTGCTCGCCCGCCAGGACGGCTTCCACCTGCGGATGAACCAGCTGGCCAACGCCGTGGTGCTGAGCCAGTCGGCCACCACCCGCCTGGTGACGCGGCTCGAGGATCGCGGCCTGCTGTCGCGTTACCTCTGCCCGACGGACCGGCGCGGCATCTACACCGAGGTGACCGTCGCCGGCCGCGAGCTGCTCGACGAGGCCCGCCCGACTCACGACGCCACGCTGTCGGCCGCGCTCGCCGAGGCCGAGGAGCTGCCGGAGCTGGCGCCCCTCGTCGGCGCGCTGGGTTCACTCGCCTTCGCGAAGCAGTAACACACCGTCACCATCCGGCCGGGGCCGTCCGAGGACCTTCGGCCCTAGGCCTACACCATTCGCCGCGTGAGGCTGAACCGGGAAAACTTCCGGAAGCCAAGTGGCGAAATGACGGAAAACGCTCGTACCACGGAAGAATCACCCGCCGGAATCCTCGAGCGCCTCGGCCGCTGGTGCGCCGGGCACCCGTGGCCGGTGATCGTGATCTGGATCCTCGTGCTGGCCGGCTCGACAGTGGCCAACAACCTCGTGGGCGGCACATACAGTGACGACTTCAGCCTGCCCGACGCCGAATCCGGAAGCGGCAGCACCGTGCTCGCCGAGCACGGCATCGTCGGCGGATCCAACAGCGCACGTCTGGTCTTCACCATCGACTCCGGCACGCTGAGCGGCCAGAGCGCGGCCATCGAGCAGGCCGCGGCGCAGGTTCGTGCCGTGCCCCACGTCGTGTCGCTGTCCGATCCGCTCGCGCCGGGCACCACCGCGCCCGACGGCCGCGTCGCCTTCGCCAACATCCAGTTCGACGACAAGCCCGCCGCGCTCGGCGGCGATCTCGTCGACGGCATCGACAAGGCCACCGACCCCGTCCGCGCGACCGGCGTCCAGGTCGACTACAGCGGCGCGCTCGGCAAGGCGGCCGAACCCGGCAGCGGCGACCTGCGCTCGGAGTCTGTGGGCATCCCGCCTTGGCTGGATCGGCTGTTGCCGCACCTCGAGCCTGAGCCTGAGGGGGTGCCGAAGCCGGTGACTCCTTCGCCTTCGCCGGAGTCGGCACCGTCCACTTAGGTCTCTTACGGCCGCAGTCGGTGCAGGTCGCGGGGGAACAGCGTCGTGCCGCGGATGTTGGGTACCTTCAGGACCCGCGCGACCCAGCGTTCGAGGCCGATGGCGAAGCCGCCGTGGGGTGGCATGCCGTGCGCGAACGTTGCCAGGTAGTCGCGGTACTGCTCCGCTTCCGGGCCTAGGGCGGCGAGGTAATCGGCGTGGTGGTGCAGCCGTTGGCCGCCGGTGACCAGTTCCAGGCCGCGGAAGAGGAGGTCGAAGCTGTTGGACAGCTCCGGCGCGCTCGGGTCGGGGTGGGTGTAGAAGGGGCGTTTGGTCATGGGGTAGCCGGTGACGTAGAGGAATTCCGAGTTGTGGTTGTCCAGCGCCCATTCGCCGAGCCGGCGTTCGTCCTCGGGGGAGAGGTCGGGTTCGGTGCTGTGCAGGATCTCCTGTGCTGCGGGGTAGGAGATGGTCGGGATCGCGGCGGGGACGGCCGGCGCTTCGGGCCCGACCGCGGTGGCCATCTCGGCGATGACGTCCCGCAGCACAGCCATCACGTCGCGATGGTCGGTGATGAAACCGAGTTCCGCGTCGAGGCTCGTGTACTGCGCGAGGTGGCGCGCGGTGTCGTGGGGTTCGGCGCGGAAGACCGGGCCGACTTCGTAGAAGCGTTCGAAGACGCCGACCAACGCCTGTTTGAAGAACTGCGGTGACTGGGCGAGGTAGGCGGGTTTGCCGAAGTAGTCGAGTTGGAAGACGTTGGCGCCGGATTCCGTGCTGGTGGCCACGATTTTGGGTGTGTGAACCTCGGTGAAGCCGCGGTGGTCGAGGGCGCGCCGGAACGCCGCGACGCTTCGGGCCGCGATCTCGTGGCGCCGCTTCAGCTCGGGATGCCTGAGTGCGACGGCCGCGTTGTCCAGCACCGTGGGCAACGCGGCGGGAATCGTCGGCCGGTAGAGGTCGAATGGCGGCCGTTTCTCAGGTGTGGCAAGGACTTCGATGGTCGCTTCCACGATCTCGATGCCGCCGGGTGCCTGTTTGTTGGCTACGACTCGTCCGGTGACCTCGACAACGGTTTCTTCGCTCAGCTGCGCGATTTCGGTGCCGTCGGAAAACTTGTCCACACCCGCGCCGAGTTGTGGGCAACTCGGGCGCATTTCGGCTTGGTGCCCGTTTTTGTCGGGGGTGGGCGATAGAATTGACTCGGGGACGCCCCCCTGGGAGGGCGGGGGCGTGTTCGGGCCGGGGTGAGGCGGCGCACTGAACACCACCTGAGCCAGCCCCGTCCGGTCCCGGATCACCAGGAACGGCACGGATTTCAGGGCGCGCCGGCGGTGGAGCCAGCCGGCGATGGTCACGGTGGCGCCCGCGTGCGCGGGCAGGTCGGCCACCAGGGTGCGAGGGGACATCCACTCTCCTCGAGTGAACTGGGCGAACCCTTGGGGGTGCGGGCGAGAAGGGAACTCGCGGTACCACCGCACCTTCGCCGCCGGGACAACGGCAGCCTCGAAAACTGAGCCCGGTGTCGGGGGCCGGCCGGCGGGGCATTGCCTCCCCGCTACTCGGGAGTGTCTTCGCGGCGGGGGCGCGGCGCCGCCTCTCAGCGATGGCGGCTCTCTGTGGGCGCGGAACCCCGCGCTACTCGGTTCCGTCAGCGCGTTGGGCGGAAGTGTAGGCACAGGCGACACTGAACGTCGCGCGAATAAATCCGGAGCCGTGCAGGACTTTCGACTTGCCGCGCCGAACGGTGACAAACAGCCGTTTCCAACGAATTCCCACGCAGCCACCCCGCGGCGTTCACCCGGGTGGCCCAGCGGCCGACGCGAAGCCGTCCGGCCGGCTCATCCGGGCGACTGAAGCCGAACGGGTGAGTGGTTCGGGCGTCGATTGTCTCAATCGGTGCTCCATCCGAAGGACTGCCCACGCC
Source organism: Amycolatopsis sp. 2-15 (assembly GCF_030285625.1). Lineage (NCBI taxonomy): Bacteria > Bacillati > Actinomycetota > Actinomycetes > Pseudonocardiales > Pseudonocardiaceae > Amycolatopsis > Amycolatopsis carbonis. The sequence goes on from NZ_CP127294.1 coordinate 4,426,222, forward strand.
GCCCCGAAGAACAGTTTCCCCAGGTCACGTCGGCAATTCGGGCCTTTTGCCGGGATCGTTACCATCCCTCCATCGTTGACCCCTCCGTTCGCGCTGACCTAATTTGTTGCCCCACCAGACGAACTTGGCGGTGTCGGCGTGGACTCCTCCCTGCCTCTGAGACCCGTCGGCCCACCGCGGCCGGCGGACCAGGCCTCGGTGCGGCGCAGCAACCTCGCGCTCGTGCTGCGGCACCTGCGTGACGCGGGGCCGCGGTCGCGGGCGGGCATCGCGGCGGAGACGGGCCTGAACAAGGCCACGGTGTCGAGCCTCGTCGCGGAGCTGGTCGAGCGCGGGCTGGCGCGGGAGGGCGAGCTGGACCGCGCGGGGTCGGTCGGGCGGCCGGGCACGATCGTGGAGCTCGACGGGCGTGGGGTGGGCGGAGTGGGCGTCGAGGTGAACGTCGACTACCTCACCGCGCTGGCCCTGGATCTCACCGGCACCGTCCTCTTCGAACAGCGCGTGGCGCTCGACGTGCAAGCGCTTCCTCCGGCCAAGGTCCTCGACGCGACGGCCGAACTGGCCGCGAGAGCGCTGCGGGAGTGCCGTCGCCTCAAGGTCGCGCCGGTCGGGCTGACGCTGGCGATTCCGGCCCTCGTCGACGTGGAGGCCGGCACCGTGGCGTTCGCGCCCAACCTGCACTGGACCGACGTCCCCGTGGTCACCGGCCTGACCGAACGGCTCACCCAACGCCTGGGCCGCCTGGGATTCCCGATCCGCATGGCCAACGACGCCAACCTCGGCGCGCTCGGCGAGCACGCGATGGGCAGCGTCGCCGGCACCGCGGACCTCGTGTACCTCACCGGCGAGATCGGCGTCGGCGGCGGCGTGATCTCCGGGGGCCGGCTCCTCGGTGGCGCGGAAGGGTTTTCCGGCGAGATCGGCCACATCCAGCTCGACCCGAACGGCCGGCGCTGCGGCTGCGGCCGGCGCGGCTGCTGGGAGACGATCGTGGGCCTCGCCGGGATGCTGCGGCTCGCGGCCGAGCCCAACGACCCGGTGCACGATCCGTCGCTGGACCTCGAACAGCGCCTCGACATGCTGCGCCGCCGCGCGGAGCTGAAGGATCGCCGCACGCTCGACGCACTCGCCCAGGTGGGCACCGGGCTCGGCATCGGCGCGGCCGTGCTCGTGAACGTGTTCAACCCGCGCGTGGTGCTGCTCGGCGGCTATTTCGCGCAGCTCGGCCCATATCTGCTCGGCCCGATGATGGCCGAGCTCAAGGCCCGCGTGGTCGCGCCCGACATCGGCGGTTGCCGCGTGGAGCTGTCGTGGCTGGGCTTCTCGGCCGCCTCGCGCGGCGGGGCCAACGTGGCGCTGGACGCCGTGTTCGACGACCCCGCACGGGTCGCCGCCGGAGCTGGAGCTGGGGAGAGGGACAGCGGATGACGCTTCTCGAAATGACCGGGATCGGCAAGGGTTTCCCCGGCGTGCGCGCCCTCGACGACGTCGAGCTGAGCGTGGCCGAAGGCGAAGTGCACTGCCTGCTCGGCCAGAACGGCGCCGGCAAGTCCACGTTGATCAAGGTGCTCGCCGGCGCCCACCGGCCCGACACGGGGGAGATCCGTGTCGGCGGCGAGCCCGTGGAGCTGCCCAACCCCACCGCCGCCATCAAGTGCGGCATCGCGACGCTGTACCAGGAGCTCGACCTCGTCGACGGGCTTTCCGTGGCGGAGAACATCTTCCTCGGCCACGAGCAGGCCAGCGTGGGCTGGGTGCGCCGCACGACCATGCGAGCCGAGGCGCGGAAACTCCTGGATCGCCTGGGCCACCGCGAGATCCGCGTGGAACGCGAGGTCGGCTCCCTCTCGGCCGCGGGCAAGCAGATCGTGAGCCTCGCCCGCGCGCTGTCACTCGACGCGCGGCTGATCGTGCTCGACGAACCCTCGGCCGTCCTCGCCAGTGACGAAGTCGCGAACCTCTTCCGCGTGATCCGCGGCCTCACCGAACGCGGCGTTGCCGTCGTCTACATCTCCCACCGGCTCGAAGAGATCCGCGAGATCGGCGACCGCGTCACGGTCCTGAAAGACGGCCACACCGTGGCCACCGGGCTCCCGGCCCGCACCACGCCGACCACCGAACTGGTCGCGCTGATGACCGGCCGCCGCGTCGAGTACCTCTTCCCGCCCCGGCCGGCCGAAGACGTGTTCGACGACCGCCCGGTGCTGCTGGAGGTCGAGAACCTGACCGTGGCCGGCTCGTTCGAAGACGTGTCGTTCACCGTGCGGGAAGGCGAGATCGTCGGGCTCGCGGGGCTGGTCGGGTCGGGCCGGTCCGAAGTCCTGGAAACCGTCTACGGCGCGAGGAAACCCACCACCGGCCACGTGAAGCTCGCCGGCAAACCATTGCGGAAAGGCGTGACCTCAGCCGTCCGCGCCGGCCTCGGCCTCGCGCCGGAGGAACGCAAGAGCCAGGCCCTGCTGCTCCAGGAATCCGTGGCCCGCAACGTCTCCCTCGCCTCGCTGCGCCGCTACGCGCGGTTCGGCTGGTTCAATTCCCGCGCCGAGACCGCCGCCGTCCGCCGCCACACCGAGGCCCTCGACCTGCGCCCGCCCGACATCCGCCGGCCCGCGGGCAAGCTGTCCGGTGGCAACCAGCAGAAGGCGGTGCTCGCGCGCTGGCTGCTCAAGGGCTGCCGTGTGTTGCTGCTCGACGAGCCGACCCGTGGCGTCGACGTCGGCGCGCGGGCCGAGCTGTACCGCGTGATCCGCGACCTGGCCGATTCCGGCGTCGCGATCGTGCTCGTCTCCAGCGAGCTGCCGGAGGTGCTCGGCCTGGCCGACCGGGTGCTGGTGCTGCGCGAAGGCCGCGTGCTCACCGAGGCGCGCGGGCGCGACCTCGACGAATCGGCCGTGCTGGATCTCATCCTCGAGGAGCAGGAGCGTGCGGAATGAACGCTGACCAGGCGGTGGCACCCGAGCCTGCGCGCCGGTTCTCGGTGCGGCTGCGGGAGGCACGCAACCTCGGGCTGGTCGGGGTGCTGGCCGTGCTGGTGCTGATCGGCGCGCTGACCGAACCGGGCCAGTTCCTCACCACCGGCACGGTGGTGCTGGTGCTCACGCAGGCGTCGGTCATCGGCGTGATCACCGTGGGCATGACGTTCGTGATCATCGGTGGCGGCATCGACCTGTCCGTCGGGGCGGTGGTCGCGCTCGCGACGGTGTGGGCGACCACGCGCTCCACCCAGCAGTTCGGCATCACCGGGATCGTGTTCACCGCCGTGGCCGTCGGAGTCGGCTGCGGTCTGGTCAGCGGGCTGCTCATCGCGTACGGGCGCCTGGTCGCGTTCATCGGCACGCTGGCGATGCTCGCATCGGCCCGCGGCCTGGCGATCCAGCTCTCGCAAGGGCGCACGCAGACGGTGACGTCGAGCAACCAGGCGCTCGTCGACCTCGGCTACCAGGACAGCTACGTGCTCGGCATCCCGCCGCTGGTGCTGATCTTCGCGGCCGTCGCGCTCGTCGGCTGGCTCGTGCTCAACCGCACCACCTTCGGCCGCCGCACCTACGCGATCGGCGGCAACCTGGAGGCCGCGCGCCTGGCCGGCATCAACGTGAAGCTGCACACCTGCCTGCTGTATGTCCTTTCCGGACTGTGCTGCGGCATCGCCAGCGTGATGCTGATCATCCTCACCTCCAGTGGCACGTCGGGCAACGGCAACCTCTACGAGCTCGACGCCATCGCCGCGGTGATCATCGGCGGCACCCTGCTCTCCGGTGGCCGCGGCACCCTCGTCGGCTCCGTGCTCGGGGTGCTCGTGTTCACGGTCATCAGCGTGCTGTTCACCCTCAACAACCTGCCCACGGCCGTGCAGCAGCTGGCCAAGGGCGTGATCATCGTGCTCGCCGTGCTCGTGCAGCGGCGGGCTTCGCTCTACTCGAGTGAGAGGACCACCCGATGAACACCGACATCCGCCGCCGTGCGTTCCTGACCGGAGCGACCCTTGCGGGCGTGGGCGCGCTCGCCGCGTGCACGAGCAACGAGGAACCACCACCCGCCGCCGCGACCGCTCCCCAAGGCGCCCAGGACGCGCCGGGCAAGCGAGTCACGGTCGGGTTCGCCGGGCCGCAGGCCGACCACGGCTGGCTCAACGCGATCACCGTCAACGCGCGAGCCGAAGCGCAGCGTCATTCCGATGTGGAGCTCGTCGTCGCCGAAGGCTCGAACGACGCCGCCACGCAGTCGGCGCAGATCGACGCGCTGATCAACCGCAAGGTCGACGTGCTCGTGGTGCTGCCGGCCGACGGCAAGCAGCTCACGCCGGCCGGGCGCAAGGCGATGGACGCGGGCATCCCCGTGATCAACCTGGACCGGATCTTCGATTCGCCGCAGGCCTACCGCACGTGGGTGGGCGGGGACAACTACCGAATGGGCGTGAACGCGGGCAACTACATCGGCCAGCAGCTCAAGGGGCAGGGCACCGTGCTCGAGCTCGCCGGCATCGACACGCTCGAGCTCACCGCCCAGCGCACCCAGGGCTTCGACGACGCGCTGGCGAACTACCCGGGTATCCGCAAGGTCGGCCGCGCCGCCGCCGAGTTCACCGTGCCGACCGGGCAGGCGCGCATGGCCGAGCTGCTACAGGCGCACCCGCAGTTCAACGCGATCTGGAACCACGACGACGACCAGGGAGTGGGCGCGCTGCAGGCCGTGCGCCAGGCCGGCCGGTCGGACTTCCTGATGGTCGGCGGCGCCGGGTCGAAGGCCGCGATGGAGGCGATCAAGAGCGACAACTCCGTCCTCAAGGCCACCGTGCTCTACCCGCCGACGATGGCCGCGTCCGCCGTGCGCCTGGCGCGGCTGCTCGGGCAGGCGAAGGGCGTGTCGGACCTGGCGGAGCAGGAGATCCCCGCTTCGGTGACCACGTTCTCGGCGGTCGTGACGAAGGAGAACGTGGACAAGTACCTGCCGGTTTCGTTCGAGTGAAAGGGCTTTCGATGGCCGGGCAGATCGGCGTCGGGATGGTGGGCTACGCCTTCATGGGCGCGGCCCACTCCCAGGCCTGGCGGACCGTGCACCATGCCTTCGACGTGCCGCTGACACCGCGGATGGCGGTGCTGTGCGGACGTGACGCCGCGGCGGCGTCGGCTGCCGCGGAGAAGCTCGGCTGGGCTTCCGTGGAGACGGACTGGAAACGGCTTGTGGAGTCGGACGAGGTGGGGCTCGTCGACATCTGCACGCCGGGGGACACGCACGCGGAGATCGCGCTGGCCGCGCTCGCGGCCGGCAAGCACGTGCTGTGTGAGAAACCGCTGGCCAACACGGTCGCCGAAGCCGCGGCGATGGCCGCTGCCGCCGAGGAAGCGGCCGCGCGCGGGGTGCGGTCGATGGTGGCGTTCAACTACCGGCGGGTGCCGGCGCTGGCGTTCGCGCGGTCGCTGGTGGCCGACGGGCGGCTGGGGGAGCTGCGGCACGTGCGGGCGCAGTACCTGCAGGACTGGATCGTCGATCCCGAATTCCCGCTGGTGTGGCGGTTGCAGAAGGAGCGCGCGGGGTCGGGCGCTCTCGGCGATATCGGCGCGCACATAGTGGATCTCGCGCAGTTCCTGACGGGGTCACGGATTTCGGGCGTGAGCGCGGTGACGGAGACGTTCGTCCGGGAGCGGCCGCTGGTGGCGTCGTCGTCGGGGCCGGCGGCTTCCTCGGGGTCCGCCCGGGGTGAGGTGACGGTGGACGACGCCGCATTGTTCACGGCGCGCTTCTCCTCGGGCGCGCTGGGCAGCTTCGAAGCGACGCGGTTCGCGGCTGGGCGCAAGAACTCGATGCGCATCGAGCTGAACGGTTCCGCGGGCAGCCTCGCCTTCGACTTCGAGGCCATGAACGAGCTGCACTTCCACGACCACACCCTGGACCCGTCGGTCGCCGGGTTCCGCCGGATCCTCGTGACCGAGCCCGAGCATCCGTACGTCGGGGCGTGGTGGCCGCCGGGTCACGGCCTGGGTTACGAGCACACCTTCACCCACGAGGTGCGCGATTTCCTCGTGGCGCTCGGCTCGGGCACCGACCCGGCGCCGTCGTTCGCCGACGGGCTGCAGGTGCAGCGTGTGCTCGACGCGGTGGAACGCAGCGCCGCCGCCGATTCCGTGTGGACCGTTGTCTGATCAGGAGGTTTTTCGATGGCACGACCGCTGACGCTGTTCACCGGGCAGTGGGCCGACCTGCCGTTCGAGGAGGTCTGCCGCCTCGCGAGCGGGTGGGGTTACGACGGCCTCGAGCTCGCCTGCTGGGGTGACCACTTCGAAGTCGACAAAGCGCTTTCCGACGGCGGGTACGTGCAGTCCAAACTGGACACCCTCGCCAAGTACGACCTTCGGGTGTGGACGATCTCGAACCATCTGGTGGGCCAGGCCGTGTGCGACCACCCCATCGACGAGCGCCACGAGGCCATCCTGCCCGCCCGCATCTGGGGCGACGGCGCACCGGAGGGCGTGCGGCAGCGGGCGGCCGCGGAGATGCAGGACACCGCGCGGGCGGCCGCGTTGCTGGGGGTGTCCACTGTGGTCGGTTTCACGGGATCGTCGGTCTGGCACACCGTGGCGATGTTCCCGCCGGTGCCGCAGTCGATGATCGACCGCGGCTACGAGGACTTCGCGGCGCGCTGGAACCCGATCCTCGACGTGTTCGACGAGGTCGGCGTCCGCTTCGCCCACGAGGTCCACCCGAGTGAGATCGCCTACGACTACTGGACGACCGTGCGCACGCTGGAGGCGATCGGCCACCGCCCGGCCTTCGGCCTGAACTTCGACCCGTCGCACTTCGTCTGGCAGGACCTCGACCCCGTGGGGTTCCTGTGGGACTTCAAGGACCGGATCTACCACGTGGACTGCAAGGAGGCCCGCAAGCAGCTCAACGGCCGCAACGGCCGGCTGGGCTCCCACCTGCCGTGGGCCGACCCGCGCCGCGGCTGGGACTTCGTGTCCACCGGCCACGGCCACGTCCCGTGGGAAGACGTCTTCCGCATGCTCAACGCCATCGCCTACGACGGCCCCGTCTCCATCGAATGGGAAGACGCCGGCATGGACCGCCTGACCGGCGCGCCGGAGGCGCTGGAGTTCGTGAAGCGGCTGAACTTCACACCCCCGACGGCGGCGTTCGACGCGGCGTTCTCGTCGAAGCGGGACTGAGGCCGGTCGGCGGTGTTCATCGGGAGTGGCGGCCGACCCGTACGCCGGTGGGTTCCATCAGCCCGGCGAGCGGCACGGTGGCCTGGGTCTGCCGGGGGTCGACCGAGTAGCCGTCGCGGCGCAGGAGGTCGAGCAGCCGTTCGGCCAGCGGCATGACCATGCGGCGGCCCCAGCAGCGTTCGTTCGAGTGGCCGAACGGCAGATAACCCGGGTGGGTCTCGGGGTCGAGGTCGCGCCAGCGCTGCGGCCGGAACTCGTCGGGAGCTTCCCACAGGCGCGGGTCGCGGTGGCTGAGCAGGGGGAGCAGGAGCACATCGTCGTCGAGGCCGATCCTGCTGTCGATTTCGGAGAACTCCGGCGATGCCCGGCGCAGGATGTTCCACGACGGCGGCAGCATCCGCAGTGCTTCGTGGATGAGGTGAGCGTTCGGCACGTCGTCGTCGAACGGCGAGCCGAGCCAGAGTACGGCGGTGACGGTCGCGGCGATGGTGAAGCAGATCGGGCCCGCGACCCGTCGGTACAGGAACAGCGCGCGCCGTCGCTGCTGGTAGCCCGTCGCGTTGGCGGTCAGGCCGGCGACCGAGGACAGCGGGTCGTCCGGTTGCGGGCGGCCGGGCAGCGCGGCACCGGTGGCGACCACGGTCCAGGTCAGTTTGGGCGTCAGCTCCAGCGAGCGATCCACCAGCACCTTGAGCCGGTACGGGTCGGGACCGAACACCAGGTCGCGCAGGTAGTTGTGCCCGACGAGCGGCCATTCGCCGGAAAGGTCGACGTGGTCCTCGAGGGGGGTCTTCAAGGCCGTCCGCACGTCGTGCCCCAGCGCCTGCATCAGTGCGGAGGACTCACGTCGCTCGACGGGTTTCCCGCTCACCGGTTTGAACGTCGGCCGTTCGACGTCGGTTGCCGGCCGGGCCCGCAACACCGCGTCCATCGCCTCGGCGCCCGCTACTCCGATCGTGTCTTTCTCCAACCGGAAAACATCTGCGCCGCGATACTTCCGCAACAAGTTTTCGAGTCGCGGGCTGAATTTCGTCTGCCGCGAGAGGCGGCCTGCTTCTGAAATGCTCACAACCGTCCTCGAAGTCGGGCCGCGGCGCCCGGTCGGAAACCGGACGCCGCAGCACAAAAGTCGACTATCTGGTTACCGCTCAGATCCACTGGTACCAGGCGAACGCCTTCAGGCTCTTGTGTCCGGAGAGCTTGTTCTTGAGGAAGAATGCGAGCTTCATAAACAGAACCTCCCTTTGTCGAACTGGTGACCATCGGCCGCCAGCTGCCACCATTTCGTGGCTTGTCAACGAGTACCAGGAAGGTTTGTTGTCATCAACGGACAAGTGTGATCGCGCAACACTCGACGGGTAAAACGGGCGGCCGGCATTTTCAGCAGGCAATTGCGCCGTTACAGTGCCTCCGCTACCGGTTCGCCGGCACGGCCACTGGCGCCGCATGGGCATCGGCGGCCACCCGGTTGCCGACCATGATCACACCTGCCACCAGCGCCAGGCCGGCGCACACGATCCCGATCACGGCCAGCGCCTTCATCGGCCGCCGCCCCACGCAGCCCGCGATCCCCAGCGCCAGCCCGACCACGGCGAACGGAAACGCGATCCACACCCGCACGTTGTCCAGCGGCAAGGGCAGGAACGGCACCACCAGCCCGAGAACGCCGAACACCAACGCGAGGACGGCGGGGGTGACGTTGCCTTCGCCCGGCTTCGGCTGGAGAGTCGCGGGCTGTCCGGCCCACTGCTGGGGAACGCCGGGCTGTTGCTGCTGGGGAGAGCCGGGCTGCTGCGGCGCTCCGGCGAACCCTGCGGCGGCCGGCTGTTGCGCCGCTCCGGCCGGAGTACTCCACGCCTCCTGCGTCCCGCCACTCAGCCGCCCGGCCTCGTACGCGGGCGGCTGCCCCGGCGTGTACCGCAACACCGGCCCTTGCGGCGGCGGCGGGAAGCTCGCGTCCGGCTGGGGTTCCGGCGCGTCCGGGCTCTGCTGTGGACCGTCGATCATGGTGGGGACTCCTCGGTGGCGGGGACCGTGCTGGCGAGTACACAAGATAGTCGTCCGGACCACCTCGCGACCAGCAAACGGCCTACCCCGCCACCGGGGAAAATCCGTCACCGGGTGCCGAGCAGGTGCTCCAACGCCAGCTGGTTCAACCGGGTGAAGTGATACCCCCGCTTACCCGCCGCCTCGACGTCGAACGAGTCCGCCGCCAGGTCGTCGAGAGTCTCACCAGGGGCCACCGTCGGCACTGACAGCTCGTCGACGCGCGAAGCCGACAGCGCGGCGGCCACCTCGGGGTCCGCCCGGAACGCGGCGGCCTTTTCCTTCAGGATCAAGTACATCCGCATGTTCGCGGCGGCCGAGTCCCACACGTCGGCGGCGTCCTCGGTGCGCGGCGGCTTGTAGTCGAAGTGGCGCGGGCCGTCGTAGCCGGCGGTCTCCAGCAGGTCCACCAGGAAGAACGCCGACGTCAGGTCGCCGTGGCCGAAGATGAGGTCCTGGTCGTACTTGGGGCCGTGCTGGCCGTTGAGGTCGATGTGGAAGAGCTTGCCCTGCCACAGGGCCTGCGCGATGCCGTGCACGAAGTTCAGGCCGGCCATCTGCTCGTGGCCGACCTCGGGGTTGAGGCCGAACAGCTCCGGGCGCTCCAGCTGCGAGATGAGGCCGAGCGCGTGCCCGATCGTGGGCAGGAGGATGTCGCCGCGGGGTTCGTTGGGCTTGGGCTCCAGGGCGAACCGGATGCCGTAACCCTGGGACACGGCGTAGTCGGCCAGGAGGTCGAGGCCCTCCTTGTAGCGGTCCAGCGCGGCGCGCACGTCCTTCGCCGCGTCGGACTCGGCGCCTTCGCGGCCACCCCACAGCACGTACGTGGAGGCGCCGAGCTCGGCGGCCAGGTCGAGGTTGCGGCGCACCTTCGTCAGCGCGTAGCGGCGGATGTCGCGGTCGTTGCTGGTCAGGCCGCCGTCCTTGAACACGGGGTGCGTGAACAGGTTGGTGGTCGCCATCGGCACCTTCAGGCCCGTGGCCTCCAGCGCCGCCTTGAACTTCTTGATCGCCGTGTCGCGGTCGGGCTCGGTGGCGAGCAGGTCGTCGTCGTGGAAGGACACGCCGTAGGCGCCCAGTTCGGCCAGGCGGTGCACGCTCTCCACCGGGTCCAGCGCCGGCCGCGTCGCCACGCCGAACGGGTCGGCGGCGGGCCAGCCCACGGTCCACAGGCCGAACGAGAACTTGTCGTCCGGAGTGGGCGCGAAGTCGGTCATGACGGTCCCCTTCAATCCAGTTTCAGTCCAGTGCACCATTTAGTTCACGTTGTAGACTAAATATGCGCCCCGGAGGCCCGCCCGTCAAGGGCCACCGCTTCACCGGGGCCTCGGTACAGTTCCGGAAGGAGGCCACGGGGATGACGCAGGCGGTGCGGCACGACTCGATGCGCGCGCGCAACCTCGAGCTGGTGCTCGGCGAGGTCGCCGGGCGCGGCCCGCTCACCCGCGCGGCGCTCGCGGAGCTCACCGGCCTCACCAAGTCCACCGTGTCGAAGCTCGTCGGCGACCTGCTCGACGCCGGTTTCCTCGCCGAGACCGGCCCGGCCCGCGCGGGCGAACGCGGCCGTCCCGGCGTCGAGGTCGTGCTCTCCGGCGCGCGCGTGGCGTCGCTGGGGCTGGAGATCAACGTCGACTACCTCGCCGTCTGCCTGCTCGACCTCGCCCGCACCGTGCGCTTCACCGAACGCCGCGAGCGCGACAACCGCGGTTCCCGCCCCGAGGAAGTGCTGGGGGAGCTGCAAAACCTCGCCGAGGCGGCCCTCGCCGCGGCGGAAGACCTGACCGTCGCCGGCGCCGTCCTCGCCGTGTCCGGCCCGGTCGGCGACGGCGTGCTGTTCAGCGCCCCCAACCTCGGCTGGAGCGACGTCCGCGCCGCCGACATGCTGCACCTGCCCGTGTCCGTCACGCTCGACAACGAGGCCAACCTCGGCGCGCTGGGCGAGCTCTGGTTCGGCGCCGGCCCGTCCGACTTCCTGTTCGTCTCCGGCGAGGTCGGCATCGGCGCCGGTCTGGTCGTGGACTCGGCGCTGTTCCCCGGCACCCATGGCCTCGCCGGCGAGCTGGGCCACGTCGTCGTCTCCCCGAGGGGCCCGCGCTGCCGCTGCGGCGCGTCCGGCTGCCTGGAAACCTATGCGGGACAAGAGGCTCTGCTCGAAGCCGCGGGCGTGGCGAGCGTCCACGAGCTGCTCGGCAACCTCGGCACGAACGATCCCGCCGCCGTCCAGGCCACCACCGCGGCGGGCGAAGCGGTCGGCCTCGCGCTGTCCTCGGCCGTCAACCTGCTCGACCTCGACCACGTGGTGCTCGGCGGTGTCTTCGCCCCGCTGTTCCCGTGGCTGGCGCCCGCCGCGGAAACCGTGCTGGCCGACCGCCTGGGCCGGCTGCGCGGCTCCGTCCCGACGCTCGCACCGTCCACTGTGGGCGGTGACGCCGCCACCCTGGGCGCGGCCGGGCGCACGATCCACCACGTGCTGGCCGACCCGGGACCGTTCCTGACCCCGGCTCATCCCCGACGGGTGAGGTGACCGCGGCACCGGCGGGCCGACGGTGACGGCGAAGCCCCCGAAGCGAGGTGTTCGATGACGCCCAGCCGACTGCCCGGACAGCCGACCAGGCGCGCGTGCGCCACGCCGAAGTCGCGTTGCGCTCGATGGGCCAGCCGAACTCCGTGGCCGGCGAGTTCGACTTCTGGAACGACCGCTACGAGGGGCGGCGGTTGTTCTCCGAGCTGTTCGGCACCTTCCTGCTGGTCCTCGTCGCCGTGGGCGGCGGAGTCGTCAACGCCCGGTTCGGCGGCTCGGTGATCCTGACGTCGGCGCAGGTCGTGGCCCCGGCGTTGATGGTGGCCGCGATCATCCTGTTCATGCGCACGGTCCCCGGCGCCCACCTCAACCCGGCGGTGACGCTGGCGTTCGCGACGCGCGGTGACTTTCCCTGGAAACGCGTGCCCGCCTACCTCGTGACGCAGTTCGTCGGCGCGGCGCTGGCCACGCTGCTGCTGTGTGTGCTGCTCGGCAAGCAGGGCGACGCCGGGCTGACGCTGCCCGGCAGCGGGATCAGCACCGTCACGGCGATGCTGTGGGAGCTCGTGCTGACCACGGGCCTGGTGAGCGTGATCCTGGGCAGCGCCTCGGGCGCGCAGCAGGTGGGGCCGTCGGCGGCGATCGCCGTGGGCAGCTACATCGCGCTGGCCGGGCTCTGGGGAGCGGCGGTCAGCGGCGCGTCGATGAACCCGGCGCGCTCGTTCGGGCCCGCGCTGGTGCGAGGCGACTGGACGTCGTGGTGGGCCTACCTGGCCGGCCCGATCGCCGGCGGCCTCATCGCGGTGGGGATCGCCTACATCCTGCGCGGCCGCGGTGGCGGCCGCAGCGGCGAGAAGGCGGCGCAGGGTGTGCTTCCGGGGAGCGCGGCGGCGCGCTCCCCGGAGAACACCTAGCTCACCGAGCGCACCAGCACGATGCCGCCGCCCACGGTCGCGCCCGCGTCGTCGACCACCGAGAGCTGGCCGCGCAGCACGCGGCCGGCGCCGGAGCGGCCGAGGCCGTCACGACACCCGGCACGGTCCACGTGGTGCCCGAGGCGTGCGCGGCGACCGGGTCGGTCACCGTGACGCCGCCGAACGACGGGTTCACGAACACGTCCAGGTAGTCGTACGCCGTGGTCCCGGTGGGCACGGAGTACCCGTCGACGACCGCGACCCAGCCGCCCGCGGCCGGGTTCTGGATCGTCACCGACTCCTCGGAGTCACCGTCGGCGCTCTGGCCCGCGAGGACGCACGAACCGCTGCTGCAGTTGTACACCGAAAGGTCCAGGTCGGCGGCGGTGTCGGCGGTGTTGCCGATCGTGACCGTCAGCGAGGATGAACCCGGCAGCACATTCAGCTGCGTCTGCGAGGAGGCGTCCTGGGCGATCGTCGGCCGCGTGATCTTCGCGCTGCCGAACGTGCTGCCCACCACGTGCCCGGTGAACGCCTTGAGCGAGTTCTTCACCGTGTACGTGCGATCCACCGCGGCACCCAGCGGAGCCGACGCGAGGTCGTCCGGATTCGGCGTGATCGCGGTGCCCAGCGCGGAAACCGTCAGCTGGTACGGCGCGGTGTCCACATCGGACGTCCGCCGCGCCTCCACCGTGATCTCCCAGACGCCCGGCAGCGGGTTGGTCAGCGTGCGGCTGGTCGGTGTGCCGCCGATGCAGCCCGCGCCCGCGTCGGGGTTGTAGCAGTTGGTGGAGGTGTTGCTGTCGACCGGAACGCCGGTAGGGTCGTAGCGCAGGAAACGCACCTGGCCCTTGCCCGGGTCACCGCCGCCGGTCAGGTCGACCTGCAGCGAGCTCGCACCCTGCGGCACGCGCAGGAAGTAGCTCACCGACTGGTTGCGCGCGATCTTGCCCGACGCGGTGAAGATGCCCGACGAGGCGAACTCGGCCGGCGCGAAGACCGTGTTCATGGTCTGCACGTCGACGCCGACCGTCAGCGGGTTGTCCAGGTACAGCAGTGCCGAATGCGCACCGGCCTGTTCGGGGTTCACCTTCACCTGGAAGGAAACGGCCTTGTTGAGTGGCAAAGACACCAGGGAACCCGAGGAGAATGTTCCGTCGTTGCCCACCCAGCGTGCGAAATACACCACCGGGTGTGAAGAACCGGACGTGCGTGTGAGCGTGTACGTGCGCGTGTAGGACTTCCCGACGGTCACGCCCTCGCGGTCGTGGATGCCGACGCCGACGCCCGGGGTGGGCTTGAGCAGGTTCGCCTGCACGGTGTGCACGTCGACGGCGGTGGTCACCGTGTCCGGCTTCGGGTTCAGCGACAGCGCGACCCAAGCGGCGGGTACGTTGAACAGCCCGGCGCCCTGTTCGTAGGCGCCGATCCCCGGCACGAACCGCGCCGTGGACTTGATCGCCGAACGCAGCGCCGCGACCGGCGGACGCTGGCCGTGGTGCGTCGCCTTGTACGCGCTCACCAGCAGCGCCGCCGCACCCGTCGCCTGCGGCGAGGCCATCGACGTGCCCTGCAGCATCGCGTAGCCGGCGGGCAGCTCGTACGTGCCCGCGACCGGACCCGGCGCCTCCCATCGCGGCACGGTGGAGATCGCCGCGCCGGGCGCGATGATGTCCGGCTTGAAGCCACCGTCTTCGCGCGGGCCGCGCGAGGAGAACGGGTGCAACGCCTCGGCGGTCTTCACCTTGGAGCCGTAGTTCGACAGCCACGTCTCGCGCGTGATGTACGAGCCGACGCTGATCGCGTCCGTGGCCACCGACGGGTCGCCGACGGAGTTCGCGCCCGCGCCGGAGTTGCCCGCGGAGATGAAGATCTGCACGTTGTACTCGGCGATGGTGCGGTTGTAGAGCTCCGCGCGCGCGTTGTTGCCGTCGTTGAGCGCGGGCAGGCCGCCGATGGAGATGTTGATGACGTCGGCGCCGTGGCTCGCGGCGTAGACCACGCCGTCGAGCAGACCGCTGGAGGTGCAGGATTCCGTGGTGAGGCACACCTTCACGGCCATCACGTTCGCACCCGGGGCGGCGCCGTCCATCTTGCCGCCGAAAAGGTCGTTGCCCGTCGCGATGCCGGCCACGTGCGTGCCGTGCTCGGCGCCCGCGATACCGATGTTCACGAAGCCCGGCTTGTCGGTCTGCACCACGAACGCCATGCGCTCGGCGCGGTCGGTGGCCGGGTTGTCGGTGCCGAAGTAGCCGACGTCGAAGTTCTTGGCGTAGTCCGACATCGGCTTTTCGTCGGTGAAGTCGCCGTCGCCGTCGAGGTCCACGCGCACCTGCTTGGTGGCGGTGTCGAGCAGCACGCCCCACGAGTCGGTGCGGTCACCGTCGCGGTCGAGGTCGCCGCCGGTCTCGCTGCCGGCGCCGCCGAGGTCGCCCGCGGTCTCCTTGAACAGGCCGAGGGTGTACGGGCCGCCGGTGGCGGGCGCGGTCCAGTCGCGGCCGTTCGACGCGAACGTGCCGGTGTAGGTCTGGGTGGACTGCTGCACCCATGTGCCGTCCCCGGAGTTGGTGGCGTTGGCGTTGTACCAGTCGACGATCTTGCGGTCGCCGTGGCTGGTCTTGGCCAGCGCGGGGCTGTCGAGGTCGACGCCGGAGTCGAGCACGGCGACGGTGGTGCCCTTGCCGTCCCAGCCGCCGAAGGTCTGGCCGAACTGCGCGGCGTAGGTGTCGCCGGTGGGCAGGTAGGGGTTCACGCGCGAGGTGTTCTTGCCCGGAGCCGGCTGCGGGACGGGGTTGGCCGCGCCTTCGGGCTTCGGGTCGTCGCGGTGGATGAGGCCGTCGACGTCCACGGCGTTCACCGACTTGAGCTTCGCGGCCTTCTCGGCGTTCGCGACGGGCACGGCGACCTTGACGTAGTCGAGCTTCGCGTCCGTGGACTCGACCACACCGCCGAGGGCCTTGAGGTCGTTCACGGCGGCACTCGAGCGCCCGCGCTCGGCGGCGACCAGCAGCGTCACGGTGCGCTTGCCGGCCCGCTGGGCCTCGGCGACAAGCGCGCGGTCGGAGTCATCGAGGGTCTTGCCGTCAGTGGCGGTGGGGTTTCCGGGAGACGAAGGGGGCTGCGCGGCGAGCGCAGCGGGCACCCCGACGGGGGCGACGCCGAGGGCGGTGGCGAGGAGGATGATCCCGGCCCGCCGTCTCCAGCGTGATCTCTGCTGTGTCATCGGAGCAGTACACAGGTCGGGACCATCCGCATCAATCAGACAGTCAGCCTATCGGCCGCAATTCGACGTGAGACGAACGGCCTAACGCCAACCACCGCTCGCGCCCCGGGCCTTGCACCCCCGGCAAGAACCTGGGGCTCGCACCCCCACAGACCGCACGACGAGCGACATTGGTCCGCTCTTCCCCAACCAATCCCCACCCGAGCGACGCCGTCCCACCAAGGTGCCCACCGCGGGCGGTCCGGGGACGAAGCCCTCCGAGCGGGCCCGGGGTTGCACCCCCCGACATACGACGAGCGACATTGGTCCGCTCTTCCCCAGGAATTCCCACCCGAGCGACGCCGTCCCACCGTGGTGACCACCACTGGGGGTCCGGGGGCGAAGCCCTCCGGGCGGGCCCGAGGGTTGCACCCCCGGAAATACGACGAGCGAGCACGGTCCGCGCTCTCCGCGGACACACTCCACCCACTCGCTCGTGGCAACCGAGGGAGTCGAACCCTGCGCGGCTTGTGAAGGCGGCGCCCCTGACCGGCCCTGACCCTTCGGCGGGCGACGGCTGCCGAGTACTTTTGTCAACACTACGGGAGTACCCCGGCATTCCCGTAGCCGCACATTCATCACCCGTTCGGGCAGTGACGGGGTGGCGGTGATCTCGTCGGGCCGGTGATTCCCTTCCCCCGCACCGGCCTGGCAGGCTGGGCGGATGGACGATCTCCTCCTCCGCCGGGTGCGGGTCGGGCTGGGCGGCGGGCTTGCCGACGTGCGCGTGAACGACGGCCGCGTGGCCGCGATCGAGGAGCCGGGCGCCGGTTCGGGCTTCGCCGCGCGCGTGCTCGACGGCCACGGCGGCACGCTCCTGCCGGGCCTCGTCGACGCTCACGTGCACGCCCTGCAGTGGGCCACGTTCCGCCGGCGAATCCCGCTGGCCGACGCGCGTTCGGCGGCGGAGGCGGTGGAACTGCTGCTGCGACGGCTGTTGGCGACGAGCGACCAGCCGGGTGACCTCGTCGTCGGCGCTGGTTTCCGCGACGGACTCTGGCCGGACAAGCCGCACAAGGATCTGCTGCAGCGCGCGTTGCCGGGCCGCGCGGTGGCGTTGTTCAGCGCGGATCTGCACACGCTGTGGCTCAGCCCCGCGGCGCTCAAGCTGATCGGCCGCGACCACCCGACGGGCGTGCTGCTGGAAAACGACTGCATGACCGCGACGGCCGCGCTGCCGTCGGCGGCGGTGGACGTGCAGGACCGCTGGGTCGCCGACGCGCTCAGTGCGGCGGCTTCCCGTGGTGTGACAGGGATCGTGGACTACGAGTACGCCGACACCGTCACCGATTGGACTCGCCGCGTCGCGGCCGTGGCGCCGGCGACGCGGGTGTCCTGCGTGATTTCGCGGCCGCTACTGGACGTTGCGATTTCCCGCGGCCACCGCACCGGCGACGTGCTGGCCGACGGGTTGCTGAGCGTGGGGCCGTTCAAGTTGTTCGTGGACGGTTCGCTCAACACCCGCACCGCGTACTGCCACGACCCGTATCCGGAGTCGGATTCGCCTGGCCTGCTTGAGCTTCCGCCTTCGGAACTCGAGCCGTTGCTTCGGCGAGCGTGGGAAAACGGCCTGGTGCCGGCGGTCCACGCCATCGGCGACAAGGCCAACACCATCGCCCTCGACGCCTTCGCCGCCGTGGGCTGCCCCGGCCGCATCGAACACGCGCAGCTGTTGTCTTCCGACGACGTGCCGCGATTCGCCGGACTGGACCTCGTGGCGAGCGTGCAGCCCGCGCACCAGCCCGACGACCGCGATGTCGCCGACCGCCACTGGTACGGCCGCACCGACCGCGCCTACGCCTACCGCGCCCTGCTGGATTCCGGCGCCCGCCTGGAAATCGGCTCCGACGCGCCGGTCGCGCCGCTGGACCCGTGGGACGGGATCGCCGCCGCCGTGGGCCGCACGGACGACGACCGGCCGGCGTGGCACCCGGAGCAGGCGATCCCGCTGGCGGACGCCTTGGCCGCGGCTTCGGGCGGCCGCCGTGGGATCGCCGTCGGCGACGTGGCCGACTTGATGATCACGGCGGCCGACCCGTCGCACTTGTCGCCGGCCCAGCTGCGGGACATGCCGCTGACGGCGACGATCCTGGCGGGGAAGCCGACGCACCTGGCGTGAGCGCCGGGGTCAGGGCAGGGATAGGGGCGTGGCGTTGAGCAGTTTCACGACCTGGCCGTACTCACCCCGGGCTTCGCAGTGGCGGAGGAACTTCACGCCCTCGGGCTGGATCTCGGTGGCGTCCGGCCGGGTTTGGATGAGGTGCATGACCTCGGAGACGAACTCGCCGAGCGGCTGGCAGCCTTCGATGGGGGGCCCGGTGACGTCGGTCTGGACCGCCGGCGGTTGCAGCTCCAGCACCTCCACCGAGGTGTCCTCGAGCTGCAGTCGCAGCGATTCGGTGAGGAGGTGGACGGCGGCTTTGGACGCGTTGTAGCTCGGCGTCGCCCGGTGCGGCGCGAACGCGAGACCTGAGGAGACGGTCATGATCGTCGCGTTCGGGCGCGTCTGCAGGTGCTCGACGAACGCCGCGATCAGGCGGACCATGCCCAGCACGTTGGTTTTCAGCACCGCTTCCGCCGACGACAGGAACGACTCGGGCCGGTGCCAGTCCTCCGCACGGATGATGCCGGCCATGGTGATCAGGACGTTGAGGTCCGGGTGGTTCGCCAGCACCGTCTCGGCGGCGACGCGGATACTCGCCGGCTTGGTGGTGTCGATGCGCACGGTGTCGAGCTCGGGATGCTGCCGGGCCAGTGCGCGCAGCGGCGCGGCCCGGCGCCCGCCGATGATCACCGTGTTGCCGCGAGCGCTGAGCTCGAGCGCGAAGGCCAGCCCGATGCCACTGGTCGCGCCCGGGATGAAAACGGTGTTCCCCTCTGGATGCATGACGCCGACAGTGGAGGCGTGCGGGCCGGCCCGACAGAGAGCGGTTACCCGAGGATCCGTGATCCGAGGATGGCGCTGCGGGCGCCGCGGACGCGGACGGGTTGCCCGATCGGGTTCCGGCCGAGGTCGGTCAGGCAGAGATCGTGCACCCAGGGGTCTTCGGTCCTTGGATTGCGCTCCGTGTTCGCTCGATACTCGTTGGGTGAACAGAACCGCATTGGCGGAGTTCCTCCGCCTCCGCCGGGCGAAGTTGCGCCCAGAAGATGTCGGCTTGTACGCGGGCCTGCGGCGGCGCGCGCCGGGGTTGCGGCGTGAGGAAGTCGCGCGCCTGGAACAGCAACGCGCCCCGCAGCCGAGCGAGCAGCTGCTCGCGGCGCTGGCCGGCGCGCTGCGCCTGACCGAGAGCGAGCGTGAGTACCTGTTCAACGTCGCCGGCCGCACCGCTCCCGTTGCCGATCCCAGGAACACCGCCGAGCAGGCCGCCCCCACGTTGCTGCGGGCGCTGCCGTTCGTCACCGGCGCGCCCGCGGTGATCGTCTCGAACCTCGGCGACGTCCTGGTGAAGAACGATCTCGCCCGCGCGCTCTGCGGCGACCCCTCGCACTCCACGGGCCTGGCCCGCAGCGAGACCTACCGGTGGTTCACCGAACCGGCTTGGCGCCGGCACTGGGCCGAACAGGATCGCGCGCGCCAGAGCCGGTACCGGGTCGCGGCGCTGCGCGCGGCGTACGGGTCGATGGGCCCGCGGTCCCGCGCCGGCGAGCTGGTGCGGGCGCTGCAGGAGGCGAGCGAGGAGTTCGCGCGCCTCTGGGAACTGCACGAGGTTGCGTCCTGCGCCGCGGACCACCTGACGCTCGTCCACCCGTCGCTCGGCGAGATCGAGCTCGAACGCCATTCGCTGTTCGCCGAAGACCGGAGCCAGGCTCTGGTGGTCTTGCTTCCGAAGCCCGGCAGCGAATCGGAGAGGAAGATCCGGCTGCTGGGCGAGCGGGAAAACGGGCTGGTTCCGGCACCGCGCGAGGAAATCCCCGGCAGCGGCCGGCTCGCCGGTGAGCTGCCGGTCATTCGCGGAGCCGGGTGACCCGCGGCCGGCCGGCTCCGCGCCGGCCGGCTCAGTCGCCGTGCGGGTCGGAGGCGTTGACGGCGGTGACGACCTGGTCGTAGTCGCCGCGGGCTTCGCCGTAGCGGAGGAACTTCACGCGCTCGACCTGGATCTCGCGGGCGTCCGGCTGGGTCTCGATGAGGTTCAGGACCTCGCTGACGAACTCGGCGAGCGGCTGGGCGTGGTCGTTGTCGGCCTGGCCGGGGAGCAGGTCCGTCTGCACGGACGGCGGTTCGAGCTCCAGGACCTTCACCGACGTGTCGGCCAGCTGCAGGCGCAGCGATTCGCTGAGCATGTGGATGGCGGCCTTCGAGGCGTTGTAGCTCGGCGTCACCTTCAGCGGCGTGAAGGCGAGGCCGGAGGAGACGGTCATGATCGTCGCGTCCGGGCGGGTCTGCAGGTGTTCCACGAAGGCGGCGATGAGACGGATCGGGCCGAGCACGTTGGTGGTCACGACCGATTCGGCCGACGCGAGGAACGACTCGGGCCGGTGCCAGTCCTCCACGCGCATGATGCCGGACATGGTGACCAGCACGTTGAGGTCGGGGTGGGTCGCCAGCACCTCCTTGGCGGCCGCGTCGATGCTCGCGGGGTCGGTGGTGTCGATCTGCACGGTGTCGAGCCCTGGGTGCTGAGTGGCGATCTCGCGCAGCAGCTCGGTGCGGCGGCCGCCGATGATCACGGTGTTGCCCCTGGCCCGCAGCTCGAGAGCGAGGGCCAGGCCGATGCCGCTGGTCGAGCCGGGGATGAAGATGGTGTTTCCGCTGATGTCCATGCCCCGACTTTCGCGCTTCGCCGGGCTGAGGTGCAGAGACCGCTCATCGGGGGACCGGCGATCCCTGGCTCGCGCGCGGCGTGCGCCGGATACTGGGTGTCATGGATCGCGCGACACTGGCGGAGTTCCTGCGCCGACGCCGGGAGGCGCTGCAACCCGAGGACGTCGGGCTGCCCGCGGGCGCGCGTCGTCGCGCGCCCGGGCTGCGGCGCGAAGAGGTCGCGTTGCTGGCCGCCATGTCCACCGACTACTACACCCGGCTCGAGCAGCAGCGCGGCCCACAGCCGAGCGAGCAGATGCTCGCGTCGCTGGCCCGCGCGCTGCGCCTGGACGCCGGCGAACGCGACTACCTGTTCCAGATTTCGGGCCGCAACGCGCCTTCGGCCGTGGCTGTCGCCACCCATGTCGCGCCCGCGTTGCTGCGTGTCCTCGACCGGCTCGACGACACGCCCGCGCTGATCCTGTCGAACGTCGGCGAGGTCCTCGTGCAGAACCGCTTCGCCGACGCCCTCTACGGCGACCAGTCCCACCACACCGGCCTGGCCCGCAGCACCATCTACCGCTGGTTCACCGACCCGGACGAGCGCCTCATCTACCCGGAGGACGACCGCGCCCGCCAGAGCCGCGCCCAGGTCGCGGGTCTGCGGGCCGCGCACGGCTCGATGGGCCCGCGGTCCCGGGCCGGTGAGCTCGTGCGCGCGTTGCAGCAGGAGAGCGCGGAGTTCGCCGAGCTGTGGGAACGGCACGAGGTGGCGCGGCGGTTCGAGGACCACAAGACGTTGATCCACCCGCAGCTGGGCCCGATCGAGGTGGATTGCCAGGCGTTGTTCACGGAGGACTGGTCGCAGTCGCTGCTGGTGCTCACGGCGGCGCCTCGGACGGAAGCGGCGGAGAAGATCCAGCTGCTCGGAGTGCTGGGGAACGAGCAGTTCCCGGCTCCGGCGCGCTGATCGTCGCGCGCGGGGCCGATCGGTCACGGCGTCGTGCCCGATCGGCTCGGGCGATGACTGGTCCGGGTGACCGAGAATCCGGAAATCCGCGCCGGGCTGACAGGATTGGCGGCCTGTGTCCGTGGCATGGGGAGGAAACGAGGATGTCGCCCGCTGAGGTTTTCGCGCGGCTGAGTGATACCCGCACGCCGGTGGCGGAACCGGTGGTGGTGAAGACCGCCGTGGTGCTGGGCGGGAGCGTCGCGGGGTTGCTCGCGGCGCGGGCGCTGGCGGACCACGCCGAGGAGGTCGTGGTGCTGGAGCGCGACGACCCCGGGCCCGGCGCACGGCAGGGGGCACCGCAGGGGTCGCAGACGCACGTGCTGCTGCCGGCCGGGCAGCGCCAGCTCGAACGGTGGTTCCCGGGCTTCACCGAGAAGACCGTGGCGGCGGGGGCGCGGCGCGCGCCGGCGCGGTTGCGCCACACGTATTCCGATGGCGTGCGCAAGGTCGTCGGCTCGGACACCGAGATCCTGACCAGCACCAGGCCGTTCCTGGAGGCGCAGATCCGGGAGCACACGCTGGCGTTGCCGAACGTGCGGGCGCTCGTCGCGCGCGTGACGGGGCTGGAGTTCTCGGACACCGCGGTCACGGCCGTCCGGTACGAGGGCGGCCGGCTGGACGCCGATTTCGTCGTCGACGCGATGGGCCGCGCGAGCCGCCTCGGCGACTGGTTGGTCGACGCCGGGTGGGAACAGCCGCCGATGACGCGGATGAAGATCGACCTGAACTACGCCACCGCCGTGCTGCGCCGCAACGATGAGTGGCCCGAGGCCCGCGTGGGCTTGTCGATGCACTCGCCGGGCGACCCGTCGGGCATCGCGGCCGCTGTCACCGTCCAGATCGAGGACGACCGGTGGATCGCCACGCTGTCGGGCTACCTCGACCGGCGCCCCGGCAGCACGCCGGAGGACTTCGTCCACCTGTGCCGGACCGCGCTGCCGGACGAGTTCGGCGCCGTCGCCGCCCACGAGATGGTCGGCGGCATCACCACCTACCGCCACGCCGACAGCCGCCGCCGTGACTTCCACCGCCTCCGCCGCTTTCCCGCGCGCTTGGTGGCCACCGGTGACGCCGTCGCGTCCTTCAACCCCATCTACGGGCAGGGCATGGCCTGCGCCGCGTTGCACGCTTCGTGCCTCTCGGAGTACCTGCGCACCGGCCCGGATCTGACCGCGCCGGCGCACGCGTTCTTCTCGCTCCAACGCGTGATCGTCGACGCCGCCTGGGGCCTTTCCACGGGCGGCGACCTCGAACTGCCCCATGTGGACGGTCCCTATCCCCGCGGGTATCGCCTGCAGAAGTGGGCGATCGGGCAGATCGTCGCCGCGTCCGTGCACGACCCGGAAATCGCGCGCCGCTTCGACGAGGTCGCGTACCTCCTGGCGCACCCGTCGACGCTGGCTCGGCCGGGGACGTTGGTGAAGGCGATCCTGGCCAACCGACGGAAGAAGTGAGCCGGTCCGGGCGCCCCGATACCTGGGCGCCCGGACCGGCGTCGGGTCAGTGCCGGAGCTCGGCGCGGACCACGAGAGCGTCGTGGTCGGTGTAGGTCGTCGGTTCGATCTCGGCGCGGGGCGCCGCGAGGGTGCCGTAGGAGTGCTGGATGCCGGGGTCCTTGGCCGCGGCCGCGTCGGTCAGTGTCCACTGGCGCTTCGGCGCGCACGAAGCGTGCCGGTTGACGTCACCGGCGAAAATGGTCGGCCGGTGCCGGGCGGCGAGCACGGCGGTCAGCTCGGCGCACTGGACGGAGTTCGTCGTGCCGGGGGTCTCGCCGTCGGTCGACAGGTGGCTGGTGCAGACGTCCACTCCGCGCGCGGTCGTCACGCAGAGCCAGCGGCGCTGCTCCACGCCGCTGAACACGGAGTAGGGGGCGTCCTGGGACGCGCGGATCGCGTCCTTGGTCAGCACGGCGTTGCCGAAGAACCCACGGCCTTCCGGTGTTTTGCAGGCCAGCGGGGCGCCGTTGTAGATCACCGTGGCGAACCGGTAGTGGTAGCGGGTGCGCGCGGCGACCTGGGCCACGTCGCCGCTGCACGCCTCGTTGAGGGTGACCGCGTTGACGTTGTTCGCCTTGATCTTGGCGACTACCTCGTCGACGATCTTCGGGTACTCGGTGCCGGGGTAGCAGCCGGCGTAGCCGCTGGAGCAGACGTTCATCTGCAACAGCGAGTACGGCGACCGCCCGTGCCCGGCCTCGGTGGCACCGGCGGTGGCGAGGGGAGACAGGAGCCCGAAGGCCAGCAGACAGAACAGCACAGTGCGCAGACGCGCAGCGAAACGTTGGGTCACGAGCAGATTCTGCGGCCCCGGCCGGGCCACCCGAAGACCTCTCGACAAGAGTTCACCGGGTGGACGTCCGCCGGGCAACCTTCATCCCGGAGTTCGGCGCTTTCCGTTGCGCCACTGCGGTTTCTCGCGATCGCGGGCACCACCGAGGCCGCGCCGGCCGGCGCCTTCCGTCACCTCCGCGTCAGCCCCGCCCCGCGGGCCGGGGCAGGTCGAGGTGCTCGCGCAGAGTCGACCCGGTGTACTCCGTGCGGAAGCGGCCCTTCGCCTGAAGCAGCGGCACCACGTGGTCGACGAAGGTGCTCAGCTCGTAGGGGAGGGTGGAGCCCATGATCGTGAAGCCGTCGACCGCGCCCGCGTCCTGCCAGGTGAGGATGTGGTCGGCCAGCTGCTCCGGCGTGCCGACGAAGTGGTACTGACCCGCGCCGCTTTTCATGGCCGAGGTCAGCTCGCGCAGCGTCGCGGTCGGCTCGGCGCGGGCCGCCTCGACGAGCTGCGCCGCCCGGCTCGACGCCGCCGGCGCGTCGAGCAGCTCCGCGGGCAACGGCGCGTCCGGGTCGAACGCGTCCGGATCGAGCCCGGCGGTGTAGAGCACGTTCTGCCACCGGAACTCCTCGCTGGACAGGTCTTCCAGCCGTTGGGCCTTCTCCTGTGCGGCCGCCTCGGTGTCGCCGAGCGTGATCATCAACGCCGGCAACACCAGCACCTGCTCGGGCGCCCGCCCGGCTTCCGCGGCCCGCGCGTGCAGATCGGTGCGGAACTTCACGGCCGCCTCCAACGACGGCGGCCCCGAGAACACCAGCTCCGCGAACCGCGCCGCCAACCCGATCCCCGCCGACGACTGCCCCGCCTGCACGAGCACCGGCCACCCCTGCGGCGACCGCGGGAACGGCAGGATGCCCTCGACGTCGTAGAACTCGCCGTGGAACCGCGGCGCGTGCAGCTTCGCGCGGTCCGCCCACACGCCGTCGGGCCGATCGCCCACGAGGGCGCCGTCTTCCCAGCTGTCCCACGCCCGCGTGACGACGTCGACGAACTCGTGCGCCCGCGCGTACCGGTCGGCGTGATCGGGGTGCGCGGCCTCGCCGAAGTTGGCCGCCGCCAGGGAGGTGACGGTGGTGACGATGTTCCACCCCGCCCGGCCCCCGCTGAGGTGATCCAGCGTCGCGAACCGCCGTGCCAGCTCCCACGGCTTGTTGTACGTGGTGGACCCCGTGCCGATCAGCCCGATGTGACTGGTGACCGCCGCCAGCGCGGAGAGGACGGAGATCGGATCGAACTGCGTCTGCGGCAGGTGCGCCACGCGGTACTCGGGGATGGCGATGTTGTCGGCGAGGAAGATCGTGTCCAGCAGACCGCGCTCGGCCGTGCGGGCGATGTCCGCGTAGTACGGCAGGCCGAGGACCCCACGTACGTCGTCGTCGACGACCCGCCACGCTGATTCGTGGTAGCCGTTGGGCCAGATGAAAGCGTTGAAGTGCAACGGTCGCGCGCTCATGAGCTGGGCTCCTCAAGCAGTGTTGTCACGGATGTTGTGGTTCCGGCTCACCGCGGCGGCTCACCGCTTCGGCGAGCGGCTTCCCGGTCGGCCGGTCGCCGTGCGGTGCGGCAGCTGCGGGCGGGTGCCGTCGCCTCCATGGGCCAGCTGCTTCGGTGGCCCGACCGCACCTCGCCGCGGCCGGGGGGTCGTGCGGTTGGGGTCGTGGCGGTGGGCTTCGTGGTAGCTGCTGGCGGGGGTGGACTTGTGGGCGGGTGCCCTCGCCGCCATGGGCCGGCTGCTTCTGTGGCTCGGCCGCGGCTGCCGCAGTTGTGGGGTTGCCGGGTTGGTGGGGTTGTAGAGATGGGTGCTGCCGGGTTGGCTTGCCGGCGGGTGCCGTCGCCGCCTGGCCGGCCGCCTAGGCGGCCCGACCGCACTTCGCCGCAGTTGTGGGGTTGCCGGGTCGGCGGGGTCGTAGAGGTGGGTGCTGCCGTGGTTGGCCGCGGGTGTGGCCTGATCGCACCTCGCCACGACGGTCGGGGTCGTGCGGTTGGGCCTGCGGGCGCCGGCGCCACCGCGGTCGGCTGGGCGGCCTCCCCGCCGACCGCTCGACGCGGCGCCCGATCCGCGCGGCGGCCGGCGGACCGTTCGGGCGGGCAGGGTCTCGCCCGGGTCGCAGCAGCCGGCCGAGGCCCCTCCACCCCGTGGCGTCCGCGCCACCGAGCGGAGGGAACGACCGCAACCCGACCCGCCGGACCCAGACCTCAGGCCAGGCCCTGCTTCGAGAGCCAGTCCTTCGCCACGTCGGCGGCCGGCTCACCGTCGGCGTCGACGCGGCTGTTGAGGTCGCGCAGCTCGGGCGTGGTCAGTTTCGCGCTGACGGCGTTGACCGCCGCCGCGAAGTCCGCGCCGCGCTCGTCGAGCACCTTCTGGCTCACCGCCGGCACGACGTTCTCCGTCGGCTCGATCCCGAGGTCGTCCTTCAGCACCACGTACTTCGAGTCACCGGCGACCGGGCTCACCGAGTCGACCGGGATCACGGTCGCGCCGCCCGAGTCGAGCTCCTGCACCCGCGGGCCGATCTCCTGCACGGTCTTGAACGTTGCGTTCGTGAGCTTGTACACGTCCTGGAAGCC
This sequence comes from Amycolatopsis sp. 2-15, assembly GCF_030285625.1. Taxonomy (NCBI): domain Bacteria; kingdom Bacillati; phylum Actinomycetota; class Actinomycetes; order Pseudonocardiales; family Pseudonocardiaceae; genus Amycolatopsis; species Amycolatopsis carbonis. The sequence continues at coordinate 4,452,783 of NZ_CP127294.1, forward strand.
CTTGAAGCACGGCGGCCGCGTCTCGCACTCCGGACCGCCCGCCATCACGACCTTGTCGAGCTTCTTCAGGTCGCCGATCGTGGACAGGCCCTTCGCCTTCGCCAGGTCGGCCTTCACGATGTAGACGTCCTTGTCCTCGGCCGGCGCGTAGTTCAGCAGGCCGATGCCGTCGGCCTTGAACAGCTCGGCCAGCTGGCTGTGCTCGCCGGCCGCGTCCTTCACCGCGTCCTTGCCGAAGCCCGTCGCGATGGCCGCGCCCTGGTACTCCGGCACGAACTGCAGCTCGCCCTTCTTCAGCGACGGGTAGATCAGCTCGCGCGAACCGAGATTCAGCTTCCGCGTGACCGGGTAGCCCTTCGCCTCCAGCGCGCTCGCGTAGATCTCCGCGAGGATCTGGCTGTCGGTGAAGTTGAACGACGCCACCACGATCGGCGCGCCGCCCTTGCTCGGCGCAGCCGGCTGGTCGCTGCCGCCGCCACCGCACGCCGTGAGGCCGAGCGCCGCCACGGCCAGCAGCGCGGCCGCTCGGATGGTCCGGGTCCAGCGCACGTGCCCACACTCCTCGGGTCGAGAACGGTCTGGGTGACCGATCACTGGGACCCTATAGACGGGTACCGACAGAAACCACATCGTGGGTATCACACGGGCCCGTCGTCCGCTGTGGACAGCGGATATTCCCGACTGATGGCCAGAAATGTCTGTCCGAAGGGTCACCTCTGGATCCGAAAGGTGCGCTGGTGAGCGCACCCGACCGCTACCGCGAAGCTCGGCAGACTGCCGCGGGAGCGCGCCGGTGAGACACGTCGGAGACGTCGTCCTACGCCGGGTAGGACATGGTTTCGCCGATGAGGGGACCAGGAGCGACTGACGTGCGTGGGCAGGTTCTGGCAGCTGTCCTCCTGGCAGCGCTGTGGCCATCAGCCTCGTGCTCGCTGTCCTGATGACTCGAACGTTGCTGGTCCTGGTTCTCGCAGCCGGGCTCGCGACCTTGATCGTCAAACTGACCGACGGGGAATACGTCCGAGTTCCGCTGACGGTGCTCGTCGTCCTGGGGGCGGGCCTGCTCGCGCGATGCGCCGTCACTAAGTCCCGGAAGCGCTGATCGGCATGGTCGGGCACCAGCGAATCGTCGCCTGCGCAGGTGCGCGCTTCCATGGTCATCTCGCCCGTGACCGGGATACGTTGATCGCGTGACGACTTACGCGATCGTGGGATCCGGCTGGCGCGCGGAGTACTTCTGGCGGCTCGCGGACGAGCTCGACTGCCTCGGCGTGGTGTCGCGCCGGCCCCAGGACCTGCCCGTGCCCGTGTTCACCTCGCTCGACGAGTGTCTCCGGCACAAGCCCGACTTCGTGGTGACGGCGGTGCCGTGGCAGGTCACTCCCGGCTTGATCCGCGAGCTGGTGGGCCGCGGGGTGCCGGTGCTCGCGGAGACGCCGCCCGCGCCGCACCTGGACGGCCTCCGGGCGCTGTGGCACGACGTCGGCGAGAGTGGTCTGGTCCAGGTCGCCGAGCAGTACAGCCGGATGCCCGCCCACGCAGCCCGCATCGCGCTGGCCCGCTCGGGCGTGATCGGCGACATCACGCGCGTCGACGTGTCCTCCACGCACCAGTACCACGCCGTGTCCTCCATGCGGACCTTCCTCGGCGCCGGCCGTGGCCCGGTGGAGGTACGGGCCACGCGGACCACCGCGTTGCTGGCGGACCCGCTTTCCCGCGCGGGCTGGGCCGAGGAAGTCGAGACCAAGCCCGCGGTCACCACGTTCGCCACGGTGGTCTTCGAAGAGGGCCTCGGCGTCTACGACTTCACCGACAACCAGTGGCACAACCAGCTCCTGCACCGCCGCCTCCTCGTCCGCGGCACCCGCGGCGAGCTGGCCGACCAGGACGTCCTGCGGCTGACCGCCGACCGCACCATCGTCCACACCCCGATCGTCCGCCGCCAGACCGGCTACGACCTCGACCTCGACGGCTTCGACACCGATCACCTCACATTCGGCGCCGAGGTCCTGTACCGGAACCCATACCAGGGCCGCCGCTGGAACGACGAGGAGATCGCCATCGCCACCCTGCTGGCCGACACCGGCACCTGGGTCCGCGACGAAGGCCCGCCGCCGTACCCGCTGGCCGACGGGATCGAGGACCACCGGATCGCGCTGGCCATCGAGGAGGCGGCGGACCGGGACACGGTGGTGCGGACGGGGCCGGAAGCCTGGCACTGAGCTGTCGGAACACGCCTGACAACGGTGCCAGTGGTCTGCACCACCGGAACCGATTCAGTTGCCTGGTGAATCGGCCACTGGTACGGCCGGTGGATTGACGGAAGTGCACCGAGCGGACAAAGATCGTAGACACCCCGATCTGACAACGTTGTCACCCGAAAGGAACGCGATGAGAGCGCGGAAACGCGTGTTCGCCGCCTTGGTGCTCGCCGGAGCCGTGGCCACGGCGGCCACGACCACGGCCACCACGGCTCAGGCCCAGAGCAGCAAGTTCGCCGACGACCCCACGACGCTCGTCGACACCAGCATCGGCAACAACGGCGACGGGACGACGTTCCCGGGCGCCGCGGTGCCGTTCGGGATGGTGCAGCTGAGTCCCGACACGCAGCTGAACCAGTACGCGTCCTACGACTACAAGCAGGACACCATCCTCGGCTTCAGCCATACGCACCTGTCGGGTGTCGGCTGCCAGACGATGGGCAACTTCCGCTTCATGCCGACCACCGGGGCCGTCACCTCGTCGGACCCGGCGGCCTACGGCGCGAAGTTCAGCCATGCCAACGAAACCCGCGCGCCCGGCTACTACGGCGTGAAGTTCGACAACGGCATCCAGGCCGAGCTCACCGCGACGCAGCGCACCGGCCAGCACCGCTACACCTACCCCGCCGGCTCGGGACCCGAGAACGTGCTCATCGAGGTCGGCGAGAGCAACGGCTCCACCTACGCCGGCGACGTCCACGTGGTCGGCGACGACACCGTCGAAGGCTGGCTGCAGGGCGGCAACTTCTGCGGCGAGACGGGCAAAGAGCGCTACCGGATCTTCTTCAGCGCCAAGTTCGACCGCAAGTTCGCGAGCTTCGGCACCTGGACCGACGGCACCCTCACCCCGAACCAGCGCGACGCGTCCCGCGGCACCAAGCGCGCCGGCGCCTACCTGACGTTCGACCCCGGCAAGGGTGACCAGGTCGGCGCGTCGGTCGGCTTGTCCTACACCTCGGTCGACGGCGCCCGGCTCAACCGCAAGGCCGAGCAGCCCAAGTCTTTTGACAAGGCGCGTTCACAGGCGCACAACACTTGGGAGAACGAGCTCAACGGCATGCGGGTGGCTGGTGGAACAACACCAGATCAGCGTACGTATTACACCGCGCTCTACCACTCGCTGCTGCACCCGTCGATCGGGTCCGATGTGGACAACCGCTACCGCGGCTTCGACGACCAGGTGCACAAGGCGGATTCGACGTACTACCAGATGTTCTCGCTCTGGGACACCTACCGTTCGCAGAACCAGCTCGTCGCGCTGCTGCACCCGGACAAGGCCGCCGACATGGCCAAGTCCGTGCTGCACATCTACCAAGACGGCGGCTGGCTACCACGCTGGGGCCTCGGCAACAGCGAGACCAACGTGATGAGCGGCGACCCCATTACCCCGTGGGTCGTGGACCTCTACAACCGCGGCCTGCTCGACAACCGCACCGCGCACGGCCTGTTCGACGCGCTCTGGAAGAACGCCAACGAGGTCCCCGCCGACCAGTCGATCTTCCGCGGCCGCGACGGCAACCCGTCGTATGTCCAGAACGGCTGGGTCGCCTACCAGAACCTGCCCGGCTACACCTACGGTGACAGCCGCCAGGCCGGCTCCGCCACGCTGGAGTACGCGCTGGGCGACTGTTCGCTTTCCACCATGGCATCGGGCCTGGGTTACCAGGACAAGGCGAAAACTCTCGCCTCCCGCTGTGACAACTTCACCAAGCTGTGGGACCCGACGATCACCTCACAGGGCTTCAACGGCTTCCCTGTCCCGAAGAACGCGGACGGCTCGGCGGTCGGCAACCCCGACCCCACCCAGACCAACGCGTTCCACGAAGGCACCGCGTGGCAGTACCAGTGGATGGGCCAGCAGGACCCGCAGACCCTCTTCGGGCTGATGGGCGGCGCTGGACAGGCCGAGCAGCGGCTCGACAAGTTCTTCGACATGCCCACCGTGCTCACCGACCCGGCGAAGGCCGCCTCGGACTCCTGGGTGACGGGCGCCTACGACTACCACAACGCCTTCGCCTTCAACCCCAACAACGAGCCCGACTTCGCCGCCCCGTGGCTGTACACGTGGACCAGCGCGCCGTGGAAGACGTCGGCCGTGCTGCGCGCCCTGCGCACGCTCTTCACCGACAACGTCTACGGCATGCCCGGCAACGACGACCTCGGCGCCACCTCGTCGCTGCTCGTCTTCGCCATGGCCGGCATCTTCGAGGCCCAGCCGGGCTCCGCGACCTACGTGGTCACCGCGCCCATGTTCGACAAGGTCGAGATCCGGCCCGAGCACGGCCGCACGATCACCATCGAGGCCCCGGGCGCCAGCGCTTCGAAGCTGCAGTACGTGTCCTCGGTCAAGACCGACGGCCCGGGCAACGGCGGCAAGCTGCGGCAGAGCTGGTTGTCGCACAAGGACCTGCTGCGCGCGGGAACGATCAAGATTCAGCTCTCGGACACCCCGACGAGCTGGGGCGTCAACGCCGGTCCGCCGGCGGTGGCGCGCGCCTGACAAGTCCGGGGTTGCGGTCCAACAGGGCCGCAACCCCGGGCTTCAGTGTTGCCGCACTGCTTCAGTGCTTCGCCTGCAACGCGGCCAGCACGCCCTGCCACGCTTCGCGCGAGACGGTGAGTTGTCCCGCTTCGCGATTCTTGGTGTCCCGGACACCGATCTCTTCCGAGACTGCCACCTCAACGCAGGCGGATTCCTGCTGGCTGTAGGACGACTTCCGCCACAGGGCAGTCTGCATGTCTGGCCTCCGTCTACCTTGCTGCCTCCGCGATCAACTCGCGGCTGGCGTCCTCGCTCAATGCCTCTCCTGCGAGAAGCTTAGCAAGGCGCTGATAAAGGCCCCAATCCTTATCATTGCTGAGGAACGACGTAGTGCTGTGCTGCTCCAGCAGGACAATCGGATCGCGATGCTTGTATTGATAAAGCACGAATGAGCCAGTCATTCCGGGGTGCCATCGAAGTGGTCGGGGCAAGATCCTCAGGTTGATGTTGGCACGGCTCGACATCGCCAGCAGGTGATCCATTTGATCGGACATGACCCAGTCCGGGGCAATCGGCTCATCGAAAGCGTGGATGCTGACGATTGCTGAATACTTTACTGGTTCGATACCGGTGAGAATATTTTGCCGGTCGAGGCGAACTCGAATACGCGCATCGGCTTGCTGAGGAGTCAGACCTTCTTCGAAGATTGCGCGAGCATAGTCGGGTGTCTGCAGTAGTCCGGGAATGACATTGAGCGTCCACTCGGTGATTGCGCTCGCACCCTGCTCGCATTGCAGGAGTGTGGTCAATCCCGGCGTTAGTTCGGCTTGTCCGTCCGCTAGCCAGTTCGGATCGCGTACATGCCTGGCCAGGTCCATGATCCGGCGCTTCGGCTCGCCGATCACCCGCAGATAGCCCAGCAGGGTCGCCACGTCCTCGGTGGACGGCATGCGGGTTCCGGCTTCCCAGTGCGCGACGAGACTCGGGTTCAGGTCGAGTGCCCGAGACAGTTCGCGGAGGCCGAACTTCTTCGCTTCGCGCACTTCGCGCAGCGCCGCACCCAGCGCCACGGCGCGCGGGGTGCCAGAAGGCTTGGTCATGGGCGTCATCATACGTAATCGGATGATCACCCGGGTCGCCGTTGCCGTTTACCGCTGTGCACAGAAGGCTAACGTCAGCACGTTGCTGAATAGGGGAGACCGCTGTGTTGAGATGGCAGCAGGCCGAGGGAAAACGGCATGCCCTTGAAGGGCCTTTCGCGCCGCGTCCGGAGGAATCGTTCGTCGCGTTGTGCGGGGTGGAGGTGACCGTGGCACGGGAGGATGTTCCGCAGCTCGGCGGGAATTGGTTCGATCCGACGTGTGCGGTGTGTTCGTCGGCTTGGCTGAGCCGCACGTGAACGACATCTTGCTGCTCGAGCGGATCCGGGATCTGCACGCCTCGCTGGCCACGGATCTGGCGTTCCTGGCGCGCACGTTCGAGGAAAACCTGCCGCGCCCGGACGCGCTGCGCGACCTCGGCGAGCGGCTGCTCGACCTGGGTGGCGCGCTCGTGACCAGGTCGGACGAGCTGAACGCGGCCATCCTCGCGGTGCTGCCGCCCGACGGGTGGCTGCCCGAGGCCGGCACGCGCCGGCATGTGGTCGGGCTGGTGCACCAGGTGGGGCCGAGGCCGTTGCGGTGCGGGAACGTGTTCCTGGCGTTGTGCGGTTCGGCGTGTTACCCGTTCTACGGCCGCGACGCCACGAACCGCGCGGCGCGCCACCAAAGGTGCGAATCGTGCCAGGCCCGGGGCTCGTCCCGAGCGTGACCGGCGGTTTTCGTGTTGGCTGGACCGATGGCGGAGCCGAACCAGGAGAAGCAGCAGAAGACGAGCACCGAGCGGCTGTTCCGGATCGCGATCGCGCTCAAAGGGCTCGACGGCGCGCTGCAGCTGGTCGGGGCGCTGATCCTGGCGTTCATCCCGTCGACGGTGGTCACCGGCTTCACCCATGCCGTGATCACGCGCGACCTGCTGGGCGACCCGTCGGGCACGCTCGCCCACCACCTGGAGCTCGCGACCGAGCACTTCGTGGACGGCGGGACGAAAACGTTCGCGGTCGCGTACCTGCTGGCCCACGGCGTGATCAAGCTGGCGCTGGTGTTCGCGCTCTCGCGCAAGTGGGTGCGGGCGTACCCGGTGGCGATGGTGGTGCTGGGTGCGTTCGTGGTCTACGAGGTGTGCCGGGCGATCGACACGCATTCGATCGCGTTGCCGTTCTTCGCGGCACTCGACGCGGTGATCATCGTGCTCGTCTACCGCGAATACCGGCAGCTGCGCCGGGAACGCGCCGATCAGCGTGGATCAGGCAGCTCGGATTCAGGCAACGCTGGACCAGGCAGCTGAGGGAAATCGTTCGGTGACGATGGCGGCCACGTCCACCTGCGGCTGTTCGACGAAGAGCGCGGTGGCGTTGTCGGTGCCGCCGAGGGTGATGGCCGTCTCGACCAGCGCTGCGGCGCCGCGCGCGGGGTCGGCGAGGATCTCGTCGATGGTGGCGGGCGGAAGGACCTTGTGCACGCCGTCGCTGGTGAGCAGCAGGCCGCCGCCGACGACCTCCGTCGTGCTGATCTCGTCGGGCTTCGTGGTGCGCACGCTCGTGGTGACCATGTGCTCCATGCGCGGCGAGTACGGCTGGTGGCGCGCGCGGAAGTACTCGGCCAGCGTGTGGTCGGTGGTGAGCTTGCGGATCATGGTGCCGTCCCAGGCATACGCGCGGGAATCGCCGACCCGCGCGATGCGGTAGCCGCCGGGGAAGGGCATGGCGACCACGAGCACGGCGTCGCCGGTGCCGCCGAGCTCGCGCAGGGCGCGCTGGGCGTTGAGGATCGCCGCGACGGGCCCGCTCTGCACGGGCGTGCGCGCGGCGGCCGCGGCGGCGGTCTGTGCGGCGCGGCCGGCGCCGGGGTCGTCGCCGACGCCGTCGGCGAGCGCGAAGGTGATCCCGGGCGCGCCGGCGACGGCGTAGGCGCTCACGGCGTCGGCGTTGCGCTCGCGGGGGCCCTGGGCGCTGGCGGTGTGCCAGCGTGGGTATCCGGCCATCGTGACCTCCCGGGTGTTCGCGACTTCCCCCTTGCCCTCTCCAGACTGCGCCCGTTTCCTGGGAGCATCCTGAGGAGCGGCTGGTTTTCCCCTGTTGGCCTAAACCTCTGCCTCCACGTGGTCACTGGGTGAGGTCGTAAACGGTCGTGTTGCCGACGGCGGTGGCGGTGAAGTTCGCCGCGACCCACTCGGTGATCTCGCTGGAGCCGCCGCCGGGCCCGCCGCCGCGGCCGCCGTCGACGTAGTAGGAGATCTGGCCGTTCGACACGTACTGCTGGAACTCCGCCGGCGTCGGCGCCGCGTCGCTGCCGGACCAGCCGCCGATGCCGATCACGGACTTGCCGCTGGCCAGCTCCAAGCTCGCGGCCGACTGCGAGCCCGTGGTGGCGGCGGCCCACTTCGTGGTGGTCTGCGACAGCAGCCGGCCCACTTCGGAGTCGGCTGGTTCGTCACCGAAGCCGCCGCCGAAACCCCGGTTGGTGGCCGGGCCGGACGTCGGGATGGAGCCGGTGTGGGGCTGAGCGGCCGTGTCGACGGCGTACGCGGCGGTGCCGAGCCCGAGCGTCAGGACGCTCGCCGCGGCCAGGACCACCAGCGCCTTGCGGAGCGGGGGCACGCCGACGACCACGACCGTCGCGACGAGCACCCCCAACACCACGATGATCCACCGCAGCGCGGGGAACCAGTCGGGCGTGCGGTCGAGGAGGATGAAGCTCCACACGGCCGTCACGGCGATCATCGCGCCGAGCACGGCCCGTGGCGCGGTTTGTGCGCGGCCTTGCCACAGCGCGTGGCCGGAAATCGCGACCAGGGCGGCGATCGCGGGGGCGAGCTGCACGGCGTAGTACGGGTGGACGGTGCCGCTCATGAAGCTGAACACCAGCCCCGTGACGACCAACCACCCGCCCCAGACGACAAGCGCGGCGCGGGTGCGGTCGGTGCGCGCGGCGCGGCGAGTGAACCACAGGCCGGCGACGATTCCGATGACCGCGGCGGGCAGCAGCCAGGAGACCTCCGTGCCGAAGCTGGGGCCGAACATCCGGCCGAGGCCGGAGCTGCCGCCGAACATCGTGTTGCCACCCGCGTTGCCGCCTCCGCCGAAGCCGCCTCCACCGTTGCCTTCGCCGCCGAAGATGCGGCCGAGACCGTTGTAGCCGAGGGCGAGCTCCAAAAGGCTGTCGCCGGTGCTGCCGCCGATATAGGGACGTGAGGCCGCAGGCCACAGCTCGACGAGCGCCACGAACCAGCCCGCGGACACGACCACGGCGGCCGCGGCGGCCAGGAGGTGGAGCAAGCGCTTCCCGAGCGTCGTCGGAGCGGCGATGAGGTAGGCCAGCGCGAAGGCGGGCAGGACGAGGAAGGCCTGCATCATCTTCGTCAGGAAACCGAAGCCGATGGCCACGCCGGCCAGTGCCAGCCAGCCCGGGCTCGCCTTTTCCAGCGCACGCACGGTGAAGTAGGCGGCGGCGATGAGCAGGAGGACGAGCAGGGCGTCGGGGTTGTCGAAGCGGAACATCAGCGCGGCCACGGGCGTCAGCGCGAGGCCGGCGCCGGCGAGGAGGCCGGGGACGGGGCCGGAGACACGGCGCACCGTGAGGTAGAGCAGGCCGACGGACGCGACGCCCATGAGCGCCTGCGGGGCCAGCACCGTGAAGCTGGAGAAGCCGAAGATGCGGGCGAAGGCCGTGCCGACCCAGAGGGCGGCGGGCGGTTTGTCGACGGTGATCACGTTGCCGGCGTCGAGCGAGCCGAAGAGCCAGGCCTCGACGTTCTGCGTGCCGGACTGCACGGCGGCGGCGTAAAAGGAGTTGCCGAAGCCCGAGGCGGTGAGATCCCAGAAGTAGAGCACGGCCGTGAGCGCGAGGAGGCCGAACACAGCCGGGCGACCCCAGCGTTGCTCTTTGCGATGTGCGGGTTTCTGTCTGGCGGGGACGGCGAGCGTGGCAGTCATGGGGTCTCCTCGGACGGGCGCCGGCCGGGGTTGAACACCCAGCCGCGCAGCAGCAGGAAGCGCAGCACCGTGGCGGCGAGGTTCGCCAGCACGAGCACGGTGGTCTCCAGCACGAGCCCGGGGTGGGTCGTGTGGTTGAGCAGGGCCAGCGAGCCGCTGGTGAGCACGAGGCCGAGACCGAACACGATCAGGCCCTCGAACTGGTGGCGCCCGGCCCCGCCGCGGCCGCGGACGCCGAACGTGACGCGGCGGTTCACCGCGGTGTTGGCGACGGCCGTGACGAACAGAGCCAGGAAGTTCGCGGGTTGCGAGCCGATTCCGTTGCGCAACAAGAGGAACAGCAGCAGGTATGCGGCGGTGCTGGCGACCCCGACCGCGGCAAAGCGCACGAGCTGCTTCACGAGGCTGGGCGAGACGCCGGGCGCGGTGACGCCGATGGGCTCGCGGCCGAGCTGCTCGCGCAGGCGGCGCACGGGGATCGCGCCGGTGAACGTGGCGCGCGTGATGCGCACGATGCCCTTGAGGTCTTCGGTGGCAGTCTTGACGATGTGGACGGACGAACCGGGGTCGTCCACCCAATCGACCGGCACTTCGTGGATCCTCAGACCCGAGCGCTGGGCGAGGACGAGGAGCTCGGTGTCGAAGAACCAGCCCGTGTCCTGCACGTGGGGGAGCAGGCGGCGGGCGACGTCGGCGCGGATGGCCTTGAAGCCGCACTGCGCGTCGGAGAACCGGGCGGCGAGCGCGCTTTTGAGGATGAGGTTGTAGCAGCGGGAAATGAACTCACGTTTCGGCCCTCGCACCACACGCGCACCGCGTGCGAGCCGGCTGCCGATGGCGAGGTCCGAGTGACCCGAGAGCAGCGGCGCCACGAGCGGCTGCAGGGCGGCGAGATCGGTGGAGAGGTCGACGTCCATGTAGGCCAGCACCTGGGCGTCCGAAGTGGACCAGACGGCGTTGAGTGCGCGGCCGCGACCCTTCTCGCCGAGGTGGTGGACCTCGACCTGGGCGAACTCTCTGGCGAGCCGCTCGGCGACGTGGAGCGTCTTGTCGGTGCTCGCGTTGTCCGCGATGGTGATGCGGTAGGCGTAGCCGGCTTGCTCCTCGAGGTGCGCGTGCAGGCGGCGGATGCAGGGCTCCAGGTCGGTTTCCTCGTTGTACACCGGAATCACGACGTCGAGCACCGGCTGCGGCCCACCGAGGCCGACCGGCGTCGACCCGGGCCGGGGCTGGGGCACTTCGGCCTTGGCCCCGGTTCCGGTTCCGTTTCGGGAGGGTGCGGTGGCGTTCATGGCAGCCATCGTTCGGCCCCCGGCTTTGGCCGGCTTGTGGCGGCGCTGTGGGGCGCCTGTGGGTCGGTTCCCCATCGGGTGATCTTGAACGGCTCGGGGTTGCAGCGGACTCGCTGTGCAGCGCGGCGTTCAGGGCCGAGAGCCCCTGCGGAGCTCACCGACGGGCACAGCCGCCTCACCGGGGACGGCGGGGCAGACCCAGGCCGCGACGCCGTTGAGGACCAGCGGGGTCATGGGATGGCCGTGGTCGTGATCGACACAGTGCGGCCAGGCAACACCTCGGCCACCAGGGCGGTGGTTCTCCAGGACGAGGTCCTGAGCGAAGGAGGCGAGCGCGGGGCTGTCCGGCGCCCCGCCGCCGTTGGGTACTCCCGCGTCAGCCCAGGCATCGCTGCGCCGGTGCGTTCGGGTTGGGCAGGCTGAATCGCCGCCCGAGTGCTGTGCCGGGGGTTGCTCGTAGGATGGGCGGATGCTGTTCGAGGCACGGCTGCGGGAAGGCATCCACGCGGGGCGCGTGACCGTGATGGTGCGCAGGTGGGCGCGCAACAAGGCGATCGCCGGGCATCGGTACCGCACGGGCGTGGACCTGATCGAGGTGGAGCACGTCGACGAGGTGACCGTCGCGGATCTGACGGACGAGGACGCCGCGGCGGCCGGATACGCGGATCTGGCGGAGCTGGTTTCGAACCTGCGTGGCGACGAGTCGGTGCCGTTGTACCGGGTCTCGTTCCACGTCGTGCAGAGCGGGGATCCGCGGGCCGCGCTGGCGGCCGACGCGGCGTTGTCGGGTCCGGACGTCGAGGCGATTTCCGCGCGGTTGACGAGGTTTGACGCCTCAGGTCCGGCTGGGCCGTGGACGAGGGCTGCTTTGGAGGCGATCGCGGCGAACCCGGGGCTGCGGGCGGGGACGCTGGCCGAGCAGCTGGGGTGGGCGGAGCTGCTGGTGTTCAAGCGGTCCGTGCGCAAGCTGAAGGATCTGGGCCTCACGCTCTCGCTCGAGGTGGGCTACCGGATTTCGCCGCGAGGCGCGGCTTATCTCAGTTTGTCAGGTCGTACACGGTGACACCGTCCACTGTGGTCGCCCGGAAGTGGTCGGCGACCCAGGTGGCGATCTGCTGGGCGTCGTCGCTGCCGGAGCTGCCTTGCATCATGAGGCCGTCGCCGAGGAAGTAGTGGATTTGTCCATCGTGGACGTATTGCTGGAACTGGGCCAGGGTCGGGTACGGGTCGGTGCCGTTGAAGCCGCCGACGGCGAGGACGGGGAGGTTGCTCGCGAGCTGGTAGCCGGCGGCGTTGTTGGAGCCGACGGTGGCGGCGGTCCAGGTGTGGCCGGGGACTTGCAGGAGTGCGGTGAGGTTCGGGCCGGGGGTCACGGTGCCGAAGAGGCCACCGGCCATGCCGCCGCCACGACCGCCGCCTCCGAAGCCGCCACCACCGAAGCCTCGGCCGGTTGACGGCCCGGCCGAGGGAATGGCGCCGCCGTGGGGAGTCGCCGCTGTGGCGATCGTGTAAGCGCCCGAAGCGGCCAGCAGCGTCACCAGGCCCAGGACCGCGAGCCCCCGCGCGGCGGTGCGGCCGAGCTGGTTGACGAAGAACACCGCGACCGCCGCGGACAGCCCCGCGACCAGAATCGCGGGCGCCAGCCACGGTTGCCAGGACGGTTCGGCCATCAGCAGGACGTAGGAGGTCACGGCCGTGAGTGCGAGACCGCCGCTGAGCGCGCCGGCTGCGGCGGGGTCGTCGCGCAGGCGCCACAGCTGCACCACGGCCGTGCCGACGAGCGCCGCGACGGCCGGGGCCAGGGCGACCGTGTAGTACGGGTGGATGATGCCGCCCATGTAGCTGAAGACGATCGCGGTCACCAGCAGCCAGCCGCCCCAGATCACGAGTGCCGCGCGGCTGCGGTCGGTGCGGGGCGCTCGGCGCGTGAACCACAGGCCGGCGCCCAGCGCGAGCAGCGCGGCGGGCAGCAGCCACGCGATGCCGCCGGCCATTTCGCTGCCGAACAGGCGGAAGAGGCCCGTGGTGCCCCACCCGCCGCCGCGTCCGCCGCCGACGCTGCCGGTCTCGTCGCCGGTGATGCGGCCGAAGCCGTTGTAGCCGAAGGTGAGGCCGAGGAGGCTGTTGTCCTGGGAACCGCCGATGTAGGGCCGGTCCGCGGCGGGCCACAGCGCGACCGCCGCGAGGTACCAGCCGGCCGACACGATGACGGCTCCCAGTGCGCCGGCGAGGTGGAGCAAGCGTTTGCTGATCGGCGTCGGCGCGGCGATCAGGTAGGCGAGGCCCAGCGCGGGCAGCACGAGGAACGCCTGCAGCATCTTCGCGAGAAACCCGAACCCGACGGCCACTCCCGCCAGCGCGAGCCACTTCGGACTGGCCTTCTCGATCGCCCGCACCGTGGCGTGGGCGGCGGTGATGAGCAACAGGACGAGAAGCGCGTCGGGATTGTTGAAGCGAAAGATCAACGCGGCGGCGGGGGTGAGGCTCAGGACCGTCCCGGCCAGCAGTCCGGCCGCGGCTCCGGAGGTGCGGCGGACGGTCGCGTAGAGCAGATATGTCGACCCGACCCCCATCAGCGCCTGCGGGACGAGCACGCTCCACGCGTTCACGCCGAACAGGCGCGTCGCCAGGCCCATCACCCACAGCGCGGCGGGGGTTTTGTCGACCGTGATGCCGTTGGCCGCGTCGCTGGACCCGAAGAACCACGCCTTCCAGCTCTGCGCGCCCGCCTGGGCGGCCGCGGAGTAGAACGCGTTGGCCCACCCGGAGGCGCTGAGGTCCACCACGTACAGCACGGCCGTACCGGCGAGCAGGACGGCCAACGCCGGCCGCACCCAACGGGGCCGGGTGACGTCCACCCGCTTCGGCTGTGCGGCGGGAATCGCGACTGCGGTCATGACAGTCACCCTGTCGGCCCTGCCTGGGCCGCCGTTGTGGACACCCTGTGTGCCTCCTGTGCGACGGGATGTCACAGGGTGAGCGGACATCACGGGTGGTAGGGGAGGAATCAGGCTTCGATCTGCGCGGGTTCGCCGGTGCGCTGGGCGGGGACCGAGACCGGCAGCCGGACCGCGAACTCCGTCCGCCCGGGAATGCTGTGCACCTCGATGGTCCCGTAGTGCGCCACCAGGACGGCCGCCGCGATGGCCAGGCCGAGGCCGGTCGAGCCGGCGGCCCGCGAGCGCGAGGAGTCCCCGCGGGCGAAGCGTTCGAAGACGGCCGGGAGGAGGTCCGGGGGGATGCCCGGGCCGTTGTCGGTGACGGTGATGACGGCGGTGCCGTCGGCGGAGCGGGCCAGCGACGTCACGACGGTGGTGCCGGGTGGGGTGTGGACGCGGGCGTTGGCCAGCAAATTCGCCAGGACCTGGTGGAGGCGCTGGACGTCGCCCAGCACGAGCACGGGGGAGTCGGGCAGGCGGAGCTCCCAGTGGTGCGAGGGGCCGGCCACGTGGGCGTCCCCGACGGCGTCGGCGACGAGGCGGGCCAGGTCGACTTCGGCGACGTCGAGGGGGCGGCCGGCGTCGAGGCGGGCGAGGAGCAGGAGGTCTTCGACCAGCGTCGTCATGCGGTCGGCCTCGGATTCGATGCGGGTCATGGACCGGGCGACGTCCGGGGGCACGTGCATGCGGCTGCGGCCGGCGAGCTCGGCGTAGCCGCGGATGGCGGCCAGAGGTGTACGCAGCTCGTGGCTGGCGTCGGCGACGAAGCGGCGTACGCGCATTTCGCTGGCGTGCCTCGCTTCCAGCGCGGCGGAAATGTGGCCGAGCATGAGGTTGAGCGCCGAGCCGACCTGGCCGACTTCCGTGCGGGGGTCGGTGTCGCCGTCAGGAACGCGGACGGACAGGTCCACGTAGCCGCGGTCCAGCGGCAGCTCGGAGACGCGGGCGGCCGTCGCGGCGACGCGGTCGAGCGGGCGCAAAGTCCGCCGGACCGCGAAGGCGCCGATGAACGCCGCGCCCGTGACGCCGGCGGCCGCGACGCCGAAGAGGATCAGGCCGACCGTGAGCAGCGTCTGGTGCACTTGTTCCAGCGGCACACCGGTCACCACCACCCCGTCGGGAATCGGGGTTGCGGTGAGGCGGTAGTCGCCGAGATCGCCGACGGTGCGCGAGTACGCGTGGCCGTCGGCCGGCAGGCTCTGCAACGCCGCGAGCTGGTCGGCGGTGAGCGTGACGCGCTGGCCGTGCTGGGACAGCGAGCCGCCGTCGATGAGCCGGCCGCCGGAGAAGTGGGCGTTGACGGTGCCGGCGCCCTGCCCGGGCGCGTCGACCGGGTTGTGGCCGCCCAGCGGCCCGCCGTGCGTCGCGAAGTCCTGCGCGCGGCCGGCGGCGGCGTAGAGCTGCCCGTCGGTCTGGTCGATGAGGAACGCGCGCAACGCGAACTCGCTCACCACCCCGATCACCAGGCACACCAGCGACAGCAGCGCCACGATCGCCACGGTCAGCTTCACGCGCAACGACAACCGCCCGAAGCGGGTCCTCGCGCGCTGTGTCATGACACGAGCGTGCGGGCGCCGGGTGTGGGCCGCATGTGTGCTGCCTGTGAGCCCGCTGTGATGTCGGCTGTCCGAAAAGTCGGGGTCACCGGCTGGGCTGCCGACGGCCACAGTCCCGGCACAGACTTCGCCTCGACGGTGGTGGTCATCCCCCCGTTGAAGGAGCACGTGATGACTGAACAGTCCACTCAGGACACCCAGCCCTGGGGTGCAACGCCGAGCAGCCCGGACCCCCGGCGCAAGTGGATGGCCGGCGGGGTCGCCGCCGCGGTCGCCGTCGGTGGCGGCGCCGCGATCTGGCTCGCGAGCAGCTCCACGGACGCCGGCACGGCCACCGCCGCCGGCCCGGGCACGGGCGGCTTCGGCCAAGGCGGCCCCGGTGGCCCTGCCGGCGCCGGCGTCCTTGGCCAAGCCCTCCACGGCGAATTCACCACCACCGACGACACCGGCACCTACGTGACGAAGTTCCTCCAGACCGGCAAAGTCACCGCCCTGTCCGCCACCTCCCTCACCGCCCAGAGCGACGACGGCTTCACCAAGACCTACACCCTCGACTCGGCCACGGCGACAGGCATCACCAACGGCGAAGAGGTCACCATCGTCGCCACGACCTCCGGAGACACGGCCACGGCCACCTCGGTCACGGAAGCGATGGATGGGCCGCCGTCACAGTAGATCCGTCGGCCGCTGGCTCCGCGCACGACCGCCCAAACGCGCGGCATCCCCGAGCTGCGGGACGACCGGACGAGCACCAACCGACAGCGACCGGCGTCCCGCCGTCACCGCAGCTCCTCCGCTGCGGCAGAGGGCAGCGCGGCGTAAGACCGCCGCACGTCGTGGCATGCGAGCGGCGGGGTTGGAGTCGGCCGGGAGCGGATGACCGTCCGCCGTCACATTATTTCCGGAGCGGCAGCAAGGGCTTACTCGGCGCAAGACGGCCGCCGCTGGTGGTGCGTGAGCGCCGGGCCGGGCCGGCCAGAAGCGGATGACCGGCCGCCGTCACAGTAGCTCCCGAGCGGCAGCAAGGGCTTGCACAGCATACGACCGTCCAAACAAGACAGCATGCACCAGCAGCGGAAACAACTGATGCAGCGCCACCCGCGCCCGCCACCCGGCGGCCAGCGGTGCGGCCGAGTCGTAAGCCGCGAGCATCTCCTCCAAGTGCGGGCAGCCGAACAGGTGGAGCATCGCGAGATCCGTCTCGCGGTGCCCACCATGGGCGGCCGGGTCGATGAGGCAGACCCCGTCCGCGGTCCACAAGACGTTGCCGTTCCACAAATCCCCGTGTAACCGCGCGGGAGGTTCGGCTGGGCCGGCAACGGAAGCAAAAAGCGAACACGCCCGTTCGAATACCCCAGCCTCGCCACCATCCAGCACCCCGCCGTCCACCGCACGCCGCACGTACGGCAAGACCCGCTGCTCCGCATACCACCGCGGCCACTCGGCGCCGGTCACGTTCGCCATCGGGGCCCGTCCGATCCACGCCTCCACCGGCCCACCCGGCGGCGGCGAACCGAACGCCGGCGCCCCGGCCGCGTGCAACCGGGCCAGGCCGAGCCCGAACGACCGCGCCGCGGCGACCGTCGGACGGGCACTGACAACGTGGTCCAGAACCAGCCACTCGTCGTCGAAGCCACGCACACCAACCACCGGCACCGCGTCAGCCGAAGCCAGCCACCGCAACCCCGCCGCCTCCGCCACTGCCGCGCCAGGCGCGTGCTTCACCACCACCCACCCGTCGGCCACCTCGGCTTCCACCAAAGAACCCGACGAGCGCGTACGCACGACCTCAAGACCCGTCAGCCGGGCGGCAACCTCAGCAGCACTCACCGGTCGTAATCGACCGCCAGCTCAGGCGTCGTCGGGCGGGCGCGGCACGTCAGGATCCGGTTGTCCGCCACATCCGCCTCGGTCAGCGCGTACTGCACGTCCATGTCCACGCGCCCGCGCACCAGCTTCGCCACGCAGCTCCCGCACGCGCCGCCGGTACACGAATACGGCACGTCGAGCCGGGCGCGCAAAGAAGCATCCAGCACGGTTTCGCCCGGCTGCGTCACGATGTCCGTCACGTGCCGCCCGACGGTGACCGACAGGGCGGCCGGCGAACCTTCCGGGCTGCGGGCCGGAGCTCCGGCGAAGAGCTCGAACTGCACGTCCTCGTCGGGGACGTAGGCCTCGCGCAGGGTGCGCCGCGCCAGGTCGAGCAGGCCGGGCGGGCCGCAGAGGAACCACTGGTCGACCTTGGCCGGGTGGAGGCGGTTCTGCAGCAGCGCGCGCAGCCGGGTGGCGTCGAGGCGGCCGCGGCGGTAGCGCTCGTGGGAGATCGCGAGAGCCTCGCCGACGGTGTCGAAGTGGCGCACGGGACGGTGGGCGTGCAGGTCGGGATCGCGTTCGTCGGTGCGGAAGTGGACCACGTGCAGCCGGCCGGCCCACTCGCGGGCCAGGGCGCTGATCTCGTCGGCGAACATCGTCGTCGCGCCGGAAGTGTTGACGTACAACAGGGTCGCGCGGCTGTGGGCCTCCGCGCGCAGGGTGCTGGACAGGATCGACAGCACCGGCGTGATCCCGCTGCCGGCCGCCAGCACGACGTAGTGCGCAGAACGGTCCGGGCACGGCGAGAGCGTGAAGCCGCCCGAAGGTGGCAGCACTTCGAGCATGTCGCCCGGCTTCAGCCGCGAAGTCGCGAACGGTGAGAAAGTGCCGCCCTCACGGCGTTTCACCGCGATCTGCAACGACGTCGAACCGGCGGGGGAGCAGAGGGAGTACGTGCGCCGGACCACGGTGCCGTCCACTGTCGTGCGCACGACCACGTGCTGGCCGGGCACGTGGCGGAACGTCTCGTGCAGCTGCTCGGGCACGTCGAAGGTGATCGCCACCGCGTCCTGGGCGATCGGTTCCACGGCACGGACCCGCAACGCGTGGAAGCGCCGCGGCCCGCGCCGCAACGGTTCCGGCGCGGGCGCCTTCTCGAAGCACTCGGTGAGCCGCCGCCACGCGCGGTACTCGGCGGCCGTCAGCTCGCGGCCCCACGCCGTGGTGATCGGGACCTCGCGCGCCAGGTACGCGTCGCGGTTGTCCTTCCACGCGCGCACGTAGCGGTAGAACGGGATCGCCGGGTGAAGGTGGTGCACCAGGTGGTAGTTCTGGTACAGCATGATCGGCGTCATCAGCCACTCCAGCCCCACGCGCACCCGCGTGGCGCCGAAGCGGTTCTCCGCCAGGCCGTGGTGGGGCAGCCAGTCGAACCACCACGCCAGCAGCGCGAGCCCGAGCTGCTGCGGGATCAGGTAGACCACCAGCAGTTCCCAGCCGCGGCCGCACGCGACCACGGTGACCACCATGGCGGCGAACGCCACCAGTGCCACGAGCGTCTCCGCGCGCTCGGGGCGGGGCCGGTCGTGCACGCGGCGGGAGTAGAAGCGCACGTACCAGAAGTCGATCGTCAGCCAGCGGAACGGCAGCTGCCACCACGGACCCTGCGAGGTCCACGCGTCGGGATCGGTGCTCGCGTCGGCATTGGTGTAACGGTGGTGCTCGAGGTGGATGAAACGCAGGAACGGGAACGAGCCGTACGCCGCGACGAACAGCATCGCCAGCCGGCCGAGCACCTCGTTGAGCCACGTGAGTTTCCCGGCCGCGTGGTGGGCCGACTCGTGCGCGACGGTGAACATCGTGAACGTGACGAGCGCGTGCAGCGGGATCGTCACCCACAGGGGCGCGAAGCCGCACAACAAGAGCCACGTGGCCGTGCCCCACACCGCGAGACCGCCCGCGAACAGGGCGAGCGTGGGCACTGACGCGGGCGCGAGCGGGATCCGGGGACTGGGCACGGCGGCGCGCTCGGGCGCCGCGGGCTCTTCCCCGGCGCCGAGCCGGCTGTCGACGACGGGCATCGAGCGGTCTCCTCGGTCGATCGCTCCTGGCCAAGCGCTGACAACTTAGACAACCGCACGGGGTTTGTAAATCGGTTTGGCACGGATTCAGGGGTGCGTCCTGGTCAGTGGCTGCGCAGGCCGTCGTCGCTAAGCTCACTTCCCGTGAAATCCGGTGTCGCCGAGGAGTCCCCGGGGCGCGCGCTCGCGGGAGCGGCTGCTTGCGGCCGCGGCCGAGCTGACGAGCGCGGGCGGCTGGGCGAACCTCACGATGGGCCGGCTCGCGGCCGACCTCGGCGTGAGCCGCCAGACCGTCTACAACGAGGTGGGCTCCAAGGGCGGGCTGGCCGAGGCCCTCGTGCTGCGCGAGACCGACAAGCTCGCCGGCACCGTTGGCCAGATCCTCGCGAACCACCCGGGTGACGCGGCCGAGGGCGTCACCGCCGCGTTCTGCCACATCGTGGCGGCCGCGCGCGTGAACCCGCTGCTGAAGACCGTGCTGGGCGGCCAGGACGGCGACGAGCTGCTGCCGCTCATCACCACGCGTTCGCAGGCCGTGCTGGAGCGCGCCGTGACCGCGGTGACGCCCGTGTTGCGGGCGCAGTACCCGGACCGCGGGT
Organism: Amycolatopsis sp. 2-15; assembly: GCF_030285625.1. Classification (NCBI taxonomy): domain Bacteria; kingdom Bacillati; phylum Actinomycetota; class Actinomycetes; order Pseudonocardiales; family Pseudonocardiaceae; genus Amycolatopsis; species Amycolatopsis carbonis. Next base: position 4,472,837 of record NZ_CP127294.1, read on the forward strand.
TGTCGGAAGAGGAGTGGTCCGTCTTCGCCGAGACGTTCGTCCGGCTCCTGCTCAGCCACGTGGTGCAGCCCGGCGGGCCGGTCGAGCGGACGGCCACGAGCGTGCGCTGGGTGCTCGGGCGGATGCTCGACCGCTGATCGGGAGGGGTGTCAGGGTGCCCCCGACCAGGTCCGGTGAGGCCAAGGGCCTAGACTCGGTCGTCCCGGTCGGCAGGTGACCGGGACCGTCCTGACGGACTGTCCAACCCCCATTGTTTACCGCTCGAGGAGAAGACCTTGAAGAGCACCGTCGAGCAGCTCAGCCCGACGCGAGTCAAGATCAATGTCGAGGTGCCGTTCGACGAGCTCAAGCCGAACTTCGACCGCGCCTACCGCAAGATCGCCGAACAGGTGCGCATCCCGGGCTTCCGGCCCGGCAAGGCGCCCGCTCGCGTCCTGGAAAGCCGGATCGGCCGTGCGCCGGTGCTCGACGAGGTCGTCAACGAAGCCATCCCGGCCAAGTACATCGAGGCCGTCCGGGCCGGCGAGGTCCGCACGCTGGGCCAGCCGGAGTTCGAGGTGACGAAGCTCGAGGACCGCGATGTCCTGGAGTTCAGCGCCGAGGTCGACGTGCGGCCGGAGATCGCGCTGCCCGACCTCGAAGGCCTCGAGGTGAGCGTCGACGACGTCGAGACCACCGACGCGGAGGTCGACGAGCAGCTCGACGAGCTGCGCGCCCGCTTCGGCACCCTGACCGGTGTCGAGCGCCCGGCCGAGAACGGCGACTTCGTGTCCATCGACCTGTCGGCCGCGGTCGACGGCACCGCGGTGGAGGAGGCCTCCACCACCGGCTTGTCCTACGAGATCGGCTCCGGCCAGCTCGTGGACGGCATCGACGAGGCCATCGTCGGCGCGAGCCAGGGCGAGACGAAGACCTTCACCACCAAGCTCGTGGCCGGCGAGTTCGCCGGGCAGGACGCCGAGGTCACCGTCACCCTGCAGTCGGTCAAGCAGCGTGAGCTGCCGGAGGCCGACGACGAGTTCGCGCAGCTCGCGAGCGAGTTCGACACCGTTGAAGAACTGCGCTCCGACCTTCGCGAGCGGCTCGGCCGCGTGAAGAAGATGCAGCAGGGCGTGCAGGCGCGCGACCAGATCCTCGACATCCTCCTGGAGCGCACCGAGGTGCCGATCCCGGAGAAGGTGCTCGAGGCCGAGATCGAGAACCGCAAGCACGACGCGGTGCACCCGTTCGACCACGACGAGGAAAAGTTCGCCCAGGCGCTCGAGGCCGAAGGCCGTACCCTGGACGAGTTCAACGCCGAGGTCCAGGAGGAGTCGGAGAAGGCGGTGCGCACCCAGCTGCTGCTGGACACGATCGCCGACAACGAGAAGACCTCCGTCAACGACGGCGAGCTCACCGAGCGCATCATGTACCAGGCCCAGCGCTTCGGCATCAGCCCGGACGAGTACGTGCAGCGCGCCCAGCAGTCGGGCCAGCTGACCGCGATCTACGCCGACGTGCGCCGCGGCAAGGCGCTGGCGTCGGTGGTCCGGGGTACGACCGTGAAGGACGCCTCGGGCGCGGAGGTCGACCTGACCGAGCTGTTCGGCGCCGACGAGGCTGACGCCCCGGCCGGCGACGAGACGCAGGTCACCGAGGAAGCGGCCGCGACCCCTGCGGAGTGACGCTGTAAGCGAACTTGGGCGGTGTCGGGCATTCCGCACCGCCCGAGTTCGTTAGGGTCGGTTGCAAGATCTCAAGCATCTGAACACGACAGCGGTGGCCGACACGACGAAGGGCCACCGCCGGCGAAAAAGGCAGGCAGACGTGAAGCAGCACATGCCCGAGGGGCGGACCGGCACCTCCGGACTCACCCTCACCGACTCGGTGTTCGAGCGGTTGCTCCAGGAGCGCATCGTCGTCCTCGGCTCCGAGGTCAACGACGAGATCGCCAACCGGATCACCGCGCAGCTGTTGCTGCTCGACGCGGACGACGGTGAGTCCGACATCCGGTTCTACATCAACTCGCCGGGTGGCTCGGTCACCGCCGGGTTCGCCATCTACGACACCATGCAGCTCATCCGCCCGGACGTCGCCACGTACGCCATGGGTATGGCGGCCTCGATGGGACAGTTCCTGCTCTCGTCGGGCACGCCGGGCAAGCGGTACGCGCTCCCGCACGCCAGGATCCTGATGCACCAGCCGTCGGCGGGTGTCGGCGGTACCGCGTCCGACATCGCGATCCAGGCGGATCTGTACAACAAGTGGAAGCAGGAGCTCGCCCGCATCACGGCCGAGCAGACCGGGCAGACCACCGAGCAGATCGTCAAGGACGGCGACCGCGACCGCTGGTTCACGGCGCAGGAGGCGAAGGAATACGGCTTCGTCGACCACGTGCTGTCGGCCGGCATCACCTCGAACAACTGAGCGCGAAGCACACAGGAGACCTCTCATGAGCAATTTCCGGCTCCCGGGTGACTTCCGGGCTCCGCAGACTCCGCAGTCGCGGTACATCCTGCCGTCGTACGTCGAGCGGACCAGCTACGGCGTCAAGGAGTCCAACCCGTACAACAAGCTGTACGAGGAGCGGACGATCTTCCTCGGCGTGCAGGTGGACGACGCGTCGGCCAACGACGTGATGGCCCAGCTGCTGCACCTCGAGCACGAGGACCCGGACCGCGACATCAGCATCTACATCAACTCCCCGGGTGGGTCGTTCACGTCGCTGATGGCGATCTACGACACCATGCAGTACATCCGCCCGGACATCTCCACGGTGTGCCTCGGCCAGGCCGCTTCGGCCGCCGCGGTGCTGCTGGCGGCCGGCACGCCGGGCAAGCGCATGGCGCTGCCCAACGCGCGCGTGCTGATCCACCAGCCGGCCACCGAGGGCACCTACGGGCAGGTCTCGGACCTGGAGATCCAGGCCAACGAGATCCAGCGCGTGCGCCGCCAGATGGAGGTCATCCTGGCGAAGCACACGAACAAGGAGCCCGACCAGATCAGGGCCGACATCGAGCGGGACAAGATCCTGACCGCCGACGAGGCCAAGGCCTACGGCCTGATCGACGAGGTCCTTCCGTACCGGAAGGCCTCCGCCAACTGATCACGGGGCCGGTGCGTGGCGAATCGGCGACACGCACCGGCTCTCTGGTCTAGTGTCGACCTCTGACGTGCCATCTGCTCGCCCGGGTGTTCCCGCTCGCGGCTTCGGACGGGTACCGTCAGTGGCAGTGCGTGAAGCTCCGGTCGGTCGGCGCGAAAGCAGCCGGCTCCCGGCCGGAGCGGCAAGACAGTGTCAGGTGCGTACCGCGCACCGGAGGGGACGAGGTCAACGGCCATGGCACGGATCGGTGACGGCGGCGACCTGCTGAAGTGTTCTTTCTGCGGGAAGAGCCAAAAGCAGGTGAAGAAGCTCATTGCCGGCCCCGGGGTCTACATCTGCGATGAGTGCATCGACCTCTGCAACGAGATCATCGAAGAGGAGCTGGCCGAAGCCGGCGAGGTGAAGCTCGACGAGCTGCCCAAGCCCGCGGACATTCGCGAGTTCCTCGAGCAGTACATCATCGGCCAGGACGACGCGAAGAAGACGCTCGCGGTCGCGGTGTACAACCACTACAAGCGCATCCAGGCCGACGACAAGGCCGGGCCGAAGGACTCCAAGGACGAGCCGGTCGAGCTGGCGAAGTCGAACATCCTGATGCTCGGGCCGACCGGTACCGGCAAGACCTACCTGGCGCAGACGCTCGCGAAGCTGCTGAACGTGCCGTTCGCCATCGCGGACGCCACGGCGCTGACCGAGGCCGGCTACGTGGGTGAGGACGTCGAGAACATCCTCCTCAAGTTGATCCAGGCCGCCGACTACGACGTGAAGCGCGCCGAGACGGGCATCATCTACATCGACGAGGTCGACAAGATCGCCCGCAAGTCGGAGAACCCGTCGATCACGCGCGATGTGTCGGGCGAGGGCGTGCAGCAGGCGCTGCTGAAGATCCTCGAGGGCACCACGGCGTCGGTGCCGCCCCAGGGCGGGCGCAAGCACCCGCACCAGGAGTTCATCCAGATCGACACCACGAACGTGCTGTTCATCGTGGCCGGTGCGTTCGCGGGGCTCGAGAAGATCATCAACGAGCGTGTCGGCAAGCGCGGCCTCGGCTTCGGCGCGGAGATCCGCACCAAGGCCGAGATCGAGGGCAGCGACGTCTTCTCCGAGACGATGCCCGAGGACCTGATCAAGTTCGGCCTGATCCCGGAGTTCATCGGCCGCCTCCCGGTGGTCGCCACGGTGAACCACCTGGACAAGGAGTCGCTGGTCTCGATCCTCACGCAGCCGCGCAACGCTCTGGTGAAGCAGTACAAGAAGCTCTTCGAGATGGACAACGTCGAGCTCGAGTTCACCGACACGGCGCTCGAGGCCATCGCCGACCAGGCGATGCTGCGCGGCACGGGTGCCCGCGGCCTGCGCGCGATCATGGAGGAAGTCCTCCAGCCGGTCATGTACGACATCCCGAGCCGCGACGACGTGGCGAAGGTCGTGATCACCGAGCAGACCGTGCGGGAGAACGTGAACCCCACGATCGTCGCGCGGCAGCCGTCCCGGCGGGCCCGCAGCGAGCGTGGTGAGAAGTCGGCCTGAGCCGTTAGCCGATCGGCTTGAGCCGTTTGCGGGAGTCCGCTGCCAGGCTGTTCGCGGCACGCGCGATAATGGACAGGATGACAACCGTGCCGCTGACCGCAGCCCCAGGGGACAACGCCACCACCTCGGTGCCGGACGTGGATGACGCCGCTTCGCCTCCGTCAGCCTCGGCCGATGCGCCGCTGACCCCGTCGGTGGGCATCGTCGAGCTGAGCGAGCGCGTCGTCGCGTCCGTCCTGACGCGCTTCCCGTGGCTGTACCGCGCGGGCAACATCCTGCTGGCCGCCCTTGCCGTCGTCTGCCTGGTGGCAGTGGCCACGCGGTTGTCGGCGCTGCCGTTGATCCCGTTGCCGTTGTTCGCCTTGGCCTGGTACTTCCTGCGCTTCCTGCGCGCGGCGGAGACCCGCCGGCTGCAACTGCGGTGGGCCCTGCTGACCGCGCTGGCGACGATGGTGGGGTTCTGGTTGATCTCGGTCGTGGCTCGGTGGGTTTCTTCCTGAGGCTCGTGGTGCGCCGCTGACCGTTCAGCACGGCCCTCGATAGGTGACGGCGGCGTCGCGGGCGGTGGCCACCGCGGGAGCGGTCAGCGCGTTGATCACGGTCGCGATCGGCGTCCCGTCTGCAAGTTTCTGCTTCGCCTCCTCGGCCGCTGTGATGACCGTGCGGACATTGCGCATCACGTCTGCGGGCAGCTGCTTCCACCGCAGCAGGCGGACGCCGGTCGCGGCCATGTTGCTGACGGCCGAGGTGATGTCCGGCCGTGCCGGTGTCTCGTTGCTGGACAGGCGGATTGTCTCGAGGTCGAAATAGCCCCCGGCGATCGCATCGAAGGCGTTGAGGTCTTCGCGGTAGTCGGGTCCTGACGGATCGGCGGATTCCGGCGCTGACGACGAAGCTCGCGTGGACTCGCCGGAGCGGGTATGCCTGCTCGTCCGGTCGGCGCGGTTGAGCCGGTGCCACAGGCCGAACCGGTCACCATCACCAGGACGATGACCATCGCGTGCTTCGGTTTCACGCTCGGGAGGTTGGGCCCGCTGGTGGGGGACCCTCCCAAGCAGAACGGTTTCGTGTTGCGCCGCTGAGCGCGGGCGGGCTGGATGGCGGCATGAGCTTCCTCAACCAGCCTGACGATGACCGCGAAGACGAGTTCGGCCTCGGCCCGCGGCAGACCGGCCTGGCGGGCTCGGAGGTGTTCCGGGGGAGTGCGCTCGCGGCGCCGAAGCTGTACTGGTCGCTCGCCGGTCTGGCGGGGTTGTTCGTGGTCTTTGCGCTCGTCGTGGCTGTGCGGCGGGGCGACCTGGGGGCGGTGGGGCCGGTGCTGCCGTTCGTGGTGACGCTGGGGGCGTTGTGGCGGGCGCGGGCGGTGCGGGACCTGCGGGGACTGGCGTGGTGCAGCGGGCTGGCCGCGGGTGGGCTGGTGACCGGGCTGATCGTGCTGCTGTTGGTGGCGCGGAGCTGACCTGAGGAGGCTTCCGTCGCGTTTGGAGTGTGCCCGGCGAATCCTGACGGTGGGACAGTCGTGATCAGGACGGCGTGGCCTGAGCTGGTGCCGAGCGCGATCGCGACCTCACACCGCGCGGGGTACGTGCTTCCCGACGAAGCTCACCAGGCTCGGCACGACCGAGTGGAAGAACGTGTCGCTGTGGATGCCCTTCGCCGTGTAGCCGACGGCAGGGTGGGTGGCGGCGATGTAGCGGCGGACGCCGGTGATGAAGGAGTCCTCCGTGCCGCACCAGAGAGCCGTGGGGATGCCGCGCAGGGCGGCGAGGTGGCGCAGCGGGTCGAGGGACGTCCAGTCCGTCTGGCCGGTGAAGATGTGGCGCTTGGCCATCTCGGGCCAGTTCGTGATCAGCGCCGGCGAGATGGCCGCGACGGCCTCCGGAGGCTGGCGACGCTCGGCGCGGCGGCGGCCGTAGACCATGGCGCCGAAGCCGCCCATCGAGACGCCGGCGCAGGCGAAAGGCAGGCCGTGCGCGCCGCCGAGGCCGCGGGCCGCGAGCCAGCGCGGGACTTCCTCCAGCAGCATCGCCATGGGGTCGTCGCCGGGGCGGACCTCGTGCCAGTAGTTGTCGCCGCCGTCGACGGCGACGTAGCCGTGCGCGGGCACGGCCTTGCGTGCGACGTCCGTGGAGAGCTGCTTGAGCAGGCCGCTGGGGGCGGCGTTGCGGGCGTTGCCGTGGAGGCCGTGGAGCATGAGCGACATCGGCAGGTCGGGCGGCGGTTTCTTGCTGGGCAGGAAGAGCACGAGGTCGACGTCGCGGCCCCGCGCGGTGGAGTGCACGCGCTCGACCCGCAGCGAGCCGACCTGGGTGACCGGTGAGGCGGTGGTGACGCCGAGGACCTGCAATGCCTGGCCGAGGGGCGTCAGCCCGGCGGCGGTCGCGGCGGCCACCCCGGCGACGCCCAGGCCGGCCGCCCCGGCGGCGAGCGCTGTGCGGCGGCTGACGCGGCCGTTCACGCCGCACCACCGGCGACGGAGCGGCCTGCGGCGATCGTGCTGCGGCCGACTCGCGGGACCGCTGCCTCGTCGGCGCCGAGCCGCGCGGCGCTGTCGGCCGGCACCGTTGCGCCACTGATCCGTTCGTCCAACCCGGACCCGATCCCGGCGGTACCCGCGGTGCCGGCGGTGGGTTTCACGCCGTCACCGCGAAGGTGGAGCCACCTGAGGAGCCCCGCAGCGAGCACCGCCCGGCGGTTGTTCCGGAAGCGAGCCCGACGACCCCTCCGTCCACGTCTGCCTCCGTCCCAGACCCCCGCAGGAAACTCCCATTCACCTGGACGCAGCTCACCATCCGCGCGTTGCCCGGCGCCACCGATCATCGTGCAGAGTCGGCGCCCGCGGCGCCAGTTCTGAAAACCGGTCTGAAACCCGGGCCTCCTGAAAACCAGAGCCTTGCCAGCGTTCCATAACTCTGTTATCAATGAATAACACTGTTATGAAAGGACCGCACTCATGACCAACCAGTTCCTCGAAGGCAACTTCGCCCCCGTCACCCACGAGCACACCGCCACGCGCCTCGAGGTCACCGGGCACTTGCCCGAGTACCTCGACGGCCGCTATTTGCGCAACGGGCCCAACCCGCTCGCACAGCAAGACCCCGAGAGCTACCACTGGTTCCTCGGCGACGGCATGGTCCACGGCGTCCGCGTGCGGGACGGGCGGGCCGAGTGGTACCGCAACCGCTGGATCCGCACGCCGCACGTCGCGGGGTTGCTCGGGGAGGGGCCTGAGGCGCCCAACATGGGCATCGGGGCCAACACGAACGTCATCGGGCACGCCGGGCGCACGCTGGCGCTCATCGAGGGCGGCCTGCCGGCGTACGAGCTCACCGAGGAGCTCGACACTGTCGGCGCGTGCGACTTCGACGGGACGCTGGCCGGCGGCTACACGGCCCACCCGAAGCGCGACCCGGGCACGGGCGAGCTGCACGCCGTGTCGTACACCTTCGGCCGTGGCGGCACCGTGCAGTATTCCGTGATCGGCGCCGACGGCCGCGTCCGCCGCGTGGTCGACGTCGAGGTGACCGGCGCGCCGATGATGCACGACTTCTCACTCACCGAGCACTTCGTCGTGTTTTACGACCTGCCCGTCACCTTCCACCCACATCGGACTCCGGCGCACGTCGACGTGCCCGACCCGATCACCGCGCACCTCGACGGTGGCGGCAGCTCCATGCCCTACCGGTGGAACCCGGACTATCCTGCCCGAGTCGGCGTGCTGCCGCGTGAGGGCGACGCCGCCGACGTGCGCTGGTTCGACGTCGACCCTTGTTACGTGTTCCACACACTCAACGCCTACGACGACGGCGAGCATGTGGTGCTCGAGGTCGTTCGCCATGCCAGGGTGTTCGACGCGCAGCCCGGTTCCGTCAAGAGCGCGCCGACCCTCGATCGGTGGACCATCGACCTCGCGGCCGGCAAGGTGCTCGAAGAACGGGTCGACGACCACGGCCAGGAATTTCCGCGAGTTGACGAGCGGGTCGTCGGCCACGCGCACCAGTACGGCTACACGGTGTCCATGGGGCAGTTCTCGAACTTCACCGGTGAGCTCTACAAGCACAGCTTCCGCTCGGGTACGGCTCAGCGGCACTCGTTCGGGCCCGGCCGCGTGCCCGGCGAATTCGTGTTCGTTCCGTCCCGTGTGGACGCCGCCGAGGACGAAGGCGTGCTCATGGGTTTCGTCTTCGACGCCGCCACCCAGCGCAGCGACCTGACGTTGCTCGACGCGGGAACGCTCGAGCCCGTCGCCGCCGTGCACCTGCCCGATCGGGTGCCCCACGGCTTCCACGGCAACTGGGTGCCGATCGGCTAGCCCGAACGGCCTACGTCAGCACCCGCTGATCGCCCGTGTAGAGGTTCATGCTGTCGCCACGCAGGAAACCGATGAGCGTCATGCCGTTCTCCTCCGCCAGCTCAACGGCCAAAGAGGACGGAGCGGACACGGCGGCCAGCAGGCCGATCCCGGCCATCGCCGCCTTCTGCACCAGCTCGAACGAGGCACGGCCGGAGACCAGCAGCCCGCAGCCGGGCGCGGGGATCCGGCCGGCCTGCAGGGCCCACCCGAGCACCTTGTCGACGGCGTTGTGCCGCCCGACGTCCTCGCGCACGACCTCGAGCTCACCGTCCGGAGTGAACAGCGCGGCCGCGTGCAGCCCGCCGGTGGACTTGAACACCTTCTGCTGTTCCCGCAACGTGTCCGGGAGCTTCACGAGCACGTCGGTCTTCACCTCGAACGGCGAGTCCGCAGGGGAGAAGCGGCTCTTCAGCTTCACGGCGTCGAGCGCGGCCTTGCCGCAGACGCCGCACGAGGACGTGGTGTAGAAGTTGCGCTCCACGCCCACGTCCGGAGGTGCCACGCCGGGCGCGAGTGTCACGTCGAGCACGTTGTAGGTGTTGCGCCCCTGGTCGTCGACGCCGTCGCAGTAGCGCGCGGCCGCGATGTCCTCACGGGACCCGAGCACGCCCTCCGACAACAGGAAGCCGTGGGCCAGCTCGACATCGTGACCGGGAGTGCGCATCGTCACTGCGAGTGCTTTGCCGCCGACGCGGATCTCCAACGGCTCCTCGGCCGCCAGCGAGTCGGGGCGACGACGTTCACCGGTCGAGGAAATCCTCCGCACCGGCCGCCGCACGGTCACCCTGCCCATCTGTCCACCTTTCAACGGCCTTTGAAGACGTGCGCAGACGATCTACGACACCCAGCCGATGCAACGTCGGGGAACAAGTAATACATTCCCAGCATCACCTCACAGTTCGGAGGAGTCTGACGATGGCCCTCGGCTTCCTGGCCCGCTCTCGTATCGTCGCACCGCCTGGCTGGACCCGTTGGCTGGTCCCTCCGGCAGCGCTTTCGATACATCTCTCGATCGGTCAAGCTTACGCGTGGAGCGTGTTCAAAACCCCGCTCGAGAAGACCATGCACCTCTCGGGCACGGAGTCCGGGCTGCCTTTCCAGCTGGGCATCGTGATGCTCGGCCTCTCGGCCGCGTTCGGCGGCACGCTCGTGGAGAAGAACGGCCCGCGCTGGGCCATGTTCGTGGCGACGATCTGCTTCGGCGCCGGCTTCCTCGTGGCGGCGCTCGGTGTCGCGACCGGGCAGTTCTGGCTCGTGGTCGTGGGCTACGGCGGGATCGGCGGCATCGGGCTCGGGATCGGCTACATCTCACCCGTGTCGACGCTGATCAAGTGGTTCCCCGACCGGCCCGGCATGGCCACGGGCATCGCGATCATGGGCTTCGGCGGCGGCGCGCTCATCGCCTCGCCGTGGTCCTCGGCGATGCTCGGCACCTCGCCCGCCGCGAGCGACATCGCGGTGGCGTTCCTGATCCACGGCATCGTTTACGCGGTGTTCATGACGATGGGCGTGCTGCTCGTGCGCGTGCCGGCCGACGGGTGGAAGCCCGCGGGCTGGGAGCCGAAGGTCCTGGAGACCAAGAAGCTCATCTCCACGCACAACGTCTCGGCCGCCAACGCGCTCAAGACACCGCAGTTCTGGTGCCTGTGGATCGTGCTGTGCCTCAACGTGACCGCGGGCATCGGCATCCTGGAGAAGGCCGCGCCGATGATCACGGACTTCTTCAAGGGCACCTCGGCGCCGGTCGGCACGGCCGCCGCCGCCGGTTTCGTCGCGATGCTCTCGCTCACCAACATGCTCGGCCGCTTCGTGTGGTCGTCCGTTTCGGACCTGGTGGGGCGCAAGAACATCTACCGCTTCTACCTCGGCCTCGGCGCGGTGCTGTACCTGATCATCGCGCTGACCACGAACTCGTCCAAGCTGCTGTTCGTGCTCTGCGCCATGCTGATCCTGTCCTTCTACGGCGGTGGCTTCTCGACGCTGCCGGCGTATCTGAAGGACCTGTTCGGCAACTACCAGGTCGGCGCGATCCACGGCCGGCTGCTCACCGCGTGGTCGGTCGCCGGTGTGCTCGGGCCACTGATCGTCGACGGCATCGCCGACAGCGAGAAGTCCGCGGGCAAGAGTGGTCCGGACCTCTACGCGACGTCGTTCTACATCATGATCGGCCTGCTCGTGGTCGGCTTCATCGCCAACGAGTTCGTGCGACCGGTCAAGGCGAAGTTCCACGAGCCCGTGGCGAGCACCCAGGTGGGGAGTGAGGCGTGATGAGTACACCGGAGGTCGAAGGGCGCTCGACCGGGCGCACCGTGCTGCTCGTGGTCGCGTGGCTGTGGGTGCTGGTGCCGTTCGTGTACGGCGTTTACGAGCTGATCCTCAAGGTCATCGACCTGTTCGGCGGCTGATCGGACGCGTGCTTTCGCTTCAGTGAGAACCCCTGGATCTTTCCGGGGGTTTTTCACTGGACAAATGGTCAAGAGTCGTTGACCATTGATCCTCGTGACTGGGGACGACTACGTTCCGCCCTCCGGCAGCGTCGAGGTGCGGACCACTGAACAACTGCGTGCCGTGAACAATCTGGTGCGCCACCGCGTGCTCGCGGTGCTGCGCGACGGGCCCGCGACGATCACGCAGATCGCCGCGCGCCTGGACCTGGCGAAGGGAAGTTCGAGTTATCACGTACGGGTGCTGGAGCGAGCCGGGCTGATCCACGTGGTGCGGACGCGCAAGGTGCGTGGCGTCATCGAGCGGTACTACGGGATGGTCGCGAAGACCGTGGTACTGCCGGATCCGGCGCCCGGGCAACGCGACGTCCTGCTGCAGCACGCGATCGACGACCTGGCCACCGCGCCGGAGGGGGCGCGGTACGTGCGCATGTCGCACCTGCGTCTCGGGGAGTCACGCTACGCGGAGTTCGAGCGCCGGCTGGGCGAGCTGCTGGACGAGATGCAGGCGGCGCGCGAACCGGACGAGCCCGCGGCGACGATCGCGGTGGCGTTCTTCCGACCCGGTGAAGGGGCGGCGCGATGACCGGGATGGTTCGGGTGTTCCGGCGCTCGGCTGCGGCGCCGAAGATGCCGCCCGCCTTCGCGCGGTTGTGGACGGCGGCGACGGTGTCGGCGTTGGGGGACGGGGCGTATGCGGCGGCGTTGCCGTTGTTCGCCGTGGCGTTGAGCAAGGATCCCGTCGTGATCAGCCTGGTGTCGGTGGCGATGGTGTTGCCGCACCTGGTGGTGGGGCTGGTGGCGGGCGCGCTGGTGGACCGGTGGGACCGGCGGCGGACGATGTGGGTCGCCGATCTGTGGCAAGCGGCGTTGCTGGCCCTTGCGGTCGTGGCGGGGGCGGTCGGGGCGCTGGGGATCCCGGAGTTGCTCGTGCTGGCGTTCCTGCTGGGTGTAGGGGAGCTGTTCTTCGACGTGGCCTCGCAGGCCTACCTGCCGGACCTGCTCGGGCGCGACCAGACGTTGCTGCGCCGCGCCAACGGGCGGCTGCGGGGTGCGTCGACGGCGGCCGGGCAGTTCGCGGGGCCGCCGGTGGGCAGCTTCCTGTTCGCGCTCGCGCGGACAGTGCCGTTCCTGGCGGACGCCGTGTCGTTCGTGGCGAGTGCGCTGCTGATCCGGACGTTGCCCTCGACACCGGTGCCCGAGCGCGTCGAGGGCCGCAGCGTGTGGGCGGACGCGCGGGAAGGATTCCGATACGTCGTCCGGGATCGGCTGCTGCTCGGCCTGGCGTTGCGGCCGGCGGTCGGCAACCTGGCGTTCGGCGCGGTGGGCGCGGTGCTGGTGCTGTTCGCGCAGGACACGCTGGGCCTGTCCGCGGTCGGCTACGGCTTCCTGCTCGCCGCCGACGCCGTCGGCGGGTTGCTGGGCGCCATGGTTGTGGCGGGACCGCTCGAGAAACTCCTCGGGACGGGCACGGCGCTCACCCTGACGGCCGTGGTGGAGGGCGCGTCGATCCTCGTCTTCGGGCTCGCGGACAACCCGTGGCTCGCCGGCGCCATGTTCGCGCTCTGCGGCTGCGGCATGGCCACCACCATGGTGCTCGGCTGGTCACTGCGCCAGGCGATCGTCCCGGGCCGGCTCATGGGCCGGGTCGCCGCGGCTTCCCGCCTGGTCTCCCTGTCGGCCGGCCCACTGGGCGCGCTGCTGGGCGGCTGGCTCGCCTCGGCGGCGGGCCTGCGGACCCCGTACTTCGCCGCCGCGGCGGTCCTGCTGACGATGACCGTGGTGACGATGAGCATGACCAGCAACGCCAAGGTGAAAGCCGCGCTGGCGTCCGCAGTGGACGGTTAGAGCTCCGCCAGCAGGCGGCTCCGCGCGGAGTCCACGTGGTCGGCGGCGACGCGGTCCAGTTCGGCCGCGTCGCCGTCGCGGATCAGGGCCGCCAGTTCGCGGTGTTCGGCGACGACGTGGGAGCGGTACTGCGAACCCCCCAGCGACACGCGCTGCAGCTGGAACAGGAACACCTGCGAACGCACCGCCTCCCACGCCTCCGTGAGGCGACGGTTGCCCGCGGCGGCGTAGACGCGGTCGTGGAAAGCGATGTCCAGCGCCAGCAATCGGGGGCCGTCCGCGCCGGAGCCGACGGCGGAGGACAGCGCCGAAACGAGGTCGTCCAAGGCGGCCAGATCGTCTACAGTGGACCGCGCCCGAGCGGTGCGAGCGGCCAGTCGGTCGAGCGCGGCCCGCACGGAGTACACCTCCTCGACGTCCACCGCGGTCACCTCGACGACCGTGGTCGGGCGATGCCAGCCGCCGCGGACGAGGCCCTCGCGGGTGAGCAGGGCGAGACCCTCGCGGACCGAGCCGCGGCTGACCTCCAGCGACGCGGCGAGCTCGACCTCACGCAGGGGCGCGCCGGGTGGGAAGTGGCCGGCGAAGATCGCGTCGCGCACGCGGTCGGCCGCTTCTTCGGCGAGGCCGCGCCGGGCGGCCTTCTGAAGGGGCTCCATCGGTCAATGTTGACATTCGGACATGGGCACATCAAGGTGAGGGAGCCACCGCGAGCCGAAGGAGAGCCCATGCGCCCCGCGTTCCACCTCGCCATCCCGGTCGACGACCTCGCCCGCGCCCGCGCGTTCTACGGCGGGGTGCTCGGGTTGGCGGAGGGCCGTTCTTCGGACGCGTGGGTGGACTGGGACTTCCGCGGCCACCAGGTGGTCACGCACGTGGTGCCCGGCGCGAAAGCCGAGGCCGGTCGCAACCCCGTGGACGGCCACGACGTGCCCGTGCCCCACTTCGGCCTCGTCCTCGACGTCGACTCCTTCCACGAGCTCGCCGGCCGTCTGCGCGGCGCGGGCACGGAGTTCGTGATCGAGCCGTACCAGCGGTTCGCGGGCGAGCCGGGGGAGCAGTGGACGATGTTCCTGCACGACCCGGCCGGCAACGCCCTGGAGTTCAAGGCGTTCCGCGACGAAGCGCAGCTGTTCGCGAAGTGAACGTCCTCGTCACCGGCGGCTCCCGCGGCATCGGCCGCGCGATCGCCCACGCCTTCGCCGCCCGGGGTGACCGGGTGGCCGTCCACTATGGATCCAACGCCGCGGCGGCCGAGGAGACGCTGGCCGCGCTCCCGGGCGACGGCCACGCGCTGGTCGGCGGCGATCTCGGTGATCCCGAAGCGGCACAACGGATCGCGGACGCGGCCGAGGAGCTGCTCGGCGGCGTCGACGTGCTCGTGAACAACGCGGCCGTCGGCACGACACCCGAGACCTCCACGCCCGTCGCGACCATCGGCTACGCGCACTGGCAGGAAGTCTGGCGCCGCACGCTGGACGTCAACCTGATGGGCGCCGCCAACATCTCCTTCCACGTCGCCCGCCACCTCATCGCGCGGAAAGCGCCGGGGCGGATCGTGAACGTCGGCTCGCGCGGCGCGTTCCGCGGCGAACCCGAGCACCCCGCGTACGGTGCGAGCAAGGCCGCGCTGCACGCGCTCGGCCAGTCACTCGCGATCGAGCTGGCGCCGCACGGGATCTCCGTGACGTCGGTGGCGCCCGGGTTCACCGCGACCGAACGCGTCGCGCACCGGATCACCGACGCCGTGCGGGAGCAGAGCCCGTTCGGCCGGGTGGCGGAGCCGGAGGAGATCGCCAACGCGGTGGTCTACCTGGCGTCGGCCGAGGCGACCTGGGCCTCGGGCGCGATCCTCGACCTGAACGGCGCTTCCTACCTGCGCTGAGCTGTGAACTGGGTCACGCGTGCAGCAGACGGCAGCGGGAAAGCGTCGGTAGGGCGTGCGGATCGCAGGGAAGATCGTCGTCTCGGCGCTGGCGCTGGTGGTGTTCGCCGGCACGGCCTACGGGTATTCGACGCTGAGCTCACTCGACGACGTCACGCGCAGCAGCGTGATCGACGCCGGCAAGCAGCCCCGACCCGGTGAACAGCCGACCGACGGGTCGCTCGACATCCTTCTCGTCGGCCGCGACTCACGGACCGACGAGAAGGGCAACCCGCTCCCGGCGGACGTCCTGCGTGAACTGCGGGCGGGGCCCAACGGCGACGACCTCACCGACACCCTGATCGTGCTGCGGATCCCGAACGGCACGCAGACGGTCAAGGCGTTCTCGATCCCGCGCGACTCGTACGTGACCCTGCCGGGCGGCGAGAAGGGCAAGATCAACGCGGCGTTCGGGCGCGCCAAGCTCGCGGAGGCCGCGAAGCTGCGCGCCGCGGGCGAGACCGACAAGGACAAGATCGAGCAGGAGTCGCTCACGGCCGGGCGGCGCGCCACGCGGCAGGTGGTCGAGGACCTCACGGGCGTGACGATCGACCACTTCGCCGAGGTGAACCTGCTGAGCTTCTACGACATCAGCAATGCCGTCGGCGGCGTCGAGGTGTGCCTGAAGCAGGCATCGTCCGACCGCGACTCCGGCGCGAACTTCCCGGCCGGGCCGCAGAAGATCTCCGGTGCCGCCGCGCTCGCTTTCGTGCGCGAGCGCAAGCCGCTGCCCCGCGGCGACATCGACCGCGTGGTCCGGCAGCAGGTGTTCCTCGCTTCGCTGGCGCACCAGGTGCTCTCGGCGGGCACGCTCTCCAACCCGGGCAAGGTCAGCGATCTCATCGACGCGGTGAAGAAGTCCGTGGTCCTCGACGACTCCTGGAACCTGCTCGACTTCGTCGGCCAGATGCGCGGGATCTCCGGCGGTGGCATCCAGTTCTCGACGGTCCCGATCGTGGACCCCGACTACCGCTACAGCAAAAGCGACCCGCGCACGACGGCGGTGCAGGTGGATCCCGCGCAGGTCAAGCAGTTCGCGGCGAGCCTGATCGGCGCGCCCCCGGCTTCCTCGAAACCGCAAGCACCTTCGGGTGTGGTGGTGGACGTGGCCAACGCGGGCGACGCGAGTGGTCTGGCCCAGCGCGTCTCGGACGTCTTGAAGGACAAGGGTTTCGCGCCCGGCACCACCGGCAACGCCGCCGCGCGCCGCACCTCACTGGTCCGGTACGGCGCCGCGCTGGCCACCCAGGGCAAGGCGGTGGCGGAGCTCCTGGGGGGCCTCGCCACCGCCGAGTCCGCCGACGTCCCCGCCGGCCACATCGAGGTGACACTCGGCCAGGTCTACGCCGGGCCGGGCACGTCGTCGGGCGGCGGCGCGGCGGCCGGCGCGGGAGACGCACCCATCACCAGTGCCGGGGAGAACTGCGTGAACTGACGGCGCACTCGCCCCGGCACCGGCTGACCGATCGACGGCGATCGCCGCCCGACCGTCACCGGACCGGACCGGACCGGCGTGCCGGGGCGACGGCCGCGTGGGCGGAGCTGGTTGACTGGACCGATGCGATCCTGGGCCCCTTGGCTGCTCGCCGCCGCCGTTCTGGTGGTGCTCGCCCTCACGCTCCGGCCCGGGCACCTCAGCCCACCGGAGAACGTCAACCTGGTGCCGCTCGCCGGGATCGTCGACGAGGCCCGCAACGCCAACGGCCGCCTCGGGCTGATCAACAACGCCGGCAACATCGCGCTCTTCGTGCCGCTGGGTTTCCTGGCGAGCGTGGTCACGCGCCGGAAAGCCGCCGTGATCGCGGCGCTGGCCGGGCTCTCGGTGGTGATCGAGATCGTGCAGTACTTCGTGGGCCGCAGCGCCGACGTCGACGACGTGCTGCTCAACACTCTCGGCGCGGCCCTCGGCGTGCTGCTGGCCACCGCGGCCCGGTCACGCCGGAAAACCCCCGCGTGACCGGACCGGAGCGTCAGGAGTGTTGGTGCGGCTCCAGCCGGATCACGACGGCCTTGGACACCGGTGTGTTGGACTTCTCCGCGACGGAGTCCAGTGGCACCAGCGCGTTGGCCTCCGGGAAGTAGGCCGCCGCGCAGCCGCGGGCCGTGGGGTAGGACACGGCGCGGAAGCGGGGCGCGCGGCGGTCGCCGTCGCGCCACTCCGAGACCAGGTCCACGATCTCGCCGTCGGCGATGCCGAGCTCGGCCAGGTCGTCCGGGTGGACGAACACCACGCGCCGGCCGTCCTCGATGCCGCGGTAGCGATCGGACAGGCCGTAGATGGTGGTGTTGTACTGGTCGTGGCTGCGCATCGTCTGCAGCAGCACCCGGCCCGCCGGCACCTCGGGGTACTCGAACTCCGACACCGTGAACGTGCCCTTGCCCGTCGCCGTGCCCGTGAACTCGCGGGCGTCGCGCGGTGAGTTGGGGAGCACGAACCCGTCGGGCTCGCGCACGCGGCGGTTGTAGTCCTCGCAGCCCGGCACCACGGCGGCGATGCGGTCGCGGATCAGGTCGTAGTTCTTCTCGAACGAGCGCCACGGCACAGCGTGGTCCGCGCCCAGCACCCGCTCGGCCAGCCGGCACACGATCGCGACCTCGGAGATCAGGTGCTCGGAAGCGGGCTTCACGCGGCCGCGGGAAGCGTGCACCTGTGACATCGAGTCCTCGACGGTCACAAACTGCGGCCCCGACTCCTGCACGTCACGCTCGGTGCGCCCGAGCGTGGGCAGGATCAGCGCCGTGGTGCCGTGGACGACGTGCGAACGGTTGAGCTTCGTCGACACGTGCACGGTGAGCGAGCACGAGCTCAGCGCCTTCGCCGTGACGTCGGAGTCGGGCGTCGCGGAGGCGAAGTTGCCGCCCATCGCGAAGAAGACCTTGCCGCGGCCGTCGCGCATCGCGCGGATCGAGTCGACGGTGTCCCAGCCGTGCTCGCGCGGCACGGTGATGCCGAACTCGCGGTCGAGCGCGTCCATGAACGACTCGGGCATCTTCTCCCAGACGCCCATCGTGCGGTCGCCTTGCACGTTCGAGTGGCCGCGCACCGGGCACAGGCCGGCGCCCGGCTTGCCGATCATGCCGCGCGCCAGCGCGAGGTTCGCGATCTCGGCGATCGTGGGTACCGCGTGCTTGTGCTGCGTGAGGCCCATGGCCCAGCAGTAGATCGTGCGCTCGGACGTGGCGATCATCCGCGCGACGCGCTCGATCTGCTCGCGCGGCAGGCCCGTGGCCTTCTCCGTCTCGGGCCAGTCGATCTCGAGCAGGTTCTTCGCCCAGTCCTCGTACCCGTAAGTCGAGGACTTCACGAACTCCTGGTCGACGATCGTGCCCGGCGCCTCTTCGTCCCACTGCAGCAGCAGGTGGCCCACGGCCTGGAACAGCGCGAGGTCGCCACCGAGGCGGATCTGCGCGAACTCGTCGGCGAGCGGGGTGCCCTCGCCGACGACGCCGCGCACGTTCTGCGGGTTCTTGAACCGCATCAGCCCGGCCTCGGGCAGCGGGTTCACGGCCAAGACCTTGGCGCCGTTGCCCTTCGCCGTCTCCAGCGCCGAGAGCATGCGCGGGTGGTTGGTGCCCGGGTTCTGGCCCACGACGACGATCAGGTCGGCGTGGTGGATGTCGGCGAGCGTCACCGATCCCTTGCCGATGCCGGTGCTGGCGGCCAGCGCCGCGCCCGACGACTCGTGGCACATGTTCGAGCAGTCCGGCAGGTTGTTGGTGCCGTAGGAGCGCACGAGAAGCTGGTAGAGGAACGCGGCCTCGTTGCTGGTGCGGCCCGAGGTGTAGAACACCGCCTCGTCCGGGCTCGCCAGCCCGTTGAGCTCGCCGGCGACGAGGTCGAACGCGGCGTCCCACGAGATCGGCTCGTAGTGCGTGGCGCCCTCGCGCAGCACGAACGGCTCGGTGACCCGGCCCTGCTGGCCCAGCCAGTAGTCCGTCTTGTCCCGCAGGTCGGCGATCGCGTGGGTGGCGAAGAACTCGCGGTCCACGCGGCGGCGCGTGGCTTCTTCCGCGACGGCCTTCGCGCCGTTCTCGCAGAATTCCGCGAGCTTGCGCTTCTCGCCGTCGACCTCGCGCGGCTCGGGCCACGCGCAGCCCGGGCAGTCGAAGCCCGCGCGCTGGTTGAGCAGGCGCAGCGCGAGCGCGGTGCGGGTGACACCCATCTGCTCCACGCCCCGCCGGAGCGACACCGCGACGCCGGGAATGCCGGCCGCGTAGCTCTTCGGCTTGCCCACCTTCAGGTCGGCCTCGTCCACGTCCTTCTTCGGCGCATCACGGTGCATCCGTCCATCGTCCGCCTCGATGATCGACAGTCCAACACCGGGTAGCGCATTTCACGTCGACAATTCAGGCCTGACGAGCTCGTTCGCGGCGTTCGGCCAGCTTCAGCCCGCGGTCGGCGCCCGTCACGACCAGCAGCAACGCGCTGATCACCACGAGCACGGTGCCGAGGTGGTGCAGCCCGGCCGAGTCGGCGTGCACGCCGTAGCACTGGGCGATCACGGTCGAGGCCACGATCGCGCCGAGGTACTGGGCCGTGCGGAACAGGCCGCTCGCGGTGCCCATGGTCTCGGCGGGCGACTCGCGGTAGAGCGTGGTCTGGTTCGCGACGCTCGTGAGGCCCTGGGCCAGCCCGAACACCGCGACCAGGGCCAGCAGCCCGACCAGCCACGTCGTGTCGCCGACGAACAGCAGCGCGACCGAACCGATCAGCAGCGCCACGGCGACCACCACCAGCCGCGCGCGGATCCCCGTCGTGCGGCCCGAGAACGCCGCCGCGCACACGGCCACGACCGACATCGGCAGCAGCAGCGCCCCCGCGATCGCGTCGCTGAAGCCGCGGCCTTCTTCGAGCCACTGCACGTAGCCGAACATGATCGCGTAGATCACCATGAAGCTCAGGGCCTGGCGAAGGTAGGTGCGCAGGATCGGGGTGTTGGCCACGAGCATCCGCAGGTCGATGAACGGGACCCGCGTGTGCAGCTCCACCCACACGAACGCCGCGCCGACGGCGACGGCCGCCGCGAGCAGCCACAGGTCGCCGATGCCCGGCGCCATCAGGTAGCACAGCAGCACCAGCAGCGACAGCGAGAACAAGGCGATGCCGAGCACGTCGATCGGCTTCGGCTTCGTGGCTTCGTCACGCACCGGTGTGTCCTTCGGCACCCAGAAGATCGCCAGCAGCAGCGACGCGCCGGCGAGCGGGATGTTCACGGCGAAGATGGCCGGCCAGCCGAAGAGCGTGATCAGCACGCCGCCGAGCGTCGGGCCGATGACCATGATCGTCTGCGACGACAGCGAGAGCAGCGACAGCACGCGCGCGGGCACACCCTGGCCCAGCGCGTCGGCCCGCTTGCGCAGTACGGCCATCGCGGCGGGGAAGCCGGCGCAGGTGCCGATACCGAGCACCGCGCGCACGCCGGTGAGCCACTCGACGGAGATCGGGATCATGCCCGCGATCCCGGCGACGATCACCACGGACGCACCGCCGAGCAGCACGCGCCGGGCGCCGTAGCGGTCCACGAGCAGGCCGACCACGGGCTGGCCGACGGCGGTGGCGAGGTAGAGGGCGGAAATCAGCCAGGCCGTTTTGCCGGGCCCCGCGCCGAAGCTCTGCCCGATCGGCACGAGCGCGACGGCGATGAGGGTGGAGTTGACGGGGTTCAGCACCGCGCTCGCCACCAGCGGGGTGACGAGTTTGGCACCGAACTTGGCCGGTGCCTTCCGAGGCGTTGCGGTGGTGGTCACGGTTCCTTCGTCCTGAAGATGTCGGGGGAATGGTCGGGTGTCCTCCCCGGCGTCCGCGCTGACGTCGGTGTTCGGGTCCCGGCGCCGATGCCGGGCTTGCTGGGGGTCAGTGCTGAGCGACGCGTTGCAGCAGGGGCAGGGCCTGGCGCACCGTCTCCAGCTCTTCGGCGGTCAGCTCGGCCGCGAGGGCGTGGGCGAGCCACTCGTCGCGGTGCTGGCGGATCCCCTGCACGGTCTTCGCGCCGAGCTCGGACACCGACAGCACCGTGCGGCGGCCGTCGGCGGGGTCGCGCGAGCGGGCGAGGTAGCCGAGCGAGTCGAGCGCCGAGAGCGTGGTGGCCATCGACTGCTGCCGCACGTGCTCGGCCGCGGCAAGCTCACCCTGCGTCGCGGGGCCCTCGCGGTAGAGGCGGTTGAGCGCCGCCGACTGCGACGGCGTGAGGCTGTCGGCGTTGTCGACCTGCCGCAGCCGGCGGTGCAGCTGTGCGACGACGCCGCGCAGCCAACCTGCGGATTCGGCGACGGGAGCGGGTACGGTGGCCATATCCACAGTCTAAGCTGTGTAGTCTGTCCTGTGCATCCCGCGAGGGGGCGACGTTGGCCACACCCGGTGACGGAGGTCTCCGCGGTCTCGGCGGGCGCGGGCGGGGAAAGCGGGAGGGCTCGGGACGTAGTGAACGAACGCCACCGGAAGCGGTAACGCCTTTTTCCGATGGGCAACGAGCTGGTTCTGCTCAGTGTTTTTCACGTCGTTTCCAGTGCAATCGTCGCTTGTTGACACCCCTTGATTCGGGCAGGACGATGAGGATCGCGCTGCCGCGGAGACCGGACGCGGACCCGGGTACGCGCAGGTCCTGGCGCACCGGCGCCGGGACTGACCGTGCCGGACAACCGGTACGCGAATTTCCGCGCAGACGGCGGTTCCAGTGCATTGGGATCGCCGGCCCGTGCATTGTGCCGTTCGCGGGCATCGTCTTCCTGTGGCACACGATGGCCACGCGTGAATTCATCGCGAGCCTCCCCGACGCGCAGAACCGGGAAATGCCGCGCGCGCCGCAGGCGGCCTCCGGGCACCTCTTCAAGGAGCGAACGCCATGACCACCAGGACCCCCATCGACGAAGTTCCCGGCCCGCGCGCGCTGCCCATCGTCGGCAACGCCTTCGACATCGACGCCCACAGCCCGTTCGAAAGCATGATGAGCATGGCCCGGGAGTACGGCCCGATCTTCCGGCTGACCACACCCGGCGGCGTGCGGCTGATCGTGTCCGGTGCCTCGCTGGTCGAGGAGATCTGCGACGACGCGCGCTTCGACAAGGTGGTCAGCGGCGGCCTCGCGAACGTGCGGCGTACGGCGACTTCAACCGGCTTGTTCACGGCCGAGACGGACGATCCGCTGTGGCACCGCGCGCACAACATCCTGATGAAGCCCTTCAGCCTGCAGTCCATGCGCGACTATGTGCCGATGATGCTGGACATCGCGGGCCAGCTGGTCGACAAGTGGGAGCGGCTGAACCCGGACGAGGACGTCGACGTGCCGGCCGACATGACCCGGTTGACGCTCGACACCATCGCGCTGTGCGGGTTCGGCTACCGCTTCAACTCCTTCTACCGCGATACCCGGCACCCGTTCGTCGCGGCGATGATCCGCACGCTCACCGAGTCGCAGGCCCGCGCCCGCCGGCTGCCCATCCAGACCCGGCTGCGGATCCACGCGCAGCGGCAGCTGGAGGAGGACCAGGCGTTCATGAACGACCTGGTGGACAAGCTCATCGCGGAACGTCGCGCCGCGGGCGAGGCAGGCAGGAAGGACGACCTGCTCGGCCAGATGATCAACGGGGTCGACAAGCAGAGCGGCGAGCGGCTGCCCGACGAGAACATCCGGGCCCAGTGCATCACCTTCCTGATCGCCGGCCACGAGACCACGAGCGGCCTGCTGTCCTTCGCGATCTACTACCTGCTCAAGAACCCCGACGTGCTGGCCCGCGCCCGCGCCGAGGTCGACGAGGTGTTCGGCACCGGCGCCGAGCCCACCTACGAGCAGATCCACAAGCTGGTCTACCTCCGGCAGGTGCTCAGTGAGGCCCTGCGGCTGTGGCCGACCGCGCCCGGGTTCACGCGCACGCCGTTCGAGGAGACCGTGATCGGCGACCGGTACCTGGTCGAGCACGGCCTCCCGCTGACCGTGCTCACGCCGATGCTGCACCGCGACCGCAGCGTGTGGGGCGACGACGCGGAGGAGTTCGACCCCGACCACATGGCCGCGGAGCGGCTCGCGGCCCTCTCGCCCCACGTCTACAAGCCCTTCGGCACCGGGCAGCGGGCCTGCATCGGCCGGCAGTTCGCCATGCAGGAGGCCGTGCTCGTGCTCGGCATGCTCGTGCAGCGCTTCGACTTCATCGACCACCTGGACTACCAGCTCAAGACGAAGACGACGCTGACCATCAAGCCCGACGAGATGCACATCCAGGTGCGCCCTCGCCCCGGGTTCGTGCTGACCCGGCCCGGCGGCGCCCCCGCGGCACCGGCGAAATCCGCCTCCGCGGCGCCCGCCCCGCGCGTCGCGTTCGCTCCGGACGCGCACAAGACCCCGCTGCTCGTCGCCTACGGCTCGAACCTCGGGACCGCGGAAGGCATCGCGACGCGGCTCGCCCGCGAGGGGACCGAGCGCGGGTACACCGTGACCCTCAGCGCGCTCGACGACCTCACGGACGCGCTGCCTTCCCCGGGCACGGCCATGATCGTCACGTCGTCCTACAACGGCACGCCGCCGGACAACGCCGGCAAGTTCTGCGAGTGGCTGCGCCGGGCCGGCACCGCGAAGGACGCCGCCGCCGGGCTGACCTACACCGTGTTCGGCTGCGGCAACACCGAGTGGGCGGCCACGTACCAAGCGGTGCCGACGCTGATCGACACCGAGCTGGCCGCGCACGGCGCCACCCGGCTGCACTCCCGGGGCGAGGGCAATGCGAACGGCGACTTCGACGCCCAGTACCGCACCTGGCACCACGGGCTCTGGGCCGACGTGGCCGCGAGCGCCGGCCTGCCCGAGAGCGCGGCCGAGCCGGCCACGACCGGCCCCCGGCTGTCGATCAAGCTGGTCAACCGCCAGCTGAACAACCCGGTGATCATGTCCTACCAGGCCCGGCCGGCCCTGGTGCGGGTCAACCGCGAGCTGTACCCGCCCAGCGGCGGGCGGTCCACCAAGCACATCGAGGTGGCGCTGCCCGAGGGCGCCGACTTCCGCGCCGGGGACCACCTCGGAGTGCTGCCGCGCAACCACCTCGATCTGATCCGCCGGGTGATGCTGCGCTTCGAGCTCGACGGGGGAATGTACGCGACGATCATCCCGCACAGCGGAGACCACACCCACCTGCCCGTCGACGAGCC
Organism: Amycolatopsis sp. 2-15; assembly: GCF_030285625.1. NCBI lineage: Bacteria > Bacillati > Actinomycetota > Actinomycetes > Pseudonocardiales > Pseudonocardiaceae > Amycolatopsis > Amycolatopsis carbonis. The sequence goes on from NZ_CP127294.1 coordinate 4,497,158, forward strand.
CGCGCCGCTGCTCGGCATCCTCGCCAGCTGCGTCGAGCTGCAGGACGTGGCCACCCGGGCGGGCATCGAGGTGCTCGCCGGCTACACCGAGGACACTGCCCAGCGCGCCGAGCTCGAGTCGCTCGCCGGGGACGACGAGCCGTCCCAAGCCCGCTACCAGGAGCGGGTCTTCACACCCCGCCGGTCGCTGCTGGACCTGCTGGAGGAGTTCCCCGCCTGCGCGGTGCCGTTCGGCGTCTACCTCGACCTGCTGCCCCCGCTGCGGCCGCGCTACTACTCGATCTCGTCTTCGCCGCTGACCGACGCGAAGGTCGCCAGCATCACCACCGGTGTGCTGCGCGCCCCCGTGCGCGGTGGCGGCGGCACCACCTTCTCGGGTGTCTGCTCCAACTACCTGGCGGGCAGCCCCGACGGCAGCACGGTGTTCGTCTTCGTGCGGCGCCCGACCATCGAGTTCCGGCCGCCGGACAACCCGCACATCCCGATGATCATGGTCGGGGCCGGGACCGGGCTCGCACCGTTCCGCGGTTTCCTGCAGGAGCGGGCGGCGATGCGAGCGCAGGGCGTGCCGATCGCCCAGTCGTTGCTGTTCTTCGGCTGCCGCAACTCGGACCAGGACTTCCTCTACGCCGACGAACTGCGCGAATACGACCGCCAAGGGGTCGCCGAGCTGCACGTCGTGTTCTCCCGCGCCCCGGTCGACGGGCGCAAGTACGTCCAGCACGAGATCGCGGCCGCGGGCGACGAGGTGTGGCGGCTGCTGCAGGACGGCGCGGCGGTGTTCGTGTGCGGCAACGCTGCCACGATGGCGCCCGGTGTCCGAGCGGCCTTCACCACGCTGTTCACCGAGAGGACGGGCGCCGGCGAGGCCGATGCGCAGGCGTGGTTCGCCGGGCTTCGCGCGGCGAACCGCTACGTCGAGGACATCTGGGGCGGCGGCTGACGGCCGCCGGGAGGGCTACGACAGGCCGAAGAGCTCCAAGATCGAGGTCTCGTTCACGCCGACGCCCTGGATCTGGTGCACGACGATCGCGCCGGCGATGAGCAGCACGAGGATCGTCAGGGCCAGCACGCCCGGCCAGCGGCTCGGCGCGGAGGTGTGGCCGTAGCCCGCCGAGACGCCGGAGCGGCGTTCGCGCTTGCGGCGCTTCTTCATCTCCTTCTTGGCACCCAGCCAAGCGTCGAGCTCGGCGTGCTTGCGCCAGTTCGGATCGACGAGGTCCGGGTGCGTCTCGATCCGGTCGTCCGGATCTTCCGGTCGTGTCATCCGTGCACCGCCTTTCCCCCTGAGCAAACCCGCCGGAGCGGGTTCGTAGACTTGTCCATTGTGACCGAGAACGCTCCGCAGCAGAAAACCGACCTTCCGGGTGCCTGGGACCCGGCCGCCGAAGAAGCACCCATGTACGACCGCTGGGTAGCGGCCGGGTACTTCACGGCCGACGCTTCGTCGGAGAAGCCGCCGTTCTCGATCGTACTGCCGCCGCCGAACGTCACCGGCAGCCTGCACATGGGCCACGCGCTCAACCACACCCTGATGGACGCGATGAGCCGCCGCCGTCGCATGCAGGGCTACGAGGTGCTGTGGCTGCCGGGCATGGACCACGCGGGCATCGCGACGCAGAACGTGGTCGAGCGCCAGCTCGCCGGCGAAGGCCTTTCGCGCCACGACCTGGGGCGCGAGAAGTTCGTGGACCGCGTCTGGGAGTGGAAGGCCGAGTACGGCGGCAAGATCCTGGGCCAGATGAAGCGTCTCGGCGACGGCGTCGACTGGTCGCGCGAGCGCTTCACGATGGACGAGAACCTGTCGAAGGCCGTGCAGACGGTGTTCAAGAACTTCTTCGACGCCGGGCTCATCTACCGCGCCGAGCGCATCATCAACTGGTGCCCGCGGTGTCAGACGGCGCTGTCGGACATCGAGGTGGACCACAGCGAGGACGACGGCGAGCTCGTGTCGATCCGCTACGGCGAGGGCGACAACGCCATCGTCGTGGCCACGACCCGCGCCGAGACGATGCTGGGCGACACCGCCGTGGCCGTGCACCCGGACGACGAGCGCTACGCCCACCTGGTGGGCACCGAGGTCGAGCTGCCGCTGACCGGCCGCAAGATCCCGATCGTCGCCGACAAGCACGTGGACCCGGAGTTCGGGACCGGTGCCGTGAAGGTGACCCCGGCGCACGACCCGAACGACTTCGAGATCGGCCGCCGGCACGACCTGCCGATGCTCACGATCATGAACGAGCGCGCCGAGATCATCGCGCGGGGCCCGTTCGAGGGGCTCGACCGGTTCGAGGCGCGGCCCGCGATCGTGGCGGCGCTGCGGGAGCAGGGCCGGATCGTGGCGGAGAAGCGGCCGTACGTGCACGCCGTCGGCCACTGCTCGCGCTGCGACACCGTGGTGGAGCCGCGGCTCTCGCTGCAGTGGTGGGTGAAGGTCGAGGAGCTGGCCCGCGCCGCGGGCGACGCGGTGCGCGACGGCCGCACGAAGATCCACCCGGCGGAGCTGGAGAAGCGGTACTTCGACTGGGTCGACAACATGCACGACTGGACGATCTCGCGCCAGCTGTGGTGGGGCCACCGGATCCCGGTCTGGTACGGCCCCGACGACCAGGTCGTGTGCGTGGGCCCGGACGAGCAGCCGCCGTCGGGCGAGGGCTGGACGCAGGACCCGGACGTGCTGGACACGTGGTTCTCGTCGGGCCTGTGGCCGATGTCGACCATGGGCTGGCCGGATCAGACGGACGATCTGGCGAAGTTCTATCCGACCAGCGTGCTGTCCACGGGCTACGACATCCTGTTCTTCTGGGTCGTGCGCATGATGATGTTCGGCGTGCACGAAATGGATGGCGTTCAGCCGTTCGACCACGTCTACCTGCACGGGCTGATCCGCGACGCGCAGGGCAAGAAGATGTCGAAGTCGCGCGGCAACGTGCTCGACCCGCTCGAGTGGATGGACGCCTACGGCGCCGACGCCACGCGCTTCACCCTCGCGCGCGGCGCGAACCCGGGTGCGGACATGGCGCTGGCCGACGAGTGGGCCGCGGGCTCGCGCAACTTCTGCACGAAGCTGTGGAACGCCAGCAAGTTCGCGATGATGAACGGGGCGTCGGTCTCCTCGGCTCTGCCCGCCGCTTCCGAGCTGACCGAGGCCGACCGCTGGATCCTCGGCCGCCTCGGCGCGCTGGTGTCCGAAGTGGACGGCCTGTTCGAGGACTTCCAGTTCGCGAAGGTCGCCGGCGCGCTGTACCAGTTCACCTGGAACGAGCTGTGCGACTGGTACCTGGAGCTCGCGAAGGTCCAGCTGTACCAAAGCGATGAGGCGCGGGTTTCGTCGACGCGTGCCGTGCTCGGCCACGTGCTGGACACGGTGCTGCGCCTGCTGCACCCGTTCATCCCGTTCATCACCGAGAAGCTGTGGACCGCCCTGACCGGCGGTGAGTCGCTCGTGATCGCCTCCTGGCCCACCGCGCCGGCCGGCTACGCCGACGCCGACGCGGACGCCCGGATCGCCGACGTGCAGAAGCTCGTCACCGAGATCCGCCGCTTCCGCGCCGACCAGGGCCTGAAGCCGGGCCAGAAGGTCGCCGCCCGCCTGTCCGGCGCGGGCTTCACCGAGGTCTCCGGCCACGACGACGCCATCCGGTCGCTCGTGCGCCTGACGCCGGCCGCCGCCGAGTTCTCGGCGAGCGCCTCCCTGGAGGTCGCCCTCGCCGGCGGCGTGGCCGTGGTGGAGCTGGACCTGTCCGGCACCATCGACGTCGCCGCCGAGCGCAAGCGCCTGCAGAAGGACCTGGGTGTGGCGCAGAAGGAGCTCGCGCAGACCGAGGGCAAGCTGGGCAACGAGTCCTTCATCGCCAAGGCGCCCGAACAGGTCATCGAGAAGATCAAGACCCGCCGCGCCACCGCCGCGGCGGACATCGAGCGCATCGAGTCGCGGCTGGCGGCGTTGCCGGCTTCGTGAGGTTTGCTCGACGGTGGCGTCCGGTGTTTCTTGCGCCGGGCGCCACTTTTCGTTTCAGCCGAGCTCGCGGCCGGCTTCGATCAGCGCCAGGACTTCCGGCCGCAGCCGCCGATCGGCGGAGGTGGCGAGGTACGTGGGCATGAGCGGCGTCGGGTTGCGGAGCGGGCGGAAGGTGACGCCCGGTACGGGCAGCAGGTTGGCGTGGGCGCGGTAGAACACCGTCCACTGGGGACGGCCCAGGCCGAGCGTGCCGAGGGTGTCCTGGGCGTTCGTGAACTCCTTGCCCAGCACGGGTTCGAAGCCGGCCTCGCGGCAGGACGCGAGCACCAGGCCGTGGAGCGGGCGGTTGCGTTCGGGGGAGCTCAGGCGCAGGGGCAACGGGGCCAAGTCGGCGAAGTCGACGGTGTCCAACGAAGCCAAGGGATGTGTCGCGGGGAGTGCGACGAGGACCTCGTCCGTCCACAAGGGAGCGAGGTCGAGGCCGTCGGCGGGCCAGTCGCCGCGGAGGAAGGCAGCGTCGAGGGCGCCGTCGCGGATCTGCTGGAGGCGGACCGGTGTGGGGGCGTGCACGAGTTCCAGCTGGGCGTCCGGGAGGAGGCGGGTGAACGCGGCGAGGAAGCCGTCGAGACGGTCGCCGAGGCCGTCGCTGGTGCCCAGCCGCACGAGCCGGGCGCGTTCGGCGCGGAAGTCGGCCACGGCGTCGGCCGCGCGGTCGGCGGCGGCGAGCACGGCGCGCGCGTGCGGCAGGAACCGCTCGCCCGCTTCGGTCAAGGACACGGTGCGAGTGGTCCGCTCGAACAGCTCCGTGCCGAGTGCGCGCTCCAGCCGGCGCACCGCCGGCTGCACGATGTGGAGGCGCTTGGCCGCGCGCCCGAAGTGCAGCTCCTCGGCGACGACCACGAAGTACCTCAGCTGACGCAGCTCCATCCCCGGCCCCATTCATCAGCGTTCGTGATGAGTCTACGAGCGGTCCGGTCGTTGGTCGCCGCTCGCCGTCGCGGTTGGCTCGGAGGCGAACGGAAGAAAGGAAGATCCGATGGCATTCGTCGAGGTCCGCGGCACGCGGCTCTACTACGAGGACGAGGGCGCCGGCCCGGCCGTGCTCCTGCTGCACGGCTGGGGCACGAGCGGGCGCGTCTGGCAGTCCCAGCTGCCCGACCTGATCCGCGACCACCGCGTGGTCACGCTCGACTGGCGCGGGTGCGGGCGCTCCGACCGCCCGGCGGCCGGCAACACCATCGCCGGCAACGTGGCCGACCTCGTCGAGGTGATCACCGCGCTCGGGCTGGAGAAGCCCGCCGTGGTGGGTTCGTCGATGGGCGCGGTGTTCGGCACCGAGCTGGCGCTGGTGCGGCCGGACCTCGTCGGCGGTGTCGTCGCCGTGGACGGGCCGGGGTACTGGCCGTCGAAGGGCATGCGCGACAAGGTCCACGAGGTCACCGCGGCGCTGCTGGCCGACCGGCCCGGCCTCGTCGCGAGCTGGGTGGCGAACTGGTACGCGCCCGCCGCGAGCGCGGCGCTCGTCGACTGGACGATCCGCCAGATCGTCGACTCCGCCGGCTACATCGACCCGCTCATCGGCGAGTCTGCGACCTGGGACCCGCGCCCGCGGCTGCCGGAGCTGAGCGTGCCGATCGCGTACGTCCACGGCGAGCTCGACGTCCAGATCCCGGTGGAAGTGGCGCGCACCTGTGCCGCCCTGACCCCCGGCGCGAGCGTGCACGTGGTCGCCGGCTGCGGGCACCTGCCGCACCAGGAGGACCCCGTCGCGTTCACCGCCGTGCTGCGCGACGTGCTCGCGAGCCTGCGCGTGGTGGCGTGACCGTGGTCGGCGTGACCCTGACCGGCGGAACCGCCGAGGTCCACTACGCCGTGACCGGCTCCGGTCCCGGGCTCCTGCTGCAGCACGGCACGGCGGCGTCGCACGAACAGTGGGCGCCGGTAGTGGAGCTCGCGCGGGAGTCGTTCACGGTCGTCGCGCCCGATTTCTCCGGTTCCGGCAGCACCGTCGACCACGGTGGCCCGGTCTCGATCGCCGATCTCGCGGCCGAAGCACTGGCCGCGGCGGACGACGCCGGGCTCACCACGTTCCACGTCGCCGGCCATTCGCTCGGCGCGGTGGTGGCGGCGCACCTGGCGGGCACACACCCGGCGCGCGTGCGCTCCGCCGTGCTCCACGCCGCCTGGCCGAAGACCGACCCGCGGCAGGACGCCGAGTTCCGCTACTGGCTCGCGCTCCTCGACCACGGCACCGACGTGTTCGCGCGGAATGCTGCCGCTGATGGCGTTCGGGCCCGGCTACTGGGCCACGACCACCCCGGAGGCCAACGAGGACCTGGTGGCGCAGCTGGTGATCCAGCCCGGGACGGCGCGGCAGATCGAGGCCGACCGCGGCGTCGACCTCCGGCCGGTGCTGGGCTCGATCACGGCGCCGACGCTGGCGCTGTCCAGCGCGTACGACCGGTTGATCGAGGCGGCGCAGCAACAGGAACTGCTGGCCGCGATCCCGTACGCGAACCACATCGAGCTGCCGGCCGGGCACGGCGCGCCCGGTGAATTGCCGGGGGAGTTCGCGAAGGTGCTCCTGGACTTCGCGGTTCAAGCCGAAGAGATCCGGGCCGAGGCGGGCCGGGCCGGCACTTGACTGGAGGTGGGTGCCTGCCCGGTCCTGGCTGCGCCGGTTGCCGGCGGCGCGGGTCTCGCCTGCTGATTTTCATCTCAGTTGGCGTGATTATGCAAGTTAGTAACCTGAGTTGACACTCCGGTGTGACGGTTGCGAGACTCTGCGGTGCCGAGGGAGGGGTGTCCACGAGCGACGGGGGCCGGCGGGTGACCGCCGCCCCCGCTCGTTCGCGGTCCGGGGGTCAGCCGGCGAGCTGCCGGTGGATGACCCCGGCGAGACCCGCCATGCCTTCGGGCAGCGGGTGGTAGGCAGCGGCGGTGAAGAGCAGGGTGTCCTGGCCGTTGATCCACGCGGCGCCGCCGGGCGCGCAGGCGTCGTGGCCGGCCGACGGGGTGAACGTGTCCACATAGGACGCGTTGCCGTCGGCCTCGACGGCGTTCTCGATGGCGGTGTTGAGGGCTTCTTCCACGCTGGACAGCCAGGCGTAGTCACCGTCGGCGAAGGGCAGCACGCTCGGGCAGTAACCCGACGCCGGCGCGATGCGCGGGTACCCGACGGCGAGCACCTTCGCCCGCGGGGAACGCGCGTGGATGCCGGTCAGCACCGTCCGGATGCTCTGCTGCGTGTTTTTCAAGGCGGCCTTGATGGAATCCACGCCGCCGGCCGTGAAGTGGCGCTCGCACGGGTTGCCGCTCGGGTCGGTCGGACGCAGCGCCGGGCAGGTGCCGATGAGGGTGCCGAAGACGCCGGAGTCGTTGCCGCCGATGGCGAGCGTCACGAGGTCGGTGTCCAGGCGCAGCGCGGAAAACTGCGGTGCGTTCACGCCCAGCGGCACGCTCTGGGCGGCTGTCATGTTCGATGTGTCCGCGCCCGAGCAGCTGACGTCGGTGAAGCTTTCCACGCGCAGCGCGGACGCCAGGATCGACGGGTAGTTCGACGAACTTCTCGCGCACCCCAGCGGATCCAGCCGCTGGGCGGGGATCAGCGGCCCCGCGGTATACGAGTCGCCCAGCGCGACGTAATTCCGGTAGTACTCCTGCCGCGGCGCGGCGTCCGCGGTGGCGGTGGCTGTCGTGACGGCTGTTGCGGCCGCCAGCGCGGCGAACACGAGCCGGGTGGTACGCATGGGAAGGCCCCGTTTCTCCGAACCGAATTCACGGACTCTTCTCACGTGTAACCAGCTCTTCGCGGGTTGCCTGCCGCCGTTCGGGTGGCCGGCCCCGGGATTCACCCGCCAGTGGTGTGACGCGGCGGGAATCGGGTCAGGACAACGGTTTCCGGTAGGTCAGGAGGTGCCGCCAGAACGAGAGCCGCCGGATCGTGCTGCCGGGAAGGAGCTCTTGCGCGTCGTGCCTGAGCTCGTTCATCGTCGGGAACTTCAGGTCCACGGGTGGTTCCGGCGTCGGGTCCGGGCCGCCGTTGAGCCACTCGCCCGCCGCGACGACCAGCCGCGCGGCCACGTTGGCCGGCGCGAAGGCGAGCTCGACGGCGTAGTCGCCGGGGGTGCTGGGTCGGGCCAGCCCGAGAACCGCGAGGACTCCGCCGGGGTGCAGCGCGTCGCGGAGCTTCGCCACGGTGTCGAACGGCATGTGGTGGAGGGAGGCGATGCAGGAGATGAAGCCGTAGGCGTTCTGCCCGAGGTCGTCGTTCGCGATGTCGCCCTTTCTCGCCTCGACCTTTCCCGGCCCCGGAGACCCCAGCGCGGTGGCGATCCGCACCATCTCCTCGGACACGTCCACGGCGTCCACGTCGAGCCCGCGGGCCGCCAACCGCCGCGCGAACCGCCCCTGTCCGCATCCGACGTCCAGTGCCCTTTTCGCCTCCGGCGGCACGAGGCTCAGCAGCAGCGGGTGGTAGCGGTGGTTGTGGTTGAACGGCATGCCCCCGACTTAACCAGCAACGCTGCGCCCACGGCCGAACCCGCAGGTCACCCCTACCGACACGGGCCCGACGCCCGGCAACTCACCGCACGTAGACTCGTCTGGTCAGGTGAAGCCCGTCGTCGAGGGAGCGTGTGCGTGCCGCGAGGTGATGCGGACGGCCAGGGGCCGTTCGAGGAGATCGACGAGGCCGGCCAGAGGCGGCCCGATCTCGCGGACCCGGACAGTTTCGCCGGGGTCGACGAGCTGGGGGCGCGGGCGCACGACGAATCGGACGACATCGACCCCGACCTGGACGCGCCGGACGCCGCGTACACCGTCGGCGGTGGGTCCCGCGGGGGTATCGGCGGGATCGGGCAGCTGGGGGACAACCTGGCGACCGGCCCGGTGCCGGACCTGCTCGGAGCCGAAGAGGCGGAGCTGCACGAGCTCGACGACCAGGGTGTCGAAGAGCCGGCGCAGAACCCCAACGGGCCCCAGGCGCGCCGGGAGCTCATGGCCGTCGAGGCGGAGCTGAACCAGCGCTGGCCCGAGACGAAGATCGAGCCGAGCCTCGCGCGGATCCAGGCGCTGGTCACGCTGCTGGGCGAGCCGAACCGCGGCTACCCCGTGCTGCACGTCGCCGGAACCAACGGCAAGGGCTCGGTCAGCCGCATGATCGACGCGCTGCTCACCCGCATGGGCCTGCGCGTCGGGCGGTACACGAGCCCGCACCTGCAGCTGGTCACCGAACGCATCGCGCTCGACGGGCACCCGATCTCGGCCGCGCGGTACGTGGATCTGTTCCGCGACGTCGCGCCGTACGTGAACATGGTGGACGCCGCAAGCGAGGACGGCGTGGCGATGAGCAAGTTCGAGGTGCTCACCGGCATGGCGTTCGCCGCGTTCTCCGACGCGCCCGTGGAGGCCGCCGTGATCGAGGCGGGCATGGGCGGGGCGTGGGATGCCACGAACGTCGCCGACGCCGACGTCGCCGTGATCACCCCCATCGGCCTCGACCACACCGAGTACCTCGGCCCGACGGCCGTCGACGCGGCGCGCGAGAAGGCCGGGATCATCAAGCCCGGCTCCGTCGCCGTGATCGCCGAGCAGGACCCCGACGTGCTCAACGTGCTGCTCAAGCGCGCGGTCGACGTCGACGCCGCGGTGGCGCGCGCCGGCAGCGAGTTCGGCGTGCTGGAGCGCGAGGTCGCGGTCGGCGGGCAGATGCTGAAGCTGCAGGGCCTCGGCGGCGTGTACGACCAGATCTTCCTGCCCCTGCACGGCGCCCACCAGGCGGCCAACGCGGCGCTCGCGCTCGCGTCCGTCGAGGCGTTCTTCGGTGCGGGCAAGGAGCGCCAGCTGGTGCTCGAAGCCGTGCGCGAGGCCTTCGCCGAGGTCGAGAACCCGGGCCGGCTGGAGCGCGTGCGCGCCGCCCCCACCGTGCTCCTCGACGCGGCGCACAACCCCATGGGCGCGCAGGCGCTGGCCACCACCGTCACCGACGAGTTCGCCTTCCGCCGACTGGTCGCCGTCGTCGCGGTGATGGCGGACAAGGACGCGCGCGGCATCCTCGACGCGCTCGAGCCGGTGGTGTCGGACGTCGTGGTCACCCGCAACTCGGCCCCGCGGTCGATGGAACTCGAGGACCTCAACGAACTGGCCATCTCCATCTTCGGCGAGGACCGCGTGCTCGCCGAGCCCGACCTGGAGACAGCCGTCGAGACGGCCATCGGCCTCGTCGAACAGTCCGACGACCCGGAGGAACCCCTCGCCGGCGGCGGCGTGCTGGTCACCGGCTCCGTGGTCACCGCGGGCGAGGCCCGCACCCTCTTCGGGAAGGAACCGGTATGAGCGAGACGCCTCCGCCGCCTCCTAAGGACCCCATGAAGGGCTTCCGCGGCGTCCTCTCGGGCACGCTGATCATGGAAGCCATCACGGTCGCCCTCGCCCTGCCCGTCGTCAACAAACTCGGCGGCGGCATCACGTCCGCGACGGGCTGGGCGGTCATCGGCATCGCCGTGGCGCTGCTCGTGCTGTGCGGCCTGCTCAAGCACGCGTGGGCGGTGCCGGTGGTGCTGGTGCTGCAGGTCGCGCTGATCGCCATGGCGTTCGTGTTGCCGGCGATCGCGATCATCGGGGTGCTGTTCCTGGCGGCGTTCGTGTGGTTCCTGTACCTGCGCCGCGAAGTGGCGCGGAGGATGGCGGCGGGGACGTTGCCGAGTCAGCAGCAGCAGCCTTCGCAGAACAGCTGAGGCTCGGGTCGGACGGCTAAAGCCCGCGCTGGGAGTCCAGCCGCTCCGCGTCGTTCCACGAAACCGGCGTCGCTCCGACCGCGGGAAAACTCAGGCGCGGATCATCGGATTGGACCAGGCACATCATCCGGTGCCCGACCAGCAGGGCACCGCGCGCCTGATCCGCGAAGATGTCCAGCACGGCACGGGCGACGCTGGCTTGCGCGCCGGCGAACTTGTCAACGACTGCCTGCGCGACGTCGCCGCGGGTGAATACGGCACCGACCTCGGGGCGACCGGGTTCGTGCTCGTCCTGCGGCACCACGGGACCCCGGAACATCGTGACAAAGGTGTTCCGGAGCAGCCTGAAATCCAGCTCCGCGGAGAGCTCCGCACTCGGATCGAAGGCAGCCATCCGGGCCGAGCCTATTCCGTCGGGCCGGCAGCAGCGCCGACCCAGTTCACCGTCACGTCGCCAGGAGTTGTCCGACCAGCCGTCACAGCGGGATACAACGTCCGGCATGACCGAATCGACCCACTCCCGCCGCTCCCTGTTCAAGGCCGGTTTCGCCGCGTCGGCCGTTGTCGGTGGGGCGTTGCTCCTGCCCGAGAGCGTTTCGGCCGCGCCGTTGGTGCGCCGGGCGCGGCCGGTGCTCACGCACGGCGTCGCGTCCGGTGATGTGACCACCGGGTCCGGCATCATCTGGTCGCGGGCCGACCGGCCGGCGCGGCTGGTCGCCGAGATCGCGCGCGACGAGTCCTTCCGCCACGCCCGCAGAGTCACCGGGGACGTCACCACGCCCGACACCGGCGGCACCGGCAAGGTGCGCGTCGCCGGCCTGCAGCCCGGGACCGAGTACCACTACCGCGTCACGGCCGTGGACCTCGACGGCCGCACGTCCAGCGAGCCCGTCACCGGCCGGTTCGCCACCGCGCCCGTCGGCCGCCGCGACACGCGCATCCTGTGGAGCGGCGACGTCGCCGGCCAGAACTACGGCATCAACCCCGCGTTGGGCGGCATGACCATCTTCTCCGCCATGGCCGACCGCCGCCCCGACCTGTTCCTGCACAGCGGCGACACCGTCTACGCCGACGGGCCGCTCACCGAGACCGTCACGCTCCCCGGCGACGGCGGCACCTGGCCCAACATCGTCACGCCGGAGAAGGCGAAGGTCGCCGAAACCCTCGACGAGTTCCGCGGCCAGCACTCCTACAACCGCCTGGACAAGAACTTCCTGCGCTTCGCCGCGCAGGTCCCCAGTTACGTCCAGTGGGACGACCACCAAGTACGTCAACTGACAACACGCTAGCACGCTCGACCAGCGAGAACCCGACTGTCATCGGTTCGCGGACTAGCTGATGGTTATGCGGGCTCGGTCGACTGGTGTTGCCCGGCGGCTCCTCCGGTGCCGCGTGTGGCGACGTAGTAGAGCAACGGCACCAGCGCCCCCGCGCCAAGAAGTTCTTGCCGCTGCGCCAGTTCGGGTATCCGGCTGAGCGGAACCCATTCCAGCCTGCCGACTTCTTCGGTATCCGTGGGTTCGCCGACCTTCTCGGCAGCCCGCCAGAGATAAACCTCGGTGCCTGCGGTCACCTGTCCGGGCAACGGTTCAAAGCTGATCAGGTGTTCGGCCTCGCCGAGCGGCTGATAGCCACTCTCTTCGCGGATCTCGCGGGCCGCTGTGGCGGCCGGTTCCTCACCCTCTTCGACCAGACCCCCGAGCAGTTCGTAGCCCCATTGGTCAGTGGGGAAGCGGTAGCGCCAGAGCATGAGCACGCGATCCCGGTCGTCCACGATTAAACCGATGGCGATCTTCGCCAGATGCACCACGTGGTAGTCCCAGCGTTCGCCGTTCGGCGCTTGCACGTCGGCCAGGCCGAGCCGGACCCACTTGTTGTCGTAGACAGTCCGCTCACCGAAGGTCTTCCATGCCCCAAGCTCGTCAGTCACGCCCAGCACCCTACGGGGCTGGCGATGTCCATGGCACGCCCATCCGATGGACGTTCAACGTACGTTGGACGCACCTCGCTGATGGCCGATCCAGCCCTGTACAGCCTGGTCAGAGCGGGTGCGGACGGTCACGGGAGTGATCTTCGGCGTTCTGGAGACGGTTTGTTGCCGATTGGCTACTATCGGTGTGAGGTACGAGCCCACGGTATGTCAGGGGAGGCTTGCAGTGGCCGGGCAGGAGCAGGCGTTGAACGCTGCCAGATTCGTGGTGGCCGGCGAAGGTGGCGGAGGTGCCCCCGGCGGCGGGTCGGCTGGTGGAGCGTTTGCCCTTGACCGAGACGCCATGACCACCGAACTCGGGAACCTCAAGAAGCTCCAGGACCGGATAGCTGATCAGCTGTACCAGGCTAGGCCGCTGTGGTCGATCCAGTCTCCAGGCAACGACCCGGCGTCGCTGCGCAACACGGCGGCGTGCAACAAATCAGGTGTCGCCTATCAGGAAGCGCTGAAGCGCCAACGTGATTTTGTGGGCGTCTTCATTGGGAAAATGGAAAAGGCGCTCGGGATTCATGAGGCCAGCGACGAGCAGGCCGCGCAGACCGTGAATTCCAAGGGCGACGGAGGTCACTTCTGATGGTTCGTGTGTCTCGACTCGGTGGCGTTGTGGGTGTCTTGGCGCTTACATCCCTAATTGCCGCGTGCTCTGGAGCCACAGGGGGCACGCCAGAGCCGAGCCCCTCTTCCCCGTCGAGCACCGGACCAGCGGTCCCAAAGATTGAAGCCCCTTTGCCTGCGTCGCTAATTCAGGGTGACCCGTGTGCCGCCCTCACCTCTGCGCAAGTCGACGGCCTGTTCACGAATACGCCGACGCGTGACCAGGCTGCGAAAGATACCGGTGCGGCCAAGTCGTGCGGCTGGCATGACATTGATCGCGGATCCCTCATCGGCATCCAATTCGTCTATGCCTGGAAACACGGGTTGGCCGACGTGTACGCGACGCAAGGCCGTGGCTTCTTCAAGGTTCTGGCTCCGGTACAGGGGTACCCGGTCGTCGCTTACGGCCCGACTGATGACCGCTCAAGTGGTGCGTGCGGTGTCGCGGTGGGGATCGCTGACAATGCGGCGTTCGAGGCCGATGTCCAGTTCGCCAACTCTGCCGTGGGCAAGGGTGATCCCTGTGATGACGCACGGAAAGTTGCGGATCTAGCAATCACCACGTTGAAGGCGAGTGCCTGATGTCCGGTGGGCCCGCTGAGGTTTTCAAGTCGTGGATGGACCAGCAGCAGAAAGAGGGCAATCTGATCCTGCCCGGTGAACTGGTGCGGCGGGTGAAGAACGGCCCGGGCCTGGGCAGCTTGGGGGAAGCTCAGCACGTGAGTATGTCGCAGGCTTCGCAGCAGCAGGGGATCGACTCGGATACGCGGGCGATCGTCGCCCGGTTGGAAGCCGCATGGTCCGGGCAGAGCGGCGACGCGGCCCGTGCTGGGTTGCAGCCTTTGGCGGAAGCGGCGACCTCGTCATCATCCGCCCTGTCCGGCAGCCAGAGCACCTTGACCGATCAGAGTCATGCGTTCCAGTCCACTCGCGACTCGTTACAGGAAGTGTCCGACTGGCCCCCGACGCGGGATTTCGTCGACGTGGCAACCCCGTGGGACACCGACGCCGAGGACCAAATCAACCAGCGCAACGCGGCGGTTCAGCGGAACAACGAGATCTATCAAAGCTTCACCTCGACCAGCGACGGACACGCACAGGCCATGCCGACCGAATACGGCCAGATGCCCGATGCGCAAGGTGACTTCACGGTCGGGAATCCTTCTGCCTCAACGAATCAGCAGGCAGCGAACATCGGGCATTCGACATTCCAGCCGCACTCGTCGGGTCTGGATGGCGGGTCGTCGCGATCAAAATACAACAACCCGTTCGTGTCGCAGCCAGTGCAGGACAACACCGGCAATGGCCGGGGCCAAGTCGGCAACGAGCAGTTGCCCGCCGCGCAGGGGAGCGGTGGCGACGGCACGCACTCGGCAGGCTTTGTCCCGCCAACTGACCCCGGTACGGGTGCCGGTGACGCGACCAGGTTCACGCCGAGCGGTCCGGGCGGAAGCGGGTCGTCCTCCTATGGCCCGGGGAACGGAATCGGCGGGGGCCCCGGCTTCAGCGGCGGCTTCGCCGGTGGCGCGGCTGGCCTGGGCGAGCCGGGTGCCGGTGGACGAGTGCCTGGAACACCTGGGGCGGATCCGCGCACCGGTGGCCCTGGCGGGCCGGGGCGCTCGACTGGGTCGGGCCGGCTTGGTGGTGCCGTGGAAGAACCGGTGACGCGAGGCGGAGCAGCCGCGAGCGGTGCTCGCGGCGCTAACGGCATGCCGATGGGCGCAGCTGGTGCCGGGAAGGGCAGCAAGGAGGAGGACAAGGAGAAGAAGTCCGCCTCGTACCTGCTGGAACCGGACCCGAACGCGTTGTTCGGATACGACGGTAAAGCCGTTCCTCCGGTGATCGGCAAATAACGGCTACCCGCATGCTCATCGACGAACCGGTGACGGTGCCCCGCGCGGCTCTGGCCAGGGCGTGGGAGTGGGAACGAATCGGTGCGGCGCACCCCGTGCTGGGTGTGGTCGAGTGGTGGCTGGAAGACGACGCATCAGCCACGTTCGACGATCTCACGCGGCAGATCCTTGCCGAGCCCGGGTTCTACGACCTGCGCCGGCAGCGGCTTACGGGGGATTTCCGAGACGTCTTGTGGGCAATTTCGACCGCGGACGCGGAGTGCTATCGCCTCTCCGGTGCTCGTGACGGGCAGACTTCCGGAGCGCTGGCGGTCGTCGCTGGACGCACGGGTTTGCTGATCACCGTTGAGGACGAGCAGGCGACGCTGGTGCGCATCCCGACCGGGCGCTTGTGCCGGGCGGTCGTCGACACCCTGCCCAACGCCCGTCCCGCCGCGATCGGAGAGATCCGGGTACCTCGCGCGGAATACGGTGCGGGTTCAGTGTCCGAGTCGTTCGACTTGGACACGACCAGCGACTACACCGCGCCTGATGCTGCCGGGCAGCTTCGCGAGCTGATGGCCGCGCCCCGCAGTGCAATGCACCAGTTCTACGTGGCCAGCCGCGTGAATGGCCAGCGTTCGTCGAGCTATCCGCTGACTGCGATCGACACGGTTGATCACGGACGGGTTCTGACGATGCTTCAAAACGGTGTCGACGGCGAGGACATCATCTCGTGTGGCCCAGGCAGTGCCGACTACGTCACAGCAACCCTGGAAACCACCATGCGCGGACTGGACGACTGATCCCGGCCGTTACTAACACTTGCCAGGCAGACGTGCTAGCCGCCGCAGCTGGCGCGCTGAGCCAATTTCCGTTGCCAAGTCACGTGCTTTGGTGATGTGAAGGTTCGCTTCGTCGTGTTCTCCTGCGACGGCAAGAGCGGTGGCCAGATCAACGCGGAGCCCCGCTTCGGCGCGTGTAAAGGTCGGATCCAGACCTCGTAGAGCCTTGTCGAGAACGCTTACGGCGTCCGCCTCGCCGATGCGAGCGAGGGCGTTCCCACGCCAGCGAGCGAGGTGCACAGAGTCCAGAACAAGGTATGGACCGTCATCCGTCGACGGGCCGGCCGGAAGCAACGATTCCGCACGGTCGAACGCGCGGAGGCTTTCCAAAGGCCTATCGCTGGCTGCGAGTGCTTCGCCGTGGGCAGCGGCTAGCCACGCACGCAGCAGCGGACTGCCATCTCCCCGGGCGTCGCTCTCGGTCGCGGCCAGCAGGTCGACGGCGTCGATCGCGTGCCCGATGTCTAGCAGCACGAAAGCCTGTTCGGCTTCAACGTGCCTGGCGAAAGCAGCATCGTCGGATTCATGCGCCACCTGTTTTGCGCGTTCGTAGTGGTTCCACGCGGTTGAGACCCGGCCTTGGTCGAGTGCTTGCCACCCGGCGAGCGCACTCAATTCCGCGAGCAACGCGGCGAGCTGAGCGCGAGTTCCAGCGGACAGGCTGTACGAGTGCAGCTGCGTCACCTGGTCAATCTTGACCGCAACTTCGTGATACGCAGCGGTAGCCCCCAATTTCCGGTCGAGCTGTCGCACCGCCGCCAATTGGTCACGCAGGATTGCCACCACGCTCGTATCGATCCGCTTGGCAGTCGCGATAGCTGACCGCAGCTCCTGTCCGACGGTATCGGCGCTGGCGGTAGTCGGCTCGATCGGTACTAGAAGCTCGTCAATGCTGGTTCCGAAGATCCGTTCGAGCAGACGCGCCGTGGCGGGGCGAGGGCGGCCGACCAGGGTGCCGTCGGTTCGGCGTCCGGCAACCAGCCGCTTGAGGTTGCGTTCGCTGAGCGTCCCTGGCTCGCCGGACTGACGGGCGAACGATTCCGCGGATTCGGCGAACTCGGACAACGACTGGCTGCGCTCCCAGATCTTCTGTTCGAGCAGCGTACGTGGTTGTCGTGCTCGCTCATCGGCTACTGCCATGTCTCCACCCCGTGGCCCCGGACTGGCCCGTCACTGGCCCACCGGCGTCCTTCCGCTGAAATAGCTTCACCATACACGCTTATATCAGCTTACTGAACACGTTGACTCCGGCTGTGAAGCGTGCCGGCGGGGAGGGACTTGGACGATGGCATCCGATCAGGCGCGGCTCTACATTGTGTGGCACCGCAGCACGAACGATGGACGCGACCACGCGATTACCGACGCGGAGTTCGTGCGAGCGCGCCGCATGAGGTCTTGCGGTCAGTATCGGGCCGTCTGCGGGCACGTCGTCACCGTGGGGTCCATGCTGGAGGCTCCTGGTGCGCCATGCGCGACGTGCCGGACGTACGTCTTCGTACGAAGCCGGGTGCCGGCTTCGGATGGGCACGCTCGCCATGCCCAACGGTCCGCGCCTTCGCTGTGGTCCCGCGTCCGGCGCCGCATGTGCAATGGCGCGCGCCTCTTTGGCGCGACGTCGGCTGCCGTTGGCGGCGCGCAGTGACAGGACCTGTGTTTCTTGCGCGTCCCGTGCGCGGGTTGGTCGGAGAAACGCGAAGAGTCGTGCATACATTCGATGTCCCTCGTGGTGAAACGCCATCCCGGCTCGTCGCCTTCTGTGGTGCAGATTTCGGCCCCGGAGAGCTGGAAATCAAGAATGCGCCCGAGGGAATGCCCTGTATGGAATGTTTGCGCCATATTCCTGTCCCCGCGAGTTGACGGGAAGTGTATGATGGCTCGTTTCGTGCACGTCGAAGGCTTCACTGAGGGGATTGATCCGATTCTGATCCCGCCTGTTCGGCTGCTAATTGTCGTCATTCTGGTCGACCGGAATTGGTGTGAATACGCCACGTTGCGGGTGAAGCTTGGACTGGAACCGTCTGTACTTTCGAAGCAATTGTCCACCCTGCGTAAGGCAGGTTACGTGACTACCAGATCAGGGGTCGACGGTCGACGATCAGAATGGCTGATATCGAAACGTGGAATTGATCGGCTGGACGCGCATCTATCTGGATGGCATCGCCTCGCTGCGACGGCCTCAGAGGTGCTATCTGCCACTCGCGCGTTAGCGCCGCGTTCACTGCCCGTTACAGAGGTGTCCAGCTCGAACGGCAATCGTCATGACCAGGCCTAATCTCCTTGTAAAGGTTCTGGACACCTTAATCGGCCGTGCGTCAGTTGGAAAGAGTGGGAAACGAAGGCGACGCAGCCGCCTTCTCTGTCATAATCAACGTTCGGTGCTCGAAATTAGTCAACGCATTGAATGGGAGATTCTCACCGAAGATACCGGTGTCATGTATGGGGTTCGACGTACGCGGTTGGCACCCGATCCTCTGCAAGATGGAGTCATGTTCGGACTTCTTGCGCTGCCAAAGCGTTCCCCTGGTGGTGCCCTTAAGCGGAGACTGTATGTGCAGCGGCCAGTTGTGCAGCCGGATACCGACTTGATGAAACGAGTACTAGACGGACTTCGCCGGATTGATTGAGCCTTTGATCCGACGAGATTAGAGCGCATCGACGACGCGCATGTCCGCCTGGCGGTCGACGGATTGGCTTACACCGGGTTGCCGCGAAGTATCTCGACCGCTCGTGGCTGAGGTTGCTGCGCGAGGCCACTCCCATGTACGCCGCCCAGCTGTACCAGCAGTCGGCCGCGGCGCAGCGAGCGGCGGGACACAACCGAGAAGCCCGGCGCTCGACCTTGGGACACCCTTGATCTCAACCGGAGCGCGCACACTATGACACCGCCAACAACGCCACCGGTCAGACCCTCACCGCGCTCGGCCGGGTACTACGACTGCTCGCTTGGGGCTTCGCGAACCTCTGCATCGCAGGATTCGCCGGTGCGGTCGGCAAAACCTAGCTCAGCTCCTGGCGCACGGTTTTTCCAGCGTCCACAGCGTGGCGCGGATCGAGCAGCCCGACGGCAAGGTTGACGCGACACGCTTTCGTATCGAGAACCTTCGCCTCGGTCGCGTCGGCCACCTTGGATCGGTCGAACGGGGCCGAGCTCCGCGGCGATCTGGTTGCGGTTGCGGCCGACGGCATGCAGCGCCCGAACCTTGCGGCGTTCCTCGTTGGATGGGGCCGGGCAAGGCGGATCACCTCGACTCCGTAACGAAACGACGCGGAATCACGCTGTAGCGACCGTGCGCAAACTTCTCGTGATCTTCGGTGCTCTGGTCCTTGTCGCTGGCGGCGGCAGCCAGCCAGCCGTCCGCACCGGCGCCGGCGGCGCCCGCGGCTTCGCTTCGCCGCGGGCTTTGGCGGTGGGGCGGACCTACCTTGAGGCGCTCCGTTCGATCGACCCTGGCCTCGTCGAGAACCGGGTCCGCGCGATCCTGCGTGGGCGGGACGTGTGTGATGACCTCGCGCAGGGCAAGGACCGCGCGACCGTGGTCAGGAGCGAGGCTTTGCGCTTCGCCGGCGGCCGAGAAGATCGTCGCGGCGATCGGGTCGAGCGGGCTCTGCACGGAAGTAGGGCATGTGTGAGCCCGGGTGGCTTGGGGGTGCGGTCGGGGCGCTCGTCGGGTCTGTCCGCTAGGGGCGCCCCACCAACGTGACCGACCTTGCACTCGGCGAGGCGAGATCGGCTACTAACTCTTGGCGTCAGGCGACGTGCCCAGGTGCGCGACCCTCGGATGAGCGCTAGCCTCACGGCCGCGGCGGGTCTGCCGCGCACGCTGAGCGCCACTTCACGGAGAAGACCGTGCATGGAGATCGAGACCAGCTGACGATCAGCGTCGGCAACCTAGACATTTCGGATGCTTCCGTCCGCCGATTCGCGGCATTGCTCGGCGAGGTAGTCGCGCAGAAGCTACGCGAGTTACCGACCGTCCAGGAGCGGGTCCTGCTAACGGTCGAAGAGGCAGCCAACCGGCTGGCGATTAGCCGCAGTGTGATCTACGAGCTACTGAGGTCAGGCCAGCTTGAATCGGTGACCATCGGTCGCAATCGACGCGTGCCGGTTCTCGCTGTCGACGACTTCGTAGCGCGACTTCGCAGGGAGCAGCATGAACCGCCCCAGTAGATTGCTGACGGTCATGGAGGTGTGCGACGAGCTACGAGTGGCCCGGAGCACCTTCTACGAGTGGCGCATGAAGAGGCGTGAACCGAGGGGCATCAAGCTTCCGCACGGGGGGCTCCGGATCTGACGGGCCGACCTCGATCGCTGGATCGACGAGCGGGAGGAAGACGTGAAGTGGTGAGCACCGCCTTGGGAACATGCATACAGCGACGTCCTGAGCTGTGCCTCGGCGGATCGAGAGCCGTCGTGGGATTTCTTCGGCACGTCCTCGGCACAACGCCCTCCATCGAATCGAACGGGCGCCCCTTCTTGCGGCCTCGGGAGGAGCTTGCCGCGGCGCCGCAGGAAGCGAACTTAACGGGCGTTTCGGACAGTCCTCGCGACACTGGCATCGTGCCCGGACCGGGGCTGGTGCGAATGGAGCAAGTTGGCCGCCGGGGGAGGCAGAGGACGAACAACGGGAGGTCGGGACGACGCGACGAGCCAGCGACTCTGATGGCTCAGACTGCCGAAGATCGGCACCATGTTGCACCTAAGGGATGTCTCGTAACCCGGTGTGGGTCGGTTGTGGGTGTTGGTTGATCATGGTGTGGTGCAGGTGATCTCGGCGTCGCGGTCGGAGTGGATTGTTCCGTTCACGGGGTTGGAGCCGGGTCAGTTCCGGAAGTTGGTGCGGGTCGTGGCGAAGCGTGGTGGTGACGACATTGCTGATGGTCGTCCTGGTCGTCAGTGGCGTCTTGATCTGGCTGATCGTGTGTTGCTGGTGGCGACGTACTGGCGGACGAACCTGACGATGCGACAGATCGGACCATTGTTCGGGGTGTCGCATTCCGCGGCGCACCGGGTGATCGACACGATTGGCCCGCTGCTGGCGCTGGCTCCGGTCCGCAAGCGGCGGATCGACTCGGTGGCGATCGTTGATGGCACCTTGGTGCCGACGCGGGATCACCGGCTGGCGGCGCCCTCGAAGAACTACCGGTACTCGGCGAACGTGCAGGTCGCGATCGACGCGGACACCCGGTTGGTGATCGCCACCGGGGACGCGCATCCGGGTAACCGCAATGACTGCACCGTCTACCACGACTCCGGTATCGAGCAGGAGTTGGCGGGGCGCCCGGTGATGGCCGACGGCGGCTACCAAGGCAACCCGGCCGTGATCATGCCCTACCGCAAACCCCATGACGGCAGCGATCTCCCAGACTGGAAAGAAGACCTCAACGCCGGCCACCGCAAAATCCGTGCCCGCGTCGAACACGCCCTGGCCCGGATGAAGTGCTGGAAAATCCTGCGCGACTACCGCCGCGCCGCCAGCACCCTCAACGACACAGTCTCCGGCATCGCCCACCTCCACAACATCCACCTCGCAGACTGATCCACAACACCAGCCCCACCAACCACACGGTCAGTTACGAGACATCCCTTAGTCAGAGGTTACCTTAAGTCGGTCGCTCAATGTGCTCGAATCCGTTGACGATCTACACTAAGGTCTCTATATGACTGACAGTCAAGACAGGCCTGCCTTTAGAGACCCGAAGCCGTCGCCTGAACGTATCACGCAACTCGCACAGCGGGTTCTCGATGGAGATATCCTACTTCCGCGATTTCAACGAAACTTTGTGTGGAAGCGTGCGCAGATTCTGGAACTTCTTGACTCCATAAGGCGAAACTACCCAATTGGCAGCATGCTCCTCTGGCAGTCGCGTCAAGTCCTCACCAG
The DNA here is from genome assembly GCF_030285625.1 of Amycolatopsis sp. 2-15. Classification (NCBI taxonomy): domain Bacteria; kingdom Bacillati; phylum Actinomycetota; class Actinomycetes; order Pseudonocardiales; family Pseudonocardiaceae; genus Amycolatopsis; species Amycolatopsis carbonis. The sequence goes on from NZ_CP127294.1 coordinate 4,518,999, forward strand.
CGAGAGATCAATAGCCGACCTGACAATATCCGAACGTAAGCCGGACTATCCAGTGAACTATCTCCTCGACGGGCAGCAGCGACTTTCAACGATCTGCGGAGCTCTATACTGGAACGGAAGCAAGGCGGATAGCGTATGGAATATCGCGTACGATCTAAAGAATAAAAATTTCCTACACCTCTCTTCACTCGACGAACCGCCTCTCCATATAATCCCGACGCGAAGGCTTTCGAAACCGTCCGATTACTTCAGTAGAACAGTCGGATTGCCTTCTGAGCTCCAGGACGAAGCGAAATCACTCTTCGACCGCTTCACCGACTACCAAACAGCAATCGTCACCCTCGGCGACATGTCACTCAAGGATGTCGGGCCCGTTTTTGAGCGGATCAACAGCACAGGAACGCGACTAACGGTAGTAGACCTTATGCGGGCAGCTACCTGGTCGCCAGAGTTTGACTTGGTAGACCAGATTGATAATATCCTCCAGGGTCTCGATCCTAAGCATTTCGGCGGCCTAGATCATAAGACCATTCTGCGCGGTGTCGCCGCCTCTGCGGGCTTTGGCTTCTCGTCGGAGGACATGGACGCACTGCGCGACCTATCGGTCGAGAAACTCAAAGCAGTCACTCAAGACACAAAGGAAGCCGCGCTGAAGGCTGCCGACTTCCTATCAACACAGATTGGCGTACCTGGCAACTCGGCACTTCCGTACACCAACCAATTTGCTGTGCTAACCGAGATCTTCCGCCTCATAAAGTCTCCAACAACCTCACAGTACGCCGCAATACGCAGTTGGTTCTGGAAGACTACATTTTCCAGCTATTTCGGTGGTTGGAACACTGGAAACATGGCATCGGATTTAGCGGCAGTGCAGTTTTTTGCCAAGGGTGCCGCCGAAATTGCTAACTCCAGTGTGCCACCCCAAGAGTCCGTGTGGAGACTTCGAGACTTTAGATCAAACAGTGCTACGTCAAAGATGCTTGCGATTATGCTGGCGCACGAGAAGCCCGTCGACCTGCTGACGGGACAGCGGATTGATGTCGGCAAGTCACTTTCGTGGGCGAACGATAAGGAATTCCACCACTTCTTCCCCCGCAATTATATCGCGCAATCTAAAGCCGTGATGCCCCCGGCAAATAAGGTGGCCAATATCATTATGCTCACCTCGGATAGCAATATCAAGATTAGCGATAAAGCACCTTCCGAGTATCTGAATATGATTCAAAACGAGATGGGTAAAGAGGAGCTTCAGGCGCGGCTCGCGAAGTCGCTCGTGCCCCCCGCCGCCCTGGAAGCGGCGTTGCAGGATGACTATGATGAGTTTCTCCGCCTTCGATCGCATGAGCTTCAGCAGCGTGCGGTCCTCTTGACAGGCGAGACCGACGGCGTGCCAATTCCTCCCGCCGGTGAAGCTGATCAAGATAGACAAGACGACGAAGATGTCGATCCATCCGCCTAACGGCTTCTAAATCTATTCGTGTACTTTCAGTGCAGCTGCTGTCGCGACGGTGACGACGCGACAGCAGCTGCGTCAATATTCCGAGAAGCGATTAACCGAGGCTGAGGCGGCCGTTGCGGTTCTGATGGAGGCTGTTGGCAAGGGCATTCCTCGGCCGATAATTGCCGCGACGTGAGCGATAATGCTCAGCCTTATAGGTCAGAAATCTGTTCGCAACCGGCGTGCTCGGGGGCGTAGCCGGTTGGTGACGGTCTCGACGGAGGCTTCGCTGCGACCTCGACGACTAGTTCGGGGCCGGCGGGTAGGTACTCGGTCTGCCCGCACCGACCCCGTCCAGGCGGCGATCTGGGCTGGTAACTCTCTGGTGGTCATCCAGGAGGTCTACGCCAGCCTGCTCGATGGCCAGGCGGTCCGGGCGCGCGAGCAGGTGCAACGTGCGCTAGGCATACATCGAGGGGGAGCTTACTTCGGCACGTCCTCGGCACAACCGGCCGCTTTAAGCAAGCTCGGGTCTGGCACGCAGCTGCATATGGCAAGATCGCCCATCTACCAGCGTTTCTGCTGGTAAATGGGCGATCTTCGCTGGTCTCGTAGGGTCCCCCTGCAGGATTCGAACCTGCGACACCCGCCCTATAAGGGTGCTCGGGCCCCTTTCGGCGTGTCTGTCGCCGATCAGGCTGATCCGGCAGTTGGCTGGGCTGGCTCTGATGCACTTGGCCGACGGGCGTTCGCAGGCATCAAGACCGTCATTGATCAACTTCAGGAGTGCGCGCTTGCTGTGCCGCAGGATGCCGAGCCAGACCTACCGATCGACGTCGGTAACGTTTCAGGATGTGGCACTGGGAAATGGCGCGCGCGGCAGTCTGACGTCTGTCGAGCGTGACTTGGTTGATCATGTTGAGCGTGGCGAATATCTTGACCTGACCGACAGTGGTCGCGTGGACGAGAGTGCCATACGGACTTGGGGAGAACAACAGACGATTCGGGCATGGGTGGTGCGCGACATCATGCTTGGCCGGCTGGCAGCCGATGCAGACCCACGCGGCCTGCGCCTGCGTGGCGCCCGCATCGCCGGCCGATTGGACCTCGACAACATCACCAGCACAGTCGCGCTTGCTATGATCGACTGCCTGTTGGAAGAGGGTTGCTCCGCGAACGACAGCCATCTAACGACTGTTGCCCTGTCGCATTGCCGGGTTGAGCACCCCACAAAAGTGCCCCTCTCATTGGAACGGGCGGTCGCAACCAAGCTCACCCTTAATAAGACAACAGTGACAGCCACTAGTGAACTGGCTGGTATCGCGCTAAACGGTGCTCAAATAGGTGAGGTAAGTTGCGCCGGAGTGACTCTGCGCAACGAATTCGGACCAGCCCTCAATGCCGACGGTTTGGTCGCCGACCGAGTGGTGCTTGCCGACGGATTCTCGGCGACCGGATTCGGACAGTCTGGGGCGATACGGCTATCCGGCGCCCGAATCACCGGCCAGCTGGAGTGCGCCGGGGCGACGCTGCGGAACTACGTTGGCCCGGCACTTGCTGCCGACAGGCTGCAGACTGGCGGGAGCGTGTTCCTATGTGACGGGTTCTCAGCGACCGGCGCTGGGAGTGGGGCGGTACGCCTGCTTGGCGCCCGAATCACCGGCCAACTGGAGTGCGCCGGGGCGATCCTGCACAACGACTTCGGACCAGCCCTCAACGCCGACAGGCTGCAGGCTGAGGGGAATGTGATCTTAAGTGACGGGTTCTCGGCGACCGGCGCCGGGGAGTACGGGGCTGTACGGCTGTCCGGCGCCCGAATCGCGGGCCAATTGAACTGCTGCGGGGCGACCCTGCACAACGACTCTGGACCCGCCCTTCACGCCGACATGATGCGGGCCGAAGGGAACGTGATCTTAAGTGACGGGTTCTCAGCGACCGGCGCCGGGAAGTACGGGGCCGTACGGCTGTCCGGCGCCCGAATTACCGGCCAACTGAACTGCGGCGAGGCAACCCTGCACAACGACTCCGGACCCGCTCTCTCCGCCGACGGGGTGCAGGCGGACAGGGGGGTGCTTCTATACCACGGGTTCTCGGCGGCCAGCGCCGGGGAGTCCGGCACCGTGCAACTGCTTGGCGCGAAAGTCGGTCAAATGCTTTGTTACAAGGCGACCCTTCTCAATGACTCCGGTCCAGCGCTCGATGCCGACGGGCTGCATGTCAACGGGAACGTGTTCCTACGTGACGAGTTCTCAGCGACCGGCGCCGGGAAGAACGGGGCAGTACGGCTGTCCGGCGCCCGAATTACCGGCCAACTGAACTGCGACGGGGCGACCCTGCACAACGATTCCGGACCAGCCCTCAACGCCCTCGGGCTACAGACTGGTTCGGACGTACGCCTAATCGGCGAGTTCTCAGCGACCGCTGGCGGGGAGGATGTGGTGCTGCTTCTAAACAATCTTCGAGTCGGCGGCGCCCTTTACTTCTGCCCGACGAGGCTGGAACATGACCGCCGCGCGCAGGCTCGACTGAGCCTTGACGGCTTGGTCTATACCGGACTGCCGCGAGGCATCTCGCCTCACTCCTGGCTGCGCCTGCTGAGCGAGGCCACCCCTTCCTATTCTGCCCAGCCGTATCAGCAGCTGGCGACGGCACAGCGGGCGGCGGGACATGACCGAGAAGCGCGACGGGTGTTGATCCAGCAACGGCGTGACCAAATTCAGCGAGGCGCGCTCACCGGACGAGTCGAACGCACGTGGGGCCGACTTACCGGAGTCCTCCTCGGCTACGGCTACCAACCTTGGCGAGCGCTCCTTGGTCTGCTCGCCACCTTCATACTCGCCGCCACGGTCGCCGCGATTCTGGGAGGGCATGGCGGGTTGGTACAGATCCGAACGCCACCCAGCTCAACTCCAGTTGGTTGCACTCTCGTCGAACGCGTGGGAGTTGGGCTAGACCTGGGCACACCGCTGGTCTCGACCGGAGCCCGCGCACGCTGTGATACCACCAGCAGCGCGACCGGCGAGGGTCTCGCGGTGGCTGGGTGGGTCCTACGGCTGCTGGCCTGGGCTTTCGCGACCCTGTTCATCGCTGGTTTCACCGGTGCGGTGCGCAAGACCAATCAGTAGCCGAATCACGCAGTGAGGTTCTCCCGTTCGGCCGGAGAGCGAGTTATCTGGTTCGGGCGGGGACCGGTTGATGGTAGCTGGCCTCGTACTCGGCGGGCGAGCGCCAGCCCAGCTGCTTCTGTATCCGCTGGGTGTTATACCACCCATCAATATAGGCGAACAGGGTGTTCTCGGCTTCTTCTCTTGTCCGCCAACTGGTTCGATAGACCAACTCGGTCTTGAGCGTGGAGAAGAAGTTTTCCATCAACGCGTTGTCGTAACGGTCGCCGACCGTTCCCATCGACCGCGTGATCCCGTTGTCCGCCAACCGATTCGAGAACCGGAACGCCGTATAGGTCGATCCTCTGTCCGAATGGTGGATCAACTGGCCTTCCCGGACCTGCCGTGACCACACCGCATACTCCAACGCGCCGAGCAACAGCTCGGTGTCGCAGCGATCTGAGCACTTCCAACCCACGATTCGGTTGGAGAACGCATCCCGGACAGCAGCGAGCCAAAACACCCCCTGACCAGTCACAATCCGGGTCGCGTTGGCCACCCACAACCGATTCGGCTCGACCGCGGTGAAGTCCCGGTTGACCAGATCCGGCGCCGGCGTGGCCCGCCGATCCTGCCGAGTGGACCCGACCTGCTTGTTCTCCTCGGCCATCTCGCTGGTCGGCTGACCGGCTCGTTCGCCGCGGTCGGCTTCGTCCTGGCGTATCCAGTTCCGCAGCGCCTCGTGGTGTACGCCGAGTTGCTCGGCCAGCTTGCGGATCACCGGTTTCGGATCAGACTCGCGGTAGAGCCGGACCGCGGGCCCACAGCTCGTCGACCGTGGTCGATGCCCACGAACTCGACGAGGCGGCGCGCGTGGCCCGCGCCCAGGCAGCCGCACCCATGGCATAGGGAACGCGCAGCAAGTAGGAACATGATCCGCCCGGCGCGGCCTCCTCCTACAGGCCCGACCCACAAGACCGCCAGCGCGCCGGTACGCGGCCGGGTAGTGCAGCAGCGGGCGAGACGATGTCTGCGATTTTGCACGCCTTGAACGGCCAGTGCTGTCATGCGACACTGGAAGTGCTCCCCGGCAAGATCAGACCACTGAGACGGTGCAGCTGCCGATCGGACTTGATCTGCGCGGCAAGCCGCCGGGCCTGCCGCGCGTGGGCGAGCGTGGCGTCACGGTCACCAGCCGCCGCGTAGGCGAATGCCAGGTCAACCAGCATGCCTGTCCTGGCACGAACGAAGTCCGGCGGTACGAGAGGCAAAGCCGTGGTGAGTTGCTGGATCGCATCCGGCTCGCCGAGCTTGCTCAACGCGTTGCCACGCCACCGATCGAGGTGCGCGCCGCCCAGAAACAGGAACGGCAACGCCGGGTCCACGGGGTCGGTTGGCAGGTGCGCGCTCGCCGCGTCGAACGCTCGCAGCGCGTCGTCTCGCTGGCCCGCCGCCGAAAGGCCTTCCCCATGAGCTGCTGCCATCCACGCGCGCAGCACGGGCGGTGCCGAGCGGTCCGCAAGCGCACGTGCCTCCGCGAGCTGTCCGACGGCTGCTTGGACCTCGCCAAGGTCAATGAGGATGAACGCCTGTTGCGCGGTCGAATGCGCTAGCAGGATGGGTGACCCTGCTTCACGCGCGGCAGCCTTGGCTGTCTCGTGATGCTCCCACGCTTGCCGGATGGCATTGCGGTCGAGCGCTTCCCAGCCAGCCAGCGCCGATGCCTCAGTCAGGACGCCGGCCAGTGCCTGGCGTTGCCCGTTCATCGTGCTGAAACCAAGCAAGCCTTGAAGCTGGTCGATGTTGCTGCGCAGTTGGTCGAGCTGTGACAGGCCGCCGAGACGTCGGTCGACGTGCCGCGCCTGATCTACCTGTCGCTTGAAGACCTCGACGATCTCTGAGTCAACTGAGCGGGCAAGCGCGAGCCGCGAGATCAGTTCGTCTGCTTCGTCGTTCGCTTCCTCCTCAGGGAAGCCGAGTTCTTCGCTGGTGCGGCCATAGATGTCACGGAAGAGCCGACGGTACGGCTGGCTGACCGCCTCTCGTCCGTTCTCCCAGCGCGAGAGCTTGGTCTTGAGGCTCGTTGCCGACATGACAGGCACCGCGAGCGTGTCGGCGCGGCGGAGCAGCATCCTGATGACCTCATCGGCCTTGTAGCCGAGATGCTTGCGGACTGCCTGAAGGTTGGTCTCAGCCATTGGCAACTTCTCGCGGATAACGGCTCTGACCTGCGTAGTTAATTGAAGTTAATGGGATTGTGGTTAACCTCAGCCATCTGCGAAATGGTGCCGCGCTGCCGTTTCCTTGAGGCATGAACGCAAACGAAAACCACCTGGTGCTCCGGGCACGAGAGCATTCGACGCCGCGGAACATAGGACCCCTAGCGCCCGTTCGGCCGGCTCAGTACGTCGGCGATGTCCGCTCGCAGCGCGGCGAGCTGTTCAGTGATGTCGGACAGTCGGCGCTCAATCACGGCAAGCCGCGCCGACACGGCGTCTTCCATGTCCTCACGGGGCTGGCCTGGAGCTGGCGGTATGCGGCCGTGCAGCAGGGCGAGCAGGTGTTGGGGGTGCAGGCCGAGCGCCAAGGCCAGCGCTTCAAGCGTCCGGTCACTGCGCTTGCGCTCCACGGTGTGGTTCTGGATTTCGCGGACGATCGCCTGAGAGACCTGCGAGCGTTCGGCGAGCTCGCGTTGCTTCCAGCCGAGCTCTTGGACGCGCTCGTTGATGGCCCTCGCGACCGCCGCCCAGTCTTCCGACACCCATTCCTCCGTGGTCCGCCTCATCGCCGACATTAGTGCTTGACGGAGCCGACCGGCTCGGAGATCAACACTCCGTCGCGCGTTCGGACCATTCTCACGCCTTTGTGCGACTAAATCAGCTCTGATTTTTCGACTAAATCATCGTTCTTGACTCAAAGGGACTCAATTCAATGACTAAGAAGACTCCTGACGCCGGTCGACCGGCGTTCTACACCCCGGCCGAAGCCGCGTGGATTCTCGGCGTCGACCGCAACGAAGTGCACCGCGCCATCCGAGTCGGCACGCTCCGCGCGGAGCGTCGCCGCTCCCGGCTTGTCGTCGCCGCCGCCGAGTTGCGGCGTGTGCTGGACGGCGGTGCGCGATGACCGAATACGACTACAAGGAGATGGCGGCCCGACTCGATCGGTATGCCGACGTGCCACACGACGTGCTGATCGCGGTAGTGACCAGGGACGGTCTGTGTTTCTGGGCATTCGACCGCACCGACCTGCCCCGGTTGTGCGGCGACTGCGCACCGGACAGGGAATTGGCCGCCGGCATGTGCGCAGGGTGTCCGGTGATCGATGAGTGCCGAGAACTCGACTTGCGCACGGCCGGGCCGGACACGGTCGGAGTGTGGGGCGCGCTGCCGGACACCGATCGGCGTGCCCTGTACCCGGTGTGGCTTCACCGCCGCGAAGGTGGTGAGGCGCGATGACCGTCAACTTCACCCCCACGCAGATTCTGGCGGGCGCCGGGGCACTGCTCGTTCTGTTCATGGTGTGGCGCTACAGCGCCCGCAAGGCGCGCCGGGCAGCGGAGGCCGCCTGCGCGAGTTCCCCTGTGGTGTCACTGGCCGGGCGAGTGCTGTTCACGGGCGCTGCGTTCACGGGCGTTCAGTGGCTGGTGATCACGCACGTGCACAACCCGGCCTTGGTGCTGGTCGTTCTCGGCGTGCCGGACCTGATCACGGCATACGTCCTGACGCGTGCCCTGACAGTCACGTCGCTGGACACCACCACCCGTCGCCGGGGTGGTGATCGCCGATGAACGAGAACCAGAAGGCAATTGCGGCGGCGCCGGGGCGGGCGCAGCGGCTGGCCGAGGACGCCGCCGAGGCAGCCGACGTCCGCCGCTGGCAGATCCATCCCGACGTGGTGGCGCTGCGAGTGGAGCGCGTTCGGGCACAGGTGGATCGGCTGTGCTGGGCCGGGATTGTGCTCGGCTTGGCGTTCACCACAGCCAACGTGCAGTGGTTCGCCGCCGCAGGGGCCGCGTTCGGATCGCTGCCCTGGCTGACGGCGTGGCTGCTGGACCCGACTGTGTGCCTGGTCCTTCTGGCGATCCTGCGAGCAGAGCAGGTGACCGCGCGGTACCAGGTCCGCACCGGACCGTGGGTGCGGGCGGCGAAGTGGCTCACGCTGGCAGCGACGTACGTGATGAACACCTGGTCTTCGTGGGCGGCTGGTTCGCCGGAGGGGGTGGTGCTGCACTCGGTGCCGCCACTGGTCGTGTTCGTCGCGGCTGAGGCAGTAACGGATCTGCGGGACAAGCTCACGGACGCCGTGGCGGTGGCGTTCATGAACGCCACCGACGAAGCCAGCGTTCATGAACCGGCCGATCCGGAACCAGCGGTAACGCGTAGCGAACCACCGGCTCGGCGAAAGCTGTTCGCCGAGTACCTCACCGACGTCCGAGACGCCTGGACACCCGGCGTGGAGATCACCCCGGCGTGGGTGCGGGGGGTCACGGGGTGTTCCCGTGGTCTGTCCCCGCGGCTCGCGGCCGCCTTGTCCGCCGAGGTCGGCGAGGGGGTGCGGGGCCATGACTGAGCCGAATCGGGAAGGGCACGACGGCGCTGCGCTGGCCCACTGTGGCGGGCGAGACGTCGAACACGTCGGGCCGGTACTCGACGGTGAGCTGATCGACGACACGTTGCCCCAGCCTCGCCCCCGGGCGACGCCGACCCGGTTCGGCCGGTCGCTGCTGTCCCTGCGCCAGGCGGCGGGTCGGCTGTGGCGGTCCGCGCCGGTGGTCCGGGCGCGGTCGGTGGCGGCATACCGACTGCGGAAGGCACCGCAGGACGTTGTCCGATTGGTGTGGTTCGTGCTGCGCGGGAACTGGCGGTGGCTGGTCAAGTTCTGGACCTGGGCTACCTATGCAGATCTGCGCGCGGACGCTCGACGCGCTCGGCTGGCCGGGGATGCCGAAGCACGTCGGGCCGCGCAGGAGCTGATCCGCTCCGATGCCACGGCGCGGTGGGCGAAACTCGGGATCTTCCTCCGGCGGTGCGTGATCATGCTGCGCTTTGCTGCTCCCGTCGCAGCAGTGCTGTGGCTCGTGAACTCGGTGATGGATCGCGCGGAAATGTGGCCCTGGCTGGCGAGTGTTTACACGGGGTTGGAAGCCATGCGGTCGGTGCTCGTGACCGTGGTGCCGTTGCTGCTGATCGTACTGCCGGTGGCTTGGGCCGTGGCAGCAGCGTTCGAAGGCCGTGACCGGACCCCCGGCGTGGGCTGGCTGGTGCGGCCGGACCGCGACGATGCCGACTCTTGGATTGACGAACGGATGATCTCCAAGGCCCTGGCACATCTCGGCATCAGCCCGTTGGACCGGTTCTACCGCGACGGCGGCGAGCTGGTCTACACCGTGGCTGCCCGTAAGGACGGTGACGGCACATTCGCTCAGCTCCGGTTGCCGTTGGGGGTGACCGCGGACATGGTGGCCGCTCGTCGCTCGAAGCTGGCCGCAAACCTCGGGCGGGCGTCGCTGGAAACCTGGCCTACCAAGGGAGACGAGGACGGAATCCTTGACCTGTGGATCGCCGACAAGGGCGTTTTGCGGGGCGGGGCCGGCGCGTGGCCGCTGATTCACGATGGGCAGGTCGACGTCTTCGACGGGGTCCCGTTCGGACTGTCGCAGCGAGGCGTGGTCATCAACGCGCCACTACTCGGAGTCAACTGGCTGGTCGGTGGCCGTCCCGGACAAGGGAAGTCGGCCGCGCTGCGAACACTGCTTCTCGGCGCGGCACTCGACCCGACGGCCGAGTTGTGGGCCTTCGTGATGGGCGAGTCGCCCGACTTCGAGCCGTTCCGTCCCCGGCTGTCCCGCTACCGGATGGGCATGGACGACAGCGTGGCCGAAGCGGCGACGCAGGCGCTGGCGGACCTGCTGACCGAAATGGAGCGGCGCGGCAAAATCCTTGGCAAGCAGCCGGGCCGGCCGCCGAAGGTGTCGCGCAAGCTTGCTGACAAGCGCGGGCTCGAGCTGCATCCACTCGTGTGCGGGATCGATGAGTGTCACGAACTGTTTCAGCACCCTAAGTTCGGCAAGAAGGCCGCAGAGCTGGCCGTCCGGCTGATCAAGCGAGGACGCAAGTACGGCATCGTGCTGCTGCTGGCCACCCAGTCACCCACCAAGGACAGCATCCCTAGGGAGATCACCCGTAACGTCTCGTGCGGCGTCGCGTTCTCCGTGGCCGACCAGGTCGCCAACGACGGCTTGCTGGGCTCCGGAAAATACGCGGCCGGCATCCGGGCAACCGAGTTACGGATCAACACCGACCGGGGAACCTGCGTCGCGGTCGGCATCACCGATGAGACGTTCGAGCTGGTCCGCACGTTCTACGTCCCGTTCGAGGACGGGGCCGACGATGTGACTCCGGTCGTTGCGCGAGCTGTGGCATTGATCGAGGAGATGGGCCGCGCGGTCGAGTCCACCGCGCTGCCGGAGATTGAAGCGGCACCGGTGGTCGACCACCTGGCCGACATCGATGCCGTGTTGCACGGGGAGCGCCGCGTCCGGACACAGGTGATCCTAACCCGGTTAGCCCGGCACAACCTCGGAGAGTATGAGGGGTGGACCTTCCGGGACCTCACGGCCGCACTCGCCGTGTACGGGATCGCGCCCGTCAAGTCGGACGGCAACAAGGTGGTCCGCGCCGAGGACGTCGCTGCCGCGCTCGCCGACCGGGACCGGCACGGCAGGGAGCCGGACGGGGACCCGGCAGGGACGCAGGGAGTTCTCCCTGACGGGTCCCTGCGCCAAAGTAGCGGCGCTGACCAGCGTAAATCTGGCTCAGGGAGTACAGGGAGCCGCGACCGACAAGCTCGCGAATCGGGCCAAAAATCCGGTAGCTCCGACGCGCACCGAGGTCCCTCCCCGGCTCCGCCTGAGCCGGATGAGGGGAGGTGACAGCCCTTTGACCGATCACGCGACCCACGCACTGCAGAGCCCTGCGCACCACCACCCGAAAGGCAGCGACCATGTCCACACTCACCACCACGAGCCGGAGGGCAACCGACGTACCGGTGATGGCCGAGCGTACGGGGACGGTACAGCGGTCGGTGATCGTCCCGATAACCCGGACGGCGGGGACCGGTCAGCCACCGATCAGCCCCGGCGCACTCGGCAGAGCGCCGCCGCCCGACACCCCGATCGGGGCGTAGACCGCTCGGGACCGCTTGTGCCGAACCATCCGGGCGATGTGGCACCCCGACGAGTTAACGGCCGTGCTGAACCACGCCAAGGTGCGGCGATGTTCGTGGTGGGGCCGGACGGCGAGCTATGGGTCGCTGTCGATGGTGCGGACTTTGCGCAGCTGACTGCCAGGGTATGTGCGATCTGCGACGAACTGACGCCGCCGCCCGTGTAACACGCTCTTCGCTGCGCTGGCTCGGAGACGATGACGGTGGGAACGGCCGCGAAGAAACGCCGCACTTGCTCGGCGAGGGTGGCTCGCAGCGCGAAGGCCTGGTCGCCCCTGGTTCGCGACTGCGCCTGGGTCTCTGAAGGGCTGGAGATCGCCGTTTCCACCGCTCATCGTCTCTGCCGGCCTCGTGGCACGCAGGATACCGTGATGCGCATGGGTGTTCTTGCGACGCACCGGCTGCCGCGGACTGTAAGTTGTCCGTTCGGACGGCGCGCACGGGCTCGCGCTGGCGTCCGACACCCATCGTCGAGCGAGCCTCGTAAGGAGCCTTGTGAGCACCCTTGGAAGCTTCATCTGGTCGATCGCCGACCAGCTTCGGGGCCCCTACCGTCCCAACCAATACGGCAACGTGATCCTCCCGCTCACGATCCTGCGCCGCCTCGACTGCATCCTTGAGCCCGACCGTGAGACGGTGCGCGCGCTGGCGGCTGAGTACGACAACCCCAACCGGCTCAAGATCGAAATCAAGAAAGCCACCGGCCGGCCGTTCTACAACACCTCGAACTACTCGTTCGCCAACCTGCTGGCTGACGCCGACGGGCTGGCGGACAACCTGGCCGACTACATCGACCGATTCTCGCCCGATGTCGACGTGTTCGAGTACTTCGACTTCAAGAAGGAGATCCTCGCGTTAGAGAAGGCGGAGCTGCTGCGCGAGGTCATCACGTCCTTCAAGGCCATCGACCTGCATCCGGGCAAGGTATCGAACGCCGACATGGGCGATGCGTTCGAGTACATCATCCGCAAGTTCAACGAGGCCGCAAACGAGACCTCCGGTGATCACTACACCCCGCGGGACGCGATCCGGCTGCTGGTCGACCTGCTCTTCGCCGAGAAGGATGTCGACCTGACCGAGGCGGGCATCGTCCGCACGCTGTACGACCCCACCGCGGGCACCGGCGGCATGCTCGCTTTGGCCGAGGAGCACCTGCTCGCGCAGAACCCCGATGCGAAGCTGAGCCTGTACGGTCAGGAGTACAACCCGCAGTCGTACGCAATCTGCAAGTCCGATCTGCTGGCCAAGGGCCATGACGCGACCAACATCGCCTTCGGCAACACCCTGACCGATGATGCGTTCAAGGGCCGCCAGTTCGACTTCTGCATGTCCAACCCGCCATACGGCGTCGACTGGAAGCAGTACGCCAAGACAGTCACGAACGAGCGCGACTCCGCGGGCCCCTATGGCCGGTTCGCCCCCGGCCTCCCTGCTACCTCGGACGGGCAGATGCTCTTCCTGCTCCACCTGGCCCACAAGATGCGCGCCCCCGAGGACGGCGGCGGCCGGGTCGGCATCGTCATGAACGGCTCGCCGCTCTTCAACGGCGCCGCCGAATCAGGCCCCTCCAACATCCGCAAGTGGCTGCTGGAGAACGACCTGGTCGATACGATCGTCGCGCTGCCGACGAACATGTTCTTCAATACCGGCATCGCCACCTACATCTGGATCCTCGACAACACCAAGCACCCCGACCGGAAGGGCCTGGTCCAGCTCATCGACGGTTCGTCGTTCTGGACCAAGATGCGCAAGAATCTCGGCTCCAAGGGCCGCGAGATCAGCGACGCCGACCGCGCCGAGGTCGTGAAGTTGTACGCGGACTTCACCGCCGCTGACCCTGACTACTCCAAGGCACTGCGCAACGACGAGTTCGGCTACTGGACCATCACCGTCGAGCGCCCGTTGCTGGACCACGACGGGAAGCCAATCGTGGACCGCAAGGGCAAGCCCAAGCCGGACCCGAAGAAGCGCGACACTGAGAACGTCCCGTTCACCCACGGCGGCTCGACCGCCGGCGCGGCCGGCAAGGTCGAGGTCATCCAGGCCTACTTCGACGCCGAGGTGAAGCCGCACGTCCCCGACGCCTGGATCGACTGGGCCAAGGTCAAGACCGGCTACGAGATCCCTTTTACCCGCCACTTTTACAAGTACGTCCTACCTCGCCCCCTCGCCGAGATCGACGCCGACCTGGAGAAGCAGGTCGCCAAGATCCTCGACCTCCTGCGTGAGGTAGAGCAGTGACGCGCTTCGGACACGGGATGGAGAAGATCGACGAGCGCATCCCCGGCATTGACCTTCCGCTCATGTCTGTATCCCAGACGCGGGGCGTCATCCGGCGAAGTGAGTTGACGGACGCCCCCCCACGGGCTGAGTCCCTCGACAACTACAAGGTGTGCCGGGCCAACGACATCGTCTTCAACAAGATGAGCATCCGCGCCGGCGCCATGGGCGTCGCGGCCGAGGACGGTCTGGTGACCTACCACTACGAGGTCATGCGACCGCGCGAAGGAACGGACCCGCACTTCATCGCCTACCTAATGAAGTCATCGTGGTTCACCGAGGAGCTCATCAAGCGCGAGCGGGGGATCGGCGCAGGCGACCAGGCCAACGTTCGGACCACGGAGGTGCCGTTCTCGGTCCTGAAGACGATCGATGCCTACATTCCCGGCTACGACGAGCAGCGCGCCATCGCCGACTACCTCGACCGCGAGACCGCCCGCATCGACACGCTCATCGAGGAGCAGCAGCGCCTGATCGAGATGCTCCGCGAGCGGCGTGCTGCAGTCCTCTCCGCAGCGTTCGATGCCGGCCCCTCAACCGAGGTAACCAAGGTCGGACGGTTGCTGGCGGCCCGCCCGTCGTACGGCGTGCTGGTGCCGAGGTACGTAGACGAGGCGGAGGGTGTTCCGTTTGTTCGGGTCGGCGACCTTCTGAACCTCACCCCGGAGCGGCCGATGCTGGCGATCGTGCCGGAGCAGTCGGACGAGTATTCCCGTACGAAGATCGTCGGCGGCGAAGTGCTTCTCGGCGTTGTCGGCAAGATGGGACAGGCTGCGCTCGCACCTCACTGGCTCGCGGGCGCGAACGTGGCGCGGGCGGTGGCAGTACTACGTTGCAAAGACCCGGCTGTGGCTCCCCTCCTGTGCGCCTGGCTCGGATCGAACAACTTCCTGTATCAGGCTGAGTTGGCGACGAGCGGAGACAGCATTCAGCCCACACTCGGTATGAAGGACCTCGCGCGGTTCGACATCAACCTGCCTACTGATCCCAACGCGGCCGCTGACCTCGCTAGCCGGTTGGCGAAGATCGACACGCTCATCACCGAGACTAAGCGGTTCATCGAGCTCTCGAAGGAACGACGGGCGGCGCTAATTACGGCGGCGGTGACAGGGCAGATTGACGTACGGGAGATGGCGTGATGGCCGATCACAACGAGGTCGTCTTCGAGTCCGAGATCTGCGAGTACCTGGCCGGCCACGGGTGGCTGTACTCGGCGAATGATACCGGCTATGACCGCGAGCGAGCGCTCTTTCCTGAGGACCTGCTCGCCTGGCTGGAGGAGACCCAGCAGGCGGCCTACAAGAAGGCCTTGAAAGCGGCGGGGTCGCAGGCGAAGTTCGTCGACGTGCTGACCACGGCGCTCGACAAGCCTCTCGAACATGGTGGCGGGACGCTCAATATCCTGCGCAACGGGGTGCAGTACATCGGCGGTGGCCGGTTGAAGATGGCGCAGTTCCGTCCCGAGACGAGCCTGAACGCGACCACCAATGAGCAGTACGCGGCGATGCGGGTGCGGGTGATGCGGCAGGTGCATTTCTCCACCGCCGATCAGCGCAGCATCGACCTGGTCTTCTTCGTCAACGGGCTCCCGGTCGCCAGTGTGGAGCTGAAGACCGACTTCACCCAGTCGCTGGATGAGGCGATCAACCAGTACCGCAAGGACCGTCACCCGCTGACCAACGGACGCCCCGAGCCGCTGTTGTCGTTCGGGCATCGGGCGCTGGTGCATTTCGCGGTCTCCAACGACCTAGCAGCAATGACGACTCGGCTCGAGGGCGAGAAGACCCACTTCCTGCCGTTCAACATGGGTCACGACAGTGGCGCGGGGAACCCGCCGGGCCAGCGCGGGCGGTCGGCGACGGCGTACCTGTGGGAGCGGGTCTGGGAGAAGGACGCTTGGCTCACCATCATCGGTCGTCTGATGATCGTGGAGACCAAGGAGGAGTGGGATGTCGCGACCGGGACGTCGGTGCGGCGTACGAGCATGCTCTTCCCTCGGTTCCACCAGTGGGAAGCCGTAACGAACATCGTGGCCGCGGTGCGCGAGGAGGGGGTGGGCCAACGCTACCTGATCGAGCACTCGGCAGGTTCGGGGAAGACCAACACCATCGCCTGGACCGCGCATCGGCTGGCACGGCTGCACGTGAACGACGAGAAGGTCTTCGACTCGGTGATCGTGGTCGTGGACCGCACAGTGCTCGACGGGCAGCTCCAGGAGGCGATCCGCCAGATCGACGGGTCAGGGAAGATCGTCGCGACGATCAGCCCTGAAGACGTCCGCAAGGCGGGGGCGAAGTCGAAATCCGGGCTGCTGGCGTCCGCGTTGAAGAACGGTGAGCTGATCATCGCGGTGACGGTGCAGACCTTCCCGTTCGCGCTGGATGAGATCCGGGCCGACTCGTCGCTGAAGGGGCGGCGGTTCGCGGTGATCGCGGACGAGGCGCATTCATCGCAGTCCGGTCAGACCTCCTCCAAACTCAAGGCCGTGCTGACCGCGGAGGAAGTCAAGGAGATCGAAGACGGCGGCGAGGTCGACGTCGAGACAGTCCTGGCGTCAGAGATGACTGAGCGGGCCGAGTCGGAAAACATCTCCTACTTCGCGTTCACCGCGACGCCGAAGAACAAGACCCTGGAACTCTTCGGCCGTAAGGGCCCCGACGGGAAGCCAGTCGAGTTCCACCTCTACTCGATGCGGCAAGCGATCGAGGAGGGCTACATCCTCGACGTGCTCAGGGGTTACCAGTCCTACGACACCGCACTGCAGATCGCCGGCCAGGCCGAAAGCGGCGACGGTGACGTGGTGGTGGAGGAAGCCGCAGCGCGCAAGGGGCTGATGCGGTGGGTCAAGCTGCACCCGACCAATATCAGCCAGAAGGTGCAGATCATCGTCGAGCACTTCCACGCCAACGTCGCCCACCTGCTGGAGGGCAAAGCGAAGGCGATGGTCGTGACCGACTCCCGCAAGGCCGCAGTGAAGTACAAGAAGGCAATCGACGCCTACATCACCAAACGAGCCGCTCTGGACTCCTCATACAACTACCGCACCCTGGTCGCCTTCTCCGGTTCGGTGACGATGGCCGACGACGAGGAATGGGCCTCGGACTGGGGGCCGCAGCCGAGCAAGGACGACGAGTTCACCGAGGCCAACCTGAACCCCGGAGCCGGCTCGGACCTGGCCGCCGCATTCAAGGGCGAGACTTACAAGATCATGCTGGTCGCCAACAAGTTCCAGACCGGATTCGACCAGCCGCTGCTCTCGGCGATGTATGTCGACAAGAGACTCCCCGGGCTCACTGCCGTGCAGACGCTCTCCCGCCTCAACCGCACCCATCGCACGGCCGGCGGGGAACAGAAACGCAAAACGTTCGTGATCGACTTCGTGAACAAGCCCGAGGACATCCGAACCGCGTTCGAGCCGTATTTCACCAACGCCACCCTGGAGAACGAGACCGACCCCTACATCGTCATTCACCTCGCCAACAAGCTCGCCCAGGCCGGGATATACACGCCGGAGCAGGTGCGCGAGGTCGCCGGACTGTGGGTCGCCCGAAAAGGCAACAACGCACTCTCGGCTGCGATCAGCCCGGCCAAGAACGACTTCGCGCGCCGCTACGCTGCCGCGATCGAGGCTGATGACAAGGTCACCCTCAACGCCCTCGACCTGTTCCGCAAGGACGTCTCGACCTACGTCCGGCTCTACGACTTCATGAGCCAGATCATCGACTACGGCGACACGCACCTGGAGATGCTGTCGATCTTCCTGAGGCTCCTGGAGAAGGTCATCGCAGACTCGTCCTGGACCGCAGAAGTCGATCTCTCCGACGTGGTCCTGGTCCGGGTCAAACACAACAAGGGCACCGCGGTCGACATCTCGCTGACCGGAGACGGCGAGCTGAAGGGGATCAGCGCTGCGGGCACTGGGGCACGAAAAGAACCGAAATACGTCGCGCTCCAGGTCGTCATCGATAAGATGAACGACCTCTTCGGCGCCGAGTCGTTCTCCGAGTCCCAGGTCCGCGAGTTCGTGCAAGGACTGGTGCAGCGGCTGCTCGCCTACCCGAACCTGGTCAACCAGACCAAAGTGAACTCGAAGAAGCAGTTCATGGAGTCACAGGACTTCCAAGCAGCGGTCACCGAGGCGGTCGTCGACAACCAGGAGGCCCACAACACCATGGCCGACTACTTCTTCAGCGACGGGCCTGGCATTAGCGCCGTCATCGTGGCACTCGCAGACGCGTTCTACGAGGCCGCGATCGATCAGCGGACGGATGTGTGAGCAGCCTGGCCCGGCAGGGGACCGCACGGTATCAGTTGAACAGCTACAGCGACCGCAACACCACCGTCACCGGGGAACGAGGTTCGATGGCTCCTCGCCATGGGGGAATATTGCCGTGTGGGCAACGCCAGTGCGCAGAGTGACTCTTCTCCCTGCGCCGTTCGCCTGGCGGTATACGACCCAGGCGGTGCTAGTGCCGTATCAAGCAACGTTGGGTAGGTAATCGGGGCGGCGGATTTTGGAGTTGATGGCGAAGTGGCGTTTGGGGTGGCTGTGGCGGTTGCGCCAGCGGAGGTAGCCGGTGATGGCGGCTTCCTGGGCGGCGTGGCTGGGGTAGTCGCTGCCGTCGAGGGTGAAGTAGCGGACCGCGGTGAACTCGCACTCGATCCAGTTCAGCCAGGACGCGTTGGTGGGTGTGTAGATCAGTTCGATGTCGTTGGCCGCGCACCAGTCCCGGACCTCGGCCTTGCCGTGTGGTCCGTAGTTGTCGCTGACCAGGTAGAGCTTCCCGGTCGGGAAGCGGCGGCGCAGTTGCTTGCAGAAGTCGAGGAACTGCGGCCAGCGTTTGCGGTCGCGGAACCGGTAGAACATCTGCCCGGAGGCCAGATCGAGCGCAGCGAACATCTGCCGGACACCCTTGGTGCGGGTGTAGGTCGCGCGCTGCCGGGCCGGGCGGCTGCGGGGAAACCAGCCGCGGCCGGGGCGGGGTTGCAGGTTCAGCGGCCCGAACTCATCGACACAGATCACTCGCCCGTCGGCGGGTGGGTGATCGTAGAGGTCGAGGATGCGGTTCTTCTTGGCCACGAAATCGGGATCCTTGCTGGCTTTCCACGTCTTCGTCGCCTGCCATGACACGCCTGCCTTGCGCAGGATCTGCCGGACGGTCTCGGTGCTCGCCCTGATCCATGCGTGTTCGGCGAGGTAGGCGACCAGCTTGGTCAGGCTCCAGGTCGTGAACGGCAATCCCAGCTCGGCGGGCTTGCAGGCGGCGATGCGGCTGATTTGATCACGGGCGGCCGGCCCGAACTTAGCCGGTCGACCGCCCCTCCATTTTGGGGACAACGCCGCGAACCCGGACTCGTTGAACGCGTGGATCACCTCCCGCACATAGCCTTCGGTCGCGGCGAACATCGCCGCGATCTCCTTCGCGGACCGGCCTTGCGACGAGGCCAGCACAATCCCGGATCGTCGCAGCCGCACCCGATCCCGGGCCGACCTCGTGATCTTGACCAGCCGCTGGGCCTCCTCCGGCTCCAGCGACCGCGCGAACACCTCCGGCTGACGCGCCACCAGCCTCACCTCCACAGCCAGCCTCGCGATCACCGGCCCGGATGTCCACACGACACGATGACAACGTCAACGTTTCTTGATGAGGCACTAGACCGTCTCTGTGATCGTCTGGCGGCCGGATTTGACGGTCTGAGGGGCTCCTGGCGACGTGTTGCGCGTGCCGGTTGCGCCTTGCTCGAGCACGGCCGATGCAAGCAAGTATGAGACCCAGCATGGCCGGGCGCGAACAGATCGGTGCGCAGCAGTGCGATGATGATCTCGCCATCGTCCGGCCGGCCACCTGGCGGGGTCGAGGTGACGGCCGTCGGCAAGCAGTGGCCTGATCCGTGGTTACACACGTGCGAATGAGCCGTTTTCCCCTATTGTTTCCGGTCGAGTAAGTCTGTGATCTCTATCGTCTCGCCAGCGTTGGCGGTCCGGTCGTACCATTCGGCTACTTCCGGCATGGCTTCCCGCCAGCCTTCCGGCAGGCGCCAACTGGCCGACCACGTGCCGTCCGACCTCTTCTGCACTGCGAACGCGAACCCCACTTCGAGCCACCTGAGGCGACGGTCTTCCGGTGACAGTTCTGCCAGCTCTTGCTGCCAGGTGCGGTCGGTCGGAACCCATTGCACGCCGCCTGGGTCGGCTGGAAGGGCCCTCAGTGTGTCGATATCAGATAGAATCTTGTCCCCGTCATCCATGATTCGGCGTCGGTCTTCTGGCGACTTGGCGCGGGCGACTCCGGACATCAGCTTGCCGTATTCTCGTTCTAGTTTCGCAATCTCGTTTGCATGGCTGGTCGGCGGCAATACGACACGCTCTCGAACGGGGACCTTTGCAAAGATCTTGTAGAAGGCCTGCGTGGCAAATTCTTCTATTGCTTCCGCCTGCATCGCTGGGCCATGTTTGCGTGTTGGGCATTGCCAGTATCGGTACTCATACTCGATCGTGGTACCGTCGTTGCGCTTTCGCTTGCGAACTGCGATGCGGTGCCAAAGAGACTCAAGACACTCCGCGCACACGAGGATTCCGGAGAATTCGTACGGCTGATTGCTACCGCGTGTCTTCCGCTTCGACTTTTCTGCTAGTCGGGCGACTATCTCTGCCTGGTCGGCGGGTTCAAAGATACCGAATTCCACAAGGTTTGGGTCGGTCAACAGGCGGCCGAGCGTGTTGCCCTTCCATTCGTACCCCTTCAGCTCGACTGTGGCGGGATCGTCCCCTCGCCGTTCCGCTGCCAGCTGCAGTTGCCTGTCCCGTGGGGTCACGACCTGCTTTTCGTTGAGCCAGCGGGCCATAGCCGCAAGACTGCTTCCCGTTCGAGCCATCTTCGAGAGGCTCTGGAGAATCTTGACCGCGAACGGGTCGAGCCCCAGGATCCAGCCCCCGCCTGGCAGCTGCACTGGCATCGTGCCGTAGACGTGACCTTCGCCCGCCCAGCGGCCGGCTTCCTTGAGTGCTGCCTTCGACGCGCGGAACCGCTCCTGCATACGTTCTCGCTCCATGCGAGCGAACGCGGCAATGAGGGTGATCATGAACTCTGACATCGAGTTACTGGAGTCGATGCCCTCTGCGATGCAGATCAGCCGCTTCCCGCGTGCCCTCAGCCACTCCAGCAAGCTGAGTGCGTCCATGACGTTCCGTACGAGTCGGTCCAGCTTGGAGACGACCAGCGTCTTCCACGGCTTCGGTGGGGCGTCCGACAGCCAGAGCTTCAACCCGTCACGCAGGTACGGTTCGAGGTCACCCGAGACGTGCAAGTCCTCCACGGTTGCGACGACCGGGATGTCGTAGGCCTTCGTCCATCGGTGCGTGTCCCGCGTCTGGACCTCGCTGGACGTACTCTCGTCCGTGTAGTGCGACTGGCGGGCGTAACACACCGCCGCGTCGCCGTCCGGCGTGAACGGGACGGCCGGCATTCGCGCGCTGACCTGCTTCTTGAACCTGCGCCGCTTCCGGGGTGTCGGTGCGCTCATGGTCGGTATCCTCGCTGGTAGACGACGTGCCCAGTGTAGTCAGTTGACGCCCTTGGTGGGACCACGAGGTCCTCAACAACTGGTACCCCGGCGAGATCCTCAACGACCGTCCCGAATACACCGAGAAGCGCCTCGACGTGCTGGCCCCGCGTGCGTACCAGGCGTTCCACGAGTGGCACCCCATCGACAGCCGCAGGGCGGTCGACGGGCGGGTGTACCGCAGCTTCCGCTACGGCAGCCGCGTCGAGGTGTTCGTGCTCGACATGCGCACCTATCGCAACGCCAACACCGCGGACCAGACCAAGCCCGGCTACATCCTCGGCGACAAGCAGGCGCGCTGGCTCGCCGACGCGCTGGACCGCAGCACTGCGACGTGGAAGATCGTGCAGGCGGACATGCCGATCGGGCTCGTGGTCCCGGACGGCACGGCCATCGAGGCCGTCGCCAACAACCTGCCGGGCGCGCCCGGCGGTCGCGAGACGGAGCTGGCGTGGGTGCTGCGCGAGATCTCGCGCCGGCGCGTGCGCAACGTCGTGTGGCTGACCGCCGACGTCCACTACACCGCCGCGCACCACTACTCGCCCGACCGCGCGGCCTTCAAGGACTTCGACCCGTTCTGGGAGTTCGTGTCCGGCCCGCTCAACGCCGGTGCGTTCGGCCCCAGCGCGATCGACCCGACCTTCGGGCCCGAAGCGGTGTTCGTGCACGCCCCGGTGACGCAGAACTCCTCGCCCGCGCAAGGGTTCCAGCACTTCGGGGAGCTGAACGTCGACGGCGGCAGCGGCGACCTGCGGGTGGACCTGCGCGACGCCACCGGCAAGTCCCTGTGGTCCAAGACCCTGCACCCGCAGGGCCGCTGACCCCGCCGAAACCGGCCGCACGCGCGGGTCGGCTAGGCTCGCGCCCGATAACACGAATCGCACAAGGAGAAACACCGTCGTGACTGAACGCACGCTGGTCCTCGTCAAGCCCGATGGCGTCGCGCGCGGCCTCGTCGGCGAGGTCGTCTCGCGCATCGAGCGCAAGGGCCTGAAGCTGGCCGCCCTCGAGCTGCGCACCGTCGAGCGCTCGCTGGCCGAGGAGCACTACGCGGAGCACAAGGAACGCTCGTTCTTCGGCGACCTGCTGGAGTTCATCACGTCGGGTCCGCTCGTCGCGATCGCCGTGGAGGGGCCGCGCGCCATCGCCGCGTTCCGCCAGCTGGCCGGCGGCACCGACCCGGTCGAGAAGGCCACGCCGGGCACCCTGCGCGGCGACTTCGCGCTGGAGACCCAGTTCAACCTGGTGCACGGCTCCGATTCCACGGAGTCGGCCGAGCGTGAACTGAAGCTGTGGTTCCCGGACCTGTGAGCCGGGCTTGAAAGCCGGGGCGGAGCCGAGTGGCTGCGCTCCGGCTTTTCCCTTTTCCGCCAACACTTTCGAGGTGTCATGACCCTGTCCGCCGAGGACTGCCTGGCGCACCTGCGCACGCTCACGACCGAGTTCGCACAGGCCGCGAACGACGGTGCGGCGAACGCGCCGGTGCCGGACTGCGCCGACTGGACGCGCGCCGACCTCGTGACCCACCTCGGCGAGATCCACCGCTGGTCGGCGGAGATCGTGCGCACCGGCGAGCCGCAGCAGCGCGCCGCCTCGGAGGTGCCCGGCGACCTGGCCGCGTGGTACGCCGAGAGCGCCGCGGTGCTGCTCGCCGAGTTCGAGGCAGCCGACCCCGCCGACAAGTGCTGGCACTTCGGCGGAACGCCCAAGACCAAGGCCTTCTGGTTCCACCGCCAGCTGCACGAGACGGCCGTGCACCTCATCGACCTCCACGGCTGCGCGGGCACGACACCGGTCCTCGACCCGATCGTGGCCGCCGACGGCGTCGACGAGGTCCTCGGCGCGCTGCTGCCGCGCGTCACCCGTTGGCACGCCGTGCCCCCGCTGGCCGCGCCGCTCCGGCTGCGCGCCACCGACACCGGGCACGAGTGGACGGTCGTGCCGGGGGAGCCGCCCGTGCTGGGTGAAGGCGCGCCCGCCGCCACCGTCGAGGCCACCGCGCAGGATCTGCTGACGCTGCTGTGGAAGCGCGGCGACGTCACGCCGGGCCTCTCCGGTGACGAGGAATTGGCCCGCGCCTTCCTGAAATCCCCGCTCACCCCCTGACCGGAACCGCCCGTTCTGAGCCATTCAGGCGGCGTTCATCCCGAATCCTTCCGCCGGCCGGGCTGCTCCACTTTGCTGGGCGAAGTCACTCACTCGATGCTGGGGTACCTGGTGAAGAAGTCACGCTCCGTGCTGCTCTGCGCCCTTTGCGCACTGTTTGCCACCGCCGTCTCCGCGCCGGCGTACGGCGATCCGCTCGCCGCGCCACTCGGCCCCCGGCCGGTGGAGGGCGCGCCCGCGGCGTCGTCGGCCCGCGAAGCCCCGGTCACGGCCGCCGCGACGACCGACGACGGCCTCGAGACCGGCAGCGCCACCTCGGCCATCGCGCCCGGGCTGCAGCTCACGCAGTTCGATCGCTTCGACCCGGCCGGCTGGATCCGCGGCGACACCCTCAGCGTCGACCTCACCAGCAAAGTGCTGAAGCCGACGTACCTGAGCCCTGGCACGGTTTCCGCACGCACGCCGCTTTCGCAGCAGGTGGCCCGCACCGGCGCGGTGGCCGGGGTGAACGGCGACTTCTTCGACATCAACGCCACCGGCGCGCCCGAGGGCGTCGGCATCTCCGACGGGCAGCTGCAGACCGCGCCGGCCACCGGGCACAACACCACCGCGGCGATCACCGGCGAGGGCCGCGCGAAGCTGGCCGACATCTTCCTCGAAGCCTCGGTGCGGCTGCCGGACGGACGCAGCGTGCCGGCCACGAACTTCAACAGCCCCGTGCTGGGCAAGGACGCGCTCGGTGTCTACACCCCGCTGTGGGGTGCCTCCGCGCGCGCCACTTCGGTGGCCGGCGCCGCCCGCGTGGCCGAGGTCGAGGTGCGCGACGGCGTGGTCACGCAGGTGCGCACGCAGCCGGCCGACGGGCCGATCCCCGCGGGCAGCACGCTCCTGCTGGGCCGGGAAGCGGGCGCGGACACGCTGGCGACGCTGAAGATCGGCGACCACGTCGGCGTCTCGTACGCGCCGCGTTCGGACGCCGGCAAGATCGCCGTGGCCGTCGGCGGCAACGAGGCGCTGCTGAAGGACGGCCAGCTGCAACCGGTGGACGACACCACGCTCGCCCCGCGCACCGGCGTCGGCTTTTCCGCCGACGGCAAGCACCTGTGGCTCATGACCGTCGACGGCCGGCAGGCCGACAGCCGCGGCATGACCGAGGCCGAGCTGGGCCGCCGCCTGAAGGGCCTGGGTGCCGACGACGCCATCAACCTCGACGGCGGCGGCTCCTCCACGCTGCTCGCGCGCGGCGAGGGTGAGGCTGCGCCGAGCGTTCGCAACGCCCCGTCCGACGGCGGGGAACGGCTGGTGCCCAACGGGATCGGCATCAAGACCGTCCCCGGCAGCGGCCGGCTGACCGGCTTCGCGCCGGCTCCCGCGCAGAACACCGAGAACGCCACGCGAGTCCTTTCCGGACTGTCGCGGGTGCTCGTCGCCGACGGCCACGACGAGACCGGCGCGGCCGTCGCGGCGCACCCGCGGTGGAGCACGTCGGACCCGGGCCGCGCCACCGTGACGGACAACGTGCTCACCGCCCACGCGGACCGCAAGCACCCGGAAGCGCGCGAAGACGTCTCCGTGATGGCCCGCGACGGCAAGGCCTCGGGCAAGACGACCGTGTCGGTGCTGGGCGCGCCGGTACGGCTGGGCACGAGCACCGCGCAGGTCGCGCTGTCCGGCGCGGGCGCGCACAGCACGTTCCAGGTCTTCGGCTACGATGCCGACGGCTACGGCACCTGGGTGGAGCCGCGGGACGTGAAGCTCGAGTTCGACCCCGCCGTGGTGGACGTGAAGCCCGCCGCCGACGGGTTCGAGGTCACGGCCAAGGCCGCTTCGGGCGCTTCGGTGATCACTGTCCACGCGGGCGGGCTGACCGAGCACCTCGCCGCTTCCGTCGGCACGGAACCGCAGGTGGCGTCTCCTCTGGACGGTCCGGCCGGCTGGAGCGCCAGCGTGTACCCGGCGGTGGTCGGAGCCGCGTTGTCCCCGGCCGAAGGGCGGGACGGCGGCCAAGGCGTCGCGCTCGACTACCGCTTCACCGGCACCACGGCCACGCGCGCCGCGTACGTGACCGCCGCGACGCCGCTGCCCGTGCCGGCCGGCACGCAAAAGATCGGCCTGTGGGTCAACGGCGATGGCAAGGGCGCCTGGTTGCGCGCGGAGCTGCACGATCAAGCCAACGTGGCGTCCATTGTGGACCTTTCGCTCAGCGTCGACTGGACGGGCTGGAAGTACGTGACCGCCGCCGTGCCGGCCGGGCTGCCGGACGGTCAGCGCCTCACCCGCTTCTATGCCGTGGAGAACGTGCCGGACCAGCAGTACGAAGGTCACGTCGGGTTCGACGACCTCACCTTCGAGGTCGCGCCGTCCACGTCCGTGCCCGCCGACCCGGCCGCGCACGACCCGGCGCTGGTCACCGACGGTAC
Source organism: Amycolatopsis sp. 2-15 (assembly GCF_030285625.1). Classification (NCBI taxonomy): domain Bacteria; kingdom Bacillati; phylum Actinomycetota; class Actinomycetes; order Pseudonocardiales; family Pseudonocardiaceae; genus Amycolatopsis; species Amycolatopsis carbonis. The sequence continues at coordinate 4,545,137 of NZ_CP127294.1, forward strand.
GCTCGGCACCGGCAGCCTGCGGATCGCGGTGATCAGCGACGCGCAGTTCACCGCCGACGCGCCCGGCGGCCCGCTGGTGGCGCAGGCGCGCCGCGCGATGCGGGAGGCCGTGGCCGCGAAACCGGACCTCGTGCTGATCAACGGCGACCTCGTCGACCGCGGCACGGCGCCCGATTTCGTGCTGGCGCGCAAGGTGATCACCGAGGAGCTCGACGGGAAGGTGCCGTGGTACTACGTGCCCGGCAACCACGAAGCCGAGGGCGGCGACGCGCTCGCCAACTTCCAGGCCGAGTTCGGCATGACGCACCAGGTGGTCGACGTGCACGGCATCCGGCTCGTGCTCATGGACTCCTCGCGCGGCTCGCTGCGCGCCGGCGGGTTCGACCAGGTGCGGATGCTGCGCGACGCGCTCGACGGGGCGGCGCGGGACCGGTCGATCCGCGGCGTCGTCGTCGCGATGCACCACCCCGTGAAGGACCCGAGCCCCACGGGCAACTCGCAGCTGGGCGACCGCAAGGAAGCCGACTTGCTGCAGACGTGGCTCACGGGTTTCGAGCAGTCCTCGGGCAAGCAGGCCGCGGCGATCGCGTCGCACGCCGGCGTGTTCAGCCTGTCGCGCACCGACGGCGTGCCGTACCTGGTCAACGGCAACTCGGGCAAGACGCCCGCGGCCGCGCCGGGTGATGGCGGGTTCGTCGGCTGGACGCTGGTGCGCGTCGACCCGTCGGCCAAGGATCAGCCGGTGCGCTTCGAGACGCGGCCGAACGTCGACACGCTGTCGCTGTCCGGTCCCGCTTCACTGCGGCGTGGCGCGAAGGCGCAGCTGACCGCGACGCTCATGCAGGCGGGCCGCGCCGTGCCGGTCGCCTACCCGATGAGCGCGGACTGGAGCGGCTTCTTGGCCCACATCGGCGCGGGCCGTCCGGCACCGTGGGACGTGGTGTCCTACGACCCGGCGAGCGGCGTGCTCACCGCGTTGCACCCGGGTGTCGCGCGGATTTCCGTGACGGTGAACGGCGTTTCGAGGGACCTGACGGTCACCGTCCGCTGACCGATCGGGAAACCGGTCGAAAACTGTCGGTGCCTGCGCCTAGTGTCGTGCGGGTGGCAGAGGTAACGGCGGAACCGACACTGGTGCAGGCGAAGGCACTGGTGAAGCGGTTCGGTGAGTTCGAAGCGGTGCGCGGCATCGACGTCGAGGTGCGGCCGGGGGAGGCGTTCGGCTTCCTCGGGCCCAACGGCGCCGGGAAGTCGTCGACGATGCGGATGATCGCGTGCGTGTCGCCGCGCACCGACGGCGAGCTGCGCGTGCTGGGCATGGACCCGGACGTCGACGGGCCGCGCATCCGCGCACGCCTGGGCGTGGTGCCGCAGGAGGACAACCTCGACGTCGAGCTCACCGTGCGGCAGAACCTGCACCTCTACGGGCGGTACTTCGGGCTGTCGCGGGCACACGGCACCACGCTGATCGTCACCACGCACTACATGGATGAGTCCGAGTAACAACGACCGTTGGTCACTTTGGCCAGGTCAGAGGTAGTGTAAGGGCTGTGTTGCGAGTCTTGAGCGGTATCCGGCAGTCGAAGAAGAAGGAGCTCTCTGAGAGCCCCGGTAACGCAGCGCAAGGACATCAACTTCTGGTGTGATGCTCAGCAGGCAGTGGTCGTCGGTGAGGCTGTTGACCTTGGCGTCAGCGCGTCGATCTCGCGACGGGGCTACTCAACCGGCGCGGCTTCGACCAAACTGCGACCCTGCGTCTCCTCGCCGACCGCATCGCCGAGCGTGAGACGACTCTGCTCCTCCTCGATGTCGATTTCTTCAAGCAGGCGAACACCAATCTCGAACACGTTGGCGGAGACCAAGTTCTCGCGCAACTCGCCGACGTGGTGCAGTCAATCTCCCGCGAGCACGACATGACCTGCCGGTGGGGTGGTGAGGAGTTCGTCATCCTTATGCCTGCGACGGGCCAAGACGAGGGGGTAGTCATCGCCGAGCGGATTCGCGAGGCCTTCGGCACCTCGAGCGTCGAGATCGAGGACCCTGCCGGTGGCAGGCCACGCGTGATCAACAAGCAACGGCAGATGGGCGCAGGGTTCACCGTGTCGATCGGCGTCGCAGTGTCGCCGAAACACGGTGTCGAGCTGAGTGAGCTTAAGCAACGTGCAGACCTCGCACTGGAATGGGCGAAGCGCAACGGCCGGAATCGGGTCGGCGTCGCATCTGATGGGGGGAGGCGTCGATGAGTGTCTACCTGCGCAAGCCGTCGCTGAGAACGAGTCGAGGTGGGCCTGACGCTCCTCTTCGGCCAACCGCGCTGACCTCGCGCGCCAATTAGGTTCGCGGATCCACGCCCACGTCCGGTTCTAAGCAAGCGCTTCGGGAAGAGATCTGGTGATACAGCCCCGATTCGGGGATGCCATATTGGCTGCAGCCGCGAACATTGCCCTGATGTCCCCGCTATTTCGCATACGCCAAACATCCGGTACGGCGGATCGTCGTGCGCCTTCGGTCCGGTCTTTGACCGCCGTCGCCGTTCATGGCTTAGAGCGTTTCTCGTTTGGGTTTTCCCGGTGATCCTGTGATGATCTTGAGCTGTGATCGACTCGCTGTCGCAACGGCTGGTGCCTGACCGATTGTGGGCACTGGTGGAACCGCTGATCCCACCAGCAAAAGAGCGTCCGCAGGGTGGTGGGCGTGCACGAACGGATCCACGGGCGGTGTTCACGGCGATCGTGTTCGTGCTGACCAGCGGTTGTGCGTGGCGACACCTGCCGCCCTCGTTCGGCGTGTCGGTGCCCACGGCGCATCGGACGTTCACCGAGTGGACCGAGGCCGGGTTGTGGCGGCAGTTGCACCAGGCGGTGTTGGGCGAACTGGGTGGCCAGGGATTGATCGACTGGTCTCGCGCGGTCCTCGACGGAGCGTCCCTCAGGGCCAAAGGGGGCGGATTGACCGGCCCGAGCCCGGTTGATCGCGGCAAACCGGGTTCGAAGATCCACGTGTTGTCCGACCGGGCAGGCCTGGCCCTGACCGTCGGAATCTCTGCGGCCAACACCCACGACAGCCACGCACTCAAGCCCCTGGTCAACGCGCTCCCAGCGATCCGCTCCCGCCGGGGACCCCGGCGCCGGAAACCAGCCAAGCTCCACGCGGACAAGGCCTACGACATTCCAGCCCTGCGCGACTGGCTCCGCCAACGCCGAATCCTCCCGCGCATCGCCCGCAAGGGCATCGAATCCAGGGACAAGCTCGGCAAACACCGGTGGGTCATCGAACGGGCCATCGCCTGGCTGTTCGGCTACCGTCGACTCACCATCCGCTACGAGCGCGATGCCGGCCATTTCCTCGCCTTCCTCACCCTCGCCGCCACCATCACCTGCTACAAGAAACTCGCCAAATGAGACGCGCTCTTACTGCCAGGGTCGGCAGAATTGCTGTCGATGGCGGCAAAACGCGTTGCACCGTAGCGCTGGGTGTCCGCAGCTACGGTGGGTTCCCTCCGTTCTGCTCTGTCCCGGATGCTCGATCGTCATCGCCGAGCGGTGCAGGCTTGACCGCGCGTGAAGGGGTACGGGCGGAGGGCGGGCTGGAATCCCGCGCGGTCGTGGGTGGTGACTGGTGTGAGGTGGCCCGAAAGCCGGTCCGGGTCAGGCTCCGGGCGTGGGGTGCCGGTGCGGGCGTGCCATGGCCGCGGGATCGACGTGGCGGTCGTATTCCTGCGCGGTGAGCAAGCCGAGTTCGACAGTGGCCTCGCGCGGGGTGATGCCGTCTCGCCGGGCCCGGGCGGTGATGCGGGCGACCTGGTCGTAGCCGAGCACGGGGTTCAGCGCGGTGGCCAGTAGCAACGCGCCGTCCACATTGACCGCCAGACGGTCGCGGTCCACTTCGAGGTCGCGCACCAGCCGGGCGTCGAAGACGGTGACGCTGTCGGCCAGGATCCGGATGGACTGCAGCACGTTGTGGATCAGGACCGGTTTCGCGACGTTGAGTTCGAACGTGCCCGCGCCGCCGGCCATGGACACCGTCGTGTCGTTGCCGATGACCTGCAAGGCGGCCTGCGCAAGGACCTCGGCGATCGTCGGGTTGACCTTGCCCGGCATGATCGAGGACGTCAGCCCGTCCGAGGGGATGACGAGTTCGCCGAGCCCGCACCGGGGGCCCGAGCCGAGCAGCCGCACGTCGTTGGCGATCTTCAGCAGCGACACCGCGGCGACTTTCACAGCCGCGTGTCCCTCGACCAGTGCGTCGTGCGCCCCCATTCCCTCGAACTTGCTTTCGGCGGCGTGGAACGCGACACCGGTCAATGCGGTGGCCTCGGCGCAGAAAGCGGCGTCGAACCCGTTGGGTGCGTTGAGTCCTGTGCCTACCGCGGTACCGCCCTGCGGCAGCGCCCGCAGGCGGGGCATCGTCGCTTCGATGCGCTCGATCGCGTTTCCGATCTGGCGGGCGAACGCAGTGAAGGAGTGGCCCACGGTCATCGGCACGGCGTCCATGAGGTGCGTTCGGCCGATCTTGACCACGTCGGCGAACTGTTCCGCTTTGGCCTCCAACGTCGTGCGCAGCCCGGCCAGTGCCGGCGTCAGCCGGTTTCGCAGCTCGCTCACCGCGGTCAGGTGCATGACGGTCGGGAAGCTGTCGTTGGAGGACTGCGAACGGTTGACGTGGTCGTTCGGGTGGACCGGTGCCCTGGTGCCGAGCGGGTGACCGAGCAATTCGTTGGCGCGGTTGGCGATCACCTCGTTGGCGTTCATGTTGGTCTGGGTGCCCGAGCCGGTCTGCCAGACGGGCAGCGGGAACTCGTCGTCGAAGCGGCCCTCCCACAGCTCCCGGGCGGCGATCTCGATCACCTCGGCCACGTCGGGTTCCAGTTGCCCGAGTTTCCGGTTGGCTCGCGCGGCCGCGAGCTTCTGCAGGCCGAAGCAGCGCACCAGCGCCGCCGGGAAGCGCTCCTGGCCGATCTCGAAGACGCCCAGCGCGCGCTGGGTCTGGGCGCCCCAGTACCGCCCGGCCGGGATCTCCACGGGTCCGAAGGCGTCGCTCTCCACCCGCTCGTCGCCGGTCATGCCGCCACTTCCGGCCGGCCGGCCGGCTCTCCGGCCGGCGTGTACTCCTTGGTGATCTTGGCGACCACGACGGTGGCGACGGCGTTGCCGATGACGTTCGAGGTCGCCACGGCGATCGAGATGAACCGGTAGACGCCAAAGATCAGTGCCAGCCCGGCTACCGGAAGGACACCGGTCGTCGTCACCGTCGCCGCGAACACGACGAACGATCCACCCGAGACGGTCGCCGCGCCCTTGGAGGTCAGGAACATCACCGCGAGGATGGAAAGCTGCTGGCCCAGGCTCAGTGGCACGCCGTACGCGTTGGCGAGGAAAAGGACCCCGACCGACATGAAGATGGACGTCCCGTCGAGATTGAACGCGTAGCCGGTGGGCAGGACCAGCCCCGCCACCTGTTTGGACACGCCGTAGCGGGGCATCTTTTCCAGCAGGCGTGGCAGCACGCTCTCCGACGAAGCAGTGCCCAGGGTGATCAGGATTTCGTCCTTGAGAAAGCGCAGCAGCCCGAACAGGTTGATCCGGAAGATCGCGCACACCGCGCCGAGCACGATCCCGATGAACAGGATGATGCCAACCCACACGCAGACCACGAAATAGGCGAGCGACACGAGGACTGCGGTCCCGTTCGAACCCACCGCGTACGCGGTGGCGCCGAAGGTGCCGATGGGCGCCAGCCGCATGATAACCGAGATGAATCGGAAGAACGCGGTGGAGATCGTGTTCAGCCCGGTCTCGACGGGCTCCCGCTTGGCGGGCGCGAGGGTCAGCAGACCGAAGCCGAAGATCAAGGCGATCACCAGTACCTGCAACAGGTTTCCGCCGGTGAAGGCGCCGAGGAAGTTGTCCGGGAACAGCTTGGTCACGAAGTCGATGAACGTGGTGTGCGACTGCGCGGCCTGGCTCGTGGCCTTCGCCGCGCCCTGAGCCGCGCTGGCGTTGGTGCTGAGCTGGCCGGTGCCTTCGCCGACTCGGGAGAGATTGCCGAACAACAGGCCGAGGCCGAGGGCGATCGTGGAGACGATTTCGAAGTAGATGATGGCCGTGAGGCCGACCTTGCCGATTCGCTTGACGTCGCCCGCGGCCAGGATGCCGAGCGTGACGGTCAGGAACACCAGCGGCGCGACCGCCGTCTTGATGAGGTTGAGAAAGATCGTGCCGAGGAAGTTCAGGGAGGCGGCGAAACCGGGCCAGATGATTCCGACGACGATGCCGAGTACCAGGGACAGCACGACCTGGAAGCCCAGGCTCTTCCACAGTGGACCTTTGGTTCTGGTCTGCTCCACTGGGGTTCCGGCGCTCATGTTCACGTCCTCCTCGCTGAGTTCGGGGGTTGGGGGAGTGGGCGCTAAGCCCGGGTGGCGCGCCATTCGTCGCGGGCGGCCCTGCAGATGAGCTCGGGGTCGCCCACGTAGCCGCCCGGGCTCATCGGCGTGGAGACGACCTCGGGGTCGAGGCCGCGTTCGGCCAGCTGGTCGCGCAGGGCCTCGGGCAGTGCGCCGCCTTGCCGGCGCACCTGCCGGGCGGCGGCGTAGACGACGTCGTGGGCGACTTCGCGGCCGAGCTGCGGTGCGAGACCGAACATGTAGGCCTCGGACATGATGAGACCGCCGTCCGCGTCGAGGTTGGCGCGCATCGCCGCCTCGTCGACCCGGAGTCCGGTCACCAGCTCGAGAGACGCGCTCAGGCAGCTCGCGGCCAGCCAGGCCAGCTGCGGCACGACATGCCACTCGATCTGCCACTCGCCCGCCGCGCGTTCCTGCGGCACTTCCATCGCCCGGTACAGCGCCGACGCGGCGGGGCCGCTCGAAGCGCTCATGCCGATGACCGCCTCGGCCAGGATCGGGTTCGCCTTCTGCGGCATGGTCGAGGAGGCTCCCCGGTGGTCTCCGGCCGCCTCCGCCAGCTCGCCGATCTCCGTCCGCCCGAGGTCGATGACGTTGCGGGCGAGCCGGGCGCAGGTCGCCGACAGCGCCGCGCACAGCGTGCCGAACTCGGCGACCGAATCCCGCGCCGCGTGCCAGGGCACGTCGCTGCCGCGCAGGCCGAGGCGCCGGGCCAGGTCGTGGCGCACCTGCGGGGCCGTCGGCCCGGCCGCCGCGCTGGTGCCGCCGGCCCCGAACAGCGAGATCACGCCGACCGCGGCCCGGGCCGAGCGCACGCGGCGGGTGTGCCGGGCGAGCTCGGCGAGCAAAGAGGCCAGCGTCGCCCCGAAGGTCGTGGGGACCGCTTGCTGGCCGTGCGTCCGGCCCGGCATCACGGTGTGCACGTGGGCGGTCATGACCGCCTCGACGGCGTCGCCGAGGTCGCCCAGCAGTCCATCGAGCCGGTCGGCGGCCCGCACGCTTTGCAGCGCGAAACCGCTGTCCATGATGTCCTGCGTGGTCGCGCCGTAGTGCACCCGGCCGTTCGGGCCGTCCGGCAGCCTGGCCGCGATGGCACGCACCAGCGACAGGATCGGATAGCCGACGTTGCGTGCCCCCGCCCACAGGGCTTCGGTGTCGAGCCCGGTGATGGTGGCCGCTTCGGCGATCAGCTCGGCGTCGGCCTGGGGAAGTACCCCGGCCGCCGCTTGCGCGCGAGCCAGCTCGGCTTCGACAGTCAACCAGGCTTCGACGGTCGCTCGCTCCGACCAGACCGCAGCCATGGTGTCGTCACCCCAGAGCCGGCCGAGCAGGTCGAAGGGCGTGGTTCCCGTGTGCACGTAAGCTCCATCGTTCAATCGATTGACTGCTGAAGTCACACGATTGAACTTGCCTGGCGACGAGGTGTCAAGACATCAGTACGATGACGGCATCGGAGTACTGGACAGGAGCGGATGATCAGGAACAGCAAACGGCCCACCATGGCGGACGTCGCCGCCAAGGCCGGAGTGGACCGGGCCGTGGTGTCGCGGGTACTGAACGAGGACGCCACCCTCAAGATCCGGGAGGCGACACGGGCCAGGGTGATGGCCGCGGTCGCGGAGCTGGGCTATCAGCCCAACGCCATCGCCCGCAGCCTGCGGACCGCCCGGACCTCGACCTTCGGCCTGGTCATCCCCGATTTCGCGAATCCGATCTGGGCGAAAATCGTGACGGCCATCGAGGAAGAGGCCGATCACCACGACCTGCTGCTGGTGACCGGTAGCGCCCGGCCGGGGTCCGGTCGGGCCGAGCACTTCCTCGGACTGCTGCAGGCAGGCCGGATCGACGGGCTGCTCGTGGCGGCACCTGTCGCCGCGACGCTCCTGCCTCCGTCGGCCGAACGGCTGCCCTGGCTCTCCCTCAACCAGCGGATCCCGGGGCACGACCGGTACGTTCTCCTCGATGACCCGGCCGCGGTCGCCTTGGCCGTGGATCATCTCGTGGCACTGGGCCACCGGGACATCGCGCACATCGCCGGCCCGGACACACTGGACAGCGCCCGCCGTCGGCTCGCGGGGTTCAAGGACGCGATGAGCTCGCGCAGGCTGACGCCCTGCGCCATCGTTTCCGGTTCCTACACCACCGACGGTGGCGAGCAGGCGATGCGTGAACTGCTGGCCCAGCCGAACCGGCCGTCCGCCGTGGTCGTCGCCAACGTCGCCTCCGCGGCCGGCGCGCTCAACGGCGCCCGGGCAGCCGGTGTGCGGGTGCCGCGCGAGATCTCGGTCATCGCGATCCACGACCTGCCGCTCGCGCACTGCTTCGAGCCGCCGCTGACCACAGTCCGCATGCCCTTGGCCGAGCTGGGGCGAGAAGCCTTGCGGGCGTTGATGAACACCACGCCGGAGCAGGACGTGACCGCGGTGATCTCCGAGCCCATCGAGATCATCACGCGCGCCTCGACAGCCCCCCCGAGAACCTGAGCTGGACGGTTCCGTCTTGCGGCGGGTCGGCCGTGATGCCTACTTCCCCGCTGCGAGCTGGTCGAGTTCACCGCGCGGCGCGCTCTCGTTCAAGCTCGCCGGCAAGGCGAAGACCACGGTGCTGTCCGGCGTGGTCCGGGGCGTCGGCAAGGCACCGGAGCGGAGCGGGAATCCTCGCCGCCACTGTCCGTCCTGTGAGCAGCTGCCGGCTGCGCAAGGGAACAGTCGCGGACTGTTGATGCCCATCGAATCGAGCAGCGCCTTCGCGGCCGGTGTCACTGTCTACATGCGATGCAGAGGGGATGAGAGGGGCGGTTCGAGGCTCAATCATCCGACCACCGCCTGGAGCGCGTAGTGGTCCGGACACTCTGGCAACGCGGTCGGGTGCACCGCTGTGAACGGCGGTAATCCACCCGGCGCGCCGCGTGGGCGGTTGGGCTCGGTACTGCGGGATGCGAGGTCGAGCTCGGCGTTGATGACTGAGAGTGTTCGCGGACATCGTGGCGATCGCAGCCATGGTGGTTGCGGGCAGTACCGATGACGATGCACGGGCCGTGGGCCCCGCGCAGTCTGCAGGTCAGGTGCGCGGGGCTGACGTCGTTCAGGTCGTGCATCGCGATGCCCTGGAACGTGGCAGGAAAATGCCATTCCGGCTCAGGATGGTCCGGCCGGTCGTGCTCGTCTCACTCGACGTGCTCGGACAGGTCCCATCCGCGCTTGGTGAGGAAGTCGTGCAGCTGCTGGATGTGGGCATCGTCGATGTAATCGTGGATTGTCGTCACGTTGGCGTTTCCCAGGGTTGGTCGAGTGCCGGTGTGCTCAGTCGTCGATGAGGGCGCCACCGGGCACGAGGTCCAGTTTCCGAACTGCGACATCTTCCCGGCCGAGCACCATGCCGCTCACACCAACCTCACCGACTGATCCGAGGTGGCGGACTTCGACAGCCCGGACGTGCTCGCCGCGATCAAGACCGGCGTACGAGAGATGAGTGAACTGGAACGTGCCGTCGAGCTGACCACCCCGCTCCCCACATCGACGCTGCAACCCTTCCTGCGACTTGCCGGCGGGGGGTACGAGCGCGCCCACGAGTTTTTCGCCCAGACGATCAGACCGGCGCGCGAGATGTCCTACGAGATTTGGCAGGGCGCCGACTGGTCGAAGTACCGAGCCCGGGCGAAACGGCTGCCGCCGATGATGCACCCGTCCGTATGGGAGAAGGCGTTCTATGCAGTCGTCGATGCGCGCGCTGCCGAGCGGAGGCGACAGATCGAGGCTGAGGAGGAGGCGGCCCGCAGCCGCGGAAGCGCAGCCGAAAAATGGTTCTATCTGTCGAAGATCTTCGCGCCGATCGACACGGTTAGTCGCACCCTGCTGTCAAACCGGGAAGTGCAGCGCGTCGAGCGCGAACGCGCTCGGCTCACCAACGCGAAGGAGAGAGCTGAGCAGCAGCTCCAGTCGAGAACCGTGACCGAAGCAGTGCGATTCTGTCGGGGTATCGCACCATTGCGGGCGAACTGGAGGGTCAAGTTCCCCGTGGTTACTGCACGGACGAACGTCGAACCTGGAGCAGTGAAACGTTGAATCGTTCTCCGTTCGGGTTTGTGGGTTCCTACTACCGATAACCTGTGATATCCGTTCTGCGAGCGCGTGTTCGAGGAGAAGATCAGTCGCAAGCTCGCCGTCGACGCCCGTCCAGCGCTGACCGCGACGATCGACTACATGCGGACCGGGGACATGCTCACTGTCCAGGAGGTCGACCGGCTCGGCCGCAAACTCCTCGAGGGCCTGCTCGTGCTCAACGACCTGTGCTCCCGCGGCATCGCCGTCAAGGTCCTCGAGGGCATCGCCGTCGACGAGCACACCGAGCGCAATCTCATCCTCGACCTGGCGCTCGCGCTGGCCGAAGACCGCCGCCGCGACAACGTCGGCAAAACCCACAACGGCCTCGACTCCGCCCGCGGCCGCACCGGCGGCCGGCCCCGCGTCGTTGACGCCGATAAGCGCCGCACCATCCTCGCCCGGCACGCCGACGGCGAGTCCATCCGCACCATCGCCCACGCCACCAAGGTGTCCATCGGCACCGTCCACACCGTCATCGCCGAGCAGCGCACCATCAACGTTTGATCACCGCTGGTCAGCCATATACGCCCGATTTTCGGCGAGCTAGTCGGCAACCCGGCGGTCGGGTCGGGGCAGCGCCGTCGGTTGGCCGCTGCGGGCCGCGATGCTGATCAGCACCCCTGCCCGTATCTTCGGTGAATCGGTCTCCGGGGCGCGTAGTGTCCGAGCATGGATCCCGACAGCCAGTACGGCCTGCGCGGACAGTCTGTTCCGGAATTGCTGGGACACTACGCGGCGATCCTGCAGGAGTTGCGCCGGCGTGGCGTGGTGAGGACTCAGAAGGCGCCGCTGGGTGACTATGCCGAGTGCCTCGCCGCGCGGGTCTACGACGGGGAGCTGGCCCCGAACTCGGTCACGTCCTACGACCTGCGGGCTGCGGACGGGCGGCGGGTCCGGGTGAAGGCCAGAACCATCCACCAGGAGACCCGAGGCGCGTCCTTCGCGCCCTTCCGTTCTTTCGATTTCGACGTCGCCGTCTTGATCGCCGTCGACAGCTCCACCTACAACGTGCTTTGGGCCCGCGAGGTGCCGGCCGCCGACATCGAGGCCGCCAGCCAGTACTCGGCGCACATCAACGGGCACCGGGTCTCGATCACCGCTGGTGCGCGGCTCGGCACAGACGTCACGACACAATTTAGCGCCGTCCTGTCGGCGCGACCTCCCAGAACGTGACATTGGCGTGGACACGGCCAGCTTTACAGCCTCGTCCTGCGGAAACACCGATCAGCGGTGCCTGGGCCGCGGCGACACGATGAAGCGGGACAGAGCTCGCTACCCGCGTTGCCCGGCGACAGCCACCATCCATCGCGCCCACTCGGAGGTCAGTGCCGGATGAGGTGCGGGTGACGAGTGAGGGTTGGAGTGCGTCGTTTCAGAGTTCCGTTGCGGCTTCCCGCAGGTACGTCTCGAGCTGTCTGATCGGCGCGGTCACGCCTCTGGTATCGAGTCGGCAGGTGTAGAGACGACGGACGATGGTGGGCTGCCGCATCGGGAGAACCACCACGCTCGGGGGAACGTCCAGCACCAACAATCGCGGCAGCAGTGCGACGCCGAGGCCTGCCGCGACGAGGTTGAGTGCGGTGCGGAAGTCCATGCCGTCGAAGTCCAGACGATGTCCGCTTCCCCGGTCGGCGCCGATGGGTGAGGCTGCCAAGTCGCGGACGTCGACCGCGGTGTTGATCCATGCGTCCGACGGCAGGTCGGCGGGGGTGACACTGTCGGCTGCGGCCAGGGGATGACCGGCGGGCAGGACGACCATGATCGGATCGTCGATGAGGTGCTCTTGCCTGAGCCCGGCGGGCGCTGGCTCGGGAGCGTGTTCGTAGTCGAAGGTGATGGCCAGGTCGATCTCGCTCCGGAACAGCAGCGCGTGCGTTTCGCGCTGCTCGAGTTCGCGGAGGGTGATGTGAACTGCCGGACGGGTCGCGCGCAGGCGGGCGAGCGCGGGAGGGACGATCGAGGCTGCCGCGGAGATGAACGCGCCGAGCCGCACTTCGCCGACGGTTCCGTCCGCGAGCGCCGCGAGTTCGGTGGCAGCGCGGCTCATCGAGGTGGTGATCGCGGCCTCAGTGTCGAGAAGGACTTTTCCGGCCTCGGTCGCACGGACGGGACGCCGGACCACGACTCGCGTACCGATCCGTCGTTCCAGTTCCGCGACCTGCTGTGAGACCGCGGACTGGGTGTAGCCCAGCTCCTGCGCGGCCGCGGCGAACGAGCCGAGCCGCACGACGGCCGCAAGGGTCACCAGATGCCGCGGATCGAACAGCCAAGGCATGACGATAAGAGTAGCTTATCGGCCGAGAAGAGATCATTGTTTGTGCTAATCCGGAGTGTGGCCGACGCTGGAGGCATGGACTTCACGCACTTCGACACCGCCATCGACAAGCTCCCCCGGCGTCGGGTCGGGTTCTACCCGACTCCGTTCCACGCCGTGCCCAACCTGTCGGCGGCGTACGGGATCAACCTCTTCCTGAAACGCGAGGACCTGGCCGGCCCCAGTGCGATCAGCGGAAGCAAAATGCGTCTGGCCGAGTTCATCCTGGGGCGAGCCATCGAGGACGGGGTGACGCACGTGATCACCCAGGGCGCGTATCTGACCAACTCGGGGCTGCAGTTCGCCGCCGCCTGCCTGAGCGCACGGATCACGCCGATCCTGGTTCTGACGCGGAACGTGTCCCGACAGGGTGAACTCCGCGAGTTCCGCGGCAACTACCTGCTCAACAAGACGATGGGGGTCGAAACCCACGTCATCAACGTCACCGGCAACGAATGGCACTCTCCGAAGGAGGCCGCGCGGATCACCGACGCCATCGCGGTGCGCAAGGCCGAACTCGAGGCGCAGGGGCACAAGGTCCTCGTCGTCGGAACCGGCGGTGCACACCCCGACGGCTTCATCGCGCACGCCCTCACGTTCCGGGAGATGCTGGAGCAGTCCGATGCCGCGGGGGTCGAGCTCGACTACGTCTACCACACGATCGGTACCGGGACCGCGCTGCCGGGAATGCTGGCAGCCAAGCTGAGCCTGGGCCACCCGGTGAAGTTCCGGTCGATCTCCATCCAGAGGGTCAACGACGAAGACCGGATGAACGCCGGTGTGATCGTCGAACGGACCAAGGCGGTTCTGGCCACCTTGGGTGCGCCCGTGCCCGACGACGCGACGATCCGCGCCGAGATCGACATCGATCAGCGCTTCATCGGCGAGGACTACGCCGTCGCGTCCCCCGAAAGCACGGCGGCCATCCGCGAGCTGGCCCGAGCAGAGGGCGTCTTCGTTGGCCCTGTCTACACCGGCAAGGGACTCGCAGGATTGCTCGACCACGCCCGCAGCCGGCGGATCCCCGCCGGCAGCAACGTCGCGTTCCTGCACACCGGAGACACCGGCAACCTGTTCGAAATCCCGCAAGTCGTCGGCCACATCGCCGACTGAGCCCGCTGCCCGTCAGCCACGATCACCCTGGACGGCGGAACGGGCCCGGGCAGTTGCCCGGTGCGCATGGAGTGGAATCTCAGCGGCGACGCGCCGCCCGAAGGCCTCTGCTCTCAGTTCCTCTCAGTGAGGTCAGGAGGCCGTCCTGACTTCAATTCCCGTCAGGGTGTGGCCGCGGGGCGAAGAAGTGGACGCGGCGCTGATGAACTCGGTCCCGACGGCAATCGCGCCGGCCAAGCACGCCAGTTCTCTCGCGGTCGCGGTGACATCCACTTCTCCGTAAATGGGATCCGGCCTGAGTTCCATCGCCGTCGCTCCTTACTCGTCAACGTGACTCGATACGATCGGCGTGGCGGTCATTGGCCGAGCGCCATGCCTTCACCATGAGCTCGCCGCCGTGGCCTTCGCTCTCTTCGATGATCAGCTCGCTGCCGGGCCAGGCACGGTGCAGCAACCAGGGGATGACCGCCGGGCCGCTGACGTCGCGCCGACCGTGGATGAGGGTGGCTGGGATGCCACGCAGGCGATCCATTCGCTGCAGAATCGGCGGATTCAGGAACGCGTCGTTGGCCCAGTAGTGCGTGACGAGCGTGGCGAAAACACGGAGATCATCGCTCCAGCCGGTGCGTGGCTGGACATGGCCAGAGCCGATCGAGATGTGGTGATCTTCCCAGTCCATCCACGCTCGGGACGTCGCGTCACGAACCTCAGGGTCGGCGTCGGTCATCAAACGGGCGTATGCCTCGACGAGACGGCCCTCGTGTCGGCGATAACCGATGCCCGCCTGCTCGGCATGCGTCGCCAGCCGGTCCCACGCTTCGGGGTAAACAGCCCCGACTGTCTCGGTGATCCAGTCCACCTGAAACCGGTCGGTCGTGGTGACTGCAATGAGAACAAGGCCCAGCACCCTTTCCGGATGATCCTGGGCGTAGGCAAGGGTGAGCGTAGAACCCCACGACACACCGTTGAGCAGCCACTCGCCGACGTGAAGATGCTCCCTGACCCGTTCGATGTCAGCAACAAGATCGGACGTGGTGTTGTCTTCCAGCCGGTAGCCGGCCGTCGTCACAAGCGGCCTTGAACGTCCGCAGCCTCGCTGGTCCAGACCGATGATGCGGAACCGCTCCGGATCGAGTTTGTTCCGGTATTTGCCGGTGCCGAGCCCCCCACCCGGGCCTCCGTGCAAGTACAGAGCAGGGATCCCGTCAGGGTTCCCCGACTCCTCCCAGTAGATCTCATGCCCGTCACCAACCGGAAGAAGTCCGGAGGACCGCACCTTCACGTCATCGATCACGAGCGACGACACTAGCCGGGACGACCGGCCCGCGAAGCCAGACCGTCCACGCCGATCGCACACTCCCCAACACGACGAGGAGACAGCCGAACGTTCAACAAACGGTTGGTTGCGGGACGCCGCGCGGGCACGCGGCCGGATCGGCGTCGACCCCGCGTCGTCGACGCCGACAAACGCCGCATCATCCTCGCCCGCCACGCCGACGGTGAGTCCATTCGCACCATCGCCCGCGCCACCAAGCTGTCCGTCGGTACTGTCCACAACGTCCTCGCCGACCACCGCGCCGCCAGCAACTGATCACTGCTGGTCAGACATATTCACCCGGTTTTCAGCAGGTACTACGGGGACCCCGGTGCCCCGGCCATGCCGGCCGGGGCAGACGCGAAGCCTTCGCGTGCGAGAAACCCAGAGTGCGCGGATGACACCCAGGTTCCTCATTGCGGTGGCCACCGGTCAGAGTCGAAGCGCAACCGCTTAGCGGTAAGTTGCTGCTCATGAGCGAGCTCGACGACGACTTTGCGATGGTCATCGATCCGACCGTGCCGAGTACCGCCCGGGTCTACGACGCGGGCTTGGGCGGCAAAGACAACTACGAGGTCGACCGGGAAATGCTGCGCAAGGTCCAAGCCGTAGCACCCGAGGTGACCGAACTCGCCATCGTCGCTCGAGAATTTCTGATCCGTGCCGTACGCTTCCTGGCTCGCGACATCGGCATCGACCAGTTCCTCGACTGCGGTTCCGGGCTACCCACCGCCGAGAACGTCCACGAGGTCGCACAACGGTCCAACCCCGACGCGCGCGTGGTCTACGTCGACAACGATCCGGTGGTGCTCGCCCACGGCCGGGCGCTGCTGGCCGACAACGAGCAAACCCACATCGTCCGCGGCGATATCTTCCAGCCCACGACGCTGCTGGCCGATCAGACCGTGCGCGGCGAGCTCGACTGGGACAAACCCCTCGCACTGATCCACTCGATGAGCCTGCACTTCTGCGCCGACGACCCGGCCGCCGTGCTGCGTGACTACCTCGACGCCCTGCCGTCAGGATCGTATGTGGTGCTCAGCCACGCCCTCGACCCCGAAGACGACGAGTACAGCGTCGTCGCCCGCAACATCGAACGCGTATATCAAGGCGCCTCCTCAGGGCAGATCCACTTCCGTACCCGCGCCGAGATCAACACCATGCTCGCCGGACTCGAGCTGCTCAAGCCCGGCCTGGTCCAGCCGGCCGACTGGTGGCCCGCGGGCCCCCGCATGCAGCCACTCAAACTCTCCGATCACTGCCTGCTCGCAGCCGTGGGCCGCAAACCCTGACCGAGCCGCTGACGCGGCCGCAGATACGTGACCGCGCTGCCCCTTTTGGGTTTCGCCGACCGGCCGCAGCCCTGCCGGTCAGCCGATGATCAGTACGACCACTCCCACCCGATGTTGCCGTTCGGGAAGTAACCGGAGCTCTGGGTCACTTGGACTTTGCCGGTGTTGTATGGCGTGGCGAACGCGATCTGCCCCGTGTAGGCGTGGCCGGGCATGTACGTCGACGGCAGCTTTTTCAGCGGCGTCACGCACATGTCCGTCTCGATCACTCTCGTGCCGATCGTGCCAGTGGTCGATAGCGAGAATGGATTGATCCTGCCGGGTAGGACCGTGAACGGGCTTAAGCGTCGCCCCGCGACCTTGTCGGTGTAGGTCTTCACGGTGACGTCCAGGACGACCGTGGCCATGCCCACCGCGCGATGGCTGTAGGGGTCACACTTCGGGTCCACGCTGATCTTCGTGATCCAGAAGTCGACCGCATTGCTGCCGTCCCTGTTGGTGATTCCGACTCGTTCCCCGACCTTCTTCGCCAGGTAGGTGGCCGCCGCCCCAGGCGCCGGTGCGGCCTCCGGCGGTGTGATGGGCACGATCTCGGGGCGGAAGTGGGGCGTGGTGGCGGGCGGCGCGTGGGTGGCGGGCGTCGCGTGGGTGCCGCATGCGGTCAGGCCGAACGCGGCGACCGCCGTGGCATGAGCAGGACAAAGCGCCTGGGCAAGTCGTAATCCCTTGGTCAAGTGTGCTGGTGGTAGCCGGGACTGCGGGCCAGACGACGGCCTGTAGCCGATCCGCATCGTCCAAGCCGTGAACCCCCGAGAACGTGACATTGGCGCGGACACGGCAACCTTTACAGATCGCTCCTGCGGAAACGCCGATCAGCCACGTGTGTCTCGCGAACGATTGTTTCTGAGACGGCGAAACCCTGATCAAGCTGGAGTGCCGAGCTGATCGTGGCGCTCAGTCGCCAGTGCCTCGTCAGGCTTGACCTTGTAAGATCAGCGGCCTCCGGCGTCACAGTATTCTGCGAGGTTGCCTCGCTGCCCTATACCGAACCCAGCTCAAGACGACGGACGGATCGCACCATGCCCTTGGTTGTCAAACAGATGGCCGACGCCCACTCGGGTTCCCGACCGGCCTACCATGACGTATTGATCGAGTGCATCGAAGAATGCCTCGCCTGCTTCCAGGCCTGCGCTGCGTGTGCCGATGCCTGCATGGCGGAGCCTGACATCGTCTCGTTGGTCAAGTGTATGCGCACAGATCTCGATTGTTCTGACCTGTGTGCCGCCACGGCAACCGTCCTGTCGCGTCGCACAGCTGTTGACCTGACCGTCACTCGGGCAGCCGTCGAGGCCTGCCTTGCCGCTTGTATTGCATGCGCCGAGGAATGCGAGCTGCACGCTGCGCACCACGAACATTGCCGCATCTGCGCCGAGGCGTGCCGGCGGTGTGAGGAAGCGTGCCGGCGGCTCTTGGCGGCGCTTCCCGGTTCCGGATAGGGGCGGCGTTCGGACCCGGACACACGG
The DNA here is from genome assembly GCF_030285625.1 of Amycolatopsis sp. 2-15. Classification (NCBI taxonomy): domain Bacteria; kingdom Bacillati; phylum Actinomycetota; class Actinomycetes; order Pseudonocardiales; family Pseudonocardiaceae; genus Amycolatopsis; species Amycolatopsis carbonis. Next base: position 4,563,203 of record NZ_CP127294.1, read on the forward strand.
AGCCGACTCTGAGTCTGACTCCTCACCCGCTGGTGAGGATGACCGGCGATGATCATCGACCGCGAAATCTCGGCCAGCATCGTCCCTGCCGACGGTGTGTCAGTGCCCCAGCCGCCACATGGTGGGGTGCCCGGACATCTCGCGGGATATCCAACGGAATAGCTGCTGAGCAGTGCAAACGCGGCTGCTATCAGCCTGCGCGTTCGCGTCGGCGGCGGGCGGCGCGGATGTCGGCGTCGGCGACCTGGTCGGCCAGCAGAATGTAGATCTGGGTGGTTTCGGTGGAGGCGTGCCCGAGCCGGCGGCGAACGACCTCGATGGAGACGCCGGAGTTGATGAGCTCGGTGGCGTGGGCGTGGGCGTGGCGCAGGTGGTGGATCTCGATGTCCAGCCCGACCGCGGTGCAGTAGCCGTTCCAGCGGTGGTGGGCGGCGTCGTAGGATAGCGGGCCGCCGGAGCCGTTGACGCTGGCGCGGACATCGGCCCGGAGGTGTAGCCGGCGCGCGCGAGGTAGAGCTTGACCTGCGGCCAGGACATCCGCTGCGCGTCCGTGGGCATCCGTGTCACCGGCAGCGTCAGCAACAGACCTCGGGGTTCCGGTCGTCACCGAAGACGCCTTCCTGCGACTGCTCGACGCCATGACCGGCTACCAGCCACCACCGGAGATCGATCTCAACACCGTCCCCGGACGACGACCCGACGAACAACGCGACAGCGACGACCTGTCCTACACGATCATCCAAGGAGCCAAGGCAGTGCGGCCGTCTGCAGTGCCGGCCGTCGGCGTCGCCGGCACGACGGAGTTGACGACTGCGGTGAGATCGCTAGTTCGCTCGCGCGGTCAGGTTGGGAACGGCGCCTTCGGCCAGTTTGAGCCGGGTCCAGACGTTCATGTTGATGACGATCCCGATGATCTCGAGGATCTCCTCGGGCGAGAAATGTTCGGTGAGAGTGTCGTGCCGGGCACCGAAACCACCGGCAATGGTCGCGTCCGCGACGCGTGTGAGCGCCTCAGTGTAGGCGAGGGCAGCGCGTGCTGCGTCGTCGTGGAAGTCGGTCTCCCACCAAGCGGTCAGGGTGTCGATGACCGATCGGGGTATGCCGGCGGCGCGTGCTGCCTCGTAGTGGAGGTTCAGGCAATAGACGCAGTTGTTGAGCTGCGAAACCCTCAGGCGCAGGAGCTGGGCAAGTTGGCGATCGATGCGCAACTCGGCTCGGTAACCGAAGGCATCAGCGCCGTGGCGAGCCAGTTTGGCGAGCTCCTCGTTGGCTGAGCTGTCGGCCCGCCGGTTCCGAACGGTCCCGTCGGTCATCTCGTTACTCCTGTCGGTCACGGTGATCTCCCAGTCCGACTTTAGACCCGTGGATGGACTCTAGGGTCCCGTTCATGGTTTCGGGTGCGGACTGATGTCAACCAGGTCGCTCGGGTGCCGGCGATGGCTCTGCTTGGATCAGTTCAGCTGAGAGATGGCCGGGTTTTGCCCGGTAACCGGCGGCAGCCCCATCAGCACCATCAGCCGCGTCGAGCTCGACGGCCGCGAGCCCATGCTCGACACCTGCTTCCGTTTGACCGCGGTCCTGAATCAGCGCTGACTGCTTCTCCACCCGCCGAGCCGGCGCTCACCAGCCAAGACCACCCCAGTAGCTTCTTTCTATATTGGGTGCCGGGTCGGGTATGTGGCGGCAGTAGCACGGTTCGCGGCTACTGTGGGCGCTTGTCTCATCGGGAGGATGGATGACCACTGAGGACGTGCGGCGCGTCGACATGAAGGTCGAGGTACTGGTGCTTCCCGTCGCCGACGTGGAGCGCGCGAAGGAATTTTACGGGCGGCTCGGGTGGCGGCTGGACGTGACGCCGCCTGCGGTCGTGCAGTTCACGCCGCATGGGTCGGACTGTTCGGTCCAGTTCGGGGACGGGCTGACGGACGCCGAGCCCGGCTCAGGCAAGGCGTACCTGGTCGTCGCGGACATCGTGGCGGCGCGGGACGCGCTGGTGGCCGCCGGGGTCGAGGTGGGGGAGATCTTCCACGACGGGCCGGACGGGCGGGAGACGGGCGTCGATCCGGACTGCGGGACGTACCGGTCACGGGCGACGTTCGCCGATCCGGACGGCAACCAGTGGTTGCTGCAAGAGATCACGAGCAGCCTGTCGCGGCGGGTGGACCCGGCGGAGGCGGCGTTCTCGTCGGCCGGCGACCTGGCCGCCGCTCTGCGCCGCGCGGAGGCCGCGCACGGTGAGCACGAGAAGCGCACCGGCGAGCGCGACGTGAACTGGCCCGACTGGTACGCCGAGTACATGGTCGCCGAACGGACCGGCACGCAACTGCCGACCTGAGACGGAGGCGGAGGCGATCATGGCGAAGTGGGAACTCGCAGGCCAGACCGTGGTCCTCATCGGCCGGGAACACTCCCGAAGCTGACCCGAGCCGAAAGTAGGGCGACTGGCACCGCAGCAGATCACCGACACTGCAGGTCTTGTGCCGCAGCCTGCTGCGCCGCGGTTCGGCCTCGAGCACGGTCCGGGCACACGCCGTCGCCGTCCGGACCATCGCCGACACCGTGCACCCCCATGCAGCCCGGAACCTCTACTCCATCGCCGCCGAAGCCCACGGCATCCCCATCCGGCAAATCTCCCGCGACCTCGGCCACGCCACTCTCGCGCCCACCGAGGCCTACCTCGGACAAGGCCACCACCTCGCCGGCCGCGCCGCGCGGATCCTCGCCGACCTCATCACCGCCGGCGAACCCCCCGTCCCGTCGACGCAGGAGTCATCCGGTGAGCGCCCGAGCGGACACGAGACCACGGAACAGCCTGCACGCGGACGGCACGAGGATCGAGGAGGCCCTCCCGTTCGTGGAGCAGGCCAGCGCTGCGGGCTGATACCGGCCTGCCGGTAGAGCACGTTCCCGGCACCCGGGCCCGGCAAATGCCCGCTCGCCGTGACGACGCGGACACCGTCCGCCCGCCAGACTGAACGAGTCCCGTTCAGCCCGGAAGAAGCGACGTTATGAGCAACCACCACCACGCCAGCAACAAGTACTGCGGCCACTGCGACCGCTGGCACTGCCAGTGCGACGGGTGTGACTGGTTCTGGTACAACGCCTGCACGTTCGGCGAAGCGCTCCGGCACATCCGCCTGCACCAGCTCGACCGGGTGTACGCGGAAGCGGTTGCCGGGCCGCGGCGTACCGCGTAGCCGGAATGCGCACGAGAGGTTACATCTGGGGCGCGGGTAACACCGATCCGCTCATGACCATCACTGACGTCGCTCGAGCACTCGACTCCCTCACCGACCGCCGCCGTCCACGCGATCACGGGGTGGGAACCGAATACGCATCGCCCGCCACCAAGCTGTGTCCGTCGGCACCGTCCGCAACGTCCTCGCCGACCACCGCGCCAGCAACGACTGATCAATGCTGGTCAGGCATATCCGTCCGATTTTCGACGGGACTAGGGGCCTGGTCAGAGGCTATTCCCTTGGATCTTCCGCGAGATCTCCGAGGACCCCTCTTGACGGCTGGGAGTACCTCTCACGTCCACTGTGGAATATCCGGGGACGGACAGCGTGGGAAGTGATTGTCGGTGCGGCGGTGTGCCCAGGCTCCACCCACTGCCCTCCCAGACCGCCGAGTCCTCGGGCCCGGGTCGCGCCACTCGCCGAGAGGCGACCCCCGCGCCGACCTCAAGCCACCCCCGTCCCGCTGCGCCCCTCCCCACGGCAGCGCGGGACGGGCTCATGTGTCTCCTGCTCCTGCCGCCGGACTCCCAGTGCCGCGGCGGGAGCGGGAGCATCCAGCCCCACAACGAAAGAACTCCGGGATTGAGTAGCAGCGGTCCAGCCGTTGGCGCTGAGCCAAAATCCGCAGGTCAGCGGCGGAAGTCGTCAGGACGGCTTGGCGCTGGGCGACCAACAAGGACGTGAAGTGATCACCGTTGCGCGCGGTTCTGTCGCCGCGCGTCCGCTCCGGCATCGCGGTTGAGCACTTCGTTTCTCCAGTCAGGTACTCCAGCGCTAGCACCGGGCGTTGATCGCCCTCGGTTTCTTGCGGCTGAGGTGGGTGACCAGCCAGTCGTCGAGGTCGGCGCGGCGGGCCGCAGGGGGTCGACGCGGTTGCGCAGGCAGTAGACCTGCCACTGGGCCAGATCGGTCTCGTAGCGGCGGGTGTGCTCGGATTTGGCGCCGGCGACCTGGTTGGCCCAGCAACCCCGGTCAAGCCACGCAGATGATCGTGCTCGCCCGGGTCCGTGGCGAGGTACACGGCTGCGTCTCCCGCCGCCCTCCACTGACGCACGGACGAGAATCCGAAACGCAGAGGTGCCGCAGACCGGAAGCGCCGGTGCTTTCCAAGCTTCGGTCAGCACCAGAGCCGCCTACTAGGGGTAAGACGGGGGTGGGTCTGTGCCACCAACTTGGCATGAGCTTACTGATCATGCCGACGAAGGGCGCGGGGATGCTCGCGGAGTGTCCGGGAAGAGCCGCGGACACCGCGGATCAGCGGTACAAGCTCGCCCAGGGCCTGCCAGATGAACAAGGTGTTCCCGACCCACTGGTCGCACTTGATCCATGAGATTTCGCTGTCGAAGCGCACTGGACAGCGCCAATGCCCGCCGAGGGCGATCGATGTCGAAAACCAATGAAAGCTCAATCCAACGAGGGAGGTGCAGGCGGCGGCGGTGCGAAGCCTCTGCCTGTCGTCTATGGCAAATAGCTCGCCCCGGCCTTCCAGCTCTCGGGAAGTCGACCGGTTCGCGACCGAGCCGCCCGGGGAGGACGTCGAGTACGGCTTCCCCGCGGCCTTCTGGCGGGCTGTCGGAAAGCGCCGGCCACCTGGTCTCGGCCGGACCCGCGCCTGGCGCAGTCCGCTGCGCGGGCCATGGCTGACGTCGATCTTCGGTGCTGTTCTGCTGGCGATGTTGCCGGTGGTGATCCTCACGGGGCTGCTGGACTACATCGCCTATGGCCCCCAGTTCAGGCAAGCGTTCCCCGTCGACGTCGGCTGGATGCACCTGCCGTTCTTCGACTGGCCGACCCGGCCGTCGTGGTTGTTCCGGCTGACAGAGGGCCTACATGTCGGGCTCGGCCTCGTGATGATCCCGGTGGTGCTGGCCAAGCTCTGGTCGGTGGTGCCGAAGCTGTTCGCCTGGCCGCCGTCGCGCTCGATCGCCCAGCTGCTGGAGCGGCTGTCACTGTTGCTGCTGGTAGGTGGCATCCTCTTCGAGATCGCCACTGGTGTGCTGAACATCCAGTACGACTACATATTCGGGTTCAGCTTCTACCGCGCGCACTACGTCGGGGCCTGGGTGTTCATTGGGGCATTCGTCTCCCACGTCGTGATCAAGTTGCCGAAGATGGTCAGGGCGCTGCGTTCGAGGTCCCTGCGAGTGGAACTGCGTACGACTCGCGCCGACACCCGGCCTGAAGTCGTCGACAGCGACTTGGTTCCCATCGCCCCTGCGCCGGCGACGATCAGCCGCAGGGGAGCGATCGGGCTAGTAGGCGGAGGAGCGTTGCTGGTCGCCGTGCTCACTGCCGGGCAGACCATCGGGGGATTCACCCGTAGCTGGGCGCTGCTGTTGCCTCGCGGGCGATCCTACGGCGACGGGCCCAACGACTTCCAGGTCAATAAAACCGCTGTCGCCGCGCAGATCACGGCCAGGGACACGGGCCCGGCGTGGCGGCTGACGCTGTTGGGCGGTCCACGGCCGGTCCAGCTCGACCGTACTCAACTCCGCGCGATGCGCCAGCACGCCGCCACGCTACCGATCGCCTGCGTGGAAGGCTGGTCCGCGACGCAGGACTGGTCAGGGGTCCGGCTCCGGGACCTGGCCGCAGCGGCCGGCGTGCCGGCTCCGGAGAGCGCGATGGTCGAGTCCATCGACACCGGCTCGTTCGGCCGTGCCACGCTGCAGGCCAACCAGGTGCTGGACCCCGACGCGTTGCTGGCCTTGCGGGTCAACGGCACCGACTTGTCGCTGGACCACGGCTTCCCGGCACGGGTCATCGTGCCGGCCCTGCCCGGGGTGCACTGCACGAAATGGGTCCGGTCCATCGAGTTCCGGAGCCGATGACGATGCGTACCGTCCTTTCCCGCGTCCGCGGGTTCTACGGCGACAATCCCCTGCACCTGCTGGTGCTGATCGTCTGCTTCGCTCTGGCCGGATTCGCCGCAACGCACGAGGTGACCGACCGCCTGTGGCCGTTGGCGCTGATCTGGTTCCTCGCGGCCGTCGTGGCGCACGACCTCATTTTGTTCCCCGTGTACGCCCTGCTGGACATTTCGTCCACCTCCCTGCTGGGCGCTGTGCGCAGACATCGTCGCAGTTCAACGCCGCCTCGTGTGCCCGCGCTGAACTACATCCGCATTCCCGTCCTCGGCACCGCGCTCACGTTCTTGTTGTTTCTGCCGGGCATCATCGAGCAGGGCGCGGTCGCGTATCAGGCGGCCACCGGTCAAACGCAAGAGCCCTACCTTGCTCGTTGGGTGCTGGTGGTCGCGGTCATGTTCGCAGCCAGTGCGGTGGCATATGTGATCCGGTTGTACGTCAGCGGTATTGCGGTTCGCGCGGCATTGGCGCCTGTACGAGCCATGTTCGAAGAAGGAGAACGCGTCCTTCTCGTCGCGGAGGGGCCCTCCGCCCCGGTCACTGTCGTCGCGACATCGGCGGCCCTATACCACCCGGCTGGCGACCGACCAGGAGCGTGGCTGCGCACGCCGTGGCGCGAACTGGCCGACGTCGAATGGCGAGCCGATGGCGGCCTGCTCGACCTCGTGACCAGCACCCGGACAGAGGGCCGGCCATGCCAGGTGTCCCTCACGTCTCCCGAGGCGTTGATCGACCTGGCGAAGAAACTCGTCGCTGAGGGAGCGCGCAGTCCTCGCTAGTAGATCTCGCCGGTGACGAACGGGTCGTACATCCGTAGTACAGCCGCGGCAGCTCACCACCCGCCGGGCACGGCGACTGCAGGTCGGCAGGGATGTGCGAGTGCTCCCCGACGAACAGCGCGCCGGGACGGATGCCCTCGTCCGCGACGAACTGAAGATCCCGAACCTCATGCGCTCATCGAGCCACGGTTCACCGGTGATCTGCCGCCAGCCGGGCAAGTTCGTCGAGTGCGGTGAGCGTCTCAGCCTCGGGCAGCGTGGGCAGCAGGAACGTGTAGCGCTCCACGCCGGCTTCGGCGGAGCCGTCGCCGAAAACACTGAACGGTACGTCGGTGCGACCCTGCTCGGATGTTCTTCTGGTCGGGCATCGGGTGCTCCTACCTGGTGAAAGGGGAGCGAAGCTGTCGGCGTAACTAGTGCCGTATCAAGCAACGTTGGGTAGGTAATCGGGGCGGCGGATTTTGGAGTTGATGGCGAAGTGGCGTTTGGGGTGGCTGTGGCGGTTGCGCCAGCGGAGGTAGCCGGTGATGGCGGCTTCCTGGGCGGCGTGGCTGGGGTAGTCGCTGCCGTCGAGGGTGAAGTAGCGGACCGCGGTGAACTCGCACTCGATCCAGTTCAGCCAGGACGCGTTGGTGGGTGTGTAGATCAGTTCGATGTCGTTGGCCGCGCACCAGTCCCGGACCTCGGCCTTGCCGTGTGGTCCGTAGTTGTCGCTGACCAGGTAGAGCTTCCCGGTCGGGAAGCGGCGGCGCAGTTGCTTGCAGAAGTCGAGGAACTGCGGCCAGCGTTTGCGGTCGCGGAACCGGTAGAACATCTGCCCGGAGGCCAGATCGAGCGCAGCGAACATCTGCCGGACACCCTTGGTGCGGGTGTAGGTCGCGCGCTGCCGGGCCGGGCGGCTGCGGGGAAACCAGCCGCGGCCGGGGCGGGGTTGCAGGTTCAGCGGCCCGAACTCATCGACACAGATCACTCGCCCGTCGGCGGGTGGGTGATCGTAGAGGTCGAGGATGCGGTTCTTCTTGGCCACGAAATCGGGATCCTTGCTGGCTTTCCACGTCTTCGTCGCCTGCCATGACACGCCTGCCTTGCGCAGGATCTGCCGGACGGTCTCGGTGCTCGCCCTGATCCATGCGTGTTCGGCGAGGTAGGCGACCAGCTTGGTCAGGCTCCAGGTCGTGAACGGCAATCCCAGCTCGGCGGGCTTGCAGGCGGCGATGCGGCTGATTTGATCACGGGCGGCCGGACCGAACTTACGAGGTCGACCGCCCCTCCATTTTGGGGACAACGCCGCGAACCCGGACTCGTTGAACGCGTGGATCACCTCCCGCACATAGCCTTCGGTCGCGGCGAACATCGCCGCGATCTCCTTCGCGGACCGGCCTTGCGACGAGGCCAGCACAATCCCGGATCGTCGCAGCCGCACCCGATCCCGGGCCGACCTCGTGATCTTGACCAGCCGCTGGGCCTCCTCCGGCTCCAGCGACCGCGCGAACACCTCCGGCTGACGCGCCACCAGCCTCACCTCCACAGCCAGCCTCGCGATCACCGGCCCGGATGTCCACACGACACGATGACAACGTCAACGTTTCTTGATGAGGCACTAGCTGAAAGTCACGCTCGTGAGCTACCTGAAGTCGACGTCGCAGTTCGACTACATCCAGCTCGTGTTGATGCCGATGTTCCTGTTCTCCACCACGTTCTTCCCGATCACGGTCTACCCCGAGGCGCTGCAGTGGGTGGTCCGCTGTTTTCCGCTGTACCTAGGCATCGAGCTCATGCACGGCCTCGCGACCGGCTTCTTCTCGTGGAGCATGGCGGGCAACCTCGCCTACCTGCTGGTGCTCGCGGCGATCGGGGTCTGGGGGTCGACGCGGCGGATCGCGAAGCTCCTGCTGACCTGACGCGGGGTGTCCGAAGTGCGACCTGTCGTATTTCGGTCACGGCGAAGATCGTGACGCCGCGCCCGGGCTGCCCCAGGCTGACCGGATGCACGGAAGACCTCTGAAGCTGGCCGCGCTCACCGCCGGCTTGTCCCTCGCCCTGGCCGTCCCCACTGTTTCTGCTTCGGCCGAGCCCGCCCACGCACAGCCGTGGCAGCTCGTCGGCCCGAACAGCACCGGCGGGCACCTCGCGTTCACGCCCGACGCCCCGGCGCGGCTGTACGTGCTGCCCGACAGCGGCCGCGCCGTCTACCGCACCGACGACCACGGCGACACCTGGACCACCCCGGGTCCGTTGGGCGCCGGCGGCACCGCGATCACGGCCGACCCGCGCGACGGGTCCGTCGTCTACGTCGCCGCCACCGATCCGGCCACGGGCACCGGCGAGGTGCTGCGCAGCGACGACGCGGCGCGCACGTTCCGTGCGGTCGCCACGAGTCCCGGCCTGCTCGCGTCCGTGGTGGTCTCGCCTTCGGGCGAGGACGTGTTCGCGGCGGGTGACGACGGCGTGCTCACCAGCACCGACCACGGCCGCCACTGGGCGAAGCTCCCGGGCGCGCCGGCGGGCGTCACCGACCTCGCCCTCGACGGTGATCACCTGTTCCTGGCCACCGGCAGCGAAATCCACGTCGTGGACAACGCGCTGGGCCACCCGCGCGCGCCGCGCAAGCTCTCGGTGCCCGGCACGCCGTACCTCTCGAACCTGGCCGCGGCGGACGGCATCGTGGTCGGCTCGGGTGTGCTCGGCAGCGCCGTGTTCTCCACCGACGGCGGCCGGACGTTCCGCACCCTGATCGGTCCGTGGGGCGCCGACGACGCGATGGCGTTCACCGGGCTGACCCCCGCCGGCGAGCTCGTGGTCCAGTCCATCGCCTCACCGCGGCCCGACGGCAGCGCGGGCGCCCGCGACGTCTGGGTCAGCCGCGACCGCGGCCGCACGTGGACCGACCGCCCGGCCGCGACCGGCGCGATCGACCTCTACTCCGAGATCGGCAGCTTCCCCGATCGCCCGCGCGAGCAGGTCGTCGCCGCGGCCGCCGGGATCTTCACCACGCGCGACTCGGTGACGTTCCGGCGCATCGGCGTGCCCGACACCGAGGTCAACGCGCTCGCGAGCGTCGGACCGGCGCTCGTCGCGGCCACGCGCAGTGGCACTTATCGTTCGACGGCGCCGTTCGCGGCGCACCTCCCGCGTGGCTACCAGGACTGGGGCTGGACCGGCCAGGCCCCGGACACCTTGGGCAACTCCGTCGGCGCCCTCGCGACCGTCTCGGCGAAGGCCGTGCTGCGCGTGCGGCAGGGCTACTGCGAGGTCGACTGCTTCACCGTCGAAAGCTCCGGCTACGGCGGCACGACGTGGCAGCAGTTCGCGATCGTGCCGGGCAACTCCCGCGCGCTGGCCGTCGACCCGCGCGACCCCAGCACGGTGTACGCGGGCAGCTACCTCACGCCCGCCGTCTACACGAGCCACGACGGCGGCCGCACGCTGACGCAGCACGCGCTCGCCGGCCTCGACGGCGTGCAGTCGATCGCCGTCGACCCGCGCTCTCGCGGTGCCGTGTGGATCGGCGACGTCACCGGCCTCTACCGCAGCACCGACGGCGGCGCCACCGCGCGGAAGCTCTTCGACGGCGAGGTCGCCCACGTGACGGTCGACCCGCGCGACGCCCGCCACGTCGTGGTCACCGGCGCCGGCTTCGTCAAGGTCACCACCGACGGCGGCGCCACGTTCCGCTCCGCGGCCGGCCTCGGCACCGCCGGCTACTCCGACGCCAGCTTCACCCGCGACGGCACCTTGTACGTCTCCTCCGCCGACAAGTACGAACCCGGCGCCGGCGTCCTCCTCAGTCACGACGGCGGCCGCCACTTCGCCGCGCTGCCCACCCAACCGGCCGACCGCGACGTCCGCACCCTCCTGCCCTCCGCCGACGGCCGCTGGCTCCTCGCCGGCACGGGCGCGGGCGTCTACCGCCTGCCCCTGCGGTGATCCACCGGGCCGGGTGTCCACTGAGGACACCCGGCCCCGTGTCCTCAGTGGAAATTCAGCCGTCGAGCCAGCCGAGTTTCGCGACTTGCCACGCCAGCTGCATCCGGCTCTGCGCGTCGGCCCGCTGCATCAGGTCCTGCAACCTCCGCTGGACCGTCCGGTGGCTCACCCCGAGGTGCTTCGCTATCGACTTGTCGCTCACGCCACCGACGAGCAGAGACAGCAGCCGGCGCTCTTCGGCCGACAGCGGAGCGTCTGCGAGCACGCCGTCGATGCGCAGGGGAGAAGCGCGTTCCCAGTAACTCTCGAACAGCGCCACCAACCCGGTCACCAGGCTGCTGCCCAGCACGAGCGCAGCGGTCGGTTCGCCCGTGGCCTCGTCGTCGGCGAGCGGGCACAGCGCGAGCGCCCGGTCGGCCACGGCGAGGCGAACGGGCAGTTTCGCGATGGTCCGAGCCCGTTCGCCCAGGCGGATCCCCTCGGCGAGGCCCGCGATCGCGCCCGGTTCTTCGAGCAGCGCGGTCTCGTAGAGCACCCGGAAGCGCACCCCGCGGGCCAGGGCGCGGAACTCCTCGTCGTTCTCGGCGGCGGGCATGGCGATGGGCGCCTCGCGGCAGAACCACAGCACCTCCTCACGTGCGTCGCGCTGGAGGCTCAGCGCCTGCTGCCGGATCGCCTCCGCACCGGTGACGACCTCGACCAGCCGCGACGAATCACGCCGCCGCGCGCTGTCGCGGTACTGCTCGGCCAGCTCCGTCACGGCGGAGCGGGCGCGCTCGAGCTCCGACTGGCCGTGGCGCAGCAACGGCCCGAGCGAGACATCGGGCGGCGCCGGCACGTAGTGCTCGCCGGTGCGGCTCACGAGGCGCTTGGCCACGAGCGAGCCGAGAACCCGCTCGACCTCCGCCACGGCGAGCCCCAGCCGCGCGGCCACCTCGCCGGCCGTGGCGCGGTAGCCGCCCACGAGCACTCGGAACACCCGCTCCTCGTCGGCGGTCAGGCCGAGCGCTTCTAGCACCGAACCTCCTTGCGCACGTCGGCGAACTGCGTCCGGTATCCAACCCGGGGGAGGTGTCGAAACGATCACGGGCGGGGCCTAACGCGCGGGGTTCGGCGGGCCCGCCTCCGGAGGGGTCACGGCCGCGAGTGCGTCGACCAGGCCGTGGCCGTAGAAGCCGTTGTAGCTGTCGTAGCCGGCGCAGTAGGCGTCCTGGGTGCCATCGCCGGTGAGGTCGTAGTCGTCGGGGCACGGCATGGGCGTGGCGCGCGTGTGCAGGGCGTGGCGCAGGTCCGCAGCCGACATGCCGGGGTGTGCCGACTTCAGCAGCGCCAGCACGCCCGCGACGTGCGGCGCGGCCATCGACGTGCCGCACAGCGGCGCGTAGCCCCCGGGCACGGTCGACACCACGCAGCGCCCGGCCTCGCCGCCGGGGGCAGTGACATCCACCACACCGAGGCCGTACGAGCTGTAGCCGGCCTTCACGCGGTCCGCGCCCACAGCCGACACCGCCACCACGTCGCGAAGGCCGGCTGGCAGTGCTTCGCACTTCGCGGCCCCGGCGGTCCGCACGCCAGAGTGGGCCGACGGCGTCAGGTCCACGGCTTCGTTGGTCGCCGCGGCGACGTTCAGCGTCCCGGCCGACGTGGCGTACTCCACCGCGCGCGCCAGCACCTCGTGGACGACGCCGCGGTCGTCCCCGCGCACGCACGAGAGGGACCACGGGTTCACGAACCAGCTGCTGTTGGTCACGGGCAGGTGGTGCGCCGCCGACCACATCAGCCCGCACACCGCGGCCTCGGGATCGGCGTAGCCGCGGTCGTCGATCACCTTCACCGACGCGATCCGCACGCCGGGCGCGACGCCCGTCACACCCTTGCCGTCGTCGGCCGCGGCGATGATGCCGGCCACGTGCGTGCCGTGCACCGAGGTCGTCGGTTGCCAGGCCTCCGGCCGGGGGTCGGCGACGCCGGTGAGGCAGCCGGCGGAGTCGGCGGGATCCATCGCGGCGGCGAGATCGGGGTGGCGCGGGTCGACGCCGGAGTCGAGCACGCCGACCACCACGTCACGGCTGCCTTCACTCACCTGGTGCGCGGAGGGCGCGCCCACCAGCTTCATGTCCCACTGCTCACCCGACAGGTCGGCCGTCGACACCTGCGCCGGGTCGCTCAAGTGCAGCTCGGCCCGCGCGGGCTGCGGCGGCACGGTTTCGCCGCTCGCGCGCTGCGTCGCGAGCCGGGTGCCCTGTGCGCTGAACGCGCGGTCAAGCCCGAAGTGCGATCCGAAGTCCGGATCGTCCGAAGTGACGACCCCGACGGCGATCTGTGGGTAGTACCCGGACGAGTGACCGCAGGCGGCTTCGACCTGATCGTGTGCGGAGTCTTCGGAGGTGCCCCGGTCGAAGGCGACGACGTAGCGCAAGGTCCGCCCGGACGGGTGGCAGCTCGGCGCGTCCGCGCTCGCCGGCCCGGCGGCGAGGCACCCGGAGAGCGCCGCGACGAGGCACACGGCCGCGCGCAGCGGCCGCGCCAGCAGGGACACCGGACCTCCTACCGGATGCAGGAAACGCCGGGCACCCGCGCGCACGCGTGCCCGAGCCGCACGGTAACCAGGCTCGGGCGGCGGGACAAGCGAAACGGCCAAGTTCGCCCCACCTCGGCACGCCCGGGTGGCTGCGCAAGGCACCGACTACACCGGGTGCACCCCGGGGTGTGGGATACTCACGTCGACCGCCTCGACGACGGGCATCCTGCCTGCGTCGTGAGTGGTCCGGAGGAGTGCCGGACCGGCACCATTCGCGTCGCCCCCGGGAGGCCGGGCAGCTCGACGTGGTGGGGCTGGCCCGCGAGGGGTCGGAGCCAGGCCGGCGCGCCGCCGAGGAGACCTGACCGTGCCCGGTTCGCCGAACCCGGTGGACCGCACGGTTTACCACGCAAGGATTCCCGCCGCTGGTCACCACCACGGCGGGCACGGAACAGAAAGGGCCCCTGCGCGGCCGCGTCGTGACCGGTGAGAACCGGCAGACGCGCCCGGGGGCGGAGGAGACACATGTCGAACGCGGAAACACCCGCCGATCAGACCGGCGGGAATACCGCCGCACCCGTGACCAGCCAGCTCGGGGAGCTGCCGCCGCGCATTCGCGTGCACGCGCTGGCCAAGCTGCTGGGCTCCAGCAGCCGCGACCTGCTCGCCAAGCTGGCCGAGCTGGGCGAGAGCCCCCGCAGCGCGCAGTCGAGCGTGACGCGCGAGGTCGCCGTCAAGGTGGCCGAGGCGCTCGCCCCGGCCGAGAGCACGCCCGCGGCTACCACGACCCCTGAGGTCGCCCAGGTCACTGAGCAGCCGGCTCAGCCCGAACCCGTCCAGGCCGAAAGCGCCGAAAGCGCCAAGACCAGCAAGACCGCCGAGGCCCCCGAGGTCACCGAGGTCACCGAGCAGCCCGCCGAGGAGCAGGCCGCCCCGGCACAGCGCGAGCCGCGCCGCCGCGTCCGCCGGGCCGCCGTGCCCGCGGTCGTCGTGAGCGACCCGCCCGCGGAGGTCGAGGCCGAGGAGCCGGCGCAGGCCAAGCGCCCGGTGCACGTGCCGGTGTTCGCCGCGCCGTCGCCGGTCTTCCTGCCGCCGGAGCCCGAGCCCGCCGGCGAGCGGCCCGCGCGCAGCCGGCCCGAGCCGGTGTTCGGCGTCGGCCCGAAGCCGGTCGCCGAGGAGGCGCCGGCCGAGGACGAGCAGGCCGAGGACACCACGGGCGAGGACACCGACGACCGCTCCGACGACGACGAGGACGGTGCGGCCGGTCGGCGCCGACGTCGTCGCGGCCGCCGTGGCCGTGGCCGGGGCAAGGGCGGCGACGAGGGCGGCGCCGAAGACGACGAGGCCGCCGACGAGCCGGAGCGCAAGCGCGGCTCGGCGAAGCAGGACGACAAGCCGGCCGACAAGCCCGAGAAGCAGGCCGACAAGGCCGACTCCGAGCAGGGTGAGCAGGCCGAGTCCGAGGACGCGTCCGGCGAAGCCGATGCCGACGGCGACTCCGACGGCGAGGGCGGCAGCCGCCGCCGGCGCCGTCGCCGCCGTCGCAAGGGCGGGGACGACGACGGGTCCGACGCGACCACCGACGACCCGCCCAACACCGTCACCCACGTGCGCCAGGCCAAGGCCGAGCAGCCCGAGCGCCCGGCGCGCGACGAGGTGCGCAGCGTCCGCGGCTCCACCCGCCTGGAGGCCAAGCGCCAGCGCCGCCGCGACGGCCGCGAGGCCGGCCGCCGCCGTGCCCCGATCCTGTCCGAGGCCGAGTTCCTCGCCCGCCGCGAGGCGGTGGAGCGCACGATGGTCGTCGCCGAGAAGGGCGACTCCACGCAGATCGCCGTGCTCGAGGACGGCGTGCTCGTGGAGCACTTCGTCACCTCGGCCGGCACCGGCTCGATCGTGGGCAACGTCTACCTCGGCCGCGTGCAGAACGTGCTGCCGAGCATGGAGGCCGCGTTCATCGACATCGGCCGCGGCCGCAACGCCGTGCTCTACGCCGGCGAGGTCGACTGGGACGCCGCCGGCCTGGAGGGCAAGGCACGCAAGATTGAGCAGGCCCTGTCCACCGGTGACAGCGTGCTCGTGCAGGTCACAAAGGACCCGGTCGGGCACAAGGGCGCCCGGCTGACCACGCAGATCTCGCTGCCCGGCCGCTTCCTGGTCTACGTGCCGGCCGGCGGGGCCACGGGCATCTCGCGCAAGCTGCCGGAGAACGAGCGGCGCCGCCTCAAGGACATCCTCAAGCGGATCGTCCCCGAGGACGCGGGCGTGATCATCCGCACCGCGTCGGAGGGCATCGTCGAGGAGGAGCTCGACCGCGACGTCCGCCGCCTCAAGGTGCAGTGGGACGTCATCAAGGAGAAGGCCGACGCCGGTGCCGCCAAGAAGGGCGGCGCGCCGACCATGCTCTACGAGGAGCCCGACCTGCTGGTGAAGGTCGTGCGCGACCTGTTCACCGAGGACTTCGCCAAGCTCGAGGTGCAGGGCGGCAAGTCCTTCGACACGATCCACTCGTACGTGGAGCACGTGGCCCCGGACCTGGCCGACCGGCTCAAGCGCTACACCGGCACCGGCGACGTGTTCGCCGACCACCGGATCGACGAGCAAATCACGAAGGCGCTCGACCGCAAGGTCTGGCTGCCTTCCGGCGGTTACCTCGTCATCGACCGCACCGAGGCGATGACGGTGATCGACGTCAACACCGGCAAGTTCACCGGCTCGGGCGGCAACCTCGAGGAGACGGTGACGCGCAACAACCTGGAGTCGGCGGAAGAGATCGTCCGCCAGCTGCGGCTGCGCGACATCGGCGGCATCATCGTGATCGACTTCATCGACATGGTGCTCGAGTCCAATCGCGAGCTGGTGCTGCGGCGCCTCACCGAGTGCCTCGGCCGCGACCGCACGCGCCACCAGGTCGCCGAGGTCACGTCGCTGGGTCTCGTGCAGATGACCCGCAAGAAGATCGGCACGGGCCTGCTCGAGGCGTTCTCCACGCCGTGCGAGCACTGCAAGGGCCGCGGGGTCATCGTGTCCACCGAGCCGCAGCGCACCGGTGGTGGCGGCACCGGCGGCGGCAACGGCGGCGGCAACAACAACGGCCACAACCACGGCAACGGTGGTGGCGGCGGCGGGGACACCAAGAGCTCCCGGCGTTCGCGTGGCCGTGGCAAGGGCGAGGAACCGCAGCCCGAGCACGCCAAGGTCGTGGAGCCGGCACCGGCGCCCACGCCCGAGCAGCGCGAGTCCGTGGTCTCGGCCGTGCAGGCGATGGCGAACGCGTCGAAGGTGGCGTCCCACAAGGGTGAGCACGAGGGCGAGCCGGAGCCGCACGTCGAGGACGAGCCGAAGCCGCTGGCCGAGGCCGTGAAGACGGTGGAGACGGCGCAGGAGACGGCGGCCCCGGCCGCCGAGACCCCGGCGCCGCCCGTCGAGGAAGCTTCTCGGCCGGCTGAGAAGACCGAGGTGACCAAGACCGCTGAGGCGGCCGAGGAGACTTCGGAGACCGAATCCGAGGTCGACGTGCCGGCTCCGGCCACGCGACCCACCCGGCGCCGGTCGCGCCGGGCGGCGTCGCGCCCGGCGGGTCCGCCGGTGCACGCCTCGGAGCAGAGCTGAAAGACCACGTAGGGGACCCCGGTGTCCATCCACCGGGGAACCTCACGTAACCTGTAGTACGGCCTGCCACCAGAGCAGGTCGCTGCGCGAGCACCTGGACCGCCTTCGGGCGGGCCGTCCGCGCCAGCCCCCCACCCGATTGCCTAGTAGTTACAGGGCCGAGTTAATGCAGGAGACTTCCGTGTCGGCGTACGCGATCGTCAAGACCGGCGGCAAGCAGTACAAGGTGGCCGTCGGCGACGTCGTCGAGGTCGAGAAGCTCGAGGGCGAGCCGGGCACCGAGCACACCTTCCCCGCCGTGCTGTTCGTGGACGGTGGCGAGGTCACCACGGACGCCGACGCGTTGGCGAAGGTCTCGGTCACCGGCAAGGTCGTGGAGCAGACCAAGGGTCCGAAGATCCGGATCCACAAGTTTAAGAACAAGACCGGCTACCACAAGCGCCAGGGTCACCGGCAGAAGCTGACCCGCGTTGAGGTCACCGGTATCTCCAAGTAGTTCTTCGGATCTTCGTAGACTTCAGAAAGAGGCTTGAGCGATGGCTCACAAGAAGGGTGCGTCCAGCTCCCGCAACGGTCGCGACTCCAACGCCCAGCGGCTGGGCGTGAAGCGTTACGGCGGCCAGGAGGTGAACGCCGGCGAGATCCTGATTCGCCAGCGTGGCACCAAGTTCCACCCCGGCGTGAACGTCGGCCGTGGCGGCGACGACACGCTGTTCGCGCTCGCCGCCGGTGCGGTCGAGTTCGGCACGAAGCGTGGCCGCAAGACGGTCAACATCGTGCCGTCCGCTGTCGAGGCCTGAGCCTTCTCGGCTTCTTCGACGCGTACGACCGAGCGTACGAGCGACGTGTGTCCGCGGAATACGCGGACCACGTCGCTCGTTTCATTTCACCCGGGGGCCTCGAGCTCCCGGACCCCCACGGTGCGGCCGCTGGCAGACCCAGCGTGTTCGTGCCTTTTTTTATGTATGTAGGGAAGAGGTAGTTGCCATGGCGTCCCGGTTCGTGGACCGCGCGGTGATCCACCTGACCGCCGGCGACGGTGGGAACGGCTGTGCCTCCGTGCACCGCGAAAAGTTCAAGCCCCTGGGCGGCCCGGACGGCGGCAACGGGGGCAACGGCGGCGACGTCACGCTCGTCGTCGACTCGAACGTCCACACCCTGCTCGACTTCCACTTCCGCCCCCACGCCCGCGCCGGCAGCGGCAAGATGGGCCAGGGCAGCAACCGCAACGGCGCCGCCGGCGAACCGCTGGAGATGCGCGTGCCGTCGGGCACCGTCGTCTTCACCGAGGACGGCGAGCTCGTGGCCGACCTCGTGTCGCCCGGCACCACGTTCATCGCGGCCCAGGGCGGCCGCGGCGGGCTCGGCAACGCGGCGCTGGCGTCGAAGGCCCGCAAGGCCCCCGGGTTCGCGCTGCTGGGTGAGCCCGGCGAGTCGCGCAACCTGGTGCTGGAGCTGCGTTCGGTCGCCGACGTCGGCCTGCTCGGCTTCCCCAGCGCGGGCAAGTCGTCGCTGATCTCCGTGCTCTCGGCCGCGAAGCCGAAGATCGCCGACTATCCGTTCACCACGCTCGTGCCGAACCTCGGCGTGATCACCGCCGGCTCCACCGTGTTCACGATGGCCGACGTGCCGGGCCTGATCCCCGGCGCGTCGGAGGGCAAGGGCCTGGGCCTGGACTTCCTGCGCCACATCGAGCGCTGTGCCGTGCTGGTGCACGTGGTCGACTGCGCGACGTTGGAACCGGGCCGCGACCCGGTGTCCGATGTGGACGCCCTCGAAGAGGAGCTCGCGAAGTACACCCCGGGCCTGGGCGGCAAGCTCGACGAGCGCCCGCGCGTGGTGGTGCTCAACAAGATCGACGTGCCCGAAGCCGCCGAGCTGGCGGAGTTCGTGCGACCCGAGTTCGAGGCCCGCGGCCTGCAGGTGTTCGAGGTCTCGACGGCTTCACGCAAGGGCCTGCGGGAGCTCACGTTCGCGCTGGCGAAGGTCGTGGAGGAGTACCGCGAAGCGCAGCCGGTGCTGGAGCAGCAGCGCATCGTGCTGCACCCGCTGGCCATCGACGACAGCGGCTTCACCGTCTCGGCCGACCCGGAGGAAGAGGGCGCGTTCATCGTCCGCGGCGCGCGGCCCGAGCGCTGGATCCGGCAGACGAACTTCACCAACGACGAGGCCGTCGGCTACCTCGCCGACCGGCTCAACCGTCTCGGCGTCGAGGACGCACTCGCGAAGAAGGGTGCGAAGCCGGGCAGCCCGGTCACGATCGGCGACGTGCAGTTCGAGTGGGAGCCGTCGTCGCCCAGCGTCGCGGTGCACCTGTCCGGGCGTGGTACCGACGTGCGGCTGGAGAAGAACGACCGCATCGGCGCGGCCGAGCGCAAGGAAGCCCGCCGGATCCGTCGGGACGGGACCGGGGAGGACGAGTCGTTCTCCGGCACGGACTCCGATGACGCCGACTTCGCGGATGACCTCGACGACGATCTGGAGGAACTGGACCGGTGAGCGGGACGCGCGTCGAGATCGCCGAAGCCCGCAGGCTCGTCGTCAAGGTCGGTTCGTCGGCGCTGACGACCGCCGGCAGCGGCCTGGACGTCAAGCGGCTCGACGAGCTGGTCGACGCCATCGCGGCGCGCGTGGCCCGCAACTGCCAGATCGTGCTCGTGTCCTCGGGTGCCATCGGCGCCGGCCTCGCGCCGCTGTCGCTGGGCAAGCGCCCGCGTGACCTGGCCACGAAGCAGGCGGCGGCGAGTGTCGGGCAGCTCGCGCTGGCCCACGCCTACGCGGAGTCGTTCGGCCGGTACTCGCTCACCGTCGGCCAGGTGCTGCTGACGTCGGACGACGTGGTGCGCCGCGCGCACTACCGCAACGCACAGCGCACGTTCTCGCGGCTGCTCGCGCTCGGCGCGGTGCCCGTGGTGAACGAGAACGACACCGTGGCCACGCAGGAAATCCGCTTCGGCGACAACGACCGCCTCGCCGCCCTCGTCGCCCACCTCATCGGCGCCGACGCGCTGATCCTCCTGTCCGATGTGGACGGCCTCTACGACGGCGACCCCCGCGACGGCGCGAAGCGCAAGATCGCCGAGGTGATCAGCGAGTCCGATGTGGAGGGCATCTCCGTCGGCATGTCCTCCTCGGGCCTCGGCACGGGTGGCATGGTCTCGAAGCTCGCGGCCGCCCGCACCGCCGCGGGCGCCGGCATCCCCGTGCTGCTCGCGGCCGCCGTCGACGCGGCGGGCGCCCTCGGCGCGGCCGACGTCGGCACGGTCTTCGCCCCGGCCGACACCCGCCTGTCCGCACGCCGTTTCTGGCTCGGTTACGCCGCCGACTCGTCCGGCCGCCTTCGCCTCGACGACGGTGCGGTGGCCGCGATCCTGCGCCGCCGTTCGCTGCTGGCGGCCGGCATCACCGGCGTGACCGGCAAGTTCGAGGCGGGCGACGTCGTGGACCTCGTCGACGCCAAGGACGTCCCGGTCGCTCGTGGCGTGGTGGCGTTCGACGCGAGCGAGCTGCCGGATCTCATCGGGCGGTCGAGTCACGAGGTTCCCGTGGAGCACCGACGTGAGGTCGTCCACGCGGACGATCTCGTGCCGCTGCGTCGTTGACCAACACTGCGTCGCTGAACTTCGCTACGACGTCTGCCCGGTGCCCCCGCGTTTTCCGGCGGCACCGGGCCTTCCTCAGCCGTTCGTCTTGGCCAGCCCTGCGGGCGTGTCGCGATCCCCGGCGACGGCCCGCGTGTGGCACGGCGGCTTCGAGCCGGGCGAGGTCGGCTTCGCTGAGCGACACGTCCGCGGCTGCGGCGTTCTCGTTGAGGTACTTCCGGCGTTTGGTTCTCGGGATCGGCACGACGTCGTGGCTCATCACCCAGGCCAGCCCGACCTGGCCCGGCGCCACGCCTTTCTCCTCGGCGAGCGAGCGAACCCGGTCCACCAGCACGAGGTTGGCCGCGATGTTCTCCGGCGAGAATCGGGGGAGCCCGCGCCGCGCGTCGCCGAGGTCGTCGACGCTGCGGACCTTTACGCCCTGATCTGGGCCCTCCACCACACGGCGATCCTGTACCCCGGCGCTCTGCGGTCCTCAGCGACTACCGACCCCGCTCGGCTGCGCGCCGCGGTCGTCGCCGCGGTGGGCCGCCTGAGCCTGCCCTGGTGCGACACCCTGGACTGACGGTGCTGCTTCGGCCGGTCGACGCCGGGTGAGGTTTCGCCGGTCTCCGGCGCTTGGCGGGCGCTGGTTGCGCGTGGCTGTTGTGGCTGTGGTGGGGCGGCTGAGCGCCGGCGCCGGCGCGGGCTGCGGGGCTGACGGTGCTGCTTCTGCCGGTTGGCGTCGGGCTCGCCACGCAGAGGGGTTCTCTTTTGAGTTGCTGGAGGTCTTCGGTGTCGAGCCGGGGCGGCGCCGGGCTGTGGTGGGGCGGTCGAGTGTTGGCGCGAGATGCCGGGTTGATGGCGCCGGGCCCGGTCAGTCGGCGTTCGGGCGCGGGGCTCGTCGAGCAGCTCGTCGTCTCGTTTGCGTGCGGTATCTCCGGCTCGAGCCGGGCCCTCTGGCAAGTCCGCGGCTGAGCTGTTTGGCGCGGGACGCCGGGCCGGCGGCGCCAGGCGACCCCGGTCAGCGGGTATTTGGCGCTGGGCATCCCGCTTGCGTTGCAGGCGTTGTTCGGCGCCGAGCAGGCGTGGCTCCGGGCCGGCCGAGCGTGTTGCGGTGTAGGAGCCTGCGCCCCTCCCAGCTGTGCAGGCTGCTCTCCGGTGACCGTCTCACTGGAAACCCGCGCCACAGCGGGACTTGAGTCGTGACCACGGCTCAAGTCCCGCCGCGGCGTCAGAGCGTGATCAACCGCGCCCACCATCGCTTTCCAAGACCGTGCCGGTCGTGGTCCGGTTGGTGGCCGCGAAGACCACGGCTTCGGCCACGTCGTCGGCCGACGCGACTTGCCGGGTCGGCAGGACGGAAGCGACCTGCGCGAAGTGAGCCGCGCGCTGCTCGGCCGGGAAGCCGCTCCACCAAGCCGTGTCCACCACCCCAGGTGACACAGCGTTGACCCGGATCGGCGCGAGCTCCGTCGCCAGCGGTTTGACGGCCGCCTCCAGGGCGCCGTTGATCGCCGCCAGTCCGGTCGTGCCCGGCATGCCGGTGCGCGCGGTGATCGCGGTGACCAGCGTGATCGACGCCGTCGGCGCGAGTCTCGGGAGTACCGCCTGGATGGTGGTGAGGTGCGCCCAGAACTTCGCGTCGAAGGCGCGCCGCAGCATTTCCAGGTCGAGGTCGGCGATCGGCCCCATTCCCTCGCTGCCGCTGAGGCTCACGACGAGGGCGTCGATCCGCCCGATCGTCTCGGCGAGCGCGGCCATGGCGGCCGCGTCGCCGCCGTCGGCCTGGTGGCCGGTGAGGCCGGGGTCGCTGGCCGCCAGGTCGTCGAGCCGCTTTTTGCCGCGGCCGGTGAGGTGGACGTCGAACCCGCGTTCGCGCAGCTTGCGCGCGGTCGCCAGCCCGATGCCCGAGGTGCCCCCAGCGACGAGGGCCGTGCTGTTGCTCATGTGGTCTCCTATTTCGAACCGTAACGTCTCGTCTCGAATTAAGCTACCATCGGTTCTCGTGACCGACCAGCCCCTCGGCAGCCGCCCCGGCCGCAAGCGCAGTGCCGCCAGTCGCGACGCGATCCTCGTCGCGACCTTGGAACTCATCGCCGAGGTCGGGTACGCCGGCCTGACTATCGAAGGCATCGCGGCGCGCTCCGGCTCGGGCAAGCAGACCGTCTACCGGTGGTGGCCGTCCAAAGCGGACGTGCTCATGGAGGCACTCGCGAGCAAAGCCGACCTGATCGTGCCGGTGCCCGACCACGGCGACCTCGCGGCGGACTTGCGCGAGTTCCTGCGCGACACGTTCGCGCTCGGCGGCAAGCAGACCGTCGGCGACACGCTGCGCGCGCTGATGGCGCAGGCGCAGGTGGACCCCGCGTTCGGCGACCGCTTCCGCGAAGACTTCCTGCTGCGCCGCCGCGAGGTGCTGGGCCGGATCATCGACCGCGCGGCCGAACGCGGCGAGCTCCCCGCCGGCGTCTCCCGGGAAACCCTGATCGACGTCGTGTTCGGCACCCTCTGGTATCGCCTGCTCGCCACCCGCACCCCGGTGGGCCCGGAGCTGGCCGACGAACTAGTGGCGCTGATCGTCAGGGCTTGAGTGCTCGCACGATGCGGGCCAGCTGCTCCGCGTAGTCCTCGGCGAACTCGGCTGAGCCCGGGTCCTGGCCGGTGAGCGCGCGGGCCACGCGCGGGAACGCGAGCGACGCGCTGGCCGCAGCCATCAGCACGAGCATCAGTGCTGCCGGGTCGACGTCGGCCGGGAAGTCGCCGGCCTCCTGACGGGCGCGGACGTAGTCGAGCTGGCGCTGCAGGAACGCGCGCTGAGCTTCGACGCCGACGGCGTCCGGCTCGCCGTCGGTGAGGTTCTCCCAGAGGAACAGCCGGCCGAGGTCGGCGTCGGCGAGGCCCGAGCGCACGAACTCGGCGGCGACGTCCGCGAGCTCGCGATCCGGCGCGGCCAGTGTGCTGAAGCTGTCTAACACCGGCCGGTTCAGCTCGGTGTACAGGCCTTCCTTGCCACCGAAGTAGTACGAGATCAGCTGCTTGTTCACGCCCGCGCGCGCGGCGATCTCGCCGACGCGCGCCGCGGCGTAGCCCTTACTGCCGAACTCCGCCTTGGCCGCTTCGAGGATGCGCGCCTTCGTGCGCTCGGGGTCGCGCTGACGTTCGCGCGGCGCACGGCGGGGGCTGTTCTCGGGCACGGGATCAGCCTAGTCGATGACTCAATCATCCTCACGGTTGACTTAATCATCCATACGGATAATTATGGAGTGGTCCGAGAGGGGAAGACCATGAACTTGCGAGTTGCCGTCGTCGGGGCGGGACGGGTGGCCTGTGCCTGGCCCACGGCCTGGTGCGGGCCGGGGTCGAGGTGGCGGTGTACGAACGCAGCCGCACGCGGACCGAGCGACTGCAGGGTTATCGCGTGCACATCGATCCGCACGGGGCGGCCGCGTTGCACGAGTGCCTGCCGCCCGACGCGTGGCAGAGATTCCTTGCGGCGACAGGGGAAAGTGCCCACGAGTTCGCCTTCGTCACGGAGCAGTTGCGCGAGCTCGCGGTGATGCGCGAACCCGCCGCGGCGGATCCGGCCACCGCCCACCACTCCGTGAGCCGGATCTCCCTGCATCAGGAGCTCTCGACCGGACTCGACGGAATCCTGTGGTACGACAAGGAGTTCGTGCGGTACGAGACCGGGCCGAAGGCGGTGACGCTGCATTTCGCGGACGGCACGACGGCCGAGGCCGACCTCGTCATCGGCGCGGACGGCGCGAACTCTCGTGTCCGCGCCCAGCTCCTGCCCACTCGCGGCGGGTGGATACCGGGGTCGTCGTCATCGCCGGCAAGTACCCGGTCAGCGGTGACTTCGGGCGCTTCACGGCCGGGCCGAACTACGTGCTGCCGCCGCCGGGTTGCGGGATGTTCACCGCACCGCACTTGTTCCCGAAGGTCGCGGTGAACGACGAGACGGCAGACGTCGACCCGGTGCTGTTCGAGAACACCGGGAGCTACGTGATGTGGGGCTACGGCGCACGGACCCGGCGGTTCCCCGCCGGATTGTCCGAACTGGACGGTGGTGGGCTGCGCGCGACCGTCCTGGAACTGATCCGGGGCTGGCACCCCGATCTCGTCCGCTTGGTCGAGGGGTCACCCGACGGTTCGGTGAGCCACCTGCCGATCCTCACGTCGATTCCCGTCAAGCCATGGGAGACCGGTCCGGTGACTCTGCTCGGCGACGCCGTGCACAGCATGACGCCATTCCGCGGGATCGGGGCCAACACCGCACTGCGCGACGCGCAGCTGCTGTGCCGCACCCTCAGCACGGGCGGCGACTTGGCCGACTACGAGCGGGAGATGCGGAAGTACGGCTTCAAGGCCGTCCGCGCCTCGGCGCGCAGTGCCGACCAGTTCGCGTCGGAGAGCCGGATCGGGCGGACGATGACGCGGGGGATGTTCCGCGCGATGGGTGCGGTGGCCAAGCTGCGGGGTTGAGACAGCGCGATCGAGACTGCGGGGTTGAGACACAGCGTGCCTCAACCCCGCGCGGTCAGAGCCTCCGCGGTGCTTCGATGCCGAGCAGTTCCAGGCCGAGCACGAGCGTGCGCGACGTGAGCGTGGCCAGCTGCACCCGCGAGGCTCGCAGCTCCGGCGTCTCGGCGCTGAGGACCGGGCACTGCTCGTAGAAGCGGGAGAACGTCACGGCCGTTTCGTAGAGGTAGGTGCACAGCTTGTGCGGCGCGTACGCGCTGGTCGCCGAGCGCAGCGCTTCGCCGAAGCGCAGCAGCGTGAGGGCGAGGGCGCGTTCGGCCGGCTCGGCCAGGGTCACCGGCGCGCCTGTGCTCGGGTCGCCGGCCTTCGCGAGGATCGACTCGATCCGCGCGTGCGCGTACTGCAGGTAGACCGACGTGTTGCCGTCCTTGGCCAGCATACGGTCCCAGTCGAAGACGTAGTCGCGCTCGCGGTCGCCGGAGAGGTCGGCGTACTTCACCGCGCCGATGCCGACGGCGCGCGCCACCTCGCGCTGTTCGGCCTCGCTGAGCTCACTGCGTTCGGCGACGACGTCGGAGGCTTGCGCGACGGCTTCGGCCAGCAGGTCGGCGAGCTTGATCGTCTCGCCGGCGCGGGTGCGCATCACCTTGCCGTCGGCGCCGAGCACGGAGCCGAAGCCGATGTGCTCGGCGTGCACTCCGTCGAGCCAGCCCGCGGCGCGGCAGACGGCGAAGAGCATCGCGAAGTGCTGGGCCTGCGGCGTGCCGACGACGTAGAGCAGGTCGGTGGCGCCGCGTTCGGTGGTCCAGTACTTCGCGGTGGCGAGGTCGGTGGCCGCGTAGCCGTAACCGCCGTCGCGCTTGCGGACGATCAGCGGCAGCCGGTCGCCCTCGCGGTTGTGGAAGCCTTCGGGGAACACGCAGACGGCGCCGTCGCTGAGCTCGGTGAGCCCGTCGGCCTCGAGCTCGTCGACGACCTTGGCGAGGTAGGGATTGTAGAAGCTCTCGCCGTAGATGTCTTCGTCGGTGAGCGTGATGCCCAGCAGGTGGTAGACCTCGTTGAAGTGGCGCGTGGACTCGTCGACGAGGCCCTGCCACGTGGCGAGTGTCTCGGCGTCGCCGCCCTGCAGCTTCACGACGCGCTCGCGCGAGCGCGTGGCGAACGCTTCGTCGGAGTCGAACTTCCGGCGCGCGGCTTGGTAGAACTCGTTGAGGTCGCCGATGCCGCTGGGTCCGGCGGGCGGTTCGTCGAGCAGGTGCTCGATGAGCATGCCGAAGGGGGTGCCCCAGTCGCCGAGGTGGTTGTGGGGCAGCACTTCGTGGCCGGCGAAGCGCAGCAGCCGCACGATCGCGTCGCCGATCACCGACGAGCGCAGGTGCCCGACATGCATTTCCTTGGCGACGTTGGGGCTGCTGTAGTCCAGCGCGATGCGCCGCGGTTCCGTGGCGGGCTCGACGCCGAGCCGCGGGTCGTTGCCGAGCGCGTTGACGCTGGATTCGAGCCATTCGCGGCGGAGCACGAAGTTGAGGAAGCCGGGGCCGGCGATCTCCGGCGGCTCCGCGAGGTCGGTGATCTCGAGGTGCTCGACGATCGCGGCGGCGACCTCGCGCGGCGGGCGGCCGAGGCGTTTGCCCAGGCTCATCGCGAGATTGCACTGGTAGTCCACGCCGTCGCGGGTCGAGACGGCGATGAGCGCTTCGGCCGGGGCGATGTCGACGTCGAGAGCGCGGTGGAGGGCGTCCACCACGCGTCGGGCGAGTTCCTCACTGACCTCGGGCTTGCGCACGGTGTCCCTCCTCCTTCGCGTAGTCGATTCGCCGCAGCGTAGCGACTCGGCCGGAGCGGGCTCGAAGGGATTACCGCAGTTCGCTGCCCTTCGTCTCGGGCAGGCGCAGCACGACGAGGAACGCGATGGCCGCGGCGCCGGCGACGTACCAGAAGAACGCCGTGGCCGCGCCGGCCGCGGACAGCGCGCTGAGCACCAGGGGCGCGGTCCCGCCGAACAGCGCGACGGTGAGGTTGTACCAAGCCCCGATGCCCAATCCGCGCAGCTCGGTGGGGAACAGCTCGCTCATGATCGCGGGTGCGAGCGACGTCATCGCCGTGTAGAGGCCCAGCCCCACGCAGAACACCACGAGCAGCCCGCCGAGCCCGGGCCGCACGAGGAACGACAGCGGCACGATCACCAGCGCCGTCGCGCCCGACCACACGAGCAGCTGCGGCCGGCGCCCGACGCGGTCGGCGAGCGCGCCCATCGGGTACTGCAGTGCCACGAACAGCGCGGTGGCGATCGAGAGCGCGAGGAACACGTCGACGTCGCTCGCCCCGCGCGTCTTCACGGCGAAGGAGGTGAGGGCGCTGAAGAACGTGTAGTAGCAAAGCGTGGACAGCATCGTGAAGCCCACGAGCTGCCCGACCGCCTTGGGGTGGTGCGTCAGCGTGGTCAGCAACGGCCGCTCGACACGTCGCGCCTGCTCCTTCTTCTGTTCGAACAGCTCGGTCTCCGCGAGACTGCGCCGCAACCACAGCCCGACGAGACCCAGCACCCCGCCCAGCAGGAACGGGATCCGCCAGCCGAACGACGCGAGCTGCGCCTTGTCCAACGTCCGCGCCAGCACGAACCCCAGCACGGTCGCGATCAGCACCGCCGACCCGGTGGAGATGTAGAAGAACGACGAATACCGCCCGCGCCTCTTCGCCGGCGCGATCTCCCCGAGGTACGCCGACGCGTTCGACACCTCGCCTCCCAGCGAAAGCCCCTGCGCGACCCTCGCGAGCAGCAACAGCACCGGCGCCAGCCAACCCACCTGCGCGAACGTCGGCAGCACCCCGATCGCCACCGACCCACCCGCCATGAGCGCGATGGTCAGGATCATCGCCGGTTTGCGCCCGCGCACGTCCGCGAACCGCCCGAGCAGCACCCCGCCCAGCGGCCGGAAGAAGAACGCGAGCGCGTACGTGGCGAACGTGTTGATCAACGCCAGCGCTTCGTTGCCGGAGGGGAAGAAGGCGCCCGCGAAGTAGATGCTGAACGTCGCGTAGATCGTCCAGTCGAACCACTCCAGCGCGTTCCCGGCACTGGCGGCGAACAACTTCCGCACCGGCAACCGGTGCCTCGTCGCGACCTCCGCCGTCGATCCGGCCATGGCGACCTCCACGTCCCGCTCGGGTGGAAGGGCACTGTGCCAGAAATGCCCGGAGATCGGTAGTTCTTCACCGAGCGGAAGTGGTTCTGGTTGGGCCCCGTCGGTGGTCTGGACCGTGGTCGCGGGGGCGTGGTGCCGGGTGGTTTCCGCGTCAGGAGGTGCTGGCCAAACCGAAGGGCAACACCGCCTTCGCCCGCTTGCCGAACCGTGGCTGCCGGCGGCGGCGGTGGTCGCGGAGCGGCTTTCGGCTGCGGGCTGGTTGCCCCGCACGCGCGGATCACCGGTGCGGACGGGGTCCGACTCTGCGTGCCACCGTCCCCGCGCAGCTCGTCGGGTCGTGCGCGGGTCAGGAGGTGCTCGCCAGACTCACGGGCAACACGGCCTTCGCGCCCGCTTGCCGAACCGTGGCCGCCGGCGGTGGCGGTGGGGCGGCTGTCGCCCGCGGGTTGGTCGTCCCGTGCGTGTGGGCCGCCGTGGCGAGCGGGGTCAGGAGGTGCTGGCCAAACCGAAGGGCAACACCGCCTTCGCGCCCGCTTTGCGGAGGAGGCGGGAGGCCAGGGTCATCGTCCAGCCGGTGTCGATGACGTCGTCCACGAGGAGGATGGGGCCGGGGGTCTCGGCGACGCGGGTGGCGACATCGTCGGGCAGGGAGAGGCGCTGCCAGAGGTCGGCGAGGCGCTGGGCGCTGTTGGCCTGGCGCGGGGGTGGGCCGGCGGAGTCCAGCGTGCCGAGGTGTTCGAGGCGGCCGATGGCGGCGAGCCGCTCCGCGAGGTTCGCCACCAGCACCGGCCGCGTCGCCGAAGGCACGGCCACCACGGCCGTCGGGCGTTCCGTCCACGGCCACGCGGCG
Organism: Amycolatopsis sp. 2-15; assembly: GCF_030285625.1. NCBI lineage: Bacteria > Bacillati > Actinomycetota > Actinomycetes > Pseudonocardiales > Pseudonocardiaceae > Amycolatopsis > Amycolatopsis carbonis. The sequence continues at coordinate 4,592,207 of NZ_CP127294.1, forward strand.
AGCACCTTCACACAAGCCTGGAACACCGACTCCGGGACCACGTCGTCCACCGCGCCCGGCCCGACGAGCTCGCGCAGCCGCGAGCCCCAGCCGACGTCGGTGAGGCGGCCCAGCACCTGGCCCGGCTCGGCCTGCTCGGTGGCGGCGATGCGGCCCGACAGCGGCACGTCGAGCCCCTTCATCCCGCTCGGCCACTGCTTGCGCGGCGCCACCTCGACGCCCGGCCGGTCCAGCCGCTCGCGCGTGGCGCCCACGACCTCCTCCGACACCGCCGTGTCCCAGTGCTGCCCGGTGCAGTTGTCACAACGGCCGCACGGCGCCGCGTCCGGGTCGTCGAGCTGGCTGCGCAGGTACTCCATCCGGCAGCTGGTCGTGGCGATGTAGCCGAGCATCGCCGACTGCTCGGCCTCGCGCGCTTTCGCGACCCGGGCATAGCGGTCGCGGTCGTACTGCCACTCCTGGCCCGTGCTCTCCCAGCCGCCGCGCACGCGCCGGACCGCGCCGTCGACGTCGAGCACCTTCAGCACCATCTCCAGCCGCGAACGCGACAGCTCCACGGTCGGCTCGAGCGCGGCTGTCGACAGTGGACGGTCGGCGTACGCGAGCGAGTTCAGCACCTGCGACACCCGCAGCTCGTCGGGGAACGCCAGCGAGCCGAAGTACGCCCAGATCGCCTTGTCCTCGCGGCCCGGCAGCAGCACGACCTCGGCGCGCTCCACACCACGGCCCGCACGCCCGACCTGCTGGTAGTACGCGATCGGCGACGACGGCGCACCCAGGTGCACCACGAACCCGAGGTCCGGCTTGTCGAAGCCCATCCCGAGCGCCGACGTGGCCACGAGCGCCTTGACCCGGTTGGCCAGCAGGTCGTCTTCCGCGGCCTGGCGGTCGGCCGGGTCGGTCTTGCCCGTGTACGCCGCCACCGGGTAACCGCGCTCGCCGAGCAGCGCCGCGACGTCGTGGGCCGCCGCGACCGTGAGGGTGTAGATGATGCCGGACCCGGGCAGCTCGGCCAGGTGCTCGGCGAGCCAGGCCAGGCGCGCCTGGTCCGTCGGCAGTTCGGCCACGGCCAGCCGCAGGCTCTCGCGGTCGAGCGGACCGCGCAGCACGAGCGTGTCGCCGCCGGTGCCGATGCCGAGCTGGTCGGCGACGTCGGTGGCCACGCGGTCGTTGGCCGTCGCCGTGGTGGCCAGCACCGGCACGCCGTCGGGCAGGTCGCCCAGCAGCGTGCGCAGCCGGCGGTAGTCGGGCCGGAAGTCGTGGCCCCAGTCAGAGATGCAGTGCGCCTCGTCCACCACGAGCAACCCGGCGCTCGCGGTGAGCTTCGGCAGCACGGCGTCGCGGAAATCGGGGTTGTTGAGCCGTTCGGGGCTCACCAGGAGCACGTCGACGTCGCCGGCGACCACCGCGGCCTGCACCTGGTCCCACTCCTGCGCGTTGGCCGAGTTGATGGTCGCCGCGTGGATCCCGGCGCGCGCGGCCGCCGAGATCTGGTTGCGCATGAGCGCGAGCAGGGGCGAGACGATGACGGTCGGGCCGGCGCCCCGCTCCCGGAGCAGGGCCGTGGCCAGGAAGTACACGGCCGACTTGCCCCACCCGGTGCGCTGCACGACGAGCGCGCGCCGGTGGTGGGCGACGAGGGCCTCGATCGCCGTCCACTGGTCTTCGCGCAGGGTCGCGGTTTCGCCGGCGAGCGACCGCAGCAGGATCTCGGCACGCTCGCGAAGGGCTTCGGTGGTGTCCACGTCCCCGGTCTACCCCATGCGGCCGACAAAACGGGAGCCGGACGCGGCACGAACGGACCGTTCGCGACCGGATACCCGCAGTTATGTGATTCAAGTCACAAATGAGACTCGCGTAAGGCTCCCCGCGTTCCCGGCTCTCCTCGGCAACCGGTGCCTCTCGGGGGAGGTGTCCGGTCGCCCGGCGATGCCCCCTTGACCGCCGGAGCGTGGCGCGCGGCCCGGCCTCCTCCTGGGGAGCCGGTAGGCCGGGTTCGCACGTTACCGATCCGGCCGAAAGCAGGCGGGCACCCAACCGGACCCTGCCGCGTCCGGCACCGTTCCCGCCGTGGCTGTGGCCGGATTGGTAACGAGCAGCACAGTAGGTAGGTCGCAGCCGGAACGGGGAGCCCTCGCGCGCCCGCGCGTATAGGCTCACCGGCTATGTCACCACGCCGGATCGGGGTCATGGGCGGCACGTTCGACCCCGTGCACCACGGTCACCTCGTCGCGGCCAGCGAGGTCCAGTCGCGCTTCGCGCTGGACGAGGTCATCTTCGTCCCGACCGGGCAGCCGTGGCAGAAGTCCGAGCGCGTCGTGACCCGCGCCGAGGACCGCTACCTGATGACGGTGATCGCCACCGCGTCCAACCCGGTGTTCTCCGTGAGCCGCGTCGACATCGACCGCGGCGGCCAGACCTACACCGTCGACACGTTGCGGGACCTGCACGAGGAGTACCCGGACGACCAGCTGTTCTTCATCACCGGCGCCGACGCGCTGGAGCAGATCCTCACCTGGCACAAGGCAGACGAGCTGTTCGACTTCGCGCACTTCATCGGCGTCACGCGCCCCGGCTACCGCCTCAACTCCCACCACCTGCCGAGCGGCAAGGTCAGCCTCGTCGAGGTCACGGCGATGGCGATCTCGTCCACCGCGTGCCGCGAACGGGTGGAGCGCGGCGAGCCCGTCTGGTACCTCGTGCCCGACGGCGTGGTCCGCTACATCGCCAAGAAGGACCTGTACCGCAAAGACCGAGGTGAGTGACCGGGTACCCTCGTCCGGGCGTACCCCGAACCCTGAAGGAGCACTGTGGCAGCGACGTCCGAGGCACGAGAGCTGGCCGTCGCGGCCGCGCACGCGGCAGCCGACAAGCTGGCCAGCGACGTGGTCGTGCTGGACGTGTCCGACCAGCTCGTGATCACCGACGCTTTCGTGATCGCGTCCGCGGCCAACGAGCGGCAGGTCGGCGCGATCGTCGACAACGTCGAGGAGAAGCTGCGCATCGGCGGGCACAAGCCGGTCCGCCGCGAAGGGGCCCGCGAGGGCCGCTGGGTGCTGCTGGACTACGTCGATGTGGTCGTCCACGTGCAGCACCAGGAAGAGCGCTCGTTCTACGGCCTGGAGCGGCTGTGGAAGGACTGCCCGCGCATCGAGGTCGAAGGGCTCGAGCGCGCCGCGGCCGACGGCGACGCCGCCGCGGACAGCGCGGACGGTCTGGACGCGTGAGCCTGAAGCGGCTGCTGCTCTGGCGGCACGGCGAAACGGACTACAACGCCGCCGGCCGCATGCAGGGACACCTCGACTCCGCGCTGACCCCGGTCGGCTGGAACCAGGCGCGCTTCGCCGTTCCCGCGCTCGCGCGGTTCTCGCCCGACCTCGTGATCGCGTCGGATCTGCACCGTGCCACCGACACGGCCACAGTGCTCACCGAAGCGATCGGCGTGCCATTGCGCATCGACAAGCGCCTGCGCGAGACGCACTTGGGCGAGTGGCAGGGCATGACCGGCCCCGAGGTCGACGCCGCGTATCCCGGTGAGCGCGACAAGTGGCGCACCGACGCCGCGTGGGCGCCGCCGGGCGGAGAGTCCCGAGTGGACGTGGCCGGGCGCGCGGGCGAGGTCGTGAACGACCTGCTGCAGCCCAATTCCGGCGCCGGCGAGTCGGTGCTGCTCGCTTCGCACGGTGGTCTGATCGTGGCGCTCACGGCGAAGCTGCTCGGCCTGCCGATCGAGATCTGGCCGTCGCTCGGCGGGATCATGAACTGCCACTGGGTGGAGCTCGGCCGCCGCGACGACGCCTGGCGGCTGTATGCGTACAACGCGGGGATCACCGGCTGATCGATGGGCCCGCACCTGCTCGTCTTCGGTGACTCGCTGAGCTTCCACGGACCGGTTGGTCCCTGCGCCGCCGACGAATCACGCCTGTGGCCCAACGTTGCAGCCACCGCGCTCGACGGGCGCGCCGACCTGGTCGCCGGCATCGGCTGGACCGCGCGCGACGTGTGGTGGTCGATGACCGGAGACCCGCGCGTGTGGGCCGATCTGCACCACGTGGACGCCGTCGTGCTGGCGATCGGCAGCATGGACACGCTCCCGTCGCCGCTGCCGACCTACCTCCGTACCGGCTTGCGTTACCTCCGTCCCGACGGCGTGCGCCGCGTCGTGCGCGGCGCGTATCTGGCTGCGCAGCCGCGGCTGTCCGTCGTGTTGCGGGGCCGGCCGGTCGTGCTGCCCGCGAAGCTGACCGTGCACTACCTCGACCTCGCCGTGGAGGCGTTGCGCGTGTTGCGGCCCGAACTGCCGATCTTCGGGATGTTGCCGTCGGTGCACCGCGCCGACGCGTACGGCCGCGTCCACACCGCCCGCCCCGCCGCGGCCGCCGCGATGGCCGCGTGGGGCGAGCGGCTGGACGTGCCATTGCTCGATCTCTCCGCCGTCGTGGGTGATCACGTGCTCGGCGGCGACGGCAACCCCGACGGCATGCACTGGGGCTGGGCGGGGCACGAAGCAGTCGGCACGGCCATGGCGAAGCTGATGACACCGACTTTGCGCCCCGGCCACGTAGGCTGACGGCGTGTCGGTCGCCGTGGTCACGGACTCCACCGCCCATCTGCCGGAGGGCTTCGCCGACCGGCACTCGGTGCGTGTGGTGCCTCTGCACGTCCTCGTGGACGGCGCCGTCTCCTACGACGGCACCGAGATGGGCCCCGCCGCCCTCGCGGAAGCGCTGGGGGAGCGCAAAATCGTCACCACGTCCCGGCCCACGCCCGCCGAGTTCGCGACCGTCTTCCGCGCCGCGCTCGAGGACGGCGCCGAGTCCGTGGTGTCGGTGCACTTGTCCAAAGAGCTCTCCGGCACGTGGGAAGCCGCCGTGCTCGCCGCGCAGGAGGTCGGTCCGGACCTCGTGCGCGTGGTCGACTCGCGCACCACGGCCATGGGGCTCGGGTTCGCCGCGTTGCACGCCGCGGTGGCCGCCACCGCGGGCAAGTCGGCGGTCGACGTCGAGGCGGCCGCGGTCGATGCCGCCGGGCGCTCGTCCACGCTCTTCGTGGTCGAGACCCTCGAGCATCTGCGCCGAGGTGGCCGGATCGGGCCCGCCGCGGCGCTGCTGGGCACGGCACTCGCGGTGAAGCCGGTGTTGCACATGTCCGAAGGGCGCATCCTTCCGTTGGAAAAGGTCCGGACCATGAACCGGGCCATGGCGCGGCTGGTCGAGCTCGCCGTGGAGGCGGCCGGCGAGGGCCCGGTCGAGCTCGCCGTGCACCACCTCGCCTCGCCGGAACGAGCCGTCGAGCTGGCCAACCGCCTGGAGGAAGCCGTGCCCGGCTGCGCCGGCGGGTGTGTGGTCTCGGAGCTCGGCGCTGTGATCGGCGCGCACACCGGGCCGGGCGTGCTCGGCGTGGTCGTGCAGCGGGAGCAGTGAGCTTGTTGGCAGGTAAGGGTTTTCAGTCCTTGCCGGTGGTGAAGCCCGCAAGGAACAGCTGCAGCCACCGCGCTCGCACCGCCGGCTCGACGTCCGTCGGCGCCGTGAGGATGAGCAGGTAGAAGTCGTCGGCGGTCACGTCGTCCCGCAGCCGGCCGTCGCGCTGGGCGGCCTCGATCAACCGCGTCATCGCGACGCGGCTGCGGCTCTCCTGGTCGGGCGTGAGGTACTCGGCGCCGACGTTCTGTGCCGCAGCCTTGACCGCCCGGTCGGCGGCCGCCGCCTCGACAATGTCTCTCACGAGCGCCGAGATCGCGCTCATCGCGCCGGCCCCGCCCGCCACCCGCTCGGCCGCCGCCTCGATGGCTTCGGTGAGCAGTTCGCTGTGCTCGCCGATCACCGCCGTGACGAGGTCGGTTTTCGTCGGGAAGTGCCGGTACAACGTGCCCACGGCGACCCCCGCGGCCTCGGCGATCGTGTCCATCGGGACGTCGGGGCCGAGCCGGGTGATCTGCTCCCGCGCCGCGTCGAGGATCTTCGTGCGGTTGCGCACCGCGTCGGCACGCAGCGGGCGGGACGGCTCCATCGGTTCTCCGGGGTCAGCTCGCGAGTGCCCTCGTGATCAGGGTGTCGAAAGCGCGGTCGGGCAGGGCGCGGCGCAGGAAAATCAAGGGCTTCGCGCCGAAACCCGCAGCGTAACGTGTGCGCGGGCGCCGAGCCGTCGCCGCCTTGGCAACGGTCTTCGCGATCACGGACGGCGGGGACATCATCCGCGCGTTGAGGCCCGAGTTCATGCCCTTCGCCAGCTTCCCGACCAGGTTCGAATGCGCGCCTTCGCCGGAGACCTCCGTCATGTGGTCCACGGCGATGGTGCCCCACTCCGTCGCGATCCCACCGGGCTCGACCACGACCACGTCGATCCCGAAGGGCCGCACCTCCATTCGCAGCGCGTCGGAGAACCCCTCCAGGGCGAACTTCGTGCCGTGGTACCAGGCGCCCAGCGGGGTGTGGATCTTGCCGCTTAATCGAGGAGATGTTCACGATCCGGCCCGAGCGCTGCGCTCGCATCACGGGCAGCACGAGCTGGATCAGCCGCGCGGCGCCGAAGACGTTCACCTCGAACTGGTAGCGGGCTTCCGACAAAGGCACGTCTTCGACGGCGCCATACGAGCCGTAGCCGGCGTTGTTCACCAGCAGATCGATCCGGCCGGACTCCGCGACGATCGCCGCCACGACCTTCTCCACGGACTCCTCGTCCGTCACGTCCAGCGCGAGCGTCTGCACCCCACGTTCGGCCAGGCCCGCCATCCGCGCCACCCTTCGCGCGGCGCCGTAGACCGTGTAGCCACGCTCCAGCAGCTCTCGCGCGGTGGACTCTCCGATACCCGACGACGCGCCCGTGACCAGGGCGACCTTGGCGGCCATGACCACCACCTCCTGAAAGTGAACTGAGACTCAGGTTTATCATGAGTCATAGTTCACTTTCAACCGGGCGGATTCCACCGGAGTCGTTACCGGCAGCGTCACCGTCGACGGCGGCGAACGAGTGGTGCTCGTGCGTCACCACCCAGCGGCCGTGGTCCTTGCGCAGGCCGATGGTCAATCGCAGGCGGTGGCCCGGTGGATCAGCAGGGGTGCCGCAGCGCAGGAGTGCCCAGGCGAACGCCACGTCGTCGCCCGCGGTCACGTCGAGCTCCAGGATGGTGAAGGTCGCGCCTTCCGCCTGCCAGACGAAAAACGGCGGCCAGGTCTCGCGGTACGCATCGATCCCTCGGACACCTTCGTGGGGCGGCGGGACGTCGAACATCACGATGTCGTCGGAGTGGCCCGCGAGGACGCCGTCGAGATTTCCCGTGTGGACGGCAGTGGCCCAGTTTTCGATCAGGGCGCGGATCTCGGTTTCGTTCGTCATGGTGGAGCCCTTCCTGTGGAGCGCCGTCGAGGGCGGCGATGGGCGACAGCATGGCATCGCGGGTCGACCGGAACCGGCGTTCCGGCGTCGCGGAGGCCGAGTTATCCACAAGGGGTGAGTTATCCACAGGTTGCCGGATTGGGCCTGGTGGCCGATGTCGATCAGCGCCTAGCGTCGCACGTGTGTTCGAGCAGACCGCCCGTGATCCGGGCACTCCCGTGAACGCCAGGCTCGCCTGGCTGGCCGACCAGCTGGCGGCGGGCCCACGCACCGTCGGGCCCGGCGGCCGGCTGGTCCGGCGCTGGCTGCCCGGCGGCGCCGACCCGGCCCACCCCGGTCTGCCCGGCGTGCTGAAAAGCCCGCGAGTCCTCGTCGCGCTGGGGCTCGTGGTCGTGGCCGTGCTGATCGCCGCGGGGTTCGCGGTGTTCAGCGGGGCGCCCGCGACGGAGGTGGCGCCGTCGCTGCCGAGCGCGAAGGCGCACCCTTCCGTTGCGGCACCGGCGTCTTCGACGTCCGCGAAGCTGGTGATCAGCGTGATCGGCCACGTCCGTGCGCCCGGCCTCGTCACCGTTCCGGCCGGCTCGCGCGTGGCCGACGCGGTGCGAGCCGCCGGTGGCGCGGACCCCGGCACCGATCTCTCCAGCCTGAACCTCGCCCGCAAGCTCACCGACGGCGACCAGCTCGCCGTCGGCATCACGGTCGCCTCCTCGGCCCCGGCGGGTGCCGGCGCGGCGCCGGGCAAGCTCGACCTCAACTCGGCCACGCCTGAACAGCTCGACACCCTGCCCGGCGTCGGCGAGGTCACCGCCGGCCGCATCATCGACTGGCGCACCCAGCACGGCGGCTTCTCCAGCGTCGAACAACTTCGTGATGTCGAAGGCATCGGCGAAAGCAAGTTCGAGAAGCTGCGCGAGCAGGTGACAGTCGGATGATGTTCGTCCGGTCGGAGGCCGCTCCGTCGTGGCGTGACCACGACCTTCGGCTCGTCCCGGCAGCACTGGCGGCCTGGGGCGGCACCCTGGCGGGACTGCGGCTCGGGTGGTGGGCGGCCGAGGTTTTCGGGGTTGTGGCGGCGGTTTTGTCGGCCGTGTTGCTCGCGCGGCGGCGTGGGCGGTGGCTCGGAGCGGCCGGCGCGTTGTTGGTGCTGGGGCTCGTGGTGGCGTTGCCGACGGCGTGGCGCATCAGGGGAGCGGAGCAGGACGCACTCGGCCAAGCCGCAGCGCACGGGGTGACCGCCACGATCCGCGTCGAGGTCACCGAGCGACCGCGGCCGATCCACAGTGCCGGTTACGCCGATCAGCAGGCGGGCACGCGATCAGTGGCCATCGACGCCAAGGTGGAATCGGCCACTGTGGACGGTCGGCCGGTGGAGTCCACCGGCCGGGTCCTGCTGCTCGCGCCGGTCGCCGCGTGGGGTGCTCTCCTGCCGGGCCAGGAGGTCACGGCGTCGGGCCGCCTGGCGCCGGCGCGCGGGGGTGAGCTGACGGCGGCGGTCGTCTACCTGCAGGGCGCTCCGGTCGGGGTCACGCGGGCGCCGTGGTGGCAGCGGGTGGCCGCGACGTTGCGGGCGGGGCTGCACGACATGTGCGCGGTGTTGCCGGAGGAACCGGCGGGGCTGCTGCCCGGTCTGGTCTTGGGTGACACGAGTGCGTTGCCAGAGGAGGTGGAGCAGGAGTTCACGGAGTCGGGGCTCACGCACTTGATGGCTGTGAGCGGCGGAAATCTGGCGATCCTTTGCGGCTCCGTTTTGCTGTTGTGCCGGTTGCTGCGCGTCGGGCCGCGGCTGTCGGCTGTCGCGGCGGGATTGTGCTTGGGCGGCTTCCTGATTCTCGTCGGCCCGGCGCCGAGTGTCCTGCGGGCCGGGGTGATGGGCGGGGTGGCGCTGCTGGCGCTGGCGATGGGCCGTCGTGGATCCGCGTTGCCGGCGCTGGCGTTCTCGGTGTGCGTGCTCGTCGCGTGGGATCCGGTGATGGCGGCGGACTTCGGGTTCGCACTGTCGGTGTTCGCGACCGCGGGGCTGGTGCTGCTGGCGCCGCGGTGGGCGGATTCGCTGGTGCGCCGGGGGATTCCGCCGGGGTACGCGGAAGGGATCGCGGTGCCGCTGGCGGCGTTCGTGGTCACCGCGCCGGTGATCGCGGGCATGGCGGGCACGGTGAGCCTCGTGTCGGTGGTGACCAACGTGCTGGCGGCGCCCGTCGTCGCGCCGGTCACGGTGCTCGGGGTGCTGGCCACGGTGGTCGGGCCGTGGTGGCCCGGCGCCGGGCACGTGCTGGTGCACCTGGCCGATCCGGAGGCTCGCTGGCTGATCACCGTGGCGCGGCACGGCGCTCGTGCGCCGGGTGCGGTGCTCACGTGGCCGGGCGGCTGGTGGGGCGGGGTGTGTGCGGCCGGGGTGCTGCTCGTGGTGGTGGTCGCGTTCCGGTTCCGGCGCGCGCGGCTGGTGGTGGCGATGGGGCTGGTGGCGGTGCTGCTGATCGTGGTACCGCCGCGGGTGCTCTCGCCCGGCTGGCCGCCGAAGGGCTGGGCGATGGTGGAGTGCGACGTCGGCCAAGGTGATGCCGTGGTGCTGGCCACGGCGGAGCCCGGGCGGGCGGTGGTCGTGGACACCGGGCCGGAGCCGGGGCCGGTGGACGAGTGCCTGCGGCGGCTCGGCGTGGAGCGGATCCCGCTGCTGGTGCTCAGCCACCTGCACGCCGACCACATCGGCGGGCTGTCGTCGGTGTTCGACGGCCGGGCCGTGGGAGCGATCGCCGTGGGGCCTGGGCGGGCGCCGGCGTGGGCGTGGCAGCAGGTGTCGCAGGAGGCGGCGACGCACCACGTGCCGCTGCTGGAGCTGAGCGACCGGCAGCGGCTCGACTGGCCGGGGCTGTCGCTCGATGTGCTCGGGCCGCGCTACGTCACGGCACGTGCCGCCGCCTTGCAGGACGGCACGATGATCAACAACAGTTCCGTGGTGCTTCGTGCGACCACGGCGGCGGGGAGGGTGCTGCTGACCGGAGACGTGGAACTGGCCGCGCAGGCCGACCTGCTGGCCGAAGGGGTGGACCTGCACGCCGACGTGCTGAAAGTTCCCCACCACGGCTCGCGCTACTCGTTGCCCCAGTTCCTCGAGGCGGTGGAGGCGCGGGCGGCAATGATCAGCGTGGGCGCGGGCAACAGCTACGGGCACCCGGCGAAGTCCACAGTGGACGTGCTGGGCACGTTGGGTGTGCTCGTGACGCGAACCGATGTGGACGGTGACACAGCCGTGCTGCCCGGTAACGGCGGGCCGGCGGTGGCGCGCCGGGGTGAGCCGCGCGGGCCGCCCCGCTAGGGGAGCGGCCCGCGGGCCCGGCGGTCAGAGGCCGAGGGCCTTGCTCACGGCCTCGGCTGACGGGGGCACGGTCGCCTTCGGGCCGATGCGGCCTTCGAGCGCGTCGAGCGTCTTGAGGCCGTCGCCGGTGATGAGCAGCACGGTGTCGGCCTCGGGGTCGAGCTTGCCGGTCTCGATGAGCTTCTTCGCGGTCGCGACGGTGACGCCGCCGGCGGTCTCGGTGAAGATGCCTTCGGTGCGCGCGAGCAGCCGGATGCCCTCCACGACCTCCTCGTCGCTCACGTCCTCGATCGCACCGCCGGTGCGGTTGACGACGTCGAGAACGTAGGGGCCGTCGGCGGGGTTGCCGATCGCGAGCGAGCGGGCGATGGTGTCGGGCTTCACGGGCTGGACCACGTCGTGGCCGGCGCGGAAGGCGGCCGAGACGGGGGAGCAGCCGGTGGCCTGCGCGCCGAAGACCTTGTAGGGGCTGGCTTCCACGAGGCCGAGCTGGCCGAGCTCGCGGAAACCCTTGTCCACCTTGGTCAGCTGCGAGCCCGAGGCGATCGGCACCACGATCTGCTCTGGCAGGCGCCAGCCGAGCTGCTCGGCGACCTCGTAGCCGAGCGTCTTGGAGCCTTCGGAGTAGTAGGGGCGCACGTTGACGTTGACGAACGCCCACGTCGGGTGCTCGCCGGCGAGCTGGGTGGCGAGGCGGTTGACGTCGTCGTAGTTGCCGTCGACGGCGATCAGATCACCGTCGTAGACCGCGGTGGTGAGAATCTTGGCGCGCTCGAGCGACTTCGGGATCAGCACGACCGACCGCCAGCCGGCGCGGGCCGCGGCGGCGGCCGTCGCGTTGGCCAGGTTGCCGGTCGAGGGACACGCGAGGACCTCGAAGCCGAACTCGCGGGCCGCGGCCAGCGCGACGGCGACCACGCGGTCCTTGAAGGAGTGCGTGGGGTTGCCGGTGTCGTCCTTGACCCACAGGGACTTCAGGCCCAGCGCCTTGGCGAGGCGGTCGGCCTTCACCAGGCGGGTGGCGCCGGGTTCGGTGTTCGGGATCTCCTCGACGGTCGAGGGGACGGGAAGGAGCTTCTTGTAGCGCCAGATGTTCTTGGGGCCGGCCTCGATGTCTTCGCGGCGCACGCGGCCGAAGTCGTAGGCGACCTCGAGCGGCGAGAAGTCCTCCGCGGACACGAACTCCGGGGCGAGCGGCTGCCGGTGGCCCTCTTCCTTCGACACCAGTTCGACGGCCGGACCGAGGTCCAGGGTCTTCTTGGTGGAGGTCGTGCCGAGGGTAACGGTCATCGCGAGGTTCCTTTCCTCATCTGCCCCGCAAAACGCGGGCCGGAATTGGCACCGTGGTCGTCAGCTATCCCGCAAATTCGGGAAGACAGGCTGTACGCCGGTTGCCGGGGCTTCGTCGGGCCGTTCCCTCTGCCCCTCTGGATGAGCGGTGTTCAGTTGTCGGCGCGCCGCTGCGAATCTGGTGGAGCTGGGCGCCGCCTCGGGTACACCGTACGACATGGCGATCACCTCATGCCACGGTGGCGGCGCACATCACCGGAGCGAGCCCGGGGCCGGGCGGGTGAGAAGATGGCGGAGTGACCACCGCACCCGCGCCGCTCCACCTCGTCCTCGGTGAGGAAGAACTGCTCATCGAGCGGGCTGTCCGCGCGTCGCTGGACGCCGCGCGGGCCGTGGACTCGACGGCCGAGATGACGCGCAACCGGGTGTCGGAACTCACACCGCCTGTGCTCGCCGAGCTGGTGAGTCCTTCGCTGTTCAGCGAGGGGCGGGTCATCGTGCTCGACTCCGCGCAGGACATCTCGCAGGAGCTGGCGGACGCGGTGATGGCGTACCTCAAGGCGCCCGCCGACGGGATCGTGCTCGTGGTCGTGCACAACGGCGGCGGCCGCAGCAAAGCGGCCAAGGCGCTGCCGGCGGCGCTGAAAAAGGCGGGCGCGGAGATCACCGAGTGCCCGAAGCTGACGAAGCCCGCCGATCGGGAGTCGTTCGTGCGCAACGAGGTGCGCCGCGTGGGCGGCAAGATCGACGCCGCGGGCGTGATGGCGCTGATGGACACCGTCGGCTCCGACCTGCGCGAGCTCTCCTCCGCGGCGACGCAGCTCGTCGCTGACACCGGCGGTGTGATCGACGAGCAGGCCGTGCGCCGCTACCACACCGGCCGCGCCGACGTGACCGGCTTCGCCGTGGCGGAGAAGGCCGTGGGCGGCGACCGCGCGGCGGCCCTGGAGTCGCTGCGCTGGGCCATGCAGCTGGGCGTGCCGCACGTCCTGGTCGCCGACGCCCTCGCCGACGCAGTCCGCACGATCGCCCGCGTCTCCGCCGCCGGCCGCGGCAACCCGAACCAGATGGCCGGCGAGCTGGGCATGCCGCCGTGGAAGATCCGCAAGGCGCAGGGCCAGTCGCGCGGCTGGGGCCAGGACGGCCTCGCCACCGCGATGCGCGTGGTCGCCCGTCTGAACGCCGAGGTCAAGGGCGTAGCGGCCGACGCGGACTACGCCCTGGAACGCGCGGTCGTCGAGGTCGTCGCCGCCAAGGGCGAACGCTGACCCCTGCCACCCGGGAGTCCGAGCCACCCAACGGCGAGGCCGAACCCGCCGTACCGGGGCGCCGGGGCGCGATTGACCTTGCGCCGCGATCGACACCGCGCCGCGATCGACCTTGCGCCGCGATTACCCTGCGCCGCGACTGACCCTGGGCCGCGACCGACCTGGGGCCGGCGCGCAGTGGCGAGGTGCGTGAAACGAAGCCACCGCTGGGGTGGGCCTGCGTGTGGTGCGGTCGGCGCGCACGGGGCCTGCTGTGGCGAGAGGTGACCTGGAAGGCCACCTGCCGCGCACATATCGCGAGGCCAGGCGCCGGTGGACTGGCCGCCGACCGGCCTTCTCAGTACCCGGGCCTGGCGGGCAGGCCGTCGCCGGGGATGCGGGGGAGCGCACGAAAAAGCCCGGCGACCAGGCGGTCACCGGGCTTTTCCAGGTCTGGCAGGGTGCTGCTGCGATCAGCTCAGAGCTGGTTCACGCGCTTCGCGAGAGCCGACTTCTTGTTGGCGGCCTGGTTGGCGTGGATGACGCCCTTGGTGACGGCCTTGTCGAGCTTGCGGGCGGCGTCGCGCTGGAGTTCGAGGGCCTTGGTCTTGTCGCCGGAGTCGGCGGCCTCACGGAACTTGCGGATCGCGGTCTTCACCGAGGAGCGGATCGCCAGGTTGCGCTGACGGGCCTTCTCGTTGGTGGTGATGCGCTTGATCTGGGACTTGATGTTGGCCATGAAGGCGTCCTGCTTTCGTCTCGGTGAAGGTCGCTGCCGCGTCGAAGTGGCTCCGGGCGCTTGGCGTGAAGACAAGCGCGGCCGGGTTTCCTCCCTGACGGAATGCCGCACGGCAACGACGGGAAAGCCTAACAGGCCAGCTCGCGGCCCCCTCGGGCGGCCCGGAGTGATCGGTTCGGCTACCGTGAAGACCGTAGTGCCTAGGGTTCCGCTGCCGGCCCGCGCGACACCCGCACCACCCGTGACACCGACAACCAGGGCCGGCGGGACAGGTCCGAGCGGCACCATCGGCGCGGCCCGACGCCCGCCGTTCATCTGACGGGACAAAAGCCTGGAGGACCCGGCCTTCCGCGTGCGCGGAAGACCCGAAGGGGTCCGGTGAACACCACAGCTCTGTCGTTCGTCCTCATCGCCGCCGTCGTGCACGCGGGGTGGAACCTCGCGGCCAAGCGCGTCACCTTCGGCGGGCCGAGGTTCGTGTGGCTGTACTACACCGTGTCGGCCGTGGTGCTGCTTCCCGTCGTCATCACCGCGCTCCTGGTCGAAAAGGAGCGTCCACAGTGGACGTGGCTGCTCGCCGCCGGGGTCACGGCCGTGCTGCACGTGGCGTACGGCACGGTGCTGCAGCGCGGGTACGCCGTCGGCGACCTGTCGATCGTCTACCCGCTCGCTCGCGGCACCGGGCCGCTGCTGTCGGTGCTGGCGGCGGTGCTCGTGCTGCACGAGCACCCCGGTGTGCTCGGCCTGGTCGGAGCGTTCCTCGTGGTGGCGGGCGTGCTGGTGATCAGCCTCGGCGGCAGCAAGGCCGACGTCAAAGCGCGCCGCGCCGGCGTGTTCTACGGCGTGCTCACCGGGGCGACCATCGCGGCCTACACGCTCTGGGACGCCCACTCCGTGACGACGCTCGCGGTGCCGCCACTCGTGTACTTCGGCGTCGGCGCGCTGGTGCAGAGCGTGCTGCTGGCGCCCGCGGCCCTGCGTGACCGGGCCGAGGTCGCGAAGCTGTGGCGCGAGCACCGGAAGGAGACGCTGATCGTCGGGCTCGCCTCGCCCGCGGCGTACCTGCTGGTGCTGTACGCGCTGAGGATGGCGCCGGTCAGCCTGGTCGCGCCGGCGCGGGAGCTGTCGATCGTGCTGGGCGGGCTCGCGGCGTGGTTCGTGCTCGGTGAGCGGAACGCGGCGCGCCGGCTGGTGGGCTCGCTGGTGGTGCTGGCCGGGATCGTCGCGATTGCGGTGGCCTGAGCCACTCGGGTAGGCAGGACGCATGGACGTATTGAGCAGCCGGGTGCTGATCCACCCGCGCGACCTGGAGGCCTCGACCGCGTTCTACCGGGACACGCTCGGGCTGGCGATCCAGCGCGAGTTCCCCGGTGGCACGGTCTTCTTCGCGGGCGGTGGTTCGATCGAGGTCGTGGGCGGCAACGACGCGACACCTTCGGCGGCCGTCGACCTGTGGCTGCAGGTCCGCGACCTGCCGGCGACGCTCGAGGAGCTGGCCGCGCGCGGCGTCGCGCCCGTCCGCGGGGCGCGCCGCGAGCCGTGGGGGCTCGACGAGGCCTGGCTCACCGACCCGGACGGCCTGCGCATCGTCCTGGTGCAGGTTCCGCCTGACCACCCGTTGCGGAGGGACTCCCGCTAGGGCTTGCGGGCCCGCAGCTGCGCCGCCAGGGCCGCGAAGCCCGGGGGCTCCCACGTCCACGTCTGCAGGTCGGTGAAGCCCGCTGCGGTGACCTCAGCGGCCAGATCGTGGCGGGGGACCGGCAGCCACTTCTCGTGCGCGGACAGCAGCAGCCGGCCGCCGGGGCGCAGCACGCGGAACAGCTCGGCGAAGCCGGCCGCGCGGTCGTCCCAGAGCTGGACGTTGTTGACGCTCAGGACCACGTCGACGGAAGCGTCGGCGCAGCCGGTCGACGAAGCGGCGCCGTCGCGCAGCTTCACGCGGTCGCCGCAGCGTTCACGGCATAAGGCCCGCATCTCGGCCGACGGTTCGACGCCGACGACCTCGCCCGCCAGGCGGCTCGCGGCGTCGAGGCCCACGCCTGGGCCGGGGCCCACGACCAGCACGGTTTCGTCGGGTTCCAGCCGGGCCAGGTCCACGAGCCGGTGCTCGGTGGCTGCGTTGGCGCGCGACATCAGCCGGCCGCCGACGCGGCCCAGCAGGCCGCTGGGGTGCCCGAACGCCCGGTCCAACGCGGTGTCGAAGGTCCCCGGGGGAGGGTGTGGAGTGCTCATCCTTCGAGGTCACCACGAGCCCGGCGCGCTCGCATCGGGGATGACCCCCAACCGCACCCGGAGGTCCATGGGACGATAGGAGGTGGCCATCCCCGACCTTTCCCGAGGACCACACGAGTGACAGCGCCCAAGACGTTCGCCGATACCACCTTCACGCCGCCGGAACTGATCCGCAACTTCTGCATCATCGCCCACATCGACCACGGCAAGTCGACGCTGGCGGACCGCATGCTGCAGCTCACCGGCGTCGTCGAGGAACGGGCGATGCGCGCGCAGTACCTCGACCGGATGGACATCGAGCGTGAGCGCGGCATCACGATCAAAGCCCAGAACGTCCGCCTGCCCTGGCAGGTCGACGGTCAGAACCACGTGCTGCACATGATCGACACGCCCGGCCACGTGGACTTCACCTACGAGGTCTCGCGCGCCCTGGAGGCGTGTGAAGGCGCGGTGCTGCTGGTCGACGCCGCGCAGGGCATCGAGGCGCAGACGCTGGCCAACCTCTACCTGGCGCTGGAGAACAACCTCCAGATCATCCCGGTCCTCAACAAGATCGACCTGCCCTCGGCCGACCCGGACAAGTACGCGGCCGAGCTCGCGCACATCATCGGCTGCGAGCCCACCGACGTGCTGCGGGTCTCAGCGAAGACGGGCGTCGGCGTCGGCGCGCTGCTCGACGAGGTCGTGCGCCAGGTCCCGGCGCCGGTCGGCGACGCGGACGCCCCGGCGCGGGCGATGATCTTCGACTCGGTCTACGACACCTACCGCGGCGTCGTCACCTACATCCGCGTGGTCGACGGCAAGATCACCCCGCGCGAGAAGATCCGCATGATGTCCACCGGCGCGACCCACGAGCTGCTCGAGGTCGGCATCATCTCGCCGGAGCCCAAGCCCAGCAAGGGCCTCGGCGTCGGCGAGGTGGGCTACCTGATCACCGGGGTGAAGGACGTCCGTCAGTCGAAGGTCGGTGACACCGTCACGTCCGAGCGGCACGGCGCCACCGAGCCGCTGGCCGGCTACCGCGAGCCGAAGCCGATGGTCTATTCGGGCCTGTACCCGGTCGACGGCTCCGACTACCCGGAGCTTCGTGAGGCGCTGGAGAAGCTGCAGCTCAACGACGCGGCGCTCGCCTACGAGCCGGAGACGTCCGTCGCGCTGGGCTTCGGCTTCCGTTGCGGCTTCCTCGGCCTGCTGCACCTGGAGATCACGCGCGACCGCCTGGAGCGCGAGTTCGGCCTCGACCTGATCTCCACCGCGCCCAACGTGGTCTACCGCGTGGTGCTGGAGGACCGCAGCGAGGTCGTGGTCACCAATCCGTCCGACTGGCCGACCGGGCTCAAGATCTCCGAGGTCCACGAGCCGGTGTCGAAGGTGAGCATCCTCGCGCCGAGCGAGTTCGTCGGCACGATCATGGAGCTGTGCCAGAGCAAGCGCGGTGTCCTGCTCGGCATGGACTACCTGTCCGAGGACCGCGTCGAGCTGCGCTACAACATCCCGCTCGCGGAGATCATCTTCGACTTCTTCGACACGCTGAAGTCGCGCACGCGCGGGTATGCCTCGCTCGACTACGAAGAGGCGGGCGACCAGGTTGCCGAGCTCGTGAAGGTCGACATCCTGCTGCAGGGCGAGACCGTGGACGCGTTCTCGGCGATCGTGCACAAGGACGCCGCCTACGGCTACGGCAACCGGATGGCCACGCGGCTGCGCGAGCTGATCCCGCGCCAGCAGTTCGAGGTACCGATCCAGGCGGCGATCGGCTCGCGCATCATCGCGCGCGAGACGATCCGCGCGATCCGCAAGGACGTGCTCGCCAAGTGCTACGGCGGTGACATCTCGCGTAAGCGCAAGCTGCTCGAGAAGCAGAAGGAAGGCAAGAAGCGCATGAAGACCGTCGGCCGGGTCGAGGTCCCGCAGGAGGCCTTCGTCGCGGCTCTGTCCACTGAGGACAGCGGCAAGGCCAAGAAGTAGCCGGCCGGCGAGCCCGCGCCGGACAGCACGGGCTCGCCGTCGGGTTTCAGCGGTTGCCGATGATCTTCTCGGCCGCCACGAACACCGCGACGCGGCGCTCCTCGGCCATCACGCGGTCGTACTCGGCCCAGTCGTCGTGGGTTCCGGTGGCGGCCTTGAAGACGTCGCGCAGCAACGTCGGCAGGCCGGCCGGGTCGAAGGCCGCGTCGGGGTCGTCGGGGCCGATGAGGTGGGTTTTCCCGGTCACCGACACCCAGTCCCAGCCACGGCGGAACGTGAGTGTCGCGTGGCCGGTGGTGCGCAGCAGCTTGAGCTTGTGGGCCCCGCCGATCGCCACGAGGGCGACGCCGGGTTTGCCGGTCACGGGGTCGTCGAAGACCCCGGCGTTGACGACGGACGAGTGCACCGTCCCGTCGGCGCGGGTGGTCGAGATGGTCGCGAGGCCGTTCTCCTGCAAGGACAGCGCGCGGACGTGCTCCAGATCGGCGGTCATGCCGCACACTAACGCCGTGGTGGGTGCGCGTCTTCCCGGCTCACCCCGCACTAGGCTCGGCGCATGTTCGATGACCTCGAGTTCCCCGTGATCGTGGCGCCGATGGCGGGCGGCCCCACGACACCTCAGCTCATCGCGGCGGTCACGGCCGCGGGCGGCTTCGGCTTCCTCGCCGCGGGGTACCTGTCGGCGGAGACGCTGGAGGCGAAGATCGCCCACACCGCCGACCTGACCGGCGGGAAGTTCGGCGTGAACCTGTTCGTGCCGGGCAGCCGTTCGACCGTGGACGTCACCGCCCACCGCGAGCGGATGCTCACCGAGGCCCTGCGCTACGGCGTCGAGCCGGGCGAGCCGAGCTGGGACGACGACGAGTACCCCGCGAAGCTCGACGCGGTCGTGCGCCACCGCGTGCCGCTGGTGTCGTTCACGTTCGGCGCGCCGACTTCCGCCGAGGTGCACCGGGTCCACGAGGCGGGCGGCAAGGTGGCGGTCACCGTCACCAACCCCGACGAAGCCGACCTCGCGGCGGCTCGGGGCGCCGACGCGCTCGTGGTGCAGGGCTTCGAAGCGGGCGGGCACCGCGGCTTGTTCACCGACGACGCGACAAACCCGGCCGGCGGTGAGCAGTACGGCCTGCTGGCCCTGCTACGCCTGATCTCCGCGCGCACGAGCCTGCCCCTGGTCGCCTCGGGCGGGCTGGTGCACGGCGCCGACGTGGCGGCCGTACTCGCGGCCGGGGCGTCGGCGGCCCAGCTGGGCACGGCCTTCCTGCAAACCCCGGAAGCCGGCACGCCGTCCGCGCAACGCCGGGCGCTCGCGGAGGCGGGCCGGCTGACGGCGTTCACCCGCGCCTTCAGCGGCCGTCCGGCGCGGGGCCTGGTCAACCGCGTGCTGAGCGACCTCTCGGCCCACGCGCCCGCCGCATACCCGCAGCTGCACCACATCAGCAAGCCCATCCGCGCGGCCGCCGCCCGCGCCGACGACCCCGAGGCGATGTCGCTGTGGGCCGGCCAGACCTACCCACTCGCCGACGACGGATCCGCCGCCTCGGTGATGGAACGCCTGCGCGCCGAGGCCAAGGCGGCCGCCGCCCGCCTCGACCGCCTGGGCTGACAACACCCCCGCGCCCCCTCCACCCCACCCCACCCCAATGCGGCGTTCGTTGCGTTGAGCGCACCGAACGCCACATTGGTTGCGTTGAGCGCACCGAACGCCACATTGGGGTGCTTTCCCCACCGCCCAAGGTGACAGGACAACACAACCCGAAGTGCACCCAGCCCCCACCCAGCACCTCGATCCTCGCGCCCTTCACGATTCTGGGCCACTGTCAAGGCACGGCACGCTTTCCCGCCTTGACAGTGGCCCAGAACCGTAGAAACACTAAAAATCGGGGTGCCCGTCACCCCCACCTCCGGCAATGGTGCGCTCCGCGCGCCGAGCCGAACTCACCACACCTCAGTCCGAAGTGGACTCACCCTGATCGCCACGCGCCAACACCGAATGCCGACGGCTGTACCCGAAATACACACCCATCCCGATCGCGAACCAGATCGCGAACCTCAACCACGTCTCCGGCTTCAAGAACGTGATCAACCAGATCGAGAACACCACCCCGATGATCGGCACCACCGGCATCCCGGGCGTCCGGAACGTCCGCGGCAGGTCCGGCCGCTTGTACCGCAACACGATCACCGCGATACACACCACCACGAACGCCAGCAGGATCCCGATGTTCGTCAGCTCGGCCGCCTCGCCGATCGGCAGGAACCCGGCGATGATCGCCGAGGCCACGCCGAGGATCCACGTCGTACGCGTGGGCACCTTGCGCACCGGGTGCGTCTTGCCGAACCACTTGGGCAGCAGGCCGTCGCGGCTCATCGAATAGCCGACGCGCGTGGCGCCGAGCAGGAACGTGAACAGCACGGTCAGGATGCCGATGATGGCGCCGACCGCGATCACCGCGCCCAGCCAGCCCAGCCCGACCGACGCGAACGCGCTGGAGAACGCCGCTTCGGGGTCGATGTCCTTGAAGTTCACCATGCCGGTCAGCACGAGGCACGCGAAGACGTAGAGCACCATCGAGATAGCGAGCGAGTAGAGGATCGCCTTCGGCATGTGCTTCTGGGAGTCCTTCGACTCCTCGGCCGCGGTGGACATGGCGTCGTATCCGAAGACCGCGAAGAAGACGGTGGCCGCACCCGTGAACGCGCCGCTGATGCCGAAGGGGAAGAAGTTGCTGTAGTTGCCCGTCTTGATGTGGAAGGCGCCGACCACGATCACCAGCACCACGAGCGCGACCTTGAGGTACACCAGCAGCGTCTCGAACCGCGCCGCGTTTTTCATGCCCTGGTTGAGGATGAACGCGATGAGCAGGCACAGCACCACGGCGAACAGGTTCACCACGTACGAGCCGTGCGCCACACCGTCGGGTTCCGTGCCCGGCGCGCCCGACATCCATTGCGGCAGCGAGACGTGCAGGAAGCCGAGCAGGTCGTTGAAGTAGCCGGAGATGCCGATGGCCACCACCGCCACGATCGCGGTGTACTCCAGCAGCAGGTCCCAGCCGATGAACCACCCGACGATCTCGCCGAGCACCGCGTAGCCGTAGGTGTAGGCCGAGCCGGCGCGCGGGATCAGGCCGGCGAACTCCGCGTACGAGAACGCCGCCGCGGCGCTCGCGATGCCCGCGATGAGGAACGAGATCAGCACGGCGGGGCCGGCCGTCTGGTTGGCCACCGCGCCCGCCAGCGAGAAGATCCCGGCGCCGATGATGCCGCCGACGCCGATGGCCGTCAGCTGGCGCAGGCCCAGCGTGCGTTGCAGCCCGTCACCGCCGCTCTCGATCGTCTCGATCGGTTTGCGCCGGAAGATGCCGGACCCTGTTCCCAGGCTGCGCGGAGCGGACATCGATGTCTCCTCATACGTCGTGAACCGAGCCCGGATCACGGGCTCTGGCAGCGCACCGTACTAGGCCGTGTCCGCTGTGTCACCGATGTTCGAAAGTGGGCGGGATCTCACTTGATCCACGGACAAGCGATCCCTGGTTCGGCGCGGCGCGCGCGACAACGATCGGGGAAGAACGACCACGAAGGAGCGCAGCATGCCGTTCGCGAATTTCAAGGTGCCCGCCGGATCTCTCACGCCGGAGCAGAAGGAACTGATCGTGCACCGCACCACCGACCTGTACGCCGAGATCTACGGCGAGCAGGCGCGCCCGAACACGATGGTCCTCGTCGAGGAGGTCGCCGACGGCGGCTGGGGCATCGGCGACCACGTGCTCACCCTCGCTCAGCTCCAAGGCGACTGAACGCCGGACCTCAGCCGGCTGCCGTGTCCTCCGCGGCCTGCGAAGCCGCGCGGGCCGGGCGTTGCACGTCGCCGGAGCGGACGGCGCCGGCGGTGAAGAAGGTGAGGAGCTCGGCGATCTCGGGAGGGTCGTCGAGCTGAGGGCAGTGGCCCCAGTCCTCGCGGACGAGGAGGCGGCTGTGCGGCACGAGGGTGTGCAGGCGGCGCCCGGCGGCCGAGGAGACGAGCTTGTCCTTGCCGCAGGCCACGACCAGGAGCGGGGCGTGCACGCGGTCGAGCTGGTAGGCGTCGGCGAGTTCGGTGACGAGCTGGCGCGCCTGCTCGAGGCGGGAGGTGGTGGCGCGGTAGTCGGGGAAGAGCGTGGTGAAGCGGCGTACCTGGCCGGCGTCGGCGGTGCCCGCGTCGGCATACAGCAGGCGGGGTACGACCTGCTCGGCGACCGCGCGGACCAGGAAGCCGGGTACGGGCAGGGGGAGCGCGGAGTACAGCCGCAGCGGCAACGGGTTGCGCGCGACCGTGCGGACGAGCCACGAGTCGACGAAGCCGGGCGCGGCGATCGACACGACGCCGACGAGCGGCAGCCGCGGGTTCTGCGCCGCGCGCAGGCTGAGCGTGCCGCCGAGGGAGTTGCCGGCGAGCACGACAGGTCCGAGCACGGCCTGCTCGCGCACCACGGCGGCGGCGAACGCGTCGAGCTGGGGGAGCATTGGGCCCGGGCGCAGGGGCTGGGCGTCGCCGAAACCGGGCAGGTCCACGGCGACGGCCGCGATGCCCGCGGCCGCGAGCTCGGCCAGCACGGGACGCCAGGTGTCGGCGCTGTCGCAGTAACCGTGGAGCAGCACCAGCCGGGGTGCGCAGGCTTTTTCGGTGCCACGCTTGCGTGGCCGCTTGGGCGCCTCGGCTCCCACCACCGGTGGACCGACTTCGAGCACCCGCGTCCGAACTCCGGCGAAGCGCCGGAAGGAGACCCGGACGGCATCCGGTTCGCTGCTGGGCCGGCCGCCCCGGACAGCGGGTGCGGGCCGCTTCGATGCGGTCATGTCTACAGGTTAACCGTTCAAGGTCGAGTTCTGGTCGAACATCGGGGGTAACAAGCCGATTGCGAACTCGGGGTGTTGACGGTTAACGGAATGCGGCGTACAAGCACCGGCCTGGGCTGATCCGTGACGGAAAAGCCCAGGCCGGAGGAGTTCTGTCGGCTCAGCGGGTGAAGACGATCTTGCCGGCGGTCTCGCCGTCGAGCATTGCGCGGAAGCCGTCCGCGGCGTCTTTGAGGGGTAGTTCTGTGCCGATCCGGGGCTTGATCCCCTTGAGGTCGAGGTAGCTCAGCATGTCGGCCAGCTCGTCACGGGTGCCCATGGTCGAGCCGGCGACGCGCAGCTGCAGGAAGAACACGCGCTGCAGATCAGCCGACGGGTCCGGGCCGCTCGTGGATCCCGACACCACCACGATGCCGCCCGGCTTGAGCGACTTGAGGGTGTGCGCCCACGTGGCCTTGCCCACGGTCTCGAACACCGCGTCGACGCGCTCGGGCAGCCGCGCGCCGGACTCGAACGTCTGGTGCGCGCCGACGCTTTCGGCCACCGCGCGCTTCTCCTCGCTGCGGCCGGTCACCCACACGCGGAAGCCCGCCGCGCGCCCGAGCGCGATCAGCGCCGTGGACACGCCGCCGGAGGCGCCCTGCACCAGCATCGTCTGGCCGGGGCGCAGGCCGGACTTCACGAACAGCATCCGGTATGCGGTGAGCCACGCCGTGCCCATCGTCGCGGCTTCGGGGAAGGTGAGGCCGGCCGGCTTGGGCACCACGTTGCGCGCGGGCACCACGACCTGCTCGGCGAACGTGCCCTGGTGCTTCTCGGTCAGCAGGGTGCGTTTCGGGTCGAGCGTGTCGTCGCCCTGCCAGCCCGGGGCGTTGACCACGGAGTGGAGCACGACCTCGGAGCCGTCGTCGAGCGTGCCGGCGCCGTCGCAGCCCAGGATCATCGGGAACTGGTCGGGCTTGATGCCGACACCACGCAGCGTCCACAGGTCGTGCATGTTGAGGCTGGCGGCCTTGACGTGCACCCGGACCCAGCCTTCGGGCACCTCGGGCTCGGGCCGCTCGCCGGCGACAAGAGAGTCGAGCGGGGCCTCGGCGTTGGGTTCCTTCGCGTATACGGCGAACATGGCAGCAACCTACCGCCCCTGGGCGCGCCGACGCAGCCTGGCGCGCGTAGGCTCACACCCGTGTTCAACGGGCTGGCCGACTGGTGGGACGGGGTCGAGCTGTGGCTCGCCCAGGCTTGGTTCCCCGTCCAGTTCGTGCTGGTCATGGTCGTGGTCGTACCGCTGTGCCTGCTCTTCGCGTGGGTCATCGACAAGCTGGTGGGCCGCTTCGCGCGCTGGTTCGGCCCGGCCCGCGACGACGACAACCCGCCCTCTTAGGCTCACTCACCATGGTCAACCGTAGGCGGATCACCGCCGCACTCGTCGGTCTCCTCGTGCTGGTGCTCGCGGGCTGGCTCGTGAAGGAGAACGTCGGGGACTCGTCCTCGTCGGCCCCCGCCACGCCGAGCAGCTCCGCCCCGGCCGGTGCTTCGGGCGTCGCCGCGAAGTTGCCCGGCGGCGACTCCGGGTTGCCGGTGAAACCGTTGTCCGGCTTGCCTTCACAGGCGCGCGACACGTGGAAGCTGATCGAGGCAGGCGGGCCGTACCCCTATCCGCGCAACGACAACGTCGTGTTCGAGAATCGTGAGAAAGTGCTGCCGCGGAAGCAATCGGGTTACTACCACGAGTTCACGGTAACCACGCCGAAGAGCCCCGACCGCGGCCCGCGCCGCCTGGTCACCGGGCAGGCCAAGGAACTGTTCTACACCGACGACCACTACGCGTCGTTCGTCGTCGTGGACCCGAACCGGTGACGCCGGCCGACGAGGCGAAGGCCGCCGCGGACGAGGCCTTCGCGCGGGGCGCGTACCCGCACCTGGTCAACGGCGGCACGGTGGACAAGGCCTCCACGCTCGACGCGATCGCGAAGGCGATGTCCTTCCCGGACTACTTCGGCCGCAACCTCGACGCGTTGTACGACATGCTCACGGACCTGTCGTGGCTGCCCGCGGGCGAGCACGTGCTGATCTGGCGCGGCTCGGAAGCCTTGCGCCAGGCCGAACCGAAGAACTACCTGGCGATCCGCAGCGTGCTGTCCGACGCTCAGCGCGCGCTCGGCCCGGTGGACGGCAAAGCGGATTCCTGGCAGCTGACGGTCGTTCTGGCCGACTCGTAACGCCCCGCACCCCAATGCGGCTTTGGGTGCGCTCAACGCAACCAACGCCGCATTGGGGTGGTCGGGCCCGGGCTCAGTCTGTGTGGTCTTCGGGGACCCAGTTCGGCTTGCGCTTCTGGGCGAAGGCGAGAATGCCTTCCTGGCCTTCCTCGCTGGCGAAGAAGCCGGCCGACAGTTCGTTCATCGCGGCGAAGCCTTCCGACGGCGTGGCCGGCCGCGGCTTGCTCAGCAAGGTTTTGGTCGCTGCCAACGCCTTCGGGCCGCCGAGCGTCAGCGACTTCAGGTACCGCGCCACGGTCTCGTCGAGCTCGGCGGCGGGCACCGCGGCGTTGAGCAGCCCGATCTCCACGGCCCTCTGCGCGTCGAACACGTCGCCGGTGAGGAACAGCTCGTGCGCGGCGCGGGGGTTCAGCCGCGGCAGCACCGTCAGCGAGATCACGGCCGGGATCACGCCGATGCGGACCTCGGAGAACGCGAACGTCGCCTCGGGCACCGCGACCGCGATGTCGCACGCGGCGATCATGCCGATGCCGCCGGCGCGGGCCGGGCCGGCCAGGCGCGCCACGACGGGCTTCGGGCTGGTCCAGAGCTGGTCGAGGATCTTCGGGAACTCGTTCACGCCCTGGGCGCCGGCTCCGGCGCCGCGGGCCTCCTTGAGGTCCATGCCGGCGCAGAACACCGGGCCGGTGTGTGTCAGGAGCACCACGCGCACGGCGTCGTCGGCGACTGCTTTGTCCAGCGACTCGGACAGTTCGCGGCGCAGCTGCGCGGACAGGGCGTTGCGGTTGTGCGGGGAGTCGAGGGTGATCGTGGCGGCGCCGCCCACCACGTCGTAGTGCACCAGTTCGTCAGCCATGGCACCACGATCGCACACGCGTGTGCGAGACCGCTGTGACGTGCGTCCGGGGCCGCCGGGACGGGGCGGCCCCCGACAGTGTTCAACCTCCGGCGGGTCAGCCGATGGCGGTGGTCGTGAAGACCGGGCTCGGCGACGGGAAGCACGCGGTCGGCGCCGAGATGTCGATCAGCTGGTTGACCACGGCGGTGAAGGTGAGGCCCGGGTCGGCATAGCTGGTGCCGGCCAGCTTCGTCTCGATGGTGCCGGACGCGCCCGCCGTGAGGTGCACGGTCACGGCCGGCAGCTCGAACGTCGCGCCGCCCGCGATCGGGCCCGCCCAAAACGCGTATCGGATTCAGCTTTATGTGCTGACCTGCGCAGGAGCGTGCTACTAAAGCGGTATCCGGGTCACGACGTCCGCGTAGCGGTGCAGCACGGCGGCCGCCACGCGCGGGTCGGTGCCCAGCGGTTCGGCGACGAACACGGCTCGGTCGGCCTCGCGGGCGTGCACCGCGATGCGGTCCGGCAGCAGTCCGGGCGCGAGGAACCACGACGCGACGACGATCCGCCGCACGCCCCGCGCCCGCAGCCGCGCCACCGCGGCGGGTACGTCGGGCTGCGCCGCGCTCGCGAACGCCTCGGTGACCGGCAGCCCCAGTTCGCCTTCCCAGCGGACGGCGAGGTCGGCCACGGCCGAGTTGGCCCCGGCGTTCGACGAACCGACGGCGCTCACCACGACCCCGTCGCCCGGGCCCAGGCCGGCGCCGGAGAGCCGGGCGAGCGCGACGCGCTCCAGCACCGGGTCCACGCCCAGCACCTCGGACACCCGCACGTCGAACCCCGGGCACTCCGCCTTGACCTCGGTGACGAGCGCGGGCAGGTCCACCCGCGCGTGGAACGCGCTGCCGAGCAGCAGCGGTACCACGACCGCGGCGCGGTGCCCCTGTGCGTAGAGCCTCCGCAGGACGTCGGTGACCCGCGGTTCCGAGAGATCCAGGAAGGACTCGTAGACCTCGATCCCCGGTGCCTGCACGCGCACGCGCTCCACGAGCCCCCGCACGGTCGCAGCCGAACGGGGGTCGCGGCTGCCGTGCGCGACGGGAACGAGGGGAGCCGTCACGGGAACCGTTCGCCGACCAGCCCGGCGGCGAGCGTGTCGCCGTCCTTCGGGTCGATCACGAGGAACGCGCCCGTACGCGGGCTGTCGGTGTAGTCGTCCACGCCCAGCGGTTCGGCCAGGTACAGCTCGACGCGGCCGATGTCGTTGAGGTCCAACGACTCCGGATCGTCCACACTGGACAACGTCTGCTCGTCGAAGCGCGCGGTGAGCTCGGTGACATTGGCCTGCACCGTGCGCGTGCCGTGCTTCACGAGCACGCGCGCGCCCGGCTTGAGCTGCTTCGACGAGAGCCAGCACAGCGTCGCGGTGAGCTCGTCGGTGACGCGGGGCTGACGATCGGCCACGGCGATGAGGTCGCCGCGGGAGATGTCGAGGTCGTCGGCCAGCAGCAGCGTCACGGACGTGCCGGCGCCCGCTTCGTCCAGCGGTCCGTCGGCGGTGTCGATGCGCTCGACCGTGCTGCGCAGCCCGGCGGGCAGCACGACGATCTCGTCGCCGGGCCGGACGGTGCCGGCGGCGATCTGCCCGGCGTAGCCGCGGTAGTCGAGGTGCTCGGGCGTGCGTGGCCGGATCACGTACTGCACGGGGAAGCGGAACGCCGCCTCGTGCGGGTCCGGTGCCACGGGCACGGTTTCCAGGTGTTCCAGCAGGGCCGGGCCGTCGTACCAGGGGGTGCGCTCGGAGGAGGTGGCGACGTTGTCGCCTTCGAGTGCGGAGACGGGGATGGTGACGACGGAGCCGTGCTCGTAGCCCAAAGATTCGGCGTGGGCGGTGAACTCCTTGGCGATGACGGAGAAGGTCTCTTCGTCGTAGTCGACGAGGTCGATCTTGTTCACCGCCAGCACCAGCCGCGGCACGCCCAGCAGCGCCAGCACCGCCGCGTGGCGGCGGGTCTGCTCCACGACCCCCTTGCGCGCGTCGACCAGCAGCACCGCGAGCTGCGCGGTGGAGGCGCCGGTGACCGTGTTGCGGGTGTACTGCACGTGCCCCGGGGTGTCGGCGAGGACGAACGAGCGGCGTGGGGTGGCGAAGTAGCGGTAGGCCACGTCGATGGTGATGCCCTGCTCCCGCTCCGAGCGCAGGCCGTCGACCAGCAGCGACAAGTCCGGTGTGGACAGTCCCTTGTCCACCGACGCGCGCGTGACCGCGTCGAGTTGGTCGGCCAGCACCGACTTCGTGTCGTACAACAGCCGCCCGACCAGGGTGGACTTACCGTCGTCGACGCTGCCCGCCGTGGCGAGCCTCAGCAGCGAACTCATCAGAAGTAGCCCTCCCGCTTGCGGTCTTCCATGGCCGCTTCCGACATCCGGTCATCCGCCCGCGTCGCCCCGCGCTCGGTCAGCCGCGACGCGGAGACCTCCGCGATCACGTCGGCCACGGTCACCGCGGTGGACTCGATCGCGCCGGTGCACGAGCCGTCGCCGACGGTGCGGTAGCGCACGGACAGTTCCTGCACCTGCTCGTCGGCGCGGGGGCCGCCCCAGGGGCCTTCGGTGAGCCACATGCCGTCGCGCTGGTAGACCTCGCGCTGGTGGGCGTAGTAGATCGAGGGCAGCTCGACCTTTTCGCGGGCGATGTAGTTCCACACGTCCGCTTCGGTCCAGTTCGACAGCGGGAAGACGCGGACCTGCT
Source organism: Amycolatopsis sp. 2-15 (assembly GCF_030285625.1). Taxonomy (NCBI): domain Bacteria; kingdom Bacillati; phylum Actinomycetota; class Actinomycetes; order Pseudonocardiales; family Pseudonocardiaceae; genus Amycolatopsis; species Amycolatopsis carbonis. The sequence goes on from NZ_CP127294.1 coordinate 4,620,982, forward strand.
CGCCGGGCCGGTGACGGCCGTTGTAGAGGTTCCACAGCTCCGGGCGCTGCCGGCGCGGCTCCCACTGCCCGAACGAGTTGCGCAGGCTGAAGATCCGCTCCTTGGCCCGCGCGCGTTCTTCGTCGCGGCGGCCGCCGCCGAACACCGCGTCGAACTTGTTCTCCGCGATCGTGTCCAGCAACGGCGTGGTCTGCAGCGGGTTGCGCATCCCGTCGGCGCGCTCTTCGAGGCGGCCGTCGTCGATCCAGTCCTGCACCTTCGCCACGACCAGGCGCAGCCCGTGCTTTTCGACGACGTGGTCGCGGAAGGCGATCACCTCGTCGAAGTTGTGCCCGGTGTCGACGTGCAGCAACGGAAACGGCACCGGCGCCGGCCAGAACGCCTTGATCGCCAAGTGCAACAGCAGCGTCGAGTCCTTGCCGCCGGAGAACAAGATCACCGGCCGGTCGAACTCACCCGCCACCTCACGGAAAATGTGGATGGCCTCGGATTCCAGTGCGGCGAGATTGTCGAACGCGATCGCGGCCGGGGTCTGGGGTTTGGCCCCAGAGGGCACAGTCAGAGTGGTCATCGGTCCCTTCCTCAGCCGTGCAGTCCGCACTCGGTCTTCGACTGGCCGGCCCAGCGGCCGCTGCGCGGGTTCTGCCCGGCCTCGACCTTCGCCGTGCACGGCGCGCAGCCGATGGACGGATAACCCACCGACACCAACGGGTTCTCGAGCACGCCGTGGTCGCGGATATAGCCGTTGAACTCGTCGTCGGTCCACGCGGCGAGCGGGTTGACCTTCACCAGGCCGTTGCGCTCGTCCCAGGTGACGATCGGGGTGTTCGCGCGCGTCGGTGCGTCCACGCGGCGCACGCCGGTGACCCACGCCGAGTACTTCGCCAGCGTGTCGCGCAGCGGCACGACCTTGCGCAGGAAACAACACTGGTTGGGGTCCCGGGCGAACAGGTCCTTGCCGTACTCGGTGTCCTGCTCGGCCACGCTCTGCTCGGCCTGCGCGTTGACGATCGTCACGTCGGGGTACACGGTCTGCACGGCGTCGCGCGTGCCGATCGTTTCCGGGAAGTGGTAACCGGTCTCGAGGAACAAAACGTCCACATCGGACTTGACCTGGGTGGCCAGGTCGATGAGCACGGCGTCCTGCATGTTCGACGCGACGATGAAGTCGTCGCCGAACTGCTCCACCGTCCAGCGCAGGGCTTCCTCCGCCGTGGCCTGGGCCAGCTCTTTCTCCGCGCGTTCGGCCAGGGTCCGGTAGTCAGCTGTGGCCGTCATCCGAGCGTCTCCTCCGGTAGGAACAGTCCGTGGAACTTCACCGAGAACCCGCGCCGGCAGGCACCGCAGAGCCAGCCGCCGTCCTCGGCGGGGCGCAGGTCCTCGTCACCGCAGAACGGGCAATAGTAGGGCACCGCCCGTTCCGTAGAGGTCACTGCAGCAGGCTTTCGTCGGCCCGCCCGGCCCACTGCGCGAACCGCTCGCCGGGCTCGCGGCCGTCGAGGTAGGCGCGGACCACGCGCTCGACGTAGTCCACCAGCTCGTCGGCGACGACCTTGTGCCCGCGCAGCTTGCGGCCGAACCCGGCGTCGAGGCCGAGCCCGCCGCCGAGGTGCACCTGGAAACCCTCGACCTGGCGGCCGTCGGCGTCGGTGACGATCTGGCCTTTCAGCCCGATGTCGGCGGTCTGGATGCGGGCGCAGGAGTTGGGGCAGCCGTTGAGGTGCACGCTGACGGGGTTCTCCAGGTCGCCCTGGACGTCGGCGAGGCGCTTCTCGAGGTCGGTCACCAGCGCCAGCGCGCGGGCCTTGGTCTCGACGATCGCGAGCTTGCAGAACTCCAGCCCGGTGCACGCCATCACGCTGCGCCGCCACGGCGAGGGCTTGGTGTGCAGGCCCAGCTCGGCGAGCTCGGTCTCCAGGCCCGGCACCTCGGACTCGGGCACGTCGAGGACCACGAGCTTCTGCTGCGGCGTCAGGCGCACGCGCGCCGAGCCCGCGCGTTCGGCGGCCTTGGCCACGGCCAGCAGCGTCTCGCCGTTCACGCGGCCGGCAACGGGCGCCGCGCCGACGTAGAACTTGCCGTCGACCTGCCGGTGCACGCCCACGTGGTCGATCGGGGCGGGCGGCACTTCGGGCGCGGGGCCGTCGAGCAGCGGGCGCTTGAGGTACTTCTCCTCCAGCACCTCGCGGAACTTGGCGGCGCCCCAGTCCTTGACCAGGAACTTGATGCGGGCGCGCGAGCGCAGGCGGCGGTAGCCGTAGTCGCGGAAGACGCTGATCACGCCTTCCCACACGTCCGGCACCTCGTCGCGCGGCACCCAGGCGCCGAGGCGCTGGCCGATCATCGGGTTGGTCGAGAGGCCGCCGCCGACCCAGACGTCGAAGCCCGGGCCGTGCTCGGGGTGGTTCACGCCGACGAACGCGACATCGTGGATCTCGTGCGCCACGTCCGCCTGGCCCGACACCGCCGTCTTGAACTTGCGCGGCAGGTTCGCGTACTGCGGGTCGCCGATGTAGCGGCGCTTGATCTCCTCGATGGCGGGCGTGCCGTCGATGATCTCGTCGGCCGCGATCCCGGCGACGGGCGAGCCGAGGATCACGCGGGGGCTGTCGCCGCACGCCTCCATGGTGGTCATGCCCGCGTTCTCGAGCTTCTGCCAGATCGTAGGCACGTCCTCGATCCGGATCCAGTGGTACTGGATGTTCTGCCGGTCGGTGATGTCGGCCGTGCCGCGCGCGTGTGTCTGCGAGATCTCCGCCAGTACGGCGAGCTGCTGCGTGGTGAGCATGCCGCCGTCGAGGCGCACACGCATCATGAAGTAGCGGGCGTCCAGCTCTTCGGGCTCGAGCGTGGCCGTGCGGCCGCCGTCGATGCCTTCCTTGCGCTGGGTGTAGAGGCCGAACCAGCGGAACCGGCCGCGCAGGTCACCGGGGTCGATCGAGTCGAAGCCGCCGCGGGCGTAGATGTTCTCGATGCGCGCGCGGGCGTTGAGCGGGTTGTCGTCTTTCTTCGACCGCTCGTTGGGGTTCAGCGGCTCTCGGTAGCCGAGCGCCCACTGTCCCTCGCCGCGCTTCTGCCGCGGACGGCTCTTCGCGGGGGTTTCGCGCGTGGGTGAGGCCATGAGGAGTCCTCCGGTTCGTGGCTCCGGACGCCGCTGAAGTCGTGCCGCTTTATGGCGGGCAACGGGGGATCGCGGCGGGTCCGGCGCCTGCGGTCCAGCTTCGGTGGGCTGAGCGTGGTGGGCTGGGTCGGGCGTCGGGAGTCAGCGGGCAGGTCGGCAGAGCGCGCTCGCGACCCGCAGAAGGTCGACGTGGCGGCGCGCCACGAGAAGGACACCGGCAGGACTCACCGGCCCAGATAACCACGCGTTCAGAACGTGGTTCAAACGCGTCCGGATGGTGGGAGGGCCCGGGCGCGGGGCTTGCGTGTGGACCGCCGCTGTGGGTGAGCGGTGCTCGCTGCCTGCGGTTTTGCGGCGCGGGGCGGATGTTTCGGGCAGCTGTTGGGATGCGGTCAGGGCCGGTTCGGGCGACGGTGTGGTTCGTTCGGCGGCCGAACTTCCGCCCGGGTGGAGCAGGGTGCGGGGAGCACCGGTGCGGTGCGAGGGACAATGGACGTCGTGCCTGACGTAGCCGAGCTGCCTGCCGAGACCGGATTGCCCGAAAGCGCCCTGGAGGGGCTGGGGCGGCGGCCGTTCGGGGTCTACGTGCACGTGCCGTTCTGCGCGACGCGCTGCGGGTACTGCGATTTCAACACCTACACCGCCGGTGAGCTGGGGTCGGCGGCGTCGCCGAAGTCGTGGCTCGACGGGCTGCGCAGCGAGCTGGAGCTGGCCGCGCGGGTGCTGGGGGAGCCGCCGGCGGCGGACACGGTGTTCGTGGGCGGGGGCACGCCGTCGTTGCTGGGCGCGGACGGGCTGGCGGAGGTGCTCGAGGTCGTGCGCGGCGCGTTCGGGCTGGCGCCCGGTGCCGAGGTCACGACCGAGTCCAATCCCGAGTCGACCTCGCCGGAGTTCTTCGAACGCATCCGGGCGGCCGGGTACACGCGAGTGTCGCTGGGGATGCAGTCGGCCGCGCGGCACGTGCTGCAGGTGCTCGACCGCGTGCACACGCCCGGCCGGCCCGTGGACGCCGCGCGCGAGGCCCGGGCCGCCGGGTTCGAGCACGTGAACCTCGACGTCATCTACGGCACGCCCGGCGAGCGCCCGGAGGACCTGCGGGCCTCGCTCGACGCCGTGCTGTCCGCGGGCGTGGACCACGTGTCGGCGTACGCGCTGATCGTCGAGGAGGGCACCGCGCTCGCCCGCCGCGTGCGCCGCGGCGAGCTGCCCGCGCCCGACGACGACGTGCTGGCCACCGACTACGAGATGATCGACTCCGTGCTCTCGGCCGCCGGCCTGCGCTGGTACGAGGTGTCCAACTGGGCCACGGACGACGCGGCCCGCTGCCGGCACAACCTCGGCTACTGGCAGGGCGGCGACTGGTGGGGCGCGGGTCCCGGCGCGCACAGCCACGTGGGCGGTGTGCGCTGGTGGAACGTCAAGCACCCGGCCAAGTACGCGTCGCTGCTGGCGGAGGGCAACAGTCCCGAAGCCGGCCGTGAGCTGCTCACCGAAGAGGACCGGCACCTCGAACGCATCATGCTCGAACTCCGTGTCGCGGAAGGACTCGCGCTCGACGCACTCGACGCCGCCGGCATCGAAGAAGCTCGCGCCGCGGCGGCGGAAGGTCTCCTGGAACCGTCCGTTCTGGACAGTCGCGGCCGTGCCGTGCTGACGGACCGCGGGCGGCTGCTCGCCGACGGTGTGGTTCGTCGCCTGGCCGGCTGAATTTTCGCTCAGCGGGCATAAACCCGGCGGATGGTTCGTTGGTCGAAGTATCGACGAGCGAGGGAGTCGCGCATGCCGCAGGCGGTCAGGTACAGCGAACACGGCGGGATCGACGTCCTGAGAGTGGAAGAGGTCGTTCGTCCGGTGCCCGGCCCCGGTCAGGTGCTCGTGGAGGTCAGAGCCGCCGGGATCAACCCCGGTGAAGCCGCCATCCGCGAAGGCGTGTTCGCGCGGCAGTTCCCTTCGACGTTCCCGTCCGGGCAGGGCAGTGACCTCGCCGGCGTGGTCGCCGAGCTGAGTGCCGACGTGGAGGAGATCCAGGTCGGCGACGAGGTCATCGGTTTCGTGCACACGCGGTCCAGCCAGGCCGAGTTCGTGCTGGTGAACGCCGAGAACCTGACCCCGAAGCCCAGCGGCGTGTCGTGGGAAGCGGCGGGCGGGCTGTTCGTCGCCGGCACCACCGCGTACGCCGCCGTGCGCGCGACCGGCCTGCGCGAGGACGACACCCTCGTGGTGTCCGGCGCGGCGGGCGGTGTCGGCTCCCTGGTCGTGCAGCTGGCGAAGCTCACCGGCGCGACCGTGGTCGGGATCGCGAGCGAGGCCAACCACGCGTGGCTGAAGGAGCAGGACGTGCTCCCGGTGGCCTACGGCGAGGGCCTCGAAGAGCGCATCCGCGAGATCACCGGCGGCAAGGTCGACGCGTTCATCGACACCTACGGCGACGGGTACGTCGAGCTCGCGCTGCGCCTGGGTGTCTACACAGGACGGATCGACACCGTGATCGACTTCGCCGCCGCCCAGAAGTACAACGTGAAGACCGACGGGAACATGGCCGCCGCGACCGCGGAAGTCATGCGCGACCTCGCCGCGCTCGTGGACAAGGGCCTGCTGGAGGTGCCCGTCGCGGCCACCTATCCGCTGGCGCGGGTGCAGGACGCCTACCGTGAGCTGGAGCAGCGCCACACGCGCGGCAAGATCGTGCTCAAGCCCTGACGAGGCTCTGCAGTCCGCCCACGAACATCGCGAGGGCGAACTCGAAGCGGTCCTTGCTCGTCTCGCCGGTGAAGAACTGCCCGGACAACAACAGGTTCGGGAACGCACCGGCCGGCAGGGACCGCATGTAGTCGGCCATCTGACGGCCGCGTTCGGCGACTTCCGCCTCGTCGTAGTCGCCGAACGTCCAGCTGCTCGCTTCGTAGGCATACGCCTTGGCGTACAAGCTCAACGCGTCGCCCGCGAACACCGCCTGCTTCAGATCCAGGCCCCCGGCGCGCAGGATCGCGAGCATCGCCTCGCCCTGGCGCAGCGAGTTGGGCGTGACGGGCACGGGCGTGTTCCACGCGACCTTCGCGATGCCGGGATAGGCGACCATCGCGCGGACCTGGTGCCGCACCTGCTCTTTCACCTGCTCGGCCCAGTTTGCGGGATCCGGCTGCGGCACCGGCACGTCGCCCAGGACCGCGTCGAGCATGAGCTCGTCGAGCTCCTCCTTGTTGGCCACGTGCGCGTAGAGCGACGCGGGCCCGGTCTCCAGCTGCTGAGCGATCCTTCGCATCGACACGGCCTCGAAGCCCTCGGCGGCGAGCAGGTCCAGCGCCGTCTTCACCACCAGATCCCGTGACAGCAACGGCTTTTCGGCGCGCCGGCGGGGGCTCGGGCTACGGCGCCACGGCGGGGGCGGGACGGTCATGGACAGCAGCCTAGACGAATCGGGCCTTGACTCGAACGCCGTTCGTCGATAGAACGGTGTTCGTTAGAGCGAACGCCGTTCGACAAGGAGCTCACCATGACCGATCGAGAAGAAGTCCTCGCCGTGCTCGGCCGTCTCGCCGACGCGTGGAACAGCGGCGACGCGGCCGCGTACGCGAGCTTGTTCACCGAGGACGCCGACTACGTGACGTTCTTCGGGATGCAGCTGCCCGGCCGGGAGCTGATCGAGAGCTCGCACCGCGCGTTGTTCGGGGGGCCGCTGCGCGGATCGAAGATCGGGGGACCCGGCGACGCGTCGGTGCGGTTCCCGCGCGAGGACGTCGCCATCGTCGTGTCCGGCGGCGGTTCCGCGCTCGACGGGGGCGACGCCGTGGCCCAGGGGCGGGAGAGCACGGTGACGTTCGTGCTGGTCCGCTCGGAAACGGGCTGGTTGATCACGGCGTTCCAGAACACCCGGGTGAGCGATCCGCGCGCGGCGGCGTGACGCGGTTTTGCCGGACCGCCGCGCTACGGTCTCCGAGTCGGTGAGCCGCCGGGTGATCGACGACTTCGCCGAGCTGGACGTCGCGATGACCACGGTGGCGCCGTCTTCCGCCGGGCAGCTTTCCTTGCTGGACCTCGTTTCCGCCGGCGTGCGGATCGGCTTGGGGGAGGACGGGCAGCGCGACTATTGGAGCCCGTACGGCAACTGCGACCTGCTGGACCGGACCTGGCAGCTGGCGTTCACACGCGGGTTCCGCCGGGACGAGCACATCGAGCTGGCCTTGGCCGCGGTGACGATGGGCGGGGCCTCGATCATGAGCCACGACGTGCCGCGCCTGGCCGGGGTGCCGGACCGCCCGGAGCTGGCCGCCGGCGACCGGGCGGACCTCGTCCTGGTGGACGGGGAGACGCCGCCGAGCGCGGTGGAGATGGACCGCGGCCGGGACTGGACGATCCTGCACGAAGGCGCGGTCGTGGTCGAGGGGCTTGCCGTTCTCTGAGCCGCCGCGTGACCGATGCCGCTAGGCGGGACGGGGGAGGGGCGCGTACGGTGGAAGCCGGATTAGGTAAGCCTTAGTGAATGGGTGGTGTCCGATGGTCGAAGCTCCGGCGCGCAAGGGGAACCCGGGAGTGCGCTTGTCGGTTCTGCGCAAGGAGAACCTGACCCCGCACATGATCCGGATCGTGGCCGGGGGCGAAGGCCTGCGCGATTTCCAGCCCAACGCGTTCACCGACGCGTACGTGAAGGTGATCTTCAAGGTGCCGGGCGTCGAGTACCCGGAGCCCTTCGACCTGCAGCGCATCCGCGCGGAGTTCCCGCGCGAGCAGTGCCCGCGGATGCGTTCGTACACCGTGCGTTCCTACGACGAAGCGGCCGGCGAGCTCGTGCTCGACTTCGTGGTGCACGGCGACGAGGGGCTGGCCGGTCCGTGGGCGATGCGGGCGCAGCCGGGCGACGAGCTGCTGCTCTCGGGCCCCGGTGGTGTGTACGCGCCGCGCGCCGACGCGGGCTGGCACCTGCTCGTGGGCGACGAAGCCGCGTTGCCGGCCATCGCCGCGTCGCTGGAGGTCATGCCGGCCGGCGCGCGGGCGCACGTGTTCCTGCTCGTGTCCGACGCCTCGGAGGAGCAGCCGCTGGTGACGAAGGCCGACGCGCAGATCACGTGGCTGCACCGATCCTCCGGCGCCGACCTCGCGGCCGCCGTGAAGGCGCTGCCGTGGCCGGGTGAGGACGTGCACGCGTTCGTCCACGGCGAGGCCGGCTTCGTGCGCGAGCTGCGGCGTTACCTGTTCGCCGAGCGCGGCGTGGCGAAGGAGTCGGTGTCGATCTCCGGCTACTGGCGCGAGGGCAAGAACGACGAGGCGTGGCGCGAGGAGAAGGCGGCCGAGCGGGCGCGCGAAAGGGCGTAATGTCGCCGGCATGAACGTGGAGACCGACCCGTCTTCGGCGGGGTTCGACGCTGACCGTCTGAAACGGATCGACCGGCACTTCGACGCCTATGTGGACGACGGGCGGCTGCCCGGTTACCTCGCGGTGGTGAGCAGGCACGGGCGCATCGTCCACGTCGCTTCCCACGGCAAGCGGGACGTCGAATCGGGCGCCCCCGTGGAGCCCGACACCATCTGGCGCATCTTCTCGATGACCAAGCCGATCACCTCGGTGGCGGCGATGACCTTCGTCGAAGAGGGCCTGATCGACCTCACCGACCCGATCTCCCGCTGGCTCCCGGAGTTCGCGGCGCCGCAGGTGTACGTGAAGGGCTCGGCACTGAGCCCGATGACGGTGCCCGCGACCGAGCCCATCCGCCTGTGGCACCTGCTCACCCACACCAGCGGTCTCACCTACGGCTTCCACCACACGCACCCCATCGACACGATCTACCGCGCCGCGGGCTTCGAATGGGGCACCCCGCCGGGTCTGGACCTCGCCGCCTGCACCCGCGCGCTGGCCGAGCTCCCCCTCGTCTTCCAGCCGGGCAGCGAATGGAACTACTCCGTGTCCACCGACGTCCTCGGCCGTCTCGTGGAGGTTCTCGCGGGCAAGCCCCTGGACGAGGTCTTCGCGGAGCGGATCTTCGGGCCACTGGGCATGACGGACACGGGCTTCTTCACGAAGGACACGGACCGCCTGGCGGCGCTGTACGTCGCTCACCCGCGGACCAAGCTGCCCACCCGCAACGAGGCTTTCGGCTCCATCGGCGTTTCGCGGCCGGACTCGTTCTCGGGCGGCGGCGGCCTCGTATCCACCGCGGCCGACTACCACCGCTTCACGCAGATGCTCCTGCGCGGCGGCGCACTGGACGACGCCCGGATCCTCGGCCCGCGCACGGTCGACCTCATGGCGAGCAACCACCTGCCGGGCCACGTGGACCTGGAAGCGTTCGGGCGGCCGCTGTTCGCGGAGATGCCCTTCGACGGCTTCGGCTTCGGTCTGGGCTTCTCCGTGCTGGAAGACCCGGTCAAAGCCAAAACCCTCTCCAGCCCCGGCGAATATGCCTGGGGCGGCGCCGCGTCGACGGCGTTCTGGGTGGACCCGGTGGAGGATCTGACGGTGGCGTTCTACACGCAGCTGCTTCCGTCGAGCACACATCCGATCCGGCAGCAGTTGCGGCAACTGGTGTATCAGGCGATCGTCGACTGAGGTCGATTGCCTGAGGGAGTGAAACCACCCCTGCCGTCCCGGGTTTGCCTGGTTAGCTGCCGGCACAGGCTTTCCCGGGGCGGGGGATCGGTGGTGCCGGATGCGAGGCCAGGCGGGCGCCGCCCTGGTCGCGGGGAACGGGTTCCACTACGTGTCGCCCTGGGCGACCATCGCGGCGTGGCTCGTCTTCGGTCCGAAGGATACGGCGTTGCGCAACGTCGTGCTCGTCGTTGTGGTGGCCGCTGTGTTCGCCGTCTTGGTCACGCTCCTGGGCCGGCGGCTTCCGGCCCTGCGAACGTCCACTCACTCGCTCCGTGAGGCTCTGCCGAGGCGACCCCCACAGCGCGCCGCAGGGTGAGCCGGTACAGGTGCCACGGGGGAGTGCCGGCGCTGGGGGCGCTGTAAGGAGCCGTGAAAGCCGACTCGCTGACGGTGGCGGGCCAGCCGACGGAGCGGTAGACGGCGGCGAGACGTTCGAGGGTGTCCGGGCCCGTGACGCGGGATGCCCACCCTTCCAAGGTGAGGTCGACACCGGTGAGGCGGACGCCGAAGCTGCACCACGGGTTGCCGGCCAGCAAGCGGGACTTGAGGGTGCCCGGGCCGCTCACGAAGTAGAGCGTGCCGGAGTCCCAGACAGCGCCCACGCCGGCCGTGTGGGGGCGGCCGTCAGGGCGGACGGTGGTGAGAAAGAAAGCCAGGTCGGCGGTGGGGGTGTCGGACCTGAGCAGCTCGAGGGGACGGCTCCAGGGGAGTTCGGCGTGGCCGTAGATGTCCAGGTTGCGGGTTCGGATGAGTTCAGTCATGCCTACGCGTCGGACGGCGATACCGGGAATCGACAATCCCTAAGCGGAGAGCTTCCCGACGACCTGACTCCCGTACGCGGCCAACGTCTCCTCGCGTTCGTCGTGCATCAGGTACAGGGCGAACTGGTTCACGCCCAGTTCCGCGAGTTCCTGCAGGCGTGCGATGTGCGCGGGGGCGGGCCCGAGCAGGCAGAACCGGTCGACGATCTCGTCCGGCACGAAGTCGGTGGACGGGTTGCCGGCGCGGCCGTGGTGGTTGTAGTCGTAGCCGGTGCGGGCGCGGATGTAGTCGGTGAGCTCGTGGGGCACCGGGCCGGAATCGCCGTAGCGCGCGACGAGGTCCGCGACGTGGTTGCCGACCATGCCGCCGAACCAGCGCAGCTGTTCGCGCTGGTGGGCGAGGTCTTCGCCGACGTACGCGGGCGCGGCCACGCAGATCGTGATGCCACCCGGGTCGCGCCCGGCGGCGCGCGCGGCCTCGCGCACCGCGCCGATCGTCCAGCGCGCGATGGCCGGGTCGGCGCACTGCAGGATGAAGCCGTCGGCGTGCTCGCCCACGGTCTTCAGGGCCTTCGGCCCGTAGCCGGCCATCCACATCTCCAGCCGCCCGTTGCGGACCCACGGGATGCGCACGGCGGTGTCGTTCATCGTGACCTCGCGCCCCTCGGCGAGGTCACGCACCACCCGCATGCAGTCGCGCAGCGTGGCCAAAGTGGACGGTGGCTTCCCGACGACCCGGTGCGCCGAGTCGCCGCGGCCGATGCCGCACACCGTGCGGTTGCCGTGCATGTCGTTGAGCGTGGCGAAGGTCGACGCCATCACCGACCAGTCACGTGTCGCCGGCGAGGTGACCATCGGCCCCACCACCAGCGAAGACGTCTCCGCCAGGATCCGCGAGTAGATCACGAACGGTTCCTGCCACAGCACGGCCGAGTCGAACGTCCAGCCGTACCGGAACCCCTGGTCCTCGGCGGCCTTCATCAGCCGCACGACGTTCGACGCCGGTGGGTCTGTCTGCAGCACTATCCCGAAATCCATCTGCCCCTCAATTCAGGTACTGGTTCAACCCGCGAGACAGGAACTTCCCGTGGCCGACGGAACCACTGAACCCCGCAGGCGACACCACGACCCGGCCCCTCGACAGGACAGTGTGGACTTTCCCGGTCAACGAAAAGCCCTCGTACGCCGAGTAATCCACGTTCATGTGATGCGTCGAAGCCGACAACGTCTGCTTCGCCGCGGGATCGTAGATCACGATGTCCGCGTCCGAACCGGCCGCGATCACGCCCTTGCGCGGATACAGCCCGAACATTCGCGCCGGTGTCGCCGAGCACGTCTCGACCCAGCGGCCCAGCGTGATCTCGCCCGCGACCACGCCCTGGTGCAGCAGGTCCATCCGGTGCTCGACGCCCGGGATCCCGTTGGGGATCGCGCGGAAGTCGTCGCGGCCCAGCTCCTTCTGGTCCTTGAAACAGAACGGGCAGTGGTCCGTCGACACCACCGACAGGTCGTTGGTCCGCAGCCCCCGCCAGAGGTCGGCCTGGTGCGACTTCTCCCGCAACGGCGGCGACGCCACGAACTTCGCGCCCTCGAAGCCCGGCCGCGCCAGGTCCTCGATGGACAGGTACAGGTACTGCGGGCACGTCTCGGCGAACACGTTCTGCCCGGCCTCGCGCGCCTCCGCCACGGCCGCAAGCGCTTGCGCCGCCGAGAGGTGCACGATGTAGAGCGGCGAGCCCGTCACGGCCGCGAGCGCGATGGCCCGCGACGTCGCCTCGCCCTCCAGCTCGGGTGGCCGCGTGAGGCCGTGCTGCACCGGGTCCACCCGGCCCGCCGCGACGGCCTGCGCGGCCAGCTGGTCGATCGCGATGCCGTTCTCCGCGTGCATCATGATCGTCGTGCCGATCTCACGCGCCTGCTGCATCGCCAGCAGGATCTCGCCGTCGGTCGAATAGAACACACCCGGGTAGGCCATGAACATCTTGAACGAACCGACGCCCGCGTCCACACAGGACCGCATTTCCTTGAGCGTGGAGTCGTTGACGTCCGACATGATCATGTGGAACCCGTAGTCGATCGCGCAGTTGCCGTCGGCCTTCGAGTGCCACTTGTCCAGCGTGGACTGCAACGACGTGCCTTTGGCCTGCACGGCGAAGTCGATGATCGTAGTCGTCCCGCCCCACGCCGCCGCGGTGGTGCCGGTCTCGAACGTGTCGACCGAATGGGTACCGCCGAACGGCATCTCCATGTGCGTGTGCGCGTCGATCCCGCCCGGCAGCACGTACTTGCCGGTGGCGTCGATCGTCTCGTCGGCACTGAGCACGCCGGGCGCGGCGACGGCGGCGATGCGCTCGCCGTCCACCAGCACGTCGGCGAGCACGGCGCCCGACGGCGAGACGACCTGACCTCCCTTGATCAGCGTGGTCATCAGGCCTCCGTCAGGGGTCCGTAACTGTCCGGGCGGCGGTCGCGGTAGAACGCCCACAGGTCACGCACCTCGGCGAGCCGGCCCATGTCGAGGTCGCGCACCACGATCTCCTCCTCGGTGTCCGAAGCGGCTTCGCCCACCAGCTGCCCGCGCGGGTCCGCGAAGTACGACTGGCCGTAGAAGTCGTTGTCACCCAAGGGTTCCACGCCGACCCGGTTGATCGTGCCCACGTAGTACTCGTTCGCCACTGCGGCCGCCGGCTGCTCCAGGCGCCACAGGTACTCCGACAGGCCGCGGCTCGTCGCCGACGGGTTGAACACGATCTTCGCCCCCGCCAGGCCCAGCGCGCGCCAGCCCTCGGGGAAGTGGCGCTCGTAGCAGATGTACACGCCGATGCGGCCCACCGCCGTGTCGAACACCGGGTAACCGAGGTTGCCGGGCCGGAAGTAGAACTTCTCCCAGAACCCCTTCACCTGCGGGATGTGGTTCTTGCGGTGCTTGCCCAGGTACTTGCCATCGGCGTCGATCACCGCCGCGGTGTTGTAGTAGACGCCCGGCTGCTCCTGCTCGTACATCGGCACCACCAGCACCACGCCGTGGCGCTCGGCCACTTCCTGCATGAGCTTCGTGGTCGGGCCGTCGGGGATGCCCTCGGTGTAGGAGTAGTAGTCGGCGTCCTGGATCTGGCAGAAGTACGGGCCGTAGAACAGCTCCTGCAGGCAGACGACCTGAGTTCCCTGCGAGGCCGCCTTGCCGATGGCGTCGACGGCGTTCGCGATCATCGAGTCCTTGTCACCCGTCCACCGCTGCTGGATCAATCCGGCTCGAACCAGGTCGCTCACTTGTCTCCTCCTTCTTCACGGGCAGGGCGAGCAGCCAGTACACGACGAACGCGCCGGCGAAGCCGATCACCCAGTTGTAGTCGTAGAGCGGTTTGAGGAACGGGATGAGACCGTCCGCGGGGAAGGGGCCGCCGTAGGCTCCGCCGACGGCGAGCACCGCCCCCACCAGCGTCGCGACGAGGGCGCGCCAGTTCCAGCCCCCGCGGAACCAGTACACCCCATCGGGTGTGTAGAGGTCGCGCAAGCGAAGCCGCGTCCGGTTCACCACCCAGTAGCCGGCCACCAGCACGCCGGCGACGGCGCCGAGCAGGCCACCGTAGAACCCGAGCCACGCGAAGATGTAGATGCTCGGGTCGGAGTAGAGCCGCCACGGCTGGATCGCGATGCCGAGGATGCCCGTGATCAGGCCGCCGATCGCGAAGGTGATGCGCTTCGGGAAGGCGTTGGAGAAGTCGTAGGACGGGCTCACGACGTTGGCCGCCAGGTTCGCCGAGATCGTGGCGAATACCAGCGCGGCCAGCGCCACGACCACCACGACCGGGCTGGAGAAGCGGTCCGCGAGCTGCGCGGGGTCCCAGATGTCCTCGCCGTAGAGCACGTGCCCGCCCGACGTCGTGAGGATCGCGACGATCGCGATGAAAGTCATCGTGGTCGGCAGGCCGAGGATCTGCCCGCGCACCTGCTTGCGCTGGCTGCCGCCGAAGCGCGTGAAGTCCGGCATGTTCAGCGAGAGCGTGGACCAGAACGCGATCATCGCCATCAGCGACGGCGCGAACACCTTCCAGAAGTCCGGGCCCCAGCCGAGCTTGCCGCCGTCTTCGAGGATCGGGCCGAGGCCACCGGCCTTGACGAGCACGTAGCCGAGCATGATGAGGAACCCGACCGACACGAGCGGCGCCGTCCAGTTCTCGAACTTGCGCACCGCCTCCATGCCGCGCCAGATGATCAGCATCTGCACGATCCAGAACACGGCGAAACTCAGCCACAGTGTCCAGTGCTGCCCGAGGATCACAGTGGAATCGCGCCAGCCGGAGCCGGCGAGGCGCCCGACGATCACGTAGATCGCCTCGCCGCCCACCCACGTCTGGATGCCGAACCAGCCGCACGCGATGAACGCGCGCAGCAGCGCGGCCAGGTTGGCACCGCGCAGGCCGTAGAACGCACGGGCGAACACCGGGAACGGGATGCCGTACTTCGTGCCGGCGTGGCTGTTGAGCAGCATCGGCGCGAGCACGACGATGTTGCCGATGGTGATCGTGATGAGCGCCTGGACCCAGTTCATGCCGAGCGCGATGAGCGACGCGGCCAGGGCGTAGCTGGGGATGTTGTGCGCCATCCCCATCCAGAGCGCGAAGTAGTTGTACGTCGTCCAGGTGCGTTTGGCGACTGGGACGGGGGCCAGTTCCTCGTTGAAGAACCGGCTGCCCGCGAGGGACCGCACATCGGCGAGTTCCACGCGGCCGTCGGCGTGTTCGCGTGTCGTCGGCTCCATTGCGGAATCCTGCGCGCCGGTCGAGGGCGGGTGGCAGAGGCAGACTGTTCACTCTTCGCGTGCGCTCGGCGCAGACTGTCGATTGCGCTTGGCCGCCCGGCGGTGCATGACGTGCGTCACAATCTGCCGGTATCTTCTGCGCAAAGTGAACGAAACACGGCGGCAGTTCTCCACAAGATCTCCACAGCTCACCCGGATGGTCTCCACGCCGGTTCCCTAGAGTCAGCGGCATGGACAGAGGGGGACGGCGGGTGCTGGTCGTCGAGGACGACCTCACGATCGCCGCGTCGATCGCGGCGCGGCTGCGGGCCGAGGGGTTCACCGTGGACGTGGCCCACGACGGTCCGGCCGCGGTGGCGGGCGAAGCCGAGTTCGGCCCGGACCTCGTGGTGCTCGACGTGATGCTGCCGGGGTTCGACGGGCTCGAGGTGTGCCGCCGGATCCAGGCGCGGCGGCCGGTGCCGGTGCTCATGCTCACCGCCCGCGCCGACGAGACCGACCTGCTCGTGGGCCTCGGCGTGGGTGCCGACGACTACCTGACCAAGCCGTTTTCGATGCGCGTGCTCAGCGCCCGGGTGAGCGCCCTGCTCCGACGGGTCGAACGGTCGGCGCAGGTCACGGCCCCGGAGCGGATCGTGCTGGGCGACCTGGAGATCGACATCGACCAGCGCCGGGTGGCCCGCGGCGGTGTGCCCGCGCAGCTCACGCCCATCGAGTTCGACCTGCTGGTGCACTTCGCGCGCCGGCCGCGAGCGGTCCAGCCGCGCGAACGGCTGCTCAGCGAGGTGTGGGACTGGGACGTGCCGACAGGCGGCGCCGGCACCCGCGCGGTTGACAGCCACATCAAGGCATTGCGGCGCAAGCTCGGCGCGGATCTCATCCGCACCGTGCACGGGGTGGGGTATGCGTTGGAGGTGCCGGCGTGAAGGCGCTGCTGTCGAGGGCCGTCGACTTCCTGCCGCGGCCACTCGACCCGATCCGGTCGATCAAACTCAAGCTGGCGATCCTCATGCTGGCCGCGGGCGCGATCGCGTTCCTCTTCTTCTGGTCCCGCATCGGCTGGCTGCCGCCCGCGACCACGATCACGGCCATGCTCATCGCCCTGGTCACGTCGCAGATCCTGGCCCACGGCATGACGCGCCCGCTGCGCGAGATGACGGCGGCGGCGCGCGCGATGGCGAAGGGCGACTACACGCGCCGCATCCGCGCGACGGCGCGCGACGAGGTCGGTGAGCTCGCCCAGGCGTTCAACCAGATGGCCGCCGACCTCGCGACCGCCGACCAGCAGCGGCGCGAGCTGATCGCGAACGTGTCGCACGAGCTGCGCACGCCCATCACCGCGCTGAGCGGCGTGCTGGAGAACCTGGTCGACGGCGTTTCGTCGCCCGACGCCGCGACGCTGCGCACCGCCCTGCACCAGAGCGAACGGCTGGGCCGGCTCGTCACCGAGCTGCTGGACCTCTCGCGCATCGACGCCGGCACGCTGTCGCTGGACCTTTCGCGCGTGGACCTGGAGGAGCTGCTGGCCGAGGTCGCCGCCGAGGCGGAGGCCATGGCCGCGGCGGCGGGGCGCGGCGTGCGCTTCGACGTGTCGGTGTCGCCCCCGGGTGCGTGCGTGCGGGCGGATCGGGAGCGGCTGTACCAGGTCGTGGTGAACCTGCTGGAGAACGCGGCTCGCCACGGTCCAGCCGGTGGTTCGGTGGAGGTCCGCGCGGTCGTGACCGCGGGGGAGACCCGAATCGAGGTCCGCGACGAAGGCCCCGGCATCCCCGCCGCCGACCGCGACCGCGTCTTCGAGCGCTTCACGCGCGGTGAACGCGCCGGTGGCGGCGGGACTGGCCTCGGCCTGGCCATCGCGCGCTGGGTCGTGGAGCTGCACGGCGGGACCATCGCCGTGGTCGAACCCGCGGCCGGCGCCGGGCCCGGCGCGGCGCCGGGGTGCCGGATCCGCGTGACGTTGCCGGCCTGATCTTCCTGGCGCTTCCCATCGGGAGCTGCTTTGCTCGAAGATTTGCTAACGCGAACACGGAGGCTGTTTTCGTGACCGAGGAAAAACCGAGACCGGCCCACGCGGTACCGCCGGAGAACGCGGCGGGTGGGGCAGTCGAGGGGGCTGCCCCACCCGCCGCGGACGCGGGGGCCGCTGGCTCAGGAGGTGGCGTCGCCGTCGCGGAGCCGTTCACGCCGGTGCTGGTGGGGCCTGTGCCGAAGTCGGCGGTGGTGCCGATGGTGGCCGGGGTGTTGCCGGCCGTCGCGGTGGCCGGCGTGGTGACCGCGACGCTGGTACCCCTGGATCGGCCCGGGATCGGGTGGCTGCTGGCGGCGCTCGTGGTGACGGCGTTGATCGTGGTCGTGGATCGCCGTGCCCGGGCGGAGAAGACGACCCGGCGGGCGAGTGTCGCGTGGGCGGCGCTGGCGCTCGCGCTGGTGGCGGTCGGCGCGGTGCGAGCGTCGGAGTGGCTGTTCGGGTTGTGCGTCGTGGCCGCGCTGGTGGCCGGGTCGCTGGCGGTAGTGGGGCCGCGGTCGGTGAACTCGGCGCTCTACGACGCGCTCGCCGTGCCGCTGGAGGCGTTCCACGCGATCCCGTGGGTCGCGCGCGGGTTGAGGGGCCGGGGAACGCAGCGTGGTCGCGTGCTGGGGGCCGCGCTCGGAGCGGCCGCGGTGCTGGCGGTGTTCCTGCCGTTGCTGACGAGCGCGGATGCGACCTTCGCGCACTTCGTCGGGGCGCTGGTTCCCGATCTGCGCGCGGATTCGGCCGTGCAGTGGGGATTCCTGTTCTGCGCCGGCACGTTCGGCACAGCCGGGGCGTACTACGTGCTGGCCGCGCCACCGCGCCGCGCGACCGACGGCAACCGCAAGGCCCAGGGCGACAGTCTCTTGTGGACGGTCCCACTCGCGACGCTGGTGGCGCTGTTCGCCGCCTACGTCGTGGTGCGGATCGTGGAGTTGTTCGGTGGCACGGACTACGTGCTGCGCACCGGTGGCCTCACGTCGGCCGAATACGCGCGCGGCGGCTTCTGGCAGCTGTGTGCGTGCACGGCGCTCACACTCGGCATCATCGCGCTGGCGTTGCGCTGGGCGCCACGGGAGACGGCCGCGGAACGATTGCGGCAGCGGGTGCTGCTCGGTGCGCTGGCGGCGCTGAGCCTCGTGCTCGTGGTGTCCGCGCTCAGTCGCATGTGGACGTACCAGCAGGCCTACGGCTTCACCGTGCTGCGTCTGCTCGTGGAGGTCTGCGAGCTCTGGCTCGGCTGCGTGTTCCTGCTCGTCGGGGCGGCGCTGGTCACCCTGTGCTCGTCGTGGCTGCCGCGCGCGGCCATCGCGACGGCCGCCGGCGCGTTGCTGGCGCTCGCCGTCGCGAATCCGGAGGCGCTCATCGCCGGCGCGAACCTCGACCGCGCGCAGCACGGGAAATCGCTCGACCTGGCCTACCTGCGCGGGTTCTCCACCGACATCTTCCCCGTGGTCGCCGAACGCCTGCCGGACGCCGACTGCGTGCTCGGGCCGATGCTGCTGCGGCTCGACGACGACAGCTGGCCCGGCTGGAACCTCAGCCGGGCCAGGGCTCTGGACGTCGAGCTACCGCCGCCGGGACACTGCTAGAAGCCGAACACACCCGAGGTCTGGGCGTCGGCCGCGCACTTGTTCGAGAACGTGGCGTGGAACGTGACGGGCTTGCCGTGCCACGTGCCGAAGGCGGCGGCGTCGACCGGCGCGTAGATCATCGTGCAGCGCTGCAGCCGCGGCTTGATGTGGGCGATGTCGCCGTCGGCGCCCGTGAGGGTGGCACAGGCCGCGTCGGACTTGGGGTGGCTGCCGCCGGCCGGGTCGCAGGTGAGCGAAACCGAGCTGAGACGGCCCGTCGTCTCGTGCAGGCTCAGCTGGAGCGTGGACGCGGGCAGCTGCGGGGCCGCGACACCACTGAGGCCGAGCACACACGCGGCGATCGGAGCGAAAGAAGAAAACACCATACTTCGGCTATCGGCAGCCGGAAGCTGATCACTGTGCTGCACGTCCGGGTGAGTTTTCCTCCCCCGAAAGGGTGGGGTCACCGGTCAGGTCGTGGGCCAGGAGCGCGACGTAGAGCGACAGCATCGACTCCGGGTCTTCCAGCCGCACGCCGAGGACCTGCTCGATCCGCGCCAGCTGCTGGTAGTAAGCCGTGCGCGAGGTGTGGGCCGCGACGGCCGCCGCCGACTTGTTGCCGCCGTGGGCGCAGTAGTGCCGCAGCGCCTGCACCAGCCGGCTGCCCGAAGCGGCGTCGCGCTGCAGCAGCGGTCCCAGCTCGCGCGCGGCGAACGACGTCACGCGCTCGTCGTCGGCCAGCAGGTGCAGCAGGCCGCGCAGCCGCACGTCGCGCAGCCGGTGCAGGGGGCGTTCGGTTTCTTCGGTCAACGCGGCCGCGGCCACCTGCGCGGCCTCGACCAGCGTCCGCCGGGCCTCGGCGGGCCCGGTCACGGTCGTGCCGACGGCGAGCACGGCGGGCGCGCTCGCGCGGGCTTCGTGGATGTCGGCGGCCAGCCGCTGCAGCACGGCATCGGCGTGGGCTTCAGGCGAAAGGGCGAGCAACGCCCGCACGCCTGTCTCGTCGGTCGCCACGAGCGCCGATACCTTCGCCCGGCGCGCCGCCAACGCCGTCGCCTCGGCCAGCTCCCGCAGCAGCAACGGGGTCGACAGCGACTGCCGCGTGGTGGCGGTGATGCGCGGGCGCACCGCGAGGCCGATCAGCCGCCGCCCGGTCAGCGGCACGGCCAGCGCCGAGGCCCGCGCGAGCAGTTCCGCCGACGCCGCCGGCGAAGCCAGCAGCTCCGTGACCACGGCCCGGTGCGCGAGGCGTTCCAGCGTGTCGGAGTCGCGGGCCACCAGCCGGTGCACGGCCAGCGCCGACGCCGCCCGTTCGGCCACCACGCGGTGGCGGTGCGGCGGGGGCTCCGCACAGACGAGCACGAGCCGGCCCCAGTCGTGGCCGCGGGCGCCGACCACCGTCACGAGCCAGCCCGCGTTCGCGTGGTAGCCCGTGCGTTCGCCGAGCTGCACCACGCGCGAGCGCGCCGGCCAGCCCGTCAGCAGCTCGGCCGGGTCCGTGCCGGCCGCGTCGTAGGCGAGCACCTCGTGGGCCAGCGTCTCCAGCACCACCGGCTGCTCGGTCAGCCGCGTGACCTCGCCGAGCACCACCCCGGGCTCCGCGCCCGCGACGGTGAGCGCGGTGAACGTCTCGTGCACCCGCTCGGCCGCGCGCAGCTCGGCCACTTGCGCGTCGACGATCAGCCCGTTCACGGCCTCGGTCACGGCGACGTAGCGGGTCTCGCGTGACAGTGTGATCAGCGGCAGGCCGCGGTGCTCGGCCGCCTCGACCAGGGCGTTCGGCAGACGGTCGCTCCAGTGCCGGACGAGCTCCACGACCACGCCGGCCACGCCCACCTCGGCGAGGTCGGCGACGTAGCGGGTCAGCGACGGGCCATCGTCCGGCAGCGCGACGCCGGTGGTGAGCACCAGCTCGCCGCCGCGCAGGAGATGGGCGATGTCGGCGACCTCGGCCACGTGCGCCCAGCGCACCGACCGGTCGAGCCCGGCGCTGCCCGCCACGACGTGGGGCCGGCCCTGGCGCAGGGCCGGCAGCGCGAGCACCTCGGAGACGGTCGGGTACATCCGCTCTTCGCCCCTCTTTTCGCACACCGGCAGGCACAGACTGTACGGCCGGGCGCGGGACTCCGTACACGTTGCCGATGGCGTCCGCGTGGCGC
This sequence comes from Amycolatopsis sp. 2-15, assembly GCF_030285625.1. Taxonomy (NCBI): domain Bacteria; kingdom Bacillati; phylum Actinomycetota; class Actinomycetes; order Pseudonocardiales; family Pseudonocardiaceae; genus Amycolatopsis; species Amycolatopsis carbonis. The sequence continues at coordinate 4,641,953 of NZ_CP127294.1, forward strand.
GCGAGCCGAGACTCGGGGTGGACAGCGACCCCACAGTGACCACAACGCGAGGAGCCGACGTCGTGACCGACCGCATCAGCCACTGGATCGACGGCAAGCCGTACACCGGCGCGGCCGGGCGCACCGGTGACGTGTACGACCCCGCGACCGGCGAGGTCCGGGCGAAGGTGGACTTCGCGGGCCAGGCCGAGGTCGACCAGGCGGTGGCGGCCGCCGCGGCCGCGTTGCCGGGATGGCGCGGCACGTCGCTGGCCGGGCGCACGCGGGTGCTGTTCGCGTTCCGCGAGCTGCTGTCGGCGCGCAAGCACGAGCTGGCGAAGATCATCACGAGCGAGCACGGCAAGGTCGAGTCCGACGCGGCCGGCGAGATTTCGCGGGCGATCGAGAACGTCGAATACGCGTGCGGCGCCGCGCAGCTGCTCAAGGGCGGTTTCAGCGAGAACGCCTCCACCGGCGTGGACGTGTACTCGATCCTGCAGCCGCTGGGCGTGGTCGGCGTGATCTCGCCGTTCAACTTCCCCGCGATGGTGCCGCTGTGGTTCGTGCCCAACGCGCTGGCGTGCGGCAACACCGTGGTGCTCAAGCCGAGTGAGAAGGACCCGTCGGCGTCGCTGTTCATCGCCGAGCTGCTCGCCGAGGCCGGGCTGCCCGCGGGCGCGCTCAACGTGTTGCACGGCGACAAGGCCGCAGTCGACGGACTGCTGGAACACCGGGACGTGAAGGCGATCTCGTTCGTCGGCTCCACGCCGATCGCGCGCTACGTCTACGAGACGGGCACCCGTCACGGCAAGCGCGTGCAGGCGCTCGGCGGGGCGAAGAACCACATGGTCGTGCTTCCCGACGCAGACCTCGACCTCGCGGCCGACGCCGCCGTGTCGGCCGGGTTCGGGTCCGCGGGGGAGCGGTGCATGGCGGTGTCGGTGGTGGTGGCCGTCGACCCGGTCGGCGACGAGCTGGTCGCGAAGATCACCGAGCGGATGTCCCGGCTGCGCGTCGGCGATGGCCGGGAACCCGAGTCGGAGATGGGTCCGTTGGTGACGAAGGCGCACCACGAGCGGGTGACGTCCTATGTGGACGCCGGCGTCGCCGAAGGTGCCGAGCTCGTGGTGGACGGCCGGGGGATCGAGATCGACGGGGACGGTTTCTGGCTCGGCCCGACGTTGTTCGACCGCGTCGGGCCCGGGATGTCGGTCTACACCGACGAGATCTTCGGCCCCGTGCTCTCCGTGGCGCGCGCGACGAGCTTCGACGACGCGCTCGGCCTGGTCAACGCCAGCCCGTACGGCAACGGCACCGCGATCTTCACCGGCGACGGCGCGGCCGCGCGGCGCTACCAGAACGAGGTGGAGGTGGGCATGGTCGGCGTGAACGTGCCCATCCCGGTGCCGGTCGGGTACTACTCGTTCGGCGGCTGGAAGGACTCGCTCTTCGGCGACACCCACGCGTACGGGCCCGAGGGGTTCCACTTTTTCACGCGCACCAAGGTGGTCACCTCGCGCTGGCCGGACACCTCACACGCCGGGGTGAACCTGGGCTTCCCGAAGAACACCTGAGCTCCTGGCCCGGGGCAGCTTCGCGGGGTGCTGCACCCGGGTCAGGTTGGCGGGCTCGCCGGAACGGGCGTAAAGTGAACTGTACGTTCAGTTCACTTTTGAAGGAGAACGTTCCATGTCAGCACAGCCCGCGAAGTCGTCCGGCACGTTCGCGATCGGCGGGGATCTGCCCGTCGTGCGGCTCGGGTTCGGCGCGATGCAGCTGCCCGGCCCCGGTGTATGGGGCGAGTCGCGTGACCCGGAGGGGGCCGTGCGCGTGCTGCGCAGGGCCGTCGAGCTCGGGGTCAACCTCATCGACACCGCCGACTCGTACGGTCCGTTCGTGGCCGACCTGCTCATCCGCGAGGCCCTCCACCCGTATGCCGACGACCTGGTGATCGCCACCAAGGCCGGCTTCACCCGGCAGGGCCCCAACCAGTGGATCCCCGTCGGCCGGCCCGAGTACCTGCGCCAGCAGGTGGAGCTGAACCTGCGCCACCTCGGCCTCGAGCGCATCGACCTGCTGCAGCTGCACCGCATCGACCCGAAGGTGCCCGTCGCGGACCAGGTCGGGGAGCTCGCCGCGATGCAGACGGAGGGGAAGATCCGGCACATCGGCCTGTCGGAGGTCTCGGTCGAGGATCTCGTCGAGGCCCAGAAGACGGCCACGATCGTCTCGGTGCAGAACCGCTTCAACCTGGCCGACCGGTACTCCGAGCCGTTGCTGGACCACGTAACCGCCGCGGGTATCGCGTTCATCCCGTGGTTCCCGCTGGCCACGGGTTCCCTGGCGGGCCCGGACAGCCCGCTTTCGCAGGTGTCGAAGGAGCACGGCGCGTCGCCTTCCCAGCTCGCGCTGGCGTGGCTGCTCAAGCGTTCGCCGGTGATGCTGCCGATCCCGGGCACGTCCAGCGTCGACCACCTCGAGGACAACGTGGCGGCGGCCGAGATCGAGCTGACCGACGACGAGTTCGCGGCACTGAGCGCGGCGGCTTCTCGATGAGCGTCTGGTTCGTCACCGGCGCGTCTCGGGGTTTCGGCCTCGAGATCGCGCGGGCGGCGCTGGAGCGGGGTGACCAGGTGGTGGCCACCGCGCGTGAGGCGTCGGCCGTGGAGAAGGAGTTTCCGGGCAACCCCTCGGTTTTGGCGGTGGCGCTCGACGTGACCGACGAGGCCGCCGCTGCCGCGGCTGTCGGTGCTGCTTTGGAGCGGTTCGGGCGCGTCGACGTGCTGGTGAACAACGCCGGCCGCGGCCTGCTCGGCGCGGTGGAGGAGTCGTCGGACGCGGCCGTGCGTGCGGTGTTCGACGCCAACGTGTTCGGGCTGCTCTCCGTGACGCGCGCGGTGCTGCCCGTGCTTAGGCGCCAGCGTTCGGGGCACGTGGTCAACATCAGCTCGGTCGGCGGGTTCACGACCGGCCCGGGCTGGGGCGTGTACGGGGCGACGAAGTTCGCCGTCGAGGCGCTTTCCGAGGCACTGCATGGAGAACTGGCGCCGCTCGGCGTGCACGTGACGGTGGTCGAGCCGGGCTTCTTCCGCACGGACTTCCTCGATTCGTCGAGCCTGCACCGGGCCGAGGGCCAGATCGCGGACTACGCTGTTACCGTCGGCGCGACGCGGGCAACGGCGGATTCCCGCAACCACGCCCAGCCAGGCGACCCGGCCAAGGCCGCCTCGGCGATCGTTTCGGTGGTCGCTTCCTCCTCGCCGCCCCTGCGCATCCAGCTGGGCGCCGACTCCGTCGCCCGCGTCGAGGCGAAGCTCGACTTCGTCCGCGACGAACTTTCGCGCTGGCGCGAACTTTCGGTCTCCACGGACCATGACTGAGCTGACCCGGCCGCTCTCCCCTCGCAGCGCGCGCGCCCACGCCACCGCCCTGGCAGCGGCGCGCGCCCTGCTGGGCGAGGGCGGCCTCCCCGCCGCGACGGTCGACGCGATCAGCCTGCGCTCCGGCGTCAGCAAGGCGACGCTGTACAAGCACTGGCCCAGCCGCACCGCCCTGGCCGCCGAGGCCTTCGGCCGCGAGATGGCGGACGCCCTTCCTTTGCCTTCTACTGGCGATCCGCGGGCAGACCTGGTCGAGCAGGTGCGACAGGTGAGCGCCTTTTACGCGGGGGCGAAGGGGGAGGTTTTCGCGCAACTGCTCGCCGCGTGCGTGACCGACCCTTCGGCGGCTCCGTACTTTCGTGAGTTCTTTTTGGACGGTCGGCGGGCGGCTATTTCGGTTTTGTGGCAGCGGTTGGTGGAGAGTGGCCTGGCCTCGCCGACGGTGGACGCCGAAACGGCGACGGACCTGTTGTTCGGGCCGTTGATCTTCCGCCGCCTGACGGGGCACGCGCCTTTGACGTTCGCCGAGGCGGACGCGATCTCGTCGGCGGCGCTGGAGGGATTGCTCAAGCGCGAATGACGTTGATGATCTGTTTCCGGTTGGGGATCAGCACGATCGTGTTTTCCTGGTCCGGCCGGACCCGCTTGTGGAGGCCACGGAGAATGGGACGGCGCAGGCTGTCGAAGTCGGCCCAGTAGTTCCAGCCGGCTCGGATGTGTCCGGAGCGGACCACGATGGGGTAGCGCTCCGGCGGCGGACGCGGCAGGTGGTCTGCGGCGTTGTGCGTATAACCGGAGAACAGCACCACCTTGCCGCGCCAGACGATGCTGAGCCGGTAGAGGCAGTACCACGCGCACGCTGCCATCCCGACCCCGATGGCCACCGCGGCGACCGTAATGGTGGTGGCGCCGTAGTGAAGCGTGGCCAGCGCCAGGACGCCGATCACGAACATGAACACCACGAGCCAGAAGGCGATGTCGATGATGCTCCAGCGCTGTGACGGGTGCAGTCGGCCTTCGCGGTTGAACCGGTCGACTTCGGCCTGGTCGGCTTTCACGACGGGATCACGTTGATGATCTGTTTCCGGTTGGGGATCAGCACGATGGTGTTTTCCTGATCCGGCTGGACCCGTGCGTGGAGAGCGTCGGGGAGCAGGGGACGGCGGAGGCCGTCGAAGCGGGCCCAGTAGTACGGATTGTTGCCTCGGCTGCGTTCGGTGTAGACGAGGATCGGGTAGCGCTCTGCCGGGGGGAGCGGGCGGTGCTCCTCGGCGTCGTGGGTGTAGCCGGTGAAGGTCACCACCTTGCCGCGCCGGACGATGCTGAGCCGGTAGAGGCAGTAGCCGGCGCACAACGCCAAGCCGACACCGATCGCCACTGCGGCGACGGTGATGTCGATGGTGCCGTAGGGCAGCGTGGCGAGGGCGAGGATGCCGATCGCGAACACGATCACCACGAGCCAGAAGACGATGTTGATGACGGCCCAGCGCTGGGCGGGATGAAGTCGGCCGTCGCGGGTGAAGCGGTCGACTTCCGCCTGATCGGCTTTCACGAGGGGATGACGTTGACGATCACCTTGCCGTTGGGGGTGAGGCAGATCGTGTTCTCGTGCTCGGGGTGGAACTTGGCGTGGACGTCGTGGTCGATGGACCTTCTGAGGCCGTTGAAAGCGACAGTGTGCATCGGGTTGCCGCCCTGGCTTTTGATTGTGTAAAGCAGGATCGGGTAGTTCTTCGGCAGCGGTCGGCTCAGCGCGGCGTCGTGCGTGAAGCCCGTAAAGGTCGTGATCGTGCCTTTGCGTAGGAAGAGCAGACGGCGTACGCAGAAGGCCAGGAGCAGCAGCATGATGACGATGACCGGGACGGCGAACATGTAGCCGTACCCCTCTTGGTAGCCGGGAATGCGCACCAGTGCGTAGACACCGGCGACGAGGAGGACCACGGCGAACCAGAAGTTAAATTCGAGCACCTTGCGCCACTGTGAGGGGTGGAGCCGGCCCTCGCGGTTGAAGCGGTTGACTTCGGCCTGGTCCACGTTCTTGTCGCTCACTCGGGCTTTTCCTCGCTGCCGCCTTCGGGCGCGCCGGCCTTCTCGCCTTCGCCGCCTTCGGACTCTTCCTTGTGTTCTTCCTCGTAGGCTTCGGATCCTTCGTGGTAGCGATCGGCTTGCTCGTTCGCCTGCCGACGTGCTTCGGTGCCGACGCCGAGAGTGTCCGCGTCCTTCCAATCCGGAACCCCGTCGCCCTTCCCCCACTCCGAGGGCTTGAGGAAGCTGCGGCCGTCTTCGGAGTACTTCTCACCGAACTTCGTTTCGCTCTCGGTCTTCGGGAAGAGCTTGTCCGCCGTGCCTTCCTTCCACCCCTCCGCGCGTTCGGCGGCAGTCTTGGCGTGGGCGGCGTCCTTGAGTTCGCCGCCCTTCTTCTCGAGGTTCACCGCGGCGTCGAGGCTCTTGTCGGAGATCTTGTCGGCGACCTTGCCGAGCTTCTGGAGCGCCTTGGACGCTTCCTCGATGGCGCCCTTGGCCTTGCCGGCGCTCTCGGCGAGCTTGTCGAGCTTCGCGACGACCTGCGCGATCCGGCTGCTGATCTTCTCCGCGAGGATGCCGCCCTCGACGAGAGTGTCGGCGATGAAGGCGGCGATCGTGCCGCCGAACGTGCACCACGACGCGGCGAGGGCGGCTAGCGCCTTGATGATCAGTTCGCCGACGAACGACGAGATCATGTCGCGGATCAGCCCGCGTTCGGTACCGACGAGCGCGCCCGCGACGTTCATCGCGCCCGAGGCGCCCGTGGCCTGCCCTGCGGCGCCTCGAAGGACCGCGACGTAACCCTGCGCCGACTTCTGGTAGGCCTGGCCACCCGAGCCCTGGAAGTCGGGTGCCACTTTCGCGGCGGCCTGCTCGTACTGGTCCGCGCTCGCCGAGAGCTGCTTGGAGATGTTCGTCCAGGTCACGGCCTTGGCGGTGATCTCCTCGGGGTTACCCGCGAGCTTGTCGAGGCCCTCCTTGAGGAAGCTGATGTGTTCGATCAGCCAGCCGACCCCGGCGCTCGCCAGCGAGCCGAGCGGGTCCATCGCCATACCCAGCAGGTCGAGACCGTCGGTGGCGACGTCCATGCCGAAGTTGAGCCAGTCACCGTTGCGAAAATCGGTGATCGACGAGGCCGCGTCGCTGAAGATGCCGCTGCCCGCGTACTGAGCGTTGAGGTTGTCCAACTCGTTGCTCGACGAACCCATCTGGGTCATGAGCCCGCTCGTCGGCTCCGTGGTCGCGACCAGCGGGTTCTCCTGCGTCTCGGTCATGCCGGGAGCTCCTTGCCGAACGAGTTGACCTTGTCCTTCGTGTTCTGTTCGTTCGTGTCGTAGTGGTCGTGGGCTTGCTGGAGCTTGTCGGCGATGCCGTCGGCGCACGTAGCGACCAGGCCGATGAACTCCGTCGCCGACGAGAGGTACGTCTGCAACGGGAGAGCGAACACCTGTCCGACGATGCCGAACGCCCAGTCGTTCAAGGCCTGACCGGACGCCGTCGCGTCGGCGGCGGTGTGGACTCCGCCCGCGATGTCCTGCACCTCACCCTTGTGCGTCTGCAACGCCGTGAGATTCACCTGCTGCGTGCCTGCCATCAGTAGCCCCTCCCCAGGATCGAGCCGCCGTTGTAGTAGTCGTCGTCATCGGAGGGGTCGGCCGGGGGCCGGGCCGGGCGCGAAGGCCGGGCCGGGGGCGCGGGCGGGGCCGGAGGAGCCGGCGGCCGAGGCGGAGCAGGCGGCGGTGCTCCACCATCCTCATCCCGATTGAAGAATTGTCGCGTTTCCGGCTGCGCCGGCGTCTCCTCGGGCACTTCCGGGGTGGGAATCTGCTCGTCGAGGAATTTCATCGCGTCGCTGTTTTCGCCGATGAGCGGGGCCATGATGGCGTGCAGTTGCTGGGCCGCCTGGGCCTGGGCGCGGTGCGCCGTGGCGACGACGGCGGCGGCGAGCGCGCTGCGGCTGATCTCGTCGGCGCGGGGGCCGAAGCTGAGCTGCTGCAGGGCTCCGCTCGTGTTCACGGTGACGGTGACCGCGCCGTCGTTGCTCGTCGCCGTGGCGGCGACGCGCTTGAGGCGCTCCTGGGCCTCCGCGGCTCGCTGTCCGATTTCGGCGATTTCGGGTGCGCGCCCGTTATTGTCCACGACTGCCCTCGGCTCTTGGGGATCCACCACGTTCTTCTGAGGCAGCAAACCGGTTAACGGTTCCCCTAGCAAGCGAAGATTTGATTTGTCCGGTTCGCCGTTATTAATGGCTATTTGCCATTCATTTACCTTGAAGCAGTGGTCACCCGCAGGCGGCCGAGACACCACCGTGTCCGCGGGGTTGAGCGCCGGGCACTCAGGCTTCCGTAAACTCGTTGTGAGTAGCGGGTCGAAAGCAGGGAGGTGCCGGTGGCGAACACGGACGAGCGTCGCTTCGAGGTGCTGCGCGCGATCGTGGCCGACTACGTCTCGAACCAGGAGCCGGTCGGTTCCAAGACGATCGTCGAGCGGCACAACCTGGGCGTTTCGAGCGCGACCGTGCGTAACGACATGGCCGCGCTCGAGGAAGAGGGGTACATCACCCAGCCGCACACGAGCGCGGGGCGGATCCCCACGGACAAGGGCTACCGGCTGTTCGTGGACAAGCTCTCGGAGATCAAACCGCTCTCGGCGGCCGAGCGGCGGGCGATCACGTCGTTCCTCGACTCGGGCACGGACCTCGACGACGTGCTGCGCCGGTCGGTGCGGCTGCTCGCGCAGCTGACCCGGCAGGTCGCGGTGGTGCAGTACCCGATGCTGACCAACGCGGCGGTGCGCCACCTCGAGGTGGTCCCGCTCACGCCGGCGCGGCTCATGCTCGTGCTCATCACCGACTCGGGCCGGGTGGACCAGCGCACGGTCGACCTCGGCGACGTGCTCACCGAGGAGAACGTGCTGCGCCTGCGGACCGTGCTCAACGGCGCCCTGGCCGGGCGCCGGCTCGTCGAGGCGGCCGTGCGGGTGGCCGAGCTGCCCGAAGTGGCGCCGAACGAGCTGCGCGACAGCCTCACCCGCATCTGCACGGTGCTGGTCGAGTCGCTGGTCGAGCACCCGGAGGAACGCCTGGTGCTGGGCGGCACGGCCAACCTCACCCGCAACGTCGCGGACTTCCCCGGGTCGCTGCGCCAGGTCCTCGAAGCGCTCGAGGAGCAGGTGGTCGTGCTCAAGCTGCTGGCCGCGGCTCGCAACCCCGGTGCGGTGACGGTCCTCATCGGCGAGGAAAATGAAGACGAGCAGATGCGCAGCACCTCGGTCGTGTCGATCGGCTACGGCCGGGACGACATGCTGCTGGGAGGCATGGGCATCGTCGGACCCACCCGGATGGACTACCCGGGCACCATCGCGGCCGTCCGCGCGGTGGCCAACTACGTGGGGCAGATCCTGTCCGGCCGCTGACGGCCCGGACAGAGCAGAAGGAGAAGGCAGAAAAACGTGGCGAGGGACTACTACGGGATCCTCGGGGTGGCCAAGAACGCGTCGGATCAGGAGATCAAGCGCGCGTACCGCAAGCTGGCCCGTGAGCTGCACCCCGACGTGAACCCGTCGGAGGACGCGCAGCACAAGTTCGGCGAGGTGACCACCGCCTACGAGGTGCTCTCCGACCCGCAGAAGCGCAAGATCGTCGACCTCGGCGGCGACCCGATGGATTCGGGCGCGCGCGGCGGTGGTGGCGGCGACCCGTTCGCCGGCTTCGGCGGGCTCGGCGACATCATGGACGCGTTCTTCGGCGCCGCCGGCGGTGGTGGCGGAGGCCGCGGCCGGGGACCGCGCAGCCGCGTGCAGCCGGGCTCCGATGCGCTGATCCGCCTCGCGCTCACGCTCGAGGAGTGCGCCACCGGCGCCGACCGCGAGATCACCGTCGACACGGCCGTGGTCTGCGACCTGTGCCGAGGCGCGGGCACCGCGGAGGGCACCACCACCAAGACGTGCGACACCTGCGGTGGCGCCGGTGAGGTGCAGTCGGTGCAGCGCTCGTTCCTCGGCCAGGTCGTCACGGCCCGCCCGTGCCCGGTCTGCCGTGGTTTCGGCGAGGTCATCCCCGACCCGTGCCGCCAGTGCGGCGGCGACGGGCGCATCCGCGCGCGCCGCAACGTCACGGCGAAGATCCCGCCGGGCGTCGGTGACGGCATGCGTATCCGGCTCTCCGGCCAGGGTGAGGTCGGCCCCGGCGGCGGCCCCGCGGGCGACCTGTACGTGGAGATCGACGAGCTGCCCCACGAGGTGTTCGTGCGCGAGGGCAACGAGCTGCACTGCAACTTCCGCATCCCGATGACCACGGCGGCGCTCGGCGCGACCGTGCCGATCAGCACGCTCGTCGACGGCGACTACGAGCTCGACGTCGAGCCCGGCACCCAGCCCAACACCGAGCTCGTGCTCACCGGCAAGGGCATGCCGCGGCTGCGCTCCTCCGGGCGCGTCGACGGCCGCGGTGACCTCCACGTGCACATCGACGTGGTGGTGCCGACCAAGCTCGACGAGGCGCAGCGCGACCTGCTCGTGGAGCTGGCCCAGCAGCGCGGCGAAGAGGTGCCCACGCTGGCGTCCAACGGCAGCAAGCACGGCGGCCTGTTCTCCAAGCTGCGCACGAAGCACCGCTGAGCCGTGCCCGACACCACGCTGCCGGTCTTCCTCGCCACCGCTGTGCCCGACCGCGGCTCGGCCGTGCTCGACGGTGAGGAAGCCCGGCACGCCGCCACCGTGCGCCGGCTGCGCGTGGGGGAGCAGCTCGTGCTCTCCGACGGCGCCGGCGCCATGGCCCGCTGCACCGTCGACGCGGTGCAGGCCGGGCGAGACGCCTCCCTCACCCTGACGGTCGTCGAACGCTGGACCGAGGAGCCGCCGGCGCTGCGCGTCCACGTCGCGCAGGCGCTGGCCAAAGGCGACCGCGGTGAGCTGGCCGTGGAGCTCGCCACCGAGGCGGGCGCCGACGCGATCGTGCCGTGGCGCGCCGCCCGCAGCGTCGCGAAGTGGGAAGACGGCACGCGCGGCGACAAGGCACTGGCCCGCTGGCGCGCGACCGCCCGCGCCGCCGCCAAACAAGCCCGCCGCGCGCACGTGCCCGAGGTGATCGAGCCCGTCGGCACCCGCGAGCTCGCCCAGCTGGCCGCCACGATGTCCCGCACGCTCGTGCTGGAATCCGGCGTGACCAGCCGCCTCACGGAGATCGACCTCCCCGACACCGGCGACATCCTGCTCGTCGTCGGCCCCGAAGGCGGCATCACCGACGAAGAGCTGACCACGCTCGAAGCCGCCGGCGCCACCACCGTGCGCCTCGGCCCGACTGTGCTGCGCACCTCCACCGCGGCCGCCGTCGCCCTCGGCGCCCTCGGCGCGCTGACCGGCCGCTGGAAGTGACCCGGGAACACCGAAGCGGCCACATTTTGCGGCGAGTCATGGCGCGATCACACTCCGAGCAGCTACGCTCGTCACCAACGCGCAACAAGTTTCGGCGCGCCACTGGGTGGGTAACCCCCGATGGCGCGTACCCGAAGAACCCCGCCGGGCACCTCCCCCCTCGGTCCGGCGGCGCCGCGGCGGCGCGGTGGGCCGACCCCCAGGGCCCACCGCCCCCGCGGCATCTCCTCGTCGTCGGTTGTCTTCGTAGATCCTTTGGATCTTCTTCGCCATCCGAGGAGATGCGTATCGTCCGGGGGCCGAGCCCCCGGAGCCCCGACGGTGCGGTCGGTGGCTATGTCTGCGTGGTTGGGGAGGGCGCTGGAGTTCCGAGGGTGCGGTCGGTGGCCGTGTCTGCGTGGTTGGGGAGGGCGCTGGAGTTCCGAGGGTGCGGTCGGTGGCCGTGTCTGCGTGGTCGGGGAGGGCGCTGGAGTTCCGAGGGTGCGGTCGGTGGCCGTGTCTGCGTGGTTGGGGAGGGCGCTGGAGTTCCGAGGGTGCGGTCGGTGGCCGTGTCTGCAGGGTCGGCCAGGACCTCCGGGGCCCCGCGGTGCGGTGGGCGCCGATCATGGCGGGGTGGCTTTGTAGGGTGGGCGCATGAGTGATGCGGAGACGTTGTTCGAGCGGATCATCGCCGGGGAGATTCCGGCGGACGTCGTGTACGAGGACGACAAGACGTTCGCGTTCAGGGACATTAATCCGCAGGCCAAGGTGCACGTGCTGGTGGTGCCGAAGAAGCGCTTCCGCAACGTGGGCGAGCTGGCCGCTTCGGATCCGGAGCTGCTGAGCGCGGTGGTGCTCAGCGCCCGCAAGGTGGCGGAGCTCGAGGGCATCGCGGAGTCCGGGTACCGCGTGGTGTTCAACACCGACGGCGACGCGGGACAGACGGTGTTCCACGTCCACGCGCATGTGCTGGGCGGGGAGCAGCTCGGATTGTTCGGGCGCCACGCCTAAACCGACCTGCGGTGGAGAGTCGCGAGCAAGTAGCATCGGCAACGTCAGAAGTCCGTCAGGCGAAGCAGCAGAAAGCAGGCCAGAGGCCACGTGGCCGGAACCGCACAGGGTGGAGCCGCCCGACCCGACGCCACCGCCGGCAAGGCGGCGCAGTCGAAGAACGAGGACGCCACCCCCGTGGCCCAGTCCCGCTTCCCCATCCCCGAAGCCGCCGTGCTGAGCCTGCTCGGCTCGCGTGACGAGAACCTGCGCGTCGCCGAGGAGCTCCTCGCCGCCGACGTGCACGTCCGCGGCAACGAAGTGACTCTCACCGGCGCGCCCGCCGACGTGGCGTTCGCCGAACGCGTCTTCGCCGACCTCGTGCAGCTCGCCACCGGCGGCCAGCAGGTCGGCCCCGACACGGTGCGCCGCACCATCGGCATGCTGTCCTCCGGCGACGCTTCCCCGGCCGAGGTCCTGAGCCTCAACATCGTCTCCCGCCGCGGCAAGACGATCCGGCCCAAGACGCTCAACCAGAAGCGCTACGTCGACGCCATCGACAAGCACACCATCGTTTTCGGCATCGGCCCCGCCGGTACCGGCAAGACGTACCTCGCGATGGCCAAGGCCGTGCAGGCGCTGCAGGCCAAGCAGGTCACGCGCATCGTGCTGACGCGCCCGGCCGTCGAGGCGGGCGAGCGGCTCGGCTACCTGCCCGGCACGCTCAACGAGAAGATCGACCCGTACCTGCGCCCGCTCTACGACGCGCTGCACGACATGGTCGAGCCCGAGTCGATCCCACGCCTCATGCAGGCGGGCACGATCGAGATCGCGCCGCTGGCCTACATGCGCGGCCGCACGCTGAACGACGCCTTCATCATCCTCGACGAAGCCCAGAACACCACTCCCGAGCAGATGAAGATGTTCCTCACGCGCCTCGGCATGGGCTCGAAGATCGTGGTCACCGGTGACGTCACGCAGGTCGACCTGCCCAACGGCCAGAAGAGCGGCCTGCGTGTGGTCCGCGACATCCTCGACGGTGTCAACGACCTGCACTTCGCCGAGCTGACCAGCCAGGACGTGGTGCGCCACCGGCTCGTCGGCGACATCGTCGACGCGTACGAGAAGTGGCAGGCCGTGCAGGACGCCCAGGACCAGCAGCAGGGCGGCTGGAAGGGCAACCGCCGATGAGCATCGAGATCGCCAACGAGTCGGGTGTCGACGTCGACGAGGCGTCGGTCGTCTCGGCCGCGCGCTACGCCCTGGACAAGATGGAGGTCAGCCCGCTCGCCGAGCTGTCCATCCTGCTCGTCACGCTCGAAGTCATGGAAGACCTGCACGAACGCTGGATGGACCTGCCCGGGCCCACCGACGTGATGGCCTTCCCGATGGACGAGCTCGACTCGTCGCGCCGCCCCGACGCACCCGACGCGTCGCCGGCACTGCTGGGTGACATCGTGCTGTGCCCGGCGTTCGCGAAGGACCAGGCGAAGACCGCGGGCCACGCGCTGATCGACGAGCTGCACCTGCTCACCGTCCACGGCGTGCTGCACCTGCTCGGCTACGACCACGCCGAACCGGCCGAGGAACGCGAGATGTTCGGCCTGCAGAAGCGCATCCTGACGGAGTTCCAGTCGGCCGTGGCCGAGCTGAACCGGAAGAACGCGCAGCGCAACGCCGACGACCGCGTGCTCGGCATCGCGGGCTTGGACACGCCGGACGCGGCGACGACCCCGACCGCGGCGAAACCGGTCGAGGAAACCCCCTAGGCAGCGATCATGGGCAGTCCCACGACACAGCTCGTCGTCGCGGTGGCGCTCGTGCTGCTGGCGGGAGTGTTCGCGGCGGCCGACGCGGCCGTCAGCACCGTCTCGCAGGCCCGCACCGAAGGGCTCGTGCGCATCGGCCGGGCCGGTGCGCGCCAGCTCGCCGCCGTCGTCGCTGAGCGCCGCCGCCACATCAACCTGCTCCTGCTGCTGCGCCTCGGCTGCGAGCTCACGGCCACGGTGCTCGTCACCGTGTCGTTCCTCGCCTGGTTCGGCAAGCTGTGGCTCGCTGTGCTCGTCTCCGCCGTGGTGATGGTGGTGGTGAGCTACGTGCTCATCGGCGTCGGGCCGCGCACCATCGGCCGCCAGCACCCCTACCGCGTCGGCACGATGGTCGCCGGGCCGGTGCGGGTCCTCGGCTCGATCCTCGGCCCGCTCTCGCGGCTGCTGATCGTGATCGGTAACGCGATCACCCCCGGTCAGGGCTTCCGCGAAGGCCCGTTCACCTCCGAAGTCGAGCTGCGCGAGCTGGTCGACCTCGCGCAGGAACGCGGCGTGGTCGAGGACTCCGAACGCGAGATGATCCACTCGGTGTTCGAGCTGGGCGACACGATCGCGCGCGAGGTGATGGTGCCGCGCACCGAGATCGTGTGGATCGAGCGCACCAAGACCGTGCGCCAGGCGCTCGCGCTCGCCCTGCGCACCGGGTTCACGCGGGTGCCGGTGATCGACGAGTCCGTGGACGACATCGTCGGCGTGGTCAACATCAAGGACCTGATGCCGGCGTACATGGATCCGGACGGCCCGAGCACCGTCGTGGACCAGGTGATGAACCCGGCGAGCTTCGTGCCCGACTCCAAGCGGCTCGACGACCTGCTCAAGGAGATGCAGCGCACGCACAACCACATGGCGATCGCGGTCGATGAATACGGCGGCACCGCGGGCCTGCTGACCATCGAGGACATCCTCGAGGAGATCGTCGGCGAGATCACCGACGAGTCCGACACCGACGAGCGGCCCGACGTCGAGGAGCTCGAGGGCGGCGCGGTGCGCGTGTCGTCGCGGCTGAGCGTCGACGACCTCGGTGAGCTGTTCGGAATCGACCTCGAAGACCACGACGTGGAGACCGTGGGCGGGCTGCTCGCGGAACGACTGGGTAGGGTCCCCCTTCCGGGGGCCGAAGCCGAGGTCGCCGGTCTTCGGCTGTTCGCCGAAGGGGGCAAGGACCGCCGCGGCCGCATGCGGATCACGTCGGTCGTCGTCCACCCGGCCGACGCGGACGCCGTGACCGAGTCCGGCACGCGCCGGCGCACCCGGGTGCCCCAGCCCGAAGAACGCGACAGGAGAGTCGAACATGCCTGACCTCGAGGCCGAGGACCAGAAGCTCGTCACGCTGGCCCGGTCGTCACGCGCCCGCGTCGGCGCCGAGGAGGGCGCGGCCGTGCGCGACACCGACGGCCGGACGTACACCGCGGTGACTGTCGACCAGCCCTCGTTCAAGCTCACCGCCGTGCAGGCCGCTGTGGCGGCCGCGCTGTCGAGCGGCGCCGAAGGGCTCGAGGCGGCGGCCGTGGTGACGGGCGACGCGCTGGTGCAGGAGGCGTCGGTGCACGCGGTGCGTGACGTCGCGAAGACCGCGCCGATCATCCTCGCCGACCCGAACGGCGACGTCGTCGAGGTGCTGCGCTGATGGCCGGCGCGCACCGCTCCGGCTTCGCGTGCTTCGTCGGGAGGCCCAACGCGGGCAAGTCGACGCTCACGAACGCGCTCGTGGGCTCGAAGGTCGCCATCACCTCCAGCAAGCCGCAGACGACCCGGCACGCGATCCGCGGCATCGTGCACCGCGAGGACGCGCAGCTGGTCATCATCGACACGCCGGGGCTGCACCGCCCGCGCACGCTGCTCGGCCAGCGGCTCAACGACGTGGTGCACGAGACGTGGTCCGAAGTGGACGTCGTCGGGTTCTGCGTGCCCGCCAACGAAAAGATCGGCCCCGGCGACAAGTTCATCGCCGCGGAGCTGACGAAGATCGCGCAGCGTACCCCGGTGATCGGCGTGGTCACGAAGACCGACCTGGTGAAGCCCGAGCAGGTGGCCGAGCAGCTGCTGGCGCTGCAGGGCGTGATGGAGTTCGCCGACCTCGTGCCGGTGTCCGCTGTGGACGGTTTTCAGGTGCAGACGGTCGCCGACCTGCTCGTGGCGCGGCTGCCGGAGGGCCCGCAGCTCTACCCGGGCGGCGAGCTCACCGACGAGCCCGAGATGACGCTCGTGGCCGAACTGATCCGCGAGGCCGCGCTCGAAGGCGTGCGCGACGAGCTGCCGCACTCCATCGCCGTGACGGTGGAGGAGATGCTGCCGCGCGAAGGCCGCGACGACCTCGTGGACGTGCACGCGTTCCTGTACGTGGAGCGGCCCAGCCAGAAGGGCATCATCCTCGGGCACAAGGGTGAACGCCTGCGTGAAGTCGGAGCCGCGGCCCGCAAGCAGATCGAGGGCCTGCTGGGGTCGAAGGTGTACCTCGACCTGCACATCAAGGTGGCCAAGGACTGGCAGCGCGACCCGAAGCAGTTGCGCCGCCTCGGCTTTTGACCGGCGGCCGCGGGCGGTAGCGTCAGCACTCTCGCCCACGACCGACAGCAGGGGGACTCGATGACCGGCCCGTACCCGCCACCCGGCGGGCAGTACCCGCCGCCGCCCGGCGGCCCGTACTACTACGGCGGCCCGCAGCCGAACTTCCCGCCGCCGCCGGACAACCGGCTCGCGTGGGGCATCCTCACCACGATCTTCTGCTGCCTGCCCCTCGGGATCGTCTCCATCGTGAAGGCCAACGAGGTCAACTCCCTGTGGTACCAGGGCCGCTTCGCCGAAGCGCAGCACGCCGCGGACCAGGCGGGCAAGTGGGCAATGTGGTCGGCACTGGCGATTCCCATCGGCATCGTGGCGTACCTGCTGGTGGTGCTGTTCGTGTTCCTGATCGCGGGCACGTCCGCCGGGTTCTGGTCGTCGTGAGCACCGTCTACACGGGAATCCCGGCGCGGGGCGCGCGAGCCACGGCGCGGGCGCTGGCCGGCCCGGCGGCGGTGGTCGCGGGGCTCGGCGTGTGCTGCGCGGCCGTGTGGCTCGGCGATCCGACGACACCGGGCGGGCCGTTGCCGGTGTGCCCCACCAAGTTCCTCTTCGGCATCGACTGTCCGGGTTGCGGCGGCATGCGGATGGCCTACAGCCTCATGCACGGCGACCTCGCCGGCGCCGTGCACTACAACGCGGTGGCGCTCGTGTTCGTGGCGCTGTTCGTGTGGAGCGGTGTCGCGTGGACCGTCGGGCGGCTGCGCGGCCGGGCGGTCCGGTCGTGGCTGCATTGGCGCCGCACGCCGCTCGTGGTGGCGGTGGTGTTCGCGATCTGGTTCGTGGTGCGGAACCTGCCTTTCGCGCCGTTCACCGGCTTGTCGGTCTGAGTTTTCCTTCCGCCGGAACCGTCTTCGCTTCCCGTTCGTCGTACGGGTTTCGGGCTGCCACCCGGTGCGGACGCCTACGTGGGCCGACCGCGTCCGGACCAGGTACGCTCCCGCGCACCGGCCCGTCCTCATCGGACTCGGCCGGTTCTCGCGTGCCACCGCGCGCGAGTCAGGACGAGCGAGGGGGAGAACACGATGACCGATCCCTACGGCCGGCCCATGGGGCAGCCGCAGGGCCAGCCGCCCTTCGGACAACCGCAAGGGCAGCAGCCGTTCGGTGCACCCGGCGGCTTCGGCCAGCAACCGCCTTCGGGCGGGTTCCCCCAGCAGTCCGGCGGTTTCGGGCAACAGCCCGGTTTCGGACAGCCGGGTCAGGCGCAGCCGGGCTTCGGCCAGCCGGACGCGCAGGGCCAGCCGGGCTTCGGACAGCCCGGGTTCGGTCAGCCGCCCGCCGGTGGTTTCGGCCAGCCGCCCGGGTTCGGGCAGCCCGGTGGGTTCGGTCAGCCGAACCCGTACGGCCCGCCCGGCGGGGGCGCCTATGCGAACTGGGGCCAGCGCGCCGGCGCCTACCTGATCGACTTCGGGCCGTTCCTCGCCGCCATCATCATCGCCCTGCTGGTCTCCATCGCCTCGTGGAGCGCCGGGGCGATCATCTACGGGCTCGCGATCTTCGGGAACATCGGCTGGCAGATCTACAACCGCTGGATCACGGCCGGGAACACGGGGCAGTCGCTCGGCAAGCGCGTCGTCGGCATCAAGCTCGTCAGCGAGGCCACCGGGCAGCCCATCGGCGCCGGCATGGCGTTCCTGCGCGACCTCGCGCACGTGCTCGACGGCTTCCTCTGCGGCCTCGGTTACCTGTGGCCGCTGTGGGACGACAAGTCGCAGACGTTCTCGGACAAGATCGTCAGCACGATCGTGGTGCCCGCCGACGCCGCGCCCGCGGGCCAATTCGGGCAGCCGGGCTTCGGCCAGCAGCAGCCCTTCGGTGGCGGGTTCCCGCCCGCCGGCCAGCACCCGGGTGGGTTCGCCCAGCAGCCCGCCGGGTTCGGGCAGCAGCCGAGTGGGTTCGGCGCGCAGCCCGGGTTCGGGCAGCCGGGTCAGCCGGCCGCCGGCGGTTTCGGTCAGCCGGGCGAGTTCGGCCAGCCGCCGTCGGGTGGCTTCGGCCAGCCAGGTGCCCCCGCCAATGGCGGGTTCGTGCAGCCGGTCGCCGAGTCGCCGGGCGCGACCGCGTTCGAGCAGGCCGAGCCCACGCAGATGCTCAAGCCGGGCGGCGCCGCCGCGCAGCCCGAGAGCGGCGCGTTCGACGGAGCCGAGCGCACGCAGATGCTGCAGCCGGGTTCGCCGGCCGTGGAAGCGCCCGCGCAGCCCGAAGAGACGCAGAAGGTCCAGCCGGGCGAGTTCGGCCAGCCGCCGCAGCATTGACCCGCGAAGCTGCTGCACTGATCGACATCGCCGGGCCGCGGCTTCGATCGGGCAGGGGCGCGGAGCAAGACCCGCGGCGGGGGGAGCTCGCCGGAAGCACGAGGAGTTTGGGGAACCAGTCATGACCAATCCGTACGGTCAGCCGCAGCCGCCCTACGGCCAGCAGCCGTATGGCACGCCGTCCGGCCCGATGCCGACGCCCTACGGCCAGCAAGGCCAGTACGGCCAGCAGGGTCAGTACGGCCAGCAGGCGCCGTTCGGGCAGCCCGGTTACGGCCCCGGCATGGGGATGCCGCCGGGTGGCGACATCAACGCCATCAAGGAGTACAAGGGCTGGGCGATCGGCTGCATCTTCCTGATGTGGATCCTCGCGATCTTCGCGATCATGAAGTCCAACGAGGTCCGCACCTTCAAGATGCAGGGCAACTACGCGATGGCCCAGCAGGCGTCGCAGACCACGAAGACGCTGTGCCTGATCGCCACGATCGTCGGCGGCATCGGCTACGCGCTCGCGATCACGTTCCTCATCATCGGGATCGTCGCGGCGACCACGGTCACCACGTACTGCACCGGTTACTACGGCTGTTGACGCGCTGAACCAGGGTGTCACCGCCCCGGCGTCGCCCGGAAGTGGGACGATGTCGGGGTGGTGAACCTCTACCGCGACACCGGAGTGGTGCTGCGCACGCACAAGCTGGGTGAGGCCGACCGGATCGTCACCCTGCTGACCCGCCGGCACGGGAAGGTCCGTGCCGTGGCCAAGGGCGTGCGCCGCACCTCGTCGCGGTTCGGGGCCCGGCTGGAGCCCTTCGGGCACGTGGACGTGCAGTTCTACACCGGCCGCACGCTCGACGTGATCACCCAGGTCGAGACCGTGGACGCGTTCGCGCTGCCGCTGGTCGCCGACTACCAGCGCTACACCGCGGCGAGCGCGATCGCCGAGACCGCCGACCGGCTCTCGGCCGAAGAGGGCGAGCCGGTCCTGAAGCTGTACCTGCTGGTCGTGGGCGCGTTGCGCGCGCTCGCGGGCGGCGAACGCGACGCCTCCCTCGTTCTCGACGCGTTCTTCCTGCGGGCCATGGCCTACGCCGGCTGGGCGCCCGCCATCACCGAGTGCGCCCGCTGCGGCCTGCCCGGCCCGCACGCCGCGTTCAACGTGGCCGCCGGCGGCTCGATGTGCCCGGACTGCCGCATCGCGGGTTCCGTGCACCCCGCGCCCGAGGTGCTCACCCTGCTCGAAGCCCTGTTGCACGGCGAATGGCCGGTGGCGGAGGCCTCGCACGGTGTGACCCGGCGTGACGCGTCGGGCCTGGTGGCGGCTCACCTGCAGTGGCACCTCGAACGCCAGCTGCGTTCTCTTCCACTGGTCGAAAGGCGTGCCCGGGAGACCGTGACACCGGCCAAGTAGGGTCTTGCGCGTAGGAAATTTTCACTCTTCCAGGAGGCGCGAAGTGCTGCGCAGGGGACGCGAGGTCCGGGCGTCGGGGTACGAGCTGCGGGCACCGGAGCCGCACCCGTCGGGAGCCAGGCCACCGGAGATCCCGAAGGATCTCGTGCCGAAGCACGTGGCGCTGGTGATGGACGGCAACGGGCGCTGGGCCAACCAGCGCGGCCTGCCCCGCATCGAGGGCCACAAGCGCGGCGAGGCCGTGATGATCGATGTGGCCAGCGGCGCCGTCGAGCTCGGCGTGAAGTGGCTTTCGGTCTACGCGTTCTCCACGGAGAATTGGAAGCGCAGCCCGGAGGAGGTGCGCTTCCTCATGGGCTTCAACCGCGACACCATCCGGCGCCAGGTCGACTACCTGGGCTCGATCGGCGTGCGCATCCGCTGGGCGGGGCGGCGGCCGAAGCTGTGGGCCAGCGTGATCAAGGAGCTGCAGGTCGCGGAAGAGAAGACCAAGAACAACACCAGGCTCAACATGACGATGTGCGTCAACTACGGCGGCCGCGCCGAGCTGGGCGACGCGATGCGCCGGATCGGCCAGGACGTGGCCGCGGGCAAGCTCAACCCGGACAAGATCGACGAGCGCACGATCGGGAAGTACCTGTACCAGCCCGAGATGCCCGACGTCGATCTATTCCTGCGGCCCTCGGGCGAGCAGCGGACGTCGAACTTCATGCTGTGGCAGTCGGCGTACGCGGAGATGGTCTACCAGGACACGCTCTTCCCCGACTTCGACCGGATGCACCTGTGGAACGCGTGCCTCGAGTTCGCCAAGCGTGACCGCCGGTTCGGTGCCGCGGTCGACCAGGCGGAAGCCGAGCGCGCGGCCGGGGAAGCGTCGTGAGTACTTCCGAGGCGGCCGACACGGCCGCGCTGCTCGCGCTCGCGCGCGAGGCCCTGGAGCGCTACCTCGACGTGCACGTGGACGACGACGGCGCGATCACCTTCCGCCACGCCGAGGTTCCGTGCGTCATCCAGGCCACGCGCCTGGCCGACGGGCTCACGGTGCTGAGCCTGACCTGCGTGGTCGCGTGGGACCTGCCCGACAACCCGGCGATCGCCGTCGCCGTGGCCGAACGCGCGGGGCAGGGCCTGTTCGGCACGCTCGGTGTCGGCCACACCGACAGCGGGGTCGACGTGACACTGCGCTACGCGTTCCCGGCCGAGGGCATGGACCCGTCGGCGCTGGGCACGTTGCTGATGCTCGTGGTCTCCACCGCGTCGCAGCTGCGGACGGAACTGCCGGGGCTGGGCCAGGACTGACGTTCGCGCCCTGCTTGTCCGGTTGACGGGGGCGCGAACGGCGGATTCGGGCCGAAATCGGTCCGAGCGGTCCCCTCGCGCTGTGTCCCGCTGGGATTGCGACGGTGCCGACTGGCATCATCGGGCCTCGTGAAAACCCTTGTCGACAACGCGCCCGAGCAGAAGCGGCGCGCGCGGCGGATCCGGGTCAGCTCGATCGAGATCCTCTGCGCGGTGCTGCTCGTTGCGATCCTCGCGCAGGGCCGGTTGCAGGACCTGTTCGACGTGCCCGCGCTGCGCACGGGCTCGACGGTGTTTGTGGCCGTGTGTGTGCAGGCGCTGCCGTTCCTCGTGCTCGGCGTGCTGATCAGCGGTGCGATCGCCGCGTTCGTGCCCGCGCGGGTGCTGGAACGCGTGCTGCCGAAGCGCGCGGGCGCGGCGGTGGGGGTCGCCGGGCTCGCCGGTGTCGCGCTGCCGGGGTGCGAGTGCGCGTCCGTGCCGGTGGCGCGGCGGCTGATCGGCCAGGGGGTCGCGCCGGCCGCGGCGCTCACCTTCCTGCTGGCCGCGCCCGCGGTGAACCCGGTGGTGCTGGTGGCCACGGCCGTCGCGTTCCCCGGGCGGCCGGAGATGGTGCTGGCGCGCTTTCTCGGTTCGCTCGCGACGTCGATGGTGATGGGCTGGATCTGGGCCCGCTGGGGCAAGCTCTCGTGGATCACCGAACGCGCGTTGCGGCGGCTGCCCGACGTCGAGCCGGGACAGCGCTGGAAGGTCTTCGCGGAGACGGCGCGCACGGATCTCGTCGAGGCCGGCGGATTTCTGGTCTTGGGGGCGCTGATCTCGGCGACGCTCAACGTGCTCGTGCCCGCTCAGTGGTTCGGGGTGCTGGCGGACCAGGTCGTGGTCGGCGTGATCGTGATGGCGGTGCTGGCCGTGGTGCTCGCGCTGTGCAGTGAGGCCGACGCGTTCGTGGCCGCCTCGCTCACGGCGGTGCCGCTGCTGCCGAAGCTCGTGTTCCTCGTGGTCGGCCCGGCGATCGACGTGAAGCTGTTCGCGCTGCAGGCCGGCACGTTCGGGAAGTCGTTCGCGGTGCGGTTCGCGCCGGTGACGTTCGTGGTGGCGCTGGCGTGCGGCACGGTCGTGGGCGCGTTGCTGCTGGGGGGTGCGCGATGAGGCGTGAAACGCAGAACGTGCTGCTGATCCTGCTCGGCGGGGCGCTGGTGAAGATCGCGGTGAACGGCGACTACCTGCGCTACGTCAAGCCCGCGCAGCAGCCGTGGATCATCGCGGGCGGCGTGGTGATGCTGGTGCTCGGCGCGGTCGCGATCCTGCGTGACCTCGTGGCGGCGCGGGCCACGGTGAAGGCGGCGGCGCCGGAGTCCTCACCGGCCGGTCATGAAGCCCACGACCACGTCGACGACGGCCACGGGCATGCCCACCCCGCGCGCTCGGCCTGGCTGCTGGTGGTGCCCGTGCTCGCGGTGTTCCTCGTGGCCCCGCCCGCGCTCGGCGCCGACTCGGTCACGCGCACCACGGCGCGCGTGCCGCAGAGCGCCGCGACCACGTCCGCGGCCGCGTTCCCGCCGTTGCCGGCGGGCAAGGTCGTGGAGCTGGCGATGAACGAGGTCGTCACGCGCGCGGGCTGGGACTCCAACGGGACGATGAACGGCCGCACCATCGGCATGTCCGGGTTCGTCGTGCACGAGGGCAGCACCACGCTGCTCGCGCGCCTGGTGATCAGCTGCTGCGCCGCCGACGCCGCACCCGTCACCGTGCACCTGAAGGGCGGCGGCGCCGACCGGTTCCCGAGCGACACCTGGCTGCGGGTCACCGGGCAGGTCGTGCCCGGCACGGCCAACGAGAACAACTCGTACACGCCCGATTTCGTGCCGGCGACCGTCGAGCGGATCGCCGCACCGAAGGACCCGTACGAGTACTGAGGGCGCGTCAGCCCGCGTGTTCGGCGCAGGTGCCCGTGATCTCCACGGTGTGGCTGATTTCGGAGAATCCGTGCTCGGAGGCGATTTTCTCGGCCCAGCGCTCCACGGCGGGGCCCTCGACCTCCACCGTGCGCCCGCACACGCGGCACACGAGATGATGGTGGTGGTGCGTGGAGCAGCGGCGGTAGATCGCCTCGCCGGAGTCGGTGCGCAGCACGTCGATCTCGCCGGCCTCCGACAGCGACTGCAGCGTGCGGTACACGGTGGTCAGGCCGATGCCGTCGCCGCGCTTGCGCAGCTCGTCGTGCAGCTCCTGCGCGGAGCGGAAGTCGTCGACCGTGCTGAGCAGGTCGACCACCGCCGCGCGCTGCTTGGTCGAGCGGCGCCCGGGCACCGGGGCCGGGTTGGAGTTCGGGGTGGGCGCCGATGGGGCCGCCGAGTGGGGGGTCGAGGTCATGGTCACTTCCCTTCCTGCACGTGGGTGACCGCGTCGACGACGATGTGGGCCAGGTGGTCGTCCACCAGGCGGTACACGACTTCCCGGCCCCGGCGCTCACCCTGCACCACGCCCGCCGTCTTCAGCACCCGCAGGTGCTGGCTGATCAGCGGCTGAGCGACGTCGAGGGCGTCCACCAGCTCGTGGACACACCGGTCGGCCTCGCGCAGCTGCAGCACGATGGCGATCCGGACGGGGGCGGCGAGCGCGCGCAGCAGATCACCGGCGTCGGCGAGCGCGGAGCCCGACGGACCCAGCGGACCCGATGCGGGAGCCTCGATCGGGCCGGCCGGCGCTGTCGCCGGGTCACCGGACGTGCCGGTGCCGGCCGAAAGAGCGCCTGTGCTGGCCGGTGCCATCGTTGCCTCCCCTTGCGCGCGAAGCCGCCGGACGAGCCGGCGGGTTCCGAAGTCGGATGTCATTGTCGACAACGGTCACGGTCATCGTAGTGTTCCCCTCCGTGGCTCCTGTCGGTCACCGTCACTCACACCAGCCTCACCCGATCGGGTGAGTTCGTCAGGAATCGGCACTTCGGCTTCGCAACCGGTGGCCGACGGTGCAAGGTTGACGCGGGGCGTTTCGTCGCTTCTCGTACGCTGACGATCCGCCCGAATCGAGGCGGAGGCAGTGGGGAGACAATGACTCGTTTCGTGACGAAGGCGGCGATCCTGGCGGTGGCGGCGTTGCCCGCGCTCGCTCCGGTGGCCGCCGCCCAGACGACGCAGACCGTGAAGGCCGTCGACGAGAAGACCGGTCCCGTGTCGTTCGCCAACGTGGCGTCGGTGCGGCTGGGCTCCGACCCGCAGCACGGCGGCTCGCTGATCACCGAGACGCAGCGGTCACCGCTCACCCCCGGCCAGTCGAAGCTCTCGGCCGACCGCGTGGCCGTGCCGAAGAACGACGGCGAGCGCTCGACCTTCGGCGGCAACTGGGAGATCGACCTCGGCAAGTTCGGCGACGCGCCCACGAGCCCGTACCCGGCCGGGATCGCGAGCCGCGACCACAACGTCGTCGCGGCCCTGCAGGCCACGAACGTGCCGGCGGCCGTCGCCGAGACCAACTACGCCCTGCGCGACAACGCCCGCGGCAAGGCCCGCCCGGTCGACAACACGATGCTGGTGCTGGAGAACGCGCGCAGCGCCGCCGACTGCTCGGCCCCGAACAAGGTCACCGGCACCACCACGCTCACCCGGCTCTGGGTGCGCGGCGAGGACGACACCCTCAAGCAGGTCACGATGCCCGCGGGCTCGGGTTCGCTGAGCGTGAAGAACCTGCGCCTGGGCGCGCCCAGGGCCGTCGAGGGGGCCGACGCGACCAAGTCGCTCTCGGACGTCGTGGTGTCCCGTGTGTCCTCGTTCGACCAGCTGATCAGGCAGGACGGCTGGCGCAACGGCGACGTCACGGCTCAGGCCGGCTGGCGCGTCGACGTGACCACCCACGTGCGCAACGAGTCGGGCGACCCGCTGCCGGACGTGAGCACCACGCTGGTGCTCGGCGGCGTGAGCTGCTCGATCCCGAAGAACTTCGTGGCCGTGTCCGGTGGCAGCGGAAACGGCGCGACGGCGACGCAGCCGCCGGTGCCCACCGAGGTCCCGGCCGGTTATCTCGGTACGGCCGCAGCCGCTCCGTCGAGCGACTACCGGCTGCCGCTCGGCCTCGGCCTGCTGGTCGCCGGTCTGGTGTTCGGCGGGCTCGCGATCGGGCTGGGCCGCCGGCGCACGGCGCGCTCGCGCGGCGAGTAGGTCCCCGTGCTGCGCACCGCGCTGGCCGTCGTGTCAGCGGTGGTCGCCGTGCTCGCGCTGGCCGCGGGCGTGGTCGTGCTGACCTGGGGCCCCGCGCCCGTGCCCGCCGCCGCGGCGGAACCGCCGCCCGGCTCGCTGCCGGGGGAGGACGGCGCGCCCGCCGAGCTGCCCGCGGACGGCGCCGCCGTGGGCGTGCAACGGCCCGGCAGCGTCCGGCTGCCCGACGGGTCGGAGGCCCGGCTCGTGCGCACCGAGGTGACGCGCGACGGGATCCTGCCGATCCCGCGTGGCCTCGGCGACGCCGCGTGGTGGGGCGCGCGCCTCGGCTCGAAGCAGGGCGCGGCCGTGCTGTCCGGTCACGTCAACTGGGCCGGCACGAAGGGACCGTTCGACGACCTGTGGCGCGTGCGCACGGGCGACAACGTGAGCATCGTCGACTCCTCGGGCGGGCGCTGGCTCTACCGCGTGACCGGTGCGGCGACCGTGCGCAAGGAGCAGCTCCCGGAGCAGGCGCCGCAGTGGTTCGCGCAGTCCGGGCCGCACCGGCTGGTGCTCGTGACGTGCGGCGGCGACTACGTCGGCGGCACCGAGGGCTACGACGAGAACCGCATCGTCACGGCGAACCTGGTCTCGCGTCCGGACTGAGCACGATCGGGTGCAACCCCGCCCGCGTCCCGCGGCATGTCTTCCTGCGCACGACACACCGGAGCAGGGAGCACGATGCAAGGGACACAGGAACGGCCCGCGAGGACCAAGTGGGTACTGGGCGCCGTCGGGGCCGTGGTGGTGGCGGCGCTCGTCGTCGCCCTCCTGATCTTCACCGGAAAGGATGAACCCGGTCTCGCCAGCGGCGCGGCTTCTGTACCGGTACCGGCGGCGGGAGCGGGTGCGGCGCAGCAGTCGGCACAGAAGCAGGCCGACCCGGGGCAGACGCCCGGCACCGTGCTGCTGCCCGGCGGCGGCACCGCGAAACTCGTGCAGGAACCCGTGGGTGACGACGGCGCGCTGGTGATCCCGCAGAGCCTCGCCGAAGCCGCGTGGTGGGGCTCGGGCCTGGGCGCCGACCAGGGCGTCACGCTGTTCTCCGGGCACGTGAACTGGAAGGGCCGCACCGGGCCGTTCGACCAGCTGTGGCAGGTGGAGCAGGGCCAGGCCGTGACGGTCACCGACACCTCGGGCGGCAAGTGGAGCTACCGCGTCGACGAGGTCCGCACGATCCACAAGTCCGGGCTCGCCGCGGAGTCCGCGAAGCTGTTTTCCCCGGACGGGCCCCACAAACTGGTGCTCGTCACGTGCGGCGGCGACTACGTCGGCGGCACCGAGGGCTACGACGACAACCGGGTCGTCACGGCGTCGCTGACGGGCCGGCCCTGAGCCCTGCTCACCTCGCCGGAAGGGCCGCGGGGGCGGCCGGATACGCTGGACCTCTTAGTCAGATAACCGTCCCCGCATGCGTCCGGAGCGTGGAGTGCCCGCCAACACCATCGAAACCGTCGTCAGTCTGTGCAAGCGCCGTGGCTTCGTCTTCCCGTCGGGAGAGATCTACGGCGGCACCAGGTCGGCGTGGGACTACGGGCCTCTCGGCGTGGAGCTGAAGGACAACATCAAGCGCCAGTGGTGGAAGACCATGGTGCAGGGCCGGGAAGACGTGGTCGGGCTCGACTCGTCGGTGATCCTGCCGCGCCAGGTGTGGGTCGCCTCGGGCCACGTGAACGTGTTCACCGACCCGCTGATCGAGTGCCTCCACTGCCACAAGCGCTTCCGCGCCGACCAGCTCGCCGAGGACTACGAAGGCCGCACCGGCAAGGCGACGTCGGAGGACGACCTGTCCGACGTGCCGTGCCCCAACTGCGGCACGCGCGGCAAGTACACCGCGCCGCGCGACTTCAACATGATGCTCAAGACCTACCTCGGCCCGGTCGAGAGCGAGGAAGGCCTGCACTACCTCCGCCCGGAGACCGCGCAGGGCATCTTCGTGAACTTCCTGAACGTGCAGACGGCTTCGCGCAAGAAGCCGCCGTTCGGCATCGGCCAGGTCGGCAAGTCCTTCCGCAACGAGATCACGCCGGGCAACTTCATCTTCCGCACGCGCGAGTTCGAGCAGATGGAGATGGAGTTCTTCGTCGAGCCGGGCGAGGACGAGCGCTGGCACCAGTACTGGATCGACGAGCGCACCAAGTGGTACACCGACCTCGGCATCAAGTCGGAGAACCTGCGCCACTTCGAGCACCCCAAGGAAAAGCTCTCGCACTACGCGAAGCGCACCGTGGACATCGAGTACCGGTTCGACTTCAACGCGGGCCAGGAGTGGGGCGAGCTCGAGGGCATCGCCAACCGCACCGACTTCGACCTCACCACGCACTCGAACCACTCGGGCGTGGACCTGTCGTTCTTCGACCAGGCCTCGGGCCAGCGCTACCGCCCGTTCGTGATCGAACCGGCGGCGGGTGTCGGCCGCTCGATGATGGCCTTCCTCGTCGACTCCTACGACGAGGAAGAGGTCCCCAACGCCAAGGGCGGCACCGACAAGCGCACCGTGCTGCACCTCGACCCGCGGCTCGCGCCGTTCAAGGCCGCGGTGCTGCCGCTCTCGCGCAACGCCGACCTCTCGCCCAAGGCCCGCGACCTCGCCGCCACCCTGCGCAAGCACTGGAACGTCGACTTCGACGACGCGCAGGCCATCGGCCGCCGCTACCGCCGCCAGGACGAGATCGGCACCCCGTACTGCGTCACCGTGGACTTCGACTCGCTCGAAGACCAGGCCGTCACCGTCCGCGAACGCGACAGCATGACCCAGGAACGCATCGCGATCGACAAGGTCGTGGAGTACCTGGCGCCTCGGCTGCTCGGCTGCTGACACTTTTCGTACACGGCCCTTCCCCGGATCACGGGGGAGGGCCGTTGTGCTTTGTCGGGCCGGGCCGCGACCCCTGACACCTGTCACGGTCACGACGTGACGCTCGGCCTGCGGACCCACGCCCCAATCCCGGCAGTCTTCAAGGCATGGAAACCACACAGGCCACGCGCGGGACGCGGGACGTCGCGGCGGGGGCCGCCGTTCGGTTGAGCGGGTTGAGGAAGCACTACGGCGAGGTGCGGGCCGTCGATGGGGTCGAGCTGACGATCGCGCCGGGGGAGGTGGTGGCGCTGCTCGGGCCGAATGGCGCGGGCAAGTCCACCACCGTCGACATGATCTTGGGGCTCAGCAAGCCCGACGCGGGTGAGGTCACGGTGTTCGGCAAGACGCCGGGCGACGCGGTGCGCGCCGGGATGATCGGGGCGATGCTGCAGGGCGGCACTCTTCTCGACGACCTGACCGTGCGCGAGACGGTGCGCATGGTCGCGAAGCTGCACCGCACGCCGATGCCGCTCGAGCAGGCGCTGCGGCAGGCGGGGATCGACGACATCGCCGACCGGCGGGCCAACAAGCTCTCCGGCGGGCAGAAGCAGCGGGTGCGCTTCGCCGTCGCGCTGGTGTCGGACCCCGATCTGCTGGTGCTCGACGAGCCGACGGCGGCCATGGACGTGGGCACGCGGCGCGAGTTCTGGAAATCCATGTACTCCTTCACCGAGAGCGGCCGCACGGTGCTGTTCGCGACGCATTACCTGGAGGAGGCCGAGGAGTTCGCCGACCGGGTGGTGCTGATGCGGTCCGGCCGGGTCGTCGCCGACGGGTCGGTCGCGCAGGTGCGCGCACTGGCCGGCGGCCGCACCATCCGCGCGGTGCTGCCGGATGCCACCGGGGAGACCGAACGTCTCGTGGCGACGCTGCCCGCGGTGACCGACTTCGAGCTGCGCGGCGAGCGCGCCGCGATCTCCAGCAGCGATTCGGACGCCACGCTGCGAGCGCTGATGGCCGCCGTGCCGGCCGTGCACGACATCGAGATCAGCGCCGTCGGCCTCGAAGGCGCGTTCCTTTCGCTGACCGCGGAAGACCACACCGAACCGGAAGAAGCAGCCCGATGAACCCGTCCTACCTGGCCGTCGAGATCAAGCGGCTGTTCCGTTCCATGCGGTTCCTCATCTTCGTCGTCGCTTTCCCGGTGTTGATGTTCTTGTTGCAGGCCAACGTTTTCACCAAGGCGAGCGACCCGGACCACGCGGCGATCGTGGCCGTGGTCATGGTCAACATGATGGCGTTCGGAATGTTCGCCGCCGCCACGACCAACGGAGCCCGGCTCGCGATCGAGCGCGCGAGTGGCTGGCAGCGACAGCTGCGGCTGACCCCGCTCTCGGGGGCTTCGTACCTCGGCGGCAAGGCCGTGTCCGGCCTGCTCGTGGGGCTGCCCGCGCTGTTGCTGGTGCCACTCGTGGCGATCTTCATCGAACACGTGCACCTCGGCGGCGGTGACTGGCTGCGGATCATCGCCGGCCTGTGGCTCGGCACCATCCCGCTCGTGCTGCTGGGCCTGCTGCTCGGCCAGCTCGCCACGCCGGAGTCGCTGCAGCCCATCTCGATGATCGTGATGCTCGGCATGGGTTTCCTCGGCGGCCTGTGGATCCCGATCGAGAGCATGCCCTCGTGGATGCACGACGTCGCGCAGCTGCTGCCCACCTACTGGCTGATCGGGCTGGTGCGCCCGGCCGTGACCAACGAGCTGCTCGTGAGCTTCCCGACCGCGGTCGCGGTGCTGGCGGGCTGGGCCGTGGTCCTCGGAGCGCTCGTGATCAGGCGATACCGTAAGGACAGCGCCCGGGTCTGACCGGGACGGGAGGGAACGACGGTGCAGCGGACGAAGGAAGAGCCCGCGTCGATTGCGCAGACCCGGTTCCGGTTCGCGCTGGGCGACCGGTCCTCGTGGTGGGACGACCCGATGATCGGGCACCGGGGAGGTCCGAACAAGATCGGCTGGCCGATCTTCGCGGTGCTCTTCCTGCTGCCCTTCCTCGTCCCGGTCACCCGCGAGCTCGCCACGGGTGGCGAGCCGCTGTGGACGCGGGTGCTGATGGCGCTGCTGGTTTACGGCTACGGCGCGTGTTACGTGGTCTTCCCGACGGTGTTCCGCAAGCCGCGGCAGGTGAAGCTCACGTTCGGTGCCGTGATGCTGGCGCTGGGCCTGCTCGCGACGCTGCTGGTGGACACGAGCCCGTACATCCTGCTCTACGCGACGGCCACGCTCGCCTTCCTCTTCCCGGCGGGCTGGGCCGCGATCCTCGACACGCTGGCGCTGGGTGCGGTGGCCGTGGTGCTGCTGGCCGACGGCCGGATCCAAACCGACGGCGGTGATCTGATCTCGGTCGGCGCGATCACGCTGGCGATGTTCTTCATGGCCAACCTCGTCCGGGCGGTGCGCCGGCTGGAGCTGGCCAACCAGGAGATCGCCACGCTCGCGGTGGCCAACGAGCGCCAGCGCGTGGCCCGCGACCTGCACGACCTGCTGGGCCACAGCCTCACCACGATCACGGTGAAGGCCGGTTTGGCGCGGCGGGTGCTGGAGAGCTCCGGCGACGTCGGGCGCGCGGTCGAGGAGATCCGCGAGGTCGAGGGACTGACCCGCAGCGCGCTGTCGGACGTGCGGCTGACCGTGTCGGAGTACCGCGAGGTGTCGCTGGCCGCGGAGCTCGCCGGGGCGCGCGCGGCGCTGCGGGCGGCGGAGATCGAGGCGGACTTGCCCTACGCCGTGGACAACGTGCTGCCACAGCTGCAGAGCACCTTCGGATACGTGCTGCGCGAAGCGGTCACCAACGTGTTGCGCCACTCCGGGGCCGAGCGCGTCGGCGTGCGGTTCGGGCGCGACTGGCTCGAGGTGGCCGACGACGGCGCCGGGGCCGA
This sequence comes from Amycolatopsis sp. 2-15, assembly GCF_030285625.1. Taxonomy (NCBI): domain Bacteria; kingdom Bacillati; phylum Actinomycetota; class Actinomycetes; order Pseudonocardiales; family Pseudonocardiaceae; genus Amycolatopsis; species Amycolatopsis carbonis. Next base: position 4,672,959 of record NZ_CP127294.1, read on the forward strand.
AGCGGCGCAGGGCAACGGGCTGCGCGGGCTCACCGAACGCGTCGGCGGCGTCGGGGGGACGCTGCACAGCGGGCCGCGGCCCGGGGGAGGATGGGTGGTCCGGGCGGAGGTTCCGGAAGCTGAGCCGCCGGCCGTCCAGGCCGTGCGTGCCGAACCCGCGGGAGGACTTGCGTGATCCGCGTTCTGCTGGCCGACGACCAGGCGATGGTGCGCGGAGCCCTGGCCACCGTGCTCGGGCTGGAGGCCGACATCGAGGTCGTGGCGCAGGTCGGGTCGGGCGACGAGGTGCTGGCCGCGGCGAAGGAGGCGGCGCCGGACGTCGCGCTGCTCGACGTGCAGATGCCCGGCAAGGACGGTCTCGCCGCGGCCGCGGAGCTGCACGCCGCGCTGCCCTCGTGCCGTGTGATCATCTGCACGACCTTCGGCCGGCCCGGGTACCTGGCGCGGGCGATGGCCGCGGGCGCCGCCGGGTTCGTGGTGAAGGACGCGCCGCCGGAGCAGCTCGTGGAGGCCGTCCGGCGAGTCCACAGTGGACTGCGGGTGGTGGATCCCGCGCTGGCGGCCGAATCGCTGGCGACCGGGGCGAGCCCGCTCACCGGGCGGGAGGGCGACGTCCTCTCGACCGCGCGCGACGGCAGCACCGTCGCGGACATCGCGAAGGCGCTGTTCCTCTCGGAAGGCACTGTGCGCAACCACCTTTCGGCCGCGATCGGCAAGACGGGCGCCCGCACGCGCGCCGAGGCCGTGCGGCTGGCGGAGGAACGCGGCTGGCTGTGACGCCGGGGTGCCTGCGCCGGAATCGCGTGCGGCTCTGAAAAGATGGCGGGCATGAGAACACCACCCACGTGGGCGAACTGGCTGCGCCGCATCGCGTTCGGCGCGGTGCTCGTGGTGCTCGCCGTCGTCGGCGGTACGGCGTTTCGCGTGTGGCAGGTCGCGCGCGAGAACGACCGCACGCCGGCCGACGTGATCGTGGTGCTGGGGGCCGCGCAGTACAACGGCAAGCCGTCGGGCATCTTCACCGCACGGCTGGAGAAGGCGCGCCAGCTCTACGACGCGGGTGTCGCGAAGACCGTGGTGACCGCTGGGGGCAAGAAGGCGGCTGACAACTTCACCGAGGCCGCGGCCGGCGCGCGGTGGCTGACGCAGCACGGCGTGCCCGCGTCCGCGACGCTGGCGGTCGGCGAGGGCAGCGACACGCTGCGGAGCCTGCGGGCCGTGGCCGACCAGGTGCAGGCGCGCGGCTGGCACACGGCGGTGCTCGTGAGCGACCCGTGGCACTCCTACCGCGCGCGGACGATGGCGGCGGACCTCGGCCTCGACGCGTGGACCGCGCCGACGCACAGCGGCCCGATCGTGCAGGAGCGCGTGACGCAGGTCCGCTACATCTTCCGCGAGACGGGCGCGCTGCTGTTCTACGAGCTCACGAAATCGCCGGCCGACGAGCTGTTCGACACGTTCATGGGCTGAACTTCCCCGGGGAATTGTCGGTGGCCGCGCTTAAGCTGGCCGGGTGAGCGACGGGTACTCCGAGTACGACCGCGCCCGGGTGCTGGCCGAGGCACCCAAGGGCGCGGCGCTGGCCGGCGCGCGGCCGGACGGCCGCAGCGACTTCGCGCGCGACCGCGCCCGCGTGCTGCATTCGGCCGCGCTGCGCCGGCTGGCGGGCAAGACGCAGGTGGTCGGCCCCGGCGAGGGGGCCGAGGTCAGCGGCGTGCCGCGCACGCGGCTCACGCACTCGCTGGAGGTCGCGCAGATCGGGCGCGGCATCGCCGAGGAGCTGGGCGCCGACCCGGACCTCGTCGACACGGCCGGGCTCGCGCACGACATCGGGCACCCGCCGTTCGGGCACAACGGCGAGCAGGCGCTCGACGACGTCGCCCAGGCGTGCGGCGGGTTCGAGGGCAACGCGCAGACGTTGCGCATCCTCACGCGCCTGGAACCGAAGTCGCTCGACGAAGCCGGCGCGGCGGCGGGCCTCAACCTCACGCGCGCCTGCCTCGACGCGACCACGAAGTACCCGTGGCGGCGCCGGCCGGGGCAGCAGAAGTACGGCGTGTATGCCGACGACGTGCCCGTGTTCGAGTGGGTGCGCTCCCGGGCACCGGGCGAGCGGCGATGCCTCGAGGCCCAGATCATGGACTGGTCCGACGACGTGGCCTACTCCGTCCACGACGTCGAGGACGGTGTACTGGCAGGACGCATCTCGCTGAGCGTGCTGGCGGATCCGGACGAACGCGCGGCCGTCGCGGAAGCCGCGGCGCGGCACTTCTCCACGCTGTCGGCGTCCACTTTGGAGGGCGCGGCCAAGGAGCTGCTCGACCTGCCCGTGGTGGCCGCCCTCGTCGGCACCGCCCCGGACGGCTCGCTGCGCGCCCAGGTGGCGTTGAAGCAGCTGACGAGCGAGCTCGTGGGCCGCTTCGCGTCCGCCGCGGTCACCGGCACCCGCAGCGTCTACGGCGAGGGCCCGCTGCTGCGCTACGGCGCCCGCCTCGCCGTCCCGGACCAGGTCGCGGCGGAGGTCGCGCTGCTCAAGGCCCTGGCTCTGCGCTATGTCATGAGCGACCGCCGCCGCCTCGCCATGCAGGACGGCCAGCGCGAGCTGATCGCGCAGCTGGTCGCCGCTCTCCTGCGCCGCGCCCCGGAGTCCCTGGACCCGCTCTTCGTGCCCCCGTGGCACGCCGCGGCCGACGACGCCGCGCGCCTGCGGGTGGTCGTCGACCAGGTTGCCTCGCTCACCGACGCGCAGGCCCACGAATGGCACCGCTGGCACGTGGGGCGGCACGCCTGAGCTCCCGCTCTCCCGACCACTCGTCTGCTGCCCACCCCGCCCCGATGCGGCGTTGGTTGCTCCATCCATGCCTCCGCCGCCACCCTCAACGGAGGCGCCGCGCGCACGTGCCCGATTCAGCGCACCGAACGCCGCATTAGGGTGCTTGAGGGGCAGAGCGGGGGGCGGCTGATCGGTTCGGTGCCGCCGGAACCACCCGGTCGGGTACGGTCGCCGCATGGCCGTGGACAGCCACTTGGACTTCACGCTCGCCCTGGGACGCACCGCAGCGGCGGGTGGGGGTGACGCGTGTTTTTCGCCGTACTCCGCGGCCAGCGCGCTGGGCCTCGCGGCCCGGGCGGCGCGCGGGCGGACCGCCGAGGAGCTGCGAAAGCTCCTGGCCACCAGTGACGTCGACCTCGACGCGCACGCCATCGTGCTGCGCGACGCCTCGACGCTCGGCGATGAAGCCCAGCTGGCCGTCGCCAACACACTCTGGGCGTCCGACGCGATCACCGTCGAGAGTGCCTTCGTCGACGAGCTCGTCACCTGGCCCGGCGGCAAAGCCGAGACCGCGCCCTTCACCACCGATCCCGAAGCCGCGCGCGGCCTGATCAACACCGACGTGGACCGGATCACCCACGGCCTGATCCCGGAGCTGCTGCCCTCGGGCACGATCAGCGCCGATACCCGCGCCAGCCTCGTCAACGCGCTATACCTCAAGACCGCCTGGCGCCACCCCTTCCCCGACGGCGCCACCGCCCCCGCGGACTTCCACAGCCCCGGGGCCACCCGTCGGGTGCCGACCATGCACCTCGAAGAGACCGTCGGCTACCACCACGCCGGCGGCTGGCAGGTCGTGAGCCTGCCGGCGCAGGGCGGCGTCGAAGCCGTCGTCCTGCTCCCGGACGGCGATCTCGCACCCGCCGAGGCCGCGCTCGGCACCGCGAGCCTCAAGCAGCTCCTCGCCGGCCGGAAACGCCGCAAGGTGCGCCTCTCGCTGCCCCAGATCAAGCTCGACGTCCGCACCGACCTCGACGGTGCCCTGCGCGCCCTCGGCGTGCGCGAGGTGTTCACGCAGGACGCCGACCTCACCGGGCTCACCGCCACGCGGCCGCTGTGGGTCGACAGCGTGGTGCACCAGGCCGTGCTGCGCCTCGACGAGCAGGGTCTCGAAGGCGCGGCCGCCACGGCGATCCAGATGCGCACGCTGTCCCTGTCCACGGCCGAGCCGCTCGAAGTCGCGGTGGACCGGCCGTTCCTCCTGCTCGTCCGGCACGCCGGCACCGGCGCGGTGTACTTCTTCGCGCGGGTGGTGCGCCCGTAGTGAGTCTTTTCCAACCGGAAGCGAGGACCGAGCTGATCCCCGCGGTTCCCGGGCCGTCCGAGCCCGCCGCCACGCCGAAGCCGCGCCCTTCGTGGGCCGACGCCGGCATCGTGGCGGCCTTCCTCGCGTTCGCGTTCATCCTGTACGGCGGCCTCTGGGGCGACCTGGGCACGGGCTACCTGTGGAACAGCGCGTCGGACCAGAACCTGTGGGAGTGGTTCTTCGACGTCACCGCGAAATCCGTGCTGCACCTGCAGAACCCGCTGAACTCGGGCCTGCAGAACTACCCGCTCGGCGTGAACATGATGGCCAACACGGCCATGCTCGGCGTCGGGGTCCCGCTCACGCCGATCACGCTCGCGTTCGGTCCCACGGTCACGTGGGCGATCGCGCTCACCGGCAGCCTCGCCGGCACCGCGGCCGCCTGGTATTGGGTGTTCTCGCGCCACCTCGTCCGGCACCGCGCGGCCGCGGCGATCGGCGGCGCGGTGGCCGGGTTCGCGCCGTCGATGATCTCGCACGGCAACGCGCACCCGAACTTCGTCGCGTGGTTCGTGCTGCCGTTCCTGGCGGTGAAGGTGATCCACCTGGCGCAGGGCCGAAAGCTCGTGCGCAACGGGATCTGGCTCGGCGTGCTCACCGCGTACCAGATCTTCCTCGGCGAAGAGCCGCTGCTGATCTTCGCGCTGGGTTTCGTGATCTTCGCCGTCGCGTACCTCGCGTCGCGCCCGCGGGAGATCAAGGCGATGGTGCGCCCGCTGCTGCTCGGCGGCGGGCTCGCCGTGGTGATCACCGGCGTGCTGGTGGCTTTCCCGCTGTGGTGGCAGTTCTTCGGCCCGCAGAGCTACTCCGGCCTGGAGCACGGCCCGGTCGGCAACGACCTCGCCGCGTTCACGCGGTTCGCCACGCAGTCGGTCGCCGGCCAGCCCGACGCCGCGGCCGACGTGTCGATCAACCGCACCGAGGAGAACGCGTTCTTCGGCTGGCCGCTCATCGCGCTCATGGTCGTGGTGACGATCTGGCTGTGGCGCGAGGTCGTGGCGCGCTCGCTCGCGATCGCGATGTTCCTCATGGCCTGGCTGTCGATGGGTGTCGAGCTCATGGCCGTGCACGTGGACACGGGCGTGGCCGGGCCGTGGCAGCTGCTGGCCGACCTGCCGCTGTTCGAGTCGCTGCTGGAGTCGCGCCTGGCGATGGCGTGTGTGCCCGCGATCGGCGCGCTGCTGGCGATCGCCACCGAGCGCGTGTTCGCCACGGCCGAGACCCTGCCGGACCCGGAAGAGGGCCGGCCCCGGCTGCCCCTGCGCCTGCTCTGGGTGGGCGCGGTGATCGCCGTGCTTCTCCCGATCGCGCCGACGCAGCTGCTGGTCAAGGACCGCCCGCCCACGCCGGCCTTCTTCGCCGACGGCACCTGGCGCACCTTCGTCGCCCCCGGTGGCACGGTGGTGCCCGTGCCGTTGCCCGGCTCGGGCGAGTCCGAGCCGCTGCACTGGCAGATGGACGCCGGCCTGGGCTACGCGATGCCCGAGGGCTACTTCGTGGGCCCGAGCGGCCCGGACGACAAACGCGGCCGCTACGGCTCCTACCAGGTCCCCACGTCGACCCTGCTCGACCGCGTCCGCGACTCGGGCGAGGTCCAGCCCGTCACCGACGCCGACCGCGACCAGACGATCAAGGACCTGCGCTACTGGAACGCCAGCGTGCTCGTCCTCATCCCGCGCGAACACGCCGACGCCTACCGCGCCACCGTCGAGATGCTGCTGCGCAAGCCCGCGCAGTTCGTGGACGGGGTGTGGGTCTGGGACGTGCGTGCGATCACGGCCCACGGTTAGCGGATGCCTCGGTACCCGTGCCCGTGTTGTGGACACCTCGTGTTCGAGGAGCAGCCGGGCTCCCACGCGATCTGCGCCGTGTGCTTCTGGGAAGACGACGCGATCCAGCTGCGGTGGCCTGACTGGAGCGGCGGCGCGAATCGCCCGTCGCTGATCGAGTCGCAGCACGCCTACGCCGAACTCGGTGCGATGGAGGGCCGCTTCACCGGCCTCGTTGGCACAGCGGCCGCGTCCGGACCTGTCGACGACGGCTGGCGTCTCCTCAATCTCGCCGTCGACAACCTCGAGCTTCGGGGCGACCACGGGGCGCCCTGGCCGGCCGATGGCACCCGGCTCTACTGGTGGCGGCCGAACTGCTGGCGTCGAAGCTGACGCTCAGCTGTCACACCCGAGGCGTCCGTCTCGTTCCTCCGTCAGCACCGACGAAGAGGAGACGACCATGCCCCGCATCCCGGCGAAGCGCACCACCGAGGCCGGCCCGCTGCTGAAGCTGTTCTACCGGTTCGCCGGGAAGCGCTTCGGCGCCGTGCCCGAGCCGATGGCCGTGGTGGCCCACCACCCGGGCCTGCTGCGCGCGGCCGTGGTCCACGAGCTGATGGCCGAGAAGGCGTCGAAGCGGCTGCCCGCCGACGTGCGCGAGCTGGCGGTGTACCGCGTCGCCACGCGGATCGGGTGCTCGTGGTGCGTGGACTTCGGCACGATGCTGCAGCGCCACGACGGCCTCGACATCGAGCGGCTGCGCCACATCGACGACTACGCGACCTCGCCCGCGTTCTCGCGCGCCGAGCGGCTGGCCGTGGCCTACGCCGACGCGATGTCCGGCGCGCAGGTGAGCGTGACCGACGAGCAGGTGGCCGAGCTGGAAGCCGAGTTCGGCCGCGCCGGCGTGCTGGAGCTGAGCTACCAGATCGCGCTCGAGAACTCCCGCGCGCGCATGAACAGCGCGCTCGGCATCGTCGACCAGGGCTTCACCTCGGGCGACGCGTGCCAGGTGCCGTTGCCGTGACCGGTCAGGCGGGGCGCGTGATGTGCGTGAGCTTGTCGGGGTTCACGATGTCGTAGATGGCCACGATGCGGCCGTCGCGCAGGCTCATGGACTGGACATGCTCGTCGACGGAGAGGAACCCGTCGTGCCCGGGCATCGGCGGGAGCCACAGGCCGAGGTCGCCGTTGACGAGGATCGGCGCGCCACGGCTGATCACGCCGGGCTCGTACTTCCGGATCAGGCCCAGGAAGAAGCGCGACAGCTTGTCGGCGCCCACCATGATCTGGCGTGTGGTGCGGCCCTTGCCGTCGGAGTCGCCGATGAGCACGACGTCCGGGTGCAGCACCTCGGCCATCGCCCGGATGTCGCCCGCCAGCAGCGCGGTCACGAACTTCTCCAGCACCTGCTGCTGCTCCGTCAGCTCGGCGCGCGGCGGCGGGTCGGCGCTCTCGAGCGCGCGCCGCGCCCGAGAGCCGTGCTGGCGGGCGGCGTCGGGTGAGCAGCCGAGGATGCCGGCGATCTCGGCGAACGGCACGGAGAACGCGTCGTGCAGCACGAACGCGACGCGCTGCTCGGGCGTGAGCTTGTCCAGCACCACGAGCGCGGCCATGCGGATGCCGTCGTCGCGCACCGCGGCTTCGAGCGGGTCCTCGCTCACCGGCGCGCCGAACGGCGTCACGATCGGTTCGGGCAGCCACTGGCCCACGTACTGCTCGCGCCGCGCCGGCGCCGAACGCAAGCGGTCGAGGCAGATGCGGCCGACGACGGTGGTCAGCCAGGCCCGCAGGTCGCGGATGCCGGCGCGCCCGGCCTCGTCGAGTGAGGCCAGGCGCAGCCACGCTTCCTGAACGGCGTCCTCCGCGTCCGCGCGGGTGCTCGTGAGCCGGTACGCCACCCCGACGAGGTGCCCGCGGTGGGCGGCGAACTGCGTCGCATAGTCGTCCAATGCGGTCGTTGTGCCCATGAGGCCGAGTGTGCCGCAAAGCCACCGGGGAGGGAGAACTATTGTGGAGACCGTGGCAGGACGGATTCGGGAGAGCGACATCGCGGAGGTGCGTGAGCGCAACCGGATCGACGAGGTCGTGGGGGAGTACGTCGCGCTGCGGCGGGCCGGGGGCGGCAGCCTGAAAGGGCTGTGCCCGTTCCACAACGAGAAGACCCCGTCGTTCAACGTGCGCCCCACTCACGGCACGTTCCACTGCTTCGGCTGTGGCGAGGGCGGCGACGTCATCAAGTTCATCCAGAAGATCGACCTCGTCTCGTTCGTCGAGGCGGTCGAGCGGCTGGCGGACCGCGTCGGCATCCGGCTGAACTACGAGGGCGGCGGCGGGAGTGTGCAGCGCGACCGCGGCACGCGCGCGCGGCTCATCGAAGCGCACCGGGCGGCGAGCGAGTTCTACATCGAGCAGCTGGTGACCGACGAGGCCCGCACCGCGCGTGACTTCCTCTCCGAGCGCGGGTTCGACGCCGCCGCGGCCAAGCAGTTCGGCTGCGGTTACGCCCCGGGCGGCTGGGACAAGCTCACGAAGCACCTGCTCAACCGCGGGTTCGAGGTCAAGGAGCTGCTCGCGGCCGGGTTGTCCAAGGAGGGCCAGCGCGGCCCGATGGACCGCTTCCACCGGCGGCTGGTGTGGCCGATCCGCGACGTCGGCAACGACGTGGTGGGTTTCGGCGCGCGGCGGCTGTTCGACGACGACCGCATCGAGGCGAAGTACCTCAACACCTCCGAGACGCAGATCTACAAGAAGTCGCAGGTCATGTTCGGCCTCGACCAGGCCAAGCGCGAGATCGCGAAGCGCCACCAGGTCGTGGTGGTCGAGGGCTACACCGACGTGATGGCGATGCACGCGTCCGGCGTGCCGACGGCCGTCGCGTCGTCGGGCACGGCGTTCGGCGAAGACCACATGAAGGTGCTGCGCCGGCTGATGATGGACGACGACGCCTTCCGCGGCGAGATCATCTTCACCTTCGACGGCGACGCGGCGGGCCAGAAGGCCGCGCTGAAGGCGTTCGAGGGCGACCAGACCTTCGCCGGGCAGACCTACATCGCGGTGGCGCCCGACGGCATGGACCCGTGCGAGCTGCGCATCGCGAAGGGCGACGCGGCCGTGAAGGATCTCGTCGCGCGCCGGACGCCGCTGTTCGAGTTCGTGATCAAGAGCACGCTCAAGCAGTTCGACCTCGACTCGGTCGACGGCCAGGTCTCGGCGCTGCAGAAGACCGTGCCGATGGTCGCGGCCATCAAGGACCGCGCGAGCCGCGACGGGTACGCGTCCAAGCTCGCCTGGTGGGTCGGCTGGCAGGACGTGGCGCAGGTCGTGAACCGCGTGCGCGGCGCCGCCGGGGCCACCGCCAAGCGCGGCGGCCAGACGCCGCAGCTGCGTCAGCCCGCGTCCCGGCAGGCGCCCGCGCCCGAGCCGGAGAAGCAGGACCTGCCGCGGCCCGCACCGGGCGACCCGCGGTTCATGGGCCAGCGCGAGGCGCTCAAGGCCGCGCTGCAGCAGCCCGCCGTCGCCGGGCCGGAGTACGACTCGCTGCCGGAGGAGGCGTTCACGCACCCCGTGTACGTCGCCGTGCACCTGGCGTTGCTGAAGGCCGGCGGCGCCGCGTCGGGGCTCACCGGCTCGGCCCTGCTCGACGCCGCGAGGCAGCACTGTCCGGAAGGGACGGTGCGGCGCGTGCTGAGCGAGCTGGCCGTGGAACCGTTGCGCGCCTTGGGTGAAGTGGACTCGCGCTACATCTCCGGCGTGCTCGCGGGGGTGCAGGAAAGCCTCGTCGGCCGGCAGATCGGCGAGATCAAGTCGAAGCTGCAACGGCTTTCGCCGGTCGAAGCGCCCGACGATTACCGCGCGCTGTTCGGCGACCTCGTGGCGCTGGAGCAGTACCGCAAGTCGCTGCGCGAGCAGGCCGCGTCCGGATGGGACTGACATGGGCTGGCTGAACCGTCTGATGGGCGGGGGACTTCCCGCGGACTTCCCGGGCGAGCTCGCTCCGGGCGAGAACGTGATCGCGGTCGCGGGTGTCGAGGGTGGCGGCGAGCTCGTGGTGACCAGCCTGGGCTTGTGGGTCCCGTCCGAGGGCGGACCCCGGCGCGTCTTCTGGCACCTCGTGGCCAAGGCCGCGTGGGGCGAGGGTGTCTTCGAGCTCACGGAGTCCGAGGAGACCGGGAAGGTCGGCGCCGTGATGGTGGTCGTCGACCGCCCACCCGTGCGGTTCCGGCTGCCGGCGCCGGGCAAGGTGCCGCCGCAGGTGCGCCTGCGCGTCGACGGCTCCGTGCGCTCGCGCCACCGCCACGACTTCGGCACCGGCGGCGCGTGGTTCGTGCAGCGCAAGGTCCCCGGCCGCGACGGCACGGTGCTCCAGGTGCGTCCCGATCCGGGCACCGACCCGGCGCTGGTGGAGGCGATCGCGGGGGAAGTCGCCGAGAAGCTGGCCAACCCCGGGGAGTGAGCAGTACGCTCGTACTCAGTACGGGCGTACGGTTTAGCTTTCGGGAGGCTCGCATGTGGGATCCGGCCAAGTACCTCGACTACGCGGACCTGCGGGCCCGCCCCTTCTACGACCTGATCGGGCGAATCTCGTCCGACGCGCCCCGCCGCGTCGTCGACCTGGGCTGTGGCCCGGGCAACCTCACGCTCGACCTGGGCCGCCGCTGGCCCGGCGCCACGCTGGAGGCCCTGGACAGCTCGCCGGAGATGGTCGACGCCGCCCGCGCCCGCGGCGTGGACGCGCACGTCGCCGATGTCCGCGAGTGGGTGCCGCAGCCGGACACCGACGTGGTCGTCTCCAACGCGGTGCTGCAGTGGGTGCCGGGCCATGACGAGCTGCTGCGCCGCTGGGCCTCGCAGCTGCCTTCGGGCGCCGTGCTGGCCGTGCAGGTGCCGGGCAACTTCGGCGCGCCGTCGCACCGCATCACGCGCGAGCTGGCGGCCTCCCCGGCGTGGTCCTCGCGCCTGGCCTCCCTGGTCCTGCGCGAGAACGAGGCCGTGTCGTCGCCCCTGGAGTACGCCTCCCTGCTGGCCGACGCGGGCTGCCTCATCGACGCCTGGGAGACCACGTACATGCAGCGCCTGGCCGGCGAGAACGCTGTGCTGGAGTGGATCACCGGTACCGCCCTGCGCCCCATCCGCGCCGCCCTCCCGGACGACGACTGGGCCGCCTTCCGCGCCGAGCTGGCCCCGCTCCTCGACGAGGCCTACCCGCCCCGCGCGGACGGCACGACGTGGTTCGAGTTCCGCCGCATCTTCTTCGTGGCGCGCACCCCCTGACGGTTCCGGGCGCGCTCGCAGGCCCCCTCGGCGGGACGCGTGCGGCTCAGCGCCCCCGGCCGAACTTCTCGCCCACCTTGGCCCGCGCCACTCCCGCGGCGCCCTGGACCATCGGGTGGTCGATCACCTTGCGGTAGGTGCGCACGATCTGCTCGTACCGTCCCCGGCCGGCCCTGGTCCCCAGCACGTATCCCAGACCCACGCCCAGCAGGAACTTCTTCATCAGCGGCCACGCCTCTCATTCGTCGGACTCCCGACTCTCCATTGTCCAGCAATCCGGCGCCCCCTGGGTGTGATCCGCGAAGAGGGCCCCCCTGTTCGGGTGGCGCAGGCGGTGCGCTAAAGTTCTTTCCATCGCACCGGCCATCCGGTGCACAACCGAATACGATCCCCTGTAGCTCAACTGGCAGAGCATTCGGCTGTTAACCGGAGGGTTCTTGGTTCGAGTCCAAGCGGGGGAGCAAAGCCCAGGTCACAGACCTGGGCTTTTTTGCTACCCATGGGTAGGGCGATTTAGGGCGACAAAAGTTCCGCGGTCCAACGCTGGTTGGCCGTCATCCGTCGGCTTGGATGGTAGGACTGACGGTAACGAGTAGATAACTCCCTGTCGTCGGTCTGACGCTGGCCTATTGAGCAGCGGGTGGGTGTGCCGCAACGCTTGGTGGGCTGGTCGCGGAGGTTGAGGGGAGCGTGAGCGCCGCCTCTGCGACAGTCGGCGACGTGGGCGATTGACGGGTCCTGGCCACGCTGGCTTGTGGGCTTGCTGGGTAGGCGCGCGCTACTCGTGTTGGAGGGTGTGCCGCGGCCGCTGTCAGCACGATGGCTTGCTGGAGTCTAGAGATGCCGGCGGGTCGCACGGTTGGGTACGGCAGCAGATCGTGAACGCTCAAGGGCAATTCGCGCGCGGGCCATCGAGAATGGTTACGCGGTATCCGACCGTAGCCGGGTCTCCTCCGAGGTCGTTGCCGCATGCGAGGCGGTCCAGCAGGGGTCAATGAGCCGGCTGAAAAGGGCACACGCAAGCGTGGTGCGCGAAAGAAGGTCGCCGGCTGCGCGGAAACGAAGCTGAGGTTGGCGACGGATACTTGTGCCCAAGTGTAAGTGACGATCTGCGGGGCAGCTTATCGTCTGTCGCAGGATCCGCTCTGCGCTCGCCAGGGGCCAGCTGAGGTTCCGGCACGGATAGCTGTGCGGATCATCGACATCTTTCGTATGACGGGCGGAGCTGGGCAGCTGCAGACCTCGCGCGCTGGAACTGGACCAAGGCTGCCCAGACAAGGCGTGGCGGTGGTCTGGCCGTACTCCGTCGCAGTGGTCGCGCCATCTTCGTGGCCTGCGGGGATGCATAACAGTCGTCCGCGACTGCTTTTCATACCGTTCGCGCTGCTGACCAGGGCGCTGCTGCTGGACATGGACCCGAAAACCAGATGGATATCCAGCTTGCTCCGAAGGCGGGCCCGCGCCGCCTGAGGACGATGAGGCCGCAGAGGCAGCCGAGGGCGCCGATGAGACATCCGAGTCGGCCACCGAGCGCATCACATCGACAACGGACAGGCAGGAATCCCTTTCCGCCGACGGTGAAGCGAGACCCGACAAGCCAGCTTCGACGCGCGACCAATCGCGCGGTGGACTCGGTGTCGGACAGTGCTGCGCGAGACGCCCGCCAACCCCGAACTGCCCCAGCGCCGAAGAAGCTCCTTGGTAGCAGGCGCCGAAAAAACAACGATCGGCCGTGATCTGCTGTCAGTTTCCCTGTCCGGATTTGAGTGGTTCCTGGCTGGACAGAGGCGGCACTGAAGCCGCGTGGTCGGCAGTATAGAGGCGAACAGATCATCGTTTACTCACCGTTAATGGGAATCTCAGAAAGCTGACATGGCTCTTCCTTCGCTCCTCCTCGTCCCGGGTTCCTGGCACAAATCGGACCATATGAAGCGTCTGGTGGATGAACTACCAGACGTGGATGTGCACACAGTGGATCTGACCAGCTCGGGTGATGACCCGGCCACGCTGGGAGACATGTACGAAGACGCGGCGCAGATCGCTGCCGCGGTCGCTGCCATCGACGGCCCCGTCGTGGTCTGCGCGCACTCCTACGGCGGAATTCCCGTGACTCAGGCCCTATCGGGTGCGAGCAACGTTAAGCGCATCGTCTACCTGGCCGCGTTCATGCTCGACGTCGGTGAGTCCATGCTGTCGAGTGTGGGGGGCACGCCCGCCGCCTGGTGGAAGATCAACAGCACGGACGGCGAGAAATACGTCGAAGCCCTCGATCCCGTGGAGATCTTCTACGGGGATGTCGACCCGGACCTCGCCCAGGAGGCGGTTTCGCAGCTCGGCTACACGTCGTATTCGGCGAATGTGCAAAAGCAGACCGAAGTGGCCTGGAAGACCATCCCCAGCACTTACGTCATCTGCGAGGCCGACAACGCGTTCCCGCCCTTTGCCCAGGACCTGTTCGCCCAGCGCGCCGGAAGAATCCACCGCATGAACACCTCCCATTCGCCATTCCTCTCACAGCCAGCTGCTCTGGCGCAGTTCCTCAGAGACGAGCTCGCCTCCGCCGATGTCCGCTGATCCGGCCCTGGTACTCGTGCACGGCGCTTGGCACGGCTCGTGGTGCTGGGAGGCCCTGCTGCCCGAACTGGCCGGCGTCGACGTCCAGACCGTGGAATTGCCCAGCGTGGCGGCTCCGCCGGCCGGGTTGTACGCCGACGCCGAGGTCCTGCGAGCGGCGGTGGCGGCTATACCCGGACCGGTTGTGGTGTGCGCGCATTCCTACGGCGGGGCGGTGGCTTCGCAAGCGTTGGCCCGGCTGCCGAACGTCACGCATGTCGTGTACCTGTGCGCGTTCGCCCTCGGCCGGGGCGAGTCGGTGCTCGGCGCGGGCAAACCTCCGTGGTCTCGCGTGCGGGACGACGGCTTCATCGAAGTCCGCACCCCGGAGAACGTGTTCTTCAACGACCTGCCCGAGGAAGCCGCGCGCTCGGCAGCCTCCCACCTGCGGCTGCAGCACTCCTCCGCCTTCACTGAGCAACAGACCGAGGCGGCGTGGGAAAACCTACCCACGACGTTCGTGGTGTGCACCCAGGACCAGGCCATCCCACCCCAGGCGCAGCGCCAGATGGCCGCCCACATCGGCGGCAAGATCCTCGAGATCGACACGTCGCACTCGCCGTTCCTGTCCCAGCCACACGTGGTCGCCACCATCCTCCGCGAAACACTGGCCACCAACATCGAGACAGCACCAGCGCCCTAATACTGCAACGGCAGTTGGTGGTGGCCACACCCGGCGAAGCGCGAGAACGTCCAGCCAAGCTCAGCGCTCCGGCCGCCGGCCGCAACGATCGCCACGTTGACCTCGGCCTCGATGGCACGGATGGCGGCAAGGTTCGAGGCGTTGGCGTCCAGGGCGCCGTGTTCACTGCCAGGGTAGTGGGGTCGAGGTGGGCGGTGGCCGGTGTGCGTGCAGTACACGTGCGAGTCCGGGTCGAACTCGTCGTCGCTGGCCTTGCGCAGGCGGTACTCGTTGTGGAGGTCGAACCGGTCGAGATCGTGGACTTGACGTCGGTGACGTTGAGCTTCATCGGCGGTCGTCCCTTCGCATGGGTGATGGATGACAGGACGGGCTTGCAGTCATTGCCAGGCGGTGATCTCGAACGGCAAGCCGACGACGCCGCTGCACGCTCGACACTCGAAATGGTCGGTCTCGAAGTGGGAGCCGTCGCCAAGCGATCAGACGACGGTGTCCTCCCCTGCTACCTGGAGTTCGTTCCAACGGACGGCGTAATCGACTTCGCGAATCTGGTTGACTGCCTTGCAACGCGGGCAAACCGACGCTCCGTCGCGCATCTGGACGTCAGGGTTCTTCAACATGGCGAGGCACCTCCTTGGAGTCGGGGGAGCGGGCTTCTCCACGCCTGGTGCGGCGCTGCGCCAGAGACATCCGGGATACCGTTCCCGGCCTGCCTACCCGCCTGCGGAACCCCGGGACCCGCAGCGCGGCGCTACGCGCGTGCGATCTCCACGGCTAGCACCCAACGGTGCCTCCTGGACATTCACGCTGCTGCCCGCGCGTCGCGCCCGCCAAACGTTCGGCACGCGGCGAGGCAGCTCCATGTCACCGGTGACGCGTCAAGCGCTCCGGCAGCGCCACGTGGGTGCCCAGCCAGCGCTCGCCAGCGGTTTACTTCCGGGAGGGTGTATCCCGTTGAATGTCTTCGTGAGGTTCGGAAAGGCAGCGGTTCTGGCCGCCGGTGTGCTGGTGGGGATCTCGGGGTGCAGCGGGGGCGGGATCGCACCCACTTCGGCGCCGCAGACTGTCACATCGAGCTCAAGCCTCAGCTACCTCCGGTGCGGCACGGAGATCGAGGTGCCGAACCCGGGCTGGCCGGCGTCCGCGGGCCACGGACCGCACCTCGTCGTGGCGGGGAAGGGCGACGACGCTTCGCCTTCCGACCTGCTGTACGGAGGCTTCGACTCCGGTTCGCTGCCCTACGACTGGCGAGCCCGGCAAGAGGGGTCCAGCGACGATGACCTGGGGAAAGCGCAACTCATCGTGTGCCTGAGCGGGCTGCGTAAGCGCGGGACCACGCCGATCGGCACCTGCGAGTGGGACATCGCGCGCGGCGACGTCTACCCGGCGACCTACACGTTCGAGGTATACGAACTCAAGACCGGCCACGAGCTCGCGAACTTCGACGTCGAGAGTGACCGCCCGGCGAACCAGTCGTGCCCCTCCGTCGTGAACGTGCGGCTCGGGCAGCACAGTCCGAACATCGCGCAGGGCTTCGAAGAAACACCTTGGTTGCGCACCTCACGGCTTTCGTCACCCGTGACCTGCCCTGAACCTGTTACGCCCGGCCTTGCTGCGGCTGGGCGGCCTTCGGCCGCGGCGGACGACGTCGCGGAAGGTCTGTCGCCCGGGATCAGTCTTCTGGACGACGTCGCTTGCGGCTTGCTGGCCCTAGTCCAGTCAACAGAGAACGTGACCGGTCGGTCTCGGATGTGTGGGAGCAGGACCGGGGCGATGGTCGAGTAGTAGTGCACGACCTCGCCGTTGGTGTACCCGCTGCAGTACAGCGGCTAGTCCAGGTTGGACAGCGCGAGCTGCCGCTCACCGACCTGCACGATGATCTTCTTCTCGACCAGCGGCCTCACGCGCCGGTGCCGTGGCGGGGCGGCAGGCCCCGGCGTCGAGATCGGGGCGCGCGCGGTGCACGCGAGGCCGCTGCCGGGCTGCTGAACGATTCGACTGCGGGACCGGTCTCGGCCTCGACGACGACCTCGGGCCGCACCGGCAGGTATTGCGTCTTCCCCCGGCCGAACTCGCCGGCCGAGGTGTAGGCCACGGGCTCACCGGTGGGCGTGACGTGCGCCCCGATCTGCTGGCCCAGCCGAGGCGCCAGCGGCAGGGACAGGCCGATCTGCCGCCACGCACCGGCGGCGTCGCGGCGGGCGAGCATCACCTCGTTCGGTCCGTGCGGGTCGCCGGCCACCCGGACGACAACGGCGTCGACGACGGTCACCTGTCGCACCTTCACCCAGGCGTCGGTCCGGCCGGGCCGGTACCGGGCATCGAGCAGCTTGGCCACCCCCCTCGATCCCGACGTCGCTGGCCTCTGGCCGCATCCACGCCATCGCGGCATCCCAGTCGGTCGTGCTCGGCACCAGCTGCAGCGGCGACCCGATCCCAGCGAGCAGCTGCTCAAGCCGCGTTCGCCGCTCCCGGTATGGGCGGGACCGCAGGTCAACATCGGATCTGTCGGCGAGCACGTCGAACACGACGAAGTAGATGTTCACCTCAGCCTTCGTCCGGGCGCTGGGGCGCGAGGCGAGCGCCCCGAAATCGAGGCGGCCCGCGCGCAGCGCGTCGAGCTCGCCGTCGAGCACGAAGTCGCCCAGCTGCGCGCCGGCCCGCACGATCTCGGGGAAGCGGTCGGCCAGGTTGTTGACCTGGCGCGACTGCAGCAACCCGAGCTCGGCGAACAAGACCGCGCCCCACCCGTCGAGCCTCGCCTCGTAGGCCAGGACCAGCCAGGACGAGACACCCGCACCTCCCGTGCGGGCTGTGCCAGCGGCAGCCGCACCGACGCCACGACTATTCGGCCCCTGCCAGTGTCGCAGCCATCGCACCCTCCCGGCTCACCCGCCGGGCGGGACCGTCCCCGCCCGGCGACACCTGCCCGCGAGCGTAAGCCGGGCGTAGCAACCGGGCTGGGAAAAGTGCAGGTCACCAGCCCGCAGGGTGAGTGGTCAGCCGTAACGTACGGGGCGGAGGACCAA
Source organism: Amycolatopsis sp. 2-15 (assembly GCF_030285625.1). Classification (NCBI taxonomy): domain Bacteria; kingdom Bacillati; phylum Actinomycetota; class Actinomycetes; order Pseudonocardiales; family Pseudonocardiaceae; genus Amycolatopsis; species Amycolatopsis carbonis. The sequence goes on from NZ_CP127294.1 coordinate 4,690,423, forward strand.
AAGCGGTGGTGCATCGTCGCGATGTCAAGTGGCGCCGCGAGGGGTTCGGCCTCGACGTCGCGGCGCCACGCGGCCGGCAGCCGCGTCGGCCTCTCGTCGGTCGAGTCCGTCGGTGCGCACACCACCCGTGTGGTCGTCGCCGCCGTTACCGGCCGGCGAGGCGGGCGCTACGGCTAGGGCTTGACCAAGAAGATGCCGGTCACCGATCGACGCTGCCCGTTCGGTGCGAAGACCGCCACTCCGTTTCCGTTGCCGACTTCCAGGCGGTAGCCATCGATCGTGCGCAGCACTTCGGAACCGTCGGGCCGCTGGTGCAGAACACCGCTGGGCAGGCCTGCGGGATCAAGATTAAGCAGCACGAAGGTCAACCCGGATTCGCAGGGCGCATTCCAGTACACGATGCCGTCGGCACCGACGTGGTAGGGGATGATCGTGTCGAGCTGAACAGTGCCCCTTTCGTCGACGTCAGCGGCGAGCAGCAGCATCCGCACCGTGCCGTCAGCTGTGGGAACGTTCATGCTTTCCGCCCTCCGCTGTGTTCGCGCGAGCTGGCTCTTCGCCAGTGGCCTCGGTACCGGCCTGGGCCGCCGGTGCTGGGGAGACGGCGCGCATCGTTCAATCCGTTGCACGACGGAGGTCACCATTCGCGCCAGTTTTGTCGGGCAGGAGCCGGGCGGGGGTCCCGCTGGGCGAGGAGCTCGGGCAGGAATCTGGCGCGGGGGACACCGAGTTGGGTCAGAACCCCTCTGGCGATCGAGAAGTAGCTGGTGGCCGTTCACGTATGAGCTCGCGCTTGCGGCTGCGGGGTCGTCGTCGCGCTCGTCTGAGTGTTGAGGCCGGGTTTCAGCGGGGTGGGTCGATGAGGCGGGCGGGTGTGGAGGTCGCCGCGCCAGAGGTAGCGCGCGAGGAGGGGGACGGCGTCGGTGTGGATGGCGTGCGGTTGGGCGGGGGCGTGGTGCAGGGCCGTGCCGGGTTCGCGTGCGACGTAGGGGGATTGGTCGGTGGACCAGCGGGCCCCGGTGAGCGGCAGGTAGACCTCGTCGGCCGGATCTGCCAGCCGTGGGCGGGTTCGCCTTCCGCGATCAGGCACGACGATGTGCCGGGCGCCGGTCGTGCGCAGGTGCTCGACGAGAGGCTGGCCCAGCCGGCGACGCAGGACTGGGTCGGACTCTTCTCGCTGCTGGCGCCACGGCCATAATCACCAGCACCCGTCGGGTGCCCGACCTGTCGACCGCCCTGCTGATGACGTGGCTGCACGCCCGGCTGGATCCCGGCGCTTCATGGGATCTCGACCAGGTCGGCGCAGCCCTTGCAGAAGCCCGGCATCGGGTCCACGCTGTGACCGCCGGTGAATTGGTCTTCCGGTCCTCCGGCCACGCATGCACTGGCCACGAACAATCGCGGCTCGCCCTGCGCCCTGGTCGCCGCCGCCCGCAAAGCCGGCAAGAACCCTTACCAGCTGGCAGTCTGGCCGCAACACTACCGCGCGGGCGGAACACCGGACGAGAGCGCTTGCACTGTGCAGGATGCTCACGGCCGACCCCGCGGATAGCGTGCAGCCGTTTGTGGACCCAGTGAATTGGGCCACGTTTGCGGTGTTCGGAGCGGGGGTGAGCGGTTACGGCGTCGAGCGACCAACACCGCGGTCGAGGATGTGTCGGCCACGCAGTCGCGCCGCCACGAGCCCTCTCCGAGCTGCTCGAACACCACACCATCACAAGCCGTGACCGCGACAGCGCCTCCGCCGCCCCCCGAGATCGGGGCGAGATTACAGGTCGACGGAGGGCGAGTGAGGTCGATCGAGAGCATGAGCGATTGCAAACTTCCCAGCTAGATCGACTGACGTCGACTCAAACCAACTCGAACCAATAAACCGGAGGGTTCTTGGTTCGAGTCCAAGCGGGGGAGCAAAGCCCAGGTCATAGGCCTGGGCTTTTTTGCTACCCATGGGTAGGGGCGATTTAGGGGCGATAAAAACCCGAAGTTCGTGACGGCCGGCGGGGCTGCCGCTGCCGACAGGGTAGCCCGGCGGCGGACGTTCGGGTAGCTGATCGGTGACGCAGGGCAAGGTCTTTTCGGCTGGTTGCAGGGGCTTGCGGTGTCGTGGTGTGGCGGCTGGTCTTGTTGTGTTTCCGACCGCTCGGGCTGGCGTGTGCCAGGTTGTGTCGTGTGGTCCAGCGTTGGCCTGGTGACCTGCCGTGGGGTGGTGGGTGTGGTGATCGGGTCGTTTCGGCGGCGAGGACTGGGCCTCGACGCGGGTCAACCGCCCGGCGGCCCAGCCCTGGAGTGGCACAGGCGCGCTGTCGCTGCTGAGCGGTGCGACCACAGCGCTGGGAGACCGCGCGACGTGCCGGTGATCTCCTTGACCTCGCCTGCATGTCGGTGTTGCGGATCGCATCTCGTTCGGCGGGCCGGGCTGTCCGGAACACTCGATGGTGTCTTCGATGCAGTCTGGGAGGGCGTCGGGGCCGGCGTTCCGGCTCCGTGGCTGAGATTGTGGCGGTTCTGATCAGGTCGAGGACGACCGTTGTGTGGTGTTTCGACGGCGTCCAAACCGGTTCGATCGCGCGGTGAGTCCAGTTGGCCAACTCGGCGTCATCGCTGGTTGGACCCCGCTTGGATCTGATTCGTAACACCGGGCGATGAAGCGCCGACCTTGAAAGCGTGTTCGACCAAGGTGAGATTCGGTTCGTTCAGCTGCCGGACGTTGATGGCTACCTGGTCAAGCTCAGGGGCAAAGCTTTGGGGATTGCTGACCAAGAAGACCTTGACGATTACTGCCCGGGGTGGAGGAACGGCGAGTCCGCGGACCCGGCGAAGCTGCTCGAACAGGTACGCCCCTTTCTCCACGAGTAGTGCTTTCACGAATGGAGACCCGTCGGTGGCACCGCGCCCTCGTTTCATGCAGGTGGTGGATGCGTCCCGAGACGAGGCGCAGCTGGCTGTCCGGCTCTACAACGACCCCGCGGAGACGCGGTCGTTCGAGGCCTTCGTCGTCCACATGCACCTGGCCTGGCTGTACCTGTTGCACGGTGAGTTCACTCGTGACGACGTCGACTTCCGGTACTGGCGTTGGCAGGGGCGTGCGCGGCGTCTCGATCGAGTTGACGGCGAGCCGAAGCGGTGGGACTTGGCCACCTGTGTCCGGCACCGTTGGCCCGATGACAAGGACCCGGTCCGCGCCAACCTCACCTTCTTCATTCGCCTGCGCAACAAGATCGAGCACAGGTACGCCCGCCAGCAAGAAGCTCTCACAGCTGCCGTCGGGGGCCAGAGCCAAGCGCTGCTGCTCAACTACTTGAAGAGGAGCTTACGAGCCAATTCGGGGCCGGGGCTTCACTTGCGACGCGGTTGCGCTTTCCGGTGTTCATCGGCAGTTTCACCACCGAAGGCGAGCGAACGCTGCGGCGGCTGCGGTCACAACTGCCGGAGCCGCTGCGCACCTTCATAGCGGAGTACGACGCCGGTCTCGATGAGTCGGTCGCTCGAGACCACAAGTGCGACTTCCGGTTGCGAGTTCTCCAGGAGCTCGCCCCCAAGGATCCGGACGCCCTGGCAGTACAGTTCACGCGCTATGACGATCTTAGGGAGGACCAACGCGAGGTCGTAGAAGCGATTGGCAGGAGGGGATACGTCGTAGTCCGCGAGCGAAAACGCTCGGTGGTCGGACACGGGCTGATGAAACCGACCAAGGCAGCGAAAGCCGTCGAGGACCAGATCCCCTTCAGCTTCAACACGAACCTGTTCACCATCACATGGAAGAAGCTCGGCGTGCGGCCGCAAGTCGGTGACTCGCATCCGGAGAGAACGGACGAAAAGTACTGTCTGTACGACGAGCGGCACAAGGACTACGGCTACACGCCGGCATACGTCGCGAAACTCATCCGCGACTGCGGAACCGAAAGCGGATTTCGCGCACTGCTTGGCACAGCGCCGAGGGACAAGATGACTGGCGAGTGGGTTGGCCAACCGCCGCCAAGTGCCACGCCGCCTTGGACACGGACTCGTCCGTCATCTCCAGAATCCCCCGAGGGCCTCAGCGCTCTCCGGCCAGACTGACCACTACAGCAGCAAGACGCCGTCGTGGGATGATTGACGTTTGCGATCGATCAACTCTTTCGGATCGATGCCTGTTGGGCGTACGAGGTCGATGCGGCGAGAGCGTCCGGTCGCGAACGCCTCCGTAGTGGAGGTTTTAGCGGATCGGCGTTGTCGGCAACCAGATGCCGATTTACGCCGACACGCTGCGCTACTCGGCGTAGGCGCCGCTGGGCCCGTCGGCTCGTGAAGATCGTGCGGTCCGAGCTCGGGCGGCAGGTGGTCGCGCAAGTTCGCTGAACTGCGGGGACTCGAACCCCTGACCCCCTCACTGCCAGTAAGGTTCGATCAAGTCGCTGACCTGCGGTTATGGAGAACCTGCTGGCCGGGCGATGTAGTTGTTGGCAGTTGAGCGCAGCCTGAGACCGTTGATCACCGTTGATCACGTGCCGCTGCTCCAGATTTGCTCCAAGATCGGTGTTGCCACGCAGGCCCCAGCGACGACTGTGGGCGCCGGGGGATCGTGTGGGCTCACGCGCCAGCGGGTTGGTAGCGGTCGCGGGGCGCTCTGGAGGACTGACAGAGAGTTGCCTCCGGTCCCGATTGCGGCATTACAATAATTTGTCCGTTTTGCATGATCACCTGTGGTACGACTTCACCACCCACAATTGGACCGACGCCACCAACCTGAGGCCTGGTGACCTGCTCGACACGCCCGGCGACGATCACGCCGCCGTCCGAGCTCGCAGGTAGCACGCCAGTACTTGTTCACAACGCGAACTGCGTAAACTGGTCACCCAAGAGTGTTAAAATATTCGGTCACACGTTCAGTGTCCATGGTTCCGGTGCAAAAAATACTCGGAGCCTGATTGACCGTGCCCGCAGTACTGGGAATCAGCAAGGCCGATGGCTGGACAACGATGCCGCTGCCGCGTTCTTGGAGGCGGCGCACGTTGAAGGCGCGGGTCCTAGGGTGATTCCACTTCCCGAAGACCTGGGGCAAGTGATTATGCCGGATGGAAGCATTGTTCAAGCCAGGGCTGTTACCCTGGTCTCAAGCAAGGGTGGACTGTACAATACGGCGTTTCCCGTTGAGCCCTGATAGGAGGAGTTCCGATGAGATTCCGCTGCACTTTGGAGCGGCCATCTTCGTCATCGCCGACCTCTGAGATGTCGATTTCCTCAGACGTTGACGATGACTATGAGAGCCTGGTCATGACGGCCTGCGGCTTGCTCGCGGACACTGACTGCCGGTTTCACATTCAGGGTTTCGACAGTGTTGAATGGCCTGTGGATGTTGCATACGATTTATCTGTCTTCATGGAGCAGTTGCCTGATCTCTTGGCGCGGATCAGGTTGCGAAGTAATGCGGAGCTTGACATGTATTCTCAGGGCATCGAGCGAACCTTAAAGTTCATCGCAAAAGCAGACTTGGTGGAAATTCACTGTCTGTCGAGGACGGATTGGGTGCCGAATCCAAGTGTTGAGATCATGAACAAGAAATATCTCGAAGAAATGCTTTCTCGGTTGGCTGTAGACTTCGCGATATCCCTTGCTGCAATTGGTTCCCCAATTGCTCGGTTTCAACCATTTTCCAGTTGGGTCTCGGGTAGCGCTTAGCATCTCCTTGTGGTGGCGGAATCCAAAAACCATTGTCGAGGACCTGCAGGCGATGGCCCAGCGCTACACGGTGCGGCTGGAGTGGACGCTGGAGGGCGATCCGTCCGAGGGCATGACGATCGCCGAGGCGGTCGCCGCGGCCGGGGTGACCCTGCCGCGGACGGTGTGAGAGCTGGCTGCCCGGGCGGATGACGGTGCCGTCCCACGGACACCCGACGGCTTCGCGGGTCAGGGCGAAGCCGTACTCTGAGGGCATGGCTGACCAGGTACAGCAGAGACCCGGCGAATCGAACGCCCAATGGCTGAATCGGCTTGAAGCCCTCCTGGTCGTCCACATGGACCGGGTCACCGGCATGGGCTCAGCCGCTGACGAGGAAGAAGAGAGAATCCGGGCCACCATTGCCGCCCTGAAACGCGGTGAGGCACCGACGAACTCCTGACCTGGGGCTCATGGCGTGGTGGTGAAGGGTTTCGCCCTTACCACGGTGAGCCGGTGTCGGTACCGGCCGAGTTCGACTGCCGAGTCCGCGCGGGCCTCGACCACCACACCGGGTTCGACCGACCAGTAGGTGAAGTCCTCGTTGCCGGGCAAGCCGGCCACGACCCCCGATGCCCGGACGGGGCCGCCGGGCGCGAGCCGGAGCCTGCCCGCGAGCGACACGAGCGCCGGCCGGGACAGTGTCGTCGAGAGCCCGACCGCCCGCACCTGCCGCCGGTCGGTCTGGCCGAGGACCAGGGCGTCGACGTCGTCGAAGTGGCGGACCTTCACCCAGCCCGAACGTCCGCCGCGCAGTGGACATCGGCTGCCCAGCGGCTTCGCGAGGGCTCCCTCGACGCCGACGGCGGCCTGCTCGGCGCCGATCCACCCACGGGCCAGCTCGACGTCGAGTGTCGAGCGCATCAGCTGCACGCCGGCGTTGCTCGCGCCGATGACGGCTTCCAGCCGTTCCCGCCGGCGTGCGTACGGCAACGTCCGCAGGTCGCGGCCGCGGGCGCCGAGCAGGTCGAACGCCACGAACACCACCGTGACACCCTCGGAGCGGCGGCGCAGCGGCCCGTAGCCCAGGGCCGCGAAGTCCAGGCGCCCTTCCCGGTAGGCGACGATCTCGCCGTCGAGCACCACCCGGCCCAGCGTGGCCGCCGCATCGAGGATCCCGGGGAACCGGTCGGGCCAGGCTGCTGCCGGTGCGGGACTGGACCGCCCTGGCGGGCACGTGTATGAGGCAGCGCCAGCCGTCGAGCTTGGGTTCGTACCCGTGGCCGGCCTCAGGCAGCACGGCGGCCGGCTCGGCAACAGCGAGCCGCAGCGGCAGTGACGGCACGGGCGCGTGCCCATCGTCAATCCCGCTGACCAGGGATGCAGCCGCAAACCCCGAGGCTTCGACTCGCGCGCATGTTCGAGGCTCAGCGTCCGCGTGGCGCCGAACCACACCCCGCAGCGGAAGTACAAGGCAGGAAGAGAACGTCGCGACACCGGATGGTGCCGCCGGTGTGAGCGGGCGGCGATGCGGCGGCAGGTGTCTGGACGGCAGTCAGGCGCAGTCAGTCGCCGGCGGCGCCGTCGGGTCTTCGACGTCGCTGCTGAGCGGGGCGTCGGAGCTGGTGGGCGGCGGTCGGAATGCTGTCCTTGACCGTCACCGGGATGCCGTCGAGGTCGCTCAGCGGTGCACCCCGCTCCGACCGGCGCGCTGAGTCTTCAGCCTGCGCCCGCGCGGCGGTGCCGGCCAGCTTGGGGGTCCCGGTCGCTTCCGTCCGGGGCAACACGGTGGGTTCGGTGACGTCCACCTTCCCAGCCGTGCGGGCCGACGAGGTGCAGATCGTCGCGCTGGAGTCGAACGATCACGCGTACTCGCGGCTGGTGGAACTGGAGGCTTACTCCAGCTGAGGCTTCAGAACGCCAGCCCGATCACGACCGAAGCGACTACGGCCAGCAGGAGCCCCACCAGGCCGTATCGGAACGGCGTGCGGCACCAGGGAGTGTTGACGTCCAACGCGATCCGCCCGGACCCGGCGAGCAGGACCGCGAAGGCGAGCACGGCCAGCGTCAGCTCGAACTCGTACCCCTTGCCGTTGCCCTCGAAGAAGCCGCCGCCGAGCTTGGAAACGACCACGCTGAGTCCCACGCCGAGCAGACCCGCGGCCGCGAGGGGAGTGAAGAGGCCGAGCACCAGCAGCACACCCCCGCCCACTTCGGTGAGACCCGTGATCCACGACAGCAGACCGAGGCCGCGGGTGAAACCGTAGCCCTGCAACACTTTCCCGAAGCTGTCGAGCCCCGGCCCGCCGAAGAGGCCGAAGACCTTGACGAGCCCGTGCGCGCCCATCGTCGCGGCGACGATCAAGCGCAGCAGCAGGAGCGCGACGTCGGTGCCGATCTGTTCCCGGCGAATCGGCGAACTGCTGCCGGACAAGGAAATCCGGTCGGAATCGGTCATTCGCCCCTCCTGAGAGTGGTTCCTGCGTTCAGTGATCACCGTAGCGTGATCACAGCTGCCGGATTCGCATCAACCGGGCGGCGGACGCCGTGGCCAGCGCCATCAGGGCCGCGTCCGTGATCAAGGTCTCCCGCAGGCTCACCGCGCCGAGCAGTCCGCAGGCGAAGGCGCCCAGCGGTTGCATGCCATACACGAGGAAGCGTCACGTCGCGGTGGCGTGCGAGAGCAACTCAGGGGCGATGAGGGTTTGGCGCAGCGTCTGCTGGTTCACGCCGCACAGCGCCGGCCAGGCGCCGTGCAGCCCCTCCCCGCCACGGCGGCGACACCCCCCGGCGGCGACCAAGCCGGCGGCGCTGGCGAGCGCCATGCCGGCCAGGTAGGCCCGGCCGGGGCCGAGGCGGCGCGTGAGCGGCTGCGCTGGCGAGCCCTGAGCGCCACTTCCGGCTACGGACAATGCCGCACACCTCATGCGGTTTGCCCACGATCGCAGCCTCGCACGTGTCGGCGCCGAAGGCGCGCGTCGAAGTCTGATCACAATCTGTGACGCTGCCGCAGCGGTGCCCTCTCCTGGGCTGCCCCAGCACGGTGGGCCACGCACCCGGATGGTCCTCGTTCAGCGGAAGTCGCGGCTGCTGCTGGCGAGGCTCTTGAGGTCGAGCGGGGTGACCTGGTCTGCAACCAGCGACACGGTGCCCTGCCCGACCTGGGCGATGCCCCGGACCAGCAGGGCCGGACTGCCCAGCCATATCTGGCGGTCCCGCTTCCACACCGTTGACCGGACTACGGGGTGACACGCCGGTTCTGTCAGCCCGGCTCGGCGTCGAGGAAGCGCTGGATCTCGGGCAGCATGTCGTGCGCCCGGTGCCAGCCGGCCAGGTGGTCCGCGTCCGGCAGGGAAAGGAAGGGAGTGCCTGTGTGTTCGGCGAATTGGCGCATCGGGTCGTGCCAGACGTCGGCTGTGCCCGCGTACATCAGCATCGGAACGCTCGAACCTGCCAGCTGAGCGTGTACGCCGGGCTCGTCGAGGAATGCCGTGTAGTTCGCGCGCAGGGCCGCGGGCGGGACGGCGCGAATCACCGCAGCCAGCTCGGGGTTGGTGTTGGCCCCTTGTTCCATGACCGGATACGGATCGGCATCAGCGTGAGCCGGCCCGGCACCGCGCGACGGTGCGCGGACTGCCCGCCCCGCACCGGCGCGCGCACGGCGATGTCCTCGTGTTCGCGCAACCGGCCGACTCCAGCGCACCGCCGACCGAGTCCGGTACGGCGACCGCCGCGCACGGCGATGCGCCTGGCGCCGGAGGCGGCCAGTGACCCCGTCCGCACGGCGCCCGCTCGCGCCTTCACCGGCCGCTCCCACTCCTGCGAAAGGCACCATGCTGATGACTCCCCTGCGTCCCTCCGCACCGACCACCACCGGCGCGACGGGCTCGAGCGCCCCCGGCTGTGACGACCCGACTGTGCCGATCTCACGTGCGCTCATCAACGCCCTCGACACCGCCAGCGACGCCGGTGCGGCGCAGCCGGACACCCCGATCGGACACGACCCGGCGGGCCCGGACACGGAGATCGGTGGGGCCGATGCCGGCGAGCTGCCGTTGTCGGTGTGGGCGACCGCGCAGACCTCCCCGGCCGCGCAGCGCAAGGGCCGCTACGTGCCCGAGTCGACCGCGCATCCGGCGAAGATGCTCCCGGCCGTGGCCGCGCACGCCATCAGTCACTACACCCGTCCCGGGGAGCTGGTGTTCGACCCGATGGCCGGCTCCGGCACGACTCTGGTGGAGGCGATCGACGCCGGGCGCCGCGCGGTGGGGGTGGAGTACGAGCCGCACTGGGTTGCTGTGGCCCGGGCGAACCTCGCGCTGGCCCGCGAGCGCGGTCACGACCACGACGGCGAGATCGTGCGCGGCGACGCGCGGCAGCTGCCGTTGCTGCTGCCGGAGAAGTACCGGGGGCAGGTGGCGCTGGTGGTGACCTCGCCGCCGTACGGGTCGTCCCTGCACGGGCAGGTCGTGACGGCGGGGACAAACTCGCCGGATGGAAAGGTGCACAAGTTTCACTGGCGTTACGGCTCCGTGCTGGACCGCGGGAACCTGGCCAACGTCGGGCACCATCGGCTGCTGGCCGGGTTCACGCGCATCCTCACCGGATGTGCGGCCGTGCTGCGCCCCGGCGGCCACGTCGCGATCACAGCGCGGCCGTGGCGCGAGCACGCGGAACTGATCGACCTGCCGTCGCAGATCATCGCCTGCGGCCTGGCCGCCGGCTTGGTTCCGGTCGAACGCTGTGTGGCGCTGCTGGCCCGGGTCGCTGACGAGGAATTGGTTGCCCGCGGCTCGTTCTTCCAGCGCGACTTCATCCGTAAGCAACGCGAGCAGGGCCTGCCGCTGCACCTGATCGCGCACGAGGACGTCATCGTCCTGCGCCGCCCGCTCGACCCCGCCACGACCTCGAGCGTGGGTGTGCTGGACCGGGACGCCGAAGGTCGGCAGGTGCGGGCGTGAGTACCCGCATCGCGCGCACCCTGCTATCCCGGCCCGCGCCGATGGCGTCACCTCGCGAGACTGCCGGGTCCTGCCTGCCGGTGGACCGGTGGCGTGCGGCGGTGGCGCGGCCGGGGTGTACTTAGCGGCGGTGGCCGGGGCGAACGGCGAGGTCGAGCAGATCGTGCGAGCCCTGCATGCGCGGGGATTGTCGTTGCACTGCTTCGGGGTGAAGACCAGCGGGCTGGCCCGCTACGGCGACCGGATCGCCTCCAGCGATTCGGCCGCGTGGAGTTTCAGCGGCCGCTACGTGCCCGGCTGCACCCCGCGACCCATCGCAGCGAGTCCAACTGCCTGCGCTACGCACTGGACTGGCACACCCGTCTGCACCGCACCCTCGCCCAGCGCGCCCCGGCACCGATCAACGCGGCACGGCGCGGCCGCACAGCAGACCGGCGCGACGACCTCGGCACCACCGTCGCGGCGCCGCGGCTCTGTCCGGCCTTCCGCGCGGCGTCGCTGCGCGAGCCGTCCTGTCCGGGAAGGAGCGCGCGGATGACCGCGTCGTGTGAGGACAACCCACCCGGTGGCGTGGAGGCGGGGGATGGCTTGCGATTCGTGGCGACCGAGGGGCCGGTGATTGGGTCGCTGTGTACCGGGGTGGCAGGCCTGGATCTCGGTGTCGCGTCGGTGCTGGGCGGGCGGATCGCTTGGTACAGCGAGAACGACCCGCATGGTGCGCGGATCCTCACGACCCGGCTGCCCGGTGTGGCGAATCTGGGCGATTTGCGGGCGGTGGATTTCACTGCGGTGGAACCGGTCGAGGTGCTCACCGCCGGGTTCCCGTGTCAGGACATTTCCGCGGCCGGTCGGCGCGCAGGCATCGAGAAAGGCCTTCGCAGTGAACTGTGGCACACCGTCCTGGACGCCGTTCGCGTTCTTCGACCCCGCCTCGTTGTCGTGGAGAACGTTGCCGCGCTGCGTTGGCGCAACGGCGGCCTCGACCGAGTACTCGGTGGGCTGGTCGAAACGGGGTGTGACGCGGTCTGGCGTTGCGTACGAGCCGCCGACGTCGGAGCAGCCCATCGGCGGGAGCGGGTGTTCCTTACCTGCACCGTCCGCCCTGCTGCCCGCCGGACAACGCCACGCCCAACAAGAAGGCCCGCGCGAACCGACCCGCCCGCCCGGGCGCGTAGCGGCCCGACCCGCCCGTCAGGTGCCTCCCAGACCTCGACCGTCGCGCACGGACGGCGCGGCATAGCCCGCTCGCCCTGCTGACCCGTGGCGCTGCGGGGCGTGAGGACACCACCCCCCTCGCGCCCGGCCCCGCAGCGCCACGCTCCATCCGCTGCCGACCTTCCACCTGCCCGATCTGTTGAAGGGGCCTCGTCGCTATGCCCACCCACCGCAGGACCTGCCACCTCACGACGCGCGTGCGCCGCTGGCTCCGTGCGGTCAGCTACCGCGTCCGGCACCGACAGTCACCGAACCGCGCTTCCACCAACCCAGCGCCCCTCCCCGCCCAGCTCGTCCAGCACCCGGTGACACGGCGCTCAGCCGAGGCGATCTCCGTCCTGATCCGCGCGGGCTGGAACATCCACCATCCGCCGTACGGCTATACCACGATGACCGCGGCCGGAGCACACAGCCGCCGCGGAACACCGCGCACCCGCCTCACCCCGGACCCGCGCCGCGCCCCAGTGGTGCAGGCCATCTTCTACTGGCGCGCGGTCACCGGCCTGTCGGTCGAGCACATCACCACCCGCCTCGACGCCGACCACAACCACTACCCACCGCCCGGGACCCACACCTCCTGGCTGCCCACCGCAATCACGGCGATCCTGACCAACATCAAGTACGCCGGATACCAGGCCACCGGCACCCGCGACGAGAACGGAGCATTCCGTCCCGTCAAGCAGTGGGTGCTCTCCGACCAGCCCGCGCACCGCGCCCTCGTCACCCCGACCTTGTTCTGGGCCGCCCAAGATCCCGCGACCAGCGTGCGGCAGGTCCCGCACCGTCTGCTCGCCCCGGTCCCGCGAGCCGCCGCCAACCACAACGAGAAAGAGGTGCCGTGATGGCATCGCGTCCACCGGCCGCGGCGTATTCGGGTGACGAAGGAGAAGGGGTTCCGCGGCGAGTGTGGAAGCCTTTTGAAGTTGCCGCGCAACTAGGTGTGCCGTATGAAACTGTTCTTGGTCTGATCCACGATGGCCATTTGAATGCGTTGAAGGCTGGCAGGTACTACCTGATTCCTGACTTCGAATTCGAACGCTACCTGCACTCGTGTGAGCGATGCTAACGTCAGGTCGATAATTGGATCACTGGAAAACAGTGTGTGCAAATTTTGAGGTTTCATGGGAAGACTTCCTACGCCGGTCGGTGAGCACGGCGAAATCAAGGTCGAGAGACTTCCGAAGAATGCCCGAAGGCAAGTCCACTATCGAGCCTCTGCGTGGTTCAAAATGTCGGACTGGTCGCTAGTGCGAGTCAAGCGCCAGTCACCTATTAAAACTCTGGCGGTCAACGGCCTCAAAGATGCTCTCCGTATAATGTCTCATCGGGCCAGTGATGGAGACATAGACCCGTCTACTCGATTCCAGAAAGTTGCCGAGCTGTATCTCGAAGAACTCAAGGAAGAGTCAGAGCTGGGCAGTGTCTCTCCGAGCACGGTGCGCGTGTATCGGAACGTTCTGAAGAACTGGGCCTACCCGAAACTGGGTAAGCTGCACTGCTACGACGTCATCGTCACTCGATGCAGCAACGCCGTAAGGGAAGCACGACGGAAAGCCAGTTACGACACCGCAAAGACATTGAAATCCGCCCTCTCCGGAGTATGCGACTTCGCAGTCCGGCGCGGAGCGTTGGAACACAATCCGATGCGCGACATCGGACGCATGTCGAGAACCAAGCCAAAGAAAAAAGTCGTAGCACTCGACGCGGCCCAGCGCGTCGATCTTCACGAGAAGCTGGTCGCGTACGGGCAGACGCGGCAAGTTGATGCCTGCGGGCGCTCGCTGGGGCGCCGCGGACAGCTGTGGCGCGACCTGCCAGACCTGATGGAGGTCATGCTTGCCACCGGCGTTCGCATCGGCGAGTGCCTCGCGTTGCTGGGGCCCGACATCGACCTCGACAACAAGACCGTCGCAGTGACGCACCACATCATCCGGGTGGACGAGGTCGGCCTCGTCCGGAGACCACTGCGGAAAGGCAACGAGGACGAACTACTGCTCAAGATCCCTGAGTGGTCCATCCCGGTGTTCCGCCGCCGCAAGGCCACAGCGGGCGACGGGCCTCTCTTCGCGTCGTTTGCGGGGGGCCTTCTCGATCCATCCAACGTGATCAACCGGGTCAGTGAGGCGATGGTGGCCGTCGGGTACGACTGGGTGACCAGCCACGTCTTCCGCAAAACGGTTGGCATGGTTCTTGACGAAGCTGATCGGCCACTCACCGCGATCGCCGACCAGTTGGGCAACAGCCCCGAGGTGGCGAACAAGCACTATCGGAAGGTCCGGACCGCCAACGCCGGCAACGTCGAAGCCCTCGAGGCGATGCTGCCACCCGGCGAGGAATGACCGTCCGAGCCAGTCGGGTTACGTCGCGGCGAAGCGAGCGTGATCGGGCTGACGAAGAGGATCGGTCGCGAGGTCACCTCGGCCGACTCGGAGGCCGATGATGCTTCGAGTCAGGCAACCAGCGCTGATCTGGTCGACGGCGGCCTGACTCAAAGCGACCGTAGTTAGGACGGCAACAGGCCATTGAGGCGGACGAACAGGTTTTCCGCCCTGGTCAGGGTGGCCGGATCGAGCGCCGGAACCAACACGGACTGTTCTCGCAGGAGCGTAGTAGCGGGCTTGAGGTGGCTGAACTTGCCGCCCGCAATGTCCCTGCTGCGGAAGTGGTTTTCGATCTGCCTGACGACCCTAGGATCCTTGGTGTTGAGGTCGGTGGTGGCGATCGGCATGCCACCCAGGTTCTTGGCGTAGGCCCGGTTGACCAGGTCCAGATAGAAGGCGGGGTCGAAGAGGTCCTCGATGTCGGCGTCGCTGGTTTGGGTGAACTCGCTGATCTCCACCAAGCCCCTCTTGGCAAGCTGGTCGTTGTCGCGCAGCCGTTTGACCGCGCCGACATCCTGCGTGCTGGAGTCGACCAGCACCGCGACGTCGACCTTGTTCGCGCCCAGCAGGGTGACAAACGTGGACAGCTTTCCGGACCCGCCAATGGGGGTCTTGACCCAGCGCGGGTCCAGCCCGGTGCGGCCCAGCTCGGTGAGGGCGTCAGACAGGACGTCGAGATAGATGAGGTCGCTGGCGCCTTCCAGCAGCAACGTGTGCTCGCCGATGAACAGGCTCTGGGTCATACCGATCCCCATCGCCGCGTAGAGGGGGAACGTGGTGTCCTCGTCAGCCTTGAAAACCTCAGCGGAGACCTTAGTGCCGATCTCTTCATGGTCGACAACAGTGCGCAGCCGGTGCACGTGGTCTGCGGAGACCATGAACGGCGAGTGAGTAGTGTAGAGGACCTGGTGCTTGGGTGCGAGCCTCTCGTCGATCAGGCGAAGCAGATCTTCCTGAGCCCTGCCATGCAGCGACAGACCGGGCTCGTCGAGCAGCAAGATCAGCTGCTGCTCGGCGCTGTGTTCCAGGTCCGTGAAGTAGGCCAGGAAAGAGAAAAACCAGACGAACCCGCGAGAGCGTTCGTCGAAGGGCACTGACACGCCGTGGCGGTTGTTGAACACCCGGATCTGCAGGATCGGACCCTGGTTCAATGCGCCTGTGGCACCAGTCTCGGGCTGGAGCACCTCCAGCTTCACCCCGAGGTCCGTGCTCTGCCGCCAGTACTTGAACACCTCGCGGGAGATGCTGGCGTTGGCGTTCTCCTGCCGGCGGATCAGCCGCTCGTGGTTGTCCTTGACAAGGAAGTCCTCGAGGTCGGAGCCAGCGATCCGCAGAAGGCTAACCAGCGCCTGCTCGCCGCGGGTCAAGGTGCCGTCGTTGCGACGCTGGATGAGGTCAGGGATCGACGTCTTGCCCGGCATTGAGTCGTAGTCGTCGAAGTAGACGAACTTCGGCAGGCGAGGGGCGATCAGGTAGTGCAGGAGGCGCCAGCCTTCGCTACCCCATTCCTCGAGTTGTGCCAGCAGATTGGTCGCCTTGCTGGACGGCTCTTCCAGGGCGCGTAGCGCCTCGGTCAGGTCCTCGACCGAGTTGATCGCTGCGGTGCCCATGGTCTGCTTGACGGTGGGGTCAAGCTGCTCGTAGAGCAGCCAGAGCATCTTCTGCTCGTCGAAGTCGAAGCCCCAGTGGATGCTGGTGTCCCGGTATCCGCGTGTGACTGTGAACTGGCGACTCCGGAGCACGTCGACGCCAAATTTCCGCGCGACGCGGTCGAACTCGTCGTCGTTGAGCTCGAAGGTCGCGGTGATGACCGGGACGAGCTCCTTGGCGTCCCACTGCCGACGCCGGCCAGTCTGCGTAGCGGGGAAGTCGATCTCCTCGTCGAAGACCGCCGAGGGCTCGACGGGGTTGAGCCGGCAGATCGCTTTGAGGGTCGCGGTTTTGCCGGACTCGTTCTTGCCGACTAGGCAGGTGACGTCCGGCTCGATGACGAACTCGTCGGAGTCCTCGACCGAGCGATAGTTGACGACGTGGGCTTTGACCAGTCTCACTCGCGGTTTTTCCTTCCGGGCAGGGGGATGCGCCCCGATCACCGCGCGCGTGGGCTGGCTCACAACGTGACGTGCCGTCTTGTCGGCCGCGTCAAACTCGGGATATCGTCCTGACGCCAATCAAGGTGAACCCCGGTGCTTGCCCCACGTGCGCAGCACCGGGGTTTTGCGTTGCCGAGCAGCCTAGCCCTAATCCCCGACAGCCATCAGTCATGGTGCACGGCGGTAATCCGGGTGACCTTGGCAGCCGCTTCCAACTCCTCGCGCAGCTGCGCATTCTCCAAAGTGAGGCGCATGATCGTCGCGACCGCCAGGTTCAGGTGCTCGTGGAGTGTCTGGTTGTCGCGCCGCAGCTTCGCGTTGTGTTCCTGCACGGTCTGCTGCCGGGCGTCAGCCGCTGCCGAGTTGCCAATCAATGAGGGCGGCGTGCGGCGCTGGTCGCCGAGTTCTCGGGCAAGGCCGGGGAAGTTGCGTCGGAACGTCGTGTTGGACAGCCCGAGTCGGCGAGCGACGGCGAGGACGCTGGGGTGTCATCGGCCTGCCCAGGCCGCGCGTCAGGTTGCCGCGCTGGAGGTGTCTGCGGGGCTGGGCCGGCTGGTCAGCGACCAGACCGTGTCGTTGTGCCCACTCGGAGCAGTAAAGGTTCAAGCTGAGCTTGCGAACGAAGGCACCGGTGTGTTCCTGCGGCCCTGACGCGCCAGCGTGGTGGCCATCACGCCAAATCGACCACAACGACGGCGTGCCGCTGAACGCGCGGCTGCGAGCGGTCAGTTCATGGATCAGCAGATACAGTCCGCCCGGCGTGTGCAGCTCACGGCCGGGCCTGCCAATCCCCCACGTCACCGTCTCGTACCAGTGCCGGGGACCGCGGCGGCGCTTGATCACGCGGGCTTCGACCGCACGGTCTTCCAGGACGCGTTGGGAGACCGGCAACTCCTTGTTAACCGGCGTGGGTCTGTTCCGAAGGTCCGAGCGAAGCGGCACCTTCGCCCAGTGTGCAGATGTTGCTGACGGCCGCCCTTGCCAGGTCGAGCGGGATGCGTTCCTGCTCGATGCGCCGGTGATGGCGCCAGCTTGGAGAGCAGAGGTCTTCGTAGAGGGTGCGTTCGGCTGAGGTCAGGTACGGAGCCGGACGCGGAGCCCGTGGCTGCAGCGGTTTGCCGTGGCGGTCGACGTCGGTGCCGTACGGCTCCCACCTGTCGTATGCGGCGTGGTCCATGAAGAGGGATCGGGCCGGTACGCCAACGGCGCGGAACTCGTCGAGGATTTCGAACCCGTCGGCGTCCATGTCTCCCCAATAGATGACCGCGTCGGCACCGGTGATCCACTCGAACGTCGCCGCGGTGCTGCCGCCGCGGCCGCTGCCTTCTACGGCTACGCCGTAGGAAAGAGGAGGGAAGTGGATCGCGGTGTCCTTGTTTTCGCTGATGACAACGAGGCGGGGTGCGTAGGGCAGCTGGATGCGGTCACCGACCGTGGCGCAGTCGTGCCTGCGACCTCCCGCGGCGAGGTGCGCCGGATCGAGGTAGGTGAAGTGGAGCCGGGGTGGATGGGGTGGCAGCAGCCCGAGGTCGTCGACCCCGGAGAGGCTCCGCACCAGGGCGTGGCGGGTGTTCAGCCACTTCGCGTGCAGGCCCTCGATCGGAACTTGTCGTGGGGTGAGTACTCCAACGGTGCCCGCAGCGGCGCGGTCGGCGAACCAGCGGGCTGCGCGGAGGAGAAGGTCGAAGTCCGTCGCGTCGTAGTCGATGACTTTGCGCAGCACTGTGGGCGCAGCGCGGAGGTCCGGGTGCTGTTCAAGGAGGACGCGAGCGCGAGTCCTCGCGGTTTCGAGGCCTTCCCGCCAGCTGGTGATGCGGGCAGCGGTGTCGATGTCGGGCACGACGAGGTGTGTCGGCAGCTGCTGGTCGGTGCTGTGGACACGGCGGCCCCGCCAGCTCAGCGTCAGGTCGTCCTGGTCTGCCTGCTTGCGCCAGGCGGCGACGAGGTCGGCCACGTCTCCGAAGGACGACGCGAGTTTCGCGGCGCCGGGCTGCCCCAACGGAAACGGGTGTGGCCACGACGGGGGATCGCCGTGAGTTCCAATCGTTTCGGAGACATCACCGTCCCCGCGGTCCTGTCGCCAGCCTTGTTCCCTGAGCACGGTTTCGGGCCAGGTGCGCATGAGCCGCGTCCGAACATCTGCGAGGGCGGTTCGAGGTGTTTTGATGCCGGCGACGGCCCGGTCCACGGAGATCTCCGATCAGTTCCCGGCGACGGGGTCGACGCCGTTGCCTTGTGTGTCGGGATCCGGGTGAGCTGGCGCCAGGGCGGCCAGGCTTTCGCGGAACGCTTGGCGGTCCTTGATCGGATACAGAAATGAGTAGTGCGTGCGCGTGTTCTTGGTGATGGCGAGCAGCTCGTTCATGTGCGGCTCGAGGCCGGTGACCTTGTCCAGAGGTGCGCCGATGACAAGCTGGAAACCCAATCCTCGCCAGGCTCGGACCGCGCGCCCGGCGAACTCGGCATCGGATTTGATGAAACCCTCATCGAGGAACACCGGCGCGAATCGCGGCCGCTCCCGAAGCTCGTCGCCGAGCCGGAACCGCAGTGCGGCGCCGACGATGAAGGCGATGAGCTCTTGCGACTCGCCGCCGGACTTCCCGCCCAGCGACGAGTGCGTTGAAATCAGCGCGTCGGTGGCCACGTCGTAGCACTCGGCGGTGATCGTTACGTGCTTCCGCACGTCGAGCAGCCGGTCACGATCACGTTCGACCGCCCCGGGAGGGGTGGCACCGCCGCGACCGCGTGCGACGGGAAGCCCGCGTTCGTCGTCCTTCGTGCGGATCTGGTTCATGAAGTACTGGAGATCCTTGAAGCGGGTTTCAAGCTCGTCGTTGCTTAGCTCTTTCGTTGCGAGAGCTGACAATCTGGACAGTTCGCGGCGAAACGTCGTGACGTGGTCGAACACCTGCTTCTTCATCTTGATGCGCAACCGGTTGGCGTTGGCGCCGAACGGCAGGTTGCCGAGGATGCTGTTGATCGGGTCGAGCCGCTTCTCGATCTCGTCGATCGCGTCTCCCATCGAGTGTGCAAGCGGCACGAGGTCCTGGCCTGACCACTTGGCGAGCTTGCTGCGCCACTCGTCCCGGCGCTTGTGCAGGCCGGTGGCCTCGATGTCGTCGTAAATGCGCTGGTAGTCGGGGTAGGAGGACAGCTTCGTCCCCAGGTTGGGGTCCTCCCACAGCCGCTGGAACTGGGCGAACCTGTCCTCGATGTGCGCGGTCAGCTCCGCGACCTTGCGCCTGGCCTGTTCCAGACCGTTCTTCAGCCGTTGATTCAGAGCGGCGCAGTTCTTCGGAAAAGCGGCCAGAACCTCGGCGTCGTCACCCGCGATCGCGGCGAACTCTGCATCGAGGCGGAGCGTCTGGTCTTCCGTAAGCATCACGCGCTGCCCACGATCGATCCGCTGAAGCTCGCCGCTGACGTTGTCTTGCTCGTCGGCCAGCGCGCCGTGCTCCTTGGCTAGCTGCTCCGCCCGTTGTTCATGGCCGAAGACGGCACGCTGCGCATGGCCTAGCGCTCCGTCGAGGAACGAGATGTGCACTTCCATCGCCCGGAGCCGGTCGTCGCTGGTGAGGATCTTGTCTCGCTGCGCCTCCAGCTCGGCGATCCGGCGGTCGGATCCAGGCACGTTGATAGCGTCCCAGCGGACGCGCCCCACGGCTTGACACGCGCTGATCCGCGCCCGCAGGGTGGACTGCTCTGCTTCGACCGGGTCGATCTGGCCGGCCAAGGCGTCCAGATCGGTGGCGATCTCGGCGAGTTCCGCGTCGATCGCCTCGAGCACTTCGACGTTTGAGAAGCCGATGATGTCGCGCCGGTCGGCACGACCGTGGGTGCCGCGTTGCCCCTGCCGGGTCTGACCAACCGCGGTGACTCGGTACCCGTGCCCAGCGAGGTCGGCGGGAGACTGGACGCATAGGGCGTTGCGCGAGTCGTGACTGACGTGCTCGTACACCCACGAGGTGAACAAGGAGTCCTTGAATTGCAGCTTTCCCGCCACGCGAGCCGGATCTGCCCTCGACGGTGACGAGGGCTCCCACTCGCGCAGCGGCACCCCGACAAAAGTGATCCGGCCTTTGAGCGGAATGGGATCGATGAGGCGGGAGAATTCCTGAAGCTGTCCGGCAGGCACCAGGAGTTGCCGCGCGCTGGCTCCAAGGACGGTCTCGATCGCGGTGCGCCACTGCCGGTGCTCATCCGCGACGTCGATCAACTCGGCCAGGAAGGGGAGCTCGTTGCGAGTGAACCCGGCCGCTTCGGCAACTTGCTCACGCAGCTGGTCCAGGTTCGAGGGAATACGCCCATCTCTGCCTTCGTGAGAAGCGCGTTCGTCGCGGAGACCGCGTCGCCGGTCGAGCAGCCGGACCTCATCCCGCATGAGGGCGTCACGCCGATCTCGCAGTTCGGCGGTAGCGCTCTCGGCGCTTTCCAGGAACTCGGAAGCGGCGCTGCGAAGCTGTTCGTACTCGTCCTTCGTACCCAGGCCGCCGGGCAGCGTGCCGAAAAGCGCGACGGCCGTGTTGGCGAGATCGGCCCGTTCCTCATCGCGCTCGCGACGGCGATCGGACTCGGTCTCCAAGTCGAGGGCGAGCTTCCGGAGCGTTCCGCCACCAGCCGCGTCGTGTTCTGCTCGCGCTTCTCTCAGCGCCTCGTCGGCTTCCCGCATAGCCCGATTCGCCAACGTGAGCTCGTCCTTGTTGCGCCTGCGCTGTTCCCGGTTGAGATCGGAGGCCGCAGTGAGCAGGCGGTCCTCCGTGCGCAGAGACCACAACCCGATAGGCGAATCCCCACTGCGCGTGAGACCGAAGGTGTCGATCGTCTCGATCTCCGCCTCCGCGGCACGCAGCTCGCGGTGCCATTCCACGACGGGTGTGAGCAGCTCCGCCTTCTCCTGCTCGGTACGCATCTTCAGGTAGGAATCTTCCAGGGCGTTGAAGTGACCGATAGCGCGATCCGCGTCGTCGTAGGTGGTGGGGCGTTCGAGCACCATCTCCTTGTAGAGCTCGTCAACCGTTCGGATCTGATGGCCCGCTTGGACTCGCGCGAGGAGCCGGAGAGCTTTCAGACCGTCGCCGTTGGCGCCGATTCCCAGGCGGGTGAAGAGGTTTTGCGAGAAGGACTGGTAGGTCTCGTGGTGCCGGACGCCGGGGATCGCCGCCTTGACTTGCGCCGGAGCGAACGGCGCCGGCCGGGTGCCGGTGAGACTGGCGAACTCTGTCAGGTCGAGCGCGCCGTCGAAGGTGAACATGCGGCTGATCACGTCGGCGGACCGAACGATTCTGGCGCCCGCGTAATAGAGGCGGAATGCCGTTACGCGCCGTCCATGGTCGCCGATGAACGTGGCACCGACCGCTCCCCAGGTGTCAGTGGCGTCGCCCCGCAGGACCTTCGCCTTGTGCTGGCCGTCTTCGCCCTCCGTGGTGTCGGTCTGGCCACGCAGGTAGGACAGCAGGTTGCGCTGCTCGGCGGAGCGGGCACGGCCGCCCACCGCGTCGTTCGAGGCGCCGTTGAAGGGGGTGTCAGACGGCTGCAAGAGCGCGAGCCAGGCGTCCTGGACGGTCGACTTCCCGCTGCCCGAAGCGCCTGACATCAACGTCGAGTCGTGATCGATGTCGATGACCGTATGGCCTTCGAACCCGCCCCAGTTGACGAGCTGGATCTTCTCCAAGCGGTGTTGCACGGTCGCCGGCGCAGGCCGGTCTCCGGGTTCCAGCGCTACGAGGTCCCGGACCTGCTCTTGGGTCATCGGATGTCTCTCACTCGTCGCTCTCGGCGGGCATGGTGTCGAGTACACCGCTGGTCGGCGGGTCGAGGGCGTTTTCAGAAGAAGTAGCCCGATCGTTCCCGTTCTCCTGCCGCAGCCACACGAGGAGTTCGGTCAGCTTCGTCATCGGCATCACCACTTCGATCGCTCGGGCGATTTCGAAGCGGGTGGCGGTCTTGCGCCCGATGAGCAAGCCCGTCTTGTATACCTTCTCGATTGCGCGCTCAACCCGCGCGCGGTCGGCGGCCTTGTCGGTGGCCGACGCGGGACGGAAGTGACCGAGGTACTCGTGGATGTCATCGCGATCGGCGAACGCGCGACCGTTTCCGGCCGCCTGCTCGGTGTGGAACCGGGTGCGCAGGAACAGCAGGACGATGGTCTCCTCCCGCGGCCAGGCGTGATCATAGAAGAGCGTGGGGAACCGGCGGCCGCCTCCCTCGGGGGTCGCCTGCCTCTTGAAGGCGACTTCCCGCTGGAGGTCCAACTCGAGGATCATGAACATGTCGTTGAGACGGGAGCTGATGGGGCGGGGGTTGGCGACGAGTGCCCGCCACTCGCGTTCGTGCGTCTGGGCGCTGATGAACGGCTCCCTGACCAGCTGGACCAGAGCCCTCCGCTGCGCGAACATCAGCCCGCCGTCGTCGCCCTCGAACAGCGCCAGCGTCGAGGTGCTTTCCGAGTCCTCGTCGGTGTTGTTGAGGTCGGGGAACTCCTCGCCGATTGTGTGGCGCCCGTTGGAACTCGTGGCTGGGTCGTCAAGCACGCTGCCGTCCCCCCGTCTGGTCGCCTTCTGTGGTGTCCACCCCCGCAGAGTCGTCGCCAACCGTCGTACCTGTTACAGCGAGAAGCTCGTCCTCGTCACCTGTGTGGGTTCCATCGGGATTATCGGCCGAGCCAACCACTTGCGGTGCGAACAGCGTCCGCCGCGAGCCGTCGGGCCGGACCGTCTGGTAGGCCTCGACGGTGGAGGTGATGGCGAGGTGCTCCGTGTTGGCCGCGAGGTGCAACACTCCGAAAATCTCCACCGGGCGACGCAGCGGATCGGGGAGCCCGCCGAACAGAGCACCGCCCGAAGCCGGCCCGCTCGGCATCTCCAGCTGTTCCAACCATGATTTCAACGCCCCGAGGGAAGGACCTCCTTGTGTCATCAAATCCCGCATCGACAACTCGTCGGGCTGGTGATCCGAGACGTCGGCCAGTGGAGGCGGCGGCACGCTGACCCCGGCGTCGTGGAACCGCTCGCGGAGCACCGCGGCATCGATTTCCGAGGGCAACAAGTCCACCGGCACTTTCGCCTGCGGTCCGGCTGACCTCATCCAGGCCGTCGTTTCGGTCTCGAGCGCCCTCAGCACCGCGTCCAGTTCGCGATCACGGGTCAAGTCGTGCGTGATGATGAACTCCCTAAGAGCGGACGTCGCCCGCGCCCGCTCGGCGATCACCCTGCTCATGCCCTGCCGGATGAGGGAAACCGTCCCCCGCAGTTCGCTGCGGTCGGACACGGTCAGGATCCGCTCGGCCAGTGGATGATCGAGCAACGCGGTGATGTCTTCACGCAGCTGGTCAACCAGGGCTTGATCACGAAGCAGGTCGAACGCGCCCATGAACGCGCGTCCCTCCTGCGTCGCCTCCTCAAGGGTGTCCGCCCGCTGCAGGTACTCGTCGATGACCTCGCCGGCCGGACGGTCTTCCTCGCGTAGCGAGGCGAAGATTTGGTCGCGTAGAGCGGTGAACGATTCGGACACGCGGGCGAAATCGGAGGGTAGGCCGGCGACCAGTTCGGTCAGCTCGGCGAATCCCTGCAGCATGTAGTCACTGCCTACGGAGGGCATGTCGCCGCCCGACAGCAGCCGATCGCGCTCACCGGTCAGCCGGGCGATCTCGGTGTCCAGGATGCCGACGCGAGCGGCACGATCAGGGTTGGCGATCCGGTTGAACCGCCGGACCTGGTCGAGGATCGTGGCGATGCGGTGCTCGGACAACGTCGCACGTTCTCGCGTCAATTGCTCCACCAGCCGCAACGCGTCCTGGGCGTGCGAGGTGAGTGAATACTGCTCTGCGCCGTTCTCCGCGAGAGAGCGGATGAGCCATTGCCCGGACACCCACTTGCGGCAGAGGTCCCGGCCACCACCAGACGGGACCTCCCGGTCCGTGGCGCCGGCTAGGCGCAGCTCGTCCATGAACGTTTCGACCATGCTGTGCAGGCGCGCGGCGGGAACCAGAGGCGCGTCCCGGGTGAACGCCGACCGGAAGACTGCGATCACGACGGCCGCGTGCATTTGGTGCAAGAGCGACAGGGTGGGTTGTTCGAACGCGGCCATCACCCGCGCTCGATCGGCGACGATGCTCGACAACGGACCTCCCGTCCAGCGCACCCAGCTTTGGTGACACCAAGGCTAACGACGAGCACCGACAATCGGTGGGAGTTGCGTCATTAGCATGATCTTTCGCGATGCCCGTTGCATCGATGCTCCACGGTGTGGGAGCCCATTGGCCGGCGAGCGGGGGGCGGCAGCCCGCCACGGGTGGCTCTGGAGTCCGTTTGCGTGGGTGTTGCTCGGAAGCGGGGCGGCGGCCCAGGCCCTGTGATTCGCATGCTTCGACGGTCATCGTCGACGAAGTCGTGGCGGTCGTTGTCGAACTAGGGGCGATTTAAGGGCGATTTTTGACGTCGAACGAGGTCGAATCACGTCGACTGAGGACGTGAACGTTTGCAAATGTCCCAGCTAGTGCCGTATCAAGCAACGTTGGGTAGGTAATCGGGGCGGCGGATTTTGGAGTTGATGGCGAAGTGGCGTTTGGGGTGGCTGTGGCGGTTGCGCCAGCGGAGGTAGCCGGTGATGGCGGCTTCCTGGGCGGCGTGGCTGGGGTAGTCGCTGCCGTCGAGGGTGAAGTAGCGGACCGCGGTGAACTCGCACTCGATCCAGTTCAGCCAGGACGCGTTGGTGGGTGTGTAGATCAGTTCGATGTCGTTGGCCGCGCACCAGTCCCGGACCTCGGCCTTGCCGTGTGGTCCGTAGTTGTCGCTGACCAGGTAGAGCTTCCCGGTCGGGAAGCGGCGGCGCAGTTGCTTGCAGAAGTCGAGGAACTGCGGCCAGCGTTTGCGGTCGCGGAACCGGTAGAACATCTGCCCGGAGGCCAGATCGAGCGCAGCGAACATCTGCCGGACACCCTTGGTGCGGGTGTAGGTCGCGCGCTGCCGGGCCGGGCGGCTGCGGGGAAACCAGCCGCGGCCGGGGCGGGGTTGCAGGTTCAGCGGCCCGAACTCATCGACACAGATCACTCGCCCGTCGGCGGGTGGGTGATCGTAGAGGTCGAGGATGCGGTTCTTCTTGGCCACGAAATCGGGATCCTTGCTGGCTTTCCACGTCTTCGTCGCCTGCCATGACACGCCTGCCTTGCGCAGGATCTGCCGGACGGTCTCGGTGCTCGCCCTGATCCATGCGTGTTCGGCGAGGTAGGCGACCAGCTTGGTCAGGCTCCAGGTCGTGAACGGCAATCCCAGCTCGGCGGGCTTGCAGGCGGCGATGCGGCTGATTTGATCACGGGCGGCCGGACCGAACTTACGAGGTCGACCGCCCCTCCATTTTGGGGACAACGCCGCGAACCCGGACTCGTTGAACGCGTGGATCACCTCCCGCACATAGCCTTCGGTCGCGGCGAACATCGCCGCGATCTCCTTCGCGGACCGGCCTTGCGACGAGGCCAGCACAATCCCGGATCGTCGCAGCCGCACCCGATCCCGGGCCGACCTCGTGATCTTGACCAGCCGCTGGGCCTCCTCCGGCTCCAGCGACCGCGCGAACACCTCCGGCTGACGCGCCACCAGCCTCACCTCCACAGCCAGCCTCGCGATCACCGGCCCGGATGTCCACACGACACGATGACAACGTCAACGTTTCTTGATGAGGCACTAGATCGACTGAGATCGACCAAAAGCCGCAGGTTCCAGCTATCCGGAGGGTTCTTGGTTCGAGTCCAAGCGGGGGAGCATCCAAGCCCAGGTCACTGACCTGGGCTTTTTTGTCGTCTGGGCACAGGGGTGAAGAAAAGTTCGTGTGGCGGGGCGTCGGTGCGACCCGGCGCTGCGGACGGCGGGGTCAGGCGTCAAGAAGTTGGCCGGGTTCGATCTTGATTTGGCTGGGGGTCAGTACATGTACGTTTAGGCACCGGCTGGTGAGATTTCATCGTGCGGGTATCTGCAACACCGCTGGTCAAGGTGATGGCGGTCCGGGCGCCCCGGCGTCGGGTGTGCGTGGGGGTCCCTTCCATGCGCAGCATCGGCTCGGCGTGGTGGTCAACCGGCCCTCGGTGTGGCCTGACCGATGATTTTTCCGCGCCGTGCTGGTCTGTACGCCGAATACCGACTCACGGGAGGCTGACGCCATGCGGAAACTGACCTTTGGCATGAACCTGACCCTGGACGGCTACATCGCCGCGCCCGGCGACGACCTCGGCTGGAGCGCGCCGAGCGACGAGCTGTTCCAGTGGTGGTCCGACCGGGTGGGG
Organism: Amycolatopsis sp. 2-15; assembly: GCF_030285625.1. Classification (NCBI taxonomy): domain Bacteria; kingdom Bacillati; phylum Actinomycetota; class Actinomycetes; order Pseudonocardiales; family Pseudonocardiaceae; genus Amycolatopsis; species Amycolatopsis carbonis. The sequence goes on from NZ_CP127294.1 coordinate 4,716,981, forward strand.
GCGACCGGCCTGGCGCTGTATGGGCGCAAACTGTGGGAGACGATGAGTTCCTACTGGCCGACCGCCGACCAGCAGCCTGGCGCCACACCGGCGGAGATCGAGTTCGCCCGCCGTTGGCAGGCCATGCCGAAGGTGGTGTTCTCCTCCACGATCAGCACGGTCGACTGGAACACCCGCCTGGTCACCGGCGACGCGGTCACCGAGATCACCCGGCTCAAGGCCGAGGATGGCGGCCCCATTGACATCGGCGGCGCCACGCTCGCCGCAGCGGCGATGCGGGCCGGGCTGATCGACGAGTACGTGCTGGCCACCGCGCCGGTCTTGGTGGGCAGCGGCACGCCGTTCTTTACGGCCCTGGACAACTGGGTGAACCTGACCCTGGTGGAGACCCGGACGTTTCCCGACGGCGTGGTCCTGACCAGGTACGAGACCAGGCACTGAGTGCCCGACATCGGATCGGCGCGGGCTTCGGGCCGCCCAAGGATCTCGTGGCGCTGTGTTCCGAGGCGGTTGTGACACCCCCGCCGGATCTCAGGCTGTGTAGGTAAGGGATCCCCCAACGGGACGGTCGATTACCGGGTCCCCGTGCCGGTGACACACACTTGCCGCGGCGTCCTGTCGTCGAGGGTCTGGTGGGGCCGCGGGGTGTTGTAGGTGCGGCGGAACAGGCCGAGTTCGACAGCGAGGGCGTTGCCATCGCCGATGATCGCGCGGTAGAGGTGCTCGTATTTCAGGGTGCCGAAGAACCGTTCGACCACGCCGTTGGTCTGCGGGCTCCGGATTCTGGTGCGGACGTGACGAAGCTGCGGATGGTGGTTGGCCGCCCCATCGCCGAGCCGGGTACGGGGAAAACGTCGAAATCGGACCGACGTGCGGCAGAACGCCGACGTTGCCAGCGGCGGTGCCGTCGAGCGGCAACGTACCGCCGCGCCAGATTTGCTCCAGCGTTCTGGCTCGCTCGATGGGGGCCTTGCTCACCGATGTCGGACAGGCGGGCAGGGACCGACCGTTGACGTATCTGCACCCGCCAAATATTTGAGATCTCCGGCAGATCAGCCCATTTGCCGAGCACGACGTCGCCGGAGCGGGGATGGTCTCGGCGCTCATCAGCGTCGAGACCACCCCCGTGGTTGTGGTGATCAGCGCGGGAGGAAGATCACTGCCCGGCTTGGTTGGAATGACCCGGGCGTTCGACTACCGCGACGGTGAAGGTCTCGAGTGAGACGTTGCCTTGCAGGCCGTACGATGCGACTGCACCGGCGACGGTGTTGGCGGCGGGCAGGTTGGGGTAGCCCAGGGCCCTCATCTGGTTGCGCAGTGAACTCGATACCTCGATCTTGATCGTGTTGGTGCCGGCTTTCAGGGCGGAGCTCACGTCGATGCGTCCGGCGATGAAGTCGTAGCCGGGGATCTTCTTTCCGTTGATCCAGATTTGGGCCAGGGCGCCATCGGTGGAGCCGATGTTCAGGTAGGCACCGTTTGCGGGATTCCACGAACCGGGCAGGCGGAATGTGGTGCTGTAGGTGCCGACACCCGATACCGACGCCGGTTCCTGGGCTGTGAACGTCATGTCCTTCCAGGGGATGAGCCCGGTCGTGCCCACGTTGATCTCGGTCTTCTTTGTGGTGTAGTAGACCTCTTTGGTGGTGTAGCCCTTACGTGCCTCGGTCAGGGTCTTCTTGTCTCCGGGTGTCCAGCTGGTGAGGACCAGGTTCCATGGCGCGTTGGTCAGGTCGACGTGGCCGGTACGGAGATTTTCTTGGTCACAGTGGTGCCGTCGGCCAGTTTTGCGGTGTATTGGCCGGAATTGGTGGCGAGAATGGCCACGCCGTCGGCGGTCACGACGCCCTGTGGTGCGTTGGTGCTTCGCAGGGGCGCCGGGGTCTTGGTTTTCAGGTCGATGGCGATCACCGTGGTCTGTCCGGGTACGAGAGTCACGTCGAACGAGGTGCGTCCACCGGAGGTCATGTACAGGGCAAGTGCCTCGATGTCGCTTGACCAGGTGTCGATGCGGTATGGCTTGCCGACCGCGTCGACGCTGATGGTCGTCGTCACGGTCTCGGCGTCGATGGGATTGTTGAAGTAGTCGCCGCGCTTTTCCATGAAGTTGTAGGCCCACACGTACACGGTGTCCTTGGTCCTGCGCATGGCCATGAGGACGGTTCGGTTCGGTGTGGCGAATTCGGCGCGCGGTCGCACTCCTAGCCGCTTCAGGGCGTCGTAGACCCCGGTCTTGCCGTAGTAGTACTTTTCTTCGTAGTCCTCGGCGCTCGGGTCGGGGTTGGTCGCGCTCTGGGGAACGTTCGCGCTGACTTCTTTGACGTTCGGGAGCTTCTTCAGCCGTGCCATCACCTTCGCCAGTTCGGCGTCGGTACCGTCGTTGCCGAGGGTGTGGACTGCCGCCCTGGGGTTCAGGTAGTTCCTGGTCGCGCTCAGCGTCTCGACCAGACCGTTGACGATGACAACCGGAAGACCCTGTCGAGCGAGCTGGTAGATCGCTTCAGCGCTCTTCAACCGGATGGAATCCTGGTAGATGACGACCGCCTGGTACCCCACGTTTTCGGGAATCAGGCCATCGGTCTTGCTGTATTTGACGCTCTTGTTCTCCAGGATCTCGGGTGCGAAGTATTCGTAGGTGTACCCGTTGTCCTGGAGTTCGAGGTCCTTGAAGTAGTTGGCCCTCCGGTGTCGCATGAAGTCGGGGTGGGGGTGGTCGCTGTTGAAGGCGTAGTCGGTGCGCAACATCGCCAGGTCCATTTGTGGCTTGCCCTGCTGCAGCACGGCTTGGGTGCGTGCGATCATCGGCATGTAGTCGGTGTACTGCGTGGACTCCGGCTGACGTGGGCCCCACCGTTCCGAGTACCGGGCGTACATGCCTTCGTGGCCTGGCCAGTACGTACCGTCCCATGGGTTTGACGGGTCGCTGGAGTCGGCACCGGAAATACTCGCGTAGCCATGGAAAACCGTGTGGCTGACGCCGGAAGCGAACTGGGTGTTGATGATCTGCATGAACCGATCCTGCGGCCAGGTGTAATTTTCGCCGCTGATCGCCCCGGTTTCACTGGAGTAACGCAACCCATGAGCGTGGGCCGCGCCCGCCAACGTCCGCTGCGAATCCAGTTGGTTCCCGAAATCGAGTGACTCGGTTTCCACGTAGTCCACGCTCTGGGCCGGCGTAGTGATCTCATAGCCCACGTTGTAAGAAATCTCAGCCCGCAGCTTCATGTTCATGTCGTCGTTCAGGTAGGCCCGAAGCGGCTTGAGAACATTGTCGGTGTACATGTCGGTGATCGTCTCGAAGAAATCGTTGCGAATCTTGTTCACTGTCACCTGGTCGGCCCCAGTGACCAGGAACGACGTCAAGCCCGCCCTGCCGTCCTTCCTGATGACGTAGGGTAGGTATGGTTCGAGGCTGTAGCCGCGGCGTTTCTGGAATTCGCTCATGAGCGTGGAGCCCCAGAATTCGCCGCCGTTGGAGTTGCTGGTCGAGATCTCCAAGGAGTCCATGTACATTTCGCCGCGGCCGTTGTCGATGATGGCTTTTTTCAGCTCGTGGTCATTGAAGATGTGGTTCTTGTAGTAGGTGATGAAGTCCTGCATGCCGGCTGGGTCGATGTAGTTGATGGTCACGTTCTGCGTGGCCGAGGGTGTCGGCGCTTGGCCGGTTGCCTGCATCCAGAACGCGTAGATGTCCCACGTCCCGGTGCCTGCCGGCGGCGTCCAGGTCAGGGCATACGGTGCTGTGCCGGTGGGGTCTTTCATGGTGCTCGGGGCGACCGGGGTGCCGTTGAGGGTGACTTTGTCGGTCAGCACGACCGACTTGTCGGTGTAGCTCATGGTGCCGGAGATGCTGCCGTCGGCGGTGACCGAGCCGGTGTCGTCTGCTGCTCGTTGTATTGCGACTACGGAGATCAAATCCTGCCGCACGGTTCCGGCCACTGTCATCAGTGAGCGCTTCAGGGTGCCGCTGAATGCGGTGCCGCCGGTCGTGGTCTGGATGGCGTAGCCCAGCGCTTTGCCGGCGCCGTCGTCATCGAACTTCAGGTTTTCGATGGGCAGGTTCGCGTTCGCCCAGTGCGTACCGCTGGTCATGGAAAAGCCCATGCCGTATTTGTTGGCCTCTTGGATGATGAGCTTCGTGTCGTTCTTCCACTCATCAGATCCCCAGCTGTAGATCTGCTGCGGGGTCTTGCCCGTGGTGTTGCTGACGAAGACCGTGCCGCTCAGGTCGCTGTCCACATTGGGCTCAGGCATGCAGACGATCTCCACCGAGCCGATGCCCATGTCGTGGAGGGTCTTCATGTCGGCCTTGATGGTCGCGTCGGTGTGCAGTCCTTCGGCCAGCCACCACCGCGTTCCCGGCCGGTACTTGCCTTCCGGGTTGTCGAGGAGCGCGTGCTGCGCCTTGATGAACCTGTCGGCGGCACTGGTCGACGAAGCCTGGGCAGAGCCGGCACCGGCCAGACCTGAGAGCGCCAGCGCCATGCCGACACCGCCGCTGATCTTGAGAAAATCTCTACGGTCGAAGCCGGGATTGCTGTCTTCCATCGGTCCTCCTGGGACAGGCGGGGAACGGTTTTTGCTTGGTGAGTGGATCTGGGAGCGTTGCGACGCCGTACGGCCGGACGAAATGGCAAGCGATCGCGGTGGGCCTGGCGGTGCTCGACCAGGGCATCGACACCTCCACCGCGGTCGGGCGGATGTTCTTCCACTTCCTCGGCGCGGTCAGGAAGTTCGAGGACGCCCTGATGCCCGAACGCCACCACCGACGGCCTGGTCGCCGCGCGCGCGTGGCAGCACCGGCGGGCAGAAAGTGAAGCTCGAGGCCCCGCCGGGTGCAGTTGGCCGAGTAGCTGTACGACGAGCGCGGCGACGGCGGAGAATGCCGCTACACCGTTGCCCGGACCTCGCTGATGTCGGTGTCACTCGACCCGCCACCTACCGCACCTGGGCAAGGTCCTCGAGGCCGCTCACGGGTCGCGGACATCAACTGTCCTTCGACGAGACGCGGGTGGGGGTGGAAGGTGTGGTGCAACGGTCTTGCTGCCGTCGCCGGGCGGCGCTCGCCACAAGGCGACCGCGGCAGCGGGCCCGCGCGCCTTTCGTCGGCGCGGCACACCCGCGATGGTGCCGTACGCAGTCACTGGCCTCTCCGTTGAGGGCTCGAAGAATTTAAACGTTTCAAGTTCGAGTCGCTCTAGTTTCCAACCTTCGCGCGACCGTTGTCAAGCACATGTCGCGTCACGGGTAACGGAATTACTGGTAGGGAGAACCTCTCCGCGGATTCGGAATTGGCCTACATTGACATTCCCAGGGAACCCTGGTTAGGTCCCGGGTTGAAAGGTTTCATGGAGAAATAGGACCTGTGCCGTCCAGAGGCTTCGCGGGTCGCCCGGCGGTGGGCTGGCACCTGCCGGCGCTACGCGGAGCCAAACTCCCGGCCGAAGACGATCTCGTGGCTGAGCTACCCGAGCAAGCGGGCGTAATCTTCGTAGCTGAAGGAAAAACGAACGATCCCGGACATGCTGAAAGTCGACAGGGCCGAACCCAGTGGGGACCCGGAGACGCCGTCCGCAGGCGTATCGGCAACGTGAACGAGAAGGACGGGAGGCGCGGATTTCCTCCGTGGGGCGGTGATCTGCCTACGTCCTGGCTGTGGCGGCCACCGGTCGCCATAGTGCCGAGTCGGCGTCCGCGGGCTGGTAGCTGTCCCTGAAACCGAAGGCACACGGCATGGGGCCCTGCTCGCGCAACAGTTCCAGGCGCTCGACGGCCTCCTCGACGGTGGGAATGTGCCCGGCGGGGATCCACCACATCACCTGGAACGGCGCCTTCGGAGGCTCGAACCATTCCGCCCGACGGCGCAGCATGTCCAGGTGGCCGCTGCGGTAGACGTAGTCCCACAGGGCGTCCCGGCTCTCCCAGACGGACAGGTTCACCAGAACGTCGTCGCCCAGCGACGTCCGGATCGCGGTGGCGTCGGTGCCGCCGTCCTCAACCAGTCGCCAGATGAAGCCGGGCGCGTTGTCGGCGACCTCGTTCAACGGGTCGAGCATGGACGTGAAGCCGTCCGCGCGGCTGTCGTCGAGGGGGAATTTCAACGTGCCCACGTTGAGCTGGGCGAGGTGGTGTCCCGTCATGCCCTCACCTCACCACCACGGCATTTCTATGTCAACTCACATTATTTTTAGAGAGCTCGACGACGACGCAGCACATCCCGGGTCGCGGGTCCATACGGACCTGCAGCCCTGCGGCGTCTTCCATCAGCCCTTCCAACAGCGCCAGGTTCATGCCGCACACCAGCACCGGATGCCGCTCGGAGAGGGCGTGGAAGGGGCAGTTGGCCAGGCGCAAGGCGTCCCGGTCGTCGTCCAGGCGAGGCTCGTAGCCGCGAGCGGAAAGCAGAACCTTCGCTGCGTCGAGACCGTCGACCGGCGCGGCGGCGCGAGCGGCTCGCCCCTCGCGCCGAGCGGCGGCCTGCAGTTCGGTGTCCAGGCGGGCGGCCTCGGCGACCTCGGCCAGCAGATCGGCGGGGGTGCGGTAATCGCGTGGGGGAACCGAGAACTGGCGCTCGGCGCCGGACCTGCGGTAGAGCTTGGCCGGCCGCCCGGCGCCGGGGCCCGTACGCCCGCTCAGCCGCCTGCTGTCGGTCTCCAGTAGCCCCGCGTCCACGAGCTTGTCCAGGTGAAACGCGGCAAGCGTGCGCTGGATCCCGGCGCTCTCCGCCGCCTCGTTCCGGCTCACCTCGTGGTCCTGGGCTGCCACGTAGTCATACAACCGCCGCCGGACGGGGTCCTGCAGCATGGCGATCGCTTCGATGTCCTCCACGCAGCCATTCTAAGAACAACAGAGATGTTTGTTAGAGAGTGCCCGGGGCAATCCTTGCCGAAGCCCTCGCCCCGCTGACCCCGGCGGTCCACTTACCTTGTCCAGCGCGATGCGGACGGTCGCGACGTCATGCACCGCACGGGCTCGACGGCATCGCGGTCGGCTTGGCTGTTTCTCGCCACCGTTCGTGACTCGCGGCTATCCTCCGGCAGATGCAGACCGAGGCGGGTGTTGTGCTTGCCGGTGGGCGATCGTCGCGGATGGGGCGGCCCAAGGCGGGCCTGGAGTGGCACGGCTCGACGTTGCTGTACCGCACGTGTGCCTTGCTGGGGCGGGTGATCGACGGCCCGGTGGTGGTCGTCGCGGCGGCCGGGCAGGTGTTGCCCGATCTGCCGGTGTCCGTCGAGGTTGTCGAGGATCCGGTCGAGGGCCTCGGGCCGATGCAGGGTGTGGCGGCGGGGTTGGCGGCCGTGGCGGAGCGGGCCGAGGTGGCGTTCGTGTGCTCGACCGATATGCCGTTGCTGCATCCCGCGTGGGTGCGGCGAGTGCTGCGCGGGCTGGCGGAGACGGGTGCGGACATGGTGATGCCGGTGGCCCGGGGGTTCCGGCAGCCGCTGGCGGCCGGATACCGGACGTCGCTGGCCGGGCTGATCACCGGGCTGATCGGCGAGGGCGACCTGCGGCCGGGGATGTTGTTCAAGCACTGCACCGTCGCCCAGCTCGAGGACACGGAGCTGCTCGCGGACCGGGCGCTGGCGGGGCTCGACCCGGAGCTGGAGTCGGTGCTCAACGTGAACACGCCGGAGGACTACGCCGAGGTGCGGCGCCGCCCGGCGCCGGAGGTGACGGTCGAGCGGTTCGGGGCGCTGGCGGGCAAGGACGGGCACCGGCCGCGCACCGGCAGGGCGGCCACGTTGGGTGCGGCAGCCGAGCTGGCCGGGCTGGCGCTGGACCGGCACGTGGTCGCCGCGGTGAACGGTGAGCAGGTGACGCGCGATCCGTTACTGCCGCTCGTGACGGGGGATTCGGTGGCGTTCCTGTCGGCGGACGCCGGCGGCTGACCGTGCCACGACCGCTCGAACGGGCCTACAGTCGAAGCATGACGCCGGGAGGCTTTTTCGGGCGGGCACTGATCGTCGATGTCGGTGACGACACGGCGACCAGTGAGACGTGCGAGCTGGATGAGCGCGTGCTGCGCGCGTACCTAGGCGGTGTCGGACTGGGTACGTGGCTGCTGCACCGCTTCGCGCCGCCGCGGGTGGATCCGCTGGCTCCGGAAGCGCCGTTGGCGTTCGTGTTCTCGTCGCTCGTGGGCACGCCGCTGACCACGAGCGCGAAGTTCGCCGTCGTCGCCAAATCGCCCCTGACCGGCTTGCTGACCGACGCGCTGGCGTCGAGCCAGTTCGCCATCGCCGGGAAGCTGACCGGGCACGACGCCCTCGTCATCCGCGGTCGCGCCGCGCGCTTGTCGGTGCTGCTGGTCGACGGCGACGGAGTGCGGCTCGAACCGGCGCCGGAGCTGGCCGGGTTGTCCGCGGCCGACGCCGAAACGCAGGCCCGGCAACGGTTCGGGCGCGGCTGGCGCACGGCGGCGATCGGGCCGGCCGGGGAGCGCCAGGTCCGCTACGCGACGATCAGCCACGACGGCCGCCACGCCGGGCGCGGCGGGCTCGGCGCGGTGCTGGGCGCGAAGAACCTCAAGGCGATTCTCGTGCGGTCGGCGACGAAGGTGGCGGTCGCGGACCAGGCCGGGGTGCTGGCCGCGGCGAAAGACCTGCGCCGACGCAGTTTCGGCCCGGCCACCGCCAAGTACCGGGAGCTGGGCACGCTGGCGAACCTGCTGGCGTTCAACGCCGTCAGCACCCTGCCGACCCGCAACTTCACCGCGGCCACCTTCGACGGTGCGCCGAGGCTGGCCGCCGAAGAGCTGCACGAGCTGCGCGGGGTGGCCCGCAACAGCTGCGCGTCCTGCTCGATCGGATGCGAGCACATCTACTCCCGCAAGGGCGGCGGCAGCCAGCGGATGGAGTACGAGAACGTGTTCGCCCTCGGCCCGCTGTGCGGCGTCTCCGATCCCGACGACGTGTTCGCCGCCAGCGCGAAGTGCGATGAACTGGGCCTGGACACGATTTCGGCCGGCGGCACGATCGCCTGGGCCATGGAATGCGTCGAGCGTGGCCTCATCGACGAGCCGTGGCTGAAATTCGGCGACGGCGCCGCCTTGCTGCGGGCCCTCGAGGCGATCGGCGCCCGCGAGGAAGGGCTGGGTGAGCTCCTGGCCCGGGGGTCCCGGCGCGCGGCCGGGATCGTCGGGCACGGCTCGATCGGCTTCGCCCCGCAGGTCAAGGGCCTGGAGCTGCCGGGTTACGAGCCGCGCAGCCTGCAGTCGATGGCGCTGGGACTGGCGGTGAACGCGCGCGGAGCCGACCACAACCGGTCCGGCGCCTACGAAGCCGACCTCTCGGGCGAGGTGAACCGGTTCCGCGGCGGCGCGGCCCACGTCGGCGCGGCGATCGGCACGGAAGACCGGGCCGCGGTGATGGATTCGATGATCCTGTGCAAGTTCCTGCGCGGGGTGTTCGAGGACCCGTTCGCCGAGTGGGCCACGTTGCTGTCCCTGGTCACCGGCTGGCCGGTGGACGCGGCCGAACTGCGTGCCACGGCGGCGCGGATCGTGCGCGCGAAGCGGGCGTTCAACCAGCGCGAAGGGGCCACCGCGAAAGACGACACCCTGCCGCCCCGCATGCTGGAAACGCCGCTGGAACTGGTGTCCGGTCGTGCCGCGACGTTGACCGCGCAGCAATTGCAGGCCATGGTCGACAGTTATTACGTTGCCCGTGGGCTCGATGAGGAAGGACGGGTGCGCGCGAGCGACTTGCCCGATCTTCTCCTCGACGCCTGACTATACGAGCGTATGTTGTATGCAACATCCGCTCGCCTGCGACGGAGGTCAATGATGACGACAGTCGACGAGCCGGCCACCGCGGTGCGCACGGTGACCACCACGATCGACGGCCACTCCGTGACGGTGCCCGAGGGGACGAGCATCTACAACGCGGCTCAGCAGGCCGGCGTCGACATTCCCGTGCTGTGCCACAACGAGCGCTACGACCCCGTCGGTGTGTGCCGGATGTGCGTGGTCGACACCGGCGGCCGCGTGTTCGCCGCCGCGTGCGTGCGCCCGTGCGAGGACGGCATGGAAGTCAAGACCAGCACGCCCGAGCTGGAACGCAATCGCGCGACCCTCACCGAACTGCTGCTGTCGGACCAGCCGGACCGCGCTGAGGACCCGAAGCAGACCACGACCGGCGACAATCTGTTGCTGGAGCTGGCCGACCGCTTCGACGTCGCCAAGGAAACCACCGACCTGCCCTGCGGATCCGGACGCGGCACGGACCTGTCCAACCCGGTGATCGGCGTCAACCACGACGCCTGCATCCTCTGCGACCGCTGTGTGCGGGCGTGTGACGACATCCAGGGCAACGACGTGATCGGCCGCTCCGGCAAGGGCTACTCCACGAAGATCGCATTCGACTTCAACGACCCCATGGGGTCCAGCTCCTGTGTCACCTGCGGCGAGTGCGTGCAGGCCTGCCCGACGGGCGCGCTGACCAACAAGGCGATCAACCTCATCCCGATCCAGCCTCGCGAGCAGCTCGACGCCGTCGACAGCGTCTGCCCCTACTGCGGGGTCGGCTGTGCGCTGACCTACTACGTCGACCGCGAGCGCGGCGCGATCTCCTTTGCCGAGGGCCGCGACCAGCCCGGGTCGAAGAGCCGGCTGTGCGTCAAGGGCCGCTACGGCTGGGACTACGCCGCCTCACCGCAACGGCTCACCACGCCGCTCATCCGCATCGACTCGTCGTACCCGAAGGGCCCGCTGTCCGCGGACGTGCGGGGCGACGCCGACAACGACCGTGGGCGGGGCGGAGGCGGCGGCAACCGCAGCGGTGGCGGCCGGAGCCAGAAGCGTGGCCGCGACGGCCGGCGCAAGCCGGGCGGCCTGGTCGACTACGACGAGGTCATGCCGCACTTCCGTGAGGCCACCTGGGACGAGGCGCTGGACCTCGTCGCGCGGCGGCTCAAGGAGATTCACGCGAGCGGCGGGCCGGGCGCGATCGCCGGGTTCGGCTCGGCGAAGTGCTCCAACGAGGAGGCCTACCTCTTCCAGAAGCTGATCCGCGCCGGGTTCGGGACCAACAACGTCGACCACTGCACGCGGCTGTGTCACGCTTCCTCGGTCGCGGCGCTGTTCGAGGGCGTCGGCTCGGGTGCGGTGTCCACGACTTACAGCGACGTGGCCAACGCGGACATCGTGATCATCACCGGGTCCAACCCGACGGCGAACCACCCGGTCGCCAGCTCGTTCTTCAAACAGGCCCGCCGGCGCGGCACCAAGATCGTGTACGTGGACCCGCGCGCCAGCACGGTGGCCGAGCACGCCGACTACTACTGCCAGGTCAAGCCCGGTACCGACGTCGCGTTCTACAACTCGATCATGCACGAGGTGATCCGGCTCGGGATGATCGACCGCGAGTTCATCGCCGAGCGCGTGTCCGGCTACGACGAGCTCGCGCGCACCGTCGCCGAGTACCCGCCGGAGCGCGCCGCGCAGATCACCGGCGTGGACGCCGACCTGATCCGCGAGGTCGCCCGCGAGTGGGGCGAGGCCGGCGCGGGCGTCATCTACTGGGGCATGGGCATTTCCCAGCACACCACCGGCACCGACAACGCCCGTTGCCTGATCGCGCTGTGCTCGATCACCGGCAACGTCGGCCGGCCCGGCACCGGATTGCACCCGTTGCGCGGCCAGAACAATGTGCAGGGCGCCTCCGATGCGGGTCTGATCCCGATGTTCTACCCGGACTACCAGGGCGTCGACCTCGACGGCACCCGGCAACGGTTCGAGCAGGCCTGGGGTACGACGCTGGATCCGAAGCGCGGGCTGACCGTCACCGAGATCATCGGCTCGGTGCTCAAGCCCGGTGGCGTGCGCGGGATGTACATGCTGGGGGAGAACCCGTTCCTGTCCGACCCGAACATCAACAAGGTCCGCAAAGCCCTGGGAGCGCTGGACTTCCTCGTGGTGCAGGACATCTTCCTCACCGAGACCGCCGAGTTCGCCGACGTGATCCTGCCCGCGTCGTCCTACCTGGAGAAGGACGGCAGCTACACCAACACCGACCGGCGGGTGCAGCTGGGCCGCAAGGTCATGGACCCGCCCGGGCAGGCGCGGGTCGACTGGGAGATCGTGCAGGACATCGCGCGGCGGATCGGCCTGGACTGGAACTACTCGGCCCCCAGCGAGATCTTCGACGAGATGGTCGCGCTGATGCCCTCGTACAAGAACCTGCGCCACGACAACCTCGGCCTGTCCGGCAAGCTCTACCCCAACGCCGATCCGGAGCACACGGACGGCACGGTGGTGCTGTTCGACGAGCGCTTCAACACCGACGACGGCCTGGCCCACCTCGTCGCCGCGCAATGGCTGCCGGCCAAGGAACTCCCCGATGCGGAGTATCCGCTGGTGCTCAACACCGGCCGGCTGCTGGAGCACTGGCACACCGGGTCGATGACCCGGCGCTCGTTCGCGCTGGACTCGATCTCCCCGATCCCGGAGGTGTACATGCACCCGAAGGACGCCGCCGACCGCGGCCTGGCCCACGGTGAACGGGCGCGCGTGCGGTCGCGGCGCGGGGTGATCGAGCTGCAGGTGCGGATCTCGCACCGCGAACAGCTCGGCAACTGCTTCATCCCGTTCCACTTCCGGGAAGCGGCGGCGAACCTGCTGACCATCGACGAGATCGATCCGTACGGCAAGATCCCGGAGTTCAAGTTCTGCGCGATCCAGGTCGAGGCTCTGGGCGCAGCGCACACGGAGTCCGTCACGGCGGCAGGAGTCGCGGAATGACCTTGAGTCCCGAGCGGGTGCCCGGCGTCGAGGCGCGGGCGGGCAAGTTCCCCGGCCCGTCGCTGATCCCGGCGCTGAACGCGATCCAGGCCCGGCTGGGCTGGCTGCCGCGCGAGGAGCTGGAAGAGCTGGCCCGCGACGTGCGCCGGCCGCGGTACGAGATCGAGGGCCTGATCTCGTTCTACCCGCACTTCCGCACCACACCGCCGAAAAAGGTGCAGATCAGCGTCTGCCACGATCTGTCGTGCTGGCTGCGCTCTGGTGCGGACCGCATCGCGGAGATCAAGCAGCAGTACAGCGAAGACACCGATGTCGAGCTGGTCGAGGTCTCGTGCCTGGGCCGCTGCGACGCCGCGCCCGCGGCCGCGGTGAACGAGCACCCGGCGCCGGTGTCCGAAGTGGACACTTTGGTCACCGCCGCGCGCGGCGGGGGAGTCGGGCCCGCGTCGCCGGTGCGGCGCGAGGAGCCGTGGCCGAACGATCCCTACTCGAAGGGCTCGGAGGTGGGCGGCCGCTACCGGTCGTTGCGCGCGTTGCTGGCCGGTGAGATCAGTGCCGAGTCCGTGGTGGCGACGCTGAAAGACTCCGGGCTGCGCGGCATGGGCGGCGCCGGCTTCCCGACCGGGCAGAAGTGGAGCCTGGTCGCGGGCGCCCAGCCGGGCACGGTGAAGTACGCCATCTGCAACGCCGACGAGTCCGAGCCGGGCACGTTCAAGGACCGGCAGATCCTCGCCGAGCAGCCGCACCTGGTGCTGGAAGGGCTGCTGCTGGGCATGGCCGTGGTCGGCGCCGAGCAGGGCTGGGTGTTCATCCGGCACGAGTACGGCCCCGAGGAACACGTGCTGCGCGAGGAGATCTCCGCGCTGCGCGAGGCCGGGGTGATCGGGCCCGACGCGTACGGCAGCGGGCGCCGGCTGGAGCTGGACATCTTCGTCTCCCCGGGCGGCTACATCCTCGGCGAGGAGACGGCACTGCTGGAATGCATGGAGGGCCACCGCGGCGAACCGCGCAACAAGCCGCCGTTCCCCGGCAACTACGGCCTGCACGGCCGGCCCACCCTGATCAATTCGGTGGAGACTTTCGCCGACGTGCCGGTGATCCTGCAACGTGGCGCGGATTGGTGGCAGGCGCAGGGCATCGGCGAATCGGTGGGTTGGAAGTTCTTCGCCGTCTCCGGGCACGTGACGAACCCGGGCGTGTACTGCGTGCCGATGGGCACCACCGTGCGGGAGCTGATCGACACCGCCGGCGGTGTGCTGAACGGCGCACCGGTGGGCGCGGTGCAGCCGGGTGGGGCGTCGTCCAACTTCATCGGACCCGATCGGCTCGACCTGCGGCTGGACTTCGCTTCACTGGCCGAGGCCGGGACGATGCTCGGCTCCGGCGCCCTGGTGGTGCTGGCCGAGGGGACCGACCTGCTGGCCGCGTCGACGAACGTGCTGCGGTTCTTCCGCAACGAGTCGTGCGGCAAGTGTGTGCCCTGTCGGGTCGGTTCCACCAAGGCGCACACGCTGCTGAGCGGCGTGCTCGACTCGCGCTCCGAATTGGACGACGCCGGGCGTGGGAAGATCCTGCAGCTGGAAGAGGCGATGCGCAAAACGTCGATCTGCGGACTGGGCCAGGTCGCGCTCGGGCCGGTCGTTTCGGTGCTGGGCCTGGCCAAGGGCGGCGCCGCGGCCCGCCCGCACCCGAAGCCCGACGGCGCGAAGGACCAGCCGGATCGGTGAGCGGACGCGAGTTCTTCACCACCCGCACCGTCGCCGAGGCCCTTGCCGGGTTCCGTCCGGCGCATCGCACCGCGGTCGAGGCGGTCGCGTTGTCCGAGGCACTGCACCGCGTGCCCGCCGAGGACATCCCGTCGCCGCACGCCCTGCCCGGCTTCGTCAAGTCCACAGTGGACGGGTTCGCGGTCCGGGCGGCGGACACCTACGGCGCCTCCGACGGCCTGCCGTCCTACCTCGACCTGCTCGGCGCGGTACGGATGGGCGCCGCGCCCACGGTGTCCGTGCGGCCGGGCGGCTGCGTGGCGATGCCGACCGGCGGTGTGCTGCCCGAAGGGGCCGACGCGGTGGTGATGGTGGAGTTCACCGCCGAAACCATGCCGGGCACGATCGAGGTCACCCGGCCGGTCGCGCCGGGCGGCGGGCTCGTGCGCGCCGACGACGACGTGGCCACCGGCGCGCCGCTCGTCCCCGGCGGACGGCCGTTGCGGGCCCCGGACCTGGGCCTGCTGGCCGCTGCGGGCGTGGTGACCGTGTCCGTGCACACGCGGCCGCGGGTCGTGATCATCTCCACCGGGGACGAGGTCGTCCCGCCCGACACCGCCACGCTGGCGGCGGGCCAGGTGCGGGACGCCACGGCGTCCGCGTTGGCCGGCTTGGTGCTCGAAGCCGGAGGCGAACCGGTACTCGCCGGCATCGTCTCGGACGAACCCGGGGCGTTGAAGGACAAGCTGACCCAGGTGCTGCCCGGGGCGGACCTGGTGGTCGTGTCGGCCGGGTCGTCGGTCGGGGCCCGGGACGAGACCGCGGGCGCCGTCGCCGCGGTCGGCGAGGTCTGGTGTCACGGGCTGGCGATCAAGCCGGGGAAGCCGACGCTGCTGGCCGAGTGCGGCGGGGTCCCAGTGATCGGCCTGCCGGGCAACCCGCTGTCCGCGCTGGTGGTGTTCGGGCAGATCGGGATTCCCGTGCTGTGGCGGCTCAGCGGCTGCGAGATCCCGCCCCCGCGGCCTTCGACGCGCGCGCTGCTGTCGCGAGACCTGGCCTCGGCCGCCGGCCGGCTCGACGTGGTCCAGGTGCGCGTGCGTGACGGTGTCGCCGAGCCGCTGTTCGGGCCGTCGGCGCTGCTGTCGGTGCTCACCCGCGCGGATGGGTACGTGGTCGTCCCCGAACCGGCCACGGGGCTCGACGGTGGCCACGACGTCGATGTCACGCTGTACGCATGAACAGCCCGTTCATCTCCGATGTCCCCGCCGCCGAGGCCCACGCGGCCTGGCGGGAAGCGCGGGCGGCCGCCGGATGCCCGGCCCGGGTCGAGGCGGTCCGGGTCCCCGTCGGTGCCGCGGTCGGCCGGGTCACGGCCGAACCGGTGTGGGCGCGAAGGTCTTCACCGGCGTTCGACTCGTCCGGGATGGACGGCATCGCCGTGCGTGCCGCCGACACAGTGGGGGCCTCGGAGACGGCGCCGGTGGTGGTGAAGGACTTCGAGGTCGTCGACACCGGCGACCCGCTGCCGCCCGGGTACGACGCGGTGGTCATGCGCGAACACGTCCACCACACGCCCGAAGGTGCCGAGCTGCACACGGCGGTGCCGCCGTATCAGCACGTGCGCTCGATCGGGGAAGACATCAGCGCCGCGGAGCTGCTGCTGCCCGAAGGACACCGCCTGCGCCCGGTCGACGTCGCCGCCAGTGCCGCCGCCGGCGTGACCGAGCTGGCCGTGCGCCGGGCCCCGATCGTCGTGATCATCCCGACCGGCGACGAGATCCGGCCCGTCGGGACCGAACTGGAGCCGGGCGAGATCGCCGACACCAACTCGGTCATGCTCGCCGCGCAGGCCCGCGAGGTCGGCTGCGACGCCCGGGTCACCGCCATCGTCGCCGACGACCCGGCCGCCATCACCGCCGCCGTGGGCACGGCGGCGCGCGAAGCCGACTTGGTCCTGCTCATCGCGGGATCCAGCGCGGGCCGTGACGACTACACCGCCCGCGTCGTCGCCGAGGCCGGAACCGTTGCCGTGCACGGAGTCGCGGTGCGGCCGGGGCATCCGGTGGTGCTCGGGACCGTCACCGAGGAACCGGCCACGCCGATCCTCGGTGTGCCCGGCTATCCGGTGTCAGCGGCGTTGACGTTCGACATCTTCGCCGCGCCCCTGCTGGCCGAGCTCGAAGGCGCCGCGCCCCGCGAACGCCCCTCGACAATGGCCCGGCTCGCCCGGAAACTGCCGTCGGTGGTCGGGATGGACGACTGGGTGCGGGTGCGGCTGGGCCGCGTGCAGGACCACGTCGTCGCAACGCCGCTCCCGCGCGGCGCCGGTGTGCTCACCTCGCTCGTGCGGGCCGACGGGCTCCTCGTAGTCCCGGCCGGCGTCGAAGGGCACCACGCCGGCACCGAGGTCCGCGTGGAGCTGCTGCGCGGGCTCGCCGAGATCGACCGGACCATCGTCGCGATCGGTTCGCACGACCTCGTGCTCGACCTCGCCGCCTCGGCTCTGCGCGCCGCCGACCCGCTCGTGACGCTGGCTTCCTCCAACGTCGGCTCACTCGGCGGCCTGGTCGCCCTGCGCGACGGGCTGTGCCACCTCGCCGGCTCACACCTGCTCGACCCGGCCACCGGCGAGTACACCCTGCCGTACGTGCAGCGCTTGCTCGGCGACGACGCCGCGGTGATCCGGCTCGTGCACCGGGACCAGGGACTCCTTGTCGCACCCGGAAACCCGTTGGGCCTCAAGGACATCGACGACCTCGCCCGGCCCGGCGTGCGCTACGTCAACCGCCAGCGCGGCGCCGGCACCCGCGCCCTGCTCGACCACGAACTGGGCCGCCGCGGCCTCGACCCCGCCGCCATCCCGGGCTACGCCCGCGAGGAACACACCCACCTCGCCGTCGCCGCCGCGATCGCGGCCGGCCGCGCCGACACCGGGCTGGGCATCCTCGCCGCGGCCCGCGCCTTCGGCCTCGACTTCGTGCCTGTCGCACAGGAACCCTACGATCTCGTGTTGCGGGCCGAGGACGTGTCGCACGAACTTCTTGCGCCATTGTGGACACTGCTCGCGGACCCCGGCTTCCGCGCGCGCGTCGAGGAACTCGGCGGCTACTCCTGCGCCCAGACGGGCGAACGCATCCGTTGAGTCGATCTCGACAGAAGTCGATCTGCTGGCGCATGGGAATATCCGGCTCTTTCTGACACGATCCGAAACGGTCCATCATGGGGCCGAGCCGCGCCGGGATCCAACTGAGGAGTCATCACGTGCTGATCAGGTTGCTGTTCGTCGCCGATCGGATCCTCGCGGCGGGACCCTGGCGATGAGCGCGGGTTCCGATTACCTGATCGTCGGCGGTGGGTCAGCCGGTGCCGTGCTCGCGAACCGGCTGAGCGCGGGTGGGCGCTCGGTGGTCCTCATCGAGGCCGGGCACGCCTTTCCCCCGAACCTCTACCCCGCCGACCTCGCCAACGCCGACATCGCGGGCGGGCCCGACGGGCACGACTGGGGGTACACCGCGGACAGCGGCCAGCTGGGCAGGCGCATCCCCGCGATCCGGGGCAAGGCGCTGGGCGGCTCGTCCGCGGTGAACGCCGCGGTGGCGATCCGCAGCCGTCCGGCCGACTTCGCCAAGTGGACGGCGGCGGGGCTGGAGGGCTGGACGTGGGACGAGGTGCTCCCGTCGTTCCGGGCGATCGAGAACACCGTCGACGGCAGCGACGAGCTCCGCGGCCACAGCGGTCCCCTTCCGATCCGCACCCGCCGGCCCGAGGAGCTCACCCCGTCGCAGCTGGCCTTCATCGACGGCGCGGCCGAACTCGGCTACCACCGGGTGGCGGACTTCAACGGTGCCGCGCCGGAGGGCGTCGGACCGTACCCGCTGAACGTGATCTCCGGCCGGCGGATCAACACGGGCATCGCGTTCCTCGACGACGGCGTCCGGAGCCGTCCCGGGCTGCGGATCGTCGACAACACCGAGGTCGACCGGGTGCTCGTGGCAGGCCGGAAGGCCGTGGGCGTTGTCACGGCCGACGGCACGGAGTACCGGGCGGGGACGGTCGTGCTGGCGGCCGGTGCCTACGGCAGCCCCGCCATCCTGATGCGATCCGGCATCGGCCCCGCCGGCCACCTCGGCGAGCTCGGCATCGAGGTGCTCGCCGACCTGCCGGTCGGAGACGGCTTGCAGGAGCACCCCTTCTACTACAACGTCTACGCCCTGAAACCGGATGCCAACTCGATGCATCCCGCGGCGGGCGCGATCCTGTGGACCGCGTCTTCGAGCGCCCTCCCGGGTGACCTGGACGTGCACGTCTCGGCGACCCACCTGTTCGACCCGGCCGCGAGTCCCACGGGCGGCGCGATGGTCCTGGCCGTGGCGGTGACCCAGCCAGAGGCCCGGGGCCGGGTCCGCCTCGACCCTCGGAACCCGCAAGGCGCGCCCGTCATCGAGTACAACCTGCTGGCGACGCCGCGCGACAAGGATCGGATGCTCGAGGCCGTCCGCCTGTCCCGCCGCATCGGCACCACGCCGGCGTTCGCCCGGGTCGTCGACCGCGAACTCACGCCCGGCCCCGACGTCACCGACGACCGGCTCGAGCGCACGGTTCTCGAACAGCTGGACGTCTACGCCCACCCCACCTCCACGGTGGCCATGGGCTCCGCGGAAACGGGCGTCGTCGACAGCCGCGGCCGCGTGCACGGCATCGACGGGCTCGTCGTCGCCGATGCCTCGATCATGCCGCTCGTCCCCAGTGCTCCCACGAACATCACGACCATCATGATCGCGGATCGCGTCGCCGGCTGGTTGCTCACCGACGGCGGCCGCCTCTCCGCCGCGAGCCGCCCGGAGGAATGACCACCTTGACCCACTCGCCGCGGGATTGCGGTGGGTGGGTCAGCCAGGTGGCTCTCGTCGGCGGGCCTACGCGGCTCCCGGCTCGAAGCACTCGAACAGGTTGCCGTCCCGGTCTTTCAGGTGCACCCGGCGGCCGCCGGCGGCTTGCGCGACCGGTGACACGAGCTCGCCGCCGCGGCTGGTGAAGGCGTCGATCGCGGCGTCCAGGTCGAGCGCCCTGAGTGTCGCGTTGCGACGGCGCGCGGCCAGGACTTCTACGCGGTCATCCCGTTCGCGCTGATCGCGATGGCCCTGCGCCAGCGCACACTGCGGCTGCCGGTCAACCGCCGCCGGGTTCGGGTCGGCCAGTATCCGTGGGTGTCGTGAGAGACCGTCGTCATGCTGGTGGGCGCGATTCTGCTCGCGTTCCTGTCCGTGTTCGTGGAATCCAGGGCGAGTGAACCGCTCATTCCCCTTCGGTTGTTCCGCAACCGCACCATCAGCCTCGCGTCGTCGAGTGCCGTTTTTGTCGGCGTTGCGATGTTCGCGGGCACGATCTTCGTGAGCCAGAATTTCCAGCTTTCCCGCGGACACATGACGGCCGGCGCCGCAGGACTGGATGGCCTCAGTTCCACGCTGCCGTAGTGGATCTGTGCTTGTCTAATGGCGGTGTTCGGGGTTGCGTGGGCCGCGACCTGCGGACGTGGAACTATTCTGACAGAAAATGGAACGATCCGGGGTATTCCTCCACCGTGATCGGAGTGAGGATGACGCGGTGCGAGATCCCCGCGTGGTGATGCAGACCGTCGCGTGGATGCCTGCCGTAAAGCGAAATCGGCCGCCGGCCCGATCACTGAAGTTTTCTCTCGTATTGGCGTGCTGGGAGAGGGAGTAGCTTGCTCACAGGGGGCGCCGGCCTGGAAAGTTTCGATTCCCGTACGCCCACATCGGCGCCGGGATGCTGGCCGGTGACCCTGGTCGGTCGCGATGGTGAGCTTGATCTGCTGCAGCGGTTCGTCGATGCTCCGGTGGTGCCTGGTGCGGCCCTGCTCGTGCTGGGGGAAGCCGGCGCCGGCAAGAGCGCCGTGATCGACGAGTTCGCGCTGAGGGAAGAGGCGCGTGGCACGCGCGTCTTGCGCGCGGCCGGAGTGCAGTTCGAGGCGCAGGTGAGCTACTCCGCGCTCAACCAGCTGCTGCTCCCGCTGGGGGAGAACATGGACGCGCTCAACGGCGCGCACCGCGCGGCCCTGCGGTACGCGCTGGGGTTCGAGCTCGGCCCGGCACCGGATCGGCTCGTGGTGTCGAACGCGGCGTTGCTCTGGCTGAGGGCCGCGGCGGCCGAGGCGGCGCTCCTGATCGTCATCGACGACGTGCATTGGGTGGACCGGGCGAGCGCCGAGGTGCTGAGTTTCGTCGCCCGCCGCCTGGTCGGCTGCCCGATCGTCTTCATCGCGGCTTGCCGATCGGCCGAGCGCGGGTTCTTCCAAGGCAGCGGCCTCGCCGAGCTCACCTTGCAACCGCTGCGGGCCGCGGCGTCCCGCACGCTGATCGACCGTCATTTCCCGGAACTGGCTCCGGCGGTCCGGCATCGGTTGCTGACCGAGGCAGCGGGAAATCCGCTGGCGTTGCTGGAACTGCCGGCGGCCCTCGACCGGGATCAGCGTGAGGACTTCACCGTACTGCCCGAGTTCTTGCCGCTGTCCGACCGGCTGCAGAAGCTGTTCTCCGCGCGCGTACGGGAGCTGCCGCAGCGGTGCCGGCTGATGATGCTGCTGTTCGCGCTCGGTGGCGCGATCGAGGTCGCGCTGCTGCGGCGGGCCGGCGGGACAGACTGCGACTTCGATGATCTCGCGCCGGCGGAGGAGTCCGGCCTCATGCAGGTGAGCAGGACCGGCCCGCGATTCCGGCATTCGCTGATCGGAGCGGCGGTGGTCGAAGCGTCGTCGGAACGCGATCGGCGCTGGGCCCACGGCGCGCTCGCGAGCGTCGTCGACGCACCCGAACGCCGCGTGCGGCACCTGGCCGAGTCCGCCGCGGGTCCGGACGCGGGCATCGCTCGAGACCTGGAAGAGTCGGCGAAGACGCTCCTGAGCCACGGCGACGCGATGAGCGCGGTCGCGGCGCTGACCCGGGCCGCGGATCTCAGCCGCGAGCCGGCGGACAGAAGCCGCCGGCTGGCGGAGGCCGCCTACCTCGGAGCCGACGCGCTCGGCGAGCTGACCACCGCCAACCGGTTGCTCGACGACGCTCGACGGCACGGTTCCCTGGTGAACCACTCCCTGCCCGGGGCAGCCGCGGCGGCGCACCTGCTGATCAACACCGAAGGCGACCTCACGACCGCACATCGGCTGTTGGCCGGGGCGATCGAGGAGGGTGACCACGGGTTCGACGCCGACGACCCGGTGCTGCTCGAGGCGTTGCTGAACCTTCTGGTGATCAGCTGGTACGTCGGAACGGAGGAGGCGTGGAAGACATTCCAGGCCTTCGTCTGCCGGTTGAAGCCCGAGCCGTCGCTGCTGCTGCGCGTGAACGCGTCGGTCTTCTCCGATCCCGCGCGCGCGTCGGAAGCGGACCTCGCCGCGCTCGACAAGCTGATCGGCACCCTGGACACCGACCAGGACCCGACCTGGCTCATCCGGATCGGTACGGCCGCGGTGTCCGCGGACCGGTTGTCCCGCCTGCGCTCGTCGCGCGAACGGCGCACGCGATCCCGCGCGAACAGCCGGATGCCCGTCCGGCGCCAGTTGAGCGAGCTGGTTCTTTCGGGGGTCGACGGGTACCTCTCGGGCCACTGGGACGAGTCGTGTTCGGTGGCCGACGAGGGTCTCGCGGTCTGTGTCCGGCATGGCCTCACGGTGCACGCCTGGAGCTTCCACTGGGTGCGAGCGCTCGTGGCCGCGGGGCGGGGTGAGGTGGCGGCGGCCCGGCAGCTGACCGACGGCATGTCGCGGTGGGCCGTGGCGCACCAGGCCGGCGGAATCACGCACCTCGCGGCGCAGGCGCGGGCCTTGGCCGACATCGCGGCCGGTGACCATGACGCCGCTTACCGGCACGCGGCGTGGGTCAGCCCGGCGGGCGTGCTGGCGCCGTATCGAGCCATTGCCCTGTGGTCGGCGTTCGACCTGGTGGAGGCGAGCCTGGCCATGGGGCTGACGGCCGAGGCGTCCGCACATGCCGAGGCGCTGCGCCAAGCGCGGCTGGGCCGACTGTCGCCGCGGCTGGGCTTGGTGGCCGGCGGGATTCTGGCCATGACAGCGGCGAACGGCGTGATGCGGCAACGGTTCGAGACCGCCTTGTCCGGCACCGAGCTCGACCGGTGGCCGTTCGATCTGGCCCGCGTGCGCCTCGCGTACGGTGAACGGCTGAGACGGATGTCCGTCCCGACCGCGGCTCGCGAGCAGCTGGCGTTGGCGCGCAACGCGTTCTCCCAGCTGGGCGCCATACCGTGGCGTGAGCGGGCGGAGGTCGAGCTTCGGGCCACGGATCTGCCGCGGCATTCCTCATTGGCGGTTTCAGCGGCGCTGACCCCGCAGGATCGCGAGATCGCCGAGCTGGCGGGTGCGGGTTTGACCAACAGGCAGATCGGTCAGCGGTTGTACATCTCGCACCGAACGGTCGCCGATCACCTGTACAAGATTTTCCCCAAGCTGGGCATCAGCTCGCGGGCCGCGTTGCGTGATGCACTGACCGAATACGATGCGCGGCAGGGACGGGACAAGCCAGTCATGTGACAGTTGTTGCGCGAATCGGCGCCCGACACTCTGGAACCATGAGCGCACGACGACTCCCGGATGCCCACTGGCCACCGGGATGGGGGCCGGAGTGGTGCGACAGTTTCGTCAGCCACGAACGCTACGTCTCGGCCCGAATCGTCGACGCGTTCGTCCGGCTGGCCGCGGTCGGCGACTGGCCGTCGTGGCAGCAGGGTGTCGATCGCGTCGAAGCCGCCGGCGTGCCGGCCGTCGGCCGGCCGTTCGTGGTCGTCGCGGCCGCGCGCACGTTCGACGCGTTCGTCGGGGAGTTCGCATCGCCGAACCGGTTCGGTTGGGCCGGCGTGAGCGAGGGGCTGAGCTTCTACCAGGCGTGGGTCCTGCAGGCCGAACCCCGCGGAGGAACGTGGATCGGCTTCCAAGAAGCCGCACGCGGGCCGTTGGCCCTGCTCCAGGCAGCGAGCCGGGCCGAGTTGACGCGTCGATGGTGTGAAGCGCTCTGACGAGAACCGACCAGCTTGTCCCCGGAAAACGGTACTGCCGCCCGCGCTCGGCCCTTCCGGCGCCGGTTGAGCGCCGCGGTGTCCGCTAACGCCTGATATCGGCGGTTCGAGACCGTCGACGGACCAGTCATTTGACGGTCCCTCGCGGGTCGGTGCGCCACAAGAGTTGTCGAGAGTCGACGGGCCTGCCCCGTCTCAAGTCGAAGGAGAGGGAGCACACCATGCCGACGATCACCACCGCCGACGGTGTCGAGATTTTCTACAAGGACTGGGGCGCCGGGCAGCCGATCGTGTTCAGCCACGGCTGGCCGCTGTCGTCGGACGACTGGGACACCCAGATGCTGTTCTTCCTGCAGCAGGGCTATCGCGTCATCGCTCACGACCGCCGCGGCCACGGTCGATCCGCTCAGGTCACCGACGGGCACGACCTCGACCACTACGCGGACGACCTGGCGGCGTTGACCGCCCACCTCGACCTGCGCAACGCGATCCACGTCGGACACTCCACCGGCGGTGGTGAGGTCGTTCGCTACCTCGGCCGGCACGGTGAGTCGCGGGTCGCGAAGGCCGCTATTTTCAATGGCATTCCGCCGCTGATGGTGCAGACGGAATCGAACCCGGGTGGTCTGCCGAAGAGCGTGTTCGACGATTTACAGGCGCAGCTGTTCGCGAATCGCTCGGAGTTCTACCGGGCTGTCGCTTCCGGCCCGTTCTACGGCTACAACCGCCCCGGCGCCGAGCCGTCCGAGGCGATCATCCAGAACTGGTGGCGCCAGGGCATGAACGGCGCCGCGAACGCCCATTACGACGGCATCGTCGCGTTCTCCCAGACCGACCAGACCGAAGACCTGAAGAAGATCACCGTGCCCATCCTGATCGCGCACGGTGACGACGACCAGATCGTTCC
This sequence comes from Amycolatopsis sp. 2-15, assembly GCF_030285625.1. Taxonomy (NCBI): domain Bacteria; kingdom Bacillati; phylum Actinomycetota; class Actinomycetes; order Pseudonocardiales; family Pseudonocardiaceae; genus Amycolatopsis; species Amycolatopsis carbonis. The sequence goes on from NZ_CP127294.1 coordinate 4,741,375, forward strand.
CTACGAGGACGCGGCTCTGCTGTCGGTGAAGCTGGTCAAGAACGGGACGCTGAAGATCTACCCGGGCTTCCCGCACGGCATGCCGACCGTCCACGCCGAGACGATCAACGCGGACCTGCTGGAGTTCTTGCAGTCCTGACGGGACTCCTCCGCACAAGCGGCGGCACAAGCGCACGGAATTCGACGCGAAGGAGAATCGCATGGAGGGGGTCGACCCCACGGTGCCGCCGAGCGGTACCGGCTGCGCGGACTGTGAAGCGGCCAGCCCGAAAGGCTGGTGGTGGCACTTGCGCCGATGCGCACAGTGCGGTCACATCGGCTGCTGCGACACTTCACCGAGCCAGCACGCCAGTGCCCACGCGGCCTCGACGGGCCATCCGGTCGCCCGCACCTTCGAGCCGGGCGAAGAATGGTTCTGGAACTACGTCGAGGAAGTGAAGTACGACCAGGGCCCCGCGCTGGTCGCGCCGACGCACCGACCGGACGCCCAGCCCGTCCCGGCGCCGACGAATCGGCTGCCTGCCGACTGGGAAACCTATCTTCATCGTTGATTTTCCTGGCTCCTGTGGCTGAGGTGATGTCGTTTTCGCCTCAGCCACGGGAGTGTTTCAGGAATAGGGAAGGGAAAAACGGTTTGACGGAGAAGAGTGAGCTGGTGGCTCGGCCACCCCACGATCTCGGGGGATTGCGCGAGGGCCCGCTGGTCCGGTCCGAGCACGACATGACGCCGTTCGAGAAAAGCTGCCACGCGCTGCTGAACGTGCTCAATGTGCACAAGCTGGTGAACACGGAGGAAAAGCGCCGTGGTGTGGAGGATCTCGGGTCGGAGATGATCGGCAAGCTCACCTACTACGAGCGGTGGGCGGTTTCGGCGTCGAAGGTCCTGATCGAGAAGAAGATCATCACCAGTGAAGAGCTGGGGAAGAAAATGGCCGAGATCAAGGCGCGGCTCGGGGAGGACGCATGAGCCGATTCGGCAAGGGTGACGCGGTGCGGATTTCCGAGCGTTATGCGCCGGGTCATGTCCGGACGCCGGTGTATGTGCGGGGCAAGGAAGGCACCGTTGAGCGGGTGCTGCCTCGGTTCATCAATCCGGAGCTGGAGGCGTATGGCGTGAACGAGGGTACCGAGACGCAGCTTTACCGGGTGCGGCTGGACCAGGGTTCGTTGTGGCCTGATTACGAGGGCCGTCCGTCCGATGTGGTCGAGATCGAGATCTACGAGCATTGGCTGGAGCCTGTCCCGAACGCCGTGAACGAACAGGAGTGACCGTGGCCGCACATACGCATGAAGGCGCGCACGCGCATGAGGATCCGCATGCGCCGATCGAGGCGGCTGCGGGGGAGCCGGATTATTTTGATGTGCTGCAGATGGCGGTTCGTGAGTTGATGGTCGAGAAGGGTTTGATCGGGGCGGGTGAGGTCCGTGCCATGATCGAGACGCTGGATGCGCATGAGCCGTCTCGTGGTGCTGCTTTGGTGGCGCGGGCGTGGTCTGATCCGGGGTTCAAGGAGCGGTTGCTGGCTGATGGTACGGCTGCGATCGTGGAGTTCGGGATCGACAACTATGACGGTACGAAGCTGATCGTTTTGGAGCAGACGCCGGATACGCACAATCTGGTGGTGTGCACGTTGTGTTCGTGTTATCCGCGTCCGGTGCTGGGTTTGCCGCCGGATTGGTACAAGAGTCGTCCGTATCGTGCTCGTGCGGTGCGGGAGCCGCGGGCGTTGTTGGCGGAGTTCGGTACCGAGGTTCCTGACGAGGTCGCGATCCGGGTGCATGACAGCACGGCGAACATGCGTTATCTCGTGCTTCCGATGCGGCCGGAGGGCACGGAGGGGTGGAGTGAAGAGGATCTGGCCGAGCTGGTGACCCGGGACGCGATGATCGGCGTGACCACGGCCCGCGAGCCGTGACCCTCGCTGACCGGCCCCGCCCGAAGCCCGAGGGACCGACGGCGTGGGCAGCAGAGGCAGCGGGGACCGCGTTGCTGGTCCTCGCTGCGCTGAGCGCGATCGCTCTCACGATGGCGCCGGCCGCCCCGCTGCGGGCCTGGCCGATGGAGCTGCGGCTGCTCGTCATCGGCGTAGCGGTCGGCGGCACGGTCGCGGTGTTCGCGGTGACGCCGCCCGGTAAACGGTCGGGTGCGCACCTCAACCCGGCGGTGAGCTGGTTCATGGCGCTGCGGGGTGCGCTGTCGGTTCGGGACGCGACCGCGTATTCGGTGGCCCAGCTCGCGGGATCTGTTGTCGGGGTGCTCGTGGCGCGGCTCTGCTGGGGCGGGCGGATGCGTGAGGTCTCCGATGGCCTGATCCAGCCGGGCCCGGGTGTGGGCACAGCGGGCGCGGTGGTCGGTGAGGTGGTCACCACTGTCGTGCTGCTGCTGGTGTTGTCGTGGCTGGTGTCGAAGCCGCGGCCGCGTGAGACGCCGTGGGTGATCGGTGCGGTGATCGCGGTGATGATCGTGGCGACCGGCGCGACGTCCGGGGGCAGTTTCAATCCCGCGCGGGACTTCGGCCCGTTCGTACTGGGTTCGGACTTCCGCTTCTTCTGGCTCTACATGCTCGCTCCCATGGCCGGCGCGTTGCTCGCCGCGGGTGGCTTGCACGCGGCCCGCCGGGCGTGGCAGCCCCGCACTTGCAAGCTGTGCGGCCCGGCCTTGGAGGGGACGAGGTGACGATGCCGGAGGCGATCGAGTCGCCGTTGCGGCGCCGGGTGTGCCGTGAGCTGGAGCTGGCGGGTTTTGCCATCCACGGCGGGGGTCCGGCCGGTGGTGTGGAGGTGCGGGAGTGCCCGCCCGACCACGGCGGCGGAGTGTTGGTGAGCTGGGCGCCTGATGCTGCCGCGTTCGAGCCGATCGACGAACGGGTGACAGCGGTGGAGAAGACCATGGCCGGAGCACTGCTGAAGGTGTTGGCCGACCTGGGGTTCCCGGCGGAGCCGCTCGGGGAGTCGTTCTCGGTCCGGGTCAGCGACATCGGCCGGACGGTGTCGGCGTGAGAAGCATTGTGCTGGCTTTTCTTGGCGCCAACCGGTTTCTGGTTGTGCTGCTCGCGGCCATCGGCACCGTGACGCTGGTGTTGTGTGCGGGTCTGTGGGTGGTGGGTGGTCACGGCGGTCTCGGGCTGGGCGTGGGGCTGGCCGCGTTCGCGCTCGGCGCCCGGCACGCGTTCGACGTGGACCACATCGCGGCGATCGACAACACGGCGCGCCGGTTGTCGAACAACCGCCGCGCGTCTTCGACGGTCGGTTTCTGGTTCGCCCTGGGCCATTCCACCGTGGTACTGCTGCTGACGCTGGTGGTCGCCGCCGGCGCCCGGTTCGCCTCCACGATGACCAGTGAATCGTCGGTCACGCACCAGGTGCTGGCCACGGTCAGCACGAGCGCGTCGGCGTTGTTCCTGTGCTTCGTGGGCCTGCTGAACCTCACCTCGGTGCTGGGCACGCGCAAGGTTTACCGCCGGGCCCGCTCGGGCGAGCTGAACGCCGGTGAGCTGGAGCGGGTGCTGGACAACCGGGGCACCATCGCCCGGCTGCTGCGCCGGCTCACGAGCTCGCTGCACAGCCCGCGGCAGATGTTCCCCGTCGGTCTGCTGTTCGGGATCGGGTTCGACACCGCCACGGAGGTCACCCTGCTCGCGGTCGCCGGCAGCAAGGCCGCCGCCGGGGTGCCGTGGTACTCGGTGGTGATCCTGCCCGCGTTGTTCGCGGGCGGGATGACGTTGTTCGACACGCTCGACGGCGTGTTCATGACCGCGGTGTACGGCTGGGCGGCGGCCGACCCACTGCGGACCCTGCGGTACACGATGACCATCACGTGGCTCTCGGTCGCGGTGGCGCTGGCGCTCGGTGTGGTCGAGCTGGTCGGGATGACGCACGACAGCCTGCGCCTGCACGACGCGGTCACCTCGTGGTTCGCCTCGCTGGAGCTGGACAACTTGGGCTACCTGGTCGTCGCGCTGTTCCTGCTCGTCTGGGCCGCCGCGGCCGGCTACCGCCGCGTCCGGTCCGGACGGGACCCCCTGCCGGCGCGACGCTAGGCCCGGCAAGGAGAACCCGGCTGCCGCCGCGGGGCCCACACAGTGCAGGAGATTCCATGGCAGGTCTGCCGCTGCCGGTCTTGTTCCTGATCTTCGCGGTGGCGGCAGGCGTGATCTGGCTCGCCGGTGTCCAGCTGTCCGACCAGACCGACGTGCTCTCGACCCGGCTCCGGCTCGGCTCGGCGCTGGGTGGACTGATCCTGCTGGCGGTCGCGACGAACCTGCCGGAGGCCGCGATCGTCGTCTCGGCGTCGGTGTCCGGCAACGTCGGTGTCGCCGTCGGCAACATCCTGGGTGGTTTCGCCATCCAGACCGTCGTCCTGGCCGTTCTCGATGGTGGCGGAATCCGCGGTCACCGTCCCTTGACCTACCGGGCCGCGTCGCTGGTGCTGGTGCTCGAGGCGGTCCTGGTCGTCGCGGTGCTGGCCGTGGTCGTCGCGGGCACTCAGCTGCCGAGCAACCTCATCGCCTTCCGGCTCGCCCCCGGGCCGGTCTTGATCACCATGCTGTGGGTTGGCGGGCTGTTCCTGCTGCGCCGAGCCGGTCAGTCTCTTCCCTGGCACGAGTCCGGGCAGGCGGCCGACGGCCAGGACCGCCCGCACGGGCACAGCACACAGCAGACCGAGCGACAAGCGACCGCCAAGGGCACGACCACCGGCAAGTCGGCGCTGAGTTTCGCCGCGGCAGCCGTGGTGACCCTCGTCGCCGGCGTGTTCCTGGAACTGAGCGGTGATGCCATCGCCGACCACATCGGACTGTCCGGAGGGCTGTTCCTGCTCGCCACGCTGCTCTCCGGCAAAGCGGTCCCGCCGCAAGCGGACAACACCGACATCTACCTCACCGCGCTGGCGATGCTGCTCACCGTCGTCTACGCCACCGGGTTGCTGTTCCGTCCCCGGCGGCGCCTTGCCCGGCTCGGCCTGGACTCGTGGATCGTCGTGGCGCTCTACGGCCTGGGAATCGCCGGCTTGTTCACCATCGCCGGCAGCGGCTGACCTTCGGTCCGGGGAAGCCGCGCCTCGCGGGTCGTCACTCGTGGTTGACCGAGTTTTTCCGGTACTGGGCGGGCGGCATGCCCACGGTGGCGCGAAACGCTTGCGAGAACGCGGATTCCGAGCTGTATCCGACGTCGGCGGCGATGCGGGCCATCGAGCGGTCGGAGTTCGTCAGCAGGTCGGCGGCGACCATCATGCGGATCGTGATGAGCAGTGTGGCGGCAGTGGTGCCGGTGCGAGTGTTGAACCGGCGCAGGAACGTGGAGCGTGACATGGACGCCGTCTCGGCCATCCGTTCGATCGTCCAGGAGTCTCCGGGCCGTTCGACGATACCCGAGACCACCTTGCCCAGCGCCTCGTCGCCGATGGCGGTCCACAGGGCCGGGTTGTCCAGGCGCTGTTCGGGGCGGCTGCGCAGGCCCATGGCCAGCATCGCATCGCACAGTGCGGACACCACGGCGGCGCTCCCCGGGCCGGCGAAGCGGGCTTCGCCGCGCAGGAGATCGGCGAGTGTGGTTGCCGCGGCGTTCGGCGTGACGTGCACCAGCGCCGGGAGCAGCCGAAACAGCAACTCGCCCGCTGCGGTGTCGAAATGGTAATGCCCGCAGAACAGGTCCAGATCCGGCTTCACGCCGACCGTCCGCCGGGTCGTGAAGATCGGTCCCGATTCGTCGCTGAACCGGAACCTGCGTCCCGACGGTGCCGTGACCTGGTGGGCCTCGCCGCGCGAGACCAGGAGCAGGTCTCCGGTGGACAGAGTGACGGTGGCCGACTCCGTGGTCACGGCGCAGCGTCCGTCCAGCACGAGATAAAACGGCACTTCCCCCGGCGCGGCGGTCTCGTGGTCCACAATGAACTGTCCGGCCATCAGGCAGCGGAGATCGACGGTGCCGTGGAGGTGCGCGAGCCGGATGACAGGCTCAGGGCGTCCGTGATCCGAGTGTGGTGGGACGTGAGCCCATCATCCATTGTCCGCTCCGGAGATTCGGGTACTCGCGGAGCCAACTTACAACGCGACGCACGGCTCGCGACGGTACAGCGCGCCGAGATCGCGTGGCAGTGACGATCGAAAAGTTGCCGGTATAGTCAGCGCGCCCGTTGATCAGCAGTGGCACCCGGGTCGTCGACGCGCCGAGGTAGAGCACGCGGATCGCGCCGATCCGGTCGCACAGCCAGCCCCCGAAAAGCAGGGCGAAGAGCCCGACTCCCATCATCGTCAGGGTCGTCACGAGCGTCTGGGTCGAGGTGAGCCCGATCTGGGTGCTCAGGTAGCTCATCCCGAACGCCTGCGCCACGAACCCCGTCACGTTGAGCCCGGCAACGGTCAGCACCGCGCCGAAGAGGAAGGGGATCCGCCACCCCCACTGCTTGAACGCCTCGGGAGTCAGCTCGGAGCTGAGGATCGTGAAGAGCACGACGGCGAGGACCGAACCGGGCATGGCGCCGATGTTCATCAGCGCCCGGACAGTCCCGTGCTCTTCTTGCCGGTCGACTCGCTGACGAAGATCATCGCGGCCGCCAGCTCCGCCCCCGTGCCGAACCCCTGGAGCATGCGCAGGAACACGAGCAGGACCTGATTCTTTCCGATGTCGGTCGTCTGGGTACGTTCGATGCTTCGCCGGGGAGGGCGGGCTATGGCGCTGCGAGTGCGATGTTCAGCTTCTTGGCTCGCTGACTGTTGCCGGGACAGTGCCGGGGCGACCCCGGCGGGCGAGTTCAATCACGACCAGTCCTGATTGGACGGCATCGCTCGGCGATCGGTGACTTCTCAGTCATCGGCGCTTCTTCGCTCGAGATCGGCGGCCTGCGGATCCAGTCACGTCCCGAATGCCTCGTACGCGCCCGATCCGTTAAGGGTGCATCGGCAAGACGTGCGTGACGTGGTCTTCCCGGGCGCGCAGTGCCTCGTCCGGTGCGCCGGACTTGATCGCCCGCTCAAGCGTCTCGTAGAGCACGACGTGATGGCGCCACAGGGTGTCCCGGTCCATTGCCGGTGAAGGATCGCGGGACACGAGCATGAGGCGGATCTGGTCGGCGAGGTCGGCGTAGCGCGCGGTCAGCCGCGGAAGACCCGCGAGGGCCACCGCCTTCGAATGGAAGGCCGCGTCGGCGGCCTCGACGGTTCCCGACGGCGCGGCGCGGATCTCGTCGATCAGCCCGAGGAGCGAGTCGATGGGCAACCTGTCGCGGACCATGATGCGCACCGCCAGGCCCTCGTCGGCGATGCGCAGGGCGGCGAGCTCGGCCGCGTCACCTTCGCCGACCTCCGTCACCCGGTAGGACTGGTTCGCCGACTTGGCGACCAGCCTCGACTGTTCCAGCCGGCGGAGCGCCTCGCGAACAGGGGAGCGGCTGATCCCCCTCGCCCTGCGCCAGCACGGAGTCCCGCGGTGGCTCGCCGGGGCTGAGCTCGCCGGCGGAGGTGGCTCCCCTTTGATCCGCAGCTTGTCTGCGATGTCGGACACTCTGCGTATCCTTCCGTGGGAGCGCACCACGTGAGTGCGGCTTTCCTGCCCATGGTGCCGAGCAGCTTTGCCTGGCCGACGTCAAGGGTTGGCTCCACAAGCGGGATCATCGGGCAATAATCGGCTTGTTCTGGTAGGTTGGCATTACCAACCGATTCGACTGCCCGTTAACTTGAGCAGGTGTACAGGCTCAGGATTCCCGACTCGAGGCCCGCTCGAACGAGGCCGCGGTGAGGGTCATCGGGGGACAGTGGCCATCTGCGGTGCGGCGTGAGATCACGTTGGGTGACCGAAACCGGCGGTGGCTTTGCCGAACGCTCGGAACGCGGCGCGGGCGAGAAGGCCGCGCATGAGTGGTTCACCGAGGTTCGGGGCCGAGCCGTGGACGGACTGAGCCGGCTCCTGAGAACGGCGCGTCTGGACGGCGGGCTGGACGCGCACCACCACGGGCCGAGGCCGGTCGATTTTCGCCGCGAAGCCAGCGGTCCGGGCGCGGTGCCGTTCCATTTTCTGCTCGCCGGCACCTGCACGGTCACTACCGCATCTCGTGCGGTCGAACTCGGCCCTGGTGACTTGCTGCTGCTCACGGACGGCGAAGCGCACCAGGCGACGGCGGCTCCGGCCCTGCGGCACGGGTGCGAGGAGCAGCCCGGCGCCCGGCCCGAGCTGGATCTGTGCTGTGGGACGTTCCGGTTCGACGCGGCGGGTGCGTTGTTGTTCCGGTTGCTGCCGTCGTTGCTGCACGTCTCGCTGGTCGCGAGCGGGATCGCGGTGGCGAAAATCCTAGGCGGGACAACGGGTTTCGGGTCGAGTGTGCCGGTGTGGTCGTTGTGCGAGGCCCTGCTCGCCACGGCCCTGCGCGGCCACCCCGGACGGCGGCTCGGCACCCCGGTGCTGTGGCGCGCGATGGGCGACGAGGCACTGGCCCGCGTGATCACCGGCATCGTCGAGGACCCGGCCGCGCCGTGGACCATCGAGCGCATGGCGGCGATGGCGTCGATGTCGAGGTCCACGTTCATCCGGCGCTCTGTCGCGCGCACGGGAACCCCCGTCGCGGCGCTGGTGACCTCGGTCCGGATGATGGTCGCGATCGATTTGCTCACGCGCTCCGAGCACCCCGTGGCCCACGTGGCCGGCCGGGTCGGCTACGGCTCGGAATCGGCGTTCGGGCAGGCCTTTTGTGCCGCGGTCGGCACCTCACCCGCCCGGTTCCGCAAGACCGTCCTGGTGTGAGACGCCCCTGGACCACCTGTGCGCGGAGCCGAGGGAGGGCGGCCCCGCGCGCCCACCTCAACCGCGGCCGAGCCGGGTGGCCAGCGCGTCGAGCGCGAGGGTGAGCCTCACTGCCATCCGCCGGTGGCGTCCACAGTGGAGGGACGCCACCGGCGCGGCTCACGACAGGGGTTCGTTCGCGGCGAACGTGGCCGCCGCGCCGTCGGTGGCGTGCACGACGATCTTCATCGGGCTCACGTCGAGGGCGTCGTCGCCCGGCCACCAGGCGGTCAGCCAGGCGTCCCGGACACTGGCGTGCACGACCTGGCCGGACCGCCGCACCACGTCGACGCTCGTGACGTCGTCCCCGACGCGCCCGGCGATGTTCGAGAACGCGTCGCCGCCGGAGCCGTGGGAGTCGAGCAGGTCCACCACCACGGTCCGTCCCGTGGGGTGCGCGACCGGCCAGTCGGCCACCGCACTCCAGCCCACGACCGACTCGGAGTCGAAGCTCACGCATTCGGCCACGGTCGGGCCTTTGCGAAGCAGCAGCTGCGTCGCCATGCCCCGGCGCTCCGCGACGAGCACGTCGGCCGCGGTCACGGTGCCGCCTCCGCTGAACCGCGCGCAGTCCTGGGCGAGCGGCAGCGACTGCGGGGCGGTGAGCTGGACGGGGTCGGTCGTCCACGCGGCGAACGCGCGGTCCGCCGTGCTGGGCACCACGCTGGGGACCACGACGGCACCGACCGCGGCCACCGGACGGCGCTGCTCGGTGTGCGCTGAACCGCGACAAGGCGTTCGTGCCCCACGGTTCGTGGTTGTGCCACGGATCCGGCGGTTCAGCGGCGACACCGGCTTGCGGGGCGCAAGCGGCTTCAGCCGAGCTCCTCGACCAGGCCGATGATCACCCCCGCGGGACCGCGGACGTAGCAGTACCGGCAGTAGTCCTCGTACCGCGCGACCTCGCCCACGAGTTCGGCGCCGTGGGCGCGCAGGCGGGCGAGGGTGTCGTCGACGGAGTCGATGACGAAGGTGAGGCGGGGGATGCCCGGGACGTTGACCGGCGCGTTCGGCGCGGGCGCGGTGGGCAGCGGCGAGCGGAATGTCGACAGCTCGATCCGGCCGTGGCCGTCCGGGGCGCGCAGGAAGGCGAGGTCCGCCCGGACGTCGTCCAGGCCGACGAGCTGGTTCACCCATTCGCCCTCGACCTTGGTCTCGCCCTCCAGTTCCATCCCCAGTTCGACGAAGAACGCGACGGCAGCCGCGAGGTCCTCGACTACGAAGCCGGTGTGGTCGAATCGGCGGATCGTCATGGTTGCCTCCCGTGTCGCGCGGCCCTTGTGGCCGCTCGTGTCCCTGGGACGGAGCCCCTGGCGCGGTTCCGACATCCTCCGACTGTGTCCGCCGTCACATTCGCTCGCCTCACGCGAAGGCCCGGCTGCGGAGGCAGCCGGGCCTGGCGAGCGTCAGCGGACGAAGACCCCGATCCCGTTGGCGACCGAACGCTCGCCCGCGGCGTCGGTCGGGTGGTTGCGGACCGTGACGGTGTGCGCGCCGGGGTCGCGGGCCACGAGTGAGGTCGAGCCGCCGCCGTCGAGGTTCACGGCGTCGGCGGCGCCGGCCCGCTGCAGGAGCTGGGCGACCTCGGGGGTCGTCATGCCGCCGCTGGTGCCGGGTTTCGCCTGCACCGCGACGAGGTACAGCGTGTGCCCGTCGGCGCTGAAGCCGGCGCCGGTGCGGACCGCGGCGGTCTTGGCGTCCTGGCCGGCGACGACGGTGCCGTCGCGGAGGATCGGGAAGCCGCCGATCGCGAAGCGGAACGGGACGCCGCGCCCGGTCGACAGGGTGTACTGCATCGCCACGTGCTGGCCGACCTTGAGCGTCCGCAGCGCGTCCGCGCCGGCTTCGCGCCCGACCAGCACGGTCTCGTCCCGCGTGATCGCGCCGGCGCCGACGGTGCCGCCGACCGCGACGACCCGGTCGTGCCTGAGCGTCACCTCGGTGGTGTCGGTGCTGCACGCGGCGCCCCGGCTGGTGTCGGTGCCGCAGACCGAGCGGGCGCGGGAGGTCGCGCCCCACGCGCTGGTGTAGGCCCCGATGCCGCCGAGCGGGATCGCGTACTGGTTCAGACCGCCGAGCGAGTACGTGGCCGACTTGATGCGGACGCTGCCGTCCAGGTGCGCCGTGCCCAGCCGTGCCACCCGGTCGACGCCGACGCCGAGCACGGCCTCCGTCGTGACTCCGGGCGGCATCCCGGGCCCGAACCGCTGCCCGTTGGGGACGGCGGCCTTGAGGACGCGCCGATCGGCGATCTCGGGGCCGTCGGAGGAGTCGGTGAAGGCGACGCCGGGGTGCTGGGCCTCGGTGTTGTTGAAGAAGTCGCCGTTGACGCCGGCCACCGCTCCCTGCGCGTTCGCCATCTGCGACACCGTTTCGGCCTGTGCCACCGTCGGCGGGTGCAGCAGGTCCACGGAGACGCGCGGGTTGCGCAGGTCGACGGTCAGCAGCTCGCCCTGGATGGTCGCGGCACTCGCCGAAGCGGTCGTGAAGGACGAAAGCCGGACGCCGGGAGCGACCTGCTGGCTGCCGGTCACGTCGAAGGCCGTGTCCGCGATCGCCGGCGCAGGCAGCGTCGTCGCGGCCGCGGCGGTCAGCGTCAGCGCCACCAACGATCTGCGCAGTCTCATGGGCAGGTCCTTTCTTGCCGGAACGGGAACCCGCCCACTCTTGCGGCCGGTGGTGACCCCGTCCGTCCGTGGCCGTGAACCCGGCATGAACACCAGGAGGGCTCCTGGTTCGATTCCGGCGGCAAGCAAGAAGCCCAGGCCGAGGGGCCTGGGCTTCTTCGCTGACGCTGACCGCGGAGCTCAGCCTGCCGTTGTCGGCCTCCGGCGGCCGAGTGCCGCCAGGGTGTGCGGGTGGTCCGCCGGGGCGACGCCCGAGTGCAGAGCCGTCCAGCACGGCGGGCAGCAGTACTGGCGGAACACCACACGGGCGTCCGCGATGATCCGCGGCTCGGCGTCCGGCGGCCGAGAACTGCTCAGGTGAAGTACAACCTCGACGGCGCCGGATCCTGGTACACCCGCGGACTTCCGCCCTGCGTCGGATCCGCGCCGAAGGCCACGCCCTGCCCGGTGCGGACGCTGGTGAGGGTGAAGAAGCCGCTGAAGCTGGTCGGGTTGGCGACCGGGTCGATCGGGGTGAGGGTGAACTCGTCGGCGTGGTTGGCGTTGTCGGCGGCGCACGTGTAGAGCAGCTGGTGGCCCAGGGGGGTGGTCGTGGCGCTGGCGTGGAGGAAGCGGCCGGTGGCCTTGCCGGTGAGCGAGGTGCCGGCGCCGAGGGGGCCGAAGGACCACAGGTCGGCGTCCTCGACGGTGGCCGGGCGGGGACGGTGGACGACCTCGAACTTCGGGGGCGCGCCGGGTGCGGCCGGGATGGGTTCGGTGCTCGCGTGGAGACACTCGTTGGTCGCGTCTTCGCGGACGTAGGCGCCGTCGGGGCCGGGCAGGCCTGCGCAGAGGTAGCCGGCGGAGGTGGCGAGACGCAGTTGCTTGCGGACGGTGATGAGCTGCGCCGGCAGGTCGGGCACGCCCAGGCTGGTCAGCACGGTGCCCATCCGCTCGAGCAATGGGGTCAGCACTTCCTGCTGGGTTTTGCGGCCGAAGACCGTTTCGCGGTAGGTGCGGATCTGGTCCATCAGCTGCGCGCGGCGGCCGGCGTCGTTGTGGACGAGCTTGGCCAGCAGGCCGCTGGTGCGGACCGTGAAGTGCCGAGTGGGCTGGAAGGTCTGGTCGACGCCCCACGGGATGAGCTTGAACTTCACGTTGCCCACGCCGGGTGCGGCGACCGCCTCGACGTCGTTGTAGGCGTAGGTGTTGTTCGTGTTGCCGGTGTAGCCGTCCCAGTGCTTGAGGAAGAACTCCATCGCGTAGAGCTTCACGAACTGGTCGAGGTCGAACACCTCGGCGGCCCCGCTCAGCCCGTGGGCGGCGAGGTGGTCGATGGCCAGGCGCAGGTCGGCTTTGTCGTCGAACTCCGAGAGGTCCTCCACGCCGATGAAGTCGAACCGGGCGTCGGTGAAGTCGTCCTTGTGCTCCAGCTCGTAGAGATTCCCTTTCATGTTCCCGAAATTGCGCTCGATGTAGCGCGGCATGATCGGTTCGGCGTTCACGAAGACGCCGGGTGCCGGCGCGCCGGTGCCTTGGCCGACGAGGGTGCCGTTCACGCGGACGCGCGCGAAATTGCAGCGGGAATGTGGCAGCCCGGCGAGCTCGAACAGCTTGTAGTCGAGCGGTTGCCGCACGAAAGCGGAATCCTGCACGGAGTTGTTGAGCGTCAGGTACCGGGACCCGATGAGGTTCGCGATCAACGGTTTGTTGGCGTCGCGGAACTTCCCGAAGTCGATGTGCAGACACGGTTTGTCATTGCTGAACGAACCGCAGAACGACTTCTTCTTGATCCCCACCTCGGCGAACGACGTCCGCGCGGGGAACCGCGTCCCGGAGATCTCGACCGAAGTAGCCTTCCGCCAGGTGAATCGGCTGCCGCCGGTCCAGTCGAAGTTGCACCGCCCGCCGGCCGGCTCCTCGGTGCGCACCGCGTCCCAGTCGGACTGGGGCATGGTGATGTCGACCGTGAGCACGTTGTCCATTTCGTACAGGGAATCGAGTGCCCGCTGCTCCTGAACGCTCATCGTCCCACCTCCGCAACCGCCCCAGTGTACGGCTGGAAAAGCGCCCCTGTACTGCCCCGTTCGCCGCTTCTACGATTGGGGTATGGCATCGGTCGACGATCTCGTGGAGCTGGTCCAGCGCCCGGCGGCGGCCGAGAAGAACGCGATGGCCGCGAAGTGGAAGGACGAGGACGACGTGCGCCGCCTCATCGGCAAGGCGCGCGCGGCCTCGGCGGAGCAGCGGCAGGAGGTGCGCCGCGACATCGATCCCGCCCGGCTGTCGCCGGAATGGGCGCGGCTGTGGCAGAACCACGTCGACGCCGACCCGCCGGCGGACCACACGGAGGCCGTGACACACGAAGACGCGGCGCAGGCCGAGCGCGACGGAGTGGCTGCCGTCGCGATCGCGCGGATGGCGTTGACGGACGCGGCGCGGGCCGTGCTGGAGGCGCGGCTGGCGCGCATCCGGGCGGGGGAGGACGAGCCGGACGCGGTGACCGTCGACGGGCACGTGCCGCTGCGCGGCGCCAACCCCGATCGGGTTCGCGCTCAGCGCCCTGCTGGCCTGGCGCGCCGGGGAGTTCGGGGCGTTCGCGCGGGCGTGCACGCTGGTGGTGTGTTTCATCCTGCTGTGGCTCGGCGTGGGCAACGTGCTCTCGATCGCGCTGCCGAACCGCGACGAACCCCTGCTGAAGCGGCGTAAAACGGGCACGCTCAAGCAGTTCCTGATCGCGTTCGGCGTCGCGTCCGCCGTCGGCTACCTCGTCAACTTCATGCTGATCTGGCGCGTACTCGCCGCGCGGGCGCTGACGGAGCGGCTGGGCGCGGTCGTGCTGCCACTGATCGCGATCGTGCTGAGCTGCGTCGTGATGTGGGTGCTGCTGACCGTGTTCGCGATCGCGCTGGCGCAGCAGCCCGCGGTGCGCCGGCGGCTGCAACGCGAGACCGCCGACTACCGCGCGAACGCCGAAGCCGAGGCCTACGCCGCCGAAGAACGCGCGGCGGAACCGGTTTCGCCGGCGCCGTCGTGACCCCACCCGGTGCGGGTGAGGTGCCGGCCCGCTGGGTGACGGCATGCTCGCGCCCGAGAAGCTCGGGAGGAGACCGGTCATGGCCTCGCACAAGGACGCGCCCGTCGACCTGTACATCGCCGCCTACTCGGACCCCGACACCGCCCGCGGTGACTGGTCCGCGATCAAGCAGCTCGCGCACGAGGACGTGATCAAGGTCAAGGGCCTGATCCTCGTCAGCCGCCGCGCCGACGGCAAGATCCACGTCGACGACGACTTCCACACCACGCGCAAGGGCGCCACGTGGGGCGCCGTCGGCGGTGCGGTCGTCGGCCTGATCTTCCCGCCGACGCTTCTGGCCGGCGCGCTGGTGGGCGTCGGCCTCGGCGGAGGGATCGGCGGGCTGCTGTCGCACGCGGAGAAGAAGGCGATCAAGGCCGAGGTGGAGGACACGCTGCCGCCGGACAGCTCGGGCATCGTCGCACTGTTCGAGGAACGCTGGGTCGTCGAGGTCGACGAGGCCCTGCTGCACGCGGCGAAGGTCACGAAGGAGATGGTCGACAGCGAGAGCGCCGAGCAGGTGACGGCGGCGGCCTCCGCGGTGAAGGGCAAGGAGTAACGACCGTCCACACGGGCCGGCCACCCGGACTGGATCCGGGTCGCCGGCCCGCTGCTTCCGCCGTGGGAGCTTCCGCCTTGCTGGTGGGTGGTTTTGTCTTCTGGCCGAGCCTGTGGGGGCGTAGTCCTGGTTGTGGACAACCGGTCTACTACCTGAGGACGAAAATGATGGGCGGCAACAGCGGGCCGAAGGTGGCCGTGGTCACCGGCGCGTCGCAGGGGTTCGGTGCGGGGATCGTGGAGGGGTACCGCAAGCTGGGTTACGGGGTGGTCGCCACGGTGCGCTCGGTCGAGGAGTCCGGTGACGCCGGCGTGGTGCCGGGTGACCTCACCGACCCGGCGCCGTCGGAGCGGGTGGTCGCCGCGGCGATCGAGCGCTGCGGCCGGATCGACACGCTGATCAACAACGCCGGAGTGTTCGCGGCGAAGCCGTTCACCGAGTTCACGGCCGAGGACTTCCAGTGGCTGGTGTCGGTGAACCTGGCGGGCTGGTTCAACATCACGAGCAACGTGCTGCCGCACATGCTCGTACAGGGCGGTGGGCACATCGTGCAGATCACGACCAGTTTCGTGGACCACCCGGTGTTGATGGTGCCCGCGTCGGTGTCGATGCTGACCAAGGGCGGTCTGCAGGCGGCGACGAAGTCACTGGCCGTGGAGTACGCCGGGCGCGGGATCCGCGTCAACGCGGTCGCTCCGGGGATCCACAAGACCGCGCTGAACCCGCCCGAGACCTACGCCGAGCGCGCCGGCCTGCACCCGCTGGGCCGCATGGCCGAGGTCAGCGACATCGTCGAAGGCGTGCTTACCTGGAAAACGCCACGTTCGTCACCGGCGAGATCCTCAACGTCAACGGCGGCCTGAGCGCCGGCCACTGACCCACGCGATACCCCAGGGCCGCGGACGATCACTGTCCGCGGCCCTGGGGGTGTCCACTTCGAAACGTCCACAAGGGACGGCTCTCACGAGCGAAGGTCATGCCACGATCTTGGACACGTGGTAGTGGCTGATCAACCAGTCGCCCCCGGCTTGCCGCAGCAGGATCACGGTCAGGTGAAACCGGAGTTCGGTGCCGTCGGGGCGGGTGAACACCGGGTCGACGCAGGCGGAAAGCACGCCCTGGCGAGGGCCGGATTTCCCTGATCTCATAACGAACCGTCAATCCGACGGGCCGTTCGTCGTAATACTTCTCGATGCTTTCCGGCCGAGGGAGTAGCCGGGGTGCGCACCCTGGAAGAGGGCGTCTTCGGTGAAGCAGGTCGCGACCCGGTCGGGCCGGTGCGAGTCGACGTCGTCCTTCCAGCCGTCGAGAACCCGGGTGATGACCGCTTGGTAGTCCATATTGACCTCGGCAGATTCGCTCAGTAGTAGACCGGTTGTCCAGCTCGGGTGTGGTGAAAGGCAGCTTCTACTACTTCTTCGAGTCCAAAGAGGCGCTCGGAGCTGAGCAACCAGACCGAAGCGATTCGCCCGCGGCCGCAGGAGATCTTCGAGACACAGGTGGATCTGGTCCGGGCGGTCGTCGTCGAAGCGCGAGAACGCGGTGCCGCGCACGTCGACGACACCCGGGAGGCCGCGCGGTCGATCGTCGCGCAGCTGGAGGGGCAGATCAGGTTCGTCAAGCTCGACAACGACAGCCAGCGGCTGTGGGCCAGCTGCCTGGCGCTCCTCGGCGCGCGCGGGGAGCTGGCTGCGTGACCGGCGCCGTCGAGACGCGCGGTCGGTCCGGCGGCTTCCGGTCGGTGGTCGGACCAGCGACCGGTTCGGCCGGGGCGGGTGCGGGGTGCGGGGTGCGCCCGAGCTCGAGCCGACCCCTGATGCGGTCGGGAACGCGCGTCGTCCGCGGCGAGCGGGATGATCGCCGGGGACCGGTTCCGCCCGGCTGCCCGGAGACTGGGCGCCATGTGGAGCCGCGTGCCGCTGCGGCGGACCTTCGCGCGCGTCGCCCCGCGGATCCTGCTGGCGGCGGCGTTGCTGCCCGGCTTCGGTTTCCTGATCACCGCGCCCAGTGCAGCGACGTCGACGACGCCTACCGCATCGAGTTCGCCCACGAGGGTGACAGCTGCGACGAGTACCTCGACGTGCACCTGAGCATCGACACCGGCGAGGCGATGGCCTGCACGTCGTTGCCGCTCTCGTTCGGTGGCTCGCTGGACTTTCCCGGCTTCACCTCCGCGCAGCAGACGGAGATCGGCGCGCTGGTCCAGCGGCTCGCCGCGGACGGGTTGGCCGAGGCCGAACAGCAGCGGAACCAGAGCCGGGTCGACGAGATCGCGGCCGCCGTGCCCGACTCGGCCCGGTCGTACCACTACACGGGGCTGTGGGGTACCGGCCTGGCGTGGCTGGGCGGGGCGATCGTCGTGGCCGCGCTGGTGCTGTTCTTCACGCTGCGTCGTCGCCTCGAGTCGTGGCTCGCGGGAGGGTGAGGTGGGTTTCCGTGACAGCGTGGTGCGGTCTGCCGCGACGTTGCTCCTTCGGGGTGGTGATGTCGGGCACGTGCGGGTGAAGGCGCTACTGGAAGCGGACAAAGTGGCACGAAATACACTTCGTCGCGGTGTTGGGTGATTGACGGGTCCGAGGCCACCCCCGTAGCGTTCTGCGCGCGTGACGGCTTCTGAGAAGCCGGTGAGATTCCGGCACGGTCGCGCCACTGTGAGCCCGTTGTGCAGCTGATGGGCGAGTCAGGTCGAGGAGCCGTCACCTGTTCCACCCGCAAGGGACGCGTCATCCCGAAGGAGAACCAGACATGGCCACCATTCCGGCCGATCGCTCCACCCCCGTCGTCCTGCCCGTGTCGAAGGCCGTGCTGTGGCTCGGCCTGAGCGTGGCGGCAGCGCTGCTGCTGTACTACTTCATCGGCATCGACCAGGGCGCCACCTCGGTGTTCGGCAGCGACACCCACGTTCACGAGTTCGTGCACGACGCGCGTCATTTCCTCGGCTTCCCCTGCCACTGACGCACGAACGGACAACCGAACATGGAACAGAAGCTGATCCTGCGCGGCCTCCTTGCCGGCGCGCTGGGTGGCCTGCTCGCGTTCGTCTTCGCGCGCATTTTCGCGGAGTCGCAGATCCAGGCCGCCATCGACTACGAGTCCGGCCGGGACGCCGCCCAGGAGGCGCTGAACGAGGCCGCGGGCATGCAGATGGACCACGAAGGTGCGGAGGTGTTCAGCCGCGCCGTTCAGGCGAACGTCGGCATCGGCGTCGGCATGATCCTCTTCGGCGTCGCGATGGGCCTGCTGTTCGCGGTCGTGTACACGGTCTGCCTGGGCCGCGTCGGGCAGGTGCGGGCCCGCGTGCTGGCGATCCTGGTCGCGGGTGCGGGTTTCCTGAGCCTGTATCTGGTGCCGTTCCTGAAGTACCCGGCCAACCCGCCGGCGATCGGGCACCCGGAGACGATCGGCGCGCGCAGCGGCCTGTACCTGGCGATGGTCGCGGGCTCGATCATCTTCCTGGCCGGCGCCGTGCTGCTGGGCCGCCGCATTGCGTCGAAGCTCGGCACCTGGAACGCGACGCTGATCGCGGCCGCCGCGTTCATCGTGGTGTCGGGGGTCCTGATGGCCCTGCTGCCGTCGCTGGGTCACCTGTCGGCCAATGTCGCCGAATACGGCGTGCAGCCGACCGAGACGCCGCTGCCACTGAAAAACCCGGCGGGCGCCATCGTGTATCCCGGCTTCCCGGCCGACACGCTCTTCGAGTTCCGCTTCTACTCGGTGATCGCGCAGGCCATCCTGTGGGCGACGATCGCGCTCGTGTTCTGCCCGCTGGCCGAGCGCGTGCTCTCCGGCGGACGCAAGGAGAAGGTCGCCGCCGCGGCGTGAACCCGTTCTTCGCTTTCGACACGCACGCCGCCGGTGACCAGCCGGCGGCGTCGTGGCGTCCGCTGGCCGAAGTCCTCGACGACGGACCGGTGCTGCGCGAACGCGTGGCGCAGGTCCGAGCCGTGCTCGCCGCCGGCGGTGGCGAGGTGGAGCTGCGGGTCGCCGCGTCCGTGACGCACCTGGGCATCGCGGCTCGCCTCCTGTCGCCCGCCCTCGCGCTCGCCGTGGGCGACGGCGTGGTCCCCGACTTCTCCGACGCGTGGTGGCAGCCGACGATCGGCGGCGCCGTTCCGTTGTCGCTGCCCGAAACCCAGCCCGTCGACGACGACCCGGTCGCGCTCTTCGACCGTCGAGTCCTGCGTGGACCGTTGAGCCGCCTGGACACCGCGCTCGCGCAGTTCTCGCTCTCGGAGACCATCCGCCGCGGCAACGTCGCCTCCGCCCTCAACGGCGCGGTCACGATGCTCCGCCAAGAACGTCCGGAGTGGACGGACGAGATCAACCGGTTCCGCGACAGCCTGGAAGCCCTGCCCGCCCTCGCCGACACCGCCACCCGCGAGGACGGCCGCTTCCGCCGCCGCAGCTGCTGCCTCATCTACCGCGCCGCGCCGCGCCACGACGGCCCGAAATGCGGCGACTGCGTGCTGGCCTGACTCCGGCCGAAGTGCATTCGGGTCGCAGGTCCGCTCATGAACGGGTCAACCCACCGCACGGACCGACGATGGCGGCCCGCAGCGCGGGTGATCGCGCTTTGGTGCGGCCTCGCGGTGGTCGCCGCTGTTGCCGGTGTCGTCGATTCGTTCATGTCCGGAGCGCCGCACCTGCCGCAGCAGGTGTTGTTCACGGCCTTCGCCGGGATCGCCGGCGGCGCCATCTCACTCGC
Organism: Amycolatopsis sp. 2-15; assembly: GCF_030285625.1. Lineage (NCBI taxonomy): Bacteria > Bacillati > Actinomycetota > Actinomycetes > Pseudonocardiales > Pseudonocardiaceae > Amycolatopsis > Amycolatopsis carbonis. The sequence continues at coordinate 4,761,093 of NZ_CP127294.1, forward strand.
CCTCAACTGCGCGGCCGGCACCACCGCATTCGCGTGCTCAACGACCGGCAGCACCGCTCCGTCGCCGCCGAGGTCGTGAGCTTCCTCTGGTTCGACACGACCATCGACCGCGCGGTGGCGGCCGGCGACCACACGCTGGTCCTGCTGCGGCTGCACTCGGTGGCCCACGCCGGGGACGGCGCGCCGCTGGTGTTCCACCGCAGTTGTTTCCGGCAGGCGGTGTGACGCGTCGACCCGACCGGCCCGGCCGGTCAGCCGACCTCGGTGAGCTTGCCGCTGCCCACGTCGAACACGAAGCCGCGCACGGAGTCCTTTCGCGGGATGAACGGGCTGTTCTTGATTCGCGCGAGGGACTGGCGCACCTCGGTGATCACGCCGCCGGTGTAGGGCCCGCCTACTGGTCGAGATACGTCCTGATCACCGAGAACCGCAGGTAGTCGTCATTGACGTGCACCACCGTGACCGCCACCGGGAGCTCGTCGGCGCGGATGTGGGTGTGGCGCAGGCGCAGGACGGGGCGCGTGCGGGGGAGGCCCAGCGCCGTGGCGATCGCGGTGGGCGGGAGGACGGGGCGGATCTCGGCGACGGAGTAGCAGACGGGCGTGCCGGTGTCGGTTTCGACGAACTCGAAGGTGGAGCGGCGCGGGTCGCTGTCTTCGGGGTGTTCGCCAAGCAGGGTGGCGGGGACGTGGTCGACGCTGTGGACCGCGGGTTTGCCGTCGGCGTCGAAGACGCGTTCGATGCGCAGCGCGCGCTCGCCGGCAGGGAGTTCCAGCGAGGTGGCGAGCTCGTCGTCGAGGGCGATGAGGCGCTGGTCGAGCGTGCGGACGGCGGGGCGGTAGCCGGCCTGGGTGAGCAGGTCGACGAAGGGGCTGGCCTCGGCGAGGTTGGCGGCGATGCCGATCGTGTGGCGGTTGATGAAGGTGCCGCTGCCGTGCAGGCGCCGGATGCGGCCTTCCTTCTGCAGCGACTGCAGGACCGAGCGCAGCGTCGCGCGGCTGACGCCGAGTGCGGTGCTCAACTCTTCCTCCGACGGCAGGCGGTAGCGGCCCTCGGCGGCGTAGCGCGCGATGGCCTCGCGCATCCGCTCCTTGGCCTGCCGGTAGGAGTCCGCGGCGACCGTCTGGATCGAGAGGGGTGTCAGCTCCGGCTCACGCATGACCATCGGTTGTCCTCCCCGGGGCGGCCTCACGGCCCGTCGTACGGCAACGCTGCCGACACGCACAGTCGATCGGCACCCTCCGAGCGTAATGACCTCGCGCCGCCTGCTGAACCCACCCTGGGCCAGGCAGATGGGTGATCACGAGCGGTCACGAGTCGCGCCACCGAGGTTCCCACTCCTCAAGTTGCTCCAGCGTCTCCTGCTCGCTCCAGTCGGTCAGCCCGGCGAAGCGCGCCCAGTTCCCGCCCACCATGTTCGCCACGTCCAGGCGCGAGATCGGCGCGCCGGGGTCCGCGACGTCGTTGACGAGCGCGAGCTTTGGCAGCAGGACGGCCGGTTTGCCGCCGCCGGGATAGTCGGTGCCCCAGCAGATCCGCGACAGCGGGCAGCCCAGCTGCTGGGCGCGCAGGAGGAAGTCGTAGAGCTGGCGTTGCGTGGACTTCGTGGCGAACATGCTGATGTCGAGGTAGGTGTTGTCGTGGCGGGCCACCATCGCGAGGCACTCGTCGACCCACGGGAACCCGGCGTGGCACACCAGCAGCGGCAGGTCGGGGAAGTGCCGGGCGACCTCGTCGAGCGCGCCGGGCCGGCCGTAGTCGAGCACGGTGTCCTTGGCCGAGGACGTGCCCATGTGGACCATCACGCCGATGCCGAGCTCGACCGCGCGCTCGTAGATCGGGAAGGCGAGGTCGCGGTCGGCGGGCGCGTAGTGGTCGTACATGGGATAGAGCTTCAGTCCCTGCAGGCCCAGTTCGCCGACGGCGCGGGTCAGCTCGTCGCGAGCCCACTCGACGCCGCGGAACTTCGGGTTCACGGCGCTCATGCCGATCAGCTCGGGATGCTGCCGGGTGAGCGAGGCGATGTAGTCGTTGCTCTTGGCCACTTCCAGCGGACCGTCCACATCGGTCACCCGGCCGAGGTCGATGGTCCCGCGTTCGCCGTATGTGGTGTAAGTCGAGGGCGCGACGGCCAGCACGGTCGCACGGTCCACACCCGCGCTCACGTGGTCGTCGACGAGCGTACCCGGGTCGATCGGGTCCAGGTCACCTTCCAGCCCGGCCCAGTCCTCGTCCGTGGCCGGCCGGTACGCGGGCAGCCGGCCCGCCCGGCGGTGCCCGGGCGCGCGCATCTCGCGCACGAACCGGTCGTGGCCCGGCGGCAGGGCGGTGGCCAGCACGTGGTTGTGGCAGTCGATGATCACTCGTCGAACTCCTCGGCCAGGCTTCGCCAGATCGCCCGCTGCAGGCGCTGGAACTCGGGTTCGAACCGGACTTCCTGGAAGTGCCGCGGCCGGTCCAGGGAGATGCGGAACTCCTCCTTGATCGTGCCGGGACCGCGGCTCATCACGAGCACGCGGTCGGCCATCGCCACGGCCTCCTCGACGTCGTGGGTCACGAAGACCACGCTCTTGCCGAGGTTCTCCCAGATGGAGAGGAACTCGCCGCCGAGGCGGATCCGCATCTGCGCGTCCAGCGGCCCGAACGGTTCGTCCATCAGGTAGACGTCCGGGTCGTACGCCAGTGCGCGGGCGATGCCGACGCGCTTGCGCATGCCGCCGGAGAGCTGGTTGGGGTAGCTCTGCTCGAACGACGTGAGCCCGACCAGCTCGACCAGCCGGCGCACCTCGGCGCGTTGCTCTTCGGCCGAGACTCCCTTCAAGGCCAACGGAAAGCGGATGTTGTCCGCGACGGTGCGCCACGGAAACAACGCGTCGGACTGGAAAACCAGGCCCACGCCTTCCGGCACGCCTTCGGGCACCGGTGCGCCGTCGAGCCGGATCTCGCCGGTGGTCGTGGGCAGCAGGCCCGCGATCAGCTTGAGCAGCGTGGACTTCCCGCACCCGCTGGGCCCGACGAGCGCCACGAACTCGCCGGGCGCGAGGTCGAGGGTCACGTCGTCGAGCGCGACGAACCGGCCCTTCGGGGTGCGGTAGCCGAGCCCGACCCCGCGCAGGCTGAGCTTCGGCGTGGCCGCGACGGACTCGGGTGAGGACGTCAACGTTTCGGTCATCGTGGTCCTCCCGGCTACTTCGCGGGCAGCAGGCTGTAGTCGAAGATGTCCTGAGTGGACGGAACCGGCGCGGTGAGGAAACCGGTACGCACCAGCAGGTCCGTCGAGGATTTCACCACCGCGTCCTGCGCCTTGAGGCCGTCGGGCACGCTCTTGACGGCCTCGGCGACGATCGTCTTGAGGTCGGCGTCGCTGATCTTGTAGCCCTGCTTCTTCATCCACGTCGTCGCCTGGTCCGGGTTGGCCTTGGCCTGGGCGGACGCCTCGTCCATCGCGGCGAGGAAGGTCTTCATGAGGTCCTGGTGCCCGGAAACCCAGTCCTGGTCGGCCATCGCGACGATGTCGACGTAGTGGTAGTCCGGCTCCTGCCACAGGACCTTGAACTTCCCGGTCCGCAGCAGCTGCAGCGTATCGGGCTGGCTCGTCATCCCGGCCACGACCTGGCCGCCGTTGAGCTCGGCCTGCATCGTCGCGCCCGCCCCGCCGCTGACGACGGTCAGGTCCTTCTTCGGGTTCAGCCCCGCGTCCAGCGCCGCCTTCTGCATTTCCGTGTCCGACAGCGTGCCCGGCGCGGTCACGGCCACCTTCTTGCCGGCGAGGTCCTTGACCGAGGCGATGTCGTTGCGGGCGACCATGAGGTAGGAGAAGCGGTCGTTGGCCACGGCGTAGGCGCGCATCTTCACGCCCTTCTTCTGCGCCAGCACGACGTGCCCGATGTCGCCCATGAACACGTCGGCGCTGCCGCCGATGAGCGCGTTGGTGGCGGTGGAACCGCTGGTGACGCACATGGGCTTGATGGTGATGCCCTTCTGCGCCGCGATCCCGCTGTTCTGCGCGAGCTCGGCGGCGATGGGGGCCAGGCCGCTGCAGAACAGCTCGACCCGGATCGTCTTGGCGTCGCCGCCGCTGCCGGCCGACGAGCTGCCGCACGCGGTGGCGGTCGCGGCCAGGGCGAGCGCGGCCACGGTGGCCGTGACGCGGGAGAGGATGGTCATCGGTGGTGTCCTCATCTGTGCGGTGATCGGAGGGGACCTCAGCGGGTGGCGCGGTGACGCAGGACCCGTCGCTCGACGAGCGCGACGAGCTGTTCGGCGAGCATGGCGATCACCGTGATGATCACCAGGCCCGCGAAGACTCCGGTGGTGTCGAGCACGTTGGCGGCGTAACCCATGTAGTAGCCCAGCCCCTGGCTCGCGCCGACGAGCTCGGCGATCACCGCGCCGATCAGCGCCAGCGCGATCGACAGCCGAAGACTGGTCAGGATCCAGGGCGCGATCGAGGGGAGGATGGCCCACCGCAGCCGGGCCGTCCACGGCGCGCGGAAGCTGCGCGTCATCTCCAGCAGGTCGGGCTCGATGCCGCGCATGCCCTGGTAGGTGTTGTAGAAGGCGACGAACACGACCATGGTCACGACCATGAAGATCTTCGACTCCAGGCCGATCCCGAACCACACGATGAACAACGGCGCGAGCGCCACGCGCGGCAGGCTGTAGAGCGCCATGATGTACGGGTAGAACCAGCGTCCGACGGTTTTCGACGGCGCGATCAGCACACCCAGCGCCACGCCGATCACCATGCCGATCGCCAGCCCGGCGAAGGTTTCCGCCAGTGTGGTCCCCAGGTCCGGCCACAGCGTGCCCCCGCCGACCAGCTCGACGATCCGCTGGACGATCAGCCACGGGCTGCTCACCGTGAACGCCCCGAACACCTGCCCGGCCAGCTGCCACAGCACGACGATCAGCACGCCGACGCCCCACTGCCCGCCGCGGACCACCCACCGGTGGCGCCGGTCCGCCCGCCGGTCGCGGTCGTCCTGGGAGTCCACCGGTCCGTCACGCTCGGTTCGTCCGGCCGAGCCGTCGACACGGTTCGCCACCATCCGTTGCCTCCTCAGACGTCAGACGTCTGACGGACCATAGGAGCCGGTCCGGGCGGGCACAAGGGTTCTCAGGGGGTGGGACCAGGGCTTGCTTTTGTTCGGTTTTGTGCTGGCCAGGGTGGTTGTCCACTGTGGATGTTCAGTGGTGTGGCCGGGCGCCACGGCGCTTCCGGACTTCAGGCGTCGAACGTGGCCAGCCGGTCCGGATGGCCCTGGACGGCCGTGCGCTGCAGGTGGTGAAGCACGCTGCGCACTCCGCCCAGTTCTTCGCCGCCCCCGGCGCGGCCCGGGCCGCCGTGAACGGTGTGGGGCAAGGGAGAACCGTGTCCGGTGGACTCGTCGGCGGTCATCCGGTTCAGGACCAGCAGCCGGCCGTGCCAAGGGGCGGCGCCCACGACGACCTCGCGGGCGAACGCGGGATCGTGGCTGACGATCGAGCCCACGAGGCTGCCGGCCCCGCGCGCGGCGAGCGTGACCGCCTCCTCGGCTCCGTCGTAGGGCATGAGCGTGCTGACCGGACCGAAGGCTTCGACCTCGTGCGGAGCCGACGCGGTCGTGTCGTCGCACCGCAGCAGCAGCGGGGAGACGAACGCACCGCGAACCGGGTCGGCGTCGACGAGGTCGACGTGGGCGGGATCGCCGAACACGAGTTTCGCGGTGGTGGTCAGGGCGGCGACCCGTTCGAGGACCTCGGTGCGCTGTGCGAGGCCGGCCAGCGGACCCATGGTCACCGAGGGGTCCGCTGGGTTGCCGACCGTCACCTCCGTCGACCGCTCCCCGGACCGCGGCGGCGTACTTCGCCGACCCGAGCACGACCCCGGCCCGCGAGTCGACGACGAGTTTGCGCAGCTCCGCCGCCGTGAGCATGGTCGAGGCGGGCACGGCGACGGCGCCGAGGTACATGCTCGCGAGGATCGTGGTGAACAGCTCCAGCTCGTCGACCATGCACGTCAGCACGCGTTTTTCCGGGCGCACGCCGAGCGCGCGCAGTGCGGACGCGACCCGCCGCACCTCGCCGTCGAGCTCGGCGTAGGTCAAGGTGCGCGACGGCGTGGCCACGGCGGTGCGAGCGCCGTGGCCGTCGCGGAGGTGCCGGGCGACGAGGTAGTCGACCGCGTTGAACGTGGGGGGTGTGACGGAGTCAGTCGGCATCGCGCCAGCCTTAGGGGGGTGGACGTGGTCGGAGCCGCCTGCCTCGGCAGATTCTATGCATGTTCCGTCGATCGTCGAGGTTTTGTAGAACGTTATGCCCGGGAAAGGGTCCCGGCGCCGACAGCCGCCGAACGTCGACAAAGCGGCAAATCCCCGACGGGGACGCGGGGCACGACGAGCTCCCCCGCCAGGACTCGAACCTGGTACCTCCCGAGTAACAGTCGGGTGCGCAGCCTGTTGCGCCTCAGGGGAAGGGTGGGCCGCCAGGGAGTCGAACCCTGAACCCGCCGAGTAAAAGTCGGCTGCTCTGCGCGGTTGAGCTAGCGGCCCCCGTGCCGTGGGTCGCTCGGACCGGTGGCACGGAGTGGATCGCCGGGGAGTCGAACCCCGAACCCGCCGAGTAAGAGTCGGCTGCTCTGCCGTTGAGCCAGCGATCCGGTGCGGCCGGAGGGCGCGCCCTCCGGTGTCACGAGCCTCTTCCGGGACTCGAACCCGGTCCTTCCGTTTACGAGACGGGTGCTCTGCCTGGTGAGCTGAAGAGGCGAACTACTGCTGCGAGCGGCCGGAGGGCATCGAACCCTCTGCTTCGGTTTGGAAGACCGACGTGTCCGCCGAGTTCACCACGACCGCGCGACGCCGCGAACCCGCGGCGTGAAAAGTGTTGCTCCGTTGTGAAAGTTTCAAAGAACACGCCATTGGCACGCCAGGCGTGAAGCACCGGTGGAAGGAGTCGAACCTTCGGCGAACGGTTTTGGAGACCGCCGCGCTCTCTCCGGAAGCTCACCGGTAAATCGACCGTGCGAAACAGAGAAAGCCGCCCGGATCGGTTTCCCGATGGGCGGCTCCCTCGACCTGACGAAAGTGTCACATCACGGTGGGGAGCCGACGGTCATACCGTTGACTGTCCAGCCAAAGGTGTTCCGGCCGAAGGGTTTCCGGCCGGACGAGCGCACGGCGACGATCGCGGCGGCCGGATTCCGGCGCTGCGTCCCTCGCTCTCGCGTGTTCGTCATGACCTGCTCCTTCGTTTGCCGGTGTGGATTCATCATCTTCGGCGAGCCTGTGGCCGTCAACCGTGTTTTCCACCGACGGCGGCCTCGATATGCCCGGCGCGAATGCCGTCAGCCGACGGGCCACTCCGGCGCGTGGTGCCCGCCCAGCTTGTCGAGAGCGGGACCGGCGGCCTCGTCGACCGCCCGGGCCACTTCGGCGACGTCGACGGTCGTGAGGACCCGGTCGCGCATGACGACGACACCGTCGATCACCACGGTCGTCGCGTCGGCGCCGCTGCCCGCGTCGACGAGGTCGGCGAGGTCGGCGACCGGGTTGCCGAACCGGAACGGCCGGTAAGCCAGGCCGCACAAGGAGAACAGCGCGAGGTCCGCGGTTTGCCGGCCTCGGCCGACCCCAGCCGGTCCGCCGCGCGCAAGGCCTTGGCGGCGTTCACCGTCGCCATCTCGAACACCGAGGTGACCGGCATGAGCGAGTGGTCGCGGCGCGCGTCCTTGTGGCACACGGCCGCCAGGTACATCACCCGTACCAGGTCGAGGAACCGGCTGATCGCAGCCGCGTCGGTACCGAGCACCAGCTCGGTGCCGGCCGCGGCCAGGTCCGGGATCACGCCGTGGGCCATCCAGCCCTGCCCGCCCAGCAGACTGGTCGACGGGCAGTGGGCGACGAACGCCGGCGACGCCCGAGCCGCTTCACGTCGTCCTTCGGCAGCCACCCGACATGCGCGAGGACCGGCGCCAGCTCCAGCACGCCGAACCGCTCGTAGCGTCGATCAGCGTGTCCGGGCGGTAGCGCGCGAGGATGGTGTCGCGTTTGCCGACGGCGACGATCCGGGTGCCGCGGATCGCGACGGCGCCGTCGAGCAGGATCTGCCGCCGCGCGCCCATCGTGGCGATCGCGCCGGCGGCGACCACGAGGTCGGCGGGCGGTGCGCCGGTCTTCGCGTCGGTCAACGCGTCGCCGTCAGAGAACGTGCCGTTTCGTTCGCTTGCGCTGAGCCGTCCTCCCCGTCGGGCCTTCGGGTGAGGATCACCGGTTCGCCGCGCCGCGGCCATGATCCCTGGGTGTTATCCGAAGTCGAGCCGGGCGATCTCCGCAGAGATCCGCTGCGCCTCGGTGACGAGGTGGCCGATCAGGAGCTGGGCGCTTTTCGACGGTGCGCGGCCGGCGAGAGTGGTGACGCCGATGGCGCGCGGTACGGTCTCCAGCCGGATCGGCAGGTAGCCGAGGGCGTCGTCGTCGGCGCCGATGAGCAGGGGCAGCGGCGTGATCGCGTCGGTGTGCAGCAGGATCGAGCGCATGGTCAGGATCGTCGAGCACTCGATGACGTTGCGGGGCAAGGGAACTTCGTGGCGGGCGAACAGCTCGTCGAGCTCGTCGCGCAGCGCGGTGGGCCGGCCCGGCAGGATCCAGGGGAACTTCTGCAGCTGCGCCAGGGACCGGAGCCCGGACTCGATGGCCGGGTGGTCGCGGCGCGCGACGAGGCCCACGGGTTCCTCGTACAGCGGCGCGTGGTGAAACCGGCTCGCGGCGCCGGCGGGCGGGCGGCCGACGAGGAAGTCGACCTCGCCGTGCGCGAGCCGGACGTCGAGATCGGCTCCGAGCCCCTCCACCACGGTCGCCGTCAGGGTCGGGTGCTCGGCTTTGAGCCGGACGAGTGCAGAGGGGAGCAGCACGTACGCGCCGGCGAGGTTCGTGCCGACGCGCACGGGTTCCGCGCCGTCGCGCAGCAGCCCGTCGATGCGGTCCTGCGCGGAGGTCATGGTGCTCACCACAGCCCGCGCGTGGTCGAGCAGGATCTCGCCGAACGCGGTGGGCCGCACCCCGCGAGGCCCGCGCACGAACAGCTCCACCCCGACGATCGACTCCGTCTCGCGCAGCGCCCGGGTGACTGCCGGCTGCGTCACGTGCAGATCCTTGGCCGCACCCAGAAGCGAGCCGTTCTCGGCGATCGCGATCACCAGCACCAGGTGCCGCATCTTGAGGCGGCCGTCGAGGAAACGTTGCTGGTCCACTGACCTCACCCTTTCGCTCGGCGAGGTATAGCAGATCGGCTCCGGTATAACCATGCGGGCATAACCGGGCCGGGATAGGCATTGGTGCGCCGGGGCCCGCGCGCACACGATGAATTCATGTCTTCCTCGCCTGAGACCACCGGATCCGTTTCCGCGCTGGTCGGCGCCCTCGCTCGCGGTGACGCGTCGATCATCGAGCTCACGGCACCGCTCTCGTCCGACACCCCCGTGCTCGACCTGCCCTCGGACATGGCGCCGATTCCCCGGTTCCGCCTGGAGGAGCTGGCGAAGTACGACGAGCGCGGCCGCACGTCGTACCAGAACGGCATCCACACCGGCGAGCACGTCGGCACCCACTTCGACGCGCCGCGGCACTGGGTCACCGGTGCCGATCTGGAGGACGTCGCGTCCGTGCCGCCGTCCCGCCTGGTCGCGCCGGCCGTCGTGATCGACAAGACGCGCGTGGCCGCCGCCGACCTGGACTACGTGCTGCGCCGCGACGACGTCGGGGAATGGCAGCGCGAACACGGCGCCCTGCCGCGGGGCTGGCTGCTGTTCCGCACCGGCTGGGCCGCGCGCTCGCACGACCAGGAGCTGTTCCTCAACGCCGGCGGCGACGGGCCGCACACCCCGGGCGTCGATCCCGACTGCGCGCGCTGGCTGGCGCAGGAGACCCCGATCTTCGGGTTCGGCGTCGAGACCGTCGGCACCGACGCTGGGCAGGCGTTCCGCTTCGATCCCGAGTTCCCCGTGCACTCGTACCTGCTCGGCGCGGGCAAGTACGGCATCACCCAGCTGCAGAACCTGCACCTGCTGCCGCCGACGGGCGCGTTGCTGATCGTGGCGCCGCAGCGGATCGTCGGCGGCTCCGGGAGCCCGGCGCGCGTGCTGGCCCTCGTCGAGAACGGAGCGAAGTGACCATGCTGGTGCACGAGGCCATCGGCCGGTGCCTGACCGAGCACGGCGTGCGCGCCGCGTTCGGCGTGGTCGGCAGCGGCAACTTCCACTTCACCCAGGCCCTGGTGGCCGGGGGAGCGCGGTTCGTGGCCGCACGCCACGAAGGCGGCGCGGCGACGATGGCCGACGCCTACGCGCGCATGTCGGGTGAGGTCGCGGTGCTGTCGCTGCACCAGGGCTGCGGCTACACCAACGCGCTCACCGGGATCACCGAGGCGGCCAAGAGCCGGACCCCGCTGCTGGTGCTGACCGCCGAGGCCGACGACCCGGCGTCCAACTTCTTCATCGACCAGCCCGGCCTCGCCACCGGTGTCGGCGCCGTACCGCTGCGGGTGGACTCGCCACGGACGGCCCTGCGGGACGTGGCCCGGGCGCTGGCCATCTGCGCGCAGCAGCGGCGGACCGTGGTGCTCAACGTCCCGATCGACGTCCAGGAGCTGGAGCTGCCGGAGCAACAGCACGGGGCGGTCCCGGCCGCGATCGCCGCGCCGCAGCCGGCGCCCGAGCCGTTGGCGGAGTTCGCCCGGCTGCTGAGCGAGGCGTCCCGGCCGGTGTTCATCGTCGGCCGCGGTGGCCGTACGCCCGGTGCGGGCGAGGCGATCCGGGAGCTGGGGAACCAGGCGGGTGCGCTGCTGGCCACGTCGGCGGTGAGCCGCGGGCTGTTCCACGACGACCCGTGGAGCATCGACGTCTCGGGCGGCTTCGCCTCCCCGCTGACGGTCGAGCTGATTTCCCAGGCCGACCTGGTCGTGGCATTCGGGTGTGCGCTGAACATGTGGACGACCCGCCACGGCGCGCTCCTCGGGGCCGACGCCCGCGTGGTCCAGGTCGACCTGGACCCGGCGGCGATCGGCCGGCACCGCGGCGTCGACCTCGGGCTGTGGGGCGGGGTCGCGGAAACCGCCCGCGCGGCGACGGCCCTGCTCCGCTCCGGTGGCGCGAAGCCGCGGACGGGCTACCGGCAGCCGGAGCTCGGCCCCCGCCTCCGCACGGGCCTGCGCTGGAACCAGCTCCCGTTCGACGACGCCTCCACCGAAGACCGCATCGACCCGCGCGCGCTGTCGGCGAGGCTCGACGAGCTGCTGCCGGCCGAGCGGACCGTGTCGGTCGACTCCGGCAACTTCCTCGGCTATCCGAGCATGTACCTCGACGTGCCGGACGAGTACGGGTTCTGCTTCACCCAGGCGTTCCAGTCGGTCGGGCTGGGGCTGGCGAGCGCGATCGGCACAGCGCTGGCGCAGCCTGGCCGCGTCCCCGTCGCGGCGCTGGGCGACGGCGGGTTCCTGATGGGGCTCTCGGAGCTGGAAACGGCTGTGCGCCTGGGGCTTCCGCTGCTGGTCGTCGTCTACAACGACGCGATGTACGGCGCGGAAGTGCACCACTTCGGGGCCGGGACCGCGGGGCTGGACAACGTCACCTTCCCCGACGCCGACCTGGCCGCGCTGGCCCGGGGCCACGGCTGCGAGGGCCTGACCGTGCGCTCGGCCGACGACCTCGCCGCCGTCAAGGACTGGCTGTCGTCGGCGCCCCGGCGGCCGCTGGTCCTCGACGCCAAGATCACCTCCGATGGCGGGGCCTGGTGGCTGCACGAGGCCTTCGGTCACTGAGCGCAGCGGCGGCCCTTGTTTTGCTGACACGATCGTGGTCGCAAACGGGTCGCCGCTTGTACCGAGTACGTACCATCTCGAAACGGGGCGGCGGCACCGAGGACCAGCCGCCGGCCTGCGAGAGGGAGCACGCGATGACCGGTCTCGACTGGCAGGAGGTGGCCCGGTTCGGCGAGCTCGCCTGTGGCTCACTGCGGGCGGCCACCGTGCAGCAGCGGACCCTGCCGGAGCTGGTCCGCGTCCTGCGCTGCGATTCGGGCGCGATCCACCAGCTCGACCGCCGCTGCCGGGGCCAGGTGGCGTCCTTGACGGGCGCGCCGGTGAAGATGCTCATCGAGTTCGCGCCCATCTCCGGGCCGGCGAATCCGTATTTCAAGCGCTCGACCACGTCGCAGTTCCCGGTCCACGACGCGGTGCTGCACGGCCGCCGTACCGACCACCTGCGCTCACCGGTGGGACAGCTCCTGGCCGACTACGGGTTCGAGCACTGCCTCTACGCGTTGCTCGTCGCCGAGGGCCGCCCCGTCGGCACCGCGACCTTCGCCCGCCGGACCGGCCGGCCGGCGTTCACCACCCGGGAGCAGGAGATGGCCCACCGGCTGTCGAAGTTCCTGGCGATCGGCCTGGCCAACGCCGCGGCCTACGAGCGGCGCGCACCCGGCGCGCCGCTCGAGGGACCCGTCCCGGCGAACCTCGACATCGACACGATCGACCTGTCCGAACCTTCGAGGACACCCCAAGCCGGCACCGCGCCGTCCGCGGGAGCCGACGGGGGACTGACCGAGCGGGAGCGCGAGGTGCTCGCGCTGGCCACGAGCGGGCTGAGCAACGCGGAGATCGCCGCCGAGCTCGGGATCGCGCTCAACACCGTCAAACAGCACATGAAGCACAGTTTCCACAAGCTCGGCGTGCGCTCGCGGCTCGAAGCCCTGCGGTACCTGCAGGAGAACAACCTCGTGGCGTCCTGACCCGAAGCCGCCGGGATCGCTTGTGCGGCAAGCGATCCCGGCAGCCGCTCAAGCGGTGGCGGGCGCGCGCAGGCCGGCTTCCTCGAGCCGGGGCAGCACCTCGCCGGCGAGCTTCTCCAGCCCGTTCTCGTAGTCCAGCCAGATCAGCATCAGGCCGTCGACGCCGGCGTCGGAGAGTTCCTGCATGCGCTGCGCGATGTCACTCGCCGAACCCACCAGGGGGTAGGCGCCGTAGCCGGCCTTGAACTCGTACGACATTTCCGCCATTTTCTCCGGTGGCATCGTCTTGGCGTTGGGGATGTTCGCCTCGATCAGGTCCGCGACCCCGACGTCGTCGCCTCGCGTCACGATGTAGTCGTGGGCGTAGGCCTCGGCTGCGGCGGTGGTGTCCTTTTGCACGACGTATGCGGAAAGCCAGATCTGGATTTCCTTGCCGAACTTCTTGCGCGCCTCTTCGCGGTATTCCGCGACGCGTGCCTTCACGGCTTGGGGATCGGGATCGTCGGGAATGGTGAAGGCCACCTCGGCGTGCTCCGCGGCGAACTGGCGCCCGCGCGGCGAGCCACCGGCGTTGAGCAGGACCGGGCGCGACTGCAGCGGACGCGGCTGCGACATGGCGTTCTTGAGGTCGAAGTACTCGTTCTTCAGGTCGAAGCCCTCGTCGGAGGACCAGAGCTTGTCGAACGCCTCCATCCACTTGTCGGCGTACCCGTAGCGGTCGTTGTGTTCCTGCATCTCGACGCCGAACAACTCGAACTCCGGCGGGAACCAGCCGCAGACCAGGTTCATCCCCGCGCGGCCGCCGGAGATCAGGTCGACCGTCGCCTCGGCCTTGGCGACGAACGCCGGGTTGATCAGCGCCATCGGGAACGTGCTGATGATGCTGATCCGTTCGGTGATCGCGGCGATCGCGCCGGCCCAGGCGAAGGTTTCCATCACGTCGCCCGAGTAATGGTTGTCGCCACCGAAGGCGCGCCAGCGCGACGCCGAGACGAAGCCTTCGATGCCCAGCTCGTCGGCCCGCTTCGCCAGCCGGCTGATCTCGTCCCAATCGCCGGAGAACCGGTCGGGGTGGTGGGTGAAAGAGGCACCTTTGGCGTTCACGCCGAAAATGCTCAGCTTGAGCTTGTTGGCCGAGTCTCGAATGGGATTCGGCTTGACCATAGTGTCGTCCACGGTGACCACATTTCTCGTAGAGAAGACTTGGTCGACATTTTCTGCGTGCGCACGCCGGCCTGGCCATAACCCCTGGGTGTTATTGTGACGGCTTCTCACTCCGCGCTAATGTGATCGTCACTCCGCGCCAAGACGCGGCTCGTGGCAAGAGCTGTCACGGGGCTGTACGGGCCACAAGATCTCGTACCAGCTGCAGGAAGTTCGTCAGCGTCGGCGTTGCCGTGACGAAGCCCGAGGCCTTCCGGGGCCGAACGGAGCAGCTATGAAAACCACCATTGTTGTTGGAAATCCGAAGCCCGCTTCGCGGACGAGGCAGGTCGCCGAGGCCTTGCTCGACCGGCTGGTGAAGGACGACGCGGACCGGCAGGTCATCGATCTGTCCGACCACTCCGCCGAGATCTTCGCCTGGCCGTCGGAGGTGATGTCGGCGCTGAACGAGCGCGTCGCCGGCAGCGATCTCGTGGTGATCGCGAGCCCGACCTACAAGGCCACCTACACCGGGCTGGTCAAGGCCTTCCTGGACCGCTACGCGGCGGGCGGGCTGGCCGGGGTGACGGCGATCCCCGTGATGACCGGGGGCAGCCCCGCCCACGCGATGGGTGTCGACAGCCACCTCGCCCCGCTGCTGACCGAGCTCGGCGCCGTGGTTCCGGGAGCCGGGTGGTACTTCGAGACCTCCTCGATGGACTCGCTGGACACACTCGCCGACGAGGCGGCCGCGCGCTACGCCCGCACGATCGGGCAGCTCGCCCGCCTGGCCGAGGGGGTGCGGATCCCGTGACGCGACCGTTGACGAGCGTCGCTGACTCCCGCCCGTACCGCGAAGCAGTGGGGTGCTACGCCTCCGGTGTCGTGGTGGTCGGCGCGACCGCGGACGACGGGCAGCGGATCGGGTTCACGTGCCAGTCGTTCCACAGCGTCTCGCTGGACCCGCCGCTGATCCTGATCTGTGTCGCCCGGACTTCGAGCACCTATCCGCTGATCCGGGATATCGGCCGGTTCGCCGTGTCCGTGCTGGGCCACGACCACCGGGAGGTCGCCTCCGCGTTCGCCCGCAAGGGCGTCGACCGGTGGAGCGGGGTCGCGCACACCGAAACCGCGGCCGGGAACCCCGTCCTCGCCGAGAGCCTCGTGTGGCTCGACTGCGAGATCGACGCCGAGCACGACGCGGGTGACCACCACCTCGTCGTCGGCCGCGTGCTGGAGATGAGCTCGCCGGACGCGCAGGACGGCGCCGAGCCGCTGCTGTTCTACCGCGGTGGTTTCCACCGCATCGCCTCGGTGCCCGCCGTCGGCTGAGCGACCCGGGTCCGGCTGGGCCTGCGGTCCAGCCGGACCTACGAAGGAAGACGACGATGACACAGCAGCTTTCACCAGACCACCAGTTCGACACGGTGAGCGTCGCGCGGGCCGCCGCCGCGATCGCCCACGGGCGGCCGGTGGTGGTGGCCGGCACCCACGGCGACCTCGTGTTCGCCGCGCAGGACGCCACACCGCACCTGGTGTCCGAGGCCGTGCGCTACACCGACGGGTTCGTCTGCGTCGCCCTGCCGGACGAGGACTGCGACCGCCTCGGGCTCCCGCTGATGTACCCCGGGGCGCCGGCGTGCGGAGGGGAAGCCTTCGCCGTCACGGTCGACGCCCTCGCCGGCGGGACGACCGGCATCTCCGCGACCGACCGGGCCCGCACGATCCGGCTGCTGGCAAGTCCCGCCGCGACTCCGGCCGACTTCACCCGGCCCGGCCACGTCGTGCCCATCCGGACGGCCCGCGCAAGCACCCCGCACCGCGCCGGCCGCGGCGAGGCCGCCCTGGACCTGGTACGGCTCGCGGGCAAGGGCGAAGCCGCGGTGCTCAGCGGCATCGTGTCGCAACGCGAGGCGGGCGACCTGGCCGGTCCGGAGGAACTGGGTTCGTTCGCCGCCGAGCACGGCCTGCTCGTCGTGTCGGCCGCCGACGTGCTGGCGCCCAGATCGGCGGCTCAGCCCGCGTGCCCCCGGTGCGGGCACCCGGGGTGACTTCGCCGTGCACCGCCGGCAGGTCAAGGTAAACCGGACGGTTTCTCGCGTCAAGCGTTGCGAGGTAGCCTGGACGTCATGAGCACCGAGACCGCCGCACCCGACGCGAAGGCCGGATCTTCGGACAACGCCGTCCGGGAGTCCCAGCGCGAGCGGCTCCTGCGTGCCGCGATCGAGCTCTTCTACCGCGACGGGGTCGCCGTCGGCGCGAACGCGCTGTGCCGGCGGGCGGGGATCTCCAAGAAGTCGATGTACGAGCTGTTCGACAGCAAGGACGCCCTGCTCGAAGCCGCGCTACAACGCCGGATCGGCGACGACGCGGCCTTCCTGTTGCCCCCGCCCGATTTCAGCTCCAGCCCGCGCGCGCGGCTGCTGCACGTCTTCGAGCAGCTGGAAGCCTTCGCGACGTCACCCGACTACCGGGGTTGCGCCTACCTCGTGACGCAGCTCGAGCTGAAAGATCCCGACCACCCCGCGAGCATCGCGGCCGCCCGCCTCAAAACCGAGCACCTCGAAGGCTTCTTCCGCGCCGAAGCCGAACGCGGTCACGCCACCGACCCGGGCTTCCTCACCCGCCAGCTCGCCGTCCTCTACGACGGGGCCAGCAGCCGCGCCGGCGTCGGCGCCGACGACCTGCGCGGCCTGGCCGTCGCCACCGCGCGAACCCTGCTGGACGCGGCCGGCGTCACCGACTGATCGTCCGCAAAGGACGGTCTCCGGAGCCGGACGTCAATGCAGGTGAACCAGAACCAGGTTCTTCAACAGGATCATGACGACGCCGAGCAGCCCCGCCGCGCAGGTCGTCCCGATCAGCGCCGCGCCACGCAGCCGGGCCACCCGCGCCGCCGACCACGCGTGGTAGGTCAGGACCACCACGGCCACCGCCAGCCCGGTGTTCGCCGCGGCGGCGGGAGAGGCGCCGGCGAGCCGGGCCAGCAGCAGCGCGGCGATCGGGCCGAACGAGGCCGTCACCATGGGCCACGTGGCCCGCAGCTCCGCGGCGATCCGCGCCCGGCTCGGCAGTCTGCCGTCCTCGACTTCCTCGCCCAGCAGTTCCGCGTATTCCTCCGCCGTCCAGTAGATCAGCAGCGTGGCCACGACCGCGATCGCCAGTGACAGGGTGGAGAGCTGTCCGCCCACGGCGGTCAGGATGGCGGCGGTGACGATCACCCCGTAGATGCCGGCCGCGCGGCGCCGTCCGGCCCTTCGGTCGCCCACCTGCTCGACCACGCTCACCTCCGTCTGCTCCTGGCGGAACCCGTCCTAGCCGGTCATCCGGTCGCCGCCAAGGGGAGGGGCGGCCCCGCCGGTCTCGGCCTGCCGGCGGGGCCTGGCCGGCCCGCGCTCACCGAGCGAGTGCCTTGGCCTTCAGGGACTCGTACTCCTCCGCGTTGATGGCGCCGGTGTCGAGGAGCTTCTTCGCCTCGGCGATCTGGCCGGCGGCGCCCTTGTCGCCGTCGCCGGAGACCGAGCGGACGTAGTCGTCGAACTGCTTCTGGTTGCTCGCCGCCTCGGATTGACGGCGTTCGCCCATGTGCTTGCCCTGCGCGATGAGGTAGATCAGCACACCGATGAAGGGCAGCACCAGGACCAGCACGGTCCAGCCGGCTTTGCCCCAGCCGGAGACGTCCGAGCGGTGGAAGAGGTCGCCGAAGATCACGATGAGCATCCAGAACCAGACCACCCAGCCGAAGAACACCAGCATGGTCCAGATCACGTCCAGGAACGGGTAGTCCGATTGAGCCAGTGCCATCACGCCTCCGATGCTCGACACCCGCACGACCGGGAGATCCGTCCACAACGGACCGAAAGCCAGGGGTGAGTGGCTCCCGGCCGTGTCCCCCGGTGGCAGCGTTCCCAGCGACCGCCCTGCGCGGCATCACCCGGCGGAGGTGAATTCCGGCGCCGGGATCGGTTCCCCGGCGCCGCGGGACGGAGCTCACCGCACCGGCCGGCCGGCGCGAACCGCCGCACCGGCGACGCCGGACAGCGTGCTCGTGATCACGAGACCGATGAGGAGGTTCCCGGCGGCCGTCGCGAACCGGGCACCGCGGTCCGCGTCGAGGCCCAGGGGGATGACGACGGCGATCGCCGTGACGAGCAACATGATCGAGACGAAAAACGACTTCGCGCGTGGCGTGCTGATCAAGAGCAGGTGGAGCAGTCCGGTGGCCGCGAGGGCGACGAGGGCGGCGCCCACGGCGTAGGCCACCGTGCCGACCCCGCCCCACGCACCCTCGCCTTCCGGGGCCAGCACGGGCACGTCGAACAGGCCGCGCGCGATGAGCACCACCACGATGGCGGCCAGAGCCGCGACCAGCGCCGTCGCGCCGCCACCGGCCCACAGCTTCCCCGCGACGACCCGGGGCTTCGTGTCTCCGGTCATGGGCGCTCCGCGGTCTCGCGCCCGCCCCCGGGCGATCGCCGTCACCGAAACACATCCGGGGGCCGCTGTGCTCCTCCGATTCGGGTGAGGCGATGCTCGCGTGCCGTGACGATGGTGCCCGACCGCGCAAGCACGTCCACAGTGGATGGATCGCCCTCAGCGAGCCGGGTCCACCAGCTGCCGGACGGTGTCGGTGACGACCCGGCGACGTTCGGGTTCCGGGACGAGGCCGCGGACGTCTTCGCCCTGGTTCTGCCACATGTTCGCGATGGTCAGCACCAGGGCGAGCAGCTCGCCGGCTGTCCGCTGACCGGTCACGGTGCCGCGGCGCTGCGCGTCCTCGACCGCCGCGGTCTTGTCGGCCATGGACTTCGCGACGACGGGCCGGACGCTGCCGCGCTCGAGCTGGTACCAGGTGACGAAGCGCATCACGTCCGGGTGCCGCAGGCCCGCGTCGTAGAGCTGTCCCGCGTATTCGGGCAGGTCGTCCGCGTCGAGGGGGATCCCGGAGACGACCTGCTCGACGATCGCGTCGTAGACCGCTTCGTACAGCCCTTCTTTGCCGTCGTAGAAGGAATACACGAGCCCGGCGCTGACCTCGGCGCGGGCGGCGATGCGCTCGACGCGGGCGCCGCCGATGCCGTACTCGGCGAACTCGGCGAGCGCGCCGTCCAGCAGCTGCCGCCGCTTGCTCTCGGGGTCCCGGGTCCGTGCCATGCCGTCATCCTAATGAATGTTCATTCGTGCTGAGCTGCCGCAGCAGGCCGAGCATGTCCTCGCCGAACCACGCCTCGGCGATCTTGCCCGCCCGCACGGTGTAGATGCCGATGCCGGACCACGCGGCGTGCCGGCCGGTGGCGGCGACCCCGAGGAACGGCCCGGTGTGGGTGCCGCTGTTGGTGAACCGGAGCACGACCGTGTCGCCGTCGACGAGGGTGTCGTGCACGGTCAGGTGCATGCCGCTGAAGGCGCCGCCGACCGCGGCGCGCAGGGCCGCCTGGTAGGCCTCGAGGCCGTGGAGGTCGCCGCCGCTGCCGGCGTGCCAGGCGAGGTCGTCGTGCGAGAGCTCGTCGACGACGTCGAGGTCGCCGCCGTTGATGACCTCGGCGACGAACCGGTGCACGACTGCCGCGGGGCCGGGCGCGGTGCGCGGTGGGTCGAGGAGGTCGTTGATCCACGCGATGGCGCTGTCGAGGGCGACGTCGCCGAGCGGGGTGGCCATGTTGGTGAACGCGTGCGGGGCTTCGGGCCAGATCTCCAGCCGCGCGTCGCGGCCGGCGAGCCGCAGGCGGGCGGCGAGCAGAATCGCGTCGTCGCGCAGCGGGTCGAGGTCGCCGACGGTCAGCAGGGCGGGCGGGAAGCCGGTGAGGTCGGCCAGCGCCGGGGACAGCCGCGAGTCGCGCCGTTGCGCCGGCGTGTGGCCGGGGAGGGCGAGGTCGGGCAGGCCGTCGATCCAGGACCGGGTGAGCACGAGGCTGTTTTCGGTGGCCGCGGCGGCGCTGGGGGACAGGCCCAGGTCGTAGATGCCGCAGTCGAGGTACGCGCCGGCGAACGCGCCGAACGCGGGGTCGCCGGCGTCACGCAGGGCCAGCAGCGTCGCGGCGGCGAGGTGCGCGCCGGCGGAGATGCCGCCGATCAGCAGCCGGCCGGTGCCGAACTCCGCGACCGCGTGCCGGGCGAGCCAGCGGGCGACGGCGACGGTCTGCTCGATCTGCTCTCCGACGGTGGCCTCGGGCGCCAGCCGGTACTCCGGGCTGACCACGACCGTGCCGGTGGCGCGGGCGAGGCGGTCGTTGACGAGATCGTCGTCCTCCGGTGCTCCGCCGGCCCAGCCGCCGCCGTGGATGCGGTAGAGGACCGCGCGCGGCTCGGGCGGCGTGAACACGCGCAGCCGCAGGGGGCCGGTGGGTCCGTCGACGTGGCGTTCGGTCGGGCTCAGGTCCGTCGCCCCGGGGTTGTGGGCGGTACCGGCTCGCAGGGCGGCGAGACCTTCGGGGGTCCGGACGTCCGGGTGGGGCATCTTCGCGAGCACGGCGTTCACCTCGCGCTGGGCCTCGAGGAGAGCGGGGTCGACGGCCTGCAGGCGGAGGTCGAAGGTCGGGTCGGTCATGGGATCAGGTCCTTTCGGGAGGTCACAGGGCGAAGGTGACGCCGGTGAGGCGTTCGCTTTCGGCCCAGAGACGGGCGCCTTCGGCCGGGTCGTCCGCGCCGCGGGGGAGCTTGACCGGCTTCGGGGTGCCGGAGGTCTGGTCACGGCCGGCGGGGCCGTAGAAGGCGCCGCTGATCACTTCGGGGCTCGTCGCGACGTACAGAGACGGCCACGCCGCGCCCTCCGGGGAGCCCATGGCCACGTTGCGGAGCACCGCGATCATCGCCCGGGAGAGCACGCCTTCGGAGTGCCGCTGCAGGTTGGTCACGGCCGAGCCGGGATGCACGGACACCGCGCGCAGGGCCGTACCGGCCAGCCGCCGGGACAGCTCCTGGGTGAAGACAACGTTGGCGCGCTTGGACTTCGCGTACGCGCTCATCCCGCCGTAACGCCGCAGGCTCATCAGGTCGTCGAGCCGGCCGGAGCGCCAGGTCGCGGCGATCGCGCTGACGGTGACCACGCGCGCGGCCTCGGCGCGGCGCAGCGCGGGCAGCAGGCCGGCGGTGAGGGCGAAGTGCCCGAGGTGGTTGGTGCCGACGGTCAGCTCGAACCCGTCCGAGGTCGTGCGCCGCTCCGGCACGTTCATCACGCCGGCGTTGTTGAAGAGCAGGTCGATGGTCTCGGTGTCCGCGAGCCGCGCGGACGTCTCGGCGATGGAGGCCAGGCAGCCCAGGTCCAGCACGATGGTGTCCAGCCGCGCGGTGGGCTGGTCGGCGCGCAGGGTGGCGACGGCTTCGTCGAGCTTCTCCTGGCTGCGCCCGGCCAGGAGGACGCGGGCGCCGTGGCGGGTCAGCACGCGGGCGGCCTCCAGGCCGATGCCGCTGTTGCCGCCGGTCACGAGCGCGACGCGGTCGCGCAGGTCGCCGATCCGGTCGGGGGTCCAGTGGGCCGGAGCGAGGGTGCTGGGCATGGCTACCTCCACTAATGAATGTTCATTTAATAAGACGATGACACGGGTGCGCCAGGGCGTCAATGAATGTTCATTCAATAGTGGCGGCGCTCACCGCCGAGGGTTCGTGCTGCGGCCAGGCTTACGAAGCCCGCCCGGTCTTCTTCGGGGTCACGACCGGAGTGTCCCGGTACTTCAGGATTCCCTCGACGCCGAGGCGGAAGGTTTCGCAGACCGGCGCCGGATCGGTGAGGCAGCCCGCGGCCATGGCGCCGTCCCGCAGCATGACGAAGTGCCTCGCGGCCGGCTCGGGTGCCGTCTCGCCGGCCTGCGCGAGCAGCTCGGTGACGACCTCCAGGAACCACTGCCGGTGGGTGAGCACGGCCTGGTGCACGGGGTGCTCGGGATCGGGATACTCCGCGACGGCGTTGAGGAAGGCGCAGCCGCGGAACCCGGGCGTGCGGATGCCGTCGGCGATCGACGCGGCGACCGCGCGCACGGCGTCGGCCCCGGAGGCCTTGCCGGTGCGGGCGGTCTCGACGTCGGCGCGGATCGCCTGGTCGGCCGCCGTCAGGTACGCCACCAGCAGGTCGTCCTTGCTCGGGAAGTGCCGGTAGAGCGTGGCGCGAGTGACGCCGGCGGCGGCGATGACCCGGTCGATGCCGACCGAGTGGAGACCCTCCGAATAGAACAGCCGGGTCGCCGAAGTCATCAGCCGGGCTCGTGCTTCGGACACTTCGCCGTCCACCTCTCGTCGTTGGCTCCACGGTAGCAGATAGAACGGTCGGTCTTGACGACGCGGTTTCGCGGCTGCCATAGTCCTCACCGCGAGATAGAACGATCTGTCTACCTAAGTTGGCGCAGCCCCGTTCGAAGGAGCATTCCATGAGCACCAGCACCGTTCTGGCCCCCGTAGGCATCGCGAAACCCTTGCGGCGCCTGTACTTCATCCGCTTCGCGTTCACTGTGGTCTGGGCCGCGCTGCTGTTCGTGACCGGGCCGGGCCTCGGTCCGGTCAGCACCACGCTGCTCGTGCTCTACCCGCTGTTCGACGTCGCCGCGGCCGTCGTCGACGCCCGCTCGGCGAAGGGAAGCAAGCCGGTCGCGGGCCTGTACGTGAACGTGGCGATCAGCCTGCTCGCCGCCGTGGGCCTGGCCGTCGCGGCCTCGTCGGGCATCCCCGCGGTCCTCGGCGTGTGGGGCGCGTGGGCGATCGTGGCCGGCCTCGTGCAGCTCGCCGTCGGCCTCCTCCGCCGCACCCTGGGCGGCCAGTGGCCCGTGATCCTCAGCGGCGGCATCTCCGTCGTGGCCGGCGCTTCGTTCGTGCTGCAGGCCACAAAGGACAGTGCGTCCCTCGCGACCCTCGCCGGCTACGCCACCCTGGGCGGCATCTTCTTCCTCGTCTCGGCCCTGCGGCTGGGGCGCGCCGCGAACGGTTCCGACGCCGGCTGAGTTGTCCTGAATCGGACGGGTTTGCCGTCCGGCATTGCCCGCCCGCCACCTCGGCAAGCAGAATCGGCGCCGACGTGATGACAAGGTTGTCAACGAGGGGGCGGACATGGCGCTCAGGCGGCGCGCGGTGCTTCAGGGACTCGGCGCGGGCGGGCTTGCGCTGGTGAGCGCGGGCCTGGTGACCCCGGCGGCGAGGGCCGACGCCGCGGCCCCGGCCCGCCGCGGGGGAGCGCCCGACGACGTCGCCGCGACCTACCTGCGCGTGCTGCTGCGCCATACCCGCTGGGCCGAGCAGCAGTTCGACGCGGCGGCCGGTATCTATCCGGCGAAGGACTTCACGTTCGCCGTGGTGCTGGGCAACGCCGTCCTGCTCACGCGCGACGGGTACGACGCGGCGGTCACGGGCGTGGAGCGCGAGGTGCTGCACCGGCACACCGTCGACACCATCCGGCATTTCGCGGCGAGCAACGTCATCACCGGTGGCACCGAGTGGGGCCGCCGGCTGTTCTTCGACACCACGTTCCAGTCCTACTTCCAGCTGGCCGGCCGGTTGCTGTGGAACGACCTCGACGCCGCCACCCGCGCGAATCTCGACGAGATCGCGACCGGGCAGGCCGCCTACACCGCGGCGCTCGGCACGGGCAACGACCCGCTGTCCGGCGACTGGACGCCGAACGGCCTGGCCGGCGGGCACGTCGGCGACACCAAGCTGGAGGAGATGGGCGTGTACGCCCAGGCTCTCGCCCCGGCAATGGCCTGGGCCGCGAAGGATCCCCGCGCGGCCCAGTGGCGCGAGTGGTTCGGGCGGTGGAGCCGCAACGAGACCGCGCTGCCCGCCGCGGACCTGGCCAACCCGCGGGTCGTGGACGGCGTACCGATCTCGGCCAACACGGCGGAGAACCTCTACGACACCTTCCTGGTGGAGAACCACGGCTCCTTCGGCCCGCATTACCAGGAAGAGCTGTGGCGCACCTCCGGCCGCAACGCGATGCACTTCCTGCTGGCCGGGCAGCCGCTGCCGGAGGTGCTCACCGCGCAGCCCAACGGCGAGCTGCTGTGGCACACGATGCTGCTGATGGCCAGCGACGCGGGTGAGCCGCTCATGCCGATGGTCGCCGACCGCGAGCACCTGTACGGGCGCGACGTCATCCCGCTGGCGTTCCGCGCGCAGGTGCTCGGCGACCGCTACGCCGCGCGGGCCGAGGCGCAGCTGGCCGAGCGGTTGGAGCCGTACCAGGCGTACGCGCCCGCGGATCGCGTCACGAAGTTCTCGGGCGAGCCCAAGTACGAGCCGGAGGCGCGCGCGGAGATCGCGATCAGCTACCTGCTGCACGAATGGCGCGCGGACCACGGTGGCCCGGTGCGTCCGGTGAGCCAGGCGGAGTTCGACGCCCACGCGGTCGGCGTCGCGGACTTCGGTGACGGGCCGGGCCTGCTCGCGCATCGCAGCCCGGCCGCGTGGGCCGCGGCGGTGAGCAAACCGGGGTTCACGAAGTTCGCGTGGCAGCCGCACCACGACGACTGGCTGTTCACCGTCAGCGGCGCCACGCCGATGTTGCTGCCGTCCACCGCGCTGGCCGTGCGGGAACGGCACGCCACGACGTGGACGAAGGTCCGCGACGGCTTCGACGCGAGCGCCGCGGTGTGGAAGTTCGACGGAGGCCACGCCGGTTTCGCGACCCTGCCGACGGGCGCGGCGGTCTACTCCAGCACAGGTCTGGGCGCGGGCGAGGGCGTGATGTCGGTGTACAACCTCGCCATGCCCGGCGTGCCGGGGCTGACCGGCGAGCGGACCTACCGCACCGCCGAAGGCGCGGTGACCGTCCCCGTCGCGCCGGCACCGCCGTCGGGCGGTGGGCGCACCGACGACGTGACCTTCCCCGCCGTGACGGCCCGATACGTGCGGATCCTCGGCGTGCAGCCGGATCCGGCGTACGGGTATTCGGTGTGGGCGTTCGAAGTGCGCGCCGGGGCGTCGGGCCCGGACCTCGCCCGCACGGCCACGGCATCGGCATCCTCGGCTGCACCGGGCAAGGAGGCGAAGTTCGCGAACGACGGCGACGCGACCACGCGCTGGGCCGTCTCTGTCGCCGACCGCCCGCGCGCCGACAGCTGGCTCGAGCTCGATTTCGGTGCGCCCCAACGGTTCGACCGCGTTCGCGTGGCCTGGGAAGCCGCTGCCGGACGTCGCTACCGCGTGGAGACCTCCGCTGACGGCACCACGTGGACCGCGGCCGGCACCTACCCGCTGCCCGCGCTCAGCACGACCGGCGGCTGGCTCGACGTCGACGGCCGCGCCGGGTTCGTCGTGTCCGGCTCACCGCACCCGGCCACCGTCACCGGCGACCGGATCGTGCTGTCCGACGGCGATTCCGCGCCCCTGCACGTCGAATGCCACCCGGACCCACGCGACCTGGCCGCCACGGCGCGCGCGCCCCGGCCGACGGCGAGTTCCACGGTGCTGCGCGTGTCCGTGCTCGACGGGCACCTCGTGCTGTTCAACCTCTCCGCCGCGGCGACGTCGGGAACCCTCACCCTGCCCGCCACGGACGGGGCCGTCGCGCTCTACCGGGGCTCGCAGGTCGTCACCGACACCGGAACGTCTCTGCCGGTGTCGGCGTCACCCGCCGAAGCGCGCATCGAACCAGCGCGCTTCACCGTGCGCGGGGTGGGCCGTACCCTGCCCGCCGGCTTGCGTGCCACCGTCGTCGACGCCGCCACCCTCCGGCTGACCGCCGACCGCACCGTGGTCCTTTCCGTGCGGCCGGCGGGCGAACCCTGGCGGCCGGTGGTCCTCCCCGCCGGGCACCCGGTGACGGTCACCGCCCGCCGGACCCGCCCGTACCCCTTGCCGGACTTGGCTTTGGGCGCGACCACCTTCCCGGCCGAACCCCTTCCGCCAGGCATGACCACCCCGACCTCCGCCGTCGACGACGACCCGCGCACCTCCTGGCGCCCGGGCCCGAACGGCCGCCTCGTCCTCGACCTCGGCGCGCTCCACACCCTCTCCACCGCCGAACTCGCCTGGACCGGCGGCCGCCTGCCCACCTTCACGATCGAAACGAGCGTCGACGGCCGCACCTACACCGCCGCACCGACCCCGGTCGGGCGCCGCACCACGACGGTCCCGCTCAGCGGGGAAGCGCGCTACGTCGCCGTTCACGTGACCGGCAACCCGACGGCAAGCCTGACGCGCCTGACCGTCCGGTGACCCGGCGAGCTGCTGCGGGACCGTCCACAGAGGACGTATGGCAGAGGTGGGCTGATTGGCCGGGGCGGGACCGCGGTCAGGACCGGAAGAACTCCAGGAGATCCGCGTTGATCGTCTCGGCGTGGACGGTCGGCATGCCGTGCGGGAAGCCCGGGTAGATCTTCAGCGTGGCGTTCTGCAGGATCTTCGACGACAGCACGGCGGCGTCGGCATAGGGGACGACCTGGTCGTCGTCACCGTGGCCGACGAAGACGGGGACGGTGATCTTCTTCAGGTCGTCGGTCTGGTCGGTCTGGGAGAACGCGACGATGCCGTCGTAGTGGGCCAGCGCGCTGCCCATCATGCCCTGGCGCCACCAGTTCTGGATGATCGCCTCGTCGGGTTCGGCGCCTGACCGGTTGTAGCCGTAGAACGGGCCCGAGGCCACCGCGCGGTAGAACACGGAACGGTTCGCCAACAGCTGCGCCTGCAAGTCGTCGAAGACGCTCTTGGGCAGGCCACCGGGGTTCGAGTCGGTCTGCAGCATCAGCGGCGGGATGGCGGACAGGATCGCGGCTTTCGCGACGCGGGACTCGCCGTGGCGGCCCAGGTAACGCACGACCTCACCACCGCCGGTGGAGTGGCCGACGTGGATGGCGTCGTGCAGGTCGAGGTGCGCCGTGACGGCGGCGAGGTCATCGGCGTAGTGGTCGAGGTCGTGTCCCCCGGCGACCTGCGCCGAGCGGCCGTGACCGCGCCGGTCGTGGGCGATGACGCGATAGCCCTGCTGCAGGAAGAACAGCATCTGGGTGTCCCAGTCGTCCGCCGACAGTGGCCAACCGTGGCTGAACACGATCGGCTGGCCGGTGCCCCAATCCTTGAAGTAGATCTCGACACCGTCGTCGGTGGTGATCGTCGGCATGGTGTTGTCTCCGTTTCTCGCGACGTTCCCGGATACCTCGTGAATCTGTTGCGTGTGGACACTGATCGCAGCGCGTCGAACCTGCTCTTCGCACACTACGCTTGCGCGACCGGAGGTCCAGTGGCGTTCGCACTCGGGGCGGTTGGCTGATTGCCCCGCACCGAAGGAGGTGCCGGTTCCGGTCGCCTAGGATTGGCTGACGAGCCGGTAGCCGGTGGCGGAGAACTCGGCCGTGAGCGCGTAGCGGTCGCCTCGGACGAGGGTGTGGCGCCACTCGATCGGGCGGCCTTTCGCGTGGCTCAGGCGGTTGATGGCGAAGGCCGCGACGTCGTGGGCGCAGGCAAGAGTGGTGCGTTCGGCGGCGGTGGGGATCACGGCGTGCACCTCTTCGCGCCCGTGGTCGAGGCGGATCCCGGTGCGGCGGGCGAGTTCGCCGTAGAGGCTGGTGTGGGTGAAGTCGGCCTGCAACAACGGTTTCGCGACGTCGGCGGGGAGCCACACGCGGTCCATCGCCAGCGGCTCGTCGCCGGCCAGGCGCAGGCGCTCCAGATAGACGAGTGGCGTCGAGGCTTCGAGGTCGAGGCGTTCGGCGACGAGTGCGTCGGCGCGGACGTCGAAGGTGCGGACGATGCTGTGCTGCGCCAGGCCTGCCGCTTCGACGGAGGTGAACAGGCTGTAGAGCGCCCCCAGCGGTTGCGCGATCTCGGCCGGCGGCGCGACCCGCGGCTGACGGCCGCGCTCGGCGACGACCACGCCGTCCGCGCGCAGCTGCCGCAGCGCCTGGCGCACGGTGTGCCGGCTGACCCCGTACTCCTCGGCGAGTGCGAGCTCACCGGGGAACTGTTCGGTGAACTCACCGTCGTCGAGCCTGGTCAGCAGCTCGCTCTGGAGCTGGCGCCAGAGCGGCTCGGAGCCGGAGCGGCTCAGCGTGCGTGGGGCCATGGCCTCCTCCGGGATGTCTCGCCCGACAGTACCGGTAGTCAAAGGTGCGGGCATACTTCAGATTGAATGTGCGTACATTTGTGTGGCAAAAGATCACGAAACTGTCGCCGGCCGTCGCAGATCCATTGTGGAGTCGCGAGGGGTCCGCATTCGACGCAGCAAAGGCCGTCCCCGGCTGCGCGCTTCCCGCTTTCCGGAGACCGGCCGGTTCCTCGCGATCCGCCGCGCGGTCGGCCACACTGGATCGATGGACTACGTCAGCCGGGTGCCCGCGCCGCCGCTGGACCGGTTCGTCGACGACCTCTACTGCCTGACCGGGGTGCCGCGCCACCGCCGGATCACCGTGCCGCCGATGCCGTCGGCGCACTTGTT
The DNA here is from genome assembly GCF_030285625.1 of Amycolatopsis sp. 2-15. Taxonomy (NCBI): domain Bacteria; kingdom Bacillati; phylum Actinomycetota; class Actinomycetes; order Pseudonocardiales; family Pseudonocardiaceae; genus Amycolatopsis; species Amycolatopsis carbonis. The sequence goes on from NZ_CP127294.1 coordinate 4,789,350, forward strand.
CCTCAACTTGGGCGAGCCGTTCCTGCTGCGGGATTCCGACTCCTCGAAGCCGGTGGTGCCGGTCGTCGACGGGTTGGTCGCGGGAGTGTGGACCAGACGGTTCCTCGTCGAGTACCCCAGCGCGGTGCGGCTGGTGGGGGCGCACTTCAAGCCGTGGGGGATTTCGCCGTTCGCCGGCGTGGCGGCGCGTGAGCTGCGGGACCGGTGGGTGCCGGCCGATGCCGTGTGGCCGCGGTCGGTGGATCGGATTCGCGACCGGCTTGGCGAACTCACTTCGGCCGCCGAAATGCTGCGCGTGGTGGAGGACGAGCTGCGATCGACCCGGGGCGAGGGCCCGCCGCGCGGTCTTGATCTGGTTCAGCACACCGGCGGGCGCCTGGCGGCCGCCGGCGGGACGATCCCGGTCGAGGCGTTGAGCGGTTCCGCCGGGGTGAGCGTCAATCACCTGGCCGCGCAGTTCAAGGCTCATGTCGGGCTCACCCCCAAGCGGGTGGCGCGCATTTACCGCTTCGCCGGGCTGATCCTGTCGGTGGACGCGCGGGGGCCGGTCGACTGGCCGGGCCTCGCCCACACGGCGGGCTATTTCGACCAGGCGCACCTCAGCCGGGAGTTCAAGGACTTCACCGGCCACACCCCTACGGAGTACCTGGCTCTGCGGCGGCGGATCCCCGCCGAGCGCGAGTTCCCTCCGGACCGCGGTCCGATGCCGGCCGAGTGAATTTTTACAAGCACGCGGCCGCGGCGGACGGCAAGATCGGTGCACTGCGCGAGGCGACCGAGGAGTGAGTGTGGGCACGGTGATCATGCACAACGTGGTGTCGGTGGACGGCTTCATCGCCGATGAGTCGGACGACGTCGATCCTCTCCACGACTGGTACTTCAGCGGCGACGATCCGATCATCGAACGCGGCGGCCGCAAGGACGAGGAGAGCTTCGACCATTCCGGAGCCGGAAACGCCTTCAAGGTCTCCAGCGCGTCGGCGGACTACGTCCGGTCGACGTGGGCGACGATCGGCGTGATCGTGATGGGCCGCCACCTGTTCGACCTCGTGAACGGCTGGGAGGGCAAGCCGCCCGCGGGCGAGCACGTGGTCGTGGTGTCGCACCGGCCCAAGCCCGAGGGCTGGCACCCGGAGGCGTCCTACCACTTCGTCGACGGCGTGACGGCCGCGATCGACAAGGCCCAGGAGCTCGCCGGCGACCGGACCGTCGCGGTCAACGCCGGCGAAGTCGGCGGCCAGATCCTCGCGGCCGGCCTCGTGGACGAAGTGGCGATGGACGTCGTCCCGGTGGTGTTCGGCTCGGGCAAACGCTTCTTCGGCAGCATCGACAGCAGGCACCTGCTGGCGGACCCCCACGTGGTCATCCCCCGCGACGGGGTGCTGCACCTGCGATTCAAGGTGCGCCGCTAGCTCTGGTGCCGCGCGCGGCTCAGCCGAAACGACTTGCCAGCTCCTTGGCCTTGGTGATGGCGTCCTCGTGTGCTCGGGCCCGCGACGCCTGGTACCGGCGAACAGCTTCCGGCCCCCACGCCCGCTTCACGGCAGAGGTGAGCTCGGGGATGATGAACTCGACTTCGGTGATGCCGAAGTACGTGGCGAAGAGAGTCGTCAGGTACGGCACGACGAAATCCTTGCCATCACGAGGGGTGCCCGGCCGGTAAGTGCTGCCGCGGCTGGAGACGACCACAACCGGGGTGCCCGCGGCGGACGGTTGCTCGCCGATGACGCGACCGGGGACCATCACCTGGTCGATCCAGGCCTTGAGCGTGCTGGGGACCGTGAGGTTGTACATCGGGGCGGCGATCAGGACGACGTCGGCCCGTTCGAGCTCGCGGGCCAGGGTGGCACGCAGGGGATCCTCGTTCCCGGCGGTGAACCCGTCGTCGGTGAGGTGGGGGAGCGGGTCGGCCGCCAGATCGCGGTGGATCACCGTCCCGTGGGGGTGCTGGGCCTCCCACTCTCCGCGAAAGGTGGCCGTGACCTCACGCGAGGTGGACGTGTCGCCGGGCCAGATCGAGCTGTCGATGTGCAGGAGCGTGGACATGTTCTGGTGACTTTCGTTGCGATCGAGGAGATTTCGCGCTCGGGCTGTTTGCCGTGATGTCCGATGTGGACCCGACGGTGCGGGTGCCGTGCGCGAGTCCCGAACGGGGGCGGCCGAAACCACCAGCCTGCCGGCGCCCGGCAGGCTGGTGGGGGCGAGGTCAGCCGGCGACGTGGTAGCGGCTGGTGATGGCGACGCGGTTGAAGGCGTTCATCACCGTGACCAGCCAGGAGACCGCCGAGATCTGGTCTTCGGTGAGTTCGGCCGCGGCGGCGGCGTAGTCCTCGTCGCTGACGTGTCCGTCCGAGACGCGGGTGATCGCCTCGGTGAGGCGGAGGGCGGCGCGGTCCGTCGCCGAGAAGTAGCCGGTCTCTTCCCACGCGGGCAGCACGGCGATCCGGTCCGGGTTTTCGCCCTTCTTGAGCGCGTCCCGGCTGTGCATGCGCAGGCAGAACGCGCAACCGTTGATCTGGGAGGTGCGGATCCGCACCAGCTCGACCAGGAGCGGGTCGAGCCCGGCCGCGACGGCGCCGTTGTCCGCCTCCGTCGACAGGGCGATGAGGGCCTTGTAGGCGGCCGGGTGCTGCTTGTCGATGCTGACGCGCTGGGTGTTCGTCACAGTTGCTTCGATTCCTTCGTGTGGTCCGAGCCGCGCCGCGCGGGCGCGTTGTGCGTTCTCGGCAGGGAGACGAGGCAGCGGCGGCGGGTGTGACAGCTCAGACCCGGGAAAGTTTGTCCGGGTTCAGGATCCGGCGGTACGCGGTGATCAGACCGTCCGTGATCTGCACCGTGTCGACGGAGTAGACGCGGCCTTCCCGGCGGAACACGAGGCCGACCTCGCCGCCCACCTCGATGAAGTCGATGTGGTCCGGACGCCACTGGCGACCCACGCGCACCATCACCTCGGCGATGCGCTCGCCGCCGTGGATGAGCTTGCGTGCCGCCGAGACCTTGCCGCCGCCGTCGGTGACGTAGACGGCGTCCGGGTGCAGGAGCCGCACCAGGCCGGCCAAGTCGCCGGATTCGTAGGCGGCGCGGAAGGTCGCCAGCACCCGTTCGCGCTCCGCCTTCGGTGCCTGCGAAGGAGTCTGCTTCGCCTTGCCCACCCGCCGTCGCGCCCGCGAGGCGAGCTGCCGGGCCGCCGGCACGGAGACGTCCAGCACTTCCGCGATCCGCGCGAACTCGAACCCGAAGACGTCGTGCAGGACGAAGGCCACCCGCTCCGGCGGGCTCAGCTCCTCCATGATCAGCAGCATCGCCGCCCCGACGGACTCGTCGACGAGCACCGGCTCCGAGGCGTCCGGCCCCGTCAGCAGCGGCTCGGGCAGCCACGGCCCGACGTAGGTCTCCCGGCGCGACCGCGCGCTCTTGAGGATGTCGTACGACCGTCGCGCCGCCACCGTGACCAACCAGGCCCGAAGGTCATCGACCTCGTGCAGGTCGGATCCGGCCGCCCTCAGCCACACGTCCTGGGCCACGTCCTCGGCATCGGCCACGCTCCCCAGCAGCCGGTAGGCCACGCCGAAGACCGCAGGACGATGCGTCTCCCACTCGGCGCCGAGCCGGTCCTGCTGCTCGGACCGCCCGGGCGCATGCCCATCACCCATGCAGACCGTTACCTCCTCCGGCACGTGGATCCAGCGTACCCATCCGAATCCGGATGATCGCCGGACAGCCCGCACCGCCGGCGGTTACCAGCTGATGTCGTAGGGGAAGAAAACCTCGGCCTCGGGTGCGGTTTTGCGCGCGGCCAGGATTTTGGCGGCGGACACTCCGGCGGTCACGCGCAGCGGCGGGTTTTCCTGCTCGATGGTGTCGGCCACGACCTTGGCGGCCTCCGTACCGGTCGAGCGGCAGCGCGAACGGCGTCGCTTGCGCCAGCGCGATGCGGTTGATCACGCCACCGATCAGCCGGCCTTCGGCTCGCCCGGCGCGCCAGCACTCCCACGACGGCGTGGCCGGCAGCGCACCGATCGCTTCCGTGCTGGTCAGCAGCTTCGAGTAGAGGCTCTCCAGGGCGGCTCTCCGCTGCGCGGACTCCGTCTGTCAGTGCCCGCCGAGTCCGGGCGTGGCCAGGTCGGTGTGGAACCCGACCAGACCCGTGCGCGCGTAGAGCACCAGGTGCAGCAACGAAATGTCGCTGTGGCCGAGGATCGGCTTGGGATCGGCGACGATCGCCGCGAAGTCGATCAGGTCGAGGTAACCGAGCACGGTCTGGCCGCCGTCGTGCGCGATGATCGCGCGCACCTCGGGATCACGCAGGAGCGCGTTGAACTCCGCGGCGATCTCCGCCGGCGTCGCCGCGCTCCACCACCGGTGCCGCCCCGCTTCGAGCAGAGGTGCCCGGCGCACGCGGAAACCCATCCGTTCGAGCACGAGCACCGCCTGGTCGAGGTCGGGCTCGTAGGCGGCGTGGAGCGGCCCGGACAGCGCGGCGATGACAACGAGATCTCCGGGCCTCAGGGCACAAGGTCGAAGCAAGGCAGATCCGGTCACCGGCGCAGTAGCCCGACGCCCGCAGCTCGTCGCGACGCATTTACCTGAGCGCGCAGCCTCAGGCGGACGGCAGCCGCGCGGCCACCACCGCGGCGATCGACTTCGCGGTGGCGCAGATGACGTCGAGCTTTCCCTTGTTCGCCTCGTCCGTGAGCTCCACGAGGACGACCTCGTCGCGTTGGGCCGGCGTGCCCTTCACAGTGGGCAGGGTGGGTGTGTAGGTGCGGTAGCCGACTGTGACGTCGCAAACGTCGCCGTCGTCTTCGTGCGGGTCGACGTACGCGGGGCGGCCGCCGACGGTCGTGGGGGTCTGGCCGTCGGGTGGGTCGGTGGCCAGGGGCCATTGGCGGTCGTAGTACAGGTCCACGGATTCCGCGTCCTCGCCCCAGGAACACGCCCAGTTCGCGAAGTACCGGTCCGTCGGGTAGTCCGGGCCGACGACGCGGCGGAGCGTGGCGTCGTCGACGAGGGTGCAGGCGTCGACGCGCGCCAAGGACGCCGGCGGGAACGGCTCGGCGCGGCGGGCGATGGGGCCGCGGACCACGCGTGCGTAGGCGTCGCCGACCACCGCGTCGGACATGGCGCACAGCTGCGGGGAGTCGCCGCCGTCGGCGCGGACGGTGCTGACGGTGACGAGCCGCAGGTCGGGCAGGACGAAGTAGCGGCGGCACCGGCCGGGGTCGGCGTTCGGGCGCTGGATGTCGCCGAGGCGGCCGCGGACCGGCGGCACCTGCGGGTACTCCTCCGGCGCGGTCAGCTCCAGGCTGGTCACGATCGTGCTGCTGTCGGCCAGGGTGGTGTCGAGGTCGCAGCGGGCGAACGTGCCGAGGTTCGGTTCGAGGAAGACTTTGCCGTACGGGGCCAGGGAATTCACCGTCAGCAGCGAGCACGGGTCGGCCGTGCGCGGGTCGCCGACGAGGTCCGACGTCGCCTTCGCGGACGGCGGCTCACTGCGCGTGAGGACGAGGAAACCGGCCACCAGAAGGATGACGGCCCCGAGCACACCGGCGGCCATGAGTTTCAGCCGTCGCGGTCGGCGTCGGCGGGGGAGCCGTGCGGTCGGGGCGCCGCTGAGGAGGGCCTCGGCCCTCGGCGGCGGTGGGCCGGTTCGTGGGCTGCCGGTCGAGCATCACCGTCAGCGTTAGGGCGAGCGAGCCGGAGTTGCGCGCGGTGTCCGCCTTGCCTTCCGCCGCCCGCCGCAGCTGCCCGAACGGCCCGTTCTCCCCGCTGCCCCAAGGGGAGACGCCCTCGACGGCGGCGAACAGCGTCGCGCCGAGGGAGAAGACGTCCGCGGCGGGGCCGGCGGCGTAGCCGTTCGCCACCTCCGGCGCGAGATACCCCGCGGTGCCGCCGACGCTGGCGCTGCCGGTGAGCGTGACCTCGTCCCAGCGGGAGATGCCGAGGTCGGCGAGCTTGGCCGTGCCGTCTTCGGTGACCAGGATGTTGCCGGGAGTGATGTCGCGGTGCACCATGTCGCGTGCGTGCATCGCGCCGAGCGCGGCCGCGATCTGCGCGCCGATGGCCGCCGCGCGCTCCGGCTCGAGGACACCGTCGCTGCGCACGACCTCCTCCAGGCTGCGCGCCGGCAGGTACTCCATGACCAGCCACCGGTCGTCGCCGTCGACGACGGAGTCGAACACCGCCACGACGTGCTGGTGGTGCAGCGACGCGCCCAGCCGCGCCTCGCGCCGGATCTGCCGGCCGTCACCGTCGAGCGACCGCTTGAGCGCGACCGTCCGGCGCAGCTCCACATCCGTCGCGCGCCAGACGACACCCATCCCGCCGGCGCCGAGACGCTCCTCCAGCCGATAACGCCCGGCGATCACCTGCGCAGACACGCGCACAGTGTAGGGGCTGGACCGGCGCCGGTTCACGGTAATCCGGTGCTTACCTCCAGCGCGGAGAGCAGATCAGCACTCCGGCGACACGGCGATGAGCAACGAGCGCGCGCTCGACGCCGTCGGACTGGTCAGCGGGCTGATCGCGTCGAGTTCGGGAACGCCGGCGGCCAGCCGAGCTTTCGCCGCGGCCGCGGCGGCGGTGACCGTGCGCAGGTCACTGGCGTACTCCGCCGGCAGGCGGATCGACAGGGTGGCCGGATCCACGGCCATGCCCTCGACGGAGGCCGTGATCGCGGCCCGTTGCTCCGGGGTGTCGCCTTTCGTCCGCAGGTCGCGAATTTCCTGGTCGAAGGCCGGGCCGACAGCCTCGTTGAAGGCTTGCAGATCGAGACAGAGGTCCACGCGATGAGAAGACGACGGCGCCGTCGTGGTGGTGCCGGCCGGACCCGGTTGCCCGCCCGAGCACGCGACGGTGCCGAGCGCCACGATCGCGGCGACGACCACGGGTAGTGCTCTCATGCCGGGGAGGTTACGGCCGTGGGCGGGGAGGGGTCCCCGGCGTTCCGGCGATCATGGGGGCCATGTCAGTTTTCTTGCGCCGCGTGGTCGTGGTCGCGGTTGTCGGCGTCGGGCTCGCCGGGTGCAGTGGTGGCAGCGGGACCACGCTGCCGGGCCACCCGCTGTCCTATGAGGACGACACCGTGGTCGGCGGGCGGATCACCGCGGTGCACCTGAACACCGACGCGGGCAATGTCGAGATCGACAGCCGAGCCGGGGCCAAGGCGGTGAGCGTGCACCGTGCCGTCCACAACCAGAGCGGTCGGCCGGTCGACGCGACGACCCGGACCGAAGGCGGCACGCTCTCGTTGAACGGCTGCGAACCGCAGTGCGCGGTGGACTACACGCTCGTGGTCCCGTCCGGTGTGACCGTCGACGGCGCGACCACGGTGGGGTCGGTGAGCCTCACCGGGCTCAACGGCATCGACGTCACCACCGAGAACGGCGACCTCACCGTCCGGCACGTCACCGCCGGGCCCATCACGCTGCGCAGCGAGAACGGTGGCATCCGCGGCACCGACCTCGGCGGCAGCGACATCCGGGCCCAGAGCACGAACGGCGGTATCGACCTCGCCGCGACCACCCCGCAGGACATCGCCGCCCACCTGGAGAACGGCACCCTCACCCTGTCCGTCCCGAACCAGCCCTACGCCATCACCGCGACCAAACAGAACGGCACGATCTCCCTCGGCGTCCCCCAAGACCCGGCAGCGGCACACCATCTCGACCTGGGCGTGGAGAACGGGGAGATCTCGGTGCGGCCCAACGGATCCTGACCGTCCGGACCGGACAGAGGGTCAGCGGTGCCCGGTCGGTGCAGCCCTGAACAACCTCACCCGAGAGTCAGGATGACAGCCCCCGGGAAGCGCCTCCGCCCAGGCGCCCCGGGCTCGCCGGCGTGTCGAGTTCGAGAGGGCGCACGTCGCCGCCGAAGCGGTCGATCCCGGCCGCGCGCATCACTCGGCGTTGTAGCGGGCTTTCCACTCCGGGACCAGCGCCTCCTCGGTCGCGCCGCCGAAGGTGTAGGCGGGGGAGAGGATGGGGTGGACCTCGTCGACGTGGATGAGCACGGCGTGGTGGAACGGGTAACCCGGGCCGTTGGCGGCCAGCAGCCAGTCGGCGAGCCACGTGTGCACGGGGCCGCCCGGCGGGAGGATCTCGGCGGTGCCGCGGAAGCGGTAGCCGCGGCGGCGGAAGAAGTCGATCGAGTTCACCTCGACCCGCGGGTCGTGCCGCAGGTTCTCGACGGTGCCCGGCGAAGCCATGTCCATGAACGCCAGGTGCTCGTCGTCGTACACGCTCACCGAACCCTTGGGTGAGAGGTTCGGGGCACCGTCGGGGCGCACGGTGGCCACAAAGGACAGCTTCGCGTCGGCCACCACGCGGCGCATGTCGTCGTCGAGGACGGTCATCGGGCTACCTCTTTTCGGATGCGGCCGCGAACAGCCGATCGAGGCTGAACGCGAACGCGCGGACGGGAGCGAGGGCCAGGAGCAAAGCCGCGGCGCAAGCGCTGAAGACCGAGGCGCTCAGCGGCGCCTCCCAGCCGAGGAACAACGCCATGGACAACCCGAACACCAGCTGCAGAGCCGTCGCCGCCCAGGCCGACCACCGCAGGGCGACGCCGGCGAGCAGCGTGAGGCCCAGGGTGAGCTCCGCGACGGTCGCGGCCCACGCGGCGGCACTGGCCAGGCCGTCGAGCAGGTAGGGCACGAGCTGGTGCGTGTACGCCGTGAAGGCCGCGAAGCCGCCCCACGCCACGTTGCCGGTGTGCAGCGGGCCCCAGAGACCGAAGCGGTCGGCCACCGCGGAGAGGAAGCCGGCAGCCAGCGCCAGCCGCGCGAGCACGGTCGCGACCGGCCACGCGCGCAACGGTACGGCGGTCGTCGCCACCTCGTCCGACACCGACATCAGGCCTCCTCCTCCGGTGAGGGCCGACCGTCCGGGTCCGTCCTCCCCTCGCGAACACCCTCGAGGCTAGGTCCCCGAACGCCCTGACGGGAAAGAACGGCTGCGGCGGATCGACTACTTTCGGGTTATGGATCTTGAAGCCCGGCACCTGCGCTACGTGATCGCGGTGGCGGACACGCTCAACTTCTCCCGCGCCGCGGAGCAGCTGCACGTGTCGCAACCGGCGTTGTCCGCGCGGGTCAAGGCGATCGAGCGGCACCTCGGCGTCGCGTTGGTCCACCGGACCACCCGCTCGGTCGCGTGCACGGACGCCCGGGGCGCGGTTCGTCGAGCACGCCCGCGAGATTCTGGGGCTCCTGGGCCGAGCGGAACGCGAGGCCCGGCAGTCGGCGTATGGGCGGGTGCTGCCGGTCGGCTTCTACGGCGTCGCGGCCGGCGACCTGACCGCCGAGATCATCGACCGCTTCCGGGAGCGCAGCCGCGGCGTGGAGGTCGAGCTCAAGCGCCACGGCTGGGAGGACCCCTCTGCCGGGCTGCATGGCCGCACGACGTCGCTCGCGTTCGTGCGGCCGCCGTTCCGGTCCCACGGGCTGCGCCTGCTGGTCCTGGGCACTGAACCCCGCGTCGCCGGGCTGCCGTCGCGCCACCGGCTCGCCGGGCGCGACAGCGTGGACGTGACCGAGCTGCTCGGCGACCCCGTCGCGGTCCGGCGCACGGCCGACCCGGTGTGGGCCGAGTTCTGGTCCGGGGGAAGCGTCCGGCCGGCCGCGCTGAAGCCACGGCTGGTCGAGGTCGGCGACGTCGACGAAGAGCTGCAAGCGGTCGCGGCCGGTCGCGCGATCACGCTGACCGCGGCGGTGGCCGAGACCTACTTCCCGCGCGCGGGTGTCACCTACGTGCCCCTGACGGGGCTGCCGCCCAGCCATCTCGCCCTGGCGTGGCACGCCGACGAGACCGATCCCGTCTGCCACGCGTTCGTCGCCGCCACCCGTGACGTCCTCGCCGGGCGGCAGGCCGCACGCTGAGCTCAGTGGCCGGACATGCCCCCGTCCACCGCGAGGGTCGTGCCGGTGATGTAGGACGACGCGTCGCTGGCCAGGAACACCACGGCGGCGTCCAGCTCGTGCTGTCGGCCCAGCCGCCCGAGCGGGCTGTGCTGCTTCACGAACGGCAGGAGCACGTCTTCGGGGATGTCCTCGGTCATCTCGCTGGCGAAGTAGCCCGGCGCGATCGCGTTGACGCGGATGCCGCGGCGGCCCGACCACTGCTGCGCGAGGTCGCGGGTCAACCCGAGGACACCGGCCTTGCTCGCCGAATAGGCCGCTTGCGGCGCGTAGGACTTGATGAGCGCGAGCACGCTGCTGATGTTCACGATGCTCGACCCGGCCGCCATCACCCGCCCGCACGCTTGCGCCGCCCAGTAGACGCCGTTGAGGTTCACGTCGACGACCCGGCGGAACTCCTCGGGCGTCTCGCGGATCGCCGGGACGGCGGTGCCGACGCCGGCGTTGTTCACGAGCACGTCGATGCGCCCGAACTCGGCGAGGGCGGCCTGCGCGAGGGCATCACAGCCGGCCGGATCCGAGACGTCGGCGGCCACCACGGCGGCGCGCCGGCCCAGATCGCGAACGCTCGCGGCGACCTCGGCCAGCCGGTCGGTGCGGCGGGCGGCGAGGACCACGTCGGCGCCGGCTTCGGCCAGTGCGCGGGCGAACCCCGCGCCCAGCCCCGAGCTGGCGCCCGTGACGACGGCGACCTTGCCGTCGAGGCGGAACAGGTCGAGCACCCCGGTCACGGTCACCCCCGGCCGATCCGTGCGGCGGCCCGCAGCCCGGCGGCGGCGAGCGGGGCGACGGCGCCGCCGACCGACTCGAAGCCGGAGCCGCGCGTGAGCCCCTGCTGGTAGCGCGCGTGGATGCCCTCGGCGATCACGGCGATCTTGAAGTAGCCGAGCGCGACGTAGAAGTCGAGCCGGCCCAGGTCGCGGCCGCTGATCTCGGCGTAGCGCTGCGCGAGGTCATCCACCGCGGGCAGCCGCTCGCTCGTGGACGCCGCGGCGCCGGCGAGCACGGGTGCGAACGCGGGGTCCGAGTACACCAGGTGCAGGCCGAGGTCGGCGAGCGGGTCGCCCAGCGTCGCCATCTCCCAGTCCACGACCGCGCGGGCCGTCGCCGGGTCGTCGGGGGCGAGGATGATGTTGTCGATGCGGTAGTCGCCGTGCACGATCGACGCGCCGCTCTCGGCCGGGCAGGTCTCGGCCAGCCGCGCGTGCAGCGCCTCGATGTCGGGCAGCGGGCGGGTCCGGACCCGCGCCCACTGGTCGTGCCAGCGGCGGACCTGGCGGCCCAGGTACCCCTCGGGCCGGCCGAAGTCACCGAGCCCCACGGCGTGCGGGTCGACGGCGTGCAGGCGGGCCAGCACGTCGACGAGACCCTCGGCGCAGCGGCGGATGTCGTCGTCGGTCAGTGCGTTCAGCTGTTCCGTGGTCCGGATGACGACGCCGTCGACGTGCTCCACCACCGAGAACGGCACCCCGAGCACGTCTTCGCCGCCCAGCACCACGGCGCGGGCGACAGGCACGTCGCTGTCGCGCAGCGCCGCCACGACGCGGTACTCGCGGCCCATGTCGTGGGCCGAAGGCGTGAGCCCGCCCAGCGGCGGCCGGCGCAGCACCCAGCGACTGCGGCCGTCGGTGAGCTCGTAGGTGAGGTTGGATCGGCCGCCCTGCAGCATTTCCGCGCTCAGCTGCCCGCCGAAGCCGGGGACTTCGGCGGCGAAGAACGCCTCGAGCGCCTTCAGATCAAGACCGTCCACTGTGGACATCATCGCACGGCCTTCGACTGGCGGCGCAGCACGCGGCGCGCGATGGCCCAGCGGTGGGTCTCCGACGGGCCGTCGTAGATGCGGAACGGGCGGACCTCCCGCAGGAACCGGCCGAGCAGCACGTCGCCGGAGATGCCGAGCGAGCCACAGATCTGCACCGCGCGGTCGACCACGCGCCAGATCGCCTCGGCGCAGAACGTCTTCGCGATCGCCGTCTCCTGCGACGCGTGCCCACCCCGGTCGAGCTCCCAGCACGCTTGGAGGATGAGGCCGCGCGAGGCCGCGATGTCGATCTCGTTGTCGGCGATCATCTGCTGCACCATGCCCAGGTCGCCGAGCCGCGAGCCGAACAGCTCGCGTTCGGCCGCGCGGGCGACGGCGATGTCCTGTGCGCGCCGGGCGATGCCGAGCCAGCGCATGCAGTGGGTCATCCGAGCCGGGCCGAGGCGGACCTGCGCGTAGCGGAAGCCTTCGTCGACCTCGCCGAGCACCGCGTCCTCGGGGACGACGCAGCCGTCGAAGTCGAGCTCGATGTGGCCGCCGAAGAGGCTCTCGTCGAGCGTGTCGATGTGCCGGACCACCTTCATGCCGGGGTTGTCCGCGTCGACGAGGAACATCGTCGCGCCGCCGGTGTGGCCGGGTTCGCCCGAGGTGCGGGCCATGCAGATCGTGAACCCGGCGCCCTCGGCCCCGGTGATGAACCACTTGCGGCCGGTGATGCGCCAGCCGTCCTCGACGCGTTCCGCCAGTGTGGCCAGCGCGCCCGGGTCGGACCCGGCGCCCGGGGCGGGCTCCGTCATCGCGAAGCAGGAGCGGATCTCGCCGGTCGCGAGCGGGCGCAGGTAGCGCTCCTTCTGCTCGTCGCTCGCGATCGCCTCGAGCATGTGCATGTTGCCCTCGTCGGGCGCGGCGATGTTCAGCGCGAGCGGGCCGAGCAGTGAGTAACCGGCCTCCTCGAACACAGCGGCGCGCCCGCGCATGTCGAGCCCGTGGCCGCCGTACTCGGCGCTCACGTGCGGGGCGAAGACGCCCGCGTCCTTGGCGGCCTGCTGCAGCTGCCGGCGGACGTCGTCGGAATGCACCACGCCCTTGTGCTCTTCTTCGACGGGGATCACCACGTCGCGGACGAACTTCGCGGTGCGCTCGGCGAGGTCGGCGACCTCCGGCCCGGGCGAGAGGTCGACGGCCATGGCGCTCTCCCATCGGCTAATGACTATTAGCCGGTGACTATAGGCGGGTTCTTGTGCTGTGTCACAATGCGGTGGCGTCAGTCACCCTAGTGGCGGCCCTTCGGCTATCCTACGTTAGCCGAAGGGAGGTCGCGTGGACCGATCCGGTCACATCCGTGAGGCCGCGCTCGAGCTGTTCACCCGCAAGGGGTTCGAGAGCACCACCATGGGTGACATCGGTGCCGCCGTGGGAATCCGCGGCCCCAGCCTGTACAAGCACGTCGCCGCCAAGCAGGACCTGCTGGTGGCGATCATGGTCACGACCATGGAGGACCTGCTCACCGCGCACCGCGCCGCCGTCGGGGGTGTCGCCGACCCCGTGGAACGTCTCCGCCGCGCCACCGAGGCCCACGTCCGCTACCACGCCCGCCACCGGCTGGAGGCCTTCGTCGGCACCCGCGAGATCCGCAGCCTGGCCGAGCCGCACCTGACCCGCGTGCTCGCCCTGCGCGCCGAGTACGAGGCCTGCTTCCGCGCGGTCGTCCAGTCCGGTGTGGACGCCGGGGTGTTCCGGGTGGACTCCGTGCGACTGGCTTCTTACGCGGTCCTCGACCTGGGCATGGGTGTCGCGGTCTGGTACCGCGCCGACGGCGAACAGTCCGAGGACGCGCTGGTGTGGCAGTACAGCCGCTTCGCGCTTCGGCTGGTGGGGGTCACGGGTTAGTTCTGGTCGCGACGTCGTCGATGCAGCCGGCGGCCCGGCTCGGTTGACGCGCTAGCGCCGGGCCCGCCGGCACGAGCGAGCGGACAGCAACGCGAGAAAACCGAGCCCGACCTTCAAACCGAGGAACGCCCAGTAGCTCGCGTCGGTTGCGCTGGCCCTGCGGCCGGGCGAAACGCGTGAACTCGCCGGCCAGCCCGGCCGCCGCGAGCACGCGCAGCCCGCCGTCCTCGCCGAGGTCGAGCGTGCCGCCCTGAGTACGGGCGCTGCGGTCGGCGTCGCGTTCGAACACCCTGACGCCGACGCCGGCGAGGTGCCGCAGGCGTGCGGCGGCCAGTCCGGCAGGGCCGGCACCGGTGATGACGATGTCGAGCTCCTTCAGGGCCTCTGGTGTGGGCAAGGTCCGGTTCCCTTCGATCAGTAACTCACTGACAAAAGTAAGTGACTTACCTGAAGGCCCACTGTTCGTGAGGTGAGTCTCACCCATAAGGTGACTCGCTTACCCTTTGCGTACGGTGGCGGGATGGTGAAGCGCATCGAGCCGGCCGACCTGCCGCTGCGGGAACGCAAGAAAGCGCTGACGCGCCAGGCGATCCTCGACGCCGCCGCGCGGCTGTTCGCCGAGCACGGCTACGACAACGTGACCGTCGCCGACATCGCCGACGCCGCGACCGTGTCCGTCAAGACGCTCTTCGTCTACTTCCGCTCGAAGGAAGATCTGGTCTTCGCCGACTCCGACCTGCTCGACGCGCTGCTGGCGGGCCTCGACGCACGCGAACCGGGGGCTTCGGCCGCGCGGGCCGTGGCCGACGTGCTCATCGCCGCGGTCCACGACGGGACCGGCGCCGCCCGCGGCCTCGAGGACTACCACCACGCGTACGGCGGCTCGGTGTCGCTGCGCTCCGGCCTGCTGCGCATGTGGTCGGAGTGGGAGGACCGCGTCACCGAGCACCTCGCCGGCGACGCCCCGGCCACCCCGATGACCCGGCTGCACGCGATCCAGCTCGTCGGCCTCGTGCGCACCACCACGTCGCCGGAGCTGCGCGCCGCGATCGACCCCGCGGACCCGCGGGCGGCCCAGGAGCTCGAACGCTGGCTGCGCACGGCGGCGAAAGTGGTCGAAGCCTCGGCGCCGGCCGGCTGACGCGGTTCGTGGCGCCCTCGGGAACCATCCCGTGGTAGAACCAGCTGATCGTTCACCGGAACCCGACTGGCAGGATCGCTCGGATGATCGTCGACGCTCACGTGCACCTGGCGCGGCTCCCGACGTTGAAGCTCGGGTGGAACACGTGGCTCAGCCCCGCCTCGGACCGGGCGGAGGTAGAGTCCGTGTACGGGCCCGACGGCGCGATCGTCCCGGAGCGGATCGACGCGCTGTTCGCGGCCGGCGGGGTGGACCGCGCGCTGCTGTTCACCGAGCACAGCCCGAGGGTCACGGGCATCCAGCCGCCCGAGGACCTGCTCCCGGTTCTCGAGTACAACCCGACGCGGTTCCGCCTGGTCGCCAACGTCAACCCGCACCTGCACTACCCGGTCGCGGCCGAGCTGCGCCGGCAGCTGGACCTGGGCGCGGTGGCTCTGAAGATCCACCCGGTCCACGGGAACTTCGCGCCGAACGACCGGGAGCTGTACCCGGCGTACGCCGAGTGCGAGCAACGGGGCATCCCGGTGATCACGCACACCGGTCCCAGCTCGTTCCCCGGCGCGAGCGGCCGCCGCGGCGACCCGGTGCTGATGGACGACGTGCTGCGCGACTTCCCGGACCTCACCGTCGTGCTCGCGCATGGCGGCCGCGGCTGGAGCTACGAGGTCGCCGGCTTCATGGCGCTGGCCCGGCCGAACGTCTGGCTCGACATCGCGGGCCTGCCACCACGCAAGCTGCCGCAGTACTACGACCGGTTCGACCTCGACCGCATCGCCGCGAAGTGGATCTTCGGCACGGACTGGCCCGCGTCCCCCGGCATCGGCGTCAACCTCAAGGCCGTGGCCGACCTCGGGCTCACACCGAGCGTGCTCGACGCGGTGCTCGGCGGCAACGCCGAACGCGTCTACCGGCTGACCTGACAGCCGGCCCGCGCGTGACCGGCCACGTGGGGTCGGCCTCCGCCCGGCCGAACCGGGGTGACGATCAGGCGCTGACGAGGCTGTCGCGCAGGTACGCGGCCAGCCGGATTCGCAGCCCGCGCAGGTCGGCCAGCGCGAGGGTGAAGCTGTAGACCGGGCGGTAGCCGACGACGTCGGACGCCTCGCCGCACGGCCCGCTCAGGTACACGAACCCGTCCTCGGTGTCGGTGTGCGGCTCGGCCCACAGCTGCTCGGCGCCCCGGGCGGTGCCGCGGTAGGCCCGCCAGAACAGCGGCGTCTTCATGATCTCGCCCAGCGCCGCGGCGAACCCCGCGACGTCGTGCTCAGGCAGGCCGAGCCCGCGCCCGTCCCAGGCCCGCGGCAGCGCACGCGCCGCCGTGTGGTCCTCGACCAGCGGTGTGCACGCGAACACCGCGACGTCCTCGCACAGCCGGACCGTCCACCGCCGCATGTCCGCGGTCGCCGGAATCTGGAACATCCCTCGCCCACCCTCCTCCCCCAGGAGAATCGTCCATCGTAGACCGACGTGGCCCGTGGAGAAAAGCCTTCCATCAGGCGACATTCAGGAAGATCCGTGATCCGGCGCACGTCGGCCGAAAGTCCGGTCGTCATGATTATTTACCGATCGGTGAGACTTGCTGCGCGTTTTAGTTGACATGTCACCTAAAACCTTGACGTCCAAGAGCGGCCGCCGCGTGTACACCGGGGAGGTGACGGTCGTCGAGCCGGATCGGGCGCTGCGGTACCGGGAGGCGCTGAACGAGCGGATCATCGAGCCGGCCTGACCTCCACCCTGGAATGGGGTAGGCCGGTTGAAGGCCGCGCGGGGTTCTGTGACCATGGCGGCGCCGGCGTGTTCCACAAAGGACTGCCGGCTCCGTCGAGCACCGAGGAGGCCGGCATGCTCGGCACCGGCAAGAGCGTGACCCTGCCCGGCGGCCGGGTCGCCTACTCCGAGCGTGGGTCCGGTCCGGCGGTGGTGTTCGTGCACGGGCTGCTCGTCAACGCGAACCTGTGGCGCAAGGTCGTCCCGATCGTCGCCGACGCGGGGTTTCGGTGCCTCGCCCCGGACTGTCCGCTCGGCGCGCACCGTTTACCTCTGGCGGCGGACGCCGATCCGACGCCGCCCGGGGTCGCCCGGCTGATCGGGGAGTTCCTCGACGCACTCGACCTGACCGAGGTCACCGTGGTCGCCAATGACACCGGCGGCGCCCTGACGCAGCTGCTCATGACGGAGAACCCGAGTCGGCTCGGCCGGGTCGTGCTGACGCCGTGCGACGCGTTCGAGGAGTTCTTCCCCGCGCCGTTCGACGCGCTGCCGCGGCTGATGCGCCTGCCCGGCGCGGTCTGGGCCGGCAGCCGGCTGCTGCGGTTGCCGATCGTGCGGCGGCAGCCGCAGCAGCCGGCGCGCTGGCCAAGCGCGGGATCCCCGCCGAGGTGCTGGACTCCTCCCTGCGCCCGGCCTACGACAGCGGTGAGATCCGCCGGGACCTGCGGCGCTTCCTCCTCGGCGTGCACCCCCGGTACACGCTTGCCGCAGCCGAGGCCTTACCCGGTTTCGGCAAGCCTGTGCTGCTGGTCCGCGCGGCCGACGACCGGATCTTTCCCGCTTCGCTCTTCGACCGCCTCGCGGCTGTCCTGCCCGACGCCCGGCTGGTCACGGTCGCCGATTCGGGCGCCTTCGTGCCGGAGGACCAGCCGGACGAGCTGGCGCGGCTGATCATGGACTTCGCCGGCTGAGCCCGCGGTCAGTGGCCGCCGGGGTGCGGTGGGACGGTAAAGGCGACCGTCTTGCTGTCGAGGATCTTGTGCGTCGGGTCCGCCAGCCCGATCCACACCTTGTGCGGCCCCGGCGGCAGGCTCTGGAGGATCAGCGGCTCGCCGCTCGCGTCGGCCCAGTGCCATGGCGCGTCGTCCACGGTCACGTGGATGTGGCCGATCCGCGGCGACACGTCGAGCGCGGCGGGTCCGTACACGGGCACGATCCGCAGGTTCTCCGCTCGGTAGCGGATCACCACGAGTCCCATCGCGAGCTGATCGGGCAGGGGACTGTCCACGACCAGCGCCGGCGGCGGCTGCGAGGCGAGCGGCACGACGGGTGCCGGTGACCAGCCGGCCGCGGCGGGTGCCGGCTGGGGTGACGAGCTCGGGGTGGTGGCGGCCGGGGTGGTGGCGGCCGGGGTGGTGGGCGTTGAACACGAAGCCACAACGCCCACCACCAGAGTGGCGAGCATGATCGCGATCGCCCGCGTCGTGTTCGGAAACGGACGTCGAGTGCGGGGTTTGTTCACAAGATCAAGTTAGATTCCGGCCCCTGCTCACCGCGCCCGTCGGATGACGCTGTGGTTGTAAGTCATCGTTGATCTGGGAACTCGGAAGCGTGCTGTCCGCGCGGCTGGAACCCTGCCAGGTCAGGGGAGTCCGGCGTGCGGCACGTCCACGCGAGCCGCGGAGAGACGGCCTTCGCGGGCGTTCTTCCGCGCGTTCTCGTCGAAGTCGGGTGCGGTGCACAGGTAGAGGGTGCGGCCGTCGCCGCCGCCGAGCATGCAGGCGAACACGCCGGTGCCCGTGGGGATCTCGTCGGTGATCTCGCCGCCCTCGCGCACGCGGATCACGCGGGCGCCCACGGCGTCGGCGATCCAGAGCGCGCCCTCGGCGTCGAGGCAGCAGCCGTCGGCGCCGACGACGATCTGCGCGAGCGCGGCGGGGAGGTCCTCGCCGGTCGGCACGTCGCCGAACTGCGACCAGATCCGGCGGTTGGCCAGGGACCCGTCGTCGGCGACGTCGAACGCGGTGACGCGGTTGCCGAAGGTCTCGTTGACCAGGAGCACACCGTCGCCGGTGAGCACGCTTCCGTTGGGGAACCACAGGTCCCGCGCGACGGTGGTGACGGTGCCGTCCGGATCGGCACGCAGCAGAGCCGCGGATTCGAGCGGGGCGCCGCCCATGAGGTCGAAGCCGAACTCGCCGACGAACGCGCGGCCGCGGGCGTCGACGACCATGTCGTTGGGGTGGCCCTTGACGTGGCCCGACAGATCGGCGTGGGGCACGAGCGTGCCGTCCGGTTCGCGGCGCAGCAGCAGGCGGTCGCGCATCGACACGACCAGGAGCCGGCCGTCGGGCAGCCAGCCGAGCCCCGACGGCTGCTGCGGGACCTCCGCTTCCGTGCGCAGGTCGGTGCCGTCTTCGGCAGCCGAGCACACGCGGTAGGTGTAGAAATCGGCGAACCAGATGCGGTCCTCGTGCCAGCGCGGGCACTCCAGATAGGACAGTCCTTCTAGGACGGTGGTCGTTTCGCGGCTCATGATTCCCCTGGGGACGGTGTGGGTACGGGTCAGCCGGCGGCGGCGTCGAGGAAACGCTCGAGCTCGCGCTCGACGTCTGGCCCGCACGGCTGGAAGACGATCTCGGTGACGCCGCGCGAGGCGTAGTCGTCGATCTTGCGGCGGACCTCGGCGCGGGTTCCGCTCAGCGTCACCTCGCGCAGCGTGGAGTTGCCGCCGGCGTGCCAGGCGGCGCCGTCGGCCTCGTTGAGGTCGACGCAATGTCCCGAGTGGATGGTGAGGTGCCGGTGTTCCTCCGGTGTTTTTTCCACCACCTCGAGCCATTCCACCCCGCCGGGCAGGGCGCGCACCGCGTCGGGGCCGCCGAACTCGTAGGCGCCGTGGAACGACAGCGCCCAGCCCGGGCCGGCGGCCGAGCGCGCGTGGGTGGAGTCGGTGGGCTCACCTTCGTCGAGCACGGTGCCCCATTCGAGGAAGGCGACCCAGGGGTAGTCCTTCATGAACTCGGGCGTCTGCAGCGTGGCGAACAGTCCGTCGCCGAGCTCGCTCGCGACCTTGTTGCCCTTGGGGCCGAGCGCGCCGACCAGGATCGGCACGTCGACGGGCCGCGCCGGAGCGTGGCCGTCGGGGTGCAGCATCCGCATCCGCGCGCCTTCCCACTCCACGGTTTCGCCGCGCAGCAGCCCGCGGTACGCGCGGAGGTAGGACTCCATGAACGCCCAGCGCACAGCGCCGTAGCCCATCGCGCGGCGGCCGGAGAACCCGGTGCCGAACGCGACCGCCACACGGCCGGGGGCGAGCGCGGCGAGGGTTGCCGTGGCGGCGGCGTTGACCATGGGGTGGCGCAGGCTGGGCACGAGCACGCCCGGGCCGAGATTGATGCGCTCGGTGCGGTCGGCGGCGAGGGCGAGGGTCATCCACACGTCGGGGCTTTGCTGGGGTGTGTCGTACACCCAGGCCCGGTGGTAGCCGAGTCGCTCGGCGAGTGCGATGTGGTCCGGAGAGTCCAGGGCGGTGGGGAACGCGCAGGACACGTCCACGGTGTCCTCCTCCCGATCGACGGCGGATCGCGGCAGAACGTCTACCTGGGACAATGACTAAGCGCATAGTCATAATCGCTGATGGTGTGGGACGATACACACCCCCGTGGGGCGGAGCAAGGCCCGGCCCGGCAGCGCAACCGAGGGAAAGGAACCGTGATGAGCGCCCAGCGATCCGCGCTCCCCGACCTGGCGGACGACTCGCCCGGCCTCTGGGACGCCGGCTTCGGCAAAGCCGCGCGCGCCCTGCTCACCGGTGGCGTGCGCTGCTTCGCCGCCCAGGGTTTCCACGCCACCACGACCAGGGACATCACCGCCGCGGCCGGCCTCTCGCCCGCCGCGCTGTACGTGCACTTCAGCTCCAAGGAGGAAGTGCTCTTCGAGATCACCCGCGCCGGGCACAAAAGTTCACTCGACGCGCTGAACCGGGTCCCGCCCGGCACCGACCCCGCGGAGCACCTGCGCGCCCTCGTCGCCGCCTTCGTCTCGTGGCACGCCCGCCACCACGTCGCCGCGCGCGTCAGCCAGTACGAACTGGGCGCCCTGACCCCTGCGCACTACGACGTGATCGTCGGCCTGCGCCGCCGGTCGACCGCGGTTTTCCACGACGCCCTCACACACGGCACCGCGGCCGGTGCCTTCCCGGAGGCCGACGCGCACCGGGTCGTGCGTGCGATCCTGTCGCTGGGCGTCGACCTGGTGCGCTGGTACCGGCTGGACGGGGCGGATTCGCCTGAGGAATTGGGGGAGTACTACGCGGATCTGGCGCTGGGGATGGTGTCGGCGGCCGAGTCGCGCCGACGCCGCTGACGATCAGTCGCGGGGCAGCGGTGCGAAAAACTGCGAACCGTGGGCCGCGGTGGCGGACGCGATGGCCTCCGCGAGGTCGAGGATCACCTTGTCGGCCCGGTCGACCGGCCACGCCAGGACCAGGTGGTTGTCCGGCTGTCCGGCCAGCGGCACGAAACTCACCCCGGCCGCCGGGTACAGCCGGGCGACGCTGTGGGGCAGCACGCCGACCGCGCCTTCCCAGGCCACGCACTGGATGTACTCGGCGAGCGAATGGACCACCGGCCCCTGCCGGTCGGCGCCGGACGCGCTGGGGTTACCGAGCCAGTACTCGCGCCACAGCGGGTCGGCGTCGCGGGGAAGCCGGCACCACAGGTGGTCGCTCAGCTCGCCGGGGTCGATTTCGGTGCGGTGCGCGAGCCGGTCGTCGGAGCGCAGTGCGGCGACCAGTGGTTCCTCGCCCAGGGTGTGGGTCGCGATGCCGCGGGTGTCGAACGGCAAGCGCGTGATGGCGATGTCGGCTTGGCCGGTGTGCAGGCCCGCGGCCGGGCTGGCGATCCCCTGCACCCGCACGCGCAGGGACAAGTGGGGGTAGCGGGCCTTCACCGTCTCGCGAAAATGCCCGCTGAGGCCCGTGACGAAACCGGCCACGGCCTCCGAAACGACGCCGATCGTGACAATTCGGCTCTGCCCCGCGGAACGGGTGCGCGCCGCGGCTCGGTCCACTCGTTCCAGGATATCGCGCGCTTCGTCGAGCAGAATACGACCGGAATCGGTGAGCCGAATCGGGCGCACCGATCGATCCAGCAACGAACAGCCGAGTTCCCGTTCGAGCTCCTGGATGCGCTGGCTCAGCGGAGGCTGCGACATCCGCAGCCGCGTGGCCGCCCGCGCGAAACTGAGCTCCTCGCCCACCGCGACGAAGTACCGCAGCTGCCTCAGGTCCACGACCAGGCACTATATCAGGCGCAGGCCCCCGCTGAGCCGATTGGTCTTTGACCACGGAGTGGTCAGGGGATTGCATGGAGTCATGGCTTACCACGAACCCGCCGACATGAAATACATGGCGAAACTGAAGAAATTCGCGCCCGGTGAATTCAAGAAATTCATGGACTACCAGGATGTGGTGTCCCGGGAAGACGGTGCGATCCCGCGCCGGTACCGTGAAATCATCGCGATCGCCGTCGCGTTGACCACCCAATGCGCCTATTGCCTCGACGTGCACACGGCGGCGGCGCGTGAGCAGGGCATGACGTCGGAGGAGCTCGCGGAGGCCGTGCTGATCGCCGGCGCCGTGCGCGGCGGCGGCGCGGTCGCGCACGGGCTCCTGGCCATGAAACTGTTCGAAGACTCCTCCGCGGGCCACTCGCACGCCACGGCGTGACCGAGCCGGAGGGACAAGGCATGTTCGACAGCTCCGGCCCGGCTTCCGCACTGGTACCGGTGGACGAGGTCCGCATCACCACGCTCGTGGACAACGTCTACGACGGCCTGCTGGAAGACGGCCCGTTCACCACCCGGGAAACCTTCGGGCGCGCCGGCGAGGCCGCCCCGCAGTTCGAAGGTGGCCGCACCGAGGTCGGCCTGCTCGGCGAGCACGGGTTTTCGTCGCTGGTCGCGGTGCGGCGCGGCGCGGCGGAAGCCACGCTGCTGTTCGACACCGGGCTGTCTCCGTCGGCGATGATCACCAACGCCGATCGGCTCGGCACCGACCTGCACGCGGTCGAAGGTGTGGTGCTCAGCCACGGCCACTTCGACCACACCGGCGGCCTGGCGGGCCTCGCCGGCCGCCTCGGCCGTGAGCGGCTGCCGGTCCTCGCGCATCCCGAGGTCTGGACCAAGCGCCGACTGGTGGTGCCGGGGCGCGAGGTCTTCGAGCTCCCGACACTGAGCAAGACGGCGCTGGCCGGCGAGGGTTTCGACGTGATCGAGCGGCGCGAGCCGACGCTCCTGGCCGACGGCCGGGTGCTGATCACCGGCGAGGTCGCGCGGACGACGGAGTTCGAACGCGGCATGCCGCCGTCGCACCAGGCCTGGCTCGACGGCGACTGGCGGCACGATCCGGCCGTGATCGACGATCAGGCCCTCGTGGTTCACCTGCGCGGCCAGGGCCTGGTCGTCCTGACCGGCTGTGGCCACGCCGGGGTGCTCAACATCGTGAAGCAGGCCCAGCGGCTCACCGGAGTGGACCGTCTGCACGCTCTGGTCGGTGGCCTGCACCTGGGCGGTCGCGCGTTCGAGGCGACCATCGATCCCACGGTGGCCGCGCTGGCCGAGCTCTCGCCGGCGCTGCTCGCGCCCGGCCACTGCACCGGCTGGCGCGCCCAGCACGCGCTGGCCTCGGCGTTTCCGGACGCCTGGGTGCCGAGCAGCAGTGGTTCGGTCCACCGGCTGGTCGCGGCCTGACCCACCGGCCGGGTCAGCCGGGCAGCTCGACGTCGTCGCGGACAGTGAGGGCGCGGCCGACGCGGGCCTCGACCTTCGCGAAGCGCCACAGCTTCGCGTCGCCGTCGCCGACCGGGGTGGAGCGGAAGAGGTCGCAGGCGGCCTTGACCGTTTCCTGCGTGTCGGCGTCGGCGAGGAGGTAGCAGGTCCACGGCCAGCCGCCGGACGGGCCGACCTGGTGTGAATCGTCGTCGAAGTCGCCGATGAAGGTGATGCCCGGCAAGGTTTTGAGCTGATCCATCATGGACACGAACGCTTGCCAGACGGCACCGGTGGTCAGCCCGTCCGCAGGCAGGTCGAAGAAGTTCTGGTTGATGCCGATGCAGAACAGGACGCGAAGGGGCACGGGCTCTCCTGGGTGTCGTGGCCGGGACGTAGTGCCATTGTTTCTTCCGGCGGAGGGCGCCACCCCGCGGGCCCGAAGAAGTTTCCCAGGGTGACGAACGGCCCCGGCTCGGTGAAACGAGCTCGCGCCGTGGATGATCACGGGGTGATCACGTTCCGAGGCCCTGGGGGGCACGCGACACCGGCCGGAGTGCTGAAACAGCTGTTCGACGAGGCGGCCGCGCGCCGGGGCGCGGTGGTGGCGTTGGTGGTGGCGGCGGTCGTCTTCGTGGCGGGCGTGCTCGCGATCGTGTGCACGCTGTGGCCGGTGGACCTGGAGGTCTACCGCCTCGGCGCGCAGGCGCTGGCGCACGGCCGCGACCTCTACGGCCCGCTGCCGCCGACGCGGTCGGGCATGACGTTGCCGTTCATCTACCCGCCGTTCGCGGCGATCCTGTTCCTGGTGCCGGCCGCGGTGCCCACGCCGGTCGCGGCCATCCTGATCCTGGCGATTTCGCTGACCGCCCTGGGTGCCACGGTTTACGTCGTCGTGCGGCCGCGCGCCGGAAGGCGGACGGCGGTGCTGGCCGCGGTCGTGGTCGGGGCGGCGTCGCTGGCGTTCGAGCCGGTGCGCGAGACGCTGTGGTTCGGGCAGATCAACCTGGTGCTCATGGCGCTGGTCGTGATCGACTGCCTGGGGCCGAAAACCCGCCTGCCGCGCGGGATGCTGGTGGGCCTGGCCGCCGCCGTGAAGATCACACCGGCCGGGTTTCTGCTGTTTTTCTTCCTGAAGAAGGACTTCCGCGCGCTCGGCACCGCGCTCGGCACGTTCGTCGCCGCGGGCGCGGTCGGTTTTGTGGTGGCCCCCCGGGCTTCCGCGGCCTATTGGTTCGGCGGCGGGCTGACCGGCGCGTCGGGCATGAGCGGCTCGATCTTCGCCACCAACCAGACCATCCAGGGCGCCGTCCACCGCTTCGGCCTCCCCGCGACGCCCACGCTCGTCCTGGTCGCCGCGGGAACCCTGGCCGCGCTGCTCCTCGCCGCAGCGGCCATGCGCCGGGCCGACGAACCGGTCGCCTTCCTCCTCAACGCCGCCGCGGTTCTCGTGTGCTCACCCATTTCGTGGTCGCACCACTGGGTCTGGATCGTCCCCGCGACGATCGTCCTGGCCGCCCGCGCCACGACCGGCCGCGCGATGGCCGGTTTGGCGGCCGTGATCGCGATCTTCGTCATCGCGCCGCATTCGCTGTTGCCCAACAACGACTTCCGCGAGCTGTCCTGGGGACCGCTGGACCACGTGATCGGCAACAGCTACCTGTTGCTGGCACTGGGTTTCCTCGGTTGGCAGTTCGCCACGCGCCACCGCCGCGCGCTCACCCCGCCGCTGCTGCCGTAAGCCCTACCCGGCGAGGCTGCAGGTACGCCTCCGAAGCCTCGTAGACCTTCCGGCCGTCCGGGTCCGCGGACAGCTTCGGCGCGACGAAGTCCCGGGCCCACTGCGCGGTCTGGGACCTCAGCGGCGGGTTCTCCTGCCCGAGCAGGTCGAGGGTCTGCGGACCGACCTCCTCGACCGCCTGCACGCCGCCGGTGTTGCCGATGACCCGTCGTCTCGAGGACGAAACGGAAGCCGGCCATCGTGATCTGCTCCGCTGTGCCGAGGGCGAAGATGCCGCCGGCTTGGGAAACCACGGCGTCGAGGTGGCCGTGGGTCCGGGCCACGTCGTCGATGAGGGCGTGGACGGCCGGGTGGTCGGTGATCTCGAGGAACCGGATGTCGAGCCGGACGCCGCGCTCGGCCGGCGAAACCGTGCGGCCGCGAAGCTCCTCAGCGACCGCGTCCGCCCAGCTCGCCCAGCCGTCCGCCGCGAGCCGCAGCCCTGGTGGACGCGGCCCGCACGCTCGCGCGGGAGCGTGGCGTCGCATCGGTCACCCACTCGGCGAGGCGCCGCTACTTCCCCTCGCACAAGCACGTGCTGCTGGCGGAGGTGCTCGTCGCGTGCCTGGCCGCCGATCGGTTGCTGTGCGATCTGTTCGCCAACGTCCCGCCTGGAGCACGACGTCGACGTCGAGAATGTCGTGGAGTTCAAGCGGACCAGCCGTGCGGCGATCGACGTCGTCACCGCGGCCAACGCCCTCGCGGCCACGCTGTGGCAGGTCACCCATCCTGGGACCGAGCTCGCCGCCGCGTAGCGGGCCGACCCGTCGCTGTCGATCGTCGGCCCCGGCGACTTCGCTCCGACGCTGACCCAGCTGCTGGCCGCGGACGTGTGCCGGGCTGCCCGCAGCGTCCCTGCGCTGACTGTCCGTCCGGCGAGGAGGGTCATGGCCGACGAACAGTTCGACAGCTGGGCAGGACAGCTGGACTACCCGATGCACGTCGTGACGTGCCGCGGCGGCGAGCGGCGGGCCGGGTGCCTGGTGGGGTTCGCGGCGCAGGGCAGCATCTCGCCGCCGCGGTTCAGGTGTGGCTGTCGAAGGAGAACCACACGACGGAGGTCGCGGCGGGCGTGGGGAGCTCGCCGTGCACCGGCTGACCCGGGACGCGGCGGAGCTCGCCCGCCTGTTCGGTTCGCGCAGTGGCTTCGACGCCGACAAGTTCTCCTTGTGCGCCGGGCATTCCGGGCCGCGCGGTGTGCCGTTGCTCGACGGTTGCCCGGCCTGGTTCGCCGGTGAAATGCTGTCGCGCCACGACACGGGGGACCACGTCGGCTACCTGCTGAGCCCGTTCGCCGCCGCGCCGGGTGGCGGCCGGCAGCTCGGGTTTCAGGATGTGCGGGACTTACCACCGGGCACCGAAGCCTGAGTGCCGTGCATCAGGCGTTGTGCGTATTCGGACAACTTTTCGGGAGATCCCTCACGGGTGATGAGGCCGAGGTAACCGTCGGGGCGGATGAGGGCGAGGCCGTGGTCGCCGGTGCCGTAGCGGTCGGTGAAGGAGTCGTCCGGGTCTTGGAGGCCGCCGGAGCCGAGGGGTACGACCGTGCCGAAGCCGGCGAGGGCCGCGCGGTATTCGTCGAGCACCGCGTTGTCCCGGACGCTCGTGAGGAGCAGGTGGCCGGGCCGGCGGAGCAGCTCGTCGAGTGAGGTCGGCGTGCCGTCGGCGGTGCGCAGGCCGGGCAGGTCGGGTGCGTGGTCGCCGGGGTGCGGGTGTCGTCGTGAGGTCGCGCGGCCGGTGACGATGGGGCTGCCGCGGTAGTGGATGTCGACCTCGGCGATGCCGGCGATCAGCTCCTCGCGCACGGGCGGGAGGTGCCCGACCAGGAACAACGCGAGGTTGCGCAGCCCGCGTTCGGGGCCGTTGACCGTCATCACGTCGGTCATGCGCGTGGTCTGTTTGACCACCGACGCGCCGACCCGGTGGCGTTCGGTGTGGTAGGAATCGAGCAGCGCCGGATCGGCGCGGCCGGTGGTGACCAGGGCGAGCTTCCACGCGAGGTTGACCGCGTCGTGGATGCCGGTGTTCATGCCCTGACCGCCGGCGGGGCTGTGGATGTGCGCGGCGTCGCCGGCCAGCAGCACGCGGCCGTGGCGGTAGCGGGGTACCTGGCCGTGGTGGATCTCGAAGTAGGCGAGCCAGTGGGCGTCCGTCACGTGCCACGCGCCGCCCGCGCGCTGGTCGACGAGCTCTTGCGTCCGGGCGATCGTCGGGACCGCGCCGGCCGCCGGGGGTTCGACTTCGAACAGCAGCCGGGTGCGGCCCTCGGGCATCGGGAACACGCCGCCGATGCCGTCGGGGTGCGCGAACATTCGCACGGTGTCGGGTGAGCGTTCGGACTCGGCGACGACGTCGGCGAACAAAAAATGTTGACCTTCGAACACGCCCTCGATTCGGGTGCCGACGGCCGTGCGCGTGGTGCTGTGCCCGCCGTCGGCGCCGACCACCCAGGCGTAGCGGGACCGGTCGCGCCCGGCCGCGGAGGTGAAGGTGGCCGTGACGCCCGTCGAGTCCTGTTCGAGGCCCTCCAGCGTCACGCCGCGTTCGACCCGCACGCCCAGGCTGGCCACGTGTTCGGCGAGCAGTGCCTCGGTCCGCGGCTGGGCGAGGTCGAGGATGCGTCGGTAGCGGGTGGCGAGGTGCTCGGTGCCCAGCCGCACGGTGGGCTGCTTCGGGTCTCGGCCGGCGTAGATCTCCAGCGCGGTGATGGCGGATGCCTCGCGCTCCAGCGGCGCGAGCACTCCCATCGCGGCCAGGTGCTCCTGCGTGCGCGGGTGCACGACGACCGCGCGGGACTGCGTGGTGGGCTCGGCCCGCTGCTCGACCACCCGCACGCGCGCGCCCTGGCGCACCAGCTCGGCGGCGGCGGTCAAGCCCACCGGTCCGGCCCCCACGACCAGCACGGTGTCCTGCCCGGACGCGGTCACGAAGCGGGCGTCAGGTCGCGGTCGTCTGTTTTGGTCAGCGTCATTTCCCCGTTCCTCTCGTCGTCGCGAAAGGGTTACCCCAGTTCCATCGTGACGGCTTTCATGAGCGTTACAAGGGTTGTCTCGATCGGACTGTTCATGGAGTCCACAATGGACTCACGACGTGCGGTGTGCCGGTTTTTGTCGGACCCCCCGCGTACCCTGCGATGTCATGGTGTTGACAGTGGAAATGCGCGAACAGTTCCTGGCCGAGCCGCACATCGGCGCGTTGTCGGTGGTCGAACGCCCCGACCGCGCGCCCCTCGTCGTGCCCATCTGGTACCAGTACACGCCAGGAGGTGAGCTGTGGGTGCGCGCACCACCGGACACGCGGAAAGCCCGCGCGGTCCGGGAAACGGGGCGCTTCACCCTGATGGCGCAACGGACCTCGCCGACAGTCCGATACGTTTCGGTGGAAGGCCCGGTGAGGCGGTACGAGCCGAGCACCGACGCCGAATCTCGCGAAATGGTGGCGCGCTACCTGCCCCCGGACAAGGTCGAGGCCTTCCTGGAGTTCGAGCGTACCCACCTCGGCGAGCACCACGTGATTTCGCTGCGGCCGCAACACTGGTTCTCGGCTGATCTGGGTCCGGCCTGTTCGCCATAACCCTCGGCCGCGCGGATGTTTCCCACTATGGTGAACTGTCTCGCGCGAACGGCAGGGGGCGGCGGATGACGACGTCTGACGACGACGGTTCCACAGATTCCGGAGTTCCTGACGAGGTCCCACCGCAGTTTGGTGATCCTGACGCGCCGACACCACCGTCGGGCATTCCCCGGAGCGACGCCCGCTCCCCTTCCATTGGCGGGCTTCACTCCGACATCGAACCTCTCGGCGGTTCGACGTCGTGGTCCGGCGGCGGTTAACAGGCTGTCCAGCCACCGGGTCCACCATGCCTCGACGACCCTCCGTCCGGCGGGCTGTCCGAGGCTTCACGCACGCGGTCGTGGCCGGGAAACTCCGGCCGCGACACTCAGCCCGGCGAGCCGGTCTTCCCGCACCAGCCGCCCGCTCCGGGTCCGCCGGAACGGATGGCAGGCGGTGTCGCCGGTGCGCAGCCGCCGGGGCCGGCGTTTTCGTCGGTCGACGGGGGTCGGCGTGACGAATCGAGTTCTCGCGGGTGGGATCAGTACGGTGGGCCGCCGCCGGGGCCGAGTTTTCCGCCGGTCGAGGCGGCGGATTCGCGTGGCGAGCCGAGGTCGCGGGAGTGGTATCAGCAACCCCAGCAGGGTGGTGCACCACCCGGGCCCGCCTTCTTCGAGGGTGGCCCGACGTCCGGCGGACCGCCGCCGGGGCCGGCGTTCGCGCAGCGGCCGATGCGGGACGAGGGGCGGTTGGAGCCGGAGAGCTCGCCGCCGCCGGGGCCGGCGTTCGTCGACAACTCTCCGACGGGGTCTGGTGCCCCGCCGGAGGGGCCGGCGTTCGCGCAGCAGGCGTCGTGGGACCAGCCGCAGCCTTGGGGTGGCCCGCCACTCGGGCCGGACGTGTACGGCGCGGCGGCCGATCGCAGGGGCGGCGGCGGGCGGTCGAGCGTGCCGGAGCCCTACGACGACGTGCGCGAGCCGGGGTGGCGGCGGTTGCTGCGCCGGCTGCGGGGGCGCGGGTAAGGCATGACCGGGGTTCTTCAGGGCGCCCTCGGGGGCGCCCGGGCGTTGCTCGTCGGGTGGATCCTGCCGAGCCTGATCAACGTCGTGGTGTTCGGGTTCGCGGTGGTGCCGGGGCCGAGGCGGATCGGGGCGTTGAGCGTGGACGCGGGGTGGGCGGCCGTCGCGGGGCTGGTGGCCACGGCTGTGCTCGGGCTGGTGCTGGCGGCACTGCAAACGCCGCTCTACCGCGTCCTCGAGGGCTACTTCGCCTGGCCGGGCTGGCTTTTGCGCCGGCGGCGCCGTCGGCAAGTCGCCCGGCTGCACCTGTTGCGCAACCGGGTCGACGCGGTGACGTTGGCCCGGCGGGAAGATCGGCTGCCCGCCGAGGATCGGGCGACGCCGGCGAAGTTCCGGGCGCAGGAGGACCTCGGGCCCTACCTCGAGCGCGACCTCCGCAAGGGCCCGGTCTGGCACGCCCTGCTCGCCGAGCGCCTGCACCGCTACCCGCTCGACGACCAGCAGGTCGCCGCCACGCGGCTCGGCAACGCGATCCGGCGGTTCGAGGAGTACGGCCACCACCGGTACCGGCTCGATTCGCAGGTGCTCTGGCACGAGCTCAACGCCGGTGTCGCCGAGCCCGTCCGCAAGCAGGTGGAGGACGGGCGGACCAACGTCGACTTCTTCGTCAGCCTGCTCTGCGGTCACGTGCTCGTCGTGGTGGCCGCCGCCGTCGACCTCGTCGTGGGGCGGGCGGAGCTGCCGTGGGTGACGGCCGGGGCGCTGGTGGGCCTGCTGGTGCTGGCGGTCGTCTGGTACCGGGTGGCCGTGGTGGCCACGGACGAGTGGGCCGGCGCCGTCCGCGCGATGGTCGACCTCGGCCGAGCGCCGCTCGCCACCGCCATGGGGCTCACGCTGCCCGCGCGGCTGGCGGACGAACGCGAGATGTGGCGGGCGGCCGTCGGCTTCGTCGGCACCGGGCCGACCGACGCACTCGACCCGTACCGCGCTAAGCCGGAGCAGCCGCGCGCCGGTCGCGCACCACGGCCAGCAGGATCGCGGCCAGGCCGAGGATCGCGACCAGGGCGTTGGCGGTGGTGAGCACGACGGCCTGCCACATCACCGGCGGGTGCGTGTCGAACAGGTGGAAAAAGAAGTGCGGCACGGCGAAGAGCGAGAACGCGCCGGCGGCGGGCACGACGTAGTGCGTCCTCGGCTTGACGAGCGCGATGCCGAGTACCAGCGCGATGGCCAGCGTCGCGCCGCCGAAGTCGCGGGCGAAGTGCTCGCTGAACGGCGGGTTCAGGTCCACCGTGGGGAAGGTCGTGTAGAAGCTTTCGGGGAACAGTTGGTTCCAGCCGCCGACGACCACTGTGACGAGGAATGGGATCACCAGGGTGGCCCGGATGGCGAGGGTGTTCATGGGAGTCCTTTCAGGACAGTCGGTTCGCGGCGCGGCGCAGGTACTCGGCGAACGTGCGCTCGCCCCGGGCGTAGTCTTCGCGCGGGAGCAGCGCGCCGCCGGTCATGGCCTTGCCGACCGCACCCGGCAGGCATACCGGCAGCACGATCTTGCGGGATCCGCGGGCCTTGGCCAGCCGGCGGGCCATGTCGGCCATCTGGAGCTGCTCGGGGCCGGCGAGCGGCCGCACGTAGCCGCCCGGCTCCTGCCCGACCTGCGCGGCCAGGGCGCTCGCGACCTCGTCCGCCGAGACCGGCTGGGAAAGTTCCCGCGGTACCACCACGAACGGCCCACGGGCACCGTCCACAAGGGGCTCCGGGAACTCGTGGAACTGCGTGGCCCGCAGGATCGTCCACGGCACCGGGCCGTTGCGCACGAGCTCCTCCTGCTTGCGCTTGCCGAAGTAGTAGCCGAGGTCGACGTCGTCCACGCCGACGATCGAGAGCGCGATCACGTGCCGCGCCCCGGCCGTCGCGGCGGCGTCCAGGAGGTTACGCGTGGCGGCGGCGAAGAAACCGACCGCGGGCTTCCTGCGCACGGACATGATGTTGGTGACGTCGACGACCTCTTCGCAGCCGTCGAGCTTCCCGCCGAGCCCGGCGCCGGTCGTCAGGTCGACGCCCCGCGAACGCGCCAGCACCACCGGCTCGTGCCCGGCCGTGGTCAGTTTCCGCACCACCAGCGCGCCGATCAGCCCGGTCCCGCCGGCGACAGCCACTCGCATCGGTCTTGCCTCATTTCGTCTCGTCTCGGGTGTGGATCGTCTCGGTGTGGATCACTGCCCAGACCGCGCAGGTCCGGCGAACGTGACAGGCTGGCGTGTGATCCACACCTCCGGGCGCCGTGAACCGGTCCAGCGGCGTGGGGGCGAAGTGGACTACCGGTCCGGCGTGGGCGCGGGTTGACTGGTTCTCACCGGGTTGTCCACACGAGATCGTTGAGAGGGAAAGATGCGGATCTTCCTCGCCGGTGCGTCCGGCGTTGTCGGGCGCCGGGTGGTGCCGGCGCTGCTCGCGGAGGGCCACGAGGTGATCGGGCTGGCCCGCGGCGCCGGGTCGGCCGACCGGATCACCGCACTCGGCGCGACGGCCGTGCTCGGCGACGTGTACGACGCGCCCGCGCTGGCCGAGATCGTCCGCGCCGCCGCGCCGGACGTCGTGATGCACCAGCTGACCGACCTCGGCTCGGGCGACCGCGCCGCGAACGCCCACGTGCGCACCGTCGGCACGCGTAACCTCGTCGATGCGGCGAAGGCGGCCGGGGTGCGGCGGATCGTCGCGCAGAGCATCGCGTGGGCCTACGAGCCCGGCGCCGCGCCCGCACCGGAGGACACACCGCTCGACCTGGCGGGCGCCCCCGACCGGCTCGGCTCGGTGTCGGGCGTCGCCGCCCTGGAGACGGCGGTGTCGGAACTGCCCGAGTGGGTGGTCCTGCGCTACGGCACCCTCTACGGCCCGGACACCTGGTACACCGCCGGCGCCCTCATGGCCCAGCTCGCCGCGGCCGGCAACCTCCCGGCCACCGCCGACGTCACCAGCTTCCTCCACCTCGACGATGCCGCCTCGGCCGCACTCGCCGCCCTCACCTGGCCCACCGGCCCGGTCAACATCTGCGACGACGAGCCCGCGGCGGGCTACGAGTGGGTCCCCGCGTTCTGCGCCTCCGTCGGGGCGCCGACAGCTTCCCGGACCGACGGTGACCGCACCCCGTGGGCACGGGGAGCGGACAACACGCACGCCCGCAAGGACCTGGGCTGGCTGCCGAGCCGGCCTTCGTGGCGGGAGGGTTTCAAGCTGGGCTGACGGCGGCCTCGGCGTGCGGAGGTCCGGTGCGCTCGAGTCCGGCAGGGCCCGGCGTCGGCTGTGGCTGTGCGTGAGCGTGGTGGGGAGGGCTTCAACTCCGGGTCGGTCGCCGGGGCGGCGCCCAGGGGCGGTCCGGTGGGCTCGGCTCTGGCGTGGCGAAGGGCGCGCTGGTGTGGCCTGGCGTTCCGGTGGCCGGCCTGGCCGGAGGGATTCAAGCCGGGCCGGCGTTTGCGGGGCACCGCAGGGCGTGGCCCGGTGCGCTCGGTCCGGCGTGGAGAAGGACCCGTCGGCGTGACCTGGCGAAAGACCGCTGTCCGGGAGCGCGGCCGGAGGGCTGCACCCTGGGGCCGCCGGTCGCCGCTGCGCACAGGCGTGGTCCGCGGCCCGGTGGCAACAGCCCCGGGTGAGGACCGGCGTGAGTCGCCAGGCCGAATCGCCGACCTCAGCCGGGTCACCAAGCGGCGATCTCGGCGCCCTCCAGCAGCCGGGCCAGGGTGTCCAGCGCTGGGTGCCACGAGTGTTGCGGTGGGGTGGCGTAGCCGAGGACCAGGCCGGCACGGGGGTCGGTGCCGTGCCAGTAGCCCGAGGTGTGCAGGCCCAGCAGGCGGACGCCCGCGTGGAGGCCGGTGTCGACGAGGCGCTTTTCCTCTTGCCACGACGCCAGGGGGAGCAGGGCGTGGAGGCCGGCGGGGACGCCGTCGAGGGGGACGTCGGTGAGGGTGGCGAGGCGGGTGGCCAGTTCGGCGCGCCGCTTCTGGTAGGTGGCGCGGGCGCGGCGGACGTGGCGGTCGTAGTCGCCGCGCCGGAGCAGGTCGGCGAGGGCGAGCTGGCCGGGGGCGCCGACGGACGCGCCGGTGACGGCCAGCGCGTCGAGGACCGGGATGCGCAGCCGCGGCGGCAGCACGAGCCAGCCGAGGCGCAGGCCGGGCGCCAGGGATTTGCTGGTGCTGCCCGCGAAGACCACGCGGGACGGGTCCAGGGCCTGCAGCGCGCCCACGGGCTGTTTGTCGTAGCGGAACTCGCCGTCGTAGTCGTCCTCGATGACGAAGCCGTCGCGGGCGCGGGCCCGGTCGAGGAAGGCCGTGCGCAGATCGGGGCTCAGGACGACACCGCGCGGGTGCTGGTGGGCGGGCGTGAGCAGCACGGCGCGAACGTCCGGATCCAGCGCGGCAGGGTCCGCGCCGAAAGGACCCACGGGAAGCGGTGCGGTCGCGAGTCCGGCGCCGTGGATGAGGCGCCGGTGGTGGACGAGGCCGGGGTCCTCCGTGCCGATCACGGACAGCCCCGACTCCCGCAGGGCCCGCGCCAGCAAGGCGAGGCCGTGGGTGAAGCCGGTCGTGATCACGACGGCCTCGGCTTCCGCGCGGACACCGCGCGTTCGTGACACGTACGTGGCCACGGCTTCGCGCAGCAGCCGTGAACCGGCCGGGTCGCCGTAGTCCAAACTGGACGGTCCCGCCGCCGCCAGGGTGCGTTTCACGCTGGCCGACCACAGCGTGTGCGGGAACAGGCTCAGATCCGGGCGCCCCGGCCGGAGGTCGAGCAGGCGCGGCTCGACCTCCGGCACCGCCTTCGCCGCGGGGAGCCGGGTTTCGGCGACGCGGGTGCCCGACCCGGTCGTGCTCACCAGCCAGCCCTCGGCCACCAGCTGCGCGTAGGCCTCGACGACGGTGCCGCGCGCGATCCCGAGGTCGTCGGCCAGGCTGCGGGTGCCGGGCAGGCGCGTGCCGGCGGGCAGCCGCCCGGACGTCACCGCCTCCCGCAGCGCGGCCTCGATCGAGCGGGCCCGCGGTTCGCCGCCCGCCTCGAGGTGCAGGTCGATCCCGAGCGAGCTCACCCCGCGACCGCCGCGGCCAGCCGGGCGAGCTTCGCCGGGTTCACGACGAAACAGACCTGGTCGATGCCCAGCGGCGACGCGTCCACCCAGCACGCCGCGAGCGGTTCGCCGGCGCGCGAGACGAGCACCACGTGCTGCCCGTTCGCCGCCACGACGGAGGTGTCGACCTGCTGCCCGTGGATTCCGACCGTCCGCACCAGGTACTGCGCCACGCGTTCGCGGCCGGCGATCGGTTTGCGCGCGGCCGTGACCACGCCGCCACCGTCCGAGTACGCGACGGCGTGCTCGGCCAGCAGGCTCTGCAGACCTTCGAGATCACCCTGCTGCGCCGCCGCGAGGAACGCCCGCAGCAACCGGTCGCGCTCGGCGGGACTCACGCGCGCGCCGCGTTCACGGGTCACGTGGCCCC
Source organism: Amycolatopsis sp. 2-15 (assembly GCF_030285625.1). Lineage (NCBI taxonomy): Bacteria > Bacillati > Actinomycetota > Actinomycetes > Pseudonocardiales > Pseudonocardiaceae > Amycolatopsis > Amycolatopsis carbonis. The sequence continues at coordinate 4,824,377 of NZ_CP127294.1, forward strand.
GCGCCCGGTGGCTCAGCTGGCGCGCGTGCTGCTCGCTGATGTCGAGGAACCCGGCGATGTCGCGGTACGGGTAGTCGAAGGCCTCCTTCAGCACGTACACCGCGCGCTCCTGCGGAGTGAGCCGTTCGAGCAACACCAGCACGGCGAGTTCGAGCGCCTCGCCGCGCTCCACCGTGACGTCGGTGCCGTCGGCGGTGGGGATCGGTTCGGGCAGCCACGGGCCGACGTAGAGCTCGCGGCGCGCCCGGGCCGAGGTCGCGGCGGTCAGCGCCAGCCGGCTCGCGGTGGTGACGAGGAACGCCTCGGCGTTGCGCACCACGTCGCGATCCGTGCTCTGCCAGCGGATCCACGTGTCCTGCACCACGTCCTCCGCGTCGGCCGCCGTGCCCAGCAGCCGGTAGGCGATGCCGAACAGGCGCGGGCGCGCGGCTTCGAACGCCGCCACCGCGTCGGTCAGTCCACCACCGGCCACTTCGGTCACTTCGCCGCTCCTCGTGCGCTGCAGGGGATTCCGATGGTGGCAGGTGCGCTCCCGTGCCCGCAACCGGAACCTTGACTTCCAGGGTCCAGATTGTCTAGGGTGGCGGCCGTGCGGATGAACCAGGGTGTCGAGTGGTCCGTCCACGTCCTGCTGTCGCTCGCGTGGCTCGACGACGACGAACCGGTGTCCACCGCGTCCCTCGCGGCCAGCTACGAGCTTCCTGTGGCGTACCTGAACAAACAGCTGCAAGCCCTCGTGCGCGCGGGGCTGCTGCGTTCGCTCCCGGGCGCGCGCGGCGGATTCGTGCTCGCGCGCCGGCCCGAGGACATCACGCTGATGGACGTGGTCGCCGCCATCGAGGGTCGGGAGTTCGCGTTCCAGTGCACCGAGATCCGGCAGCACGGGATGGGCCAGGAGGCGCCGCAGAGCGCGTTCCGCCGCAAGTGCGCGGTCGACTCGGCCATGCAGCACGCCGAGCTCCAGTGGCGCAAAGCCCTGGCGGCCAAGACGATCGCCGACATCCGGGCCGAAGCCGACAGCCACGCTCCTTCGGCCGCCCGGCTCGCCCGCAAGGCCTACGGACGCGCCTGACGAGAAAGGCCTGCCGCCTCCGAATCGGAGACAGCAGGCCGGGGACAGCAGGCCACGCAGACGGTCAGGCCGAGCGGCGGGCCTTCGGGTGCCGCAGGTGGTCGCGTTCGCGGATCTCGTCGTCGTCGAGGAACGTGAGCATCGGTACGTCGGGCGCGCAGACCATGCAGACCACGAACTTGCTCTCGATGTCCTCGCGCAGGTTGCCGGCCTGGTAGTGCACCACCTCGCCGCCGGGCTCCCAGAACGCCTCGCCGGCCTTGATCGGGTAGGGCTCCTCGCCTTCGAGCTCGAAGAGGATCTCGCCTTCGAGCACGTAGCCGAACACGGGACCGGAATGCCGGTGCGGGCCGCTGCCTGGGTCGCCGGGCGGGATCGAGACGGTGCCGACCATGAAGTGCGCGCCCTCCGGGACGAACGGCGGGGTGCGCGTGAGCAGGTTGTCGTAGGTGCTGCGTGAGCCGGGTGAAAGAATCATACGTCGAGGTTAGGTCCGCGTCCGCGCGCGTGACCGGTCCAGTCGAAGTCCGATTTCCTGTACCGGTTGGGCCGCGCCACAAGCACTGTCGCAATCGGACGGTGGTCATCCGGGACCACCGTCCGATCGCGACAGTCAGAACGGCCAGTCGGCGTCGCGCCCGGCCTCCAGGAGCGGGATCATCCGGAAGGCCTGGTCGGTCAGGCCGCCGAACGTGTGCCGGTAACGGCCGCCGCTGGGCGCGTGGCCACGCTCGTACCCGGCCAGGTTCCACGTGTACAGCGGGGTGGCCGCCGGCACGGACCGCCCGACGTCGCCGTGCGCGGCCTGCTCGTCGGTGAGGATCACGACGCGGTCGTGGCCGCGCTCGTGCTTCCCGACGGCCAGCTGCGTGTCGGTGCCGTTGCCGAGGAAGTACCCGTCGGCCCTCCAGCGGTCCACCGCCTTCAGCAGCGACTCCCGCTGCCGCAGCGGGAACTCGCGGGTGTCGTCGGAGAACGACACGATGTCGGCCTTCTCGCACCGCTGCCCGAGCGCGAGCCCGAACACCGCGGCCGCGTCCCACCTCTTCAGCGTGCCGTCCTTCGAGAACCGCGAGGTCATCGACCACGAGGTGTCCACCAGGATCAGCGTGCGGCCCGGCAGCACCGGGACGTTGGCGAGCGAGTGCGTGATCGCCTGTTCCAGCGCCCACGCCCACCGCAGCGACGGGGCCGCGCGGTAGGCCGAGAGGAACCGCATCGGCAGCTGACGCGACCGCGCGACTTGCTCCGGGTCGGCGAGCCGCGTGGCGACGGCCTGCGCCACCTCGTCGGAAACCCCGGCCTGGTCGAAGTTGCGCAGGTTGCGCAGCAGCGCCATGTAGCCCATGGACGGGATCATCGACTCCCACGCGGCCGAGGTCAGCGGCCCCTGGAGCCACCCGGCGAGCGACTCCCACGTCATCCCGGCGCGGCGCAGCGCCTCGGGCGCCGTGGCGGACTCGACCAGCTCGCGCCGTCGCTCGACCGGCCACGCCATCAGCTCCCGGTGCGCGCCGAGAGTCCCCAGTGCGGCCGGGATCTCGCGGTCGGCGTGGAAACGGACGTCGAGGACGTGCTCGAACAGCGCGTCCTGCCAGCCGACGCGCGGGCCGGGGTGCGTCAGCCCGAGGACGTCGGCGAACCGGAACCCGCGCGCGTCGGAGTCCCACTTGAGGTAGGAGCTCTCGGTGTAGAGGCGCTGGGCGGCGTCGGCGATACCGCGCTTCACCGGCTTGGGCACGGCGCGGCCGTGGACGCCGGTCCAGTAGGCCAGCAGCTCACCCGGCTCGTCGGCCCGCTGGAGCACGCTGTTCACGGCCTGGCGCGACAGCCCTTCGAGGCCGGCCTCACGCCGGGCCGCCGCGAACTCGGCCGCGCCGACCAGCGCCGCGGTCCGCAGGTTCGCTTCCCGGCGCAGCCACGCGAGGAAGCGGACCGTCCACTCGGGATCAGCCAGCGTCGCGGCGCGCACGAGCTCGGCGTAGCGGGTGTCGCGCTGTTCGGCGCTCTCGTAGAAGGTGTGCTCGCCGACCATGTTGGTCACGGCGAGCAGGAACAGCTCGCTCTTGGCATCGCGTGCGTAGCCGGGCCCGCCTTCGTAGGTGTGCCCGCTCGCGACGGCCTCGCTGGAGATCGGCGAGCGGGCCGCCCGCAGCGCGCCGAGGATGTTGAACTTGGCCATGGGTCGACCCCCTCTGTTCGTGTGTGTGGTCATGGGAAGGGAGCAACAGTTTCAGGTGTGCCCGAGAAAAAGTCGGCCACGGTACGTTTAGCCGCTCTACCGGATTGAGCTACACCCCGATATGTCGGGGTGACGGGATTCGAACCCGCAACCTGCCCGTTGACAGCGGAAGTAACCGTCACCTGCGCACCGGGCACACCTGAAATTGTTGCTCCCGAAGAAGCTTTCGGTCCGGTTCGGTGCGCCCGGGAAAGATCGGCCACGGTGTACAGGAATCGAACCTGCGAGCACCAGTGAAGTAACCGTTGCCTGCGCACCGGGCACACTCGAACCTTGACGGTTACTCTAGCCGCGCGGATCCGGTGGTGTCGCGGGGTTTTTCCGGTACCGGCTTCAGGGTTCGATGACCAGCCGCGAGATCAGGCCGTGGTCGAGCGTGAAGCGGAAGTGCAGATCGACCTGCCCGCCGGGGAAATCGCCTTCGAGGTGGTGCGTGGCGACGACGTGGTCGTCGTCGATCTGCTCGGTGGCGATGAGCGTGCTGGTGTAGGTGTGTTCGCTCGCGGCGCCCTCGAGCCAGCCGCGGATTTCGGCGGGGCCGTGGTAGGTGCGGCCGTCGTCGGCGACGGTGGCGTCGGGGGTGAAGTGCGGCAGCGCGCGGTCGGCGTCGCGGGTTTCGTGCGCGGCGAGGTAGCCGACGACGGTCTGCGGCAGTGCGGTGGTCATGCTGGGCCTCATTCGTTCGGATCGGGATGACAGCACCACCGTCGGCCCTCTCCCGGGGAGAGAGCCAAACCCGAGTTGACCCTCTCCCCGGGAGAGGGTGCACAGTGGCGGTATGCGGTCAGGCCTGACGATCGGCGAGTTCGCCCAGCTCACGCGCTTGAGCGTGCGCACGCTGCGCCGGTACCACGAGGCGGGGCTGCTGGCTCCCGCGTCGGTCGACGACGCCACGGGCTACCGCTACTACGCGCGCGAGCAGATCCCGAACGCCCAGGTGATCCACCGCTTGCGCGAGCTCGACGTGCCGCTGGCCGAGGTGAAACACATCCTCGCCGCGGGGGATCCGCGAACGCGCGCCGACCTCGTCGCCGGCCACCTGCGACGGCTGGAGGACCGGCTGGACCGCACGCGCGCCGCGGTCACGTCGTTGCGGCGGCTGCTGAAGCCCGACGTCGAGGAGCTGGCGGTCGAGCTGCGCTCGGTCCCCGCGCGGACCGTCGCGGCGATCGAGGCCACTGTGGACCTCGACCACGTGCTGCAGTGGTACGACGTGGCGATGTCCGAACTGGACGCCGCTGTCGCCGGCCGCGAGGGCTTCACGCCGCCGGGCGGGCTGTACGACAACGAGCTGTTCACGTCCGGCCGGGGCACGGCCCTGGCCTACCGGCCGGTGCCCGACGCCCCGGCGGTCGGCCGCGTTGCGCCGCACACGCTTCCGGCCACGGACCTCGCCGTGACAGTGCACGTCGGCGACCACGACGACCTCGACGTCGCCTACGGCCGGCTGGGCAACTGGGTGGTGGAGCACGCGCTCGCGGTGGCCGGTCCCGTGCACGAGACCTACCTGTGCGGCCCGCGCGACGACCCGGACCCGCGGGCGTGGCGCACGGAGATCGGCTGGCCGGTGTTCCGGGTTTCGCCGGTCTGAGACCACGCGGGTGGCGTCGGCCGCGGGAAGTAGTCGTGGACGGGGTCCTGCGGGAGTGCGGTGTCCTCGAGGAGCTGCTGCGGGACGTGCTGCTCGACCGGCTGCCGGGACCGCAGCTCGCCGCGCTCCGTCGCGTGGCCGGGCCCCGAGTCTGCGCGAATCGTTCAGCGGACCGCTCCCGGCGCGGTGAACGTGGCGTCGATCTCGTCCCCGTCCGGGCTTCGCGGGTTGACCGGTCCCCTCGGCAGCCTCAACGTCAACATCGCGCGCGATCGGGCCCGCGCTGGCCGGGTTCGTGCTGGCGCTGACCGGGCCGGTGGTGTTCGGCATCAACGCCGTGTCGGACCTGCTGATCCTGGTCGCGGTGCTGAGGTGGCGGCGCACCACCGCCGAGCCGGCCGGCTCGGCGGAACCTCTGCTGCCCGCCTTGCGGGCCGGAATCCGGTATGTGCGGTACGCGCCCGGTGTCCGCCGGATCTTGGTGCGTGCCTCGGTGTTCGTATTGCCGGCGTCAGCGTTGTGGGGGGCTGCTGCCGGTCGTGGCCTCTGACCGGCTCGCCCTCGGTTCCGGCGGCTACGGCGTGCTGCTCGACGCCCTCGGCCTCGGAGCGGTGGGCGGTGCCGTGCTGATGCGGCCGATGCGCGCGCGGTTCGGCCGCAACACGCTGCTGGGGGCCGCTACCATCGCGTACGTGGTCGGGGTGTTCGCCGCGGCGTTGCTGCCGAGCGCGGTGGTGGTCGTGGTGCTGCTCGTGCTGGGCGGAGCCGGCTGGCTGGCGGGTCTGTCCACATTGAACGCCACGCTGCAGCTCGCGCTGCCCGCGTGGGTCCGCGCGCGGGCGCCGGCGGTGTACCTGATGATCTTCCTGGGCGGCCAGGGTGTCGGCGCGCTGATCTGGGGCCTGGTCGCCGCCGCGGGGCGCGGCGGCGACCTTGGCCGTCTCCGGCGTGCTGCTCGTGATCGGCTTGCTGCGCCTCGCGGTCGGCTGCGACCCCGAAGACTTGCTCGCCCGGCGGCTGGTGACCGAGCTGTCGGCGACCAGCTCCCCGTTCCGCCGCGTCTCGGCCGACCACCGCGTGGAGGCGACCCCGCGCTCGACGAACCGGATGTTCCACCCGGTCGCGGGCGAGCTGAACCCCTACGTCGAGCACCTGGCCTCCCAGGGCGCCGGCGGGCAGAACCTTTTCACGTTCGTTCCCAGCCCCGGGACAGGTACCGCGGAAGCGGTCGACAAGATCCTGGCCAGGGAAAACGTGCCGGTGAGCTGACCTTCGCGGGCACAGTGGGCCATGGCCTGGCGGGACCGGAGCCACCTGCAGTGATTCATTCGTGACCCGATCGGGTAAGTCGACAGGAAGCGCGCTTACCGCGGATCGGGGAGGTGGTGGCGTTGACCGGGGCCCGAAGTGCCGGCCGTCCGGGCACGTGGGTGCTGCCGCTGCACGGCACCACGGCGGCGACGGTGCGGACCATGCGCAGATGGGTGTCACAGCACTTGGACACGCTGGGTGACGAGCATCGCGACGACGTGCTCCTCGTCGCCACCGAATTGCTGGCCAACGCCCACGACCACGGCGGCGGACCGCGCCACCTGCAGCTGTGGCACAGCCTGCGCCCGTGCACCGTGCGGGTCGAGGTGGCCGACCGCAACCTCGTGCAGCCGACGATGGGCTTGTCGCGCCTGCCCGGCCCGCGCGGCCGTGGGCTCCTGCTCGTCGACCGCCTGTCGGTGACGTGGGGTGTGCTGCCCGAGACCGAGTTCGAGCGCAAGACGGTGTGGGCGCAGATCCCGTGCCTCGGCCGGTGTCCCCGGCCCGGGCGGACGGGCGAGACCACCTACGGCGGCGGGTCCGGCGAGCTGGCCGGCTGAGGCCGCGACTGTCCCCTGTGGACGGACTGACCTCCCGAGGGTGACCTGGCCGCCGTGGTCGCTGTCGCGTGTCGCGGCGCCGCGGACCCGCCCGCGGGAGCCCCGCCGCCGACGCTTCCGTCGCGTCGGCCCAGGTCTCATCCTGCGCGGGTGAAGCGCGAGCTGTGTGCGGACGGTGACCGTATCCTCGGGACCCGCCGGCCGGAGCCGCCGCGCAGGTCCGGCCACACCGGAGTGACATCGGGGAGTCGCCCGTCGACGCGGGGCACCGCCGCAGCACCCCAACCCGGACGAGGGTGAGGTGGTCTCGTGAAGCTGCGCGGACGAACCGGTGCCACGGAGTCGAAGCCGAAGCGCAAACGCTCCGAACCGACGCCGCTGGCGGCGACGTTCCCGCCCGGGAGCGTGCTGCCCCGAGTGCTGGTGATCATGCTGGGGGCCGCGTCGGTGGTGATCACGCTGGCCGGGGTGCGGGCGATCGCGTTCATCGTCGGTCCCGTGTTCCTGGCTCTGGTCATCGTGATCACCGCGAGCCCCGTGCAGGTCTGGCTGCTGCGCAAGGGCTGGCCTCGCTGGCTCACGACGGTCGTGCTCGTCACGGTGGTCTACCTCGTGATGGTGGGCCTGGTGTTCGTGGTGATCGTGTCGCTGGCACAGCTCGCGACGCTGCTGCCGCAGTACGCGGAGCGCGCGAGCGAACTGCTGCGATCCGCGACGGATCAGCTCGCCCAGTTCGGGGTCGGGCCGCAGCAGCTGCGGGAAGTGGCGTCTTCGCTGGACCTCGGCAAGCTCGCGGGCTTCGTCGGCTCCCTGCTGTCCGGCATCGGCGGTGTGCTCACCAACCTCGTGTTCCTGCTGGCGCTGCTGCTGTTCGTCAGCACCGAGGCCACGTGGTCCGATCAGCGCCTGAACGCCATCGACAGCGACCGGCCGTGGGTCACCGCCGCGTTCCACCGCTTCGCCGAAGGCACTCGCAGCTACATCCTCGTGACCACCGTGTTCGGCTTCATCGTGGCGGTGCTCGACGGCGGGGCGCTGGCGCTCATCGGCATCCCGGTGCCGATCCTGTGGGGGCTGCTCGCGTTCGTCACCAACTACATCCCGAACGTCGGCTTCGTGATCGGGGTGATCCCACCCGCGTTGCTGGGCCTGCTCGACGGCGGCTGGAAGAAGATGCTGGTCGTCATCGTGGTGTACGTGGCGCTGAATTTCGTGGTGCAGTCGCTGATCCAGCCGAGGTTCGTGGCCGGCTCCGTGGGGCTTTCGACGCTGGTGACGGTGCTGTCCCTGGTGTTCTGGGCGTGGCTGCTCGGGCCGCTGGGCGCCATCCTCGCGGTGCCGGCGACGCTGCTGCTCAAGGCGCTGTTCGTGGACATCGATCCGACGGCGGGCTGGGCCGACGCACTCATCCGCATGATCGGGAAACGGCCCCCGCCGGCGGCTCCGGAGCCGGTGAGCGAGGAAACCGGGGTGGCGACGGACGGCGAATCCGTCGTGGACACGGAAGCGCCGCCCACGGTGAAACCGCGTGCGGACGCCGGTGCGGACCCCGGCGAACCGGGGCCCGCACCGGCCTGACCGCCCCGTCAGAGCTTCTGCATCTCCTTGCCGTGCACCGCGAGTGCGTAGATCACGAGCACGTCGACGGCGATGACGATGATCGCCCACAGCGGGTACGCCGGCAGGAACGCGAGATTGACGATCGCGCTCAGGCCCGCGAGGACGATGCCGGTGATCTGCGCGACCCGGTTGCCCATGAAGACGCCGATGCCGACGACGATCAGCAGGGCCCCGAGCGCGAGGTGCACCCAGCCCCACGTGGTGTAGTTGACCGAGACGACGAGGCCCGTCTCGTCGACCACGAAATAGCGGGTGTTGAGCAGCGCGACGAGCCCTTCGATCACCTGGAACGCGCCCAGCAGCATCATCATGGTCGCGGCGAAGGCGACCCAGCCGGTCCAGCCGCTCGGTATCGACTGGCCGTCCGGGTAACGGCCGGTGGTTCCGCCGGCCTCGGTGTGCGGCGCTCGTGCTCCCGTGTCGGTCATGGTGAGAGTCCTCTCGTGTCCGCGGGATCCGTGCCCGTGCCGGGCTTGCGGAAAGCGTCGAACTAAGGCGCGGGTCCGGCCTCATCTGTCGCGGATGAAGCCTCACGCGAGACCGTGTTCGCGGGCGACGAGCACGGCGTCGCGGCGGTTGGTCACGCCGAGTTTCACGTAGATCGCGCGCACGTGGGTTTTCACGGTGTTGACGGACACGGTCAGGTCCGCCGCGATCTCGTCGAGTGAGCGTTGTGACGGCAGCCGCAGCAGCACGACCTGCTCGCGCTCGGTGAGGCGGTCGTCCACGGGAGCGGGGTCGAAGCGGCGCAAGCGGTCGCGGACCGACGCCGCGAAGCCGTCGAGCCGCCCGAAGCCGCCCGAGTGGTCCACGAGCAGGTGCCGCACGGCCGGGTCGGCCAGCGCGAACGGCCGCACGAAGTCACCGCCGACTGCCAGGCCCAGCGCGTGTTCCAGCGTCCGCAGCGCCTCGGTGCGGCGCCCGGCGCGCAGGGCGAGCGCGGCCTCGATGAGCTCGATGTCGACGGCGGTGGTCGGCAGCAGCGCCGCGCGGCGGGTGCGCACCGCGGCCGCGGCCTCGTCGGGCCGGTCGGCCCCGAGGTGGGTCCACGCCTGCATCAGGTCCAGCTCGTGCGTGTGGGGGAGGTGGTCGCGGGCCCACCGCAGCACTTCGTTGGCGTGCAAGGGTTCCCCGAGGAACACGGCTGCGTGGTGCTCCAGCACGGCGACGAGCGCGGCCGGGCCGGCGGCGAGCTCGCCGAGGTCGTGGCGGGCGCGGCGCATGGTCTCGAGGCCGTCGCGGCGGTCCTCGCTGTCGAAGTGCGCCGCGCCGCCGAGGAAGGCGCCCAGTGGTGTGGCCGCGTCGCACGCTTCGCGGGCGGCGGCCGCTGGATCGAGCCGGAGCAGGTGGTCGCCCGCGAGCACGAGCCGGCAGACGGCCAGCCACGGCGAACGCGGCCAGCCGTGCCGGGCGGCGAGCTCGACGGCTTCCTGGCCGGCCGCGCGGGCCGCGTCCTGGTGGCCGTCGAAGGCGCCGGCCACGGCGATCGCGGCCAGGCCGTGGAGCACGAGGTAGTCCTGGCCCTCGGCGCGCGCGGTGTCGAGGGCGTCGCGGACGCGCGTGGTGGCGTCGCGCCACGCGCCGCGGTAGAGCGAGGACCACGCGCGGTCGAGGTCGGCCCAGGTGCCCGGCTCGGTGGGTTCGGGCCCGTCCGGACGGCGGCCCTCGGCCAGCGCGCGGTGGCGGGCCAGCAGGGGGTCATCGGGCGGTTTGGTCGGATCGCCGCTCTGGATGGCGGCGAGCGTGCGGGCGGCGCGCAGGCCGGGATCGACGTCGTCATCCAGGTGCGCCAGAGTTTCGCGGACGGCGTGGTCGTCGCCGGCGAGCAGGCACGGGATGGCATGGGCGTGGAGGAGCTCGACGATGCCGTCGCGGTCGAGGCCGGCGACGGCGTGTTCCAGGGCCTCGCCGATGCGGTCCTCGTTCGCGAACCAGCGCGCGGCCGTGGCGTGCAGCTCGCTCGCGAGGCCGGGGTAGCGCAGGTCGAGGTCGGCGCGCAGGTAGGAGCGCAGCAACGGCTGCACGCGGTAGGAGGCGCTGGGGTCGTCGATGCGCGCGACGAGGAACGTGTGCCGCTCCAGCTCGGCCAGCACGGCGCCGGCGTCTTCGCGCGCGGCCAGCTCGCGGGCCAGGGCGGCCGGCACGGCGTCGCACACGCTGATGCGGCGCAGCAGCTCGGGCGCGCCTTCCGGCAGGCGGGCGAGCACCTCGTCGGCCAGGAACCCGGCCACGGAGCGGTCGTCGCCGTCGAGCTGGGTGAGGAAGGCGTCGACGTCGGCCCCGGTCCGCAGCGACACCGCGGCCCAGTGCACGGCGGCGGTCCAGCCCGCCGTGCGCTCGACGAGCCGGCGCACGTCGTCCTCGCCGCAGCGCACGCCAGTGACCCGCAGCAGCTGCGCGGTCTCCGCGGTGGTGAACCGGAGGTCGTCCGCGCTGACGCGGGCGAGGTCACCCTGTACCCGCAGGCGCGCGAGCTGCAGCCGCGGATCGGCGCGCGCCGCGAGCGTGAGGCGCAGTCCGGCGGGCGGGGTGCGGATGAGCGTGGTCATGTCGTGCAGCGGGCCGGCGTCCACGATCTCCTGGAAGTCGTCGAGCACCAGGCGCACCGGGGTGGGCAACGCGTCGAGGGCGTCGACGAGCTCGGCGAGGAAATCGGCGCGGCTGTCGCCTTCCGGCGCCGCGACGGTGTGGACCCGGCTGTCGGCGGGCACCGTCTTGTCGAGCGCGCAGAGGATCGCGGACCAGAAGCGGTGCGGATCGTTGTCGTCCGGGTCCAGGGAGACCCACGCGACCGGGCGGGTCGTGGCCCATTCGGCCAGCAGCGCGGTCTTGCCGAAGCCGGCCGGCGCGCAGACGGCCGTGACGGGACTGGCGGCGGCCGCGTCGAGCGCCTCGAGCAGTCGTGGGCGCGTCACGAAATCCGGTGGCAGCAAGGGCATTGTCACCTTCGCGCCCGGCACCCGCCACCGGTTGGTCCCCGACCGGCCGGCTCCACTCACGCCTTCGACCGTAAGGCGTCGCTGTGACCAGGGAAGGGCCGAATGTCCCAACTAACTGTCCACGAGACCACGCCGGACGGCCGAACGCACGGCCTCCCGTCGCGAGCCGACGCCGAGCTTCCGGTACAAAGCGCGGACGTGTGTTTTCACGGTGTTGGGCGACACCATGAGGTCTCCGGCGATCTCGTCGAGCGAGCGGACCGTCGGCAGGAGGCGCAGCACCGTCCGCTCACGTTCGGTGAGCGCGACGGCGTCGGGCTGCCTGCCGCGGACGGCCCGCGCCTGGCGCAGGTCGGTGGTGAAGCGGTGGCCGCCGGGCACGTCGAGCAGCGCCAGGTCGAGCACCTCCGGGGCCGCGGTGACGAGCGGGCGGAGGACACCGAGCCGTTCGGCCGGGCCGAGCGCCTTCGCGACGGCACGGCGCGCACGGACGTCCTCGCCGCAGCGCAGGGCGATCTCCGCCTCCAGCAGCCAGGCCGTGACCGGTGTCCACGTCAGCACCGGGTCGACCGCGCCGTCGAGCAGCGGGCGCAACAGATTGCGCGCGTGGCCGTCGCGCCCGAGCACGACCTGCGTGCCGGCGCGGATCAGGAGGATCTCGGCGGCCGACGGTATCCGTTCGCGGGCCCAGGTGAGCACGTCACGGGCGGTTTCGCCGCGGCCGAGGCGCGTGGCGGCGTCGTGCTCGCACACGGCGGCAAGGGCGACGACGCCGTCGGGCAGGGGAGCGGGGCCTTCGGCGAGGCGGGCGTCGGTCATGCGGCGCAGCCCGGCCGAGCGCTGCCCGCCGTCGAAGCGCGCGGTTCCTTCGAGGGTGGCGGTCAGGAGCGTGAGGCCGGCCTGGCCGAGGGCGTCGGTGGTGGCGAGCACGCCCGTGACGCGGTCGATCTGGGCGAGGCAGGCGGACGCGTCGGCGCGCAGCAGGGCGCCGCAGGCGAGGAGCAGCGAGGTTTTCGCGCCGGCGACGGTGTCGCGCCAGCCGTGGGTTTCGGCGAGCTGGTCGGCGTCGTGGGCGAGGGCGGCCATGGCGCGGAAGTCGCCCGTGGCCGCGGCGACACCGGCGAGCGCGGTGAGGCACTGCTGTTCCAGGTGCCCGTGGCCGTGCGCGCGGGCGAAGGCCAGCGCCGACTCCACGGGCCGGCGGGCCTCGACGGCGCGGCCCGCGGCGAGCAGCGCCTGGCCGGACTCCAGCAGCGTCATGGCGCTGAGCGCGGAACCCTGCTCGGCGACGGCGTCGATGTCGCCTTCGAGGGCGCCCGCGGCGTGGGCGAAGCGGGAGTCGACGAGCCCGCGCAACGCGTGCAGCTCGCGCGAGGGCTCTCGGGGCCACGCGCGTTCGGCCAGCGTGACCTGGGCGCGTGCGGCGCCGGGGCGGGCGGCGTCGAGATATTCGAGGGCGCCGGTCAGGGCGAGCCACGGGTCGTCGCCGACCACCTCGTCGCTGAGCGCGGCGCGGGCGCGGCGCAGCACGTCGTGTTCGCCGGCGAGCAGCAGGTCGAGCGCGTGGCGGCGCAGCAGGTCCGCGACGAGTGCGGCGTCGCCGGCCTCCAGCGCGTGGGAGACGGCGTCGCCGGCCTGGTGGCGCGCGCGCAACCATTCGGCGGCGCGCCGGTGCAGCGCGGGCACCTGGCGGGGCGTGCGCAGCATGAGGTCGGTGAGCAGGTGGGCGCGCAGCAGCGTGTGCAGGCGGTAGATCCGGCGCCCGGCACCGGTGCGGAACAGCATCGCCGTGCGGTGTTCCAGGTGCGTCAGCACTTCGCCGGCGTCGGCGCGACCGGAGAGCGCAGTGGCGAGCGAGGCGGAAACGCTTTCGCAGACGCTGATCTCGCGCAGGAACTGACGCTCCTCTTCGGACAGCGGCGCGAGGACCTCGTCGACGAGGTAGGCGCTCACCGTCGGGTCGGCGCCGGTGAACTCCGCGCCGCCCTTCAGGGTTTCGGCCGCCAGGCGCAGCCCGCTCGCCCAGCCTTCCGTGCGCGTGACGAGCCGGTCGACCTGCTCGGGACCGATGGTGACGCCTTCGGCGGTCAGAAGCGCCGCGGCTTCGTCCGGGCGGAATTGCAGCTGTTCGGAGCGCAGGTCGGCGAGCCGACCGGAAAGCCGCAGCCGGGCGAGGGGGAGCGGCGGATCCCAGCGCGTCGACAGCACGAGCCGCAGCCCACGTGGGCGCAGGCGAAGCAGCTGTTCCACGTCGCGCAACGGTTCCGTTGCCACGAGCTCGTGCACGTCGTCGAGGACCAGGCGCAGCGGCTCGGGCAGGGTGTCGAGGGCGTCGACGAGGTCGGCCAGGAAACTCGGGCTGTCCGCGTCGAAGTCGTGCAGGCCGGGCGCCGCCGGGGCGAGCGCGTCGAGGAGGCCGGAGCGGAACCGGTGCACGTTGTTGTCGGCGGCGTCGAGCGAAAGCCAGGCCGCGGAACCGAGTCCGCCGCTACGCAGCCATTCCGCGAGGACCAGAGTCTTGCCCGACCCCGCGGGCGCGCACACCATCGTGGCGGCTTCCGGCGCCGCGCGATCGAGCGCGTTCAGCAGCCGCGGCCGGGACACGAACCCGTCCGGCAGCTCGGGCACAGTCCTCTTGCGCCGCGGCACGCGCGGCTTTTCGTTGTAGGACACCCTGTTCTCCCTCCGGCCCCGCCGTCACCCACTGTTGCACGCCCACCGCCCGAACACGAGCTCATCCGGCACGGGCGAGGACGCCCACCCCCACACGCGCGACCGTGACGGCGAGGGGCGCTCGAGGGGCCAGACAGGAGGCTCAGGTGTCGCAGTCCAGCTACGTCTTCCGCGTCTCCGGCCGTCTGTCCGACCGCGCCGCCCACGCCGTCGTCGACTTCGGCGAGCTGGAAGTCGCCGCCGCCCCACCGGAAACGATCATCTACTGCCACGTCACCGACGAGGAACGCCTGCATCGCTTGCTGAGCCTGTTCCGCGTACTGGGCCTCGACGTGGTTTCCATGCACCAAGTCCCGTGATTTTCCCGGCGCCACGGCTTTTTCACGCGTGGCGGCGTTCGGGGGAGCTTCGCGCACCCGGCTGACACCCCGTGGTGGAGCCGCGACGTACCGGTTCTGCTCCTCACGAAGGGAATTTCGCCACGTCCGGCAGAAGAACCGCGGCGGTGCTCGCTGTGGCCCCGACACCGGCCGCCACCGGCGTCCCGGCGTTCCGGTGCGTCACGGAAGGTGACGGCTTTGGCCCGGCGACGCACAGCCTCGGCGCGGCCGAGGCGACCGCCTCCGGGGCGGCTCGTCACGAGCACCCCGAGAGTGATCGTCCCAGCGTGCTCCGTCCATTGCTCACCCCTCCCGGGGCGGGGTCGTGGCGGCGACGTCCTCGCAACCTGGACGACGCGTCCCACTGCCCGGCACAACCACAACCTGTTCGGCCTGCTCCACCGGCCCACCCGGGGCGCTGTGATATTTTGGATCGAACTGGGGCTCATGTGCTAATGCAAACGGGGTGCCAGCTAGGGGCCGGTAGCTCAGTTGGTTAGAGCAGGGGACTCATAATCCCTTGGCCGTCGGTTCGAGCCCGACCCGGCCCACTTCTCAACTCTGCTTTGTGCCTCCAGCCTGCGTAAACGCGGCAATCAGTTGATCTTGGCGAGCCTCTTGGCTGGGGTGTCAACAACTAGCACTGCGCCTGAGGCGCCCGAGGAGGTGCTGGACCCCCGAGGACATCAGAGCGCTCGTCGGAGACTGGAGAACGCATCTGGGGGCCAAGAACCGCGCTGACTCGACGATCGATGCCTACCTCGACAGGGTCGCCATGCTGGTGAACTACCTCCACGACGAGAACACGTCGATGCCGGCTCGTGACGTCGACCGGCGAGAACTCGAACGCTACTTCGAAATCGCAGAGAACTGATGCCGGATTCCGCGAGCCTGGCCGCCAGGCGGGTGAAAAAGCCGGCTTCGTGCCGCGTCACGCCGCCGCTGTGTACCAGCACCACGGCCCTGCCAGTCCTGGCCTCGGGCGTCACCAGTGTTCCGAGAAGCCCCGTCCCATCTGGTGAGCGAAAGGCCGCTGGGAGGTCAGCCAGGACGGCCAGTGCACAAAGACCGCCGAGATCTGGTTCATTTCGAGCGGCGCTCACCTCGTGGAGCAAGTCGAGCTGCACGACGACGGGTTCTGCCGGGTACTCACCTGGGAACGGCATCCAGCAGACGGCCGCCCGGTGGGCGCACGAGTTTCTGGGGCGAGAGGTCGCCATCCGCGATCGCACCCGTGCCGATGCCCTTGGCTTGCCCGGGCAGTACCACGACGACCTCAGCCAGGACCCGCTCGGATTGCGACCCGCGTCGAACCCGGTTGCCTATGTTGCGGAGCCGCTCATCGCGGCCGACCCACTGGGGCTGCAAGGTACCTGCGGAGGCGCATCCACAACGCCGAACCGCCCCCTCGGCGGCGGCGACGCAGCCAAGCTCGAACCATCGGCGAAGGTCCCAGACGGGATACGCAGGTGTCGACAAGAATTCCGGTGGCTTCACCGATTTCAGCTACGCGGATTTCAGCAACTATGCAAAAAACTCGCACAAGCTGAATGAACTGGGGGCGGGGCCGAATCAATCCTGGTTTTGGTCCGGCGGCTTCTTCGAAGAAGATGGGTCTTCCTCACACAGGCCGGGGCCAGGTGACCAATCAGTTGCCAGCGCCGCCGCGCGAAGGTGCCATCCGCGTGAGTCACCGGTACCAGCCGTCGCCGGCCACCGTCGAGACAGGTCGCGCAGTTCCGGCTGTTCCGTCGCCCGCCCTCTGCGGCAGTCGATGTCTCAGCCCGCTCCGGCGCGACAGCCGCTGCATCCCGTCGGGCGAGACGTCGCCGGCCTGTTCGGCCGGCGTCGAGCCGTTCTTCCGCACCAGCTCCGCGACCAGCCTGGACACATACTCCCGAGCCCGGAAAAGTGGACAGCGAAGGTCACTGCTCGGCCATCCCGGCGATGAGCGGGCCCCGGGCGGCGCGCCGGGCCGGCAATGCCGCTGCGATCGGGGCCGCGAGCACGGCGGCGGCCAGCAGCACCGCGAGGCGGGCCCAGGGCAGCGTGAAGAGCACGGGCTCGGCGTCGGTCGAGGCCACGTGGGCGATCAGCCACGCCGAGCCGATCCCGAGCAGCAGTCCGCAGCCGGCGCCGAACACGGCGACGAACACCGACTCGGCTGCCAGTGCCGCGCGCAGGCCACCCCTCGTCAGCCCGAGGGCACGCAGCAGGGCCGATTCGCGTGTGCGTTCGAGGACCGAGAGCGACAGCGTGTTGGCGATCCCGGCGAACGCGATCAGCACGGCGAGCGCGGTCAGCGCCCACAACAGGTCGAGCGTGCTGCGCAGCGGCGCCGACAGCTGGTCTTCCAGGTCCGCGACCGTGTTCAGCTTCGCCAGCGGAGTCGGTTCCAGTGCCCGGTCAAGCGTGGCCGCAGCCTGGTCGGCGTCGGCGTCCGGAGCGAGTTTCACCAGGACACTGCCGTCGTGTTCGGTGTCCGGCATCGCGATCTTCGGCAGCTCACCGATGTCTACGAACGCGAGGCCAAGGTCGGCGCCCGGCGCGTCGACGCTGTCGTAGACGGCCACGACGCGCAGCGACGACCCCGAATCCGTGCGCACGATCGCGCCCGCCGTGAGCCCGGTCTCTTCGGACAGCTGCCGGCTCACGGCCAGCTCGCCCGGGCGGAGCCGGTCCAGCGCACCCGAGAGGACCACCGGCCGCAGCAGCGAGCCGAGCGCTTCACCGGGCACAGCGGTCATGCCGTACGCGCCGAGCGAGCCGAGATCGCCCGTGAACTCGGTGACCGACGCCGTGGCCGCGACCCCCGGCACCGCCGCAAGCGTCGCAGGCAGGGCCGCGGGTAGTCCTTGCCCGTTGACCGCCGACGTCACGGTGAACTCTGCTCGCAGCTGCTGCTCCACGCCCTGGTCGCGGCCGGCCTCGACGCCTGCGGTCACCGTGGTCACGAGGGCGACGACGGCCAGTCCGATGGTCAGCGCCGCAGCGGTTGCGGCCGTGCGACGGGGGTTGCGATCGGCGTTGAGCGCCGCGAGCCTCGCCGGCTCACCCAGCACCGGCGCGGTGACGGCGCCCAGTACCCGCACGGCGGGTCCGGCCAGCAGCGGCCCGACCGCGAGCAATGCGCCGAGCAACGCGACCATCGCGGCGACGGCCAGCACCGCGCCATCCTGGGTCTCCGCCGCGAGCGCGGCCACCGCCGCCCCGACTCCGGCCACGAACAGCACGGCCGTGACGATCGCGCGGGGCCGTCCCGCGCGGGCCTGGCGGCCTTCGACCGGCTTTCGCAACGCTGCCACGGGCGCCACCCGCGTCGCGGCCCGAGCCGGGGGCACGGCTGCCAGCACCGTGACCAGCACACCGACGACGAGTGCCAGCACCGCGGTCCGCGCGGTGAGCGGGACGTACACCGGCGCCCCGGGCGAGCCGGTGATCGCCTGCAGTGCGGCGGCGACCCCGAGCCCGCCGAACAGTCCGACGACGGACGCCAGCACCCCGACCACGGCGGCTTCGGTCAGCACCGCGCCGAAGACCTGCCGTTTCCCGGCGCCCACGCACCTCAGCAGTGCCAGCTCGTTCGCGCGCTGCGCGACCAGGATGGTGAACGCGTTGGCGATCACCATCGCGGCCACGATCATCGCCAGCACAGCGAACGCGGTGAAGAACTTCGTCAGGCCCGCCGAATCGGGCGCGGTCGTGCTCAGCAGTCCGGCGGCGGCCTGGCTTCCCGTGACCACAGAAACGCCCTGGCCGCTCACCGCCCGGTCGAGGTCGGCGACGAGCCGTGGCGGGGCGACCCCCTGCGCCGCCCGCGCCACAATCTCGCTGAACTCCGCGCCGGGTGCCACCTGGCGCAGCCCCTCGGGTGTGAGGACCAGGTCGTCGGCCCCGATCCCGGCGTCCGTCGGCCGGCTGAAGGTGCCGACGAGCGTGTAGGCGTGTTCTTTGCCCTGCTGATCGAACAGCGTTACCTGCTGCCCGAGCGAGAAACCTTGGGCGGTGGTTTCTTCCATCGCGAGCTCGCCTGGCTGCTGAGGGAATCGGCCACCGGCCAGGTCGAACGGCCGCAACGCGGCGTCGGCGGGAAGCGCGGTGGCGGCCGCGTCGGTCGCGTGCCCGGAGGCGTCGCGGATCGGTGCGCTCACGGTCACGCGGCCCTCCGCCGCGGCCACGCCGGGCACTGCACGCACCTTCGCGAGCAGCGCGTCGTCCAAGTCCGCGCCGCGGGTCTGGCTTACGACAGCGTCGACCCCGCGCAGGTGGACAGACACAGCGTCGCGGAGACCGGCGCCGACGGCCCCGGACAGGATGAACGAACCGGACACGAACGCCACGCCGAGGGCGATCGCGACGGCGGAGAGCAGCAGACGCAGGGGCCGGGCCCGGACCCCCGCGGCGACGACGCGCAGCATCACACCCCCAGGCCGGTCAGCGCGGCCAGCACGGAGTCGGCGGTCGGGCGGGGCACGTGTGCGGCGACGCGACCGTCGGCCAGCAGCACGCCGTGGTCGGTGTAGGAGGCGGCGACGGGATCGTGCGTCACCATCACCACCGTCTGGCCCAGCTCGCGCACGGAGGCGCGCAGGAAACCGAGTACCTCGGCACCGGCTCGCGAGTCGAGGTTGCCGGTGGGCTCGTCGGCGAACACGACCTGCGGCCGTCCGATCAGCGCTCGTGCGCACGCCACGCGCTGTTGCTGACCGCCGGACAGTTCCCCGGGGTGGTGGCGCAGGCGTTGCCGCAGGCCGAGCGCGTCGACGACCACACGCAACCACGCCGGGTCGGGCTTGCGGCCGGCCAGGCGCAGGCCGAGCAGGATGTTCTCCTCGGCCGTCATGGTCGGCAGGAGGTTGAACGACTGGAACACGAACCCCACGTGGTCGCGCCGCAGCCGGGTGAGCGCCGAGTCGGGGAGCCCGGTGAGCTCGGTCCGTCCGATCCGGACGCTGCCGGCGTCCACGGTGTCCAGTCCGGCGAGGCAGTGCATCAGCGTCGATTTGCCGGAGCCCGACGGGCCGAGCACGGACGTGAACCGCTGCGCCGGGAAGTCGAGGGTCACGTGGTCCAAGGCCCGCACCGCCGTGTCGCCGCGTCCGTGGATCTTGACGACCCGCCGCACTCCCGCTGCGACGGGACTGTCCACTGTGGCTGGTTGCATCCGTTTTCTCCCCGACCTCGTCGCACCGCGCTCGGTGCCTTGGCACGAGCTTGGCGAGGCCGTGCTGAAGCGGTCCTGAAGAACCCTGAAGATCGCTTCAGGAACCCGCGCGGGGGTCTGGGAAGATCGGGTTCATGAGGGTGCTCGTGGTCGAGGACGAGAAGCGGTTGGCCGAGACGTTGCGGTGGGGGCTCGAGGCCGACGGGTACGCCGTGGACCTGGCCCACGATGGCGAGACGGGGCTGGAATGGGGGCAGCTGCACCCGTACCAGGTGATCGTGCTGGACATCATGCTGCCGAAGCTCAACGGCTACCGGGTGTGCGCCGCGCTGCGCGAGCGTGGGGTGACGACGCCGATCCTCATGCTGACGGCCAAGAACGGCGAGTACGACGAGGCGGAGGCTCTCGACACCGGTGCCGACGACTTCCTGAGCAAGCCGTTCTCCTACGTGGTGCTCACCGCCCGGCTGCGCGCGCTGGTCCGCCGCGGCCGGGCGGGTCCGGCGGCGGCCCTGGCGTTCGGCGACCTGGTGCTGGATCCCGCGAAACGCACGTGCCGGCGCGGCGGTACGCCGGTCGCGTTGACCACGAAGGAGTTCGCCGTGCTCGAATGCCTGCTGCGCCACGACGGGCACGTGGTGGCGAAGCACGAGATCCTCGGGCAGGTGTGGGACGTCGCGTACGAGGGGGATCCGAACATCGTGGAGGTCTATGTGAGCGCGTTGCGGCGCAAGCTGGACGCGCCGTTCGGGCGGCGCACGATCGCCACCGTGCGCGGCGTGGGGTACCGGCTGGTCGCCGACGGACCCGGCGCGTCGCATGAGTAGGTGGTGGCCCGAGTCGGTGCGGCGGAGCACGGCGCTCGCGGCGGTGCTGCTCAGCGTGCTGGTGTTCGGGCTGGGCTGGTGGGGGATCCGCCAGTTCGTGGCGACGCAGCTGTCGCGCAACGCCGTGCGGGCGACCCGGGCGCAGCTCGATCGGGTCGCCGACGCGTACCGCCTGGGCGTGATCGACTCGGCGGCGCTCAACGGCGATGCGATGTTCGAGGTGGTCGCCGACGACGGCCGCGCCGTGGTCCACAGCGGCAACCTGACCCGGCTGGATCCCGCTTGGCAGCCGCTGCCGCCGGCCCCTCGCGACGCGCCGCACGGGTGGACGACGACCACGACCGCCGCGCTGCACCCGGGCACCCACCCGCAGTGGCGCGAGTACCGCACCTACACCGTGGTGGGCACGGTCGTCGACGATGTGCCGGCCAACCTGGTGGAACCGATCGGCCGTGAGGGGTCCACTGTGGACACCGGCTTGTCGCGTGCCGCCTCGAGCACGCACTACCGGTTGACGCTTTACCTGTTCGTGCTCCCGTGGGACACGCTCACCACACTGACGCTGTTCGACGACACCCTCGAGGTGTTCGTGCCGCTGGCCGTGCTCCTCACGGCCCTCGTCGCGTGGTTCGCCGCCGGGCGCGCGCTGCGGCCCGTGGAGGCGATCCGCGGCGAGCTCGCCGAAGTGAGCGGCAGCCAGCTCGGCCGCCGCGTGCCGGTGCCGCGCTCGCGTGACGAGATCGCACGTCTGGCGCACACGACCAACGCCACGCTCGACCGCCTGCAGCACGCCCACGAACAGCAGGAACGATTTGTCGCCGACGCGAGCCACGAGCTGCGCAGCCCCCTGGCGAACCTGCGGACCGGCCTGGAGGTCGCCCTCACACATCCGGAGCGCGCCGACTGGCCTGCCGTCGCCGAACGCTCGTTGCTCGACGTCCGGCGCCTGCACCGCATCACGGCCGACCTCCTGCAGCTCACCGTCGACCCCGGTCGCGTCGCGCCGGTGGAGGTCGACCTGGCGGACGTGGTGCGTGAGCAGGTCGCCGAACGTTCGGCCGCGCTCGGCCGCCCGACCGTGCGATCCTTTGTGGATGATCCCGTGCGAGTGCTCGGTCAACCCGTGCAACTCGAACGCCTGCTGCGCAACCTCCTCGACAACGCCGTCCGCCACGCGACTTCCGCGGTGACCGTCACCGTGGGTCGCGACGGCACCTCTGTGGTGCTGGAGGTGCTCGACGACGGCCCCGGCATTCCGCCGGCCGATCGGGAACGCGTCTTCGACCGCTTCGCCCGCCTCGACGACGCCCGCACCCGCGACGCCGGCGGCTCCGGATTGGGCCTCACGCTGGCACGGGAAATCGCTCGTCGCCACGGCGGTTCCCTGGCGGCGGCCGACTCGGAAACCGGCGCCCGCCTGGTCGCGCGATTGCCCGCCGCGCGACCAGCACGTTGATTGGAACCGACCGTCGGTATGTCGTCGCAATTTCCAGGTCGGGCGATGTGTGTCCGCGGGTGGTCATGCCCGTCGAGGAGGATCACTTGACGCCCCGGGGGCTCTCGGCCGGTGGTCTGAGCCAAGGAGCCGTCCCGCGCCGTCGGCGGCGTGCAACGCTCGAACTGGCGTGGGCACGCCGTTCCACCGACGGATCCATAACGCCGGCTGCGCCAACCCCAGTCTCGGCGGTGTTGTCTAGTGATTGGGCCGGCGAGGTTCCATGGTTCGCGTTTCGTCGCCAATCTTCCGGATGTGTCACAGGCACCCGTCCTGCTGGGGCGGCCGGTTTCGGCCGCTCCGCCAATCGACCCTGCTGAGTTCCCCGTACTCCGAATCCACCGACACCTCGCCGACTTCGTCCCAGCCGTCGAGGTTGACCGAGTCAGGTGCGGTGTCGAGCGCTTGTACGGTCACGGTGACCGAACCCGTATGGATGCCCACACCGGCTCGTTCATGCGCCCTTTCCCAGGCCCACCCATCGCTACCCCGCCCGCGTAGATCGCTGTCCAGCATCAAACCGCAATGAAACATCTACGGCGATCTGCCACGTCTCCGACCTTGGCCCACCCGAAGTCCGCTTAACGGTGCTGTGCCCGGGCTGTGTCCAGGAGATCGATCGCCACCGCGCCGCTGGCCTACGACGTCGCGCTCGCCAACGCGCAGAAGCTGCCCAGCCAGTACCGCTCCGGTGTGCAGCGCCGCCAGCGCCTGCTGACCGTCTCCTCGACCTTCCGGCGCAGTTCGCAGCCGTGCACGGGCCGCCGGGCGAGGCTCGCGAGCACCAGGACATCGATCCACATCCAGGCACCCTTCGGCAAGAGAACTCACACCAGGTCGAAGGTGTCGGGGTCTGGACCGGTGCGCCCGTCGCGGTCGAGGGCCGAGAGGGCGGCGAGGTCGTCGTCGGTGAGGGTGAAGCCGAAGACGTCGAGGTTTTCCGCCACGCGTGAGGGTGTGACGGATTTCGGGATGACCACGTTGCCCAGTTGCAGGTGCCACCGCAGCACCACCTGGGCGGGCGTGCGCCTGTGCCGCGCGGCCACGTCGGTGACGACGGATTCGGCCAGCAGGTCGCCGCCCTTGGCGAGAGGGCTCCAGGCTTCGGTGGCGATGCCGTGCTCGGCGTCGAAGGCGCGCACTTGTGACTGCACGAGGTAGGGGTGCAGCTCGATCTGGTTCACGGCCGGCACCACGCTGCCCTCGTCGAGGATGCGGCGCAGGTGCGCGGGCTGGAAGTTGGAGACGCCGATGGCGCGGACGCGGTCGTCGGCGTACAGCTTCTCCAGTGCTTTCCACGTGGCGACGTACTTGTCGCGGGCGGGCAGCGGCCAGTGGATGAGGTAGAGGTCGAGCTGCTCGAGCCCGAGGGCGGCGACGCTGGCGTCGAAGGCGCGCAGCGTCTGGTCGTAGCCCTGGTCGCTGTTCCACAGTTTGGTGGTGATGAACAGTTCGTCGCGGGTGATGCCGGATTCGGCGAGCGCCTCGCCGACGGCGGCTTCGTTGCCGTACGCGGTGGCGGTGTCGATGCTGCGGTAGCCGGCGCCCAGTGCGGTCTTGACCGCGGTCTTCGTCTCGGCGGGCGGTACCTGGAAGACGCCGAAGCCGAGCTGCGGCATCTCGACTCCGTTGTTCAGCTTCAGTACGGGAACGCTGGTCAACTCGACAACCCTTCTGCAGGAACGAAAAACCTCGCGGAACAATCGAATTCGCAACCCCGCCGGCGACGCGCAGGGCACCGCCGGTGGTCGCGGCGGCCTGGTCGGAGGCAACGTAGGTGCCGCACGATCAACTTTCGGAGGTGTGTTCCTCCTCCGCCTTCTCCTCGACCACAACAGCGTCATGGAAGCTGCGTAGTTCCGCCTCGTAGACTTCACGTTCTGGCACGTCATCGCAGTCGGGGTCGACGCTGTTGGCGACCTCGGCAAGTTCGAGATCGACCAGTTCGTGAAGTTCGTGGATCGTGGGCCTGGGCTTCTCGTCCATCGCTCCTCCTGAGCGTCATCGAGGTGTCTTTTTGACCCTCGGCCACTCGGGTCGCGGCTTGGGTGGATTCGTAGACTGGAGCGCTGTCCAATCCGGGCTGGTTCGTGCTTTGTAGGAACTCGCGCAGCGCCTGGTCGGGGTTGACGGCCGGAAAACCGCCGAGGAGGTCGGCCCGCGCGGACTGCCGGAGGCATGGGCAGGGTGTCGCGGGTCGCGCCCCAGCACGCCCCCGCATCGCCGGCCGCTGGCGGTCGCTTCACGCCAACGTCACGGCGACTGTTCCGGAAATCACCGTGCGGAGACCGGTCAGCTGCCGTCAACCGGTTCCAGCACAAACACGGGGATCTCCCGGTCGGTCTTGCTCTGATACTCCGCATACGACGGATACACCGCGACGGCGCGCTCCCACCACTCGGCCTTCTCCGCTCCGGTGACCTCACGCGCCCGCATGTCCCGCCGGACCGGGCCGTCCTGCAGTTCAACGTGCGGGTCGGCCTTGACATTGAAATACCACACCGGATGCTTCGGCGCGCCACCCTGCGAGGCAACCGTCATGTACGTCCCCTCGTGCGCCACCCGCATCAGCGGCGTCTTGCGAATTTTCCCACTTTTCGCGCCCCGGGTCGTCAGGATGATGACCGGCAACCCGACGTCGGGCGAGACGGTCCCCTCGGTCCCGCCGGAACTCTCATACAACTCCACCTGATCACGCACGTACTTCACCGGGCTCGGCTCGTACTCGCCCTCGAGAGGCACCGTTCCATCCCTTCCTCGTCGTCACACATCTTCGGACCCTCGGTAACAGCGGCAGCGCAACGCGTCGTCCTTACCGGCCTTCTCACAAGATCGTGCTCACGGCGCCTTTTCGCGCCGCCGGAAACGAGCACCTGGACGCCGACGAGGTCCTTCAGCTTGCGCGCGGCCGGCGTCTACGGAGTGCCCGGCGGTCGCCTTACCGGCGGCGTCGGCTTGCGCGAGGAGGAGTTGATACGCCCACCGGCCAGGCCGCCGTCAGTATGAAGACGTACGCGCCATCCGCGACAAAGAGTGTGGCTGGGGTGACCGGTGTCAGGTAATTGGTCCCCAAGAAGTGGGCGCAAGTGGCCCCACATTTGGGCTGCTTCCCTCCTAGAGTCGGGGGCATGATCACAACGGCGCCTGTCATCCGTCCTTCGTCCGCTGCTGTGTGCGGTGGCGGACAGGGGCGGACGGCTCTGGGATCGTTCGTCTCCGGCACCGGCGATCCGCTCATGGTCGCCGACCCGGCCGGCAGGGGACACGAATGAGCGCAGAAGGGCACGCGGCGCCTGACACGACGGCACGAGGTATCCCCGAAGCGCTGCAGGTCCCGGGTGTCCGCCACCGGTACATCGACACGGGGCGGCTGCGCATGCACGTCGCCGAGACGGGTGCCGGATCCCCTGTCCTCCTGCTGCACGGCTGGGCGAAGCACTGGTACATGTGGCGGCACGTCATGCCCCTCCTGAGCGACTCGCACCGGCTCATCGCGGTCGACCTGCGCGGGGCCGGCTGGTCGGACGCGCCGAGGAGTGGTTACCGCACCGCCGAGCTCGTCGACGATCTGAGGGCACTTCTCGACGCTTTGGGACTGGGCAGGGTCGCGCTCGTCGGGCACGACCGTGGTGCCGCTCTGGCCTTCCAGCTCGCGCTGGACGATCCGGACCGCGTAACCCACGTGGTCGCCCTGAACGAACTCCACCCCTACCTCGATGTCCGACGAATGGTCCGCAACGCCTGGCGCTATTTGTGGACACCGTTCGTCGAGACACCGTTGGTCGGCCGTTTCGTCCTGGCGCACATCCCGTCCTTCACCCGTGCCTGGCTGCGTCGCGGTGTCGCCGACCGGGCGTCGATGCCGGCCGACGCCGTCGCCGCGTACATGGACGTGCTCCGCCAACCCGACATCGCGCGCGCCGGTGAACAGCTCATGTACCAGTTCGCATACAAAGAGTTCATCCCGATGCTGCGGCATGCGGAGACCCGCAAGCTTCGGCCACCCACGCTCTTGCTCGCCGGCGGAGCCGACCCGTTCACGCCTCCGGCAATGCTGGGTGCTGCCACACCGCACGCCGCAGACCTGCGCGTCGAAGTGGTCGATGCCGCAGGACACCACCTCCCCGAGGAGTGTCCCGAACTCGTCGCCGCCAATATTCGGGACCACCTGAATCGGATCTGAGGGCCTGGCTCCTCTGAGCGGCTCCGCTCCGGACGTCGAGGTGGCCGGGTACACCCCGGGCGGCGGGCAGAGCCCGATCCTGGGCCGGAGCATGGGTTACGCGGCCGACCACGTCCACGCCCTGGACGTGGTGAAGGCCGCACGAACGGATGACGGACCCGCATATCGTGCGCAGAAGATTGTCCGAGCGGGAAGGCTGGCAACCTTCAACGAATCCCAAGTTGTTCAAAGTGAGAGGGAGAAACATGGTGCTTGCGGCTGGAGTGTGTGAATCGGTAGTCGAGTCCGGTTGTTGGACCTCCCAGGGCCTGATGGCCCTTGTCTGGTGAAGTGGTGATCGAGGTTGTGGCGGCCGGCGTCGGCAACTGGGATGACATTGTCCGTTCGGGGGCGTGGGACGTCGGGCTGACACCGCCGATGGTTCCTGGTGTGGAGGGCGGCGGCGTTCCCGGCGCCGGCTCTGACTGCGGAGCAGGTGCTTTCTGAATTGCTCGAAGTTGCGGAGAACGAGACGCTGCTCGTTCACGGCGCTGGCGGGACGACCGGGTGGTTGGGTGTGCAGCTCGCCGCCATGCGTGGAGCCCGGGTGATCGCCACTGCCGAACGGGAGGCGCCATGACCGCAGAATCGCACACCCGGAAACGGGACGCCGCGGCCACGAAAGCGGCGCTGCTCGACGCCGCCCGAGAACTGTTCGCGGAGCGCGGTTTCGACCGCGCCACCGTGCGTGACATCGCGAGCCGCGCCGGCGCGAACCAAGCGCTGCTCTTCCGCTACTTCGGCAGCAAAGAAGCCGTCTTCGAGGCCGCGATGACCCACGGCGGCTTCGCCCAGCTCGACGCGATCCCACCCGAGCACCTGTTCGCCGAAACCCTGCGCGGCCTCCTCAAAGACACCTCCGAACGCCGCGACCGCTCCCTCGAGACCTACCTGCGCTCAACCGGCACCGGTGGCGCGGGCGCCGCCCTGCGCGACCAGCTCGGCGATGCCTACGGCCACGCGCTGGCCTCCCTTACCGACGAGCCCGATGCCGCGCTGCGCGCCGACCTCGCGTTGGCGTGGCTGCTGGGCATCGGCCTGGTCCGCGCGGTGACGCGGAAGGATCCACTGGCGAGCGCTTCGGTGGAGGACGTGGCTCGGTTGACGGGGCCGGCGATCCGGACGTTGCTGGAGCGCAGCGAATAGCCGCGGTCGCGGTGAACGGCATCAACCGCCTCCGATCTGCACCGAACGCGTCGAGTTGTTGCTGAACATTCGCTCTACCCGGGTGGTGACGGTCGCGCCGGGGTTGGCGGCGGCGCCGAGCGTGAGCAGAAGCGGGACGAAGTGGTCTGCGGTCGGGTGTGCGATGTCGGCGCTCGGTGCTTTGCCGCGGTAGTCGATGAGGGCGTCGACGTCGCCGCGGGCGAGGGCATCGGCGGCCCAGACATCGAAGGCGCGGGTGTGGCCGGCCAGTGCGGGGTTGCGTGCAGCCTCGAAGCTGTGGGTCATGAAACCGGAGCCGATCACGAGGATCCCCTCCTCGCGCAGCGGCCGCAGCCGCTGTCCGAGGTCGAACAACGCCTTCGGGTCGAGGCTGGGCATGCTGAGCTGGACGACCGGGACGTCCGCCGCCGGGTACATCGCCATGAGCGGGATGAACGCGCCGTGGTCGAGACCGCGCCGCGGGTGCTGGTGCACCTCGGTGGTGTCGGCCGCGGCTCCGGTGACGCGCCGGGCCAAAGCGGTGGCGTCGGGCGTTGCGTAGGGCAACGTGTAGTAGTGGCGGTCGAATCCGCCGAAGTCGTAGTACAGCGGTGTTCCCGCGGCCGGATTACTGATGGCGAGCGGCGCGCTGTCCCAGTGCGCAGACACGACGACAATGCCGCATGGCTTGGGAAAACTCCGGCCCCAGGCGTAGAGGTCGTTGAGCCACAACGGATGATCGAGTGTCGGCGGAGCGCCGTGGCTGATGAACAACGCCGGCAGTGGACCGTCGTCGCTGCGCCACGTGCGCTGCGCCCGGGCCTGCGGCAGCACGCGAGCCACAAGTTCGTGGTAGGCCTTGGCGGGTGGCGAACCGGTCATGATCGATCCCTTCTCGCTGGGAGTGAACCGAAGGCGCGGTTCGTGGTGACGGAGAACGCATTGCGGCCAATTCGGGCAGAACCTGCGCTGCCGACCAGACCAGGAGACGATATCACGGCCGCCATTGCGCGCAGTCAACTCAACTTTTTTCGCGATTAATCCGGAGGGAACTGTGGGCTCCAAGGAATTGTGTGTCCGTGGAACACGCGTTGCTACTCCAAAAGTGTTGTTACTCAGCGTGATTGAGGCGCCATCGGAGGGAAGGGGCTGCATGTCAAGTCAAGTTCCGAGCCGGGAAGCCGTGCGAATCCAGGCGTCGATGTTCGGTTTTACCCTGATGAATCTCCCGAAAGGCTTGACATGGGCACGTGATCGTTTGCTTTACTCGGTCCATCCGAACCCCATTCTCAGGGCAAGCGGAACTGCGCTGCCGAATGACGCAGCCGGCTCTACTCCGTGCAAGGTCCGATCACTGGGAGTCCTATGTCCTCCGTCGCTCAACGCGCCGCAGTCGCGGACGTGACCTCATCGGGACGTGAAGTCCCCGAGGCGCCCGGCGCGTGGCCGCTGCTCGGTCACATCGTGCCGGTTCTTCGCCGGCCCCTGGAATTCCTGCCGTCGCTGGCCCGGCACGGTGACGTCGTGAAGGTGCGCTTCGGCCGGTTTCCGGTGTACGTGGTCACCGACCCCGACGCCACTCGTGACGTGCTCGTGCCCGGTGACCTCGCCTACAAACGCGGGCTGTGCTTCGAGAAGCTCGAACCGGGCCTGGGCAAGGGCATCGCGACTGCGTCCGGCGCGGAACACCACCGGCTGCGCCGGCTCTTGCAGCCCGTATTCAGCCGCGAGCGCATCATCGAATACGCGTCGATCATGCGGACCGCCGCCGAGGAGACCGCCCAGTCCTGGCACGACGGCGGGCACATCGAGGCCGACGAGGTCATGAACGACCTGGCCCTCACTGCGCTGACCCGCAGCCTGTTCAAGTTCACGGTCAACCCCGATACCGCCGACGCGATCAAACACGGCATGCGGCTGCTCACCCACAGCCTGCTCAAGCGCATCGTGCTGCCGGCGGCTTGGGAACGGGTGCCGACGCCGGGCAATCTTCGGTTCAACCGGGCCATGGCGAGGATGAACCGGGCCATCGAAGAGACCATCACCGTCTATCGCGAATCCGGAGAAGACCGGGGTGACGTTCTGTCCGCCCTGCTCTCCGTGAGCGATGACAACGGCAAGGGGCTCACCGACCAGGAGGTGCACGCCCAGGTCATGACGTTGGCGTTGACGGGGGTCGAGGCGCCCGGGGCGACTCTGGGTTGGGTGATGTACGAGATGGGCCGCAACCGGGAGGTGGCCGAGCGGGTCAACGCCGAGCTCGACACCGTTCTCGGCGGTCGGCCCCCGACCTACGACGACCTCGCGAACCTGCCCTACCTCGGCCGCGTCATCGACGAAGTGCTCCGGCTGCGCACGCCGATGCTCTTCTCCCGGCGCACGCTGAGGGAAGTCCGCGCCGGGAATTCGGTCATCCCCGCCGACGCGGAGCTCATCTACAGCCCGTTCCTGCTGCACCACGACGCACGCTGGTTCCCCGATCCGGCGCGCTTCGATCCCGACCGATGGCTGCCGGAGAACGCGAAGCGGATCCCGAAGGGCGCCTACATCCCGTTCGCCGCGGGAGCTTTCCAGTGCATCGGGAAGTTGTTCGCCACCACGGAACTGACCATGGTCACGGCCACGATCTGCGCGCGGTGGCGGATGCAGCTCGAGCCCGGCGCCGACGTCCGTGAGGTCGCCAGCGCCCTGATCCGACCGAGCCAGCTGCCGATGACGGTCCACCGACGCGAAGTTTCGGCGGCGTAGTGGACACCTACCAGATGCCCGACGTGTGCCTGCCGTTCGTCACCGCAACCCATCCGCAGGCCCACCGCGTGCAGAAGCTGACCGAGCAGTGGTGCCAGGAGTTCGGCCTGCTGCGCTCACCTGACGTCGTGACCAAGTTCAGTGCTCTGGGCTACGGCCGCATCATGGCCACGCTTTGCCCGTACGTCCCGCTCCACACGATGTCCCTGATCACCGACTGGAACAGCTTCTTTTTCATCGCCGACGACCAGCAGAACAACGCGATCACGACCAACCGGGTGGGGCGGTACGAGGATCTGGTCGATGCCGTGCGGCACGTCATCGCCGATGACACCCACCCGACGCCGGCCGACGATCACCCGATCGTCGCGGCTCTACGCGACCTACTGTGCCGAACGCTACCCGGCCGTCCTCCGTACTGGCTGGCGCGGTTCCGGGCGAACCTGGATCTCTGGCTCACCGGGCACCTGGCCGAGAACTCCTACCGGTTGTCCGGCACCGTCCCGCGGGTATCGGAGTACATCTCGGTGCGGCGCAACGCATCCACCGTCCTGCCCACGCTCGACCTCGTGGAAATGGCCGAACGCGCTGTGATCTCCGACGAGCTCTACCGGACACCGCAGTACCGGACGCTGGTACTCGGGACGGCGGACATCATGTGCTGGATCAACGACATCCACTCGTTGCACATGGAACAGGACGACCCGATCAACTTCGTCACCGTCCTCGCCCACCACGAGCACCTGGAGACCCAACGGGCCATGGACGCTGTAGCTGCGCGCATCGCTGCCCGCGTACAAGACCACCTGACCGCGGCGCGTGAGCTCCCCCTGGTCATGGACGGCCTCGAACCTTCAGCACAGAAGGCCATCATGTGGTGCGTGCGGGACCAGCAGTCCTGGGCCGCGGGCATGGAGACGTGGGACCGCACGGACACCATCCGCTTCGCCGACTCCGAGGTGCCCACGCGCGGCACGACCGCCTCGTACGTCGAAGACCTCCTGGCCGACTGAACACCCCACCTTCCGAACGCGGAGCGATCCGATATGACCACAGCCCTGAACCGCAAAGCCCCGACTGCTCCGGGCAAGCTGCCCGTGCTCGGTCACTCGCTCTCCCTGCTGCGGCCCGATCGCGTCGGCTACTTCACCGCGCTGCGCTCGATCGGCGACCTCGTGGAGATCAAGATCGGCGCGCGGCCGTACGTGTTGCTGAACTCGCCTGAGCTGGTTCGCGACGCGCTGCTCGAACAGGGGAGCAGCTTCGACCGCGGCCGCATCTTCGAAAAGGCGCGCCCGTACGTCGGCGACGGCCTGTTCACCTCCCAGGGCACCGAACATCTCCGGCAGCGGCGGTCAGTTCAACCCGCCTTCCACCACGCCCGCCTCGACAGCTATGCCGGGATGATGGCCGACATCGCCCGTCGGCACGTCTCGGCGTGGCAACCGGGCGACACGCTCAACGCTGACCATGAGATGCACGTCCTGGCAAGCGAGATCATCGGTCGGACGATGTTCCAGTCGCCGCTGGCCCGGGAGGTCATCCAGCTGTGCAGCGACGAACTGCCGACGCTGGTGCAAGGCCTCGGGGTGCGCACGGTGCTGCCCGACTTCTTCACGCAGCTGCCGCTTCCCGTCAACCGGCGTTACGACGCCGCGTGCGCGAAATTCCGTGACGCCGCCCGCCGGCTCGTGGACTCCTACCGCGAGAGCGGCGGCGGCGGGCGAGGTGACTTCGTGTCCATGCTGATGGAAGCCCGCGATGCCAAAACCGGTGTCGCACCGACGGACACCGAGATCCGGGACCAGATCATGACGTTGCTGATCTCGGCGATTGAAACCCCGGCGACCACTCTGGCTTGGGCCCTCTACGAGCTGGCCAGTGCGCCCGAGGTGCGGGCGCAGCTCGAGGAAGAGGCTGACCGGGTGTTCCACGGTGACGTCGATTTAGCCGAGCTCCGCGTCACGGAAGCGTTCGTGCTGGAGAACCTGCGCCTGCACCATCCACTGTGGATGCTCATGCGCCGAGCAGTGCGCCCCGTCACGGTCGGCGGTGTACACCTGGAGGCGGGCACCGAGGTGATCTACAGTCCTGCCGCCATGCACCGTGACCCGGCCATCTTCCCGGACCCGATGCGGATCCGCCCGGAACGCTGGCTCGGTGACGGGCCGACTCCCGAGATGCAGCGCGCGTTCGTTCCTTTCGGGCTGGGCCGGCGGCAGTGCATGGGTGACGCGTTCGCGATGATCCAGATGAAGATCAGCGTCGCCGCAGTCGCGGCGGGTAGCCGGCTGAGCCTGCCCGCTGGGTTCCGCCCCAAGACCGTGACGACGAGCGTCGTGCGCCTCGCCGAGCTCCCGATGATCGTGGGTGCCCGGTGACGGGATTGCTCACGGGGAAGACGGTGCTCGTGACCGGTGCCGGCTCGGGCATCGGCCGCAGCGCTGCTGAGGTGCTGGCCGGGCACGGCGCCGACCTGGTGCTGGCCGACATCAACGGTGACACCTGTCACGAGACCGCGGAATCCGTCACCGCCAAGGGCGGCAATGCAGTGCCAGTGGTAGCCGACGTGTCCCGAGAAGACGATGCCGACGCGATGGTCGAGGCCGCGATCCGCGCGTACGGCCGGCTCGACGGGGCGTTCAACAACGCGGGCGTCGACGGCGCGTTCGAGTCGGTCGCCGAGTCCACGGTGGAGAACTGGGACCGCGTCACGGACGTCAACCTCAAGGGCGTCTGGCTGTGCCTGCGGGCGGAGATCCGCCGGATGCTCGCCTCCGGAGGCGGGTCGATCGTGAACACCTCGTCGACCGGCGGCCTGGTCGGGATGGGTCTCGGCTTGTCCGCCTACGTGGCCGCCAAACACGGCGTGGTAGGCCTCACCAAGGCGGCCGCCCTGGAGTACGCGACGCAGGGGATCAGGGTCAACGCCGTGTGCCCGGGTACTGTCCGCACCGGGATGTACCACCAGGTGGTCGCGACCGGTGTCGTGACCGAAGAACAGATCGCGGCGATGCAACCGATCAACCGGCCGGGCGACCCGGCCGAGATCGCCGAAGCCGTCGCCTGGCTGCTGTCCGACCACGCGTCCTTCGTCACTGGCCAGGCCTGGGCGATCGACGGCGGACTCGTCGCCCAGTAGTTCCCCTTTCGACTGCCCGCCTTTCGACGCCGGGACAGAACCGTGATGGCCTTGCCGGTTGCGGCGGGATCGGCGCCGATCGACTTCAGGAGAACACAACCATGACCCCACTGCGGGTAGCGGTGGTGGGCGGCGGGATCGGCGGACTCACCGCCGCCCTCGCGCTGCTGCGCCGCGGCCTCGACGTCCGCCTCTACGAACAGGCCCCGGCCTTCACCGAAGTCGGCGCGGGCGTCGGCCTCACTCCGAACGGCCACCGCCTGCTCAACCGCCTCGGCCTGCGGCTGGGCCACTGCGGCACCCCCTTGGTCGACGGCCTCTTCTGCCAAGCCGACGGCACGGCCGTCACGAAACTGACCATTGGTGAAGACTCCGCCAACCCGACCATCGGCCTGCACCGCGCCGACCTCATCGCGGCGCTCTCGGCAGAGCTACCCGGCGACGTGGTGCACACCGGCTACCGCTGCGTCGGCGTCACCCAGCACGACCACCACATCACCGCCCACTTCGCGCACGGCCCCAGCGTCGCCGCCGACGCGATCATCGGCGCCGACGGCATCCACTCGTCCCTCCAGCGATTCGTCACCACCCCGGCGCCCCCGGTCTTCTCCGGCAGCGTCGCCTACCGCGGTGTCATCCCCAGCGAACGGGTACCGCAGTGGCCCTGCAACGCCGCCCGCAACTGGCTGGGCGCCGGCAAGCACTTCCTGGTCTATCCGATCCGCGCCGGCCACCTGCTGAACTACGTCGCCTTCGTCCCGGCCGGTGACCACTCCGGGGATTCCTCATGTGTCCCGGGTGTTCGTTCACGCGAGTCCTGGTCCGCCCCGGGTGACCCGTCCACCCTCCGCACCGAATTCGCCGGCTGGGATCCTTTGGTCTCGGCCGTACTCGCTCAGGTCGACACCACGTTCCGCTGGGGCCTCTACGACCGCACCCCCTTGCCGCGCTGGACTTCCGGCCACCTCACCCTCCTCGGCGACGCCGCCCACCCCATGCTGCCCCACCTGGGCCAAGGGGCCAACCAGTCCATCGAGGACGCCTACGCCCTCGCCCTCCTCCTGGCCGAGGCGGCCCCAGCCGACGTGCCCGCTGCACTCGCCCTCTACGAGTCGTTACGCCGTCCTCGCACCATGCGCATCCAACGCCACTCCCGCACGGCCGGCACCCTCTACAACGCCACCGGCCCCCTCCCGACGCGCAACACCCAACTACGCACCCACTCCGGCACGCTCTCCTGGCTCCACGACTACGACGCCGAAGCCGAAGCACTTGCGGCCTTGGAAGGCCGCCTCGAGCGTGACCGGCCCGGCGAAGCGGAGCCGATCGAGCTCACCCACTAACGTCGTCGAACTCGGCTTCAACCTGCTCAATGTCCCGGCGGTGCTTGGAAGGGGGCCAAGATTGCCCATCGTCTACCGCTCCACGGTCGTCCTGCCTGCCGTGATCACCTGGACCACAGCATTGTCCAACCTCTAGGGGCGGCGGGCGCGTACGGCCACTAGGCCGAGCGAGGCGAACCACCGCCCGGGCTGCGTCAGCTTGTCCTTCCAGCGCTCGATCGTCTTCGCGTCCAGGATATGTCCGCCCGCGCGCTCGTTCAGCTGGTCGAACGTGAGCGCCAGCCATTCCGTCCCGAGTGAACCGCCCTCGGCGTACGGGAGTTCGCACTCGACGCCGACGTCGGTCAGCCCGCGCGAAACCACCAGCCGCGGCAGTTTCCGGCCGAAGTCGACGTCGGCGACGGTCGCGAGGACGTCGCACCAGGCGCGCATCGCGAGGGCGTGGTCGGTGTCCTCGTCGATCGCGCCGATGGAGAACGTGTCGCCCTCCTCCAGCAGGAGCCAGCCACCCGGGCGCAGCGCCGCGACGAGCCGGTCGAGCACGACCTCACGCTCGGTCAGGTGGTTGAGCAGCAGCCGCGCGTGCACGAGGTCGAACGCCGCCTCGGGCAGCGGGTCGGACCGCACATCGGCCTGGCGCACCTGCACGTTCGCCGGCAGGTCTCGCAGAGCGCTGACGTCGAGGTCCACCGCGCTCACGGAGCCCTGCGGGCCCACTTGGTCCCCGAGCCACCGCGCGATCGACCCGGCGCCCGCGCCGACCTCCAGGCACTTATAGCCCGGCGAGAGCCCGAGCGCACTCAAGCGCCGGCGCGTCGTCGGGTCGTAGGTCTGTTCGAGGCCCGCGAGCCTGCGCTGGGCACGCTCCCACGCGTTGGTCAGTGCGTAGCCGGGAGAAGTGATCATCTGGCGACTCTAACTCCGCTCACCTCGCTCGATCTTGGTGCACCGGATGCGAGGGAGGAGCGGCGGTCAACCGTGCCTGATCAGCTCTCGTGCAATGGGGTTGACATCACGGAGACGTAAGAAGTACTGACGACGGCGGAGAGATCGGTCAGGTCAGGCGCCGCGATACCGGCGAGATTCTTGGGCCGCTGCTTCCGCGAGCTGCGGGTCAACCGACAGGCTCCAGGACCCGATCGCATTCGGCTTCAAGTCGAACGCTCGCCGGGGCCGCGAGACCGTCGACTGCTACGGGCCTGTCACCGACGCCGGCGACCATGTCGAGTGCCGGCACGACAAGGCCTGAGTCAGTTCCGGGGCTTTGGTGCGGGACGCGAGAGGTAGGTGCCCGCGCGCCAGAGCCATTCGAAAGGGCCGTAGGCGAAGCGGGACAGCCACACGTGACTGAACACCAGCTGGATCAGCCAGATTGGCACGCAAAGAAGCAGGAGCACCGAACTGGGGATCGTCCACGCGGAAGCGAGCGCTCCCACCACGACGAGACCGAGGATCGCGTGGGTCAGGTAGCTGGTGAGCGCCATGCGGCCGTAGCGCTGCAACGGCAGCAGCGCCGCGCGCAGCCGGGCCGAGCGCAGCAGGAGCACCAGACCGCTCAGGTACGCGACGGCCGGCACGATGGCGAGGTTCGCCTCGAGCACGTGTGCCAGGTTCCCGTCGGTCAACGACAACGTCCAGGCCCACAGCGCGACCGTGCCGACGGCCGTTGCCGCGAACAGCGCCCGCACCACCGGCAGGCGTCGTTCGTCGGTCAGGAGGCCGGCGCGCAGCGCCCAGCAGCCCAGTACCGTGTGTCCGAACGACTGGACCGCGACCGCCGACGCCAGCCACGACATCTGGCCCATGCCGGTGCCCGCGTAGTGGTCCGTCAACGCGACGGTCGTAGTGCCAAGGTCGCCGCCGAGCCCGACTACCAAGCCGATGGTGAGCAGAACCCCCTGCGGAGCCCGGAACAACAGCGCGAGCAGGGCACCGTTGATCGCGTAGAGCGTGAGTACGTCCGGCGCGTGCAGCAGAAACGCGTTGGCCAGGCCGAACACGAGAAGGATGGCCATCCGGCGCAGATACGGCGCCCAGAACTTCCCGCGCCGAGACATGTTCCCGAACTGGATCGCCGCACTCACTCCGAAAAGGAAGGCGAAGATGAGGTGGAACTTGTCGAGCACCAGCAGGTCCACGAGCCGGCCGGACCACGTGTCCACCGCAGACGTCACGGGTGCGGGATGGTGGCCGGGGCTGGTCTTCGTGTAGTACGCGCCGATGTTGACCAGCAGGATCGCCATCACGGAGATCGCGCGGATGATGTCAATCGATTCGATCCGCTGACGGATCACCGGGGTCGCGAGCCCCTGGGTTGGCGAAGTCGTGTTCACGGATTTCCCTTCCGAGCGACCGGTTTGGTGTGTCGGCGCCAGCATGCAACTGTCCTGAATGGGCAGACATCATGCTCGGGGATGACGCGGGGTTGTACATTCGGCTGCCCTGGCGCAATCCTTGTGCAAATTGGCATCGATGTGGCTTTTGCGCAGGAAATTCAGGGACGTTCGCGAGGGATTCGATACTCTCCGCGGTAGACGGGGTGAGGACCGCGGAGGGGGTCGGCCGGTTTGAATGAAGCTGGGCACGCGGGCTCTACCGCGAGGCATGCTGCGCCCGCATTTGGTCCGCGGCGGAATATGCCTCTCAACATCGCCTACGATAACGGCTAGCCTGGCTTTGGCACGGCAACGTGAGTTGGCGCCCCTGTTGAGGTGAATACGTGGCTGCGGATGATGTCCGCGACCTTTCTCGGTTGCTCCATCTGGACCCAGTGCCCGGCGTGCTCGACGCGATGGAAGGCCACGTCTGGTCGCACGGCGTGAAGTTGGGCGGCGGTGATTGGCCGGGACGACCTCACGTAGAATATTCGCGATGGGCTTCGGCGGATCTCATCGGGCGCGTCGAAAGCCACGGCGTCGCGCAAGAGCGCGGCACCGACCTCGGGGTCGGTGTCTTTGACGGCTTGGTCGACCTCGTCGGCGATCGTTGCCTCGGCCTCGTCCCCGAGATTGGCACGGAGAAGGCCGTTCACAGTCTTGTGAAAGCCGTCGCGATCGAGTGAGCTCGCCAGGCGATCTGCCCAGTCTTTGACGGCGTCGCTGACAATGAGCGAGGAATCGAGCAGAAAGGCGGCCTCGATCTCCTGCGCCTCGTTCGTCATGCGTAATGCTGTCGTTCCGCCCGCGCTGTGGCCGACAAGTGCTACGCGTGCCGGCGAGAGGTCTTCAATGAGCTGACGGAGTGCCTCGATCTGTGCCGTCATGCCGCGAGCGCCTTCCCCTGCCGGCGAGGAGCCGTGTCCGAGGAGGTCGACCGAGACGACGTGTGAGTCGCGACTCAGCTCGTCTGCCAGAGCGGCGGTTTGTGCCCGCCGTCCGCCGAGGCCGTGCACGAGGACGATCGTCGTTTCCGTCTCGGGTCCTTGCGCGGTGAAGCTCAACAGAGTCCGTCGTGCCACCGACAACTGCTCCGTTCAAATTACTGAGTGAGGTATTCCTATAATTGTGGCCTAACTCAATCGCCGAGGACGATGTCTTGTCTTTCGGGCGTCGGGTACACGCCTGTCGCGATCAAGACATTGAAGCTGTACAGCGAAACCTCGCCGATCAGGCTCTTGGCGAGCTTGTACCGCTGATCTGCGTTGTCCGCGGCCTGCCCGAGACGCTTCGCGAGCACGCCCGTGCCCATGGTCGGCGTGGTCAGTGACCTCATGCAGTGTTCGAGGCAGCGATCAGTCGCGTCTTACCTCCGGGGGTAGACCCAAAAGAGTGGCCGTCACCACACCAGAAGATCCGGACCGGTTTCAGCCGGCACGAGTTCGCCATCGGCACTACGAGACGGTTGGCGGCTCAGGGCATCGATCTGCGGTGCGAGCTGGCGCATGGCTCGCTCCAATCATATGGCCTGGTCGGGCGCTGATGAGGCTCTGCTTCTGGTTCAACCCAGTGCGTTGGCGTCAGCCGGCGGTAAGAACCGATCGTGGAGTGACGCCGACAAGAAGGTGAGCATGGAGGAGTTGGCGTGACTGGCTTCTTCGTCGTGATCGGCCGCGACCCCTTGCGCGGGTCGACGACGAACATTCGTCGGCAGTGATCGACTGACCGGCAGGGAACGCGGCAACGGAGTGCCTCGGAACCGCGCTCTGCAGCGTCAGGACTCACATCGCCGTCGATGGCCGGCTGATGCACTACGAACGGAGGTTCACGAGTGGCTGCCCAGGAAATCAGGAACCTGATCATCCTTGGATCGGACCACGGCGGTTACACGGCCGCGGTACACAGGACGCGCGGGCAGCTTGAACCGTTGGTCCTTCAGGTCGGCACGGAACCTCTGCTCGATACCCAGGGCGAGACCGGAATCGGCGGGGGCGGCGCGGTCACCGGTAGCGTCGACGGCGAGCTGCTCACCGACGAAGGCAACGACCGAGGGGGCGGCGCCAAGATCGGTGAGCAGGCGTGCCGCCGCCAGTGTGCGGCGCTGGTGTTCGAACTAATCGGCGGCTACCTCGAGGACGATGTCGACCGGGTCGCTCAGGTCATTCGTCAGGTTGGCGCAAGCGGGCGGGTGGGTGAGGTGCTCGCCGAGGCGACCCGGTTCACCGCATACCTCACCGCCGAGGCTCGGGCCGCGGGCGTCCGACTCAGGGCCGAGCAGATCCGGAAAGGGGTGCTGTCGCGGCTGGGGGCGACGGTGCCACCGCACCATGAGTTCGCAGTGTCGACTGCGTTGGACGCCCTCTTCGAGGGGCGGATCTACGCGGCGGCCACCGCGTTCGGCCACGGTTCGGCAGGAGACCTGATCGCGCTACACGCTCTGACCGCGTTTACCGCGATGCTCGGCCTCCACGTTTCCGCAGCCGGCGAATTCACGTCTGCCAACCTCGCGGCCTTCGCGTCGGTAATGCGCCCCCGTGACTGACTGCTCATTGCCAGTGGTGCGCGGTGGGGATCGCGAGAATCGTGGTGAGAAGTCGGTCGTGATGGTGATCATCGGGGATATCGTCTTAGCGGCGGGGTGGGATAGTCGCCGGAAGTAGAGTCTGCAATGGATGTAAGGGCATTCTTTGCTTGAACGCTATGAGTGGATACGCTGGTTGATCCAATTTCGGTAGAATGGCACGTCC
The DNA here is from genome assembly GCF_030285625.1 of Amycolatopsis sp. 2-15. NCBI lineage: Bacteria > Bacillati > Actinomycetota > Actinomycetes > Pseudonocardiales > Pseudonocardiaceae > Amycolatopsis > Amycolatopsis carbonis. Next base: position 4,863,974 of record NZ_CP127294.1, read on the forward strand.
GTGTAGATACCGGCCTTTTCTGTGCACACGTCGGTCTGTCCGTGGCTGGTGGCGCCGACCAGCAGCCACCGGCCGTCGCGGTTGATCAGAGCCGGGCCGCCCGAGTCTCCACGGCACGCGTTAGCGGTGCCTCCGTTGTTGTCTGTGCAGAGCTGGCGTGCAGGATTGAAAAAAGGGTCGTTGCAGGCCGACGCGCGGGCGATAGAAGTGTCCAGTTGCTGCAGGATCACGGGAGCATCGCAGCCATGCGTCACGCACGTCGTGCCCCAGCCGAGTTCGCGAATCGGTGTCCCGGCCTTCGGTGTGGCGCCGATCGCGACCGGAGCCGCGACGACCGGTTCCGTGAGGTGCACCAAGGCGATATCATTGTTCAAGTCCGTGTCCCACTTCTCGTGCCGGATGAACCGGTCAGCCCCGACTACCTCCCCGCCACGTGTGCGATCGGCCGACCCGACCCGGAATTGGTATTGTGCCGGGTCCGCCACATCGAGCGTGTGCGGATCACTCACGCAATGCCCGGCGGTGACTAGCCACTGCGAGGCGATCAGGCTGGCACCGCAAATCTGGTCGCCGTTCCTGGTCTGTATGGACGCCATGAAAGTGTAGGTCTCGGTCGCGTTAGTGCCGCCCACGATTGACGTGCCTGCACTCGCCGGCGTAGCGAGCTCGAGCGCTGCTGTGACGCCGATCAGTAGGCACGCGGTCAGGGTTCGTTTCCTCATGTGTTTCCTTCCATCAGATTCGGTCGCGAGCGTAACAGGGCGTGGCTGAATGAATCCTGAACCAACCTGAGGAAGCCTTCAGGGATGTGCGCAACCGTTCGCGATAATTCCGACCCACACGGCGGTGCAGACGCGCTGTGCTCGACCGTCAGGCACATGAGGGTGGCGCCGACCCTTTTCAGAGTGCCGTGCGTGACGATGGCGCCCCGTCGTTCACGACCAGCGTCGGGGGTAGCGGCGCGGTGACGAGGGGAGGAGCTGCAACCGGTCCACGGCACTAGGTTTATTTGACTGGACGTTGGTAACGGGAGGTACGAATTGACGTGGGGAGAGCATCGCAGGAACGTACTGATCTGCTGCCGGGCCTAATAACCGATAGTTCCCGATTGCCGGTTCTGAGCTGCCCGAAATCACCTTCGCGTGCTGTCTTATCGGGTCACGGCGCCTCTGTGGTAGTTGATCATGCGGTGCACCAGTTTAGGGTGGGATGCATGCGGGTCGTTGTGGATGGTAAAGCGATGCAGGACGCGCACGGCTTCATGGCGAAGCTGCGCGCGTCAGCGCCGGTGTGCCCGGCTTCGGAGGCCCGCCAGGCGGCGGCTGTACTCGTCACCCGTTACGAGGATGTGCGCGCTCTCGTCGGTGACGGCCGCGTCCGCCACGACGTCCGGTCGAAGGCCGAACAGGAGGCCGCGGCCGAGCAGCGGGAGCTCACGCCGCGCGAAGAGCTGATGCACCGGGCGCTGGGCATCAGCATGATCTACCGCGACCCGCCCGACCACACGCGGCTGCGCAGGCTGGTTAACCGGGCCTTCACCCCGCGAGCGGTCGAACGGCTCCGCCCGCCGCTGTCGACGGTGATCGACGAGCTGATCGCCGCGTTCACTCCGGGCCGGCCGGTGGACCTGGTGGCCGAGTTCGCCGTGCCGCTGACCACCTTCGCGATCTGTGAGCTGCTCGGGATCCCGCAGGACGAACGCGCCGCGTTCTGGGGCTGGTCGCAGGAGATCAACGACGCCGAACTCGGCGACGGGTACTACGAAGCGCTCGCCGAAGCCGTCGCATACCTGACCGCCCTGATCGAACGCAAGCGGGCCAACCCCGGGACGGACTTGCTCTCCGAACTCATCGCAGTGTCCGATGAGGACGGTGACCGGCTGAGCGCGGACGAGCTGGTCGCCACTTCGCTGCTGCTGTTGATCGCCGGCCACGACACGTCGGTGCACCTGATCGCCAACGCGGTGCTGTGCCTGCTGACTTCGCCGGACCAGCTGGCCGCGTTGCGCGCCGATCCTTCGTTGGTGGACAACGTCGTGGAAGAGGTGCTGCGGTACGAGTCCCCGGTGAACATCCTGCCGCCGCGGTTCGCGGGCTCGGCGATCGAGCTGGCAGGCGGGACCATTCCGGAAGGCGAGATGGTGCTGCTGTCGGTGCTGTCGGCCAACCGCGACGAATCGGTGTTCCCGGACCCGGACCGGTTCGACATCACCCGGTCGACCGCCGGGCACCTGGCCTTCGGACACGGCATCCACTACTGCCCGGGCGCGCCACTGGCCCGGATGGAGGGCCGGCTCGCCATAGCCGCTCTGGTCGCGCGGTTTCCGCACCTGCGGCTCGCCGTCCCGCCGGCGGAGGTCCGGTGGCGCGACAGCACGTTGATGCACGGCCTGGAGAGCCTGCCGGTCCGGACGGGCTCATGATGGTGTCCGGACCGGACGATTACACACTGGGCCGGTCCTCGGCCGAGACCGCAGCCCGACGAAGTGCGTAGTCGCTTCGTAGCAGCCGAAGCTTGCGAAACCCGCGGCGAGTGTTTCGCTACCCCGAAGCTGCCGTTCACCCTCGTACACCGTGACGACGCCGTCAGGGGCGAACAGATCAGCCTGTTCCGCTGGCGTGCGGCGATCCGCGTAATACGCGATGACTCACACCCCACGGCATCCCTCCCCTGTGGATGATCAACTGTTGGCGGCCGGCCGCGGTTGCCTCTTACCGCCTCCCGGGATCAGATCCGGTCGTTTGTCGGGCCGGTAGAAGTAGCGAGACTGCCCGGAGCCGCGCGACGGACGGTGTATCCGACGCTCGCCGGTCAGCTAGTTGGACTAGATGGTCCTCTATGGTGCATGATGGTCCCGAGGGAACAACGGTGCGTTGGGTGAGCTCAGTGGCGCTGTCCGCTGAACTTTGACGTAAGTTCGCGAGGAGGGTTGCCATGGTGAGTGGGTCGGGCTCCATGTCGAGTTCACCACAGCGGAGCCGCCGTGCGGTCGTGCACGCCTCTAGCTCCCCGGCGGGCACCTCCGAGATTCAGCATGTGCGGTGGTCGAGGTGTCGTTGGGCGAGGGGAAGCCGGAGTGGTCTCAGCGATTTGCGGCCGAATTCCGTTTAAGCAGTGCCCGCAGGTAGTAGGCGGTAGAAGCTTTGGCCTGGTACCCCCCCTGATCTTGTTGCTGAATTAGTGTATTCTTTTTGTCAGTCAGCTCTTGATCAACTAGGCCCACAGTGACCACACGAGTTCACTTCCGTGTCGGCGCAACACGCCGTGATCATCGCGAGACGACGGTCGTCCAGCACAATGCGCGGTCTGCCCTCGGCGTTCGATGCCCTCCCTTATGCACGGTGAAATTTCGCAATGTTTTCCCTGATATTTAGTTCGCCCTGGTATCCGACGAAACGGAAGAACTATGCGCGAAACTCTTTGGAATTCTGCCCTTTCGTCCACGCGAGCTGAGGAGCTGGCCGTCCTTCGCCAAGAAGTCATCGGTGAGGTTCTCGTCCCGGGGCAGCCGCGTTATGCGGACGAATGCCGGCAGTACAACTTGTTGGCCGCCCTGGAGCCCGAGGTTGTGGTCAGCGCGGCCCGCGCGGCGGATGTCGCGGCGGCGGTGAGGTTTGCCGGGGCCCGGGGGTTGCCTGTTGCGGTGAAGAACTCGGGCCATCAGGTGGTTTCCTCTGCGCGTGGCGCTGTGCTGGTCACGACGCGACAGATGAAAGGCATCTCGATCGACGTAGCGCGCCGAAGGGCTCGCGTGGCAGCCGGTGTGATTTGGCAGGAGGTCATCGACGAGGCGGCGCGGCACGGTCTGGCTCCGCTGAGCGGTTCGGCGCCGGACGTGGGGGTGACCGGGTACACGCTGGGCGGAGGGCAAAGCCCAGTCCTCGGTCGGAGCCTGGGCTACGCGGCCGACCACGTGCATTCCCTCGACGTTGTGACGGCCGACGGGCAGCTGCGCACGGTGACTGCCGAGAGCGAACCCGACCTGTTCTGGGCGCTGCGTGGTTGCAAGGGTAATTTCGGGGTGGTCACGGCGCTGGAGTTCGAGCTGTTCCCCGTCACTCGGTTCTACGGGGGCTCCCTGTATTTCGCGGGCGCGCACCTGGCCGAAATTCTGCACGCTTGGCGCGTGTGGGTCACCGGCTTGCCAGTAGAGGCGACTTCGTCGATCGCCGTGCAGCGATTGCCCGTGCTTCCCGAGCTGCCGGAGCCGCTGAGGGGAGCGAACGTGGTCCACCTCCGTTACGCGCACCTCGGGTCCGAACAGGACGCCGAGCGTCTGCTCGCCCCGATGCGCGCTGTCGAACCGGCGGTCCTCGACGCGATGTCAGAGCTGCCCTACACGGCTTCGCGGCGGATTCACAACGACCCCGAAGACCCGATGCCGTACTGGGACAGGACGACCTCACTGCGGGAGTTCTCCGCCGAGGCTGTCGAGGCCTTCGTGGGGGTCCTCGGTCCTGAGTCTGGTTCGCAGCTGGTCAATGTCGAAATCCGGTACCTGGGGGGTGCCTTCGATCGGGAGCCGGCCGTCGCCAACAGCGTCTCCACGCGGGGTGTGCCGTTCGTCGTGTTCGGCTTCGGCGTCGGCGGGCCTGATCAGGCCGAACTGATGCGCGGCAGCCTGGCCGCGGTGATCGACGCGCTGGCCCCGTGGTCAGCGGAGCGCCGGATGGCCAACTTCCTTTCCCGGGACGAGGCCACCAGTCCGGCCGAAATGGAAAAGGTGTTCGGTACCGAACGCTACGCCCGCCTGGTCGAGATCAAAAAAGCCCACGACCCGGCCAACGTGTTCCGGCTGAACCACAACATCCCGGCCGCCTGACCGGGCGTTCCGCTAGGGCGAGTCGGGCACAGCCTCGGTCCTGGTGTTCACGACGTGGACGACCTCGCAGCGACAGACGACGGGGAGTTTGATGCCCCATGGATGTCAAGCGATCTTTGCCCTCTGAACTGCGACTACGGAGTCGCGCACTTTCGTTTCGTTCGCGAGGTTGACCCCTCGCGGGGGACCGGGAAACCCCGACGCGAGGCGGCTTCGTCGCGCACCTCGCGTAGGGAAGTCACGCAGGTGGGTTCAGCTCGATCACGGTCTCCGCCTCGGCGTCGATCCGTTCCCGGCTGTAGAGCAGGGGGAAGGCTTCGCCGCGCGTCCAGGGGGCGAACAGGTCGGTCAGGTGCGGGTCGTCGAGGCGGCCGGACTGGCCCGGCGCGTTCATGGCGAGCGACGAGTCCCACTCGCCGACGTCGACCACGACCCGGAATGTCGCGCCCGCCGACTGCACAAAGTTCGGCCCGTACGCGGTGCTCCCGACGGTGTCGCCGCTGCCGCCGCGCGGAAGCGGTTCCGTGACCAACCGGTCTTCGGACAGGTTAGGGAGCAGTGCCTTCAGCGGGTGCTGCGCGCGGGCCACGTGTAACTTTCCCCACGCCCACGCATTTCGGTCCGTGCCCAGCAACTTTTCGAGCTCGGCCACCGCGGCGGGCAGGGTCTTCTCAGCGACGTCGGCGAACATGTCGGGATCTTCGATCAGCTGCAGGTCGATGCGCGGGTCGGCGAGCTGGTCTTCGGCGGGTGAGATGCGGGTGGCCGTCGCGGCGGCCTGCTCCCCGACCAGTGGTTCCAGCGCCCGGGCCAGCAACTCGGGCCGCAGGTGCCGGCGGTACCAGACCTCGAACAGCGCGGCGGCCGCGCTGTCGGGGGCGAGCACGGCGTCCCAGCCGGTCAGCAGGTCCAGGCCGTCGACGTTGGTCCGCAGTTCCCGCAGCCGCGCCACGATCCGGCGCGCGGGCACGGACAGGAAGTCGCTCTGCAGCGCGACCATGCTCTGCGGCGTGGCGTCGGTGGTCTGCGCGAGGACCTCGTCGATGCGGTGCTTGCGGTAGGGCGCGTACCAGTCGTAGGTGATGTGCCGGTCGGGCGGGTAGTCGGCGGGCAGGTTCATTTCGTTGGCCGTGGCCAGGAATCCCGCCTCCGGGTCGACGGCGCCGGGCAGCTGGTCGGTGTCGTAGAAGCCGGCCCACTCGTAGCGGCCGTCGCCGGGCACGGGCAGGGTGCCGTCCCAGTTGGGCCGGATCGGTGTGAGACCGCCGGTCTGCCAGGCGATGCGGCCCGACGGGTCGGCGTAGACCTGGTTCTCCGGCGGTGCGCCCCAGCGGTTCATGGCGGCCGAGAACTCGTCCCAGTTCCGTGCGCGCATGTAGTCCATGCCGCCGAGGTAGGGCGCCATGCCGGGCTCGAGCCAGGCCGCGCGGACCGCGAACGCCGTGTGCTTGGCCGGGTCCTGGTACACGACCGGGCCGTGGCGGGTGAAGAGCAGCTCGACCTCGACCGGGTCGCCGTCGCGCACGGCGATCGTGTCGGTGACGCGCCGCATCGGTTCCCAGCGGCCGTCGTAGCGGTAGCTCGCCGGGTCGGCGGGATCGGTGTCGTAGACGTAGAGGTCTTCCTGGTCGATCGCGAAAATGGTGAGGCCGAAGGCGATCCGGCCGTTGTGGCCGATGGAGATGCCGGGCAACGCGGGCTCGCCGCCGCCGATCACGTTGAAGCCCGGCGCGTTGAGGTGCGCGATGTAGCGCAGCCCGGGCAGCGCGGCGGCCGCGCGGTGCGGGTCGTTGGCCAGCAGCGGCCGGCCCGAGCGGGTGCGCGAACCGGCGAGGACCCAGTTGTTGCTGCCCTCCGGGAGCACGTCACCCTGCGGGTCCTGTGGCGCGGGCGGCGCGAACACGGGCGCGGTCGTGGCGAGGTCGTACACGCGCAGCACGTCGTCGGGGATCGCGGTGAGGTCGAGCCCTTCGGGAATCTCGACGGGCCGCCACGGTTCGCGGCGCCGGCGCAGCTCTTCGGCGTCCGCGGGCAGGTCACGCAGGGTGCGAGCGCGGGCGACCTCCTCGCGGACGTTGTAGAACAGCCCGTGGCTGCGGATGCGCGCCACGTCTTCGGGTGCCCACAGCGCCGGCTCGTACCCGAGCTCGCGGAACTCGGCCGGCAGCAGCTCGGGGTCCTGGCGGGTGAGCTCGACGAACGCGTTGACGCCTTCGACGAACGCGGTCGTCGCGCGCTTGGTGTCCGAGCCGTACGCGAGCCACTCGCGGTGCATGTCGCCGCCGTAGAGGAACAACCGCGCCGCGCGGTCGCGCTCGGCGTGCTCGGGCCCGAAGACCTCGGCCAGCCGGCCGAGGCCGCGCCGGCGCCAGAAGTCGATCTGCCACAACCGGTCGCGGGCGGCGTTGAAGCCCTGGGCGCGGAACGCGTCGTAGGTGCTGGCCGCGTAGATGTGCGGCACACCCCAGCGGTCGACCACGATCTCCGCGGGCGCCGTCAGCCCAGGCAGCGTGTGGGAAATTCGGTCAGGTGCCACGGCTGTCTCTCATCAAGGGGTTTACGGCTCTGTCAGGGAAGGTGTGCCAGTGGACTGTCTGCAACGCATGGTCTCCGACCTTGCTCGGCGGATTCGCCCGGTGTTACGAGCCGCCGGGCGACACCCTCGTGGAGCCTGCTGATGGTGCAAGACGTGGTCGAGGCATCACGCGACCTCGGGGTGCAGCAGGGTGCAGAGGGGCTCGAGACCGGCGATCCGGTAGGCGGCCGGAGTAGTTGCAGGCCACCGCCGGCGGCACCGGCACCGCCAGCCCGTCGCGGCAGGCCGGCCGCAGCACACGACGTTGCCATGACCACACGCGCCCGCTGTGCGCTGTGCGCGGTGCGTCGGCATCCCCTCACCGGTTTCGGTCATGTGTTTCCCCACTTATCGAATGTGCCTGACCGGGCTCTGCTCTCTAATCGCCCGGATGTATCCGCGCGAGTCACTCGGGCAGTCAGAACAGGTCACGTCGCGATCCGACTGCATGAGGCAAGTGTGCAGCTGCCCGGTTGCGTGGCTGTGTCAACCCTTGATGAGGTCGATGATGTGGCCGAAGTCGAGATTCGATGCCAGCGCCGTCAGGTCTCCCTCCGCTAGCTTCGCCGCAGCCGCCTGTGTTGCTCCGAGGGCGTGTGTGTAGGGATCGACCCCGAGGCTGATCCGGCGGACACCGATCGTCTGGAGTTCTGCGAGGGTAGCCCTGTCCTGGGGGCTGACGAGGACGTTGACCGGCTTGGGCGAGACTGCCTCGATGACCGCGGTGATGGAGGCCCGGTCCGGCAAGTTCGGTGCGTAGAGAACGTCCGCTCCCGCCTCCGCGAAGGCGGAGAGCCGGCGGATGGTGTCACCGATGTCGGAAATCCCCCACAAGAAGTTGTCCGTACGGCCGGTCAGAACGATCCGTCCGCGCGCAGCTGCGGCTGCAGCCTCGATGCGGCGAACCGCGTCGTCGAATTCGCGAATCGGCTGGGAGGGGTCGCCGGTGGTGTCTTCGATTCCGATGCCGGCCAGGCCGTGGGCGACAGCGGCATCGACGGTGGCCCGGACGTCCTCGGAAGTCTCGCCGTAGCCGTCCTCAAAGTCACCGTTGATCGGCAGGCCGCTCACCGACGTGAGGAGCCCGGCATGAGCCAGGTGCTTGTCGCGGCTGACGGCGTGGATACCGTCGAGTCGACCCAGTGTCGCCGCGAAGGCCGCCGAGGAGGTTGCGACGGAGGCGAATCCGGCTTCCTTGAAGAGCAGGGCCGACGGGGCGTCCCAGGCGTTGGGCATGATGAACGCCTCGGGGCCGCGATGGAGTTCGAGGAACTGTTCATAGCGGGCGTGTTGCGTCGTGTCAGGCATCGTGATGGTCTTTCTTCTTTCTGCGGCTTGACGGTCGTTCGATGTCCGGTCTCGGCCGTTACTGGCCGTCGGGGTCTTCGCCGGTGGTGTTCTGCTCCAGCTTGGCGACCTGGTAGAAGGCGATGGCCCAGCCGGTTCCGGTCCGTTTCAGCAGGATGCTGAGGTAGACGTTGACCGTGGGGCGATCGGTGAAGGAGAAGTCGACGTTCAGGTATCCGAGGACGACGTCGTCGGAGAGACGCCTGGTCTCCAGGACCTGGTACTCGGCGGTCAAGCCGGGGGGCTGGGAGTCGTAGTAGGCGGCGACGCCGGGACGTCCGACGCTGTAGGGGTGCAGGCCCTGGAAGATGGCGTCGTCGGTGAAGTGGGCGGCCACCTGGTCGGGCTGGTGCTTGTCGACGGCGGCCTTCCAGCCGTCGAGGACGCCGCGCAGGATCGTCTCGTTGTTCGCGGTGTTCTGGTTCACGGTGGTGCTCCCCGGAAGCAGTGGGTGCGTGCAAGCCGCCCTTGGGCAGCGAGGCGAGAACGGGACGGGACACGGGAAAGGGGTTGTTGATCTCGGTGACGGTGGTGTAGTCCTCGGCGGTGTGGCCGGTGAATGGCTTGGAGACGTAGACGCCCGCGTTGTTGACCCAGGTGTAGACGCGGCCGACCCGCTCGACGGCAGCGGCGGCCAAAAACCTCAGCACGAGGGCATCGGTGTCGAGCTGGTTCCGGCGAAGCCGTTCAGCCAGGTCGGTAACGGGCCGCTGTCCGGGCAGTTCGGCGTCTTCGACGATGCTGTGCATGAGAAACGGTGCCCGGTCGGCGCCGGCAGTCCTCGATCCGAGTTCCGAGCCGGGTTTCCGCGTGACGGCTGGTCCTCAGACATGATCATGGCCGGGCCGGGCCCGGATTCGCTCAGCTTTCATCCAGGGACAGGCCGCCATCAGCCGGGATCCTGGCGTCGTCCGACTCGACCGACGGCGAGGCCGCTTCAGCGGGCGCGGCTTCGCGGTCGCGAGCGAGCTGGGCGATGAAGTATTCCGGGTCGTCAGGGTCGAAATGCCGTTCGGTGCTCTCCACCGGCTTACCACGCTCCAATCACCAAGGGGCCGTGGCTTCTACCGCCGGCCGCCGTCGTCACCTCGATTGGTGTCAACCCATGGGGGAATCTTTCGGTGGTTCGGCGAAAACTTGCCCTGGAATTTCCCGCCGGGCACCGGCGAGTCTTCGGCCCCGGGTCGTGCAGCCCGCCGAGAGGTGCCCCCCGCGCCGGCATCAAGCCACCCCGCCCAGCTGCGCCCTGCCTGCACGGCAGCGCGGGGCGGGCTCATGTGCCTCCTGCTCTTGCCGCTGGACTCCGCTGCCGCAGCCCGAGCGGAGTCATCCAGCCTCGCCACGAAAGAACTCCCGCTCATTCCCACCGACCCCCGTAGGCGCGGCGTGGTCCCGGTATCGCCGAGCAGGCGATCGGCCTCAAGCACGTGGAGGAAGCAGTCGCGATTCGCGACCGGCTACCGACATCGTTCGACCGGGCGGCAATGCTACCGCCGGGTCGCGACGGCGGAGGTTGCTCACCGTGACTTTCGTCGGCGGCGGCTTCTCAGGCGTCAAAGGCTTCGCCGAGCTGCTACAGGTCGCATGTGACGTCGGGACTGTGGGGCTATTTGTGGGACTTCGTTGCGGTGAGGCGAAACTAGAGTGGTTCCAGCGCTTTGCAGCGGAGTTCGATGCGGGAGTGTCGGGTCTCAAGCACCCTGCTGTCCTGCCCGGTGACGACGCTGCAGCGCTGAGCCTTTGCGACATATCGCCAGTTCGGGCGCGGGTCGGCTTATGCCTCGGCTGCAGTCTCGCGATCGTCGCGGGCACACTGCTCAACCCAGGGCCAGGAAAGGCGCAGCGGCCCCTTCGTGGTGGAGATCGCCTCCCACAGCCGGCTCGTCGATTCATCGCCTGTGCGGCGCGTGGCGTGGCTTGCGCGGGCGATCCGGCCGGCTTCGTCTTCAGTGATGCCGAGGGCGCAGCGCAGCAGAGCGATGTAGGTGCCGGCGGGGCCGCCGTAGCCATAGTCGTAGCCGTCGCCGTAGCCGAATCCTTCGTTCCCGTTGCGAGGCTGCATCGGGACCGGGGCGGTGCGCAGCCGGCCCTCGGGTGTGAAGGTGAGGGCAAGAAACACGGTGGAGGAGCCGGATTCGTCGCCGGCGAGGATCGTCTCGTCGGTCCAGGTGTCGACGACGTCGAGCGCGGTGGGCCACTCGGCACGAAACCAGGTGTCGCCACCGGTGAGCCGGACGGTGACGATGTAGCGGCCGTCGGCATCGCGGTAGGCGTTCAGAACGGTTTCGTCGAACCCGTCAGCGAGCAGGCGCTGCACCCGGCGCAGGTGGCGAGCCTGGTCGAGTTCGACGGTGGTCAGGTTGACGCGCCAGGCGTCGACGAGCGGCCCACGCCACGGTGCGCTGTAGATCGCGGTACCGGTCTCGGTCAGCTCGGTGTACCGGCCGGGGTTTCCCTTCTCCGCGAGGCGCAGCTGGCGGCCCAGGGCATCGATGGCTTCCTCGTAGACTTCGCCGAGCGGGTCCTCGACGTCGAGGTCGCCCTCGAGGGTGCGCAACTCGGTCAGCTCGCCGGCGACGACGTCGAGATCGGTGACCGGGGTGGCCGCGGTCAGCGCTTGCTCCAGCTCGACCGGCGGGGCGGGCTGGGCAGGGCGGGCTACGAGGTACCAGCCCTCGCCACTGCTCGGGGTGTTCTCGTGGGCGGTGCGCAAAGTGCGCAGGCGGTCGGCAGCGTCGGCGGTCAACGCGGCGAACGCGGCCGGATGCCGTTCGGCCACGTTGGCGGTGATCGCGCGCTCGAGGCGGTTCTGCGTGGCGGGCCACTCGGTGACGGTGTCGGGGATGGTGAACGTCGCGGTGCAGGCGAGGCTGCGCTCGGCGTTCTCGACGGTCCGAGTGCCTTCGATCCACAACGGGATCGGCCGGCCGATCACCTTGGCTACGTCCGCCAGGTCGAGGTGGGCCTGCCACTCGACGGCGCTGTCCGCGGCGGTGCCCGACGTCCGGTCCATGCTGCGGTGCTGCCGGCGACGGAGCTCGCTTTGCGGCTCGCCGGCCACGGCGGGCCGGGACGTGATCCGATAGACGTAGGCCGAGGGGGAGAACCGCGTGTTGAGGGCCAGGTGTTCTTCCACCGGCATGATCACCGCGGCGGTGTACCACCAGAGAGGTTCGATCAGGTCGGCGGCACCCACGGCCATCCAGCCCTTGTCGTTTGTGTCAGTGTCGCCGAGGGGCTGCAGGTAGATCACGTGGCCGCGGTCGGTGTCCCACACTATTGCGAACATCGTGCGCCCGGTGATGTTGACGGTGACGACGCGCCGCAACAGCTCGACCGCGGGTTCGGTCGCGGCCGGCGCCGAGAAGAGCCACAGCGAGTCGTCGGGCACGGCGCGGCCGGTGTGCGCAGACCACGCGTCGATGGTGGGGCCGAACCACAGCGGCTTGCCATCGGCGTCGAACCGATCCGGGCGGGGCAGCCGCGACCGGTCGGTGTTGTAGAGCCCACGGGCTCGGCCTTCGGAGATTCCGGCTCGGCGGGCGAGCTGAGCCAGGGTGTGCGGATGGTTCCGAGCCGGTGCTGGAGCAATTCCATCGGAAGCTCCGGTCAATGAACGCGGCATCATCTTCTTGGCCCGTGCTCAGGCCGGCAGGGCGCGTGCTGCGGTGGGATGTGCGGTGCCGCGATCCCCGCCGTGGCGAGCAGTTCGGGGGCCGTGCCCGTGCCGTCGTTGCACAGGCGCGACGTCGTGAGCACCGCGAGCAGGTCTGCCGCAGTGCTGGTGCTGGACCGGATCGAGTCGGGCCGCAGCTGCGCGGCCAGCTCGGCAACCTGTTCCAGGTCGACGCCAGTCACGGGTTGCCGGGTCTCGATCACAACTGTCTCCCTTTCTCCGCGCGGCGACTGCGGACCTGGTGCGATACCAGTCGCCACACCCTTGCTGACACGTGAGATCCTCTTCGTTAGCTGCACGGAAAGCTCAGATCTTCCTGCCACCGGCGGCTCGCATCCCTGACTCTGACTGCAGATCGCCTCCGTGACCGAGATACGCCGGACTGTGGCGATGGTCTGTCCGGATCATTTCGTTTGGTACCTCGATGAGGCCGGCAAGATCGCGGCCGCGCAGAGTCGCGGATGGAGGCCGAGGCGGGCCGGCTCGGCTGCCCGAGTTCTGAGGGTAAGAAGTCGCTACCCCCAGGCGCTCACTGTCTGAAGCGATCTACTGAGCCATAACTCGATGGGGTTGCAGTCTTGTAGCTCGATCGGGTGGAAGCGAGGTATCGGCTGGCGGCCGGCTCCAGCTTTCAGTCGAACGAACGGGAGGGGCGCCTTGTCCAACGGCACGTTTCCGTCCGGCCGGATTCCGAGCATGAACGTGCATGGCCGACTGTGTCGCTTCATCGTCCCGTGCGTCTGGTGACGCGTAACGAGTACCGACTCCAAGTAGGAGAATGATGGGCATCAAAATAGGAAAGGTCAACAGACCCTTCGCGTTCATTGCGGCTTTGGCGGCCTTACTGCTCGTGATTCCCGCGACTTCGAGCTCCGCCGCACGGAGCGAGAACGACGGGAATTCCGCCCTGGCGGCGCAGTCACTATCGCCTTACCCGCAATCTCAACCGCCTGCTGGTTTTCAATCCAAGTTCGCGGAAGTAAATGGCTTTAGTATGCACTATGTTCGGGGCGGCAAGGGCTCGCCTGTGGTGATGATCCACGGGTTCCCCGAGAATTGGTCTGAGTGGCGGCAGCAGATGGTCGCGCTCTCCAAGACCCACACCGTGATCGCAGTCGACATGCGTGGCGCTGGTGAGTCCGAGGTCACCAAGAGTGGTTATGATACAGCGCAGTTGGCGCGGGACGTGCATCAGCTCCTGACGCAGCTTAACCTCAACAAGGGTGTCCAGGTCATCGCCCACGATGTTGGTGAGTGGGTCGCCTACGCCTACGGGGCGCAATTTCGGTCGGAAGTGCGGAGCATGGCCGTGATGGAAGCCACCATCCCGGATGATAGCTGGTACAGTTACCCCGTCCTCAACGCCGACCCGGCCCAGCCGGCGGCGTGGCACTTCGGCTTGTTCCAGCTGCCCCTCGCGGAAAAGCTCATCGCCGGTAACGAGCGTGACCTCGTCCACGACATGATGCTTGAGTACGTGGCGGGCGATAAGTCGCCGTTCACGGCGTCGGACTTTGACTACTACGCCCACTTCCTGAAGGAGCCCGGCCGCACGACGGCCTTCATGAGTATGTACCGTGGGATCCGCACAGATGTTCAGCAGAACAAGGAATTCCTGGCTCAGGGCAAGTTGAAGATGCCCATCCTCGCGATCGGTGGTGAGCGTTCCTTCGGTTCACTCGTCCCCGATCAGTGGCGTGAGTACGCCGTGAACGTCGAGGGACGAGTCCTGAAGGGTTCGGGCCACTTCGTGACGCAGGAGAGGCCGGAGGAAGTGACGGCTATGCTGCAGTCCTTCCTGCAGAAGTAGCTTTCACCGCCAAGGTACGAACGACAACGATCCCGGCAACCTGCGAGAATCGTCTACATCGGTAGGTTCGCGCTGGTGGCGAATGCAGCGCCACCAGCGCGAACCAGCGGGTGGGCCTTGAACAACGGCGTCGAAATGCCGCAGCTCGGCTTCGGCGTCTTCCAGGTACCGCCCGCCGAGACGAAGGCCGCGGTCAAGACCGCACTGGGCGCCGGCTACCGCAGCATCGACGCCGCCACGCGTACGGCAACGAAGCCGCCGTCGGCGAGGCGCTCGCCGAATCCGGCATCGCGCCAGGCGGACCCACGACGGCAGCGGTATTCAACGCCCGCGAGGGGAACTCTCCTTCGAAGTGGTAAGACCCCACTTGGGCTCGACGCTGATCGCCTGTGCAGCAACGTCGACAACGAACGTGCATGACGTGTGTGGACCACGGCGGCCCTTGGCGATCCCACAATCTTGGGCGACGGGCGTGGCTAACGCTCGTGCACCGAGACTCCGTAGGTCCAGGCAACAGCTCGCGCGCTCCGGCGTCGAGTCAGGACGACGGCTCTCTTTTTCCTTCATGGGCTGCGGCACGGTCGCAGCCCATGATCGCGGCACAGGCGCGACCCCAGAGTTGTGTTGATCCTCCGCCGGTGGGATTGCCGGTGGGGAGTCGAGCTGCGCTGAGCTGCTGAGGAGTGGGGAGAGCATCATGACGGAAACCGAGGGGGAGACGCCGACGCGTCGCGCAACGCAGGTGCGTGTGGTGTCGGCATCGTCGTGTGCCGCGGCCGTCCCGATTCAGCCTGCGGCCGCTCGCGCTGCCGTCACTGCTGTAGAGCCAGGGAGCAAGCGAGGCTGGGCGGCAGTCGCCGCCATTGCACTTGGTGCGTTCATCGTCGTGATGACGGAGACGATGCCGGTGGGTCTGCTGCCGCGGATCGCAGATGGATTACATGTTTCGCTGGGCCTTGCGGGGTTGATGGTGCTCGTGCCGGGTTTCAGTGCCGCTTTGTCGGCGCCGCTGTTCTTCCTCAGCTCCAGCCGATTTGACCGGCGCTCGGTCATCCTCGTCCTGGGTTTGACGGTGCTGGTGTCGAACGCGATCGTCGCGGTGGCGCCGAACTTCGTCGTGGTGCTGATCGCCCGCATGTTCTTTGGCGCCACCCTCGGAGCTTTCTGGACTGTGGTCTCACCGGTCGGCCCCAAGCTGGTGGGCCCCGCTGGCGGCACTCGCGCCATCACCATCATCGCGGCGGGTATTTCGGGTGGGACAGTGGTGGGGCTGCCGGCGGGACAGTTCCTCGGCAACCTCGTGGGCTGGCGTCTCACTTTCGCCACCGCTGCGGCGGCGACACTGCTTGTCGTGATCGCGCAGACGCTCGTGCTGCCGGGTATTCCGCCGGACGGGCGTACGCATCTGCGTGATCTCGTGGGAGTCGTGACACGGCGGGCGGCACAGCTGGGAATGGCGGCGGGCGCATTGGTGTTCATCGGACAGTTCACCGCGTGGACGTACATCACCCCGTTCCTGATGGACCACACCCATCTGTCCAGCGGCGTGATCTCCCTGCTGTACGTCATCTACGGCATCGGCGGCATCGTTGGCTCGCTCATCGCCGGATCACTGTTCAAGCGCAATGTGATCGGAAGCTTCGCCGGGGCTGCGGTGGTGGTGGCCGCATTGGTCATCGGGCTTGCGAGCACGGGCACCTTACCCTGGCTGGCTGGGCTGTTGTTCGTGCTGTGGGGCTCATTCTGGGGAATCGTGAACCCGGGCACGCTGGTCTGGATACTCGATGCGGCGGCGGAAACTCCGGAGGCGGCGTCGGCAGTCAATGTGACGAACCTTCAGATAGCCCTGGCGGCAGGGTCTGGTCTCGGCGCGGTTCTGGTTACGTCGGCGAGCTTGCCGACAGTGTTCCTCACGGCCGGCTTCATCATCCTGGCCGCCGCTGTCCTCGCGGCGACGGCGACGCGGTTCGTGACGCTCGCCCGCAGGGAATGAGGACCTCAGGGCGAGGCCGGGGAATGGTCGGCGCCGGTGTGTCGGCGCCGGTCGGCGGTAAGAGCCGACCATCGGCTGACGCCGACAAGAAGACCAGCGCAGAGGAGAGAGGTGTATGGCGGCATCGAGCACGCGATTGCACTCCGCCGGCAAGGCTTTGCTCGCAAAAAGTGCAGCGGGTCTCCGTCGACACCCACTGCTGCCGCGGTGGAAGGTGGAGACCTCCCAGCTGTTCTCCTGGTCGAACACTCCGACCACAGCGTTGCGTTGGGCGCTGTGACGCGCCGCGAACGGGTCGCCGGCCAGGAACCGCCAATCGACTTGATGAACACCGTGTGGGGGAGCGGCAAGGGTATCGACGATGCTCTCGCCACCGCGGACGGTGCACTCGAGTGGATCCGGGAGATCGTTCCCCGTCTTGAACAACGTCCGAGGTCGCTCGACCACTGGTTGCCTTGTGCAAGCCCGTTGAGCGTGAAGGAGACGGCGTTCGACCTGCGTCGGCTTCGCGATGCGCTGAGACGGCTCGCTGCCGATGCAACAGCGGACGAGCGTCCGGCCGGGGTGGTGTCCGACTTGCCTGGCCGCCAGGCCGCGGTGAACCTGCTCAACAACACCGCAGCCCGTGCGGCCGCGTCGTCTGCACTGGTGTGGCCCGGTGCGGGCGTGCCGAGGATCGCGCTCCAGGGCGACCTGCCCGGCGGCATCGCGGTGAGTTCGCTCGTGGCGCTCCAAGCCGTGCGGCTTTTCGGCGGCGAAGAGCGGAAGCGCCTACGGGCATGCCTCGCACCGAGCTGTGCGAACTACTACCTGTCCGGCCACGGACGGCGAAGGTGGTGCTCGCAGGCTTGTGGAAACAGGGCGCGCGTCGCGCGGTTCAACAACAAGCAGTCGTCGAACGTGATCGGCTGATCGGCGCGGGTCCGCGACATCGGAACGTCTCGGAACCGCTCTCGGCGGCTACTCCGCCGGCAACCACTTACCCTCCGATACCGACCACCCGAAGGAGAAACCATGGGCAACAACACCGTCAAGGTGACCGACAAGTCGTTCGTGGACGACGTCCTGACCAGCGAGAAGCCGGTCCTGGTCGACTTCTGGGCGACCTGGTGCGGCCCTTGTAAGATGGTCGCTCCGGTACTCGAGGAGATCGCGGCCGAGAACGGCGAGAAGCTGACCGTCGCGAAGCTCGACATCGACGAGAACCCGAACACGGCGCGTGACTACCAGGTGATGTCCATCCCGACCCTGATCCTGTTCCAGGGTGGCAAGCCGGTGAAGCAGATCGTCGGCGCGAAGCCGAAGGCGGCTCTGCTGGCCGACCTGAAGGACATCCTCTGATCGAGCCCGCGCCCTGCTGCCGAGAACCCGGGCCTACGTGAGTCGCCTCACCGACTTGATTAGGACTATCTAGTCCACGTATGGTCACGCCGAGGTCGTGGTGACCCCGGCGACGAAGCAGGTCCGCCTGAGTGGAGCCGGGGCTCACGGACCGCCCGGATTCGACAAAGGCGAGCTCTGCCGGGAGATCCGGTGGTGCGGGTGCCGTCGAACGGTGCCCGACCCCGGGCCCAGGATCGAAAAGCCAGCCAGTGCAGCAATCAGCCGGAGGACACCATGAGGACCGTTGCGCCCAGGTCGATCGCGACGCGGCCGTATCCCGCGCGCGTTGCCCCGAAGGGCACGGCGTTGCTTCGGTTGATGCGGACGACGGACCACAAGCAGATCGGCGTGATGTACCTGGTCACGGCGTTCGCCTTCTTCATGGCCGGCGGGGCGATGGCGATGCTGATCCGCACGGAGCTGGCTCGACCCGGGCTCCAGTTCTTGTCGCAGGAGCAGTACAACCAGCTGTTCACGATGCACGGCACGATCATGCTGCTGATGTATGCGACCCCTGTGCTGTTCGGGTTCGCGAACTTCGTGCTGCCGCTGCAGATCGGTTCGCCCGACGTGGCGTTCCCGCGGCTCAACGCGTTCTCGTACTGGCTCTACCTCTTCGGCAGCCTGATCGTCGTCTCCGGCTTCCTGACACCGGGTGGTGCGGCTGAGTTCGGCTGGACCGCCTACACGCCGCTGTCGGAGGCCGTCCACACTCCAGGCCCTGGCACGGACATGTGGATCTGCGGCCTCATCGTGTCCGGTCTGGGCACGATCCTCGGCGCGGTCAACATGATCACCACCGTGGTCTGCCTCCGCGCGCCGGGCATGACGATGTACCGGATGCCCATCTTCACCTGGAACATCCTCGTCACCAGCATTCTGATCCTCATCGCCTTCCCGATCCTCACCGCCGCGCTCTTCGGCCTGGAGGCAGACCGTCGGTTGGGCGCGCACGTGTTCGACCCGGCCAACGGCGGGGTGATCCTCTGGCAACACCTGTTCTGGTTCTTCGGTCACCCAGAGGTGTACATCATCGCGCTGCCGTTCTTCGGGATCGTGTCGGAGATCTTCCCGGTCTTCAGCCGCAAGCCCCTCTACGGTTACAAGGGGCTGATCTTCGCGACCCTGGCCATCGCTGCGCTCAGTGTCTCCGTGTGGGCACACCACCTCTATGCCACCGGCGCCGTGCTACTGCCGTTCTTCTCCTTCATGACCTTCCTGATCGCGGTCCCGACCGGCGTGAAGTTCTTCAACTGGATCGGCACGATGTGGAAGGGCCAGCTGTCCTTCGAGACGCCGATGATCTTCTCGATGGGCTTCATCGTCACGTTCCTCCTCGGTGGCCTGACCGGCATCCTGCTGGCCGCCCCGGCCATCGACTTCCACGTGTCGGACAGCTACTTCGTGGTGGCGCACTTCCACTACGTCCTCTACGGCACCATCGCCTTCGCGACCTTCGCCGGGATCTACTTCTGGTTCCCGAAGATCACCGGCCGGATGATGGACGAGAAGCTCGGCAAGTGGCACTTCTGGACCACGTTCATCGGCTTCCACGGCACGTTCCTGGTCCAGCACTGGCTCGGCGCCGAGGGCATGCCCCGCCGCTACGCCGACTACCTCTCTTCGGACGGGTTCACCACGCTCAACACGATCTCCACGATCGGCGCGTACATCCTCGGCGCGTCCACGCTGCCGTTCATCTGGAACGTGTTCAAGAGCTACCGCTACGGCGAGATCGTCACGGTCGACGACCCGTGGGGCTACGGCAACTCCCTCGAATGGGCCACGTCCTGCCCGCCGCCGCGGCACAACTTCACCGAACTGCCCCGGATCCGCTCCGAGCGCCCCGCCTTCGAGCTGCACTACCCGCACATGATCGAGCGCCTGCACGCCGAAGGCGAGATCGGCTTCTTCGGCAAGCCCCGCCACGGCGCGGCGCCCTCGCAGAAGCTGGTCGACGCGACCATGCCGGGTGACCACAGCAAGGACAACTCGGGCGAGCAATAGTCGTGCCCGGTGAGGCGGTCCACTTTGGTCTTCCGCTACCCGCGACTCACGCCTGGAAGGTACGGATGTAGTCGATGGCCATGTCGAGCGCGATGCGCATCGGCTTGATGTCGTGCCCCGTCTGCGCGAGCAGGTACCCGCCTTCGAGGGCGCCCATCAAGCCGATGGCGAGCCGTTCGGGGTCGGCGTCACGGCGCAGTTTGCCCGTGTCACGCATCCGCCGCAGACCGTCGGCGATCAGGCCGAGCCAGGTTTCGAAGTGGCCGGCCAGGGCAGAGCGTGCCCGTTCGTTCTGGTCCGAAAGCTCGCTCGCGAGGGAGCCGAGCTGGCATCCGTAAGCCCCGTTGCGGAGAGCGTTCCGCTGGATGATCGCATCACGCCAGCGCTCGAGCCCGCGGATCGAGTTCAGCCGGCGCAGCTGTTCCCCCTGCGAGGCCAGCAGGTCTTCGGCCTGGTATTCGATCACGTCTTGGACGAGCGCGTCCTTGTCAGCGTAGTGATGGTAGAGCTGTGACTTGCTGGTGCCGCTTGCCGCGCGGACATCGTCGAGCGTGGTGGCGGCCACCCCTTTGACCGTCATCAGGTCCACAGCAGCATGCAGGATTCGGGCCCGGGTCGCTTCACCGCGCGCCGTCAGCCGGACGGGCTTCTCTGTGCTCTCCGGTTCCACCACCGCGACAGATTATCGTACCTGCGTGCGCGGAGGTGTCACGCGATGCGACGCGGCCGGCCGAGCCCAGGTCGGCCATCCCGTGACCATCATCCGCGTCCCAGTGCGATCGACACTCGGCGCGCCAGCTCAGGGACGACCTCGGCGGTGAACCAGGAGTTTTTCACGTGCCACCGGTAATTCAGTGGAGACGGGTGCACCAGCGGGAACTCGGCAGGGAGGTAGTCGCAGTAGGACCGCACGGTCTGGGTGAGGGTGGCCTCGGATCGGCCCTTGAGGTAGTACCGCTGGGCGTGCGCGCCGATGAGCACCCGGAGAGTGATGTGCGGCATCCTCGACAAGATCTGCGGATGCCACCGTGGCGCGAATTCTTTGCGCGGAGGCAAGTCGCCCGTCTTGCCTTTGCCGGGGAAGTAGAAATCCATCGGCACGATGGCGAACAGCGAAGGGTCGTAGAATTCCTCGTCGCGGACGCCGAGCCAAGAGCGCAGCCGGACGCCGCTGGCGTCGTCCCACGGAATGCCGCTCTCCTGGGCTCGCCGGCCCGGCGCCTGGCCGATGATCGCGATCCGTGAGGCCGGGGAACCGGCCCACACGGGACGGTAGCCGAGGTCGCGTGCCCACGCGTTGGACGGGTCGGACGTCAACTCGTCCACGACCGCACACAAGTCGTCGATCAACCGCACTCCAGGTTCGTTGCCGGGAAGGCCGGGCCGCCGGCTTTCGGGGACCACAGTCTAGATGGACTATGTGGTCCAACAAGCTGGGGGTCGACGGCACCGAGATGCCTTCGTCTCAGGCCAAGCTCGGGTCCCGCCACGGGCCTTCGGGCAGCTCCGGGAGTGAGAACCGCTCGTCGAAGGAGCACAGGGGGAGACGTTCGCCGAGGAAACGCAACACGACGGACCCGAGGATCGCCGAACAGAGTGATCCTGCGAGAACCCCCACCTTGGCCTGCTGCTGGAGGCCGGGGTCGGCGAACGCGAGATCGGTGATGAACAACGCGATCGTGAAACCGATGCCGGCCAGCATGGCTCCGCCGATGAGGTGGCTGTAGCGGACGCGGCCGGGCAGAGTGCCGATTCCGGTCTGCAGCGCGATTCCGGCTCCGAGCGAGATGCCCAAGGTGTTGCCCGCGATCAGGCCGACCGCGACACCGAGGGTCACGGTGGAGGTCGACGCTGCCCGCAGCGCGCTGCCGTCGAGCTGCACGCCGGCGTTCGCCAGGCCGAAGGCGGGGATGATGACGAACGCGCTCATCGGGTGCAGAATTCCCTGCAGTCGCTCGTTCGCCGACAGTGTCGCCTTCATCGCGGTGGTGGCGAGTCGCACGCGCACGGTGTCCGCGCGCTCGATCACAGCGCGCCCGTAGAGGCGGAGTCGCTCGCGGGCGTGACTGTCGACCTCGCCGGCCGGCACGATCAAGCCGATGAGTACACCGGCGAGCGTCGGGTGGACCCCGGACGCGTCGACGGCCGCCCACAACCCGGCGCCGACCAAGAGGTACGGCGCCAATCGCCACACTCCCAGCCTCCGCAGGCCCAACAGCACGAGAACCAGTGCCGCCGCCACCGCGATCGCCACCACGGAAACGTGGTGTGTGTAGAACACCGCCATCACCGTGATCGCGCCGATGTCGTCGCCGATCGCGAGGGTGAGCAAGAAGAGCCGCAATTGATCAGGGCAGCGGGGGCCGAACAGAGCCAGCACGCCGATCAGGAAGGCGGTGTCACTCGACATCGGAATGCCCCAGCCTGCTGCGGCCGCGCCGGAACTGTTGAACACGAAGTAGAGGACCGCGGGCAACGCCAGGCCGCCGAGCGCACCGCAGGCCGGGACTATGATCGAGCGCACGTCGTGCAGCTCACCGACGGACACCTCGCGGCTGATCTCCAGCCCCACCACCGTGAAGAACACGACCATGGCGACGTCGTTCACCCACTCACGAAGGTCCAGTGAGAAGTGCGCGCCGCCGGCTTCCACGCCTGCGTGCAAGCCCCAGAACGCGTCGTAGTCCGCGCCCGCGACGTTCGCCCACACCAGCGCGGCCACCGTGGCGGCGAGGAGCAGGACAGCGCTGCCGGCTTCGGTGAGCAGGAACCGGCGGAAGCCGGCGGTCACGTACGGCAGCGGCATGCTCACCTGACGGGTCGTCGACGGCAGGTGGGGGAGGAGTCCGTCGTTGAATCGGCTCGAGTCGGCCTTCACGGCCCGAGTATGCCTGACGTGCAGTCGATCCGGTTGTGTACGGTCCATCAGATCGGGCGTTGGCCTGGAGACAGCCATGGTTCGCAGTGCCGCTGTCCGGAGTGGACCGTTCTGTGACGGAGGGATCGCGGGTGACGACGCGCAGTGAGTTCAATCTGGACCGGCACGTGTACGGCGATCCATCGGCTTCGGTGACGGTGGTGGAATACGGGGATTTCGAGTGCCCGTACTGTGCTGCGGCGGCACCCGAGCTGCGCAGGTTGATCGACAGCTCGGCTGGCACGATCCGCCTGGTGTTCCGTCATTTTCCGATCTTCACGATCCACCCGTACGCACTCACTGCGGCTCTTGCCGCCGAGGCATCGGGTGAGCTGTTCTGGGAGATGCACGACTTGCTGCTGACCCACCAGAGCGAGCTGACGGATGTCCACCTGCAGGCATACGCGGCTCGCATCGGCGCCCGCGACGTCACCGGTGAGGTCGCGCAGCGGTTCCGTCCCGCCGTCGTGGCCGACTACACCTCCGGTGCCGAGTTGGCTGTCCGAGGCACGCCGACGTTGTTCATCGACGGACGTGCGTACCGAGGCCGAGTCAGCTACCAGGCGCTCCGATCGGCTGTGCGGCCGAACTCCTGACCCGGCGCCTCAGCCGCGGCGTTCGCCGTGGGCGTCCGGCGGAGTTCACCTCCCAGGAGTGGACCGTCCGGTTCCATACCGGGCTTGATCGCCCCCCGTGATCGACAACACGATCACTGTCGTCGCTGAGATGTCGTTCGGGTGAACAGCGAGAAACCGGTTTCAATTTTCGCAGTTCTATGCGGCATCCCGACCTCCAGGTGACACACATCGGACGGTCCCGACGGGCGGCGGCCTGGACAAAGGCGGCGAGCCTGACGCTTGCTCCCCTTCCTGACTGGACTAAATAGTTCTCTTTGGTGCATGATGAGCGGACCGGAGGACGGAGCTGGTCGGGTGCTCAACGCTGCCGAATGTGCGGACTTCGTCGTAAAAATGCGAAAGGTACAGCTACGGTGAGTGAGCAGCTGGGCTTCATGCCGGGGTCGTCGGTTGCCGGCCTTCCGCTGAGGCTGTCCTCCGCCACCATCACAGGTGACGGCAGCCGATCCCGCGACCACGCGTCCGACGGCCTGGTGCGGTTGGAGCTCTCGATCAGTGCGCACGTGCTGGGCGAGATCGAAGTCATGCTCGCCACGACCCACGGGCGTGGGGAACGCGCTGCCAACTGTGCGGCGGAATACTCGGCGGCGCAGGGGCGCGAGCTCCGCATCAACGCCATCCTGCTGAGTTCGATGCCGGACATCCTTCACCTCGCCGGCCGCGGTGGCGGCACGCACCACAATGGAGCCGACGCGCAGTCGTACACGCTGACGTTGACCTTCTCCGATGGGCGCACAGCCGAGAGCTCGTGGAGCACGACGTTCGACGTTCCGCGTTCGCCACTCGCAGACTCCACCTGGCGCCTGACCGTGCCGTTCAGTCACGCCTTGACGCCGTCCACGCTCCCTCGTCACGTGTCGTGACACCCTCCGCGCGTCGCACCTCATCGGGCCGCGTCTCGGTCTGACGCCGCGGAAACGGTCTTCATGCACCGAGGGTGCAGGCCGTGCTGCTCGAGAAAATCATCAGGAGAAATGAAGTGAGTTCTGAGATGGATGTACAGCGCAACGTCGACAGCGGATCGTATGAGGCCGTGGTTGACGGGCAGGTCGTCGGCATGATCGTCTACCACGCCCCGCGCGGTGATCGGCGAGTGACGTTCAGCCACACGATCGTCGATCCCGGACATCGTGGTCAAGGTGTCGCGACGCGGCTGGTGAAGCACGCTTTGGATGATCTGCGAGCCCGAGATCTGAAACTCACGAATTATTGCACCTTCGTGGCCGACTACATTGCCGACCACCCCGAATACAAAGAGCTTGTCGACAGCCGCTTCCCCGGCCGGGCGGCTGTGCCGGATCGCGTGCCACGCGACCGCTGATCAACGGAAGCTCGAACTGCCCCGGAACCGGGGAAATCGCTGAGGAAGAGGAGTGCAGAGTTGATTCCGGGGTCGCATTCGGTCGACATCGACGGAGAACTGATCCGGACCACCCGGCTGGAGCTTGCTCCGTGGACGATGCCCGACGTCGAAGCGGCTCTGGGCATCTTCGGCGACGAAGAGGTTTCTCGGTGGCTCGCGCCGGCCATGGATCGAGTCGCGGACATCTCCGCCATGCAGGATCTGGTTGCCGGCTGGGTCGCGGACGGCTTGGAAACCGAGCCTCCGGTCGGTCGGTGGAAGGCTACCGATCTCGCGAGTGGACGCGTCGTGGGTGCGGTCTCGTTGCTGCCCTTGCCGCCCGACGACATCGATTTCGAGATCGGTGTCCAGATCGCTCGTGGCTGGTGGGGGAACGGTTATGCCGGTGAAGTCGGTGACGCGATCGCTCACTATGCCTTCGATGCCGGCACGGACGAGATCTTCGCCGTGTCACGCCCGGCGAACCAACGCGCCGCGGCGGCCGCGCGGCGGATGGGGATGGAGTGGGTCGGCCAAACCGGCAAGTACTACGACACGAGGCTCGACGTGTTCCGGTTGCGGCGTTACGACCTCGACGTGCCGGCCAGGGTGGCGCCGCCGGAAGGAGAGCGGCCGGGTGAGCTCACGGACATCTGACCGATTCATGTCGGCACAAATCCACAAGACAGTGAAAGAGACGAGACCATGCCTGGAACCCTTCCTGATCGATGCGGTACCTTCACGATCGGAGGACACGCGATCACCCGGCTCGGTCTCGGGACCGCTCAGATAAGTGAGTCCGGTGTCTGGAGTCATCCGAAGGACGCCACTGAAGCGGCACGAGTGCTCCGAGAAGCGGTCGATCTCGGGGTGAATCTCATCGACATCGCCGAATCGTCGGGACCCTTCGACTACGAAGAACTCATTGTGCGGGCACTCAGCCCGTTCCCCGAAGACTTGCTGCTGATGATCAAAGGCGGACTTCTTCGATCGCCGAACGGGCAGTGGGAACCGGTGCCGCGGCCCTCGTTCCTTCGTAAACAGATCGAGACTCGGCTGTGGTACCTGAAGCTCGATCGCGTTCCGTTGTTCCAGCTGCACGGGTTCAGCCCGCACACTCCCATAGCCGACCAACTCGGGCTTCTCACGGATATGCAGCGTGAAGGAAAGATCGGGCAGATCGGGCTGGCGGAGGTTACGTTGGCCGAGCTGGAAGAAGCAAGGACGTTTGCGGAGATCGCCACGGTCCAAGCTGAGTACAACCTCATCGATCGCGCGGCCGAACCGTTGCTGAACTACGCGGAAGCGGCGAACATCGGGTTCGTCCCTTGGCTTCCGCTGGCGACCGGCACGCTGGCCAGTGAGGATGGGCCGTTGGCGGAGCTGGCGCGACGGCGCGGTGTCTCGCCGGCGCAGCTCGCTCTGGCCTGGCTCTTGAATCGCTCACCCGCGATCCTCCCCACTCCCGGCACGCTGAGCATCCAGCACCTGAACGAAAACGTCTCTGCAGTCGACATTTCCCTGACGGCACCCGAAGTCGATGATCTCGACCGACTGGTGGCCAGGCCGTAAGCGGGATCTCTTCCGGAAAAGCGCTGGGTGAACTGGTTCGGAAAATTCTGGCTGTCAGTACAGGGAGGGTACTCGCCGTGGGCGGTTCAGACGTCGCTCTACCGCCACCGGTGGGCTTTCCGGTTCGGTCTGCGCAGGGTCGACGGATCCTGGTCGCGACGGTCCTCGGCGCGAGTATCGCGGGTATCGACTCAAGCGTCGTGACCGTCGCTCTTCCCGACATCGGCCGGGACTTGGGTGCGAGCTTCGCGTCCCTTCAGTGGACCGTGACCGGATACACCCTCAGCCTCGCCTCGCTCATCCTGCTGGCGGGTGGGCTCGGAGACCGGTACGGCCGCAAGCGGATCTTCCTCCTCGGCGTCGCCGGGTTCACGTTCGCCTCGGTCCTGTGCGCGGCTGTCCCCGACGTGGGCACGCTCATCGGTGCGCGAATTCTGCAAGGCATCGGTGGAGCGTTGATGGCACCGGCGAGCATGGCCATCCTGCAGTCGACGATCGCACCTGGTGATCGCCCGCGAGCGATCGGAACCTGGTCCGGGTTCGCCGGGATCGCGGGAGTTCTCGCCCCGTTCGTCGGCGGATGGCTGCTGTCGCTGGGTTCGTGGCGGTGGATCTTCCTGATCAACGTGCCCGTGGCGGTCATCGTGCTGGTGGTGACCATGCGCCACATTCCGGAGACCCGCGACGACGAGTCGTCCGGCATGGACTGGGGTGGCTCGGCGTTGGCCCTCGTGACCCTGGCCGCGGCGACCTACGCGTTGACCGCGATACCGGCGAACCCGGGCGGGCCGGGGGCGCTGGCGAGTGCGCTCGTGGCCGTCGCGGCGGGGATCGGGTTCGTGTGCTACGAACAGCGAACGACATCGCCGATGTTGCCGGCGCTGCTGAGGAAGTCCAGGTCGTTCGTCTCGATCAACGTGATCACGTTCATCGTCTACGGTGCGTTCGGCGTGTTCTCCCTGATCTTCACGATCGCCCTGGAGACCGTCGCCGGGTACAGCCCGGCCGAGGCCGGCAGCACTCTTCTGCCGATCACGATCATCAGCCTCGCGCTGTCTCCCTCCAGCGGTAAACTCGCTGCGCGGGTCGGGCCCCGCTGGCAACTGACCATCGGTCCCGTGTTGTGCGGCGCAGCGGCGCTGATGGCCTTGCAGATCAAGCCCGACACGGGTTACTGGAGTTGGGTGATCCCGCTCGAGTGCGTGTTCGGCCTCGGTACCGCCACGATGGTGGCACCTCTGACGTCTGTCGCGCTGTCGTCGCTACCGGGAGGCCACGTCGGCGTCGCGTCCGCGGTCAACAACGCTGTCGCGCGCGGTGCCGCCTTGCTGTGGATCGCGGCGCTTCCGCCGCTCGTCGGTCTCACCGGCGCTTCGTACGCCCAATCCGAGGCGTTCCAGCCCGGCTATCGCCTGGCTTGCGTGATCTGCGCTGCGGCGCTGTTTGTCGCCGGCGCGGTTGCCGCCGCGGTTTTCCGCAACCACACCCCCTGCGACCGGCGCCCTCTGGTCGCCCGTTCGTTGCCGCACCCGCTGTCCCGACAGCTGCGGGGCGCAAAAGTTGTTTCGACCTTCTCGATCCCTCACCGTCCGGACTTTTGGAGGAGGAACCTGTGACTGACGCAGTCAACGGCAAAGCGGTGCTTCGCCTGCCACGGCTGGTCGCGCGAGTCGACCGGGCCATGGCGGCCGTGGCCGCTGTGCAGGCGGCGCTCGTGCTGGTGGACTTCGTACTGCTGGGGTTGCTCGCCGGAGGCGTGCCTCTCCTGGAGCCGTTGTTCCTCGTCTTGTTCGGCATCATCGGCACCGCGATCGGTATCGCGCGCCACCTCCGGGTTGCCGCGCGAGACGGGGCAGGCCTCGTCATCGTCTCGGCCGCCGGTGCGCTCATCCTGGGTGCCCTGTGGCATTTCGTGCTCGGCGGGCCCGGCAATATCCGGGTCGCGCTGCGTTCGGGCGTACCCGTCTTGGCGCGAGTCTTCGAAGCCTCCGTGACGCTCCACTTGGTTGCCGCCGCAGCCACTGTCCTGCTGGGCGTACTCGCATTCCGCCGCCGCACGTCGATTCTGTCGATCGGCCGAATATCAGGGTAGGCCCGCGACGGCGTCGTCACCGATTGCTTCGGCGACGCAATGTACACGCGCTCAGTTACCTGCGGCTCCGCCCCGAAGGTGGGGTGACCGGGTACGTCCTCGGGGGAGGGGCAAAGCCCGATCCTCGGCCGGAGCCTGGGCTACGCGGTCGACCACGTCCACATCGTCGACGTAGCGACGGCCGACGGCGGCCGCGTACGGTGACAGCGAACCCGACTTGTTCTGGGTCCTGCGTGGGTGCAAGGGCAACTTCGGGGTGGTCACCGCGCTGGAGTTCGAGCTCTTACCCGTCCGCCGCTTCTACAGTGGTTCCCTGTATTTCGCGGGCGCGCACCTGGTCGAAGTCCTGCACGCCTGGCGGGCATGGGTCGGCGGCCTGCCGGAAGAAGCGACCTCGTCGATCGCTGTGCAATGGTTGCCTCCGCTGCTTGGGCTGCCGGCGCCTCTGCGCGGGGCGAACGTGGTCCACCTCCGTTACGCCCAACTCGGTCTCGAGCCGGAGGCTGAGCGCCTGCCGGCCCCGATGCGTGCCGTCGCCCCCGCCGTCGACGCGATGGCCGATCTGCCCTCACAGCCTCCGGCCGTATCCACAATGACCCCGAAGACCCGATGCCGTACTGGGACAGGCGACCTCACTGCGGGAGTTCCCGGCGGGAAGCCGCGGACGCCTTCACCGGGGTACTCGGCCCCGAGTCCGGTTCAGTGTTCGGCACTGAGCGCTACCCGCGTTTGGTCGAGGTCAAGAAGGCCTACGATCCGATCAACCTGTTCCGGCTGAACCACAACATCGCCGCCGGATGACCGGGTCCGTGACTCGAGTTCAGGGACAGCGGGGCGGTCGCCTCCGACGGCCGGCGACGCACGAGGAAGTGGCCTGCGCCGCCAGGGACTTGTTCGCTGTGACGGCGGCAGTGCGCCGGAGGAGACTGTTGCGTTCGTGTTCGGTGAACCCGCCGAAGATGCCGTGGTCGAGCCCGTTGCCGAGGGCGAGGTACAGGCATTGCAAGCGGACCGGGCACGCTGCGCAGATGGCCTTGGCGTGCCGGATTTGCGGCGTAGCGGTGGGGGAGGGGAAGAACACCTCGGGATCTTCGGATCGGCAGGCCGCGGTGGTCTGCCAATCGGTCAGGTTGTTCAGACGCAGCCAGGTGTTCCGAAGACGGATTGCGGCGAGGATCGGATCAGTCAAGGATGTCCGCCTCTCGCGAGTCGAACGCCACATAGCCGGAGAAATCCGTTCCGACGCGGTCGACCGCGGACTGGTGCGGGTGGGGGTAGCACCAGGCCGCGTCGTGGGTCTGTGATCCGTCGGTGATGACGTCGTAGTAGCGGGCCGCGCCCTTCCACGGACAGGTGTATCGAGTCGAGCTCGGTTGGAGGCTTCCCTGCCGGATCGCCGCAGGGGGGAAGTAGAGATTTCCTTCGAGGGAGATCAGGTCGTCCCGTTCTGCCTGGGCGATCACGGTTCCCCCGATGACGGCTTTCACCATTGCGCACACCTCTCGTTGTCGAGGACTGAAGTGAACTACACCCGCCACCATGAACGCACCCGTGGCAATCCCGTGTGGGCGACACCCGTAGGTCGTGGTGTGCCGGGAAACGGGCAGCACAATGGACACCAGCGCGCAGACGGAAACTTGGGTTGCATTCCGCGCGCTGGTGTTCGGCGGTTGAGATCATGACGATCGGCCGGTCAGGCGTATCGCCCGGTGAACTGTGAACCGTCTCCGCAATGCGTGAAGCTCAGGCCGACGATCGAGCCGGCCTCGACAACCCAGCGAAGGTCGTACGAGGCACGATAGGTGGGCGGCCAGAACGAGGCGAAACGGCCGTCGGCGTCGATGTACCACTCTCCGCGTGTGGGGTGGCCGCGGTCGGTGTACGTGGTCGCACCGTCGTGGTCGAAGACCTGTTCGGCGCCGTCGTCGTAAACGATCCGTCCGGCAGTCAGTGCGGCCACCAGGTTCTTGTTGGCCACCTGCTCGCCATCGGCCGGGCTGAGCGACTCCAGCGATCGAGGCATGAGATTCCCTTCGAGACAACCGTGGGTGTGAGCGAGGAATGCGGGCCCTCAGCCGAGAAACGCACTTGCTGACGCGTGGAGGGCTCGCCAGCTGGCCGCGAACTTGGCGACGCCCTCTCTCTCGAGCGTGTCGTACACGTCATCGAGATCGATACCCGCAGCGGCGAGGGCCGCGAGGTCGGCCGCGGCTTCCTTGCCGAGCCCGACGACTCGGTCCCCGGCAAGCTCGCCGTGATCGGCGAACGCCGAGAGGGTCGTGGGCGGCATCGTGGACACGGTGCCGTGCGTGACGAGGCCGGTCACGTACTTGGTGTCGGGAAAGGACGGATCCTTGACACCGGTCGAAGCCCACAGCAACCGCTGGGGGCGGGCTCCGTCGGCGGCAAGGCTGTGCCACCGCGGGGATTCCCACACCGCAGCCAGGGCTTCATGTGCGAGCCGCGCGTTGGCCAGGGCAGCCCGGCCGCGCATTTCGGGGACGCCCCTGATGTCGAGCCGTCTGTCCACTTCGGTATCCACCCTGGACACGAACAGCGAAGAGACCGAGTGGACCGCCGCGAGGTCGTGGCCGTTCTCACGAGCTCGCTCGAGCCCGTCGACGAACGCCTCACCAACCTCAGCACAGCGCCGCGGCGAGAAGACCAGAGTGACATTCACGTTGACGCCCGCCGCCAGCGCACCGGAAACAGCTCGGACGCCCGCTCGGGTGGCGGGGATCTTCACCAGGAGGTTGGGCCGGTCGACGAGCTCCCACAGCTGGATCGCGTCCGCGATGGTCGCGTCGGTGTCGCCGGCGAGCTCGGGACTCACCTCGAGCGACACCCTGCCATCAACGCCGTCGGTCTTCTCCCAGATCGGACGGAGTACGTCCGCCGCTTGCTGAACGTCCCAGATCGTCAACGCCCGGACGGACTCCGTCACGTCGATTCCGTTCCCGGCCAGGCGTTTCAGCTGTAGGGCGTAGCGACTGCTCCGGGCGATGGCGTTGGCGAAGATCGTCGGGTTCGTGGTGACGCCCACCACTGAACTGCTTCGCACCAGGCGTTCGAATTCGCCGTTCTCCAGGATGTCGCGGGAGAGCTCATCCAGCCAGATCGACACGCCGGCCTCGGTGAGGGCACGAAGCCGGCCGTTGTCCTCGCCTTCGGTCACGTCGTTTTCCCCTGTTCGGCGGCCCGATCCAGGGCGGCGGTCTCTTCGGGCGGGTCCGGCGTCCAGAGCGAGCCCGGGACGGCGCGCCCCGCGGCACCGAGCTTGTTCATCTTCTTCGGCACCGGTGCGCCCTGGTACTCGAGCGGCACTGCGTGGCCGTGGCTGTCCACGCCGCCCAGCGGCTGGTGGACCTCGATGAACCCGCCGGTCGGCAGGCGCTTGATGATGCCGGTCTCCACGCCGTGCTCCAGCACCTCGCGGTCGGCCCGCTGCAGACCCAGGCAGATCCGGTAGGTGAGGTAGTAGGCGATCGGCGGCACGATCAGCACGCCGATGCGGCCGGCCCACGTGGTGGCGTTCAGGGAGATGTCGAACTGGTCGGCGATGATGTCGTTGAAGCCCGACAGCTCGATGACCAGGAAAAATCCGAGCGCCATCATGCCCAGCGCGGTGCGGACCGGTGCGTCGCGCGGCCGCTGCAGCAGGTTGTGGTGCTGCACGGTGTCCTTCGACAGCTTCGCCTCGATCCAGGGGTAGACGGTCAGCATGCTGATCAGCAGCCCCATGCCCATCGCGCCGGAGAAGAACACCGCCGGGATCGTGTAGTTCCCGAGGTACACCTCCCACGCGGGCCAGATGCGCAGCATGCCGTCGGCCCAGGCCATGTACCAGTCCGGCTGCGAACCGGCCGACACCATCGACGGGTTGTACGGCCCGAAGTTCCACACCGGGTTGATCTGGAAAAGACCGGCCATCAACGCGATGACACCCGTGGTAACCACGGCGAGCGACCCGCCGTGAAGCGCGAACTCGGGCACGATCCGGATGCCGACGACGTTGTCTTCCTTCGCTCGGACGCCCGGGAACTGTGTGTGCTTCTGGAACCACACCAGCACCAGGTGCACGCCGATCAGGGCGAACAGGACCCCCGGCAGCACGAGGATGTGCAGTGTGTACAGGCGCGGGATGATCTGGTCGCCCGGGAACTCGCCGCCGAACAGCGCCCAGTGGATCCAGGTGCCGATGACCGGCACCGACAAGACGATACCCGACAAGGTCGCGCGGACACCCGTGCCCGAAAGCAGGTCGTCCGGCAGCGAGTAACCGAAGAACCCCTCGAACATGCTGATCAGGAGCAGGATCACGCCGATCACCCAGTTCGCCTCACGCGGCTTGCGGAACGCGCCGGTGAAGAAGATCCGCAGCATGTGCAGGAGCGTCGCGGCGATGAAGATCAGCGCCCCCCAGTGGTGCAGCTGCCGCACGAACAGCCCGCCACGCACGTCGAACGAGAGGTCCAGGGTCGTCTTGAAGGCCTGCGACATCTCGACGCCCTGCAGGTTCTGGAAGCTGCCGTGGTAGGTGACTTCCTGCATCGAGGGATCGAAGAACAGCGTCAGGTACACGCCCGTCGCGATCACGACGATGAAGCTGTACAGCGAGACCTCGCCGATCAGGTAGGACCAATGGGTCGGGAACACCTTGTTCATCTGGTGCCGCAGGCCCTTGGCCAGCTTGTACCGCTGATCTGCGTTGTCCGCGGCCTGCCCGAGACGCTTCGCGAGCACGCCCGTGCCCATGGTCGGCGTGGTCAGTGAGCTCATGCAGTGTTCGAGGCAGCGATCGGCCGCGTCTTACCCCCGGGGGTGGACCCAAAAGAGTGGCTGCCACTACGCGCGCGGATCCGGACCCGTTTCACGGCCGAACCCCCGCGGGGCCGGCCGCCCTGAGACCGCAACCGGCTCGGGTGGCCGGTCTCCTCTGCGGGCATTCGACCGGACGTGATCCCAGGGCCGCGGTAAGGGGAGATCAGGGGTCGCCGCCAACAGGTGATCACCCACAGGGGAGGGGCCTCGTGTTCGCAAGCCAGCACAGCGTTCCGGAGGGAACGGTATCGGAGAAGCCTTCACTGATGACGGGAACCGCGATCGCGGTGCATCATCCGAGGGAGCTTCTGAGGGCCGTGGTCTCCGACGGCTCGATAACCCTGTTCGTCAGCGGCGGCCTGATCGAACGATCGGCCGTCGAGGCGCTCTGCGCGGAGCTCGACGTCGCGACCGAGTTGTGCCGCGGGATCGTTACCGTCGACCTGACCGACTGCACCGGGCTCGGCACGGCGGCGACGCAACTCCTTCGGGGACATCTCGACACGGCTCGAACCCCGGCGTCCCGGTACCGGTTCCGGCTCAACGCCGGCCATTCGTCGGTGGTCCGCGCGCTCGCCGCCGCCGGCATCCTCACGAAGCGCGAGGCCCGACGGCGCCGTGTCCGCGGTGTCCCGCGTCGCTGGGACACCGACAGTCAGTCGTCGCTTCGAACGGCGTGAGGCCCAACGCGCAGTTCTCAATGGACATTCGGCACAGGGTCGGAGACCTTCTGGACTTAATGGTCCTGTTTTGCTATGAAGGTAGCGACAGTCCCGACAGCTCGCGGGTAGGTGGAGCGGCCCTTGCCGCGCCTCGAAACACGAGCTGTCCGAACGCTCATGGCGTCGGCCCG
The DNA here is from genome assembly GCF_030285625.1 of Amycolatopsis sp. 2-15. Classification (NCBI taxonomy): domain Bacteria; kingdom Bacillati; phylum Actinomycetota; class Actinomycetes; order Pseudonocardiales; family Pseudonocardiaceae; genus Amycolatopsis; species Amycolatopsis carbonis. Next base: position 4,897,822 of record NZ_CP127294.1, read on the forward strand.
GCTTGACGGCATCGCGCCAAGCGGTTCGAACACCGAGGCCATGGCTCGGTCTGCCGACTCTCCGTGCGTGGTGTGCGAGTCGGTTCAGTGCTTGTCGGACAAGTAGCGGTGACGGCGTGGCAGGGGATTTCAGATGTTGATAACGGTCATGAGAGAGGGGGTGGGGCGGCATGACGCCGGCCGTATCCCGTGTGCAGACGACATACCCCGCTGACACCGGACTGAAACCCCGGTTCACGTGACCACCTCGGAGGTCGACGAGCGAGTCCTGCTCGATGGACGGAGCTTCGATCCCGCGTCCGCCGTCTGGGTCCGGGAGTTGAGTCCTGGCAGCCCGGCATTCGAAGACGCCTGTCGCCGGCTGCACGCGATGCTCATCAAGATCGCCAGGAGGGAGGCCGCGCGCAGGTCGCCGGTCCTCCGGCTCACCGGCCCCGAACTCGAAGACCTGGCCCACCAGGCCGCCGCCGACGCCCTCATGCGGATCACCCGCAAGATCGGTGAGTTCCGCGGCGACGCGCAGTTCAAGACCTGGGCCTTCAAATTCGTCATTCTCGAGGTCTCGACGAAAGTCGGCCGGCACTTCTGGCGAGACCACCGAGTGTCTCTCGACCACGACGCGGCCGAGTGCGCTCGGGCCGCCGTCGGTGACGAACCGCCCCACCAGGTGCAGGCCATCGAACTCCGGGCCGCCCTTGCTCATGCCATCGAGAGCGCACTGACCGAACGCCAACGCCGCGTCTTCGTCGCTGTGGCCATCGACAACATCCCGATGGATGCCCTCGCTGCAAAACTGGAAACCAACCGCAACGCCATCTACAAGGCGATGTTCGACGCCCGGCGCAACATTCGCGCCTACCTGGTGGACAACGACTTCATCTCCTGACCGCAGTGCTCGATGCGGCCACACGCTGTCGGATGACCCACACGGGTAAGCCGGCCAGTTCGTCAATGCGGACTATATAGTCCACCTCGGTGAGGGTCGCGCGACCAGCGCGGCCGATCGGATGGGAGAACTCCATGAGCGACGACACTGACGAGTACGACGGTGGTGTCGACCTGGATGACGGCGTTCTGGATCCCGAGGACAGCCTCGTGGATCGTGGTGTGTCCGACGTCCTGGACGAGGGGTACACGCCGCCGGAACGGCCCTCCGCGGTCTTCGACTGGGGGCTCACGGCACGGGAGGCCGCGGGCCACGAGGAGCTCGGCAAGCGGCTCCGGCGTGAAGTGCCGGACGTCTTTCCCGTCGCGGATGAGGGTGACGGGCTCGGGGACGCGTCCGACACGGACGGGGAGCTGTACGACGACCAGGTCGGAGAGGCGCGCGCGGGCCGGCTGGTCGAAGACCCGGACGCCGACGAGGTGTATCCCTACCTCTTCGCCTCCGACGTGGGTGTGGACGGCGCCGCGGCGTCCGCCGAAGAAGCGGCCATTCACATCGTCCCGGAATGAGTGCTGGAGCTCTCCGGCACTGAACGCATGAGAAAGGTGGACAGACATGGTAACGACGAGAGGCTTCATCGGGCGTCAACGGTCCAGCCGAGACCCTCGGCTGCCACCGGGTCAATACGACGCGGGCAAGGACTGGCCGGTGCTGCACGCGGAGGCGACTCCATCGATCGACACTGCGAACTGGACTTTCACGATCGACGGCCTCGTCGACACGCCGACCAGCTGGACCTGGGACGAGATCCACGCACTCGAACCGGATCGGTACGAAGGCGCCATCCACTGCGTCACGACGTGGTCCAAGTTCGGGATGACCTTCGACGGGGTCTCCATCGACACCCTGCTGGAGATCACCGGGGTGCGTGACGAGGCGGCGTACGTGATGGCGCGCTCGCACACCGGGTACACCACCAATCTGCCGATCGAGGACGTGGTCGACGGCCGAGCCTGGGTGGTGTGGGACGTCAACGGCGCGCCACTGGACGACATCCACGGTGGTCCGGCCCGGCTGCTGGTGCCGCACCTGTACTTCTGGAAGAGCGCCAAATGGGTGTCGGGACTGAAGTTCATGGCCGAGGACGAGCAGGGCTTCTGGGAGCGAAACGGCTACCACGACCACGGTGACCCGTGGCTCGAGCAGCGTTACCAGGGGGACTGATGCCGGCCTCTTCGTCCTGGCAGACCGCCGTCGTGGCCGCCATCGGTCCGGAGGCTTCCCACGCGAAGACCTTCCGGTTGCGGCTCACCGAACCGCGGACACACCGGCCCGGCCAGTTCTACGTCGTCCGGCTGACCGCGCCGGACGGCTACCACGCCCAGCGCGACTACTCCGTGGCGAGCTCCCCCGGTGGGGAAGACATCGAGATCACGGTCGAGATGCTGCCCGACGGTGAGGTGTCAGGGTTTCTGCACAACGTCGTCGAAGTCGGGGACGTCCTGGAGGTCCGCGGTCCGGTCGGCAGGTTCTTCTCGTGGGACGGTGCCACGCCGATCCTGGGCCTCGCCGGGGGCTCGGGTGTGGTGCCGCTCATGTCCATGTTGCGGCTTGCGCGACGCGCGAACCGCCCCGACCTGATGCGGCTTGTCGTGTCCGTCCGATCGCCCGCCGATCTGTACTACGCGGACGAGATCTCCGGTCCGGAGACGACGGTCGTCTACACCCGCGAAGCGCCCGCGGGCAGCTCCCGTCCCGTGGGGCGCCTCACGGCCGAGGATGTTCGCCCTCTCGTCGAGTCCGACCGCGAGGTCTATGTGTGCGGCTCGGCGGGCTTTTGCGACGGAGCCACCAACCTGCTTCTCGAGGTCGGAGTCGATGTGCAGCGAATCCGCGTCAGCAGGTGGGGTCCGACCAGCTGAGCCGGCCGTTGCCGACGCGTTGTGGTGCCAGGGGCCGTGGCGTGGCGATCACTGACGAGGCGCGGCTGTGCACCGATATCTACCGGAGTGCGTGACTACACCGAAATGCTGATTCGAAGCAGACGTTGGGGAGACGCGGTGAGGGGCGACGATCCGGCTCCGACGCTGTTCGGCCGGCGTCGCGAGCTCGAGGTGGTCGGCGAGGTCGTCGGCGAAGTCAGGCGGGGACGCAGCGCCGTGCTCGTGGTTTGCGGCGAGGCGGGGGTCGGCAAGACCACGTTGCTGGACCACGCGGTCGCGGTGGCCGCCGATCTGCAGGTCATCCACGTGGCCGGGGCCGAATCGGAGGCAGAGTTCGCCTTCTCCGGACTGCACCAGGTGTGTGCGCCGCATCTGGGTCGGCTCGATCGTCTGCCGGCTCCGCAACGCGCGGCACTGACCACTGCGTTCGGTCTGACGAACGGGAACCCGCCGGACTTGTTCGTGGTGGGCCTGGCTGTGCTGACGTTGTTGGCAGAGGTCGCTGCGGAGCAGCCGCTGGTGTGTGTGGTCGACGACGCACAGTGGCTCGACAGCGCCTCGATACGGACGCTGTCGATCGTCGCACGCCGACTGCGGGTCGATCCGGTGGCGATGATCTTCGCCATCCGTGACGGGTACCAGAATCCGGACATGGCGGGCCTGGAGCGACTGCCCGGCCTGGCGCTCACCGGGCTTGGCGACCGGGATGCACGGGCACTGTTGGCAGTGACGGTGCCCGGTCCGATGGACGAGCGGGTGCGCGAGCGCATCCTCGCGGAGGCGCGGGGCAACCCGTTGGCGCTGCGGGAATTGCCGCGCTCGGCGAACGTGCCCGCGTTCGCCGGAAGTTTCGGATCGGTGGGCGAAGAGCGACCGATGTCGCGACGCATCGAACGCAGCTTCGCCGCCCGGCTGTCCGTACTACCGGCGGACACCCGGCTCCTGTTGCTCATCGCCTCGGCCGACCCGGTGGGGGAGTCAGATGTACTCTGGCGTGCCGCGGAACTCCTCGGCGTGCCGGAATCGGCGGCGGAACCGGCGGAAAGGGCAGAGCTGATCACCATCGGCCCTCGGGTCCGGTTCCGCCACCCGCTGATCCGGTCCGCCGTCTACGGGGCGGGCGGCCGTACCGACCGCCGGCGGGTGCACGCGGCGCTTGCCGACGCGATCGATCCGGGAGGGGATGGCGAGCATCGCGCGTGGCACCGCGGGCAGGCGACGCCGGTTCCCGATGAGGCGGTCGCCGGCGAGCTGGAACGGATGGCGGATCGGGCACGAGCCCGCGGCGGGATGTCCGCGGCGTCGGCGTTCCTGGCTCAGGCGACCGAGCTGACCCCGGATCCCGCCGAGCGCGGGCGCCGCGCACTGGCGGCCGCACGCACGAAGCTCAACGCCGGGGCTCCGAACGAAGCGCTGACGCTGCTCGCGTACGCGCAGGCGGCGCCGCCGGACCTCATGCGGCAGGCCCAGGTCGAGCTGCTTCGCGCGCAGATCGCCTTCTCCCTCAACCGTGGCCGCGACGCGCCCGCGTTGCTGCTGTCTGCCGCGGAACACCTGCGAGACCTCGACCCGTTGCTCTCGCGCGAAACCTACCTCGAGACGATGGTGGCTTCGGTGTTCGCCGGTCGGCTCACGTGCGCACAGGACGGCCCAGCCGGGATGGCCTGCGCCGCGCGGTCGGCCCCGCCCGCGCCGTCTCCGCCTCGAGCCGTCGACCTGCTGCTCGACGGACTGGTGCTGCGGTTCACCGACGGCTACACAGCCGCGGCACCGTCGCTCATGCGGGCCGTGCGCCAGTTCCTCCACGACGCCGACACCGGGGACGCGGGGCTGCGCTGGTACGGGCTCGTCGGCCGAATCGCCTTGGACCTGTGGGATCAGCAGGCGTGGGATGACCTCGCCGCCAGGCAGGTGCAGATCCTGCGTGAGCAGGGTGTGCTGAGGTTGCTGCCGGTCGCACTCGCCTACCGCGCCGGCGTGTGCGTGCACGCAGGGCGCTTCGACGAAGCGGCCACGCTGCTCGAAGAGTCCGACGCCATCACCCAGGCCACCGGTGCTCCGCCTCCGCAGTACATCGAGCCCGTGCTCTCGGCCTACCGCGGCCAGGAGGAGCACACGCTCGAGCTGGTGCGGACCAGCCTGCACAGCGCCCATGCGCGGGGTGAAGGCCGAGTGATCCCGATCGTGCAATACGCCGCGGCCGTGCTTCACAACAGCCTCGGGCAGTACCGCGAAGCGCTGGCCGCCACCGACTGGGCCGTCGAGTACGACGACATCGGCATGTACGGCTACGGCCTGCTCGAGCGTGTCGAAGCGGCGGCTCGCTGCGGCGAGACCCGCATCGCCACCGACGCCATGGAGGAACTCGTGGCGCGGGCCGACGCGACCGGTACGGAGATGGCGCTCGGGGTGGCGGCGCGCTCACGGGCCTTGCTGAGCCAGGGCGCCCACGCGGACCGGCTCTACCGCGCGGCCATCGAACACCTCGAGCGCGGCAAAGTGGACGTGCTGCGGGCGAGAGCTCAGCTGCTCTACGGCGAATGGCTGCACCGGGAACGCCGGCGTGACGAAGCAGCCGACCAGCTGAGGCAGGCCTTGGCGACCTTCCGGCGCGTGCGCGCCGACGGCTTCGCCGAACGCGCGCGCCGCGAACTCGTCGCTGCCGGCGCCATCGTGGAAGCGAGGGTGGCGTCGCCGGCGGAACAGCTGAGCGGCCGGGAAGTCACCATCGCGCGGCTGGCGGCCGAAGGGTGCACCAATTCCGAAATCGCCGCGCAGCTGTTCCTCAGCGCACGCACGGTCGAGTGGCACATGGGCAAGATCTTCGGGAAGCTCGGCATCGCGTCGAGAAGGAAGCTGAAGGCCGCACTCAGTGGTTCGCTCGCGGGCAGCGGGGCACGCCAGGGCTCGTGGTGAGGCTCGGCGGATCCGCGAGTCTCACCACGAGCCGTCGCCGGGACGTCCTGCGGGAACGCTGGCGGGGCCACACCGTCGAGGTCGCGTCGCTGACGGTGCCGGCAGGGGAGTCGGAACCGGTTTCGTCCGCGCTCGTTAGGGGCGAACGCGGATGATCGTCTTGCCCTTTTTCCGCTCGGTCGGGTTGAACGCGGCCACGGCGTCGTCGAGGCTCGCCACGGTGCCGATGTTCGTGCGCACCCGGCCGTCTCGCACCCGCTGCACGATTTCACCCAGCTGAGCACGGTCGGCCTCGACGACGAAGTCGACCGCCAGGCCGTCGGCGGGCCGGGTCTCCGGCGGGCCGGCGATCGTCACCAGCGTGCCTCCGGCCCGAACCAAACCCGCCGACCGCGACCCGATGTCACCACCGAAGACATCGAACACCAGATCCACACTGCCGACGTCCTCCAGCGCGTCGTTCTCCAGATCGACGAACTCCTGCACCCCGAAATCGTGGGCCGTCGCACGGTCGGCCTCGCGCCCCGTGCCCACAACGTAAGCACCCGCCTCACGCGCGAGCTGCGCCACCATCGACCCGACCGCTCCGGCTGCGCCGTGCACCAGAACGCTCTGTCCCGCCTCCAGCCGGCCGTGCACGAACAACCCCTGCCACGAGGTGAGGCCCGCCATGACAAGGCCTGCACCGGTCGTGAAGTCGACGTCGCCCGGCAGCGGCGCGAGATTGCGTGCTTCAACGATCGCGTACTCCGCCAGCGTGCCGTCGCGGGTCCAGTCCGTGAGACCGAACACCCGTTGACCGACCGACAATCCCGCGGCACCGTAGCTGAGCGCGGTGACCACGCCGGCCACCTCGTGTCCGGGGATCGACGGCGTCCGGTCCCGGCCACGGCGATCGACCCAGGTCGAGGGCCACGACAGCTCATCCCAGGTGAAGCCCGAGGCGTGAACCTCGACGACGACATCGCCGTAGTTCGCCCCGGCGAGGTCGGCGAGCATCGCCACGTCGGGGTCGGGCCGGTCCACCAGTGTCATCCCGGCCCTTCCCGCGGCCTCGTCCGTCACCACAATCGCCTTCATCCGGAACCTCTTCCCTCTCTGTGTGTGCTGGGATCACGTCCACGCTTTGTGGACTTAACAGTCCATTGCGGGGAACTCAACCTCGACCGGGTGCCTCGGCCGCGCGGCCGAGGTTGGGTTCGAATCTACTGTCTTGCCCTCAGCGGGTAAGAAGTGGACCATATGGACCCTGATTGCTCAGGGGGAAGTCCCCCACTGGAACGAGGGCGGCTACTGTTGCCACCATGACGGCCGACTGGTATGACAGGCCCCGCCCGAGTCGCGACAATTCCGAGCCGGGACCCCGTGCGCGCGTCGTGGCAGCGGCGACCACGCTCCTGCTGCGCGAAGGCGTCGGCTCGCTCACCGCGGCGCGTGTTCATGCTGCCGCTCGCGTGACTCAGGCCGAGCTCAACCAGCTGTTTCCCGACTCCGGCCGGATCGTGGAGGCGATCGTCGAGGCCCAGCTCGAGGTCGTCTTGCGGGCGCAGCGCCCCAGTCTGAACGCAGTCGAACGCCTCACGGACCTCGAACAGTGGCAGTCGCGGCTGCTCGATTCGTGCGCGGCGCAAGGCGGTTGCCCTCTCGGCTCGCTCATCTACCACCTCGCTCACCGCCACGATCGTGGCCGGCTCGCCCTCGCCACAGCGTTTTCCCGGTGGCAGGGGTTGCTCGCCTCGGCCTTGTCGCGCATCCAGGCCGCCGGCGAGCTCGATTCCGATGTGGCGCCGGAAGTCCTTGCCGTCGGCGTCATCGCTGCCCTGCAAGGAGGTTATCTGCTGGCGCATACCACTCAGGACGCCGATCAATTGCGCGCCTCGCTCGACATGGCCCTCGGCCAGGTTCGCTTCCACTCGACGTGAAGGGCGATACAACCCGAGAGGTCGGGCAGTGCCGTCCTGCTCGTAGCCCTGTCACTCGTCAGTGGCAGTAGCCACTGTCAGTCCTCGATCCGCCCTTCACCTGCTCTGTGGTTGCTCGAGCGGCGCAGCCTGCCGGTAAATGGCTGCTGACGCGACCCGCAGGGCTCTGCTTTGAAGAAGTCGACTCTGGAAATCTTGGAGTGCGCGTCCCGACTGGGTCAGGCGATGCCCGCGGGGCGCACCTCGGCGGGGCAGGCGATGCTCGTGACGCGTCCGTGGCGGCCGCTCGCGTCTAAGAACTTGCCCTTCCGGTTCGCCGTGGACGTCTTGATACCGCTGAGTCGCACTTCGCGCAATGAACTTCGGCAAATCGGCGGACGGCTCAAACGCGACCTTATCGAGGCCGCATCGCTCCTGTCCTGAATGCCTTGCCGGGCACACTGTCGCTGACCGAACAGCTCCGGCGTGGGCAGTTCACCTGTTCGTGTCTCGTGGACACACAAGCCGCATTGAGGATCCGGTCGCAGCGACTGACTGAGTGCATGCCATTGATGACATTCACCAACTTGGCTGCCAACCCGGATGCGCCAGGGGTGCGCTAGCCCGAATATAACTCTGTCTGACAGAGACAGTTACTGGACAGCAGAGTCAACCGTAGTTACCGTGTAGCCACCCAGATGTGGGGCCCTAGTCAACGTTGAGTAGAGGGAGCGCTCCGTGGCGTACGTAATCGGCATCGACATCGGAGGAACGTTCACGGACGCCTTCGCATCGGACGAATCGGGACGGGTTGCCGCGACCAAGACTCCGTCGACCCCACCGGACTTCTCCCGGGGATTTCTCACGGTTCTGGACGAACTGGCCGGAGCGCTCGAGGTCGACACCGCGGCTCTGCTCGCCAACACCCACTACATCGTCCACGGCACAACGTCGACGTTGAACGCGTTGGTCACGGGAGATGTCGCCACCGTCGGGTTCCTCACGACCCGCGGTCACGCGGACTCGATCGCCATCATGAACCTGGAAGGGCGCTACGCCGGGCTCGGCTCGGACGAGGTCCAGGACATGGTGCTGACGAACAAACCCAAGCCGCTCGTGCCGCCGCAGCTCATCCGGGAGATCGACGAGCGCATCGACCACAAGGGACACGAGGTCGTGGCCCTCGACGAAGCGGGAACCCGGATCGCGATCCGCGAACTCGTCGCCGCCGGCGCACAGGCGATCGCCGTTTCGCTGCTGTGGAGCTTCCGCAACGACGCGCACGAGCGGCGGGTGGGTGAGTTGATCGCCGAGGAGGCACCCGAGCTGTACGTGGCGCTCTCCTGCGACGTGAGCCCACGGATCCGCGAGTACGCCCGCAGCGCCACCACCATCATGAACACCCAGGTCGGCCCGCGACTGCGGGACTACCTGCGGCCGTTGGAGGCAGAGCTGCGCGATCGCGGCTTCGGCGGTTCGCTGCTGGTGATGCAGGGTTCGGGCGGCTGCGTCGATTCCGGTGACGCACCGTCGCGGGCGATCACGACGATCGGCTCCGTCCTGACCGGAGGAGTGGTGGGCTGCACCCGCCTGGCTCAGGCGCTGGGCCATCGCAACGTGATCTCCACCGACATGGGCGGCACCACGTTCCTCGCCGGCCTCGTCGTCGACGGTGAACCGGTGGCCACGACAAGCACGGTGCTCAACCAGTACCAGCTGAACGTGCCGATGGTCGACGTCCACACCATCGGAGCCGGCGGCGGCGCGATCGCCTGGGTCGACCCGGGACTCAACCTGCGGGTGGGCCCGCGCAGCGCCGGCGCACGGCCGGGCCCGGCGTGCTACGGCGAAGGCGGTACCGAACCGACCGTCAGCGACGTCGACCTGCTGCTCGGCATCATCAACCCGGACAACTTCCTCGGTGGCCGCAAAAAGCTGTCCAAGGACCTCGCGGCCGAGGCAGTGCGGACGCACATCGCCGAGCCACTGGGCCTGTCCGTCGACGACGCCGCGGCCGCGATCTACGCCATCCAGAACGCCCAGACCGCCGACCTCGTCCGCAAAGTCGTCGTCACTTCCGGCCAGGACCCGCGCGATTTCGCGCTTTACGCCTTCGGCGGCGCCGGCCCCATGCACTGCGCGAGCTACGCGGCCGACCTCGATGTCGCGGAAGTGGTGGTCCCGCTCGGGCCGACCGCCGCGGTGTTTTCCGCCTACGGCCTGGCCGCGTCGGACATCGTGCTCACCGCCGAGCTGTCGTCGCCGAGCAACTTCCCCAACCCCGTCGAGGACTTCAACGGAGCGTTCGCGCAGCTGCGTTCGGAGCTGGACGATCGGCTGGGCGCGCAGAAGCTGCGGTTCGGCAACGTCACCTACCGCAACGAAGTCGACCTCCGGTACACGATGCAGCTCGCCGAGGTCCCGACACCGGTGCCGGCCGAGGCCGTCGATACCGCCGGCCTGGAGGATGTCACCACTGCCTTCGGTGAACTCTACGAACGCTTGTACGGCAAGGGGTCCGGGTTCTCCGAGGCAGGATTGCAGCTGATCACCTACCGCACGCAGGCGGTCGGTGAGCTGCCGATCCGCCCACGGCTGGGTGAGGTCGGCGTCGCCACCGCAGCGCCCGTCTCATCCAGTACCCGCCAGGTTTTCCTCGACGCGCGCCGCGGTTGGCAGGCCGCCGACATCTTCGACTACCGCGATCTCGCGGCCGGTCAGGAACTCAAGGGCCCCGCCATCGTCGAGGCCCCGACCACGACTGTCGCCCTGCCCGAAGGCTGCATCGGCCGCGTCGACCGGCTCGGCAACCTCGTCATCAGCTACACCAAGGCCTGAGAGGACCGCGCCGATGCCCGTCATCCCCGTTTCCGGTTCCGAGGAATTCGCGAACCTGCCCACGTCTCCCGCCGAGACCCGCCGGGTCGTCGGCGACGCCGTGCGCCTGCACGACGTCGACCAGTCCGTGGTGGACGGTCTCGACCCCCTCACCTACGAGGTAGTCCGCCACCGCCTCACCTCGATCACCGAGGAGATGGGGGAAGCCCTCAAACGCATGTCCGGCTCGGTCGTGGTCACCGACTGCAACGACTTCGACGCCGCGATCATGGACGAGGTCGGTGACGTCGTCCAGGTCGGTCTCTACAACACGGAATTGGCCGCCTCCCTCGACATGGCCGCCAACTGGACGCTACGTCACCGTGCCGCGCGCCCCGGGATCCGCCCCGGTGACATGTTCCTGTGCAACGACCCCTGGGTCGGCGGCGGCCTGCACCAGAACGACGTGAGCCTGTTCGCACCGCTGTTCATCGACGGTGAACTGTTCGCCTGGACCGGGGCCGTCGCGCACCAGGTCGACCTCGGCGGCGTCTCGCCGGGCAGCTGGTCGGTCGGCGCCACCGACGTGTTCTGGGAGTCCGTGCCGACGCCTCCCGTCAAGATCGTCGAAGGCGGCGAGATCCGCGATGACATCGAGGACATGTACCTGCGACGCTCGCGCGTCCCCAAGCTGGTCGCCCTCGACTTGCGGGCCAAGATCGGCGCCAACAACGTCGCGCACGAGCGTCTGCGGACGTTGTGCGAGAAGTACGGTGCCGCCACGGTCAAAGCCGTCATGCGCCGCGTGCTGAACGACGCCGAGACCCGGCTGCGGAGAAAACTGTCCGAACTTCCCGACGGTTCGTGGACTTCCGTGGCGCACCAGGACTCCGCTCGATCCGGCGACCGCGGCATCTACAAGATCGTGTGCACCCTCACCAAGACCGGTGACCGGCTCACGTTCGACTTCACCGGCACCGATCCGCAGGTCGACGGACTGATCAACTGCACGTACGCAGGTCTGCGCGGTGGCATCATGCCGGTTCTGCTGACCACGTTGTGCGGCGACATCCCCTGGGCACCCGGCGGGCTCTACCGATGCCTGGAGATCGTCAGCGAACCCGGCACGATCAACAACTGCACCTTCCCGGCGGGAATCGGCAAGGCATCGGTCGCCTCCGCGTGGGCCACGACCAACGTCGTCACCGAATGTCTCGCCGGCCTGCTCGACGCTCACCCGCAGCACCGTGAGCGGTTGATGAGCGTCTGTTGCGGCACCTGGGACTTCGCCCTGCTCGCCGGGGTCGACCAACGCGGGGGTGGCTTCGTCACCATGCTCTGCGATTCGATGGCGGGCGGCCTCGGCGCCCGAACCCACTCCGACGGCGTGGACACCGGCGGTCTGGCCTGCATCCCCATGGGACGCGTCGCCGATGTCGAGATGAACGAGTTCAGCTTTCCGATGCTCTACCTGTGGCGCCGCGAAGAGGCAGACTCAGGCGGCCCGGGCCGGTACCGAGGCGGCGTCGGCGCTTCGAGTTGCTTCATCCCGTATGACAGCCCACTCGGCGGCGTGCATCTTGTCGTCTCCGCGCCAGGCAAAGCGCTGCCCCTGGCCGGGGGGCTCTCCGGTGGACTGCCCGCCGGAACACAGCACGACGTCCTGCTGCGGTCGACCACGGTGCGCGCCGACCTGGCCGGGGGACACATCCCGGCGTCGCTCGCGGACCTCGGCGGTACACCTGATGTGCTGCCGACTCACCACGAGACCGAACTGGGCGAGGAGGACGTGTACTTCACGCACTGGCAGGGCGGCGGCGGATACGGAGATCCACTGCTGCGCGACCCTTCCGCGGTCTCGGCCGACGTTCTCGCACACAAAGTCTCCCCGACGGGTGCCGCCGATGTCTACGGCGTCGTCCTCGGACCGGACGGCACTGTGGACGACGAGGGCACCCGAAACCGCCGCAGCGCACTCCGGCGCAGCCGCGCCGGACTGGACGACGATCGCACGGAGGCCACCGCGTGACACTCTTCATCGACGACAACCTCGAACAGCTGCCCGACGGGCGGGTCGTTTGCCGGCACTGCGGGCAGGTCCTCGGCGACGCTGCACAACCGCTGCGCGAGGCCCGCGTTCGGGAAACAGCACCGGCCACCGCCGGACCGTCCGTCCGGGAGAACGCGAGCCGGTTCACCGACCGTCCGGTGGTCTTCCGGCAAACCTTCTGCCCGACCTGCCTGACCCAGCTCCAAGCCGAGATCGTGCCGGGTGACGAACCGTCTTCACGGCACCGCTCCCTGGCGGTGGACGCATGAACGCAGGACTGGCGGGCCGCACGATCGTGGTCACCGGCGGAGGTCAGGGCCTCGGTCGGGCCTACGCCCAACGGGTCGCGACGGACGGAGGAACCGTCGTCATCGCCGACATCAACGCCGAGGCCGGAGAAAGAGTCGCTACCGAGATCGCAGACGCCGGCGGCAAGGCCTGCTTCCACTACCTGGACGTCGCTGATCCCGCTTCGTGTTCGGACTTCGCCCGGTTCGTCAGCAGCGAGTTCGGCGCCTTGCACGGGCTGGTGAACAACGCGGCCATCTTCTCCACGATCGTGATGCGTCCGTTCTGGGAGATCCCGATCGAGGAGTGGGACCGACTGATGGCCGTCAACCTCCGCGGGCCGTTCCTGCTGACCAGCGCGTTGCTTCCCGCCCTGCGCCTGGGCGGTGATTCGAGCATCGTCAACGTCGCTTCCGACGCGGTCTGGCTGGGGCGAGCCGGGTACCTGCACTACACCGCGAGCAAGGCCGGCGTCACCGGAATGACGTACTCGATGTCCCGCGAACTGGGCACCGACGGAATCCGCGTGAACGCGATCTCACCCGGGCCCACCTACACCGAGGTCCCTCGCGGCACCGTCTCGGCCGCTCAAAAGGAGGCGATGCACGCCGCGCAAGCCCTCCACCGGGATGCCGGGCCCGAGGACATGGTCGGTGTGGTCGCGTTCCTGCTCTCGGACGACAGCCGTTTCATGACCGGACAGGTCCTGTCGGTCAGCGGCGGGTTGCTCCACCGATGATCTCTCCCACCAGCAAAGGACTCGTCACATGAGCCCGCACGATCAGCTCTCCGCCGTCGTCGACCGCGCGTGGGAGGTGCGCCTGCACGGCCGCCCGATGCCGACCCGGAACCGATACCAGATCGAAGACCCCACGACCGGACGGCGCCTGACCGACGCACCCGACTGTTCGGCAGAGGAGGTCGACGAGATCGTCCGCGCCGCGGCCGAAGCCCAGCTGCAATGGGCGAAGCTGCCCGTGCGCGCCCGCGCGGCGAAGGTTCGCGCCTTCGCCGAGCTCCTGCGTGCGCACGAGGAAGAGCTGGCGACGATCGACGCGATCGACGCGGGCTTCCCGCTGCCTGTGATGCGGGCTGACGTCGGCGCCGCGGCGACGATCGTGGACATCATGGCCGACCACGCTCTGCAGCTCGGAGGATCCACCTACCCGTTGTCGGGCAACCTGCACTACAGCCTGCAGGAGCCGTACGGTGTCGTTGCCCGAATCGTGCCGTTCAATCACCCGCTGTTCTTCGCCGCCTCCAAAGTCGCCGCGCCACTGGTCGCGGGCAACGCGGTTGTGCTCAAGGCTCCCGATCAAACGCCGCTGTCCGCGCTGAGGATGGCGGAGCTGGCCGCCGAAGTCTTCGGCCCCGACCTTTGTGCGGTCATCAGTGGCCGGGGGTCGGTCAGCGGCGCCGCGCTCGTCGCGCACCCTCTCATCCGGCGTATCGGATTCATCGGCGCGCCCGACACCGGTCGGATGATCCAGCGCTCCGCCGCGGAGGCCGGCGTGAAGTACGTCAGCCTCGAACTCGGTGGCAAGAACGCACTGATCGTCCTGCCCGACGCCGATCTCGATCGAGCGGTCGAGAGTGCGGTGTTCGGGATGAACTACACGGCCACCGCCGGCCAGTCCTGCGGTTCGACCAGCCGGCTGCTGCTCCACGAATCGGTTGCCGATCAGGTCATCGACGCGGTCGTCGACCAGGTCCGGTCGATTCGCGTCGGCCATCCGCTGGACGCGGACACGCAGATGGGTCCCGTGATCTCCGGTAACCAGTACGACAAATCCGTCGACGCCATCACCGCGGCGACCACCGCCGGTGGCAAGGCGCTGGCCGGAGGCGGTCGCCCCGACACCGTCGGTCCGGATGGGTGGTACCTCTCTCCGACGGTGCTGGCGGGTGTTTCGCCCGACAACCCGGCGGCGGTGGCCGAAATCTTCGGCCCGGTCCTGACGGTGCTGACCTTTCGAGACGAAGCCGAGGCCGTCGCCATCGCCAACAGCAGCGAATACGGACTGACCGCGGGTGTCTTCACCAGCGACGTGACCCGTGCCCATCGGATCGCCCGTGAGCTGGAGGCCGGTTACGTGTGGATCAACGGGAGCTCACGACACTACTGGGGCCTCCCGTTCGGCGGTGTCAAGGCATCCGGCGTCGGCCGTGAAGAGTCAGTGGACGAGTTGCTGTCCTACACCCAGACCAAAGCGGTCACCGTCGTGATGGAGTGACTCCGACACCACCCCGGCGCCCGAGTCGGGGGTGAGCGCATCCGCCCACCTCCGACTCGGGCCGATCCAATTCGCGGTGCTGCCCGGTTGATGGCCTCCGCAGTAAGAACCTCCGCTGTCGCGGTAGCTGAGTACGTGGCGATCGAAGCCGAATCGACAAAGGAGTTGGTCACCTTGGACGGCGACAAGCTGCAGAAGATCGCGGGCGACTGCGGTGTGGAACTGCCCGGCGCCGACCTCGAGCATCGTTTCGGCCCCGATTGGGACCTCTACAAGGTGTGCGGCAAGGTCTTCATGCTCATGACCGATCTGCCGGGGCACCCGGTGGTGGTCGTGAAAGCAGATCCGGACAACGCCACCGCCCTGCGTGAGCAGCACGCGGACATCACCCCCGGCTACCACATGAACAAGAAGCACTGGATCACGGTGGAAGGCGGGGGCACCGTCGGCGCGAAGCTGGTGAAGGAGCTCGTGATCGATTCCTACCGTCTCGTGGTCGGCGGGCTTCCGAAGTCCGAGCGGCCCGTGGATTCCCAGATCTACGGCCGCCGCGCCTGAGCTGCTGCCGTCAATTCCTGGGGATCAACGAGCATCGACTCTCGGCATGCGACGGAGAGCTATGATCGACAGTTTCACCGGCCGGCAAACGGCCGCGATCGGCGGCTGCGGCGACACGGGGGAGGAGCCCGCGACCGACGCCGCGCACCGCGCTGCCGAGGATGACGGGTTCGAGATGTTCATCCGGGCGTGGCTGGAGCTTCTGGACACCGTTCGGAGCTAGCCCGGCGATGACGGGTTGAGCAGCGAGGCGCCGGATCCGGCGCGCGCGGATCCGGGCGCGCGGTGTCGATGCCGGCGCGCTGATGTCCTATATGGACCTGGCTGAGTCCTCCGCGCCCCCGCGTGACTTACGGGTTCCGCGCGGCCCGGGGACGGTACGGGTCCGTTCTGGGCGCTCGTGTGGCTGACTGGAACGCGGAGCTCGGCATGCCGAGGCGTGGGACAACGCCACGTCCACCGGCTACGGACTGAACTGTGAGCAGGAGGCGTCCGATGAAGGTCGGTTTGCACGCGCGGGATATACCTGTCTTGGTCGGTGCCGCTGTCACGGAGTCGGAACTCGCTTATGACCACCTGGCGGGGCGCGACCCGGTCATGCGCTGTCTTGTGCGCCGGTTCGGCCGGCCGGAGCCGTTCGGCCATCGGGAGGAAGCCGGTCTCGGCGGCCATTTCCCGGCGCTGGTTCGCTACTTCGGTGCGAGGCAGTTCCGCGCGCCTTCGACTTCCACGGTGTACACGCAGATCTGCCGTGCATCGTGCGGCCACCCGTCTCCGGCGATGGTCGCCGACCTCGGTGCCGGCCGGCTGACCGCACTGGGTGTGCCGCGGCCGGACGCCGAGCGGCTGGTGCGGCTCGCGCAGGCGCAGCTGGCCGGCGACATCGACCTGGACCTCCTCGTCGGGCGCAACGACTGCCAAGTCCGGCAGATCCTTGCGCGGTACGGGATCCCCCGTGATGTGACGGACCTGTTCCTGATCCGCCGCCTGCACCGACCCGACGTGCTGCCGGTCGACGACCCGGTGCTCGCCCAGCTTGTCTGGCGGATTTGGGCGTGTGGCAGCGCGGACGAAGGGTTCGGCCGGCAGTGGGCGCCGTTCCGCACCTATGCCGCGGCTCTGCTGTGGGAGGTGTCGCAGGCGGTGCCGCCACAGGCCGGCTGGAAGATCCAAGATCCAGGGTAAGAACTGTCGCCGGCACGGCGCTGAGGATCGGGCAACACGACTGAGCCCGAACAGAGCGGTGTGCGCACGATGCCCGGCCTGGGTGCGATGGCTCGATGCCTTGCCGGGCAACGAGTTCGACCAGGGCATCTTCGGCCGCGGACTTGAGAAACAGAGGCCTCATGCGCAAGATCTTGATCGTCGGCGGCGGCTACGCGGGCTTCTACGCCGCATGGAAACTCGAAAAGAAGCTGCGCCGGGACGAGGCCGAAGTGACGGTGGTCGACCCGCGGCCGTACATGACCTATCAGCCGTTTTTGCCCGAGGTGGTGGCCGGGTCGATCGAGGCGCGGCACGCCGCGGTGTCGCTGCGCCGCCACCTCCACCGCACGCGGATCATCACCGGGATGGTCGACGCGATCGACCACAAACGCCGTTCGGTGACGATCCGGCGCGCCGGCGGGGACCCGTTCGAACAGGGTTACGACGTCGTCGTGGTCACCGCCGGCGCGGTCACCCGCAAGTTCCCGGTGCCGGGCATCGCCGAACAGGCCATCGGCCTCAAGCACGTGGAGGAAGCGGTCGCGATCCGCGACCGGCTGCTGACGTCGTTCGACCGAGCGGCCGTGCTGCCGCCGGGGCCGCACCGGCAGAAGCTGCTCACCGCCACTTTCGTCGGGGGCGGGTTCTCCGGCGTCGAGGGCTTCGCCGAGCTGCTGTCGCTGGCGACCGCGCTGCTGAAGCGCTATCCCGAACTGCATCGCGACGAGCTTCGGTTCCACCTCGTCGAAGCGTCGGGCCGGATCTTGCCCGAGGTCACCGACTCGCCAGGACGGTGGGTCGTGCGTTTCCTGCGACGACGTGGTGCGCAGGTGCACCTGGACACGCAGATCAGGTCGATGACCGGTGGGCACGTGGTGCTCTCCACCGGCGAGGAGTTCGATTCGGAGCTCATCGTGTGGACGGCCGGCAACGCGGCGAACCCGGTTGTGGAAAAGCACACCGACCTCCCGGTGGACGAGCGTGGATTCGTCGTCGCCCGGCCGGACCTGCGGGTCGGTACCGACGCCGAACCAGTACCCGACGCATGGGCCGCCGGCGACGACGCCGCGATCGAAGACCTCACCTCGCCGATCCCCGGCACCCGCACGGTGCCCAACGCCCAGCACGCCGTGCGCCAGGGCAAGCTGCTCGCGCGCAACATCGTCGCGACCATGCGCAGCGGAAAGCCGAAGAACTACCGTCACCACAGCCTCGGCTCCATCGCGACGCTCGGCATCGGTCACGGGATCTTCCAGTATCGGCGACTCGTGATCAAGGGGCCCATCGCCTGGCTGATGCATCGTGGCTATCACGTGCTGGCCGTGCCCAGCTGGGAACGCAAGGTCCGAGTGCTCGTGATCTGGCTGACCGCCGGGTTGTTCGGCCGGGACATCCTCTCGCTGGCGTCGGTGCAGCACCCTCGCGACGCTTTCGTCGACGGCGGTGAACCCGCGGCGCTGCTGAACCGGACGTCTCAGGACCGAACCTCGCCGTGTTGAGCGGTTTCCCTTTCCTCGGAGAATCGCCCGTTCGCCGCTGCGCGAGTCTTTTCGGGCCTGGTTCGTGCGACGGGGGAGGAGCCCGCCTCGACCACGACCGGAATGACAGGACAGACCCATCGGATGGCGGTCTTGATGAGTGAACACTTCGACGCGATCGTGATCGGCATGGGCACCGGCGGCGAAGCCACCGCTTACCGGCTCCTGGCCGGCGGAAAACGGATCGCGGTCATCGAAAAGGAGCTGATCGGCGGGGAATGTGCCTACTGGGCCTGCATCCCGTCCAAGACCCTGCTGCGTTCCACCGAAGCTCGCGCCGAAGCCGAGCGCACCGCCGGGCTCACGCGGCCGGGTCTGGAGTGGACGACGTTGCGTGACTACCGCGACTTCATGGTCCGCCACCTCGACGACACCGGCCAGGTCGACGGTTTGCGCAAGCTCGGCGCCACCGTGATCAAGGCGACCGCGCGCCTGGTCGGGCCCGGCAAGGTCGAGGTCCAGGGCCGCACGCTGACCGCCGACCACGTCGTCATCGCCACCGGCGCGGCTCCGAGCCACCTGTCGATCGCTGGTCTGGCCGACGTGCCGGTGTGGACCAACCGCCAGACGACCACCCTCACCCGGATCCCGGAACGAGTGACCTTCCTCGGCGGCGGCGCCACCGGCATCGAACTCGGCCATTTCCTGACTCGCATGGGCAGCCAGGTCACCATCGTGCAGCGCGGCTCGCGCTTGCTGGACCGCGAAGATCCGGCACTGGGCGACTTGATCGCCGAGCTGTTGACCGCGGATGGAATCGACGTGCGGACCGGCGTCCGAGCGCACACCGTCCGGCGCGTTTCCGGCCGGCGTGGCGAAGAGATCGTCGTCGAGCTGGATGACGGCACCACTGTGGACACGGATGTCCTCGTCAACGCCACCGGTCGCACTCCCTGCACCGCCTCCCTGAACCTGGAGGCCGTCGGCGTGCGGCCCGGGTCCCGGGGGCACATCGAAGTAGACGAAAACTGCCGGGCCGGCGACGGGCTGTGGGCCGTCGGAGACGTGACCGGAGTCGCGCTGTTCACCCACGTGGCCACCTACCAGGGCCGCGTGGTGGCCGACAACATCTTGGGCCGCCCACGCGTCGCCGACTACACCGCCGTCCCCCGCGTGGTGTTCACCCAGCCCGAGATCGCCGCCGTGGGCCTCACCCCCGCGTCAGCCCGCGGCCAGGGGATCGACATCGTGGCCTCCACCCTGCAGCTGGCCGACGAGATCGCGCGCCCCTACACCTACGAGACGGACCCCTACGGCACCTTCACACTGATCGCGGACCGCCGGCGGCGCACACTCGTCGGCGCCTGGGCCGTCGCTCCGCTCGCCGGCGAGTGGATCAACACCGCCGCCCTCGCCATCCGGCACCACCTCACCATCGACGATCTCGCCGACGGCATCGTCCAGTTCCCCAGCTACACGGAAGCCCTCACCCTCGCCGCCGACAAACTCGTCAGTCAGCTGCAGTGATGAGACGGCCGGCAAGATGCGGAATCCTGCCGGCCGTTGAAGGTTCGTCTTCTCGTGCGCTCGGTCAGATGGCCAACCCGGCGCCACCGGACACCACGATCTCCTGCCCGGTGACGTAGGCGGCCTCGTCCGAAGCCAGGAACGCGACGGTCCCGGCGATGTCTTCAGGCGTGCCCAGGCGACCGAACGGGTTCTTCTCCGCCATCTCCGCCATCGTCGCGGGGACGTCGTCAGATCCCGTGCCGAGCGCGGTCCGCGTCATGGGGGTGTCGGTGAATCCCGGGCTCACGGCGTTGACCCGGATGCGGCGCGGGGCGAGCTCCAAGGCCAGCGTCGGGATCATGGCCAGCAACGCGCCGTGCGACCCGGCCGCGATGCTGTTGCCGGTCAGGCTTCGCGTCGCTCCGATTCCCACCGTGACAATGACAGAAGCGCCGTCGGTCAGCAGCGGCAGCGCCTTGATCAGGGTGAAGAACTGCCCTTTGGTGTTGACGGCGAACACCTCGTCGAAGGCCGCTTCGTCGCAGACGTCCAGAGTCACGGGCCGGCTGACGCCGGCGTTCAGGTACAGCGTGGTCAGACTCCCGAATCGTTCGCCGACTTCGGACACCACCCTGTCGGTGTCAGCGAGCGAGCGCGCGTCGGCTTGCAAGACCAGGACGTCTTCGGGGAGCTCCTCGCGCGCCCGGGCGACGCTTTCCGGACGTTGTCCGGTGACCGCGACGCGATAGCCACGGCTGTGCAGAACCTGCGCGGTCGCCTTCCCGATCCCGCTGGTGCCGCCGGTGATCAGGGCTGCACGTGCCGACATGGTGATCACTCCACAGTAGTTGGTGTCTTGACACGACAGCCCGACGACATGGCGCCGAGCTCAGGCGGTGTCGCGAGGTGCCAGAGGACGGCTACCCGCGTATCCATCATTATCGAAGAGAACCATATAGTCCACACGCGTGGTCGACCAGCGGCGGGTACCTGGGCTGCCGCCATCCCCGGCTCAGCTGAAGGGGGCTTGGGAATGAGCGGGATCACTGCGCGTCCCGAGGGTGTGCGGCTGGATCGATGTGACCTGTTCCTGGACTATGTGGGCCATATTTGGGACCCTGGTGACGTGACCATGACTCGCACGGGGAAGCGCGCAACCAAGGAACAGCGCGCCGCGTACGAGTACTTGGGCTCGCGCGGCGACTCGCTCGCCCTGTGGGTGCGGTCGACAGGACCGATCGATGCCTACGAGTCACACCTTCCGGTCGAGGTCCACGCTCCGCTCGAATGGTTGTCGTTCGCGATCGCCTCGCGGCAGCTCAGCAGGGCAACCGCCTTGGCGATCTACCACCGGCTTGTCACGCAGCTGGGTGGCTCCATCACCACGGAGCGGGTCGTCACGGCCGACGAACGGATTCTGCGCGGAGCCGGCTTGTCTCACCGGAAAGCCAGGGCAATCCGCGAGGTTGCCGAACACGCCGATGACGGCCTGCTGGACCCGGACAAGCTCGCGGCGATGTCGGATACCGAAATTCAAACCAAGCTCGTGGCCGTGGCGGGTATCGGTCCTTCGACAGCGCAGATGTTCATGATGCGGTACCTGCGTCGACCGGACATCTTCCCGGCCGGCGACCTCGCTGTGCGCTCGGCGATCACGACATTCGATCGACTGGACAGGCGGATCACGCCGAAGGCCGCGGAGCAGCGTAGTGAGCCATGGCGGCCGTATCGGTCGTATGCGACGGCGTACCTGTGGGGTTACGTGTGGGAGCTGCACCATACAGATGAAGGAGCCGGCATGGACAGCAGCTTCGTTCGAGCACGCCCGAAACCGACTGCCGGCCGCTCGGTCGAGGCCGGCTCATGAGTGCTCGCTACGACTATGTGGTCGTCGGCGGGGGCACGGCCGGGTGTGTCGTGGCCGCACGTCTGTCAGAGGACACTGACAGTCGCGTGCTGCTGCTCGAGTCCGGTGGCCCCGATTCCAAGGCGGAAATCTCCGACCCACCCGCGTGGCCCTCTGTCTGGGGCACCGAAGTCGACTACGGCTACCGCACCGTCCCGCAGGCCGGCACCGGCGGGGCCGCACACGACTGGCCGCGTGGTCACACCCTCGGCGGGTCGCACAGCATCAACGCGATGGTGCACCTGCGAGGGCACCGCGGCGACTTCGACCAGTGGGCGAGGATGGGCTGCACGGGCTGGGACTACGACTCGGTCCTGCCGTACTTCCGGCGCATGGAATCCGTGCCGGGCCGCGATGCCCGGTTTCGTGGCACGGACGGGCCGCTGCGCCCGGCACCCTCGGCCGCACCCAACCCGCTCTCGCAGGTGTTCGTCGACGCCGCGGTGGCCGCCGGACACCCGCGGGCCGACGACTTCAACGGCGCCGACGGTGAAGGTGCCGGCTGGCATGACCTCTCGATCGCGGACGGGATGCGACAGAGCACGGCCGCGGCTTACCTGCGGCCGATCCGGGACGCGCGGCCCAACCTCACCGTGGCGACCGGTGCCCGCGCACACCGGCTGCTGTTCGACGCCGACCAGTGCACCGGTGTGGAATACCGGCAGGACGGCGCCGGCCATACCGTGTACGCCGACCGCGAGGTCATCCTCAGCGCCGGCACGGTCGACTCACCGCGACTGTTGCTGCTCTCCGGTGTCGGCCCCGCCGCCGACCTCGAATACGCCGGCGTCGACGTCGTGCACGACCTGCCCGGCGTCGGTCGCAACCTCCACGACCACCCACTGTGCAACGTCGTCTACGAGGCCGCACAGCCGATTCCGCCCGGCAACACCAACCACGCCGAGACCTCGATGGTGTGGCGCAGCGACCCGAGCCTCACCGGGCCCGACATGCAGCTGATGTTCATGCACGTCCCCTTCGGCCCACCGGCCCTGCCGGCTCCGCCGAACAGCTTCACCTTCGGACTGGCGACCGTCCCGCAGGCCCGCGGCGCCGTCCGCATCGCGGGGCCCGATCCGAGCGCACAGCCACTGATCGACCCGAACTACCTGGGGGCCGAGCGCGACGTGCTGCGCCTCGTCGACGCCGTCGCCGTGGCTCGCGAGATCGCCGCCGCGCACCCGTTCGACGCGTGGCGCGGGAAGGAACTGCACCCTGGCCCGGATGCCCGCGACCAGCACAGCCTGCGCGAGTTCGTCACCCGTGCCACCGGCACGTACTTCCACCCGGTCGGCACCTGCGCGATGGGCACCGGCCCCGGCGCGGTCGTCGACCTCGATCTGCGTCTGCGCGGTGTGCGCGGCCTGCGGGTCGCCGACGCATCGGTCATGCCGCGCATCGTCTGCGTCAACACCAACGCGGCCACGATCATGATCGGCGAAAAAGCCGCCGACCTCGTCCGCGGCCGCGAGGTGGCCGGGTCGGTGTCCTGACGCTCTCGCCGCGATCGGTCGTGCACAGGGAGCGCTGCGACGCCGGCAGTCGACTCGGCGCACTGCGGCGGCCGGCCGTGGCGAGCGTCGGCTGAGGTTGTTCACTCCGCAACGCCGGCCGAGCCGCGAGGCTTCGCTGGGCGCGAGGTCGACAGTCGGGCAACGAACGAGGTCGCAACGCTGCCGGTAAGACTTCGAGACGGACCGACACCAACCACTTGCCCGATGACGCGGGTCGCCGCACGCACCCGCTGCGACCGCTGAGCCGCACACAGGAGAGGTAAGGGAATGAGCGACGCCGAGCCTTCAGCCGGAGACCTGTAGCTGGAAGCTCTTCCGTGAGCGCTGCTCGCGGTCGGGAATTGTCTCCACCACGCAGTGGATGTCAAGTAAATTGACGTCTTGCCTGAGCGATGACAAGCAGATTGGCGCCTTTTCGGTTCCACGACAAGCTCATTGCCCGAGCCGCTGAGGGAGGAGGAAGCCCACTATGCGCGTCACCCCCGCATTCGCCGTGCCCCGCAACGCCGATGCGGTCGAGATTGTGCACATCCCGGTTCCCGAAGATGTGGATTTGCCTCCGCTGCCCACCCAGGCGGATTCGTGGGTGGGGCATTACCAGCGTGTCCTGCTCAATGTCCGCACCGGCGAGATGTCGTTTTTCTGCGCTGACTGGCGGGTGTACGTGCCTGTTCTCGGAGATGAGGATCGCGCGGTCTGGAAGTCGCAGTACCCCGGCGAGAGTCCGATCAACTCCATGAATGCGGCCACCCGGCCGGTTCCGGAGTTGCTGATGTTCTTCATCGACACCTGGACGCGCGTGGATTTCCCCGCTGCGGGGCGTCCGTCGACGCCCGCGTGGGTGTACCTGACTCGCGAGCAAGGCGACGCGTTCGTGGCTTCGCTCGTGCCGCTTGCGCAGCAGTTGGTTGACAACCTGTTCCGAGTGCCCGGCACCGACGACCTCGAATGGTCTGCCGAATCCGTGGCGGCCGTGCGGTTGATCGATGCCGCGTGCAGCCGATACCACCAGGGTCCGCGGGGTGTCGAGACGTCGCTGGCGGGCCTGATCAATTTCGCTGATGCCGTCGTGGCAGTGCCGGGGTTGGTCCGAGGTGAGTGGGCCGAGATGGAAGACACCCAGCTCGACGACGCGGCCGACGTGCTGAGTAGGTCTCGGTACCACCTCGACCCGCAGCTTCGGGAGGAGTCCGGGAGGCCGTGCGACGAAGGCGGTGGCATCGGGCTGAAGGTGTACGGAGCGCGGGCGTGGCTCTACACCTACCGCGCCAACGAGGCCGACAACCGGCCGATTCTGGATGCGGCCAGGTGGTTCGCCGAGCCCGCGCACACCCTGATCGGCCGGATGACCGCGGACCACGACGACGAAGCCGTCTCCATGTTCGCCGAGCGCGAGCGCACCGCCGCCTTGCGGGACGGGGTCAAACTGGTCGGGGTCGAAAGTGTCGCGCACGCCTACCGGGACGAACTGCGGTCCCGCCTGATCGACGACGAACTGACCCAAGCCCGCGAGGCCGTCGAACGGCTGCAACGTGCCAAAGCCGCCCGTGCCGCACTTCTCGCACAGATCATCAGCTGGGGCGATGCGCGGTACCACAGTGACAACGACGCCGAACTGGGCCGTCGTGCCGGGATGACCCGCCAGGCGGTCAACCAGCTCCGCAAGGCACTTTCCGACGACGTCGACAGCGGTGATTGACTCCGATGCGGCGGGTCAGACCGATCTCTTGGAAATGACAATGCGGCGATGTCTTCACTCGACGAGTCAGTCAGGCGGCGCTTCTCGACCGGACTCTGATGGCGTAAGTCGGTCGGGATGCAGGACTTCTCCGCCACGTCGGTTTCCCGGCGGTTAACGGTTGCGGCGTGAGGAAGCGGATTGACTTCGGCGCGGTTGGCCGAATTGCATCGCGGGGCACGCAGGCACAGGCAGGTGCGATAATCTGTCGCGGTGGTGGAACCGGAGAGCACAATGAAGCCTGTCCGGCTGACGGCGCGGGGTGAGGCGACCCGGGCTCGGATCGTCCGCGCTGCCGTGGACGTGATGACGGTCAAGGGGGTGGCCGCCACCACGCTCGACGACGTTCGCGCGGCGAGCAGTACCAGCAAGTCACAGCTCTACCGTCACTATGCCGACAAGGACGCGCTGGTCCGGGATGTGATCGAACATCAGGCCGAAGACCTGCTGACCGCGCAGGGGGAACAGCTGCGCCGGCTGGACTCGGTCAGTGGGCTCGAGCGGTGGCGTGATGCGATCATCCAGCGGAACACCCTGCGCAACAGGGCTTATGGATGCCAACTCGGCTCGCTGGCGTGTGAGCTTTCCGATCAGAACGAGCGGGCTCGATCTGCTCTGGCCGGCCACTTCGAAACCTGGCGCGGCCTGATCGCGGATGGTCTGCGGCGGATGCGCGACGCGGGCAAACTGCGCTGTGACGCCGATCCCGAACGGCTCGCCATCGGCTTGATGGGCGCCCTCGAAGGCGGGTACTTGCTCGCGCAGACCGAGGGGGACATCAAGTCCATGCGCATCGCGCTCGACATGGCCATCGACTACATTCGTACTCTCGAAGTGTGAATCGCCAGTAACGGGATACCTCGGAAACGAACGATCTGTGGGTAGTTGACGTCGTCAGCTCGACGTACGGGCCGACCTGTCGGCCATCCGAACCGGTGAGAAAAAAACGACCTCGATGACACGCGGCAGAGAGGACTGTATAGTCCACACTGTGATCAACAGCCTCTGCCGGCCGGCAGCTGCGACGCTGTGCTTGCCGCCTGGCTCGGTGCCGGAGTCACCACGATTGATGGCTGCGACGCCAGTGTGCGGACATCTTGGCCGTCGGTCGGCGTCCGGGTAGGCGGTACCCGGCACGGTGAGATGACCGTCCGCGTTGAAACCGTCTCCGTCTCGAGTGGACGGTTGCCGTCGATTTCGCTTGGTGCAGGTTTGCCGCCCCGGCGTCGGCTGGTGTCTTGTGCCGGTTCATCTGAGCCGTCAGCTTCGGGACTCTCGGTAAACGCAATATTGCGCCTTGACAATGAAGGAGATATTTCGTGGGCGAAGACTTCGAAGGCCGCAAGCTTGTTGTTGTCGGCGGTAGTAGTGGAATAGGTTTCGCCACGGCCGAACAGGTGATCGCCGGCGGCGGCAGCGCCGTGATCACCGGTCGGAATCCGGATAAGCTGCAAGCGGCGGTGGAAGCGCTGTCGAAGCACGGTAAGGCATGGGGCATCGCCGCGGAGCTGACCGACCGCGCCCAGATTCCCGAAGTACGAAACCGGATCGCCGATGAACATGCCGACGCCAGCTTGCTGGTCAACGGGGCCGGAATCTTCGTCCCCAAACCGTTCACCGAGTACGACGAAGACTTCTACGACTCATTCAACGAACTGAACCGTGCGATGTTTTTCATCACCCAAACCGTCGTCGCCGGCATGCTCTCCGCGGGCAACGGAGGGTCGATCGTCAACATAGGCGCGATGTGGGCGCACCAGGGGATCGCGGCAACGCCGCACACCGGTTTCTCCGTGCAGAAGGGCGGCCTGCACTCCCTGACGAAGGCACTCGCGATCGAGCTGGCACCGCATGCCATTCGGGTCAACGCGGTCTCACCCGCAGCGGTGCGGACCCCGCCGTACTACCGGTTGGTTCCCGAGGCGCACCTCGAGGACCCCGTGAACAGCTTCGCGAGCATGCATCCGCTGGGCCGGGTCGGAACCGTGGAAGACGTCGCGAACATGACGTCATTTCTGCTCTCGGAAAAAGCGAGCTGGATGACCGGCGCGATCGTCGACGTCGACGGCGGTGTCATGGCCGGGCGCAACTGAACCGCGGAAGCAGAAAATTCGGCGCTAGGAGGTTTTTCATGGTTCCCTCGCAGATCGTAGGTCGTTTTTTGGTTGTCGCCGCGCTGGCCGGCGCGACAGCCTGCAGCTCTGCTGCCCAGAGCACGCCGGCCGCGGTGACGGGCACCACCGCGGTGACAAGCACGGCAGTGTCGTCGCCCCAGGTGAGTGTGTTGCTGCAACAGGCCCTTCCGAACGCTGAGGGCAAGACGTTCACGTCGCAGATCGTAGACTTCCCGCCGGGCTCCGCCGCGCCGTCTCATCGCCACGGTCAGGCTTTCGTGTACGCCTACGTGCTGGAAGGCGATGTGCGAAGCCAGGTCGACGACCAGGCAGTGACCACGTACCACCAGGGACAAAACTGGTTCGAACTGCCCGGCGCCCACCACGTCGTCGCGGCGAATCCGAGCACGACCAAGCCCGCCAAGCTGCTGGTCGTCTACGTCTCCACCACCGGAGACCCGCTCCAGGCCAACGATCCCCATCAGTAGCCGTCGGTGCCGGCCCGACGCGAGCCACCAGCGGCAGGAAGATCTGCCCACTCCGTGCGGCTAACGGAGGACTTCGTGTGTCAGCACGGGACGGCGACCGACAGCACAGTCGGTGACGAGTCGCCGCCCGGAGAGGGGAGAGAATTGTGACCGACACCCGGCAACCCGCCACCGACCTCAGCCTGGACGAGGTCGCCGAGCTGTCCGCGCAGCTGCGGGTCGACTCGATCCGCAGCAGCACCAGCGCGGGCTCCGGCCATCCCACTTCCAGCATGTCCGCGGCGGATCTGCTCGCGGTGCTCGTGGGCCGGCATCTGCGCTACGACTGGGATCGTCCCGAAGCGGACACCAACGACCACCTGATCTTCTCGAAGGGGCACGCTTCCCCGCTGCTGTACTCGGTGTACAAGGCTGTCGGGGCCATCGCCGACGACGAGCTGATGACCGGTTACCGGCGCTTCGGCTCACGTCTGCAAGGCCACCCCACGCCGATCCTGCCGTGGGTCGACGTCGCCACCGGCTCGCTCGGGCAGGGTCTGCCTGACGCCGTCGGTGTGGCCCTGGCCGGCAAGTACCTGGACAAGCTGCCTTATCGCGTATGGGTGTTATGCGGCGACAGCGAGATGGCGGAAGGGTCGATCTGGGAAGCGCTGGACAAGGCGAGTCATTACCGGCTCGGCAACCTCGTGGCGCTGGTCGACGTCAACCGGCTCGGCCAGCGCGGGCCCACGGAACTCGGCTGGAACCTCGACGCCTACGCCCGCCGCGCCGAGTCGTTCGGCGCGAAGGTGATCTCCGTGGACGGCCACGACTTGCCGGCGATCGACCTGGCGCTCCACGCCGCGGGGGCGGGCGGCGACCGGCCGACAGTGATCCTTGCCAAGACCGTCAAGGGCAAGGGCTTCTCCGAAGTCGAGGACCACGAGGGCTGGCACGGCAAGGCGCTGCCGGCCGAGATGGCCGAGCGCGCGCTCGTCGAACTGGGCGGTGAGCGGAATCTGCTGGTCCGCGGCCCGGTGCCGGCCTTCGATCGTCGACCCGAATTGCGGCCGGCGAGTGCTGCTGCACCGAGACCTGCTTACGCACTGGGCGAGAAGGTGGCCACCCGGAAGGCTTACGGCGACGCACTGAAGTGGCTGGGCGGCATCCATCCCCGCGTCGTCGCCATGGACTGCGAGGTCAGCAACTCGACGCACACCGACGAGTTCGCCCACGCCTACCCTGAGCGCTACTTCGAGATGTACATCGCCGAACAGCAGCTCATCGCTGCAGCTGTCGGGCTGAGCGTGCGCCACTACGTGCCGTTCGCGTCGACGTTCGCCGCGTTCTTCACCAGGGCGTACGACTTCATCCGCATGGCGGCGATCTCCGCCGCGAGCATCCGGCTGGTCGGCTCGCACGCCGGCGTCGAGATCGGCGCCGATGGTCCCTCGCAGATGGGGCTCGAGGACCTCGCGATGATGCGCGCGGTTCAGGGCTCGACGGTCCTGTACCCCAGCGACGGCCCGAGCACCGTGGCACTGACCAAGGAGATGGCCGACCGTCCCGGCGTCTCCTACCTGCGCACGACGCGCGGTGGATACCCGACGCTGTACTCGGAGGACGACGAGTTTCCGATCGGTGGCGCCAAAGTGCTGCGTTCCACCGACGACGACGTGGTGACGCTGATCGGCGCCGGCGTGACTCTGCACGAATGCCTGGCCGCGGCCGACGAGCTGGCGCGGGAGAACATCGCCGCGCGGGTGATCGACCTCTACTCGGTCAAGCCGGTGGACACCGAGACCCTGATTGCCGCGGCCGACGCCACCGGCGGACGGATCGTGGTCTCCGAGGACCACCACCCGGAGGGCGGGCTCGGGTCCGCCGTCGCCGACGCGCTCTTGGCGAGCGGGCTGACACCGCTGCGGATGAAACACCTGGCAGTGCGGGAACTGCCCGGCTCCGGCGCGGCGCACGAACTGCTGGAAGCGGTGGGGATCTCCGCCTCGCACATCGCCCGCGCGGTACGGGCGCTGCTGGCCTGAACGCGGGCCGGGAGGTGGATGCTGCTTCGAGCATGCGCCGAGACGGCCAGGGGGTACCGGAGGATCTGCTCAACGTCGCTGCGGTCGGCCTCGACCGGGCGCAGCGATGTTGAGCAGAACCCAGCCCCGCCAAGTGCGCCGGGGAGCACTCCGGAGCGCTGTGAGGGAGCCGGGTTTCATGCCCCTCCGGATTCGCCGGCAGCAGCGATGATGTGGGTCACGCCGGCGACGTCGAAGTACTCTTCGATTCGGGTGATCTTGCCGCCGCTGACGGCGAGGTACATCGCGATGTCGAGAGCGGACTCCTCGCCGTTGGGCAGCTGCCCGCGCAGGACGTGCTGTTGGAAGACCCCGTCTCCGACGTCGACCCGGCGTGACACGTCGAAGCGCAGGCCGCGGATGGCCGTGCTGAACAGCCGGAGGACGGCGAGATTGGCTTCGCGGTCTTGTTCGCCGGCACCGTCGTTGTGCCAGATCACGGCATCCTGGGCGTAGAGGGCGCGCGCGGTGTCGATATCGCCACGTTCGACTGCTCGAAAGAAGTCGTCTACGACGGAGATGTTGGTCTTGATCTCAGGCATGGGTGCCACCCTCACTTGTGAATCGGCCACGATCCGAACCTACCCAGGCGGACTGGACTGTATAGTCCCCTAGTCGGTTCGCTTCCGCTGGAAAAGCCGGTCGAAGCTGAAGGCGAACGTGTCGACGGGGGAGAGGGCCAGCAGCAGGGCCGCCGCCGCGGCGGCGAAGACCGAGGCGCTCAGTGGAGCTTCCCAGCCCAGGAACAACCCCATCGACACGCCGAACACCGCCAGTAGCGCCGTTGCCGCCCAGGCGGACCAGCGCACGAGGACGCCGGCCAGCAACGTCAGGCCCAGTACCGATTCCGCGGCGGTCGCGCCCCACGCGGCCGCGCCGGTGAGCCCGTTGGGCACGTAGGGGGAAAGGCTGTGCGTGTAGGCGGTGTACGCGGCGAAATTGCCCCACCCGACCTGCCCGGTGTGCGGCGGGCCCCACACGCCGAACCGGTCAGCGACGGCCGAGAGGAATCCGGCGGCCAACGCGAGGCGTGCGAACACGGTGGCGGCCGGCCACACCCGTTCCCTCCGGGCGATGGAGTTCGGGGACAGCGTGCCCCGTAGTGTCCGTGACCCGGACTGTTCCTCGGTTTGTGAAACCATCAAGTCTCCTTTGTGGACGATCTGCGGACACTCTCGATGCTAGGCAGGGCGCGGCCGGAACCGAAACCCCCGATCGGCGATAATTGATCTTGAACCTCGTCACATGTGCATCGCGGGCCGATCCGCCTCAGTGAAGAGGACTGTAGAGTCCAAGTTGTGATGGACGGACGTTGCCGGAAGCGCGTGGGGGGAGCTCGACGACGTCAGGGACGTCGAGCTACCTGATCCGCGGCCGGGTGGGATGCCGGCTGCCGCAGTCAGCGTCATCCTGGCGCCGCGGGTGGACGTTCGGGTCGAAGACCGGTCCGGCACGGATCGGGAGAGCCCCTCCTGGATCGAGACACAGCGAGACGCCTGGTGAAGCCGCGGCGTGGTTCAGAACATCAGACGAAGAGAAAGGCGTGGCTCGATGTCCAACGTGTCAAAGACCGGCGTCGCGCAGCGGGGGACAACACGCACCCTGGCGTTCTTGTCCGCGGTGGTCGCGCTCGTGGCGTCGTTCGCCGCGGTGGGCTCGACGATCCCGCTGTTCAACATCTACCGGGCCGAGGACGGGTTCACCAACGCCGACATCTCGATCACCGTCGTCGCCTACTCCGTCGCCACCCTCAGCACACTGCTGGTGCTGGGACGGGTGTCCAACCACCTGGGGCGACGGCCCGCTTCCGTCGCGAGCCTCGGTCTGCTCCTGCTGGGCTGTGTGCTGTTGTTGAACGTGCACCACGTTGGCATCTTGATCGCCGGTCGGCTCCTGATGGGCTTCGGTGCTGGTGTGGCCAGCAGCAGCCTCACGTCCTACATCGTCGACGCCGCACCGGCCAGGCCCGCTTGGTTGGCCTCCGTCGCCGCCAGCCAGACAGTGATGCTCGGCCTCGCCGTCGGCGCCATCGGTTCCGGCGCCCTGGTCCAGTTCGGTCCGTGGCCGCGTGATCTCGTCTACCTGGTGGTGATCGGCCTGCTTCTCGTCTCTGCCGCGCTCATCATCGTGAGTCCGGAAACTGTCACTCCGACGCCGGGCGCTTGGCGGTCGCTGCGGCCCCGGGTCCGCGTTCCGGCCAGCGTGAGGCACCTGCTCCCCGTCGCGGCGGCGGTGCTCCTGGCGACCTGGGCGACCGGGGCCTTCTTTCAAGCCTTCGTGCCGGCGTTGGTCGAAGACCAGCTGCACAGTCAGAGCCCCCTCATTCTGGGGCTGGTGTTCGCCGCGTACATGGGTCCGAGTGTTCTCGGCGCTCCGCTGGGTGGCCGGTTCACGCCGGCGGTGGCCCAGCGCGTCGGCATGATCGGGTTCCTGGCGGGGATGATCGGGATCATCACGGCGATCGCGACCGGTGCGCTGGTGCTGTTCTTCGCCGCGACGATCGTTGCCGGCGCCAGCCAAGGCATCGCCATCAGTTCCGCCACCCGCGGCCTGCTGGAGGGCAGCGATGTGACCGACCGGGCCCCGATCTTCACGGTCGTCTACATCCTCTCCTACTGCGGCGCGACGATCCCCGCCCTCATCGCCGGCCGGCTCTCCGCGTCCTTGTCGCTACCGCAGATCGCTCTCGGGTACGGCGGCCTGGCCCTCATCGCCACCGTGTTCACCGTCCTCGCCGCCCGCAATCCCCACGCCGGCACGACCGGTGCACAGCCGGCACGGTGACCAACAATCTCGCCGGAGCGGCCGGCCCACCCCGTCGGTCAGGTCAGGTCGACTCCGAGGTGAGACCCTCGCGGACGGCGAGCAGTGCGGCTGGTGTCCGTTAGCCGACGCCCAAACTTGGCGAACAGGTTGCTGACGTGGGTGCCGCCTCGTTCGGCCGGGCCGGTCAGTCAGCGGGTGATCGCGGAGTCCAGTGCCGCTGCCGGGCCGGGTCACGATGGTGATCTTCCCCCCGGGGCGCTCGGCGCGTTCGCTCATCGAAAGCAAACCCACGTGGCCGGGAAACGCTTCACGAACGAGGCACCACATTTCCCCTCGATGCCGGAAAGCAGGTCCGTGTCGCCGACCTTCACCGTGAGATCGGTGTCGCGACTCGCCTCGGCGACCCACTTGCGGATCGACATCACCACGGACCGTTCCGGAGGCCACGGTGCCGCGGGAGAACCCGGCAATCGGTCGTTTTCCCAGGTGTCACTCAGTCATCAAATGCAGGTGCCCACGGCATTTGACGTAGGCTGTTCATCGCCAATCGCCAATCGCCAATCGCCAATCGCCAATCGCCAATCGTCAGCGGAACGGCCGGGCGCGTGGTGCGCGGTGGCTGCGCCGCGGCGCCGCGCGCGGAGTGAGCTCGAGGAGGCGAACCACCCGGTAGCGGTGCGGCCGCCACGGCAGGTAGAACGCCTCGATCTCGTGCTGCGCCAGTGGATGGCCGAGCAGGGCCGTGCCGGTCATCCGGCCGAGGTGGAAGTCGCCGAGCGGCAGCGCGTCGGCGTCGCCGAGCGCGCGGTGTCCGACCTGCGCCGAGGTCCACACCCCGACGCCCGGCATCGCTGCCATCAGTTGGTAGGCGCGAGCGGCGTCGCCGGCCGCGCGATCGAGCTTGGCCGCGTACCGTGCGGCGAAGATGACGGTCTTCGAGCGGTGCAGGTCGACGCCGGCACGCCGCCATTCCCAGATCGGAAGGTTCGCCCACACCTCGGGCGAAGGCATCACCCGCATCGGGTCGGGCGCCGGACCCGGTGCCGGGCCGCCGTGCGCGCCGACGAGGCGGGTCCAGGCGGCTTGAGCGTCCAAACCGACCACCCGCTGTTCGAGGATTGCCGGGACGAGGGCTTCGAACAGCCGTCCCGTG
Organism: Amycolatopsis sp. 2-15; assembly: GCF_030285625.1. Lineage (NCBI taxonomy): Bacteria > Bacillati > Actinomycetota > Actinomycetes > Pseudonocardiales > Pseudonocardiaceae > Amycolatopsis > Amycolatopsis carbonis. Next base: position 4,931,350 of record NZ_CP127294.1, read on the forward strand.
TGCGGAACGCGGAGGCCGGGCAACCTGCTCCAGGCCCGCTCCAGAACGGGGTGTGCCGGTCGGAAGTCCTCGGGGTTGTCGTGTTCGCCGAGCTCGGTACGGATGTTGTCGACGAGCTCCGCGGCACCGGGCCCCCACGCGTCGACGTGCAGATCGTCCAGGCGCTGTTGCCGGATCCGGTAGGTGACCGGCCCGGACGGGGCCAGGGCTGTCCGCCACAGGGTCCCGTCGGCTTCCTCGCGGTGGGTCGGATCGTGGCGGCCGCGCCTCAGGTTCTTGAGTGTCAGCTTCGCATCCACGGGAAAGGCGGGCTGCCAGTGCAGGGAACAGTCCGGCGGCAGCTCCATGATCCCCTCCCTCGGGTGCGCAGGAGCAAAGTCCTTGATGAGGTGTGCGGTGTCCTCACTAGTGGACTTACAAGTCCGTTGACTGTCAAGCAGCGAGCAGTTGAGCGGTAAGAACGACTCAGCGGGGAGCGTGCGTGCACGAGTGTCTGGTCTGTATAGTCCAGTCTAGGGTTCTTCGTCGCGACAAGGTCCGGAACTCGGCGCCGACGGAATCGCCCCTCGCAACGCACGTCACCAGGTCCAACGCAACCGGCGCCACCGGCCACGCCGCAGGCAGCGCAGGGTTACCGCGGTGGCGGAACTCGGAGCAGTAAGAGCCGACTTGAGCGCGACGCTGACCACTCACATACCTACCGGAGGTTGATTCGCTGTGTCACGACTGAACGCGCCCGCTCCAGAAGACGTCCCCGCCGGCTCGCGGCAGATACTCGAAGGGGTTGGTGCGCAGCTCGGCTTCGTCCCGGACATGTTCAAGGTCATCGCGTCGAACCCGACTGTCCTCGAAGTCGTCACGACCCTGCAAGGCACCTTGAGCCGTGTCCTGGACGCGAGGACCCGGCACAGCATCGCGCTGACCGTGTCGGAAGCCAACGGCTGCGACTACTGCCTGGCAATGCACACGTACGTGTCGTCCGAGTTCGGCGGTATGTCTCGCGACGACATCGCTCTGGGCCGCGCCGGGAGCTCGGTCGACCCCAAGCGCGCCGCGGCCGCCAACTTCGCTCGACGGGTGGTCGACAGCCGCGGACAGGTCAGTGACGAGGACCTCGCGGGTGTGCGAGACGCCGGGTACACCGATGCGCAGATCTTGGCGATCGTCACCGTCGCGGTGCAAGCGCTGCTCACGAACTTCATCAACAACGTCAACCAGACCGACATCGACATCCCCGCGGTCGACGCCGCCGGCACACCCGGCTGATCGCCACAGCCGCCGTCAAGGCGGCGCACACAGCCCGGTAACCCCCTCACGGCCCCATGATCATCCACGAAAGGTGCGATATGCCGGGCTCCGAGCTCTATGAGAGATTCATGGCGCTGCACACCCGCGACGGTGGCTTCGTCATGCCCAACGCCTGGGACGGCCTCTCGGCGCTGATGCTGGCGGATGCCGGTTTTGAGGCGATCGCGACGTCGTCGGCAGCGCTCGCGGCCATGCTCGGCCGGCCCGATGGCCGCCACGAAGTCACCCGCAGCGAGCACCTCGAGCATGCGGGGCTGCTCGCCCGGCTCACCGGACTACCCGTGAACGGGGACTTCGAGGACGGTTACGGCGACACGCCTGAAGACGTCGCGGCGACCGTCGAGGCCGCCGTCGAGTTCGGCCTGGCCGGTATCGGCGTCGAGGACACCTCGGGTGATCCCGACCAGCCGATCCGCGACTTCGACGAGGCGGTCCATCGCGTGCGCGGCGCCGTCGACGCGGCCAAGGGACGCATCGCCGTAACCGGGCGCACCGACAACTTCATCCAGGGTCGACCCGATCTCGACGACACGATCCGGCGCCTCACGGCTTTCGCCGAGGTTGGTGCGGACGTGGTCTTCGCACCGTTCCCGCCCGACCTCGACGCACTCGAGGCGATCGTCACCGCGGTCGCGCCCACGCCGGTCAACGTCCTCGTGTCCCCTTCGGACAAGGTGCTGACGGTCGCTGAGCTGCAGAAAGCCGGCGTCAAGCGCATCAGTTTGGGGCCGTTCCTCTACGCCAACGCGATGGCGGCACTCGAACAGGCCACCAAGGCCCTCGTCGCCGGAGACCTCGCGGCCGCCACCACGGGTCTGGGCTTCGACCGGATCGGCGAACTGATCGCCCGCGGCAAGAACTAGCCCGAGCTCGCCGAACCACCGCTGTTCACCTATCGGTTGCCACAAGAAAGCAGATTGACATGGATCTCGAAAAGCTCATGAGCCAACACCTCACCAGGGCTTTCGACGGCAGCAAGACCATCCCGGACGAAACCCTTCACCAACTGCTGCGGTTCCTGCGGTCCGCGCCGACCTCGACGAACATCCAGCCGAACCACTTCTACGTCCTCGCCTCGGCCGAAGCCAAGAAGCAGCTCGCGGACAACTTGGGCGAACGATTCCAGGACAACGGCTCGAAGATCCTGAACGCGTCGCACACCATCATTCTCACCACGCGGGCGGATGTGCCCGACAGCCACCTCGATGATGTGTTCGCCAAGGAGACCGCCGACGGCCGGTTTCCCGACCCGGAAAAGAACGCGATGTGGCAGTACATGACGCGGGACTTCCTGAACCTGCGCAACTACGCCTACAAGGATCTGAACCACTGGATGGAAAAGCAGACCTACATGGTGCTCGGCATGACCATGATGGCGGCCGTCGAGCTGGGCGTCGACGCCACACCGCTCGAAGGGTTCGACCCGACCAGCGTCGACAAGGCGTTCAAGATCCGCGAAACCGGTCACACGACGACCGTGCTGCTGGCTCTCGGCTACCCCGACCGAGCCAAGGCGTACAAGGGCCCGATTTCGCGCTTCGAAGCAGACCGGCTGTTCACCTTCATCTGAGCATCCCCGTCCGCAATCCTGGCGATACGGAAGTGCCTACGCCACGCGTCGACGAGATCCGGAACCACGCCAAGGCGAGGCTCGGTCTCGTCGACGCGACGGTGCGGGCAGTGCGCCCCCCTTGATCCTCGGACCGTCCCTCGGTAGCTCGCTGTCCGTGTGGGAACCGCAGGTATCGAGGCTGGGTCGCGGCCGTCGGGTGATCCGGTAAGACTTGCCAGGGCACGGCGGCTCTCCTGCCGAGCTGCTACGCGTCGACGCCACCCTCGGCGACATCGCAGGCCTCGTCCTCGCTCTCGCGGACCACCTCGGGATCGAGCGATTCGCGTATGCCGGAATCTCGATGGGCGGGGCTGCGGGCTTGTGGCTCGCGATGTACCACCCCGACCGCGTCGCCTCGCTCATGCTCGTCTCCACGTCGGCTCGGTTCCACCGCGTCCACTCTGGCGGTCGCCGGTCGCGAAACGGGACACGACGGTCCCCGGTGACGGCGCCTCCCGCTATGTCGCGGGCATCGCCGTGCGCAGGGCCGTTCTGGGCGACGGAAGTGCTGCTGCAATCGGCCACCTACTGCGGGGTGCCCGCGGCCAACACTACATTCACCATCGCCAACAGAATGATGGAGGAGAACGGCAACTGACTGGATCGGTGTGTAGGGACGAGACTATTCGCGGCCAACCTCTGACTCGCCCCGCGTCAAACTGTCCTGAAATTCTTTCACGGTATGGCCGTGCGGGAGGGCGCAGGCACGACGTTGTATCCAGGGCCGGCACTCTCTGTTGATCAGCGTCGTAAGACGTCAAGATCTCATGCCGCCAATACCGGTGTACTGAAAGTACTGTTCAGGCAAAGACCGGATGCAGAGAGAGGTGCCTGATGAAAGCGATCGTGGTGACGGACGAGGCCGCGGGAACGGCCGGGATGAAGCTCGTGGAACGGTCCGAGCCGGCCGCGGCGGGGAACGATGTCCTCGTCGAGGTTCACGCGTCGGGATTCACCCCGGGCGAGCTGTCGTGGCCTTCGACCTGGACGGATCGCCTGGACCGGGATCGCACGCCGTCGATCCCCGGGCACGAGGTGGCCGGCGTGGTCGCGAGCCTGGGCTACGGCACCGCGGGGTTGTCGGTGGGCCAGCGGGTGTTCGGTCTCACGGACTGGACTCGTGACGGCACGCTGGCGGAGTACGCGGCCGTCGAGGCGCGCAACGTCGCGCCGTTGCCCGGTGATGTGGACTTCACCGTAGGTGCGAGCCTCCCGATCTCGGGCCTCACCTCGTGGCAGGGGTTGTTCGTGCACGGCCGGCTGGAGGCGGGACAGAGCGTTCTGGTGCACGGCGCAGCCGGAGCGGTCGGGTCGATGGTGGCGCAGCTCGCGCGTGAGGCGGGTGCTTACGTTGTGGGCACGGGGCGTGCGGCGGATCGTGCGACGGCCCACGATTTCGGGGTGCAGGAGTTCGTCGATCTGGAGAACGACGCGCTGGAGGACGTCGGCGGTGTGGATCTGGTGTTCGATGTCTTCGGTGGTGACATCGGGTCGCGGTCGGCGGGTTTGGTTCGGGCCGGAGGCACGCTGGTGACGATCGCCGGCCCGCCGGAGACCCGGCCCGCCGACGGCCTGGCGGTCGACTTCGTCGTCGAGGCCGACCGTGCTCAGCTGGGTGAAATCGTGCAGCGGGTGCGAGACGGCCGGGTGCGCACGAACATCGGCACCGTGGCGAGCCTCGACGACGCCGTGGCCGCGTTCAACCCGACCGAGCGGAAAAAGGGCAAGACGATCATCCGCGTTCGCCCCTAACGATTCGAAGGTCGCACCGCCGGGTGGCGGCGAAGAAATCGGAATGGGGCTGTTCGGAGTCTCGCTCGAACTGTGGAGCCGGGACACCGATAGTGAGATTTCGATCGTGGAACATCCGTTTGACGTCGGCGCGATCGTGCCGGTGCACCAGCACACCCGCGAGGACGAGTACTCGATCGCGCTCGAAGGCGAAATGGGCTTTCGTTCCGGTGACTGCGAGGCGGTCTTCGGGCCTGGTGGAAACATCACCAAGCCACGGCGAGAGACGCACACGATGTGGAACGCCGGCACCGGAGCGCGCAGGGGAGACCTGGTCTTCCGGCAGCAGCAGCGACATCCGGTCCACAGGAGTGGAGGCGTGCCGCGGCAGGACCAGACTGCTCGTGCTCCGGATTGAACCGCACCGCAGCCGTGGCGCCGATCGCGGTTAGGCGTACTACGCCGATCGAACCGCGCCGAGGGCTCGCCGACGCCGTCCCTACCGCCGGCGGGCCCGGCGGCACGGCCCGGCCACGACCGGGCGACCCCGACGGCTACGAGTGGATGTGCTGATCGGTGTCAGCGGTCAATCCAGCGGGTAGTCATAGCGGATGAACTCGCGGAAGTCGGCGACTTTGTCGTAGAGCAGCCGCGCGCGCTGGTTGTCCTGCTTGGTGTGCCAGTAAAGACGGGCCGCGCCGTGGTCGCGGGCCGCCTGGGCGACGTGCTCGATCAGCAGCCGGCCTGTGCCGTGGCCGCGCGCGGCCACGTCCACGAACAGGTCCTGCAGGTAGCACGAACGGGATGACCACGGGTTGGTGTGGAACAGGTAATGCGCGATGCCGACCACTCGTCCTCCGTCGAGTCGGGCGGCGCAGCCGAACACGTCCTCGGCCTGCAGGAGCCGCTGCCAGGTCCGCTCGTACTCGTCCTCCGACACTTCGGTTCGGTAGAACTCCTTGTAGCCGCGCGCCAGTTCTTCCCAGCGGACGCGGTCTTCCGCCTGCAGCGGGCTGATCTCGATCACTCGATCATTATGGGTGGGGACGGTCCGAGGCGGAAGACCGAGCGACGCCAATGGGTCTTACTCGTAAGAATCACCGAAGTGCGGGTGCTAACGGTCCAGGACTGAAAATGGACAAGTCGGCGCCCGGCACCTCAGGTTCGTGGCGAGCGCCCGCGAAATGACAAGTCTCGAGGCAAGGCATGAGCAACTGCGACGCACTGGCTGAGTTCCTCCGGACCGATCCGCGAGACGTCGGTTGCGACCTCGCGCTCGATGCGCTCCACGCCTATACGGAAATGATAGCGGCCGGCGAGAACCCCGAAGAGCATTACCCGGGGCTGGCGACCCATTTGCAGTCGTGCTGCGCCTGTTCGGGAGATCACGAGGCCCTGTTGCGCGCACTGCGTGAATTCGGCGCCGACGAATCGCTCTGACCGGCGTCCTGTCACGGTCTGGCCTTCGGTGCGTTGAGGAAGAGGGCGACAACACGTAAGAATCCGGTTTGCGGCGTTCGCCGATCGTGTGGTCAACTCCACCGGGTCGGTCGTTTCCTCGATGACCGGTGAGCGGGTGCCGGCGTCACATGCCCAGCACCCGCTCACCGCACTGGTCCACGACGCGCGGGTACACCGCACCGGGGCATGGGGGTTCGCGGCGCCGACGGAAATCGCGCAGGGGCCGGGTCAGCTGCGTACTTCGCTCGACAACGGTGGCGTAACAGGCCTGTCCAGTCCGGAACGACACCGAGAGGAATGTGCCCTCAGGTGATCGAGTGACACGTCGAGAACCGTCGCCAGCTGGCCGGGGTCGCGTGTGGTCCGGGCGAGCAGGAACCCGCCCTGCAGCGCGCCCATGATGGCGGTGGCGATCGTGTCCGGGTCGGCGCCGGTGTCGAGCTCACCGCTTTCCTGGATGCGCCGGAACGCTGCCGCGAGAAGGCTTTCCCATGCCGCGAACCCCTCGGCCAGAGCGCGGTGACCACGGTCATACCGTCCGGCGAGCTCGCCGATGAGCGATCCGATCGGGCAGCCGCCGGCGCCGCCGCTGACGCGGTTGTCCTCGACGAGCTTGTCCCGCCAGGCCTGGAGACCGGCGAGCGAGCGCACGCCCTCCAACAGGGGCTTCTGCGTCGCCAGCACGCCTGCCACCTGGGCGTGGACGACCGCCTCGAAAAGCGCGTCTTCGTTCTCGAACGTCTGCTTCAGTTGTGCCTCGGGCACACCGCTGGTCGCTCCGACTTCGGCGAAGGTGATTTCCCCGAGCTGGCGCTCGCGCAGCAGGTTGATCGCCGCTGTCACAACCAGCCGGTGCGGCTCCGGGGCATCCTCGACGTGCATCCCGGTCTGGTCACCCGACATACTCCGAACACTAGCGGACGGGCCGCGTGTAGTACACCTCGACCCGGAGGATTTCTGGACTTTCAGGTCCACTGTTCGGCGCGCAGTGGCTACGCGGCCAGGAAGGTGCGGACGTGGCCGATCGCCATGTCGAGCGTGAGCTTCATGGGGTCTGTGGAGTGGGCCGTCTGCGCGAGCAGGTACCCGCCCTGCAGCGCGGCCACGAGAAAGGTGGCGAGCTTTTCGGGATCCGCGTCCCGTCGGAGGACGCCGGAGGCGCGCATGCGCGTGAGTCCCTCGGCCAGAAGCTCCTCCCAGATCTCGAAGTACTTCGCGAGCATCGAGCGGGCTTCTTGGTCCCGATCGGCCAACTCGGCGGCCAGTGAGCCGATCGCGCAGCCGTAGGCCCCGTCGCGGAGGGAGGCACGCTGGATGAGCGCGTCGCGCCAGCGTTCGAGGCCGCGGATCGAGTTCAACCGCCGGAGCTGGTCCTCCTGGCCCGCGATGAGCTGCGCGCCCTGGGTGGCCACAACCTCGCGCACGAGGGCCTTCTTGTCGGGGAAGTGGTGGTAGAGCTGCGACTTGCTCGTGCTGCTGGCGGCCCGGACGTCGTCGAGCGTGGTCGCGGCCACTCCCTTGACTCGGATCAAGTCGACTGCCGCCGCTACGATGCGGGACCGGGTCGCCGCGCCGCGGGCGGTCAGCCGGGTTTTCTGCGTCGTGCCCTCCGGTTCGTCCACGGCCGTCAGGTTACCGCACTGTGTGACGAGCGACCTATCACCAGCTGGACCGCACGGTCCGCGTGAAGGAAGCAATCGGCTCCGTGGTGAGCGGGCAGGGGTGCATGCTGTCGGGGCTCGTCGCGCGCTGCGTGGCGACGAAGTCGGCGTTGGTCTGCCCGGCGGACAGCGGCGCAGCCGCTGGGGACACGGCATCCGCCCTGGTAGTCGCGCTGGTGCCGCGCGGTTGGCTGGCCGGGAATGCGCGGTGAACCGCGGGTGGCTCGCTCGGGGCGGTAGGGTTGGAACGCGGTCTCGTCGGGCCGAATCCCTGATGTTCGTGCCGCCGCCGGTCGACCTTACCGATTCCTTTCGGCGGTAGTTCGCCGGGAATCGCGTCGCCGGATGGCCGGCCGGCGCCCACGGTGACCGCCCAGGTCGAAGGGCCCGACAAGATCGCCTCGAGTGCGACGTCGACCAGGCTGTCCAGGCTGCGCGCGGTGCAGGCCGGGTCCACCTGACCTTCGTCGACAGTCGGCGATCACGCCATGGTGGTAGACGCTTTGCTTGGACCTGAAGGTCCAGTATACGGTGGCATCATGCTGGACCGTGAGGTGACGCTGCTCCGATGCCATGCCCGAATTTCTGCTAGTCAGAACCCCATTTACTGGCAAAGTTTCGCAACCACGATCGCCGCGAGTGGGGGCAATGCCCGAGCGTCGAGTGTCGGTGAAGGACGAAATACGGGACCTATTAGTCCAGTATACGGTCCGCGGGCAAGTGTGGCTGCTCTGTCGTGCCGGGCGGTCGGCTCATGACCGGTGACTTCACCGGAGACGGGGCGACGTTCGAGTCCGTGGCCGACGCTGCCGCGAGGCGACGGGTCATGGCCGCGGTGGTGGACCTGGTGTGCCGGCGCGGGCTGCGGGCCGCGGAGCTCGGCACGGTGGCCGACCTGGCGGGGGTGAGTGGATCGTGGCTGCGCGGGTTCTTCGCGGACGTCGAGGCGCTCGTCGGGGAGGTGGTGCGGATCCAGGTTCGCGACGTCTTCGAAGGTCCCGGCCGCCGGCTGATGGCGGCTGTCAGTGCCGACGACCTGTACCAGTGGCGTGATGCTGTGACCGCCCGCTATCGCGCCACATGGATCTCCGCCGGATACCCGCTGGGCATCGTCGTCCACGAGGTGACCGGGCGCGACGGTCGGGCCAGCCGAGCTCTGGCGGCGAGTCTCGGGCCGTGGCAGTCGGCGCTCGAAGGGGCCTTCGTGCGGCTGAGCGATCGTGGCGAGCTTGCGCCCGGGTCGCGGCCGGCGGAGTTGGCGACCGCGGTCATGGGGGCGCTCGTCGGTGCGATGGGTCGGTTCCGAAAGGCAGGCACATCGGAGGATGTGCTGGAGCCATTCGACATCATGCTCCGCCACGTCCTGGCCGCGCCGGGTCGATGATCGGCGCGGAATGCATTCGTGCCGGCCCTGAGGGGTGTTCCTTGCTGACGACCGCCCTGCCGGGCGGCTGACGATCGGCCGGCTCAAAACGCATCGCGCGTGCCGGGCACCTGACGCTGCTCACCGGGGGCAAGGGCGGGTCGATCAGCCGGCCACCGTACTGGCCCGACTGGTCCTCGCTGACCTCCGCGGATGACTGATCCCCCGGCGGCTGTCGGGTCCGTCGTCGCAGGTGCGTGTGCGGTAATCTGTCGTCGTGGCAGAACCGGAGCACACGGTGAGGGCTACCCGGCTGACGGCGCGGGGTGAGGCGACGCGTGCCCGAATCCTGCAAGCCGCGGTCGATTTGATGTCTGTGAAGGGCGTGACCGCGACCACGCTTGACGATGTGCGCGCCGCGAGCGGCACCAGCAAGTCGCAACTTTATCACCACTTCCAGGACAAGGACGCGTTGGTCCAGGAGGTCATCGGCCATCGGGCGCACGGCCTGCTCGCTTGGCATGAGGACCAGCTGAGTCGGCTGAACTCGATGCGTGGTCTCGAACGGTGGCGGGACGCGGTCGTCCAGCACAACGCCCTGCGCAACGGTGCGTACGGCTGCCCTCTCGGCTCGATGGCGAGTGAGCTGTCCGACCGGAACGAACGAGCGCGTTCGGAGCTCGCGGCGCACTTCGAGCGGTGGGAAGGCCTGATCGCCGAAGGTCTGGAGCGGATGCGAGTCGCCGGCAAACTGCGGCAGGACGCCGACCCGCAGCGGCTCGCGATCGGGCTGGTCGGAGCCCTCCAGGGCGGATACCTGCTCGCGCAGACCCAACAGGACGTCGCACCCATGAAAGTCGCGCTGGACATGGCGATCGACTGCATCCGGGCGTTCAAGGCCTGACTTCGTCCCCGATCGTCCAGCGCCGCCGACTGGACTTGCCCGACCACTTCTCATCCGACGAGGCCGACTTGTGCGACATCAGGTCGACCTGCGCTGTCTCTCGACCGTATTGGCGAGCAGGGCGATGGCCTCGTCGATGGCGTGGGGCGCGATATTGCCATAGCCGATCACCACGCCGTCCGGGCTCGGGTCAGGGTTGAGCTGGAAGCGGGTGATGGAGGTGAAGGCGATCCCGAGGGCTCGGGCGCGCGCGGTCAACTCATCGGGGTGGGTGTCGTCGAGTCGGGTGGCGAGCGTCTGGACACCGGCAGCGGTCCCGACAAGCCGCAGCGGCACGCGATGCCGGGTGATGGCCAGTTCGAGTGCTTGCCGAGCTGTTCGGTAGCGGCTCCGAGCGGCGCGGATGTGCCGGTCGTAGTCGCCGGTTTCGACGAGCTGGGCGAGCGCGAGCTGATCGAGAGTCGGGCTGCCGTGATCGGCGAGGAACTTGTTCGGCACCAGCTCGGCGTGCAGCTCGGCCGGGCTGACCAGCCAGCCCAAGCGGACCGCCGGGGCGAGCGTCTTGCTGGTGGATCCGAGGTAGACGACACGGTCGGGCGCCCGGCCCTGCAGGCAGCCGACAGCGCGTCGATCGAAGCGGAACTCCCCGTCGTAGTCGTCCTCGACGAGGATCGCGCCGCATCTCCCCGCCCACGCCAGCACCGCCTCCCGGCGGGCGGACGCCAGGATCGCACCGGTGGGGAACTGGTGGGCCGGAGTGGTGAGCACCGCGTCGACGCCCCGCTCGGGCAGCCGATCCACGAGGATGCCGTCGTGATCGACCGGGACGGGCAGGACAGCCAGCCCGGCCTGGCGCAGGATGGACGCTCGATGAGGCAGGCCGGGGTCCTCGATCGCGACGGTCTTGGCGCCTCGGGCGCGCAGCGTATGGGCGAGCAAGTGGAGACCTTGTGTGAAGCCCGCGCAGATCAACAACCGGTGTGGATCGGCGTCGACGCCGCGAACCCGACCGAGGTAATCGGCCAGCACGTGGCGCAGCCGAGGATGTCCGGCCGGGTCGGGGTAGTCCAGATCGGAATCCGCCGCGGCGGCCAGCGCGGTCGTCCACGCACGCCGCCACAGGCGGCGGGGGAATGCCGACAGCGTCGGAATCCCGGGGCGCATGTCCCATCGAGGCACGACCTCGGCTGACCGGAGGGCGTCAGGCACCTCGGTCGTCGGCGGAAGAGAAAGGTCGGAGACGCAGGTGCCGGACCCCGGCCGGCTGACCAGATAACCTTCTGCGCTCAGCTGCGTGTATACCTCGACAACCAAGCGCCGGGAGATTCCGAGGTCTTCGGCCAATACCCGGCTGGCGGGCAACCGCTGGCCGACCGCCAGCCGACCACTCCGCACCGCCTCGCGCAGGGCGCTTTCGAGCTGAACCCGGCGTGGTCGCCCGGGCACCAGCGGTTCGATCGGCAGTAAGAAGTCCATTCCGGAAGTGGTACCCATTTCTTGCGAGTATTTGGACTCTAACACGGGGCCAAACGGCGACTAGATTGGTTTACCCCGCACCTGAGGCTGTTGGTGGACCTCGATCGCGTCGCCCGTGTGCGCCTTTGGTGGCGCGGATGAAGTCGGCCTCATCGTCGAGTGGTCCGAAAATGCCGGATTGATCAAAGTGAAAGGGAGAACAGTTGATGCGTGCCGCTGGAGTGCGTGAGATTGGAGGTCAAGTCGAGTTGCTCGACCCTCCCCGAGCCTGGCGGCCCCGGTCCCGAGGAAGTGTTGGTCGAGGTCGCGGCAGCCGGCGTCGGAAACTGGGACGACGTCGTCCGAGTGGGGGCGTGGAACGTCGGGTTGACCGCGCCGATGGCGCTCGGCGTGGAAGTCGCCGGCACGGTCGTCGCGGTCGGTTCGAAGTCACGACCCTGCGGCCGGGCGATGAGGTCCTCGGCCATCCGGTTCCGCTGCGTCACGAGGGCTGCTGGGCCGAGCGCTTGGTCGTGGACGCCGATCTGCTCGTGCTCAAGCCTCTCGGCGTGCCGTGGGACACGGCGGCGGCGTTCCCGGTGCCCGCGCTGACCGCGGAGCAGGTGCTCTCCGAGGCGCTCAAAGTCGCCGGGAACGAGACGCTGCTCGTCCACGGCGCCGGCGGGACGACCGGCGGGTTGGCTGTGCAGCTCGCCGCACTGCGGGGTGTCCGGGTGATCGCCACTTCCGGACCATCGAGCACCGCCCGAGTGGTACAGGCCGGGGCGGCAGAGGTCGTCGACTACCACGACAGCGACTGGCCTGACCGCGTCCGTGAACTGACCGGTGGCGTCGGCGTCGAAGCCGCGGTCAACGCGGTTTCCGGAGGCAGTGCCGACACCGTCCTGGCCTTGCGAGAGGGCGGCCGGATGGCGACCATCACCGGCGACCCGCCGGCGGCCGAGCGCGGCATCAGCGTCGCCGACGTCTACGTGCGCCCGGACTCGACCCAGCTCGAGGAGCTTTGTCTGCTCCTGGGTGATGGTCGGCTGACCCCGTCGGTGGGCGCCGCACTGCCGCTGGCCGAGGCGGCGACGGCGCTTGAACGCGCTGTTTCCGGCGCCAAGGGCGGTCCGGTCGTCCTTCGAGTCACCTCGGGGCGGACCGGAACCTGAGTTCTGTCCCGTAAACGGCACCGGCGCCGGCGCGCGCCCCGACGCGTGCCGGCGCCGGTTGCGTCGTCTCGTCTGTGTTCGCCCGGTGGTTCGACCACGGCTGTTGCTCTCGATCCTCCGCGCTCGGCGACCGTCCACACCGGACCGAAGCGCTACTCACGGTCGGCTCGCAGTCGAGCGGGATCGCACGTATTGCCCGTTCGTACCCCAGGATCCTGCACCGAGGAATGTTCGCGACGCCGTCGGTAAGACAGCACGGTGGAGCGACACCTACTGACCCGTACGAGGAAACGGCGAGTCCACAGAAAAGGAACCGACAACAGAATGGCAAGACACATCATCACCCGCGTCGCGCTCGGGGCTGCCGCGGTGTTGGCGACCATCACGATCGCGGCTCCAGAGGCCTCGGCGTCCACGGCACCGGGACACAGCGGTGCGGTGTTCGTGCAGACCGACAGCCCGAAGGGCAACGCTGTCGTCGCCTACAGCCGGTCCACCGACGGGACGTTGAAGCAAACGGCCGTTTACAAGACCGGTGGTCTCGGCGGCGTGCTGGACGGGTCGGTCGTCGACCACCAGGCTTCACAGGGCTCGCTCGCCTACGACGAGCGCCATCAAGTGCTGATCGCGACGAACTCCGGCAGCAACACCGTGACCGTGTTCGCCGTCCGCGGCAGTCAGCTGGTCCGCATCCAGACGCTCGCCTCCGGCGGCCGATTCCCCGTGAGTGTCGCCGTCCACGGTGACCGGGTCTACGTCCTCAACGCTCTGGACGGCGGGTCGCTCCAGGGCTATTGGAACCTCGGTGGCCACCTGATCCCGCTGCCCGGCCAGCACCGCGCGCTGGGGCTCGACCCCAACGCCGCACCGCAGTTCACGCACACCCCCGCCCAGGTCGAGTTCACGCCCGACGGAGCGCACCTCGTGGTGGCGACCAAGGCCGTCGGCGACAGCCTGATGGTCTACTCGGTCAACACTCTGCTCGGACTGTCCGCCAAGCCGACGGTCACGTCGACCGGCGCCGGCTCGGTTCCTTTCGGCTTCGCCTTCGACCGCGGCGGCCGGGTCCTGCTCACGGAAGCGGGCCCGAACGCGGTCGCCTCGGTCCACCTCGACAAGGCCGGACGGGCCACCGTCGGGGAGACCGTGGCCACCGGTCAGGCGGCGAGCTGCTGGATCACGGTCGCGGGCGACTACGCCTACGTCGCCAACGCCGGCAGTGGGACCATCACGACCTACTCCGTGGGCCACGGCCGGCTCGAGCTGATCGGCCAGACGCCTGCTTCGGCCGGCACGATCGACCTCACCGCGTCCGGTGACGGCAAGTTCCTCTACGCCCAGGCCGGAAGGGACGGCGAAGTCGACGCCTTCCGCATCGGGCGCGACGGCAGCCTCACGGCAGTCGGCACGGTCGCGGTGCCGGACGCCGTCGGCGGTGAAGGAATCGTCGCCTCCTGACGGACCGGCGGGTGGGTGCCGGCACCGGCGCGCACCCGCCGTGGTCACCGAGGCGCAACGAATTCCGGAACCGTGACCGGTTCCGGGCACCCGCCGGGGCTGGGCTTGCGCTCAGCGCCGACGGGTATCGTTGTCCAGACTCTACCGATCCCGGGTCAGTTGCGGCCGGCCATCACGCCGCCGTCGACGTCGACGATGGCGCCGGTCATCCAGCTCGACTTGTCCGACAGCAGGAACGACACGGCGTTCGCGATGTCCTCCGGTGTGCCCACCCGCCCCAGCGGGTGAACGCCGGCGAAGCTGTCGACCGTTTCGTCGAACTTGTCCTCCGGCACGAAGCCCAAGTACAGGGGCGTCTTGACGACCGCGGGAGCGACCGCGTTGACCCGGATCCCGTGCGGGGCGAGCTCGATCGCGAGTGCCTTGGTGAAGGAGTGGATACCGCCCTTCTGCACGGAGTAACCGGTGTGCGGTGTCGCCGCGATGCCCTGGTGCGCCCACATCGAGCCGACGTTCACGATGGCGCCGCCCTTGCCACCCGCGACCATGCCCGCGACGACCGTCTGCGTGATGAAGAACAGCGCTCGGTTCAGTTCGTTGTACGAGTCGTAGAAGGCTTCGTCGTATTCGCTGAACGCCCTCGGGACGAAGAATCCCGCCGCGTTGACGAGCAGGTTGGCATCGGCGTGTTCGGCAGCGAGCTGCTTGCGGACCTCGGGTACCTGGTCACGGTCGGTCAGCTCCGCCGTGATACCCCAGGCCTTTCCCCTCTGCGACAAAGCTTCGACTGCCGCCTGGACGTGCTCGGGATTCCGGCCCGTGATCACGGCGGTGCCACCCGAGGCGACCACCTGGTGGGCCGTGGCCAGCCCCATGCCGTTGCTGCCGCCGACCACGACGACCTTCTGGCCCTCGAAACTCTCGCTCATGACCGTTTGCTCCTTCACGCGAAATCCGGACCCCGGGTGATTCCCGGATCGGGCTACCAGGAGGTTCGTGGCGCGCGGCCGGCGGTTCTTACCGACGGTCGCGGCGACCGCCTGCGAAGGCGGCTCGCGCGCAACGTGCGCTCCTCCCTCGTCCGCGCTCCGTCGGAGCCGGATTGCGGTATGTTTCCACGATGCCAATGTCGGCTGGAGCTCTGTGTATATCGGTATGTCGAGCACCGTGATGACGCCCAATCTTCTCGACGGGCGGTTGAAGATCCGGCATCTGCTGCTGGTCGATGCGATCGCGCGTCGCGGCACCTTGGTGGCGGCCGCCGATGATCTGAACATCACCCAGCCCGCCGCGACCCGCACGCTGCGCGAACTCGAGGAAATCCTCGGAGTGGCGTTGTACGACCGGAACCCGAGGGGGCTGTCGCCGACGCCGTTCAGTGAGGCGTTCGCGGCGCATGCTCGGGCTGTCGTGTCCCAGATTCGCCTGGCTGGGAAGCACATGGCGCAGCTACGGGACGCCAACCGCGGGACGGTCGCGATCGGTATCCACCTCACGGGGTCGACTGCTCTGGTCCCGCGGGCGGTGGAGGTCTTGAAGGCCCGACACCCGCTCTTGACCGTCGAGCTGACTGAAGCGTTGCCCCGCAGACTGCTGTCGGAACTGGGGTCGGGACGCCTCGACCTCGTGGTGGGCCGGCTGACGCAGCCGACGGACGAACACTTCATCCGGCTCCCACTGCACGAGGAGGCAGTGTCGCTCGTGGTCCGCGCGGAGCATCCGCTGGCCGGCCGTGAAGGGATCGATGCGTCGGAGCTTTCCGGTTATCCGTGGATCTTTCCCGATGCGGAGGCTCGTTTGCGCGGCGAGCTGGACCAGTTTTTCAGCGCTCGTGGCATTCCGCTGCCGGTCAACCGGGTCGAGACCACGGCGTACCTCGCGGTGCGGCATTTGCTGCTCGCCACGGACTCGATCGCGGCGCTGGCCGTCTCCATCCACGAAGGACTGGCGGGTGTGGTGAGTTTGGGGCCGGAGTTCGAGCTGGCCAGTCACAGCGTCGGCATCACGTTGGCCGCCGGCCGGGAAGTCACGCCCGCGGCGAGCGCGATGATCGGCATTCTCCGGGAGCTTGTCGCGTCGTAGCGGTATGCCACTCCTGGTATGTCCGACGGCAGAACGCGCATTGGCGCGGTCTGCGATCGCTGATGGATGCTGCTCGCCAGACCCACCGTCGGCCGGACACACGGCCCCCCGAGGAGGAGTGATCGGCAGTGACCGTCCCCAGCAGCACTTTCGTCCCCGACGGACTCGAAGCCTTGGCTTTCCGGCACGCATTACGCCATTTCCCCACGGGCGTCAGCGTGATCACGATCCCCGACGGAGACGGTGCGCATGGGATGACGGCCAGCTCGTTTTCGCCGGTTTCCCTGAATCCCAGGCTCTGCGCGGTCAGCGTCAACAAGCCCGGCCGCATGCACGAGCTGCTGCACGCGACCGACGGATATTACGGGCTCAGCGTGCTCGGGAATCGGCAGGGTGCGATCGCCGACTTCTACGCACGCAGCCCTTGGGCCGTCTCGGCCGAGGTGAAGATGGATGTGCGCGACGGCTGTCCGGTCGTCCGCGACTCGTTGGCCTGGTTCCTGTGCCGCAAATGGGGTGTCTACGACGGGGGAGACCACTCGATCTTCGTCGGTGAGGTCGTCGACCTGGGGGCGAAGGACGTGGGCGACGTTTCTCCCTTGATCTTTCACCATTCGAAGTATTTCGAGCTGGGGGAAAACATCCCGCGGGGGAGCGAGGGCGGGGTCTGACTCCGTCTGCTTGTGACACGGCGTCGTGCCGGCGAATCCCGCCCGCGTTTCCCCGTCCGAGAAAGCCGCAGTGACATGCCCGCGTACAACTCCTACCTCAACACCGATGTGCTGCACACGCTGCAGGAGCCCGTGGCCGACGTGGAGGGCGAACGGTCGTTGCTCGCGGTATGCCAGGTGCAGGAGCTGTACTTCTGCCTGATCGGCATGGAGTTGCGCGGTACGACGATGTGGTGGCGCTGCCGGGCCGCCGCGGCCTGTCCATTTCGGACGAGATCCTGCACCGCGACCCGTCGACGCAGCACGAGCCGCACCCGGACGTGGTACGCGCGTGGACCACGGTCGTCTCCGGCGGCGACCCCGCCCTGGTGGACCTGCGATTCTGCGGCAGAGCCCTGACGCGGATCGCCGAAGGCTACGCCGAGTACAAGCACTTGCACCTGGTCGCCACGACGCGCTCCTTCGGTCACCGCCATGGAACCCGAAACCGCCTGAGTGGAGAACCCGTGTCGGACCTGACGATCCTCGCGCTGTCCGGAAGCCTGCGCAAGGAATCCCTCAACACCCGCCTGCTGAACTCGGTGGCGCGGTTCGCGCCACCCGAACTGACGTTCGACGTGTTCACGGACCTGGCGGCGATCCCGCCGTTCAACGAGGACGACGAACACCCGGCGCCGCCGGCGGTCGCCGATCTGCGCCGCCGGATCTGCGCCGCCGGATCTGTGCCGCCGACGGCGTGCTCGTCGCGACGCCGGAGTACAACGGCGCCATGCCCGGCGCGTTGAAGAACGCGCTGGACTGGCTTTCGCGACCCGTCGAAGAGGGTCTTGTGCTCGAGCGCAAACCCGTTGCGATCATCGGCGCTTCGAAGGGCCCGCTCGGCAGCATCCGCGCGCAGCTGAACCTGCGTGTGGTGCTGCACAAGATGGATGTGGCCGTGGTGGGCCAGCCGGAGTTCGTGCTGCCTCACGCGCACAAGGCCCTGGCCGGGGACGAGCTGCCGGCCGGTTCGCCTTCGCTGCCGATTCTCACCGCCGTGGTCGAGGGCCTGGTCGACCTGATCGAGCGCCGCCGCGCGGCCGCCTCGCTCACCTGCTGATCGCGTAGCTCCGCAAGTCCCACCGAAGAACGGAGTTCACCCATGAGCCAGACAGCCCCACCGGCCCGCACTGCGCGGCAGATGAGAAAGAACATCCTCGTCAGCGTCGCCGGATCGGCCATCGAGTGGTACGACTTCTTCATCTACGCGTCGGCTTCGGCGCTGGTGCTGAACAAGCTCTTCTTCCCCTCGGTCGACTCGGTCGCGGGCACGTTGCTCGCGTTCAGCACCTTCGCCGTCGGTTTCCTGATCCGGCCGGTGGGGGCGGCCGTGTTCGGGCACTTCGGTGACAGGTTCGGCCGCAAGCCGACGCTGGTGACCGCCATGATGATCATGGGAGCCGCCACCACCGCGATCGGATTGCTGCCGCCGTACGCCACGCTCGGCGTGGCCGCGCCGATCCTGCTGGTGGTGCTGCGGTTGATCCAAGGCCTCGCTCTGGGCGGTCAATGGGGCGGTGCGGTACTGCTCGTCACGGAGTGCGCGCCGGAGGGCAAACGCGGCTTCTACGGCAGTTTCGCGCAGCTCGGCGTGCCGATCGCGCTGATCTTCTCCAACGTGATGTTCCTCGTGCTCTCCGCCGGCGTGTCCCCGGCTGCCTTCCTCGCCTGGGGCTGGCGGATCCCGTTCCTGCTCAGCATCGTGCTGATCGGCGTGGGGCTCTACGCGCAGTCGCGGGCCGAAGAAACCCACGCGGCACCGGAGGCGCGAACCCGGCGACGCGCGCCATTGCTGGAACTCCTGTGCTCGCACCCAAAGCAGATCCTGCTGGCCGCCGGCGCGACCGTGATCAACGGTGGTGCCTACTACCTGCTGACCGTGTACATCCTGTCCTACGCCACGCAAGCGCTTTCAGTACCCCGTGGCACGATCCTCGTGGCTGTGCTCGTGTCGGCCGTGGCATCGGGACTCACGATCCCGGCGGCCGCCGCGCTGTCCGACCGCATCGGCCGGCGGCGGGTGTTCCTCACCGGCGCGGTGCTGCTCGCGGTGTGGGGCTTCCCGATGTTCTGGCTCGTGAACACGGGTTCGCCCGTGCTGATCACGCTCGCGCTCGTGGTGGCGCAGATCGTCTTCAGTCTCACCTACGGCCCGTGCCCGGCGCTGTTCTCGGAGATGTTCGGCGCCGGCGTGCGATATTCGGGCGTTTCCGTGGGTTACCAGATCGGCGCCGTCGCCGGCGGTGCGCTCGCGCCGATCATCGCCACCTCGCTGTTCGCCGAGTTCCACACGGCCAATGCGATCGCCCTGTACCTGGCCCTGATGGCCGCCGTGTCGTTCGTTTCGGTGTTCCTGGTGACCGAGTCCGTCCGGCGCAAGAGGACGGCCGTACGTCCTGAGGTCACCGTGGCCGGAGTGGACTGAAGCTTCCGGGCTCGGGCGCAGGCGCGCGCCAAGCCCTGCCGGCAGGTGTAGAGGCGACAGGTGTACCTGTTCGAAAACCCCAAGTAGTCGGCCACATCGCCGACTGAGCCCGCTGTCCGTCTTCTGCGTGCCGGCAACCGCCCTCCTCGGAGATCATCGCGAGGGTGCGGGCTCCCTTTGAATTAATGGAATTTCTGCCCATCTCGTTAACCCGGAATCATTCTGCAGACCACCGGCGTCCTGCGTTTGGCGGCCGCCCGCCGCGTCAGGAGGGGAAGGCGCCACGGAGCGGCCTAAGTGGCCGGCCGCGATCGAGTATGGAATTGTTCAACCCTGCCGGTTCGTCCGATGTCGACAGACGGACCCGGCTGAGTTGTATCGAGGGAGAATCGTGAGCAAGAGCACTTCGATGAGTCCGAGACCTCACGCTCGATCGTCGCGTCCCCCTCTCCCCAAGCGCTGATCGCACCGCCGACCGCACGTCCCGGACGTTCCCTCAGGCGCCCGGATGCTCGCATGCAGAAAGAACCATGTGATGACACCCGATTCCCGACGCCGGCTCGTCCCGATGCGGCCGCGCGACCCGAACGAGGCGGGACGTGCCGCGTCCACGCTGGAGCTGTTCTTCGACCTCGTCTTCGTCGTCGCCGTGAGCATCGCCGCCGGGCAACTACACCACGGGCTCACCGAGGGGCATGTGCTCGACGGGATCCTCAACTACGGCTTCGTGTTCTTCGGGATCTGGTGGGCCTGGATGAACTTCACCTGGTTCGCCACGTCCTTCGACACCGACGACTGGCTGTACCGGCTGACCACCATCGTGCAGATGGGTGGCGTGCTCGTCTTCGCCTCCGGCATCGGGCCCGCTTTCGAGGAGCACGACTACTCGGTGCTCATCATCGCCTACGTCGTCATGCGCGCGGCACTCGTCGCCCAGTGGCTCCGCGCGTCCCGGTCGTCGGGCCCCACCCGCCGGGCCACGCTCATCTACGCGGGGGGCATCTCAGCGGTCCAGGCCCTGTGGCTCACCTCGCTGTTGCTTCCCGCCGGGGTGTTCACAGTCGGGCTGATCGTGCTCGTCGCCACGGAGATCGTGGTGCCGATCCTCGCCGAGCGCACCGGGACCACGCCCTGGCACCCACACCACATCACCGAACGCTACGGGCTGTTCACCCTCATCCTCCTCGGCGAGAGCCTGCTCGCCTCCGCCAACGCGATCATCGAGGCCCAGCACGACTTCGAGTCGCCCGGTCGGCTCATCGGTATCGCCGCGCTCACGCTCATCGCCACGGCGGCCCTGTGGTGGATCTACTTCTGGCCGCCCCACCACCACGCCATCAAGGACGTCGCGAGCTCCCTTGCCTACGTATACGGGCACTTCTTCATCTTCGCCGCCGCAGGCGCGTTCTCCGCCGGCATCGAGGTCGAGATCGACCTCCTCACCGGACACACTGCACTGCATCAGCCCTACGCGTCCTTCGCCTACACGATCCCGCTCGCCGTCTTCGTTCTCGGCATCTGGGGTCTCGCGATCCGGCCGCACGCCGACCGCGTCGTCAACACCGCCCTGCCTTTGGCCGGCCTTCTCGTCCTCGTCGACCCCCTCATCCCGATCCCCTTCGCCCTCACCGCGGCGATCCTGGCCGGGGCCGTCGCCGTGCTCGTCTGGCGACGGCCGATCGATGGCCACAGCGTCTCAGCCCCCCTGCGTGTCTGATGGGCAACCGCGGCACGCCCCGCATCGAGGCCGACCCGCACGTTGAACTGCAGGACGGTCCGGTCCGGCGGGACATGCGGGCGCGTGAGGTCACCGGAGCGGAGAAGGCCGAGTGGTGGGAGCGCGCGGTCGCGGTGTAAGCGAGCCGAACAGGTAGGTCTTGACGGTTTGCGGAACCGGCGGGCGGACGTAGCGGCCGGCCCGACGGCTCGGGCGTCGGCACTGATCACGGCGGCGGTCATCCGTCGATCCTGGCGTTCCTTCCGGGACGGCCCAGCCTTGCCGGACAGGAGTGCTCCTCGAACGATGTCACCAGCTCGCCCGAGAGTAATGTCCACAATGGACTTGTCATGGGCGGCAGGCGCGGCGCCGCTCAGTGGTGCGTTTCCTTGAGATCCGACGCTTTGACGCCGACCAGCAGCATGACCACGGCGAGGAGCACGATGCCGGCGCTGATCACCAGGCCGAGCGAGAGGCTGCCGGTCGCCGACTGGATGAAGCCCAGCAGGGAAGGGGAAGCGGCGGCGGCGAACGAGCCCATCGACGTCACCACCGCGATGCCCGTCGCCGCCGCGCGGTCGTCGAGGTAGATCGACGGGATCGAGTAGAACACGGTCAGGCCCGAGTAGTGGGCGGCGGCCATCACCGCGAGCAGGATGATCACCACGAGGACGCTGCCGCCGGAGAACGCGAGGGCCGGCATGGCCACGGCGGCCACCAGCCAGCTCGCCGCCGCGTGCCAGCGGCGTTCGAGGGTGCGGTCGGAGTGGCGGCCGACCAGCAGCATCACGACGATGCCGAGCAGCGGCGGGATCGCCGAGAACAGGCCGAGGTTCAGCACGTCGCCGACCCCGGCTTCGGCGATGATGCGCGGGGTCCAGTAGGACACGGCGTTGGCCAGGGTGTAGGCGCCGCAGGCGCACAACCCGAGGATCCAGACCTTCGGGTCGCGCAATGCGAAGAGCATGCCGCCGTGAGGCGTCGGCTTCTTCGCCTTCGAGCCGCGGTCGGCCTCGAGGTCGGCCCGCACCAGCGCTTTCTGCGCCGGGCTCAGCCACTTCGCCTGCTCCGGGTCGTCGGCGAGGAAGAACGCCACCAGCACGGCGAGCAGGATCGGCGGGATTCCCTCGATGAGGAACAGCCACTGCCAGTCGGCCAGGCCGGCGGTGCTGCCGAGTGAGTGCATGATCCAGCCGGAGACGACCGAGCCGAGCACGCCGGAGACCGGGACGCCGATGAAGAACACCGCGGTCATCCGCGTCCGGCGCGCGGACGGGAACCATTGCGCCAGCAGGAAAAGTGCCCCGGGGAAGACGCCCGCCTCGGCCACGCCGAGCAGGAATCGGGCGACGTAGAACGTGACCTCGTCCTGCACGAACAAGGTCGCGATCGTCACCACGCCCCCCGTGGCCATGATCCGGACCAGCGTCTTGCGGGCGCCGATCCGCGCGAGCAGGGCGTTGCTGGGCACTTCGAACAGGATGAACCCGACGAAGAAGAGCGTGACGCCTAGCCCGTAGACGGCCGAGCCGAACCCGACGTCGCACTGAAGACCCTGCTGCGCGATACCGATATTGGTGCGGTCGACGAAGCTGACGACGTAGCAGACCACCAGCAGCGGCATGACCCGCAACGCGATGGTCCGGTAAGTGGAGGCGCGGTCGCCGGCACGGATCTGCTCGGCGGGCCGTCCGGCAACGGCGGGGCGTTCGGCCACGGCTACTCGACTCCTTTGTCCGGCGGAGCGTGCGGCAGCAGTCTCCGGGAGATCGGTGTCGAGTCGCTGCCCGACCTCGAATCGGTCGTGGTGCTGGGCGAAGACGTTCCGGCGTTCGCGACGCGGTGGGCGGATTTCCTCGCGGCGGGTGGCGCGGCGCCGGAACCGGCGGCCACTCCCGACGACGTGCTGCTGGTCCAGTACACCTCCGGCACGACCTCCCGGCCGAAAGGCGTCCTGCTGACCCCCGGAGTATGTGCGCGGACGCGTTCTTCTCCGGTGCCCGCATGGGCTTGCGCCCCGGTGACCGCTTCCCCTCGGCGAGACCGTTCTTCCACGTCGCCGGCAGCACGCTCTCCGTGCTGGCCTCGGCCCAGCACGCCACCACGCTCGTAACGATGCCGAAGTTCGAGGCGCGCGAAGCGTTGCGGTTGCTGGAAGCCGAGCGCTGCACCCACTTCTCCGGCAACGACACCATCGCGCTGCTGCTGCTCAACCACCCGGCCCGGGCCTGGCGGCACCTGTGCCTGCGCGGGGCGTGGGTGGCCGCGTCCCCGACGGTGATCCGGCGGGTGATCGACGAGCTCGGTGCTCGCGAATGCGTTGCGGGATACGGTCTTTCGGAGGCTTCGCCGAATGTGGCGCAGTCGGCGTGGTGGGAGCCCGAAGAGATCCGCGCGTCCGGCGCGATGGCCGTTGAACCGGGTGTCGAGGTGCGGATCCGCGCGTTCGAGGGCGACCGCGACTGCGCACCTGGTGAGCCGGGGTCGGTGCTGGTGCGCGGCTGGAACGTGATGGTGGGCTACCTCGACGACCCGGTCAAGACGGCCGAGACGATCGACGCCGACGGGTGGCTCGCCACCGGCGACATCGGCCTGCTCGACGCCTCAGGGCGCTTCCACTTCACCGGCCGCACCAAGGACATCATCCGCGTCGGCGGCGAGAACGTGGCGCCCGCGGACATCGAGGACACCCTGCACCGGCATCCCCTCATCCGGCAGGCTGCCGTCGTCGGTGTCCCCGACGCGCGGCTGGTCGAGGTCCCCTTCGCGTTCGTCGTGCTCACCGAGCCCGGCATCACCGAGGCGGAGCTGCTCGCCTGGGCTCGTGAGCGGATGGCGGGCTTCAAGGTGCCGCGGCACCTGCGGGTGGTCGACGGCTTCGAGAACATCGGGATGACCGCCAGTTCGAAGATCCAGAAGAACCGGCTCGCCGCGCACGCCCGATCGCTGCTGGGGCCGGCGTGATCCGCGTCGAGACGCCGGTGACCCGGTTGCTGGGCCTCGACCTGCCGATCGTGCAGGCCGGGATGTCGTGGGCGTCGTCGTGCTCCGCGCTGCCCTTGGCCGTGAGCAACGCCGGTGGCCTCGGCGTGGTGGCAGCCGGGCCGATGCGGCTGCCCGAGCTCGACCGGGTCCTGGCGGAGGTGGCGGCCGGCACGGAGCGGCCGTGGGCGGTGAACCTCCCGCTCCACCGTGCGGGCGCCGACGAGGTCATCGACCTGCTGGTGCGCCGCCGCCCGCCCGTGCTGATCGCCTCCCAGGGCGGTCCGCGCCGGTACCTGCAGCGGTTCCACGACCTCGGTACGCGCTGTTTGCACGTCGTCGCCGGGATCGGGCACGCGCAGAAGGCGGCCGATGCCGGTGTCGACGGGCTCGTGGTGGTCGGCGCCGAGGCCGGCGGGCACCCGCCGCCCGCGATGGTCGGGACGGCCGTGCTGGTGCGCGCGGTGGCGAGGGCGGTCCCGTCGCTGCCGCTGGTCGCGTCGGGAGGTGTCGCCGATGGCGCCGGCCTGGCGGCCGTGCTCGCCCTCGGCGCCGGCGCCGCGCAGTTCGGCACCCGGTTCCTGGCCAGTACGGAGGCCTCGGTCCATGACGGCTACAAGCAGGCGGTGCTTGCCGCGGGCGTCGACAGCACTCGCACGGTCGGCCACGGTCTGGGTGTGATCCGCGCCCTGGGCAACGACTTCACGGCCCGGATGCTCGACCTCGAGGCCACCGGCGCGGAGGAATCCGTGCGGCGCAAGACGTTCCTGGCCTCGACGCTCAAGGACGCGGCTCTGCACGGTGACGTCACGGACGGCAAGGTCGAAGCCGGCCAGTCCGCCGGGTTGGTTGACGAGGTGCTGCCCGCGGCCGAGATCGTGTCCCGGATCGTGGACGAGTACCGGGCGGCGCTGGCCGGTCTTCCGGCCGTCGTGAACGCGGGGGAGTAGCGGGCAGGCTGGATTCTGCTCCAGGATGACGGTGACAGGGAGGATGGTCGCGTCATGGACGAGCGCGCCGCGATGGAGCTGATCGAGCGGGCGCGCGCCGAGACCTCGCGACGGGCCTCGGCGCTGGCCCGGCAGTGGGACGAGATCGTGGCGGCGTCGCAGTTCACCAGCGGCGACGACGAACACGACCCGGAAGGCGCCACCATCGCCTTCGAGCGCGCACAGGTCCAGGCATTGCTGCGCCAAGCCCAAGACGAACTCGTGGCACTCGGCCAAGCCGCCGAGCGGGTGCTGGCGGGCGTCTACGAGGTCTGCGAACGCTGCGGCGGCCCGATCTCCGAAGGCCGGCTCACCGCCCTGCCGGCGACGCGGATCTGCATCGCCTGCGCGAATCGAAGGTGACCCGACCACTCCACGGCAACGCGGCGACAGTGCACCTCACGGCCTCCCGAGTGGACGAACAGAGGTTCACGGACGCCTTGCGCGTTTCCTGACGTTCACTGGATGCGCGCGGGGACGGGCACCTTGTCCGCGTGCAAGAGGTCCAGCGCCGTGCGCGTGAGCTTGCGCAGATCGGCCCGGCCGCCGCTGGCGTACCAGTCCTCGAACGCCAGGATGAACACGGCGGCGGTCTGCGCGACGGCGAGTCCGGCGATGGCCTCGGCCGACCGGCCGCCGAGGCGATCGGCGACCTCACGCCGGAGATCGGCTTCCCAGGCTCGGATGGACTGGGCGAAATGCGCCCGAACGGATGGCGTGGTGGTGATGATCTCGTAGGCGCCCCGGAGCTGCTTGGGCAGTTCGAGGTTGGACTGCACGACGCTTTCGAGGACGGTGCGCAGGACGTCCGGGATCGGAGTTTCCGCCGGGCACGCGCGGACGTCGGCCAAGGCGGTGTCGAAGACCTTCTTGAAGCCGCTGAGGACCAGCTCTTCTTTTGTGGGGAAGTAGCGGTACACGGTGCGGCTGCCCACCTCGGCCTCGGCGGCGATCTCTCCCACCGTCGTCGCGGTGAAGCCTTGGGCCTCGAACAGGGTGAAGGCGACGTCGGCGATCGACTCGCGGGTTCGCTCCATCTTGATGTCGCGCAGCGACATGGCTCCTCCTCGGCAGACCGTCGGACGTCATCCTGTCACTTGGCAGTGAGTGCCGCCTGGCTCGACGCACGGTGAGGTTCAGGTCACACCCCGTTCGCCTTTTGGCAGTCGCGGCCGATCGGCACAATGAGCCATGTGGCACTGACTGCCATTAGATAGGTCAACGCAACGGCCTGAGGGGTTGGAGATGACCGAAATGAACGCTGTGTCGGGCGACGAGGTCCCGGTTCTCATCGTCGGCGGCGCGTACACCGGACTCAGCACCGCGCTGGGACTGGCGTGGCGCGGCGGGCGATCGCTGCTGGTCGAGCGCCGGCCCACGACCGCCACGTTGCCGAAAGCGTGGGGTCTCAACATGCGCACGACGGAGCTGCTGAGGAACATCCCGGGGGTCGAGGCTTCGCTCCAGGCTGCGGAGATCACCGGCAAACTGGTGCAGCACAGGGCGGGCGCGAGCCTCGTCGCGTCGGAGGTGGTGGAGTCGGACACCGAGCAGATCCTCGCCCTGCGGCGCCGCGTGACGTCGACGTTGCCCCAGGTGCTTCCGCAGTCCACCGTCGAAAAGACGCTGCGAGAGCAGGCGGAGCGGCTCGGTGCGGATGTGCGGTACGGAACCGAGCTGGTCTCGTGGACGCAGGCCGAGGACGGCGTCACCGCCACCCTTCGCGACGTGGCTTCGGGGCAGGAAAGCACTGTGCACGCCGAATATCTGGTCGCCGCGGACGGCCACGCCAGCCCGATCCGCGACCGGCTCGGTGTCCCCCTCGACGGAGGCGGGCAGGTCGGCCACATCTACGTGGTCACCTTCGAAGCCGATCTACCGCAGTACACGCAGGACAAGCAGCCGTTCGTCGTGACGGTGCGCGGTCGGGGCATGAGCATCATCTTCGACGGCAACCTTCTGACGCTGTGGGTCGACTACTTCCCGGAAAAGGGTGAGGGCGACGCCGACTTCACCGAAGACCGGTGCGTCGAGCGGGTGCGCCGGGCGGTGGGCATTCCCGATCTGGACTGCCGGATCGTCAACACCCGCTCCTTCGCGTTGAACCACCACCTCGCCCGGCAGTTCAAGGTCGGCCGCGTCATCCTGGCGGGCGATGCCGCGCACTCCTGTCCGCCGGTCGGGGGCCAGGGCGGGAGTCTCGCCCTGCAGGACGGGTACGAGCTCGCGTGGCGGCTGGCCCTGGTGACCGGCGGCCAGGCCGGGCCCGGACTGCTGGACGCCTGGGAGGTCGAGCGCCGGCCGATCGTCAACATCACCCTCGAACGCGAGGTCGAGCTACTGAAGATCGCCGAGGGGCGAGTGCTCGCGACGAGCGACCCGTCGCAACCGATTCCCACGGCGAAGGAGATGCTCGGTTTCCGCTACCGCTCGAGCACGGTCCGCACGGAACTGGAGGACGATCTCAGCCTGCAGGAGGATCCGATGAACCCGTCCGGGTTCCCGGGTACCCGCGCCCCGCACGTGCGGCTGCGGCGGGACCGGACCGAGCTGTCCACACAGGAACTGTTCGGACCGGGGTTCGTGCTGCTCACGGATCCGGACGGCATCAGCTGGCTCGGCGCCGCGGACAAGGTGTCGGAAAGCCTCGGCCTCGACATCGCCTCGCACACGATCGGCACCGAGCTGGTCGACACCGAGGACACATGGCACTCCCGTTACGGGATCGGCGCGGGCGGCGCGGTGCTCGTCCGGCCCGACGGGGTCATCGCGTGGCGCAGCAAGACGGCCGCCGGCGATCCGGAACACGAGCTCGACGAGGCGCTCACCGCGATTCTCGCCCGCTGACCCGGCGGGTGCGAACGCCTGCGGAAGGACGGAATTCGGCTATGGCACTCAGAGAAATCACCCTCGGCGGGCTCTCGTTCGACGTCTCCGACACCGGACCCGAAGACGCCCCGGCCGTTTTGCTGCTGCATGGTTTCCCCCAGAGCCACCGCTGCTGGGACGGGGTCGCCCAGCGGCTCAACGCGCGGGGATACCGCACGATCGCGCCGAACCAGCGTGGTTACTCGGCGGGCGCGCGTCCGCTGTCGGTGTCCGACTACGGGGTCCCGGCCCTGGTGTCCGACGCGCTCGGCATTCTCGATTCCCTCGGCGTGACGCAAGCGCACGTCGCAGGACATGACTGGGGCGGGGCCCTGGCGTGGCACCTCGCCGTGCAGCACCCCGAGCGCACCCGATCACTCGTGGCCGTGTCGATGCCGCACCCGGCCGCGTGGGAGTGGGCTCGGGAAACGATCCCGATCAGCAACACAGCTCGCGCTACCTCGCCGAATTCAGGCGAGCGGGCGAGATCGACGAGGTGATCGCGGACGGCGGCAAACTGCGCGCGCTCATGGTGCCACCGCTGTCCGAGGAACAGTTCGCCCCGCACCAGGCACTCATGTCCGGCGGGGCCGCGACCCCCGCTCTCAACTGGTACCGGGCGATGGGCAGCTTCCGGGCGCTGGGTCCGTCGACGGTCCCGACCACGTACCTGTGGAGCACCGCCGACACGGCACTGGGCCGCGCCGGCGCCGAACGCTGCCGACGGCACGTGACCGGGCCCTACCGGTTCGTCGAACTCGAGGGGATCACGCACTGGGTCCCCGAAACAGCACCGGAAGCCGTCGCGCGGGAAATTCTCTCCGCCGCCGAGCGGAACTGAGCGCGGACCGCGTTGCCGGGCCGGACACCGAACCCATCGCGTCGGTGCCCGGCTCGCCTCCGCGTCCCGGCCAGGCCACCCTGACGTCCTCAGGACATGCCTGCGTGACCCACTACCGACGAGAAGCGTGCCCGGGAGGCGGCTCACTTCTGCGGCCGGATGGGCCCCGATCGTCGTCGGTCGCGGCGGTGATGGCGGTCGACACGTCCTGCAGGAAGCGGGCGATGAGGGCTTGCTGCGGTTCGCTGTAGCGCGCGATGACCGCGCGGACGTGGTCGGCGAGCGGGCCGAACAGGGCGGCGCCGATCGCCAGCGCCGAGTCGGTGATCCGCAGATCGACCTGGCGGCGATCGGCAGCGCTGCGGGTGCGCCGCAGGTGCCCGGCTTGTTCGAGCCGGTCGATGAGGGCGCTGGTGGCCGGAGGGCTCAGGTGCAGAGCCGCACTGAGCCGTCCGGGGGTCATCGGTTCCCGCGTCCGGTCGGCGTCCATGACCACGGCCAGCGCGTTCAAGTCGGTGCGGTGCATGTCGTGACCGGCGCCGATCGTGGCGACGTAGCGCTCGGTCTCCACGGCGTGGCGACGCAGCAACCCGGCCAACCCGTGGGGGTCGCCGGCCGCTCCCGCCGGGCTTCCTTCCATGTCGTGCTCCTCATCGTTCTCCCACAGCGACAGCCCGGTTGCGATCACGAGCGTCTCACCTTATGTTTCCATCATCGAATATTTCTACGGTGGAAATAAAACTGACCCCTGAGAGGGGATGTCAAGAGGTGAGCGACGACGTCCCGGCGGCTCGCCGGACTAGGCGCCTCAGGTGGCTGCTGCCGGCGGTGCTCGCCGTGCTGTGGCTGGCGTTGGGTGCTCTCGCCGGGCCGTTCGCCGGAAAGCTGGGCGACGTCGTCCAGAACGACAGCTCCGCGTTCCTGCCCCGAAGTGCCGAGGCCACCCAGGCGCAAGCGCAGGCACGGGCGTTCGTCGACCGCGAGGTGCTGCCGGCGGTCGTGGTGGCCGAGCGGTCCACGGGGCTCACCGCGGCGGACCGGGAGTTCCTCGCCGAGCGGTCCGCCCGGATCGCTCGGCTGCCCGGGGTCGAGGCGCCGGCGTCGCCGGTCATCCCGGCTCCGCGAGACGACCGTGCCGTGCAGGTGGTGGTGGGGATCGACGCCACCGGCAACCCCGGCGACGTCGCGACCGGGGTGCGCGAAGCGCTGGAGGACGCGCCGCGGGGGTTGACCGTGCTGGTGACCGGGCCGGCCGCGCAGATCGCGGATCTGGTGGTCGCGTTCGGCGGGATCGACGGGGTGCTGCTGCTGGTCGCCGGTGCGGTGGTGGCCCTGATCCTCGTCGTGGTCTACCGCAGCCCGCTGCTGCCGCTGCTGGTGCTCATGTCCGCCGTCTTCGCACTGGGGCTGGCGAGCCTGACGGTGTACCTCCTGGCGGACAACGGGATCATCGATCTCAACGGGCAGAGCCAAGGCATCCTCTCGATCCTCGTCTTCGGCGCGGCCACCGACTACGCGCTGCTGCTGGTTTCGCGGTTCCGAGAGCAGTTGCGCGATACCGGCAGCCGGTTCGACGCCATGCGAGCGGCTCTGCGCGGCACTGTCGAACCGATCGTCGCGTCCGCGGCGACGGTCATCCTCGGCGTCTTGTGCCTGCTGTTCAGTGAGCTGAACTCCAACAAGGCGCTGGGGCCGGTGGCCGCGATCGGCATCGCGTCGGCGCTCGTGGCTTCGCTGACGTTCCTGCCCGCGGTGCTGGTGCTGTTCGGACGTGCGATCTTCTGGCCCCGGGTACCCGCGCTGGGCTCCGCGCACCCCGAGGCCGCCGGGGTGTGGGGGAAGGTGGCCGAGTTCGTGGGGCGATCTCCCCGGGCGATCTGGATCGGCGTGGTGCTCGTGCTGGCCGTCGGAGTGGCGTTCCTGCCGCAGTTGAAAGCCACCGGCACCAGCCAGTCGGACGTGTTCCTGGACCGGGTCGATTCCGTCACGGGGCAACAGGTGCTCGAGCGGCACTTCCCCGGCGGCACCGGCGCGCCGACCGTTGTCATCGCGAACGCCGGCGCGTCCGCCGCGGTGCGTTCGGCGGCCGTGGTGGCCGGGGTCGAGCGGGCTACCGTGGTGCCCCCGGTCGTCGGCGGCCGCTCCCGGGTGGAGGTGGTGCTGCGCGACGCCCCGGATTCCACCGCGGCCGTCGAAACCGTCCAGCGCGTCCGCGACGCCGTGCACGCGGTGCCCGGCGCGGACGCGGTGGTGGGCGGTCCCACCGCCGTGCAGCTCGACACGCGGATCGCCGCCGAGCACGACCGCGACCTGATCATCCCCATTGTGCTGGTGGTGATCTTCCTGGTGCTGGCGTTGCTGCTGCGCGCGTTGCTCGCGCCGCTGCTGCTGATCGCCACCGTCGTGTTGTCGTTCGCCGCCACCATGGGCCTGTCCGCGGTCTTGTTCAACTCGGTCTTCGGGTTTCCCGGAGCCGACCCCGTGGTGCCGTTGTTCGGTTTCGTGTTCCTGGTCGCGCTGGGCGTCGACTACAACATCTTCCTGATGACCAGGGTGCGGGAGGAGACGCGACGTTCGTCCACCCGGGCGGGAACGCTGCGCGGGCTCGCTGTGACCGGGGGAGTGATCACTTCGGCCGGTGTGGTTCTCGCTGCCACGTTCGCGGCGCTCGCCGTCATCCCGATCCTGTTCTTGGCCCAGCTCGCCTTCATCGTCGCGGTCGGCGTGCTGATCGACACCCTGCTGGTTCGCACGCTTCTCGTGCCCGCGCTCACGCTCGACATCGGTCGCCGCGTCTGGTGGCCTTCGGCGCTGTCCCGGGCTGACCCGATCGCGCGGTGAACGTGGCTACCGGGTCCGGTGCAGGAGCAGCTCGGACGCACGCCACCGGTCACGAGGGTCGGTCATGGCGCCCAGCTTGCCCGGCGGTGGTGGCGTGCCTCGCTGACCTGCGCACACACCGGCATTCGTTGACCTGTTGTCGGATCGTCCCTAGGTTCGACGCCATCGCCGACCTCGAAGGAGCGGTCATGGCTATCCCGGTGCCCGATGCGGCAAAGCTCGCTCAGCTGTCTCAGCGTTACGGATTCGACTTGACCGAGGCCGAGGTCGCGGAGTTCGTCCCGGCGGTCGAGGGGACGTTGGCGGCGTCGGAGGAGGTCGAGCGGCTCTACGGTCGGTCGGCGCCCGAGGTGCCGGTGCGGGAGTCGTCGTTGCCGGTGGACAACCCGCTCAACGCGTGGTCGGTGCGGACGGCGATCAGTGAGACGGGGGAGGGGCCGCTGGCGGGCCGTACGGTCGCTGTGAAGGACAACATCGCCGTGGCCGGCGTTCCGATGGTCAACGGTTCGGCGTCGATGGAGGGCTTCGTGCCGAGGCGGGATGCCACGGTGGTGCGCCGGCTGCTCGGCGCGGGCGCGACGATCGCCGGCAAGTCGACGTGCGAAGACCTGTGTTTCTCCGGCGGCAGTTTCACGTCGTGGCCGGGGCCGGTGCGCAACCCTTGGGATCGCTCGCGCAACGCGGGTGGTTCGTCGAGCGGCAGTGCCGCGCTCGTGGCGAACGGTGACGTCGACCTGGCGGTGGGCGGGGACCAGGGCGGCTCGGTGCGGATCCCGGCGTCGTTCACCGGGATCGTCGGGCACAAGCCGACGTTCGGGTTGGTGCCGTACACCGGTGCGTTTCCGATCGAGCAGACCATCGACCACCTGGGACCGATGACGCGCACGGTGGACGACGCGGCGCTGATGCTGGGCGTGCTGGCCGGTGTCGACGGCTACGACTCCCGGCAACCGACGGTCCTCGACCCGGTCGACTACGTCGCCGCTCTGCGCGAGAGCGCGTCCGGTCTGCGCGTGGGTGTGGTGCGGGAAGGGTTCGGCACGCCCGTTTCGCTGGCCGGTGTCGACGACGTGGTCCGGGACGCGGTGGAGGTGCTGCGGTCGGCCGGGCTGACCGCGGACGAGGTCTCGGTCCCGTGGCACAGCGACGCCATGGCGGTGTGGAACGTGATCGCGACCGAAGGCGCCGCCTACCAGATGATCGACGGCCACGGATACGGATTGGGCACCTGGGGCCAGTACGACCCCGAGCTGATCGCGCACTACGCCCGGGGGCGGATCGCGCGCGGTCACGACCTGTCCAAGACGGTCCAGCTCGTCGGCCTCTCGGGCCGCTACACCTTCGAACTCGGCGGCGGCAAGTACTACGCCATGGCGCGCAACCTTTCCTACGAACTGCGGGCCGCCTACGACGCCGCCCTGGGCGAGTACGACGTCCTCGTCATGCCGACGCTGCCGTACGTCGCGCGGGAGCTGCCGTCGCCGGACGTGTCGCTCGCGGATTATCTGGATACGGCCTTGTCGATGATCGGCAACACCGCGCCTTTCGATGTGACCGGGCATCCTGCGTGCAGCGTGCCGGCCGGGCTGGTGGACGGGCTGCCGGCCGGGATGATGATCATCGGGAAGCGGTTCGACGACGCCACGGTTTTGCGGGTCGCGCATGCCTATGAGCAAGCGGTGGGTGGGTTTCCCGCGCCGGCCGGTGCTGCTGCGGCGGCTTCCTAGCGCAGGGTGCACCAAGGCTTGTTCAGGTGGTGCCGGACATCTCCTCAGCCGACCCTTGCCCCGGGCGGCGTCGACCGTGAATCTGGATCAGCGAGCCGAGCGACCTCGAGCACGCTGAACGCGCCACGCACGACACGATCGACGAGGATCAGCCGATGACCGCCACCGAGCAAGCCGCCGCCACTGCGGGCGGCGAAGCCGACCTGCTCGACCTGCTGGCCGCCGCGACCGGGGATCCGGGGCGGGTCGGGCGGCGGCTGACCGACCGGCTGGCCTACGCGCACGACGCGTCGCACTTCATGCTCACGCCGCGGGCGGTGGTGAGTGCGAGCAGCGCGGACGAGGTCGGGAGGTTGTTCGCCGCCGCGGGCTCGGCCGGGGTGCCGCTCGGGTTCCGGTCCGGGGGGACGAGCTTGTCGGGGCAGGGTGGGACGGACGGCGTGCTCGTCGACACGCGGCGGCACTTTCGCGACATCGAGGTGCTCGACGACGGTGCGCGGGTGCGGGTGGGGCCCGGTGCGACGATCCGGCAGGTGAACGCACGTCTCGCGCGGTTGGGTCGCAAGCTCGGGCCCGACCCGGCGAGCGAGGTGGCGTGCACCGTCGGGGGCGTGGTCGCGAACAACTCCAGCGGCATGGCGTGCGGCACCTGGGCCAACAGCTACGCGACGCTCGAGTCGATCGTGCTCGTCCTGCCGTCGGGCACGGTCGTCGACACCGGCGAACCCGATGCCGACGGCCGCCTGCGCGCGGCTGAGCCCGAGTTGCACGCCGGGCTGCGCCGGCTGCGCGACCGGGTGCGGGGTGACGCGGTGCTGCGCAAGCGGGTCGAGCAGCAGTTCTCGATGAAGAACACCATGGGCTACGGCCTCAATTCGCTGCTCGACCACACCGAGCCGGCCGACATCCTGGCCCACCTGGCGGTCGGCAGTGAGGGCACGCTGGCGTTCATCGCGTCGGTGGTGCTGCGCACGGTGCCGTTGCACGGGCACGCGCGCACCGGCCTGCTCGTCTTCGACGACCTCGCCGGGGCCACGGGTGCGTTGCCGGCGTTGGTCGCCACCGGTCCGGCGACGATCGAGCTGCTCGACGCGACCTCGATCCGCGTGGGCCAGCGCGACGCGCAGGCGACCGCGGTGCTGCGCGAGCTCGCGGTCGACCGGCACGCGGCGTTGCTCGTCGAGTACCAGGCCGGCACCGCCGACGAGGTGGACGAGCTGGCCGCGGGTGCCGGCGCGGCCCTGGCGGCGCTGGCGACCACGGCGCCGGTGGTGCTGTCGGCGGACCCGGCGACCCGGGCCGGCCACTGGCACGTCCGGAAAGGCCTGTACGCCATGATCGCCGGGGCCCGCCCGGCCGGCACGACGGCCCTGCTGGAGGACATCGTCGTGCCGGTGCCCGAACTGCTGCCGACGTGCGAGGCGCTCACCGGCCTGTTCGACCGCCACGGCTACCGCGACAGCGTGATCTTCGGCCACGCCAAGGACGGCGACATCCACTTCAT
Organism: Amycolatopsis sp. 2-15; assembly: GCF_030285625.1. Classification (NCBI taxonomy): domain Bacteria; kingdom Bacillati; phylum Actinomycetota; class Actinomycetes; order Pseudonocardiales; family Pseudonocardiaceae; genus Amycolatopsis; species Amycolatopsis carbonis. The sequence goes on from NZ_CP127294.1 coordinate 4,966,164, forward strand.
GCTCACCGAGCGGCTCGGCGACGGCCGACCGCTTGATCGGTTCGCGGCGTTCACCGACGACATGGTCGATCTCGTGCTCGGCCGCGGCGGCTCGCTGAAGGCCGAGCACGGTACCGGCCGGATGATGGCTCCGTTCGTGCGCCGCCAGTACGGCGACGAGCTCTACGAGGTCATGCGCGAGATCAAGCGCCTGTGCGACCCGCGGGGCCTGCTCAACCCGGGTGTGCTCATCGCCGACGACCCGGCCGGGCACCTGCGGAACCTCAAGGCGTCGCCGCCGGTGGAGGAAGAAGTCGACCGCTGCGTGGAATGCGGCTTCTGCGAACCCGTCTGCCCGAGCCGCGATCTGACCACCACGCCGCGCCAGCGCATCGTGCTTCGGCGGGAGATCGAGCGAGCCCGCGAAGCCGCGGACACGGCCGCGCTCACGCAGCTGCGCGCGGAGTACGAGTACGACGCGGTGGAGACCTGCGCCGTCGACGGGATGTGCCAGACCGCCTGCCCGGTGACGATCAACACCGGCGACCTGATGAAGCGGCTCCGGGCCGAAGAGGCCGGACGGGCCACGTCGGCGATCTGGGCCGGTGCCGCGCGGCACTGGGACGGCGCGACGCGGGCGGCCGCGACCGCGCTCACCACCGCGGCCAAGCTGCCGGAGCGCCTGGTTCTCGGCGCGAACGAGCTGGCCCGCAAGGCCGGGAGCACCGACGCGGTCCCGCTGTGGTCGCCCGAGCTCCCGCGGGGCGGCCGGCGCCGCACCGAGTCCGTGACCGGGAACGCCGACGCGGTGCTGTTCGCCTCGTGCACCGGCACCATGTTCGGCGGCGCGGAGCCCGGAGTCGCCGACGCGCTGCGGACCCTGTGCGAACGCGCCGGGATCCGCCTCACGACTCCGGACGGGCCGGCGTCGCTGTGCTGCGGCACCCCGTGGAAGTCCAAGGGCCTGGACCGGGGGTACGACGAGATGTCGAAGCGGGTGCTCCCCGCGCTGTGGGCCGCCACGGGAAACGGCCGGATCCCGGTGATCGGCGACGCGTCCTCGTGCACCGAGGGGCTGCGGCACCTGATCGCGCTGGGGCCGGAGCGGTTCCGGGAGATCCGGGTGGTCGACGCCGTCGAGTTCGTGCGCGACGAGGTGCTCGGCCGCCTCACGATCAGCGCCCCGGTCGCGGCCGTGGCCCTGCACCCGACGTGTTCGGCCACGCGGATGGGCCTCTCCGGCGCGCTGCGTGAGGTCACCGCGGCCGTGGCCGGCACCGTCACCGTGCCCGACGAGTGGGGGTGCTGCGGCTTCGCCGGCGACCGCGGTCTGCTCCACCCCGAGCTGACGGCGTCGGCCACCGCGCGCCAGGCCCGGGAGCTGACCGGCGCCGGGCCCTTCGACGCCCACGTCTCCTGCAATCGCACGTGCGAACTCGGCATGACCAGGGCGACCGGGCATCGCTACGAACACGTCCTGGAGCTCGTCGAACGGGCGACCAGGCCCGCGGAGGGAAAGCTCTGAGCGAGGTCCGCGAAAACTCACTGGTGGACCGAGACGGCCGCTGCTGGTTTCCCGGAGACCGTGCGAGAGACCGAGGAGGTGGTACCCGTGAACGCAGGCGACATGGGTGCTCCCCTCAGGGTCACGGTCGGGCGGTAGGTCGTCCGGGAGCGCCGTTCACGAGCACTCCCGAAAGGCACGACCATGCGATTCTCCGCCGAACAACGCCTCGAAGACGACGTCCTCGAACGAGAGTTCACCCTCGGCGAGGTTCCCGGCATCCTGTGGACCCCCGGATCGGTGTCCGAGCCGGTCCCGCTGATCCTGCTCGGCCATCCTGGTGGACTGCGCAAGATGTACCCCCGGCTGGTGGCCCGGGCCCGGAGTTCCGCGGCGGAAGGCTACGCCGCGGCCACCCTCGAGCTCCCCGGAAGCGGTGACCGGCCCCGTTCCGCCGACGCCGAGCAGGCCCGCGCCGACCTGCGCCGGGCGTTGCAGACCGGGGAACCTCTCGAAGAGATCGTCGACCGGCTCATCCTGCCGCTGGTCGAGCAGGCGGCTCCGGAATGGCAGGCCGCCCTGGACGCCCTGCTTTCCCTGCCCGGCATCGGCGGCCCGGTCGGGCTCGCGGGCGGGGTGATCGCGCTCGGCGTGCGGCTGGCGGTGGTCGAGCCGCGCCTCGCGGCCGCCGTTCTGTTCGCCGGGAGTTTCGTGCCCCGCAGCATGTTCGAGGAGGCGCGCCAGGTCACCATTCCGCTGCACGTCCTGCTGCAGTGGGACGACGAAGGCAACGACCGGCAGCTCGCCCTGGACCTGTTCGACGCCTTCGGGTCGAAGGAGAAGACGCTGCACGCCAACCTGGGCGGGCACACCGGCGTCCCGCCGTTCGAGGGGGAAGCCGGGAACCGGTTCTTCGCCCGGCACCTGAGGTGAGGCCGGTCTCCTCGGCCCGAGATCCGTTGACCGGGCGGGGAAAGGTACCGGTCCGTTGTGGACACCGACCCGGACCCGGTGACGTTGGTCCTTCGTGGCGGTGTCTTGTGGCCGGCGCGTGGTTTCGGCGGTCGGGGGTTGGCTGAGCCGGTCCGATCCGACGAGGCCACCAGGAGAAGTCGTGTCCCACAAAGCTGTTCCCGCGCCGGCACCGGGCGCCGGCGGGTGGACGAGCGCCGAGGTGGAGGTTCTGGGGCGCGCGGTGCTGAGGGCCCCGTCGGTGCACAACACGCAGCCGTGGGCCGTGGAGCCGAAGCACGGTTCGGTGTTGCTGCGGGAGCGGGCAGACGTGGCGTTGCCGCAACACGATCCGGGGCGGCGCGACCTCACGATGTCGTGCGGGACCGCGCTGGCGAACCTCGAACTGGCCGTGCGGGTGCTCGGCCGGCGGGCCGACGTGACGATCCTGCCCGATCCGGCCCGCCCGGACGTGGTGGCGCGCGTCGACGCCGTAGCGCGGCGCGCGCCGTCGGCGGAGGACCTGGCGCGGTTCGCGGCGATCGCGGTGCGGCGCAGCCACCGCGGCCGGTTCGGCGGGCTCCCGGTCGCCCGGCGGCAGGTCGAGCGGGTGGTGCGGGCCGCGGTGACGACCGGAGCCGAAGCTGTGCCGTTGACCGATGCCGGCGAGCTCGCGGAGCTGTTCGGCCACGCCGCCCGCGCGATCCGAGACGACGGCGCCTACCAGCGCGAGCTCGCCCTGTGGACGATCCGCGACGAGGCCGGGCACCGCCACGGCGCGGGGCTGGGGCGCACCGTGGTGCCGCCCGGTGAGCTGCCGTGGGCCGGGCTGGTCCGGCGCGCGACCGAGGTGCCCGAGCCGCGCATGCTGCGGTCCCGGCTGGCGGCCGAGACGTTCCTGCTGTTCCTGACCACCGACGACAGCCGCGCCGACCACGTCCGGGCCGGTTACGCGCTCGAACGCGGTTGGCTCGAAGCGGTCACAATCGGACTGTCGGCCGCGGTGCTGACGCAGCCGCTGCACGTGCCGGAAGTGCGCTCGGCGCTGTGCGAGGACCGCGGTCTCGCGGGGTTCCCGCAAGCGTTGATGAGGCTCGGCCGGCCGGCCGGGAACGCGCCCGCGAGCCTGCGTCGCGGGGTAGGCGAAGTCTTGGTCGGAGCGGGCCGGAGCGAGTCGTGAACGCGGTAACCGGGCCGGTCGTCGTGGGTGTGGACGGGAGCGGACAGGCGGCGTCGGCCGCACGGTGGGCGGTGCGCGAAGCGGCGCTGTGGCACACCTCGCTGACGGTGCTCACGGCGAGCGCGGTGGCGGACCCGGCTTCGGGCGGCAAGGCGTCGGCGTGGCTCGAAACCAAGGCCGTGCTCGCGCAGCAGGTGGCGCGGGCGACGCGTGACGAACTGGCGGCGGCCGAGCCGCTTGTGCCGGTCATGACCAAGACCAGCACGGCCGGCGCCGAAGCCGCCTTGCGGCAGGCCTCGGCCGGCGCGCTCGTGCTCGTGCTCGGCCCGCCGACCGGGACACTCTCCGGGCTGCTGGCCGGATCTCCGGACGCCGACCTCATCGCGAGAGCGGGCTGTCCGGTGGTGATCGTGCGCGGAACCGGCGCGACGCGCGCGGGCGGCCCGGTCGTCGTCGGCGTCGACGGCAGCCCGATGAGCGACGCCGCCCTGGCGTGGGCGTTCGAGGAGGCGTCGCGCCGGGGCACGAGGCTGGTCGCGGTGCACGCGTGGCGCGACACCGAGAGCGGCAGGCCGTTCGCGAGCAACCCCGGAAGCCCGCTGGTCGAGATCGGCGAGGTCGAGCAGCGGCTGCTCGCGGAGCGCCTGGCCGGCCGGCGCGAGCGGTACCCGGATGTCGACGTCGAACCGGTGGTCGAGCGCGATCTCCCCGGCGACAAGCTGCTCGAACGCAGCGCCGAGGCGGCGCTCGTGGTCGTGGGCAGCCGGGGCCGCGGCGGGTTCACGGGCATGGTCCTCGGTTCCACGACCCACGCCTTGCTCCACCGCGCCGACTGCCCCGTGATGGTGGTCGGCGGCGAGCTGCGGGCCTGATTCCCGGAGCGACGCGGGCGGGACGGCCGCCGAACCCGTCCACAGTGGATCGAGGGTCCGGCGCCCGTTCCCCGGCACGGCGACCGCTCTGCCGGAGGGGCCTGCGCTTTCGTCCTCGGGAAAAGGGACTTCGTCCCCTGACCGGCCGGGGCGCGGCTGCGCGACGGTGGACCGTACCGGCGACGTCGAAAACGAGGAGAACCGATGCACGCACAACCCGGAGCCGACGGCTCTCCGCCGGCCGCTGGTCCACAGTGCTGCCCGGGCCGGATGCCGTCGTCCTCACCGCGGCGGAGATCGCAGTCCGCGACGAGCGGGAGCGCGCGGCGCCGCAACGGCCGCGTCGCCTCCGGCGGACGGGAGAGGGGCGTGCGCAGTGCCCGAACGTGACCACCGCGTGGTACTCGCCGGAGTTGACGGGTCGCCGTCCTCCGGCCACGCCGCGGTCTGGGCGGCCGCGGTGGCGGCACGCCGGGGCGCGGTGTTGAAGCTGGTCCAGGCGTACACGGTTCCTGGGCCGGGCGTGTCCGGTATGGCGGTCGCCGCCGTCCGGGAGGGGTTCCGGTCCGTGGCCGAGACGGGGCTCGCCGAGGCCGAGGGGACGGTGCTCGCGCGATGGCCGTCGCTGCCGGTCGAGCGCAGCGCCGTCGAGGGTGGTGTCGTGAGCGTGCTCCTGCGGGAGAGCTCCGGTGCCGAGGCGGTGGTGCTGGGCTCCCGCGGGCTCGGGGGGTTCACCGGGCTCCTGCTCGGTTCGACCGCGGCCGCGGTCGCCGGCCACGCGCCGTGCCCGGTCGTGGTCGTGCGCGGGCGAAAACCGGACGAGGCGCCGCCGACCACCGGACCGGTCGTCGTCGGGCTCGGCCGATCGCCGGACAGCAACGACGCGCTCGGCTACGCGTGCGACGAAGCCGCTGCTCGCAGTACCCGGCTCGTGGTGGTGCGCACCTGGACCGAGGCCACGTCGGGGAGCTCGCCGCGGAAAACGGGCCCCGACGACATCGCCGCCGGGGAACGGCGGCTGGTGGAAGAACAGCTCGCGCCCTGGCGGGAGAAGTGTCCCGAACTGTGGGTCGACGTGGTCATCGCGCACGGCCGGCCGGCCCGGACCCTGCTGGAGCTCGGTGCCGGCGCCCAGCTCGTGGTGGTCGGCAGCCGTGGCCGGGGCGGGTTCACCGGCATGCTGCTCGGCTCCACGAGCCACGCGCTGCTGGTCCACGCGGCGTGCCCCGTCGCGGTGGTCCGCCCGGGGAGCCGGCCATGACCGTGACGACACCGGCGACGAGCCCGCGTCCCGCGCGCGGGTACGCGCTCCTGCACTACGGCATCCACTACTACGACACCGCCGGCCTGCGGCTGCGGCGGCACGGCCTGACGCTCAGCCGGGTCGGCACGAGCTGGCAGCTGGACCGCGGCGACGGCCGGGGGTGCCGGGTCGAGGCGCCCGAGTCGGACCAGGTGCCGCACGAACTGCGCCGGCTCGTCCGCGCCTACAGCCGGGACCTCGAGCTCACCCCGGTGACCGGCCCGTGCACCGGACGCCTGACCCGGGACGCGCCACCGGGGGACACCGCGCGGGCCATGGTGCTCGGCTACCTGGAGACGCAGATCGAGGCGCTCGCCCGCGCCGATCTGGCCGCGCGGCTGGGCGAACCGGAGGGGGCGCGCGAACTGAGAGCGGCAGCACGTCGCCTCAGGGCGGCGCTGTGGACGTTCGCTCCCGTCCTCGGCGGACGGCGGCTGGTGCGGGGCCTGTGCGCATCGCTGTGCCGGCTCGGTGCGAGCGTCGGGCCCGCGCGGGACACCGAGGTGCAGCGGCGCAGGTTCCTGCACCGCCTCGGCGAGCTGTCGGACGAGGCGGTCCTGGGGCCGGTCCGGGCCGACGCCGAGCGGCACTTCGCCGTGGCGGCCGCGGAATCCGCCGCCGAATGCGCCGAGGCGCTCGATTCGCACCGCTACCTCCAACTGCTCAATGCCCTCGAAGTGCTCGGGGTCGTGCTGCGGGAGCAACCTCGGTCCGACCAGCGCAAGGCGGCGCTCGAACCGGCCGGCGCCGTCCTGCCGGGTCTCGTGTGGACGGTCGTGACCGAGACCGACGCGCGGCTGGAAGCGGCGTTCGCCGGCTCCGCTCCGAAGGCCGTCCACGCGGTGCGCAAGAGCGCGAAGCGGCTCCGGTACGCGCTCGAAGCGGCCGCGGACGCCTTGCCCTTCGTCCCGGACCGCGTGCTGGCGGACTGCCGTGCGGTGCAGGACTTGCTGGGGGAGTACCGGGACGCGATGGTCGCCCGCGCGAAGCTGCGCGCACTCGCATCGGCGGCGACGGAGGCCGGCCGGCCGGCGGCGACCTACGAACTGCTGATCACGACCGAGGTGCTCGCTGCGCAGGAGTGCCTCGCCGCCTTGCCCGCGGCGTGGGAAACCCTGCGGCGGGGACTCGAGCCGATGCGGGTTTAGGCACAGAAGGAGAAGGAGGAGAACTCGATGCGTGCACGCGACCTGATGTCCGCGCCGGTGGTGGCGGTGACACCGTCGGCGCCGGTCAAGGAGGCGGCGGAAGTGCTGACGAAGCACGGGTTCACCGCGCTCCCGGTGGTCGACGACGACGAACGTCTGATCGGCATCGTCACCGAGGCCGATTTGATCCGGCACGGGGTGCCCGCGGACGTCCGGTCCGGCCACGGGCGTCCCGTCGCCCCCGCGGCCGCGGCCGGCCGGACGGTGGAAGACGTGATGACCACGCCGGTCACGGCGATGTCGCCGGGGACCGACGTGGCCGACCTGTGCCAGGCCCTGGTCGACGCGAGGATCCGGGCGATGCCGATCGCCGACGGCAGCCGTCTGGTCGGGATCGTCACCCGCGGCGACGTCGTCCGCGTGCTCGCGCGGGCGGACAGCGCGATCGCCGTGGACGTGCGGCACCGGCTCGAAATCTACGGTGGCACCGGGCGGTGGGAGGTCGAGGTCCGCGAGGGGGTGGTGCGGATCGTCGACCGCGACGACGACGAGACCGACCGGCACGTCGCCACGGTCCTCGCGCTCGCCGTGCCGGGCGTGGTCGCCGCGGACTGCGTCTCGTCCGGCGATGATCCGTGGTCGTGACCGGACGCGGCACCACCTGACCGGCCGGACGTGACCTCCGGCTCGACACCCGGGACTTTGGTCATCGCGATCCCGGGGCCGGGCGGCCGTACGCTGATCCGCGTCATCCCTTCTCGGCCGGGGAGGTCGCCGATGCTCCGCGTTTTTCTCGTGGACGACCACGAGGTCGTGCGCCGCGGCGTGGCCGACCTGCTGGACGAGGACGAGGAGATCACCGTCGTCGGGCAGGCCGGCAGCGTGTCGCAGGCGCTGGCCCGGATCCCCGCGCTCCGGCCGGATGTCGCCGTGCTGGACGTGCGGATGCCCGACGGCAACGGCATCGAGCTGGCGCGCGAGCTGCGTTCGAAGCTGCCCGAGCTCAAGTGCCTGATGCTCACCTCCTACACCGACGAGCAGGCGATGCTCGACGCGGTGCTGGCCGGCGCCGCCGGGTTCGTGATCAAGGACATCAAGGGCATGGACCTGGTTTCGGCCGTCCGGGGGGTCGGTGCGGGCAAGTCTCTGCTCGACGAGCACGCGGCGGCGGCCCTGATGGCCAAGCTCCGCGACAGCCAGGCCAAGAAAGGCCCGTTGTCCGACCTGTCGGACCAGGAACGCAAACTGCTGGAGCTGATCGGCGAAGGTCTGACCAACCGGCAGATCGCGGAACGGATGTTCCTGGCCGAGAAGACCGTCAAGAACTACGTCTCGCGGCTGCTGACCAAGCTGGGCCTGCAGCGCCGGACCCAAGCCGCGGTCCTGGCCACGGAGCTGCGCGACCAGGAACGCTGAACCGGCGCGTGGCCGCGCGACGCTGCCTCGTGGTGATGCCGCAAGGGTTTCCGGGGTCGAGGTGTCCGTCTGTCCGTCCTCAATGGACTGAGAATCTCGTCGCCGCCGAGCTTCCGATCGCGCAGCGGCCAACGGGAGTGAGCGGGGACGAAAGTCCTTGCGGCCGAGGCCGAACGCCGCCATCAGGCCGCCGCCGCGCCGTCGTAACGTCGCGGCGAGAGCGACGGCCGGTTGCGGCCGGTGGGTGCCGACCGCGTTGGAGGGTGATTCCGCTGCCGACTGGCATCGACGACGACCACGGCCTGCGCTGCGGCCTGACCGGCTACCTGGCTGCGGTGAGTGCCGCGGTGGGCGTGGGGGTGGAATCCTGCGCCGTGGACCTCGACGACCCCGTCTCGGCGTACGTGGCGCTGGATGTGCGCTTGCGCCGGCGACCGGGGCGGGACACGGCCCTGGTGTGGGACGAGCGCCACGGCTGGTCGTTCGCGATGGAAACGCATTCGGGTGAGGACTTGCTGGTACTCGCCTACTTCGGCGGCGAGGTCGTGCCCGATCCGGTTGCCGTGCGCCGGTTCGTGGCCGGCGTCCGGTCCGCCGACACGGCCCCGGCACCGGTTCCGCCCGAGCTCGGCGGTGACCGGGGTGAGCTGGCCGCCCGCTTGCTGCGCTACCGCCTCGACAGCTCTTCCGCCGGTGTCCCGATCTTGAGTCGGGCCGGTTGACGCTCTTGTCCACAGTGGGCACCCCGGTCGGCGCGGAGCCGGCGCGCCGCGCGTTGCCGGACGCCGCGACCGACGCACAGCCGATCGTTCCTGCGCGCTGCGTGACCGGGGGACCGCCGGTCGGGTTTGCGCGGCTTGACGGTGCTCGCGAGGGTGGGAGACTGGGTGTCCCGGACCGGCGACCCGCGGTGTGCGAGGACCGTGGCGAAGACAGGAACGGCTGTGAGCGGAGCTCAGGACGACCAGCCCGACCCGGGCAGGCTGACCTTCCCCGACCTGCCGAGGCTGGAGCTCGACCAGTTGCTCGCGCAGCTGGTCGAGCGGGCCCAGGAGGTCATGGGAACCCAAGGCCGGCTGCGCGGCCTGCTGCGCGCGACCACGATGATCACGAGTGACCTCGCCCTGCCGGCGCTGCTGACGCGTATCGTCGAGGCGGCTCGCGAGCTGGTGGGGGCGCACTACGCGGCACTGGGCGTGATCGGCCCGGACGGACAGCTCGCCGAGTTCGTGCACGTGGGCATGGCCGCGGAGACGGTGGCGAAACTGGGCCACCTGCCCGAGGGCAAGGGCCTGCTGGGCGCCCTGGTCGAGGATCCGCGGCCCATCCGGCTCGCCCGCCTGCAGAACGATCCGCGGTCCACCGGCTTCCCGGCCGGCCATCCGCCGATGGCGAGCTTCCTGGGCGTCCCGATCCGGGTGCGGGACGCCGTGTTCGGCAACCTCTACCTCACCGACAGCGTCAACGGCGGGTTCAGTGCCGAGGACGAAGAGCTCGCGCTCGCTCTCGCGGCCGCCGCGGGCAGCGCGATCGACAACGCGCGCCTGTACCAGACCGCGAGGGTCCAGCAGGAGTGGCTGCGCGCGTCCGCCGCGATCACCCGCGAGCTCCTCTCTTCGGAGTCGGAGAACCCGCTCGCGCTCATCGCGCGCCACACCCGGGAGCTCGCCGACGCCGAACTGGTGACGGTCGTCAGGCCGACCGGTGCCGAGGGCACCCTGCGCGTGGACCTGGCGGTCGGGGCCGGCGCGGAGAAGCTGGAGGGCCTGGTGCTGCCCGTCGGTTCGTCGGTCTCCGGCTCGGTCTTCGTCACCGGCGAGCCGATGATGGGCTCGTGGATCGAACAGCGGGAGCGGCTGCCGGTGCGGCCGCCGATCGAGATGGACGTGGACGCCGTTCTCGTCGTGCCCCTCACCGGCAGTGGGCAGGTCAACGGCGTGCTCACCGCGGCACGCGCCACGGGTCGCCCGCCGTTCACCGTGGACGATCTGGAGATGGCGGCGGGGTTCGCCAACCAGGCGTCCGTGGCGATCGAGCTGGCCGAGGCGCGGGCCGAACAGCAGCGCAACGCCCTGTACGACGAACGTGAACGGATCGCCGCCGATCTGCACAGCCAGGTGGTCCGGCGGCTGTACTCCGCCGGCCTGGCGTTGCAGACGACGGCCGGTCTCGCCCGATCGGCGACCGTCGTGAACCGGGTCCGCGAGACGATCGCCGACCTCGACGACGTCATCGACCAGATCCAGGCCACCGTGTTCTCGGTCGACGACCCGGCCGACGCCGGGCTGTCACCGGTGCGCGACGAGATCCTGCGGGTGCTCTCCGAGGCCACCGCCGTGCTCGGGTTCGCCGTCTCGACCCAGTTCTCCGGCAAGCTGGACACCCTGGTGGCCGCCGATCTGGTGCCGTTCCTCGAGCATGGCCTGCGGCTGGTCGCGCGCCACGCGGCCGCGGCCTGGGTCCAGGTGGAGATCCGGTCCGAGCCGGACCGGCTGACCGCGGTGGTCCGGCACGACGGCCCGGGCGATCTCGAAGGATCGGCCGCCGCGGATCTCGCGGAGCTGGCGGAAGCCGCGCGGTCGCGCGGCGGGACCTGCGGGGTGGGCCACGGTGACGAGGCCGGCTCGGTGCGCTGGACGGTGCCGACGAGCCAGGGGGACGCGGTCGTCAGGCGGTGAGCAGGGTCGGGGCGACCACGACCTCCTCCAGATCCCTTCTCGGCACCGGCGCGGCCGGCGAACCGTGGCCCAGGCGCAGGATGATCTGCGGCCAGACGCCACCGCCGAGCAGCACGCGGAGCCGTTCGCGCAGGTGCGCGACTTCGACCGGTTGCGAGATGAAGGAAGCGTCCAGCCTCAGCGCCGTCGCCGTCAGCAACACGCGTTGCATGGCCTGGCCGGTCCTCAGCCGGTCGAGGTGGTCGTCGCCGAACGAGCCGATCACCACGACCAGCGGTTCGGGCGCCGGGCCCGGGCGGAGCGAGCCGGCAGCCCTGGTTCCGAAATCACGGAGGACCCAGGCGTCGCCGGCCGGCGGGGTCCCCCCGGCGGACATCGGCACGCCGTCGCGGCTGGACCGGTCGCGCGCGGTCCAGCGCTGCCACTCGGCGACGAACGCGGGATCGTTCATCTGGATCCGGTGACTCGTCCGCACCAGCTCCTTCAGCCCCGCCACCTGGCCGTGATCGAGGCGGGGCAGCCAGGCGTGCTCGAGCTCCGCCGCGTGGCGCAGCAGGCCGACGACCGCCGGGGGCACGACCTCGGTGCTGAAAGGCGACCGGTTCGTGTGCCGGCGGGGGATCTCCCGCGCGAGCCGGGCGAGCCGGTCGTCGACCGACGCGCCGCCCACCGGCCGCACCACGGCCAGCAGGTCCGGCTCCGGACGGCGCGGGAACAGGGTCACGACCGGGTGCACGCCGCAGGCGTGGATCGCGGCACGGAGGTTGAACAGTGCCGCGCCGCAGGACAGCAACAGCTCCCGCCGGTCCGCGTCGGCGACGGGAAGGATGCGGTCGGGGTCCGCGCGGACCTCGATTCCTCCCGGTCCGCTGGCGAACAGCCAGGGCTGAGTGTTGTGCGTCGAGGGCGCGAGCGTCGCGGCGCGCAGAGCCGATCTCACCTGTTCGGAGGTGAGCCGCCCGGTCGCAGCCACTTGTAGGGTCATCGGTCTCCCGGCCGTGGAAAGCGAGTGCTGGTCGGAGTCGAGCCTTGCCCTGCCAGGCTGGTCGACCGCTGCCGCGGCGGACAGAGGCGAAAGTCATCACGGGCGGGCGACGCCGTGGGATGAGGGAGGCGAGCGGACCGATGTCGGCAACCGGGTCCGGGGAGAGCGCCCGCAGGCTTTCGGGCACCCTGGGACAGCTGCGCCTGCGGGAGACGCTGCGGGATCTCCAAGAGCTCGTCGAGCAGCTGATCGGTACGCGCGACAAGATGGACGGCCTGCTCGACGCGGTGCTCGCCGTGGCGTCGGGGCTGGAACTGGACGCGACGCTGCGCCGCATCGTCCAGGCCGCGATCGACCTCGGCGAGGCTCGATACGGGGCGCTCGGTGTGCTCGCCGACGACAGTTCGCTCGCGGAGTTCGTGTACCGCGGCATCGATTCCGCGACGCGGGAGCGCATCGGCCACCTGCCCGAGGGCCACGGGGTGCTCGGCCTGGTCATCGACGAGGCGAAACCGCTGCGGCTGGAAGAGATCTCGGAGCATCCCGCGTCCGTCGGGTTTCCGCCGCACCACCCGCCCATGCACTCGTTCCTCGGCGTTCCCGTCCGGGTGCGCGACGAGGTCTTCGGCAACCTCTACCTCACCGGGAAGCGGGGCGGTGGCGCTTTCACCGACGACGACGAGGTGATGGTGCAAGCGCTTGCGGCCGCGGCGGGGATCGCGATCGAGAACTCGCACCTGTACGAGCAGGCGCAGCTGCGGCAACGGTGGCTCGGTGCGACGAGTGAGGTCACGACCGAGCTGCTCGGCGGCACGGACCCGGCCGACGCGCTGAACCTGATCGCCGAACGGGCCCTGGAGCTGACCGGCTCGGACGTGACGATGCTGGCGCTGCCCAACTCCGGCCGGCTGGACGTCGACGAGGACTGGGACGCCGACGCCGCCGACCTGACGATCACCGTCTGCGCGAGCGTGAGCGCGGTCGAGTTCACCGGCGTGCGGATCGACACCGCCTCGACCGTTCCGGGCGCGGTCTACCGGGACCGGACCCCGCGCAGCATCCCGGTCCTGGACCTCGGCGGGGGCCGGCGTTTCGGCCCGACGCTCGTGGTGCCCCTGCGCACGGGGGACCGCACGTCAGGGGTCCTGATCGCGGTCCGCGAGCCGGGCGCCACCGCGTTCGGGGCGACACAGCTGCCGGTCCTGGCGTCGTTCGCCGACCAGGCCGCGCTCGCCCTGCAGCTGGCGGCCCAGCAACGCGCCGCCCGCGAGCTGGACGTGCTGTCCGACCGCGACCGGATCGCCCGGGACCTGCACGACCACGTGATCCAGCGGCTCTTCGCGGTGGGGCTGGCGATGCAGGGCACGCGCCGCCGGCTGAAGGAGCCGGAGCTGAAGCGGCGGCTCCAGGACAGCGTCGACCAGATGCACGAGATCGTCCACGAGATCCGCACCGCGATCTTCGACCTGCACGGTGGCGCGGCTGGGGCGACCGGGCTGAGCCTGCGGCACCGGCTCTACGACGCGATCGCCGAGCTCACCGACGACGCACCCGTGCATCCCACGGTGAGCATGTCCGGCACCGTCGACGCGGTGCCCGCGCAGCTGGGCGAACACGTGGAGGCCGTGGTCCGCGAGGCCGTCAGCAACACCGTCCGGCACGCCGGCGCCACATCGGTGACCATCGCGGTGTCGGTGAAGGACGAGGTGCTCCGGGTGGCGGTCGCGGACGACGGCTCGGGGCTGCCCGCCGAGGTCTCGCCGAGCGGGCTGGGCAACCTGCGCGACCGGGCCGAATCGGCGGGCGGGACCTTCTCGATCGAGTCGCGCCCGGGCGGCGGCACGCGGGTCGAGTGGACCGTGCCCCTGCCGTGAGCCGGCGGCACCGGGGTCTTAGGTCCCACGACTTCGTGACCGCCGCCCGTACACCGGGCCGGCCGCGCGGAGAACCCTCGGTGGTGACCCTTGGCGCCGTCCCCGGGAGACCACGATGAACGACCAGCTCCCCACCGCGTTCGACCAGGCGCTCGCGGCGGCGGTGCGAGCGCCGTCTCCGCACAACACCCAACCGTGGCGGTTCGTGGTGGACGGGGACGCGGTCGAGGTGTGGCTCGACCGCGACCGGGTCCTCGCGGTCGCGGATCCCGCGGCGCGCGAGGCGAGGGTGTCCTGTGGCGCCGCCGTGCTGAATCTCGTGATCACCCTGCGGGTCAACGGGCTCGGCGCGCGGGTGCGGATCCTGCCGGGCGCCGCGTTGCCGGACCTGCTCGCCGTGATCGGTCTCGACGGCACCCGGCGTTCGACGGAACAGGACCGCGGGCTCGCCGAGGCGGTGCACCGCAGGCATACGAACCGCCGCCCGTTCGCCGACCGCGCGGTGCCGGCCGTCGCCCGCGCCCGGCTGAAGTCGGCGGCGCTGAGCGAGGGCGGGCAGCTCGAGTTCCTCGACGCCTCGGGGCGCTACCCGAAGGTCGCCGCGCTCGTCCGGCGAGCGGAGTCGCTGCAGGCCGAGGACCCGGCGTTCCGGGCGGAGTCGGCGTTCTGGACCGGGCGCGCGGCGGAGAGCCCGGACGGGGTGCCGACGGTCGCTTTCGGACCGCGGTACGAGATCCCCGGTGTCGTGTGCCACCGCGCCTCGCATACGAACCCGGCCGTTCCCTCGCGGGCGTTCGAGCAGGATCCGTTGCTGGCGGTCGTGCTGACGCGCGACCACGGCGCGGCCGCCGACGTCCGGGCCGGTATGGTGATGCAGCGTGTCCTGCTGACCGCCACGGCGGAGGGCCTGGCCGCCTCGTTCCTCTCCCAGCCGCTGGAGGTCCACGGCATCCGGGAACAGTTCCTGGAGCTGTTCCGCGGGTTGGGCCAGGTGCACGCGCTGCTGCGGATCGGGTACGGCCACGCGACCCGGATGACGGCGCGACGGCCGGCCGCCGAGGTGACGGCACAGCGGGCCGAACCGGACGTGCCGGCCGTCTGACCGTCCGATCAGGTCAGTTTCGAGGCGCTGTTGTGCTGCGCCATCGCTGGTTCGAATTCTCGCTCAATCGGGAAGGTTTCGCCGGTCAGTCCGATCGGGTTACACCCGGCGCTTTCGAGGACTGGTCAATATTCATGACCAAACGCTCACCCGCCTGCTTTCGCGCGCAGCCGGGTCAGAGCACGATGACCTCGGCGGGAACGGCGAACCGCACCCCCAGCCGAAGGCCCGTCTCGGCCCCGGAGGATTCGAGGAACTCCCGGGGCGACGCCATGTCGCCGGGGCCGATCCCGCGCAGGTACTCGGCGTGGGCTTCGAGGGAGGCGACGCCTTGGTCGAGAAAGTCGGTCGTGTCGACGCCGTGGGTGGACTCGGGGCTGTTGGTGACGATGATCTGCCGCACCTGCCACGGATCGAGGCCCTCGTCGAGCAGTTCGCGGAAGATCCAGCGGTTGCCCGCGTCGCGGGCGCCGTCCAGGACCGCGCGGCCCAGCGCGATGTGGTCGGCCTGGTTGGGGGCGCCCGGGCCCCAGCGGTCGTGGTAGTTGCCGGTCACGACGACGTCGGGGCGGTGCCGGCGGATGGCCCGGGCGATGTCCCGGCGCAGCGGGAGCCCGTATTCGAGGACGCCGTCCGGGTAACCGAGGAACTCCACGAGGTCGACGCCGACAGCCGCCGCGCCGGCACGCTCTTCGGCTTCGCGCAACGGTCCGGCCACCGCGGGGTCGATGGCGTCGATGCCCGCTTCACCGCTCGTCGCCAGGCAATAGACGACTCGCTTGCCCTGCGAGGTCCAGCGGGCGACGGCCGAGGCCGTGCCGTACTCGAGGTCGTCCGGATGCGCGGCGAACGCCAGCGCGGTCGACCACGATTCATCCAACGGCACAAGTGGTTCGGTCACCCTCGGGTCAGCCTTTCTCGAAAATCCCCACAGCTTGAACGCGGGTCACCCTACTCGAATGCGGACGCGGCGTTTCCGGACAGTCCTGCCCGCTCGGCCGGGATGAGCCGATTCCGATGAAAAGCGAGCTGATCACGGCATTTCTTGCTGTGTTCTTATCGGGAATTCACGCGGGAGAAAGCCGGCCGCAGCTCCGTGACCTTCGGCCGGCAGACCGTCCGCGGGGACGAACTCGGCGCCTGGAGTGAACCGCGCGAGTCCGGTCAGCGAGCGGGTTTCCGGCCGTGGACGAACCAGATCGCCTCGGCCGGGCCGTCGCCGCGGTTGGTGAGGCGGTGGGGGGTCGTCGAGTCGAAGGCGATGGAGTCGCCCGCGTGCAGTTCGTAGGTGTCGAAGGCCAGGGCGACTTCCAGGGTGCCGCTGATGACGTAGCCGTATTCGATGCCCGAGTGGCGGGTGAGCTTGTCGTCGGGGACGGAGCTGCCGTCGACTTCGTAGCGCACGTGCAGGAAGTCCACGGAGCTGTCGTGGATGCTCGACAGCTGCTCCCACGTGACACCGGAGTCGAGGACGAGCTGGCGGCGTTCGCCGGGGCGGAGCATGGGGCTCTGCTGCTCTTCGGGACTTTCGTTGAGCTTCGCCAGCGCACCGTGGAAGCTGTGCTTCTCGACGCCGGCGACCGGTGCGGGCGCGGGCGTTTCCTCCGTGCCCGCACCGGAGGCGCTGCTGAACAGCTCGTCGATGGAGACGTTGAGGGCACTGCAGATCGCGTACAGGGTCGCGACCGAGGGCTGGGACTTGTTGTTCTCGATCTGTGACACGAACGCGGCCGAGTACCCGAGGTCGCGCGCGAACTGGCGCAGCGACAGCCCGGCCGCCTGCCGGCGCGCGCGCAGCTGCTCGCCGAGGTTGGCGGCCTCGGCGTGTTCCGCCACCGGCTCGTGCTTCGCTGCCACGTCTCGCTCCTCGCGCTGTCGTTCAATCAGTGTTCACTATAGCTTGACGCCTTGCCGCGAGAGCGGCTCAAGCGGTGAGCCGGTCGCGCACGAACTCCAGCTCCCGCACGACGTAGTCGGTGATGTCACCGCTCTTGAGGTGCTCGGGCAGCACGTCCCAGGTGTAGGTCTCGATCTCCAGGTGCGACGACTGCGGCTGCACGCGATGGCGGTCCAAGGCCTGCTCCAGAGCGAACCGCGTGGTGCGGAACGGCCCGAGGTCGTCGAGGAAGACGGGCACGTGGAAGTGCGTGCGCCATTCGCGCGCGCCACCGGGGTCGCGGCGCCAGGCGGCGATCGCGTCGGAGAGGTTGAGGTGGCGGGTGACGGTGCCCTCGCGCAGCTCGGACGTCTGGCTCAGGTAGATGGTGCGGGTGAACCGCTCCAGTTCGCGCACCACCTCGTCGGTGACCTCGGGCACCCACAGCGCGGCGGCCTGCTGCAGCTTGAACACGGGCACGCCGGCGTCGGCGAGCAGGTCGAGCGAGGCGGGGATGTCGTCGAACTCCACGGCCTGGTGCCCGATGTCGAACACGATCCCCACGTGGCGGCGCAGGGCGCCGAAGGCTTCCGCGAGCGGCAGGTCCGCGAGGTCGGAAAGCGTTTCGGCCGCGGCCCGGGAGTACAGCCGTGTGGTGAAGTAGCGGACCGTCTCTTCGATGGTTTCCAGGTAGCAGAACGGTTCCGGCTCGATCGCGAGCTTCACCCGCCGGCCGGTACGGCGTTCGAGGGCGACGAGGTGGGCAACGACGCGCAGCACGTTGCGGGTGAACAGCTCCACGTACGCCTCGCCGGTGACCTTGGGCCGGTAGGCGAGCGGCACGGTCTGGATGGTCGGTTCGACCCCGTCCGCGGCGATGTCGGCGAGGACGTCGGCCACGCGCATGGTGTACGCGACGCGCTCTTCGGTGCTCCAGTCCGGTTCGTACACGTTCTCCATCACCGAGCGGCCCTTGAACGGTCCGTGCGGGAACGCGTTCACGGTGTAGACGTAGAGATCGCCCTCCGCCAGGTACTTCTTCAGCCGGTCCCGCTCGGGCCCGTCGCCGGCGAGCCGGTCGGCGGAGGCGCCCGAGAGCCGCAGCGACACCCCGAACGGCGCGTCGGGGGAGACCCGGCGCTTCACTTCGGGGACGTAGGTCTCGAGGCTGGCGTTCATCTCGTCCCAGGTGTCACCCGGGTGCACGAGGGTCGAATAGGACAGGTGGCCCAGACGCGTGCCGAGGTCCATGAAGTTCCTCCGGGGAAGGCGGCAGAGGGGGTATCGGAAGTGCTGCGGTGACGCGCTGCAGCAGGCGTTTGCTCGAAGTGAACAGTCAGAAACCCAGTGCTGTCAAGGATTGCTGCCTTTGACCTGCGTATCTGTCAAATTTGTTCGCTGACTCTTGACTCACCGGCTGGTTCATTGTTCACTACCGCTGTACAGCGTCGTCGAACGGGAGTGAACCCGGCGAGTACCGGCGCCGTGTCCACGCCCGGATCCCGGCTGCGCGGGTTTCCGGAGAGCCTACGAGGAGTTGAGCATGCGCGCCGCGGTCTTCCACGACAAGCACGACATCCGGGTCGAGGACATCCCGGAGCCGACCGCGGTCGGTGCGCGGCAAGTGCGCGTCCGGCCCTACCTGTGCGGGATCTGTGGCACCGACCTGCACGAGTACGCGGCCGGGCCGATCGTCATCCCGACCAGCCCGCACCCGCTCTCGCACGCCGCGGCGCCGCAGGTGCTCGGGCACGAGTTCTCCGGGCAGGTGCTGGAAATCGGCGCCGAGGTCACCGGGGTTCGCGTCGGCGACCGGGTCTCGGTGATGCCGTTGATCTACTGTGGACACTGCTACTACTGCCGCCGCGGGCTCAACCACCTGTGCCCGCGGATGGCCTGCACGGGACTGAGCTGGGACGGCGGCGGGATCAGTGAGCAGGTGGTGGTCCCGGAGCACCAGATCTCGGTGCTGCCGGAATCGGTGTCGGACGTGCAGGGCGCGCTGGTCGAGCCGGCCGCAGTCGCCGCGTACGGCGTCGACCGCACCGGCTTCACCTCCGGCGACAGCGTTCTGATCACCGGCGCCGGGCCGATCGGCGCGCTCGCCGCGCTGTACGCGCACGCGTCGGGCGCGGCGCAGATCTTCGTGAGCGAGCCCAACGCGCGCCGCCGGGCCCTGCTCGACGCGCTCGGGGTGGCGACCGTGCTCGACCCGCTGGCCGAGGACGTGCCGGAGGCGGTCCGCGCGCTCACCGGCGGGATCGGGGCCGACGTCGCCGCGGAGTGCTCCGGCTCGGAGGCCGGCCTCGCCACGGCGCTGGTCAGCCTGCGTTCCCACGGCACCGCGACGCAGGTGGGCCTGCACGTCCGGCCCGCCACGATCGACCCGATGGCCTTGTCTCAGCGCGATCTGAGCCTGGTCGGCACCTGGTGCTACCCGGTGTACGACTTCCCCCGCATCATTTCGCTCGTCGCGACCGGCCGCTTTCCGGTGGAGCGCGTGCTCACCGAGGTGATCGCGGTCGACGACGTCGTCACCGGCGGGTTCGACCGGCTGCTCGACCCCGAAGGCGACGCGCAGAAGCTGCTCGTCAAGGTCGGCTGACGCGCGCGAACCGCGTCGCCTTACCACACAATCGTTTCCCGCTGCCCACAAGACCTTTGTGGACAGACTTCGTCCTGCCCTGCGACCCGGTGCGCTGCACCCGAGGAGCGATCCGATGAGCGACACGACAAGGGGTTCCGTGGTCGTCACACAGTCGGCCCCGTCGCCCGCCCCGGCTTCGGGGACCACCCGCCCGCCCGGCCGGCCGAGCCTCTGGCGGCAGACGACGGCACAGCGTGCCTCGCGCGGACTGGTGACGATCCTCGTCGCGACCGCGCTGCTGTTCCTCGTCAGCCTGCTGCTGCAGCCCGAGAGCCTGGGGCGCAGCTCGCTGCAGGGGATGCTGCCTTTCGCCGCGGTGCTCGCCGTGGTCGCGCTCGGGCAGACGCTGGTCGTGCAGCAGGCGGGGATCGACCTGTCGGTGCCCGGCACCGTGTCCCTGAGCGTGATCATCGTGACGCACTACCCCGCCGGGGACAACGGGAAGCTGCTTCCCGCGGTGCTGCTCGCCTACGTCGCGGCGCTGGCGGCGGGGCTGCTCAACGGTCTGGTGGTGAGCCGGCTCGGGATGTCGGCGATCGTCACCTCCTTGGGCACCAACGCTTTGCTCTACGCGGCGGTGCTCGGGGTCTCGGGCGGCTCGCCGGTGACGACCACGGATACGTTGCACTCGCTCGTCACCGGCCGCTTCCTCGGTTTGCCGTACGCGGTTTACATCGCCATCGTCCTCGTCGCGGTGACCGGCTTCGCGATGAAGCGCACCGTGCCGGGCCGCCGGTTCGAGGCCGTGGGCGACAACCCGGAGGCCGCAGGGCTGGCCGGCCTGCGCGTGCGGCGCCACCAGCTCGCCGCCTACGTCTGGGCGTCCCTGCTCTACGGCACCGCGGGCATCCTCCTGGCCGGCATCGTGACCACGCCGGGCGCGTTCCAGGGCGACACGCTGCTGCTGCCGTCGGTCGCGGCCGTCGTGCTGGGCGGAACTTCCCTGCTCGGCGGCAAGGGCAGCCCGGTCGCCAGCGCGATCGCCGCCTTGTTCCTCAGCCAGCTCGACCAGTTCGTGCTGACGCTCGGCGTCAGCGCGGCGACGAACAACATCGTCCAGGCACTCGCGCTCGCCGCGGGTGTCGCCGTCTACACCGTGAACTGGGCCGCCGTGCGCGGCTGGTTCCGCCGTGTCCCCGCTCCCCGGACCCAGCAGTAGGAAGGGTTTCCCATGTCTCCCCAGTCCCTTCGCCGGTCGTTGCTCGCCGGCTTGGCTTCCCTCGCCCTCGTCACCACCGCCTGCACGGTGGACGACGGCGGCTCGACCAGCGCCGAAGGCGGCAAACCCGCCAACGCGAACGTGCCGGCGTGGTGCGGTTCGAAGCAGATCACCCTCGGCCTGGCCGACGGCTTCGGCGACAACAACTGGCGCAAGGTCACCACGGCCGAAGCCAAGGCCGAGGTCGCGAAGTGCCCCAACGTCACGTCCTTCACCTACACCGACGGCCAGGGCAACACCCAGAAGGCCATTTCGGACATCCAGGGCCTCGTCGCCAAGGGCACGCAGGCGATCGTGGTCTTCCCGGACGCCGGCCAGGCGGTGCTGCCCGCTCTTCGCAGTGCCTACAAGGCGGGCGTGGTCACCGTGCCGTACCGGGTCAACCCGGGCGGCACACCCGGCCAGGACTACGACGCGTTCGTGAGCACGAACTTCGAGCAGGCCGGCGTGCTGTGGGGTCAGTGGCTCGTGAAGGCGCTCAATGGCAAGGGCAAGGTGCTCAACCTCGGCGGCCCGGCCGCGAACTCGCAGAGCCTCGACGAGTACAAGGGCATGCAGAGCGTGCTCAAGGACCACCCGGGCATCCAGTTCGTCGGCACCACGCCGTACGAGGTGACCAACTGGGACGCCGCGCAGACCCAGCGCGTGATCACCGCGGCGCTGGCCAAGAACCCGGAGATCGACGCGATCACCACCGACTTCGGTGCCGCGCTGGCGAGTTCCTTCTCCGCGTTCACCTCGGCCGGGCGCAAGATCCCGGCGATCGCGACCGAGGACGCCAACCAGCTCGCCTGCAACTGGCAGCAGCAGAAGGACGGCGGCAACCCGTTCCAGCTGTTCACCGTCTCCTCGCAGAACGCGATGTCGCGTCTGGCGATCGACGTCGCGGTGGCCAAGGCGACCGGCGGTGTGGTGCCGAAGGACCTGGTGTACCCGCAGAGCGCGTTCGAGGACTCGATCTCCGGGCAGCCGCACCCCGTCACGTGCGACAAGGAGCTCCCGAGCGACGCGTTCGTGTCCAGCTCGCTGTCCAAAGCGGACCAGACCGCGGCCCTGAAGTAGGAGACCGACCATGACCGAAGTTGCGGCACTGAGCCTCTCCGGGGTGTCGAAGAGCTACGGGCCCGTGCGCGCCCTGTCGGAGGTGTCGCTCGACGTCTTCGGCGGCCGGGTGCACGCGCTGCTCGGCGAGAACGGCGCGGGCAAGTCCACGTTGATGGGCGTCGCGTCGGGCTCCACCCGGCCCGACGAGGGCACGATCACGGTGGCCGGCGAGCCGATCGCGACCCTGACCACCGACCGGGCGAGCCGGCTCGGCATCGCGATCGTGCACCAGCACCCCGCCGTACTGGCCGACATGACGGTCGCCGAGAACATCCGCCTCGCCGTGCCCGCCGAGCGGATGCCGGCCGGCGCCCCGCGCGTGTGGATGGTGGAACTGCTGCGCCGCGTCGGCTCGGACCTGAGGCTGCAGGATCGGGTGGCCGACCTCGGCGTGGCGCAGAAGCAGCTGCTGGAGCTGGCGAAGGCCATCGCGCTCGAGCCGAAGGTGCTGATCCTCGACGAGCCGACCGCGCCGCTGGGCGCCGAGCAGACCGAGATCCTGTTCGACCAGGTGCGCCAGGCCACCGCCCGCGGCACGGCGGTCGTCTACATCACCCACCGGCTCGCCGAGGTGCGGGAGATCGCCGACGAGGTGACGGTGCTGCGCGACGGCCGGGCGCGCGGGCACTCGGCCGTCGCCGACCTCACCGACGACGAGATGCTGCGCCTGATCGTCGGGCGCGAGCTCGCGTCGGCGTTCCCGGAGAAGTACACCGATCTGGCCGACGCGAAGGTCGCACTGGAGGTCGAAGGCCTGTCCGGCGAGGGTTTCCACGACGCGCGGCTCGTCGCGCACCACGGGGAGATCGTCGGGCTCGCCGGCATCGTCGGCAACGGCCAGAGCGAGTTCCTGCGCGCGCTGGCGGGGCTGCGCCCGTCGACGGGCCGGATCGTGCTCGACGGCGTGCCGCTGCGCGGCCGGGACCTCGTTCGCTCGACCGCGTACATGCCGGCCGACCGGCACCGTGAAAGCCTGCTGCCGGCGATGTCGGTGCGCGAGAACGCGGCCGTCAGCGCATTGCCCTCGTTCGCCGGCGGGGGAGTGGTCTCCGGCGAGCGCGAACGAGTCGGAGTGGACGCCGAGCTGGCCAAGCTCTCGGTCAAGACCGCTTCGCGCGAGACGAACGTGATGGCGCTCTCTGGCGGCAACCAGCAGAAGGTGGTGATGGCGCGCGCCCTGCTCGCCGCGCCGCGGCTGCTGCTGGCCGACGAGCCGACCCAAGGTGTCGACGTCGGCGCCCGGTCGGAGATCTACACGATCATGCGCGACATCGCCGCGTCCGGGGTGCCGGTGGTCGTGGTGTCGTCCGATGCCAAGGAGCTGGAAGGGTTCTGCGACCGGGTCGTGGTGTTCTCGCGCGGCCACGTCGTCGCCGAGCTCACCGGCGAGGACGTCACCGAGGAGAAGATCACCGGCTCGGTCGTCAACGCCACCACACTGCGCAGCGACGCGCCGGCGGCGAAGAAGGCCGTACCGCCCAAGCCGGCTCCGTCGACCCGCCGGGTCCCGATGGCCGAGCGGCTGCGTGACCTGGCCAAGGGCGACTACGCGCCGAGCATCGTGCTCGCGCTGGTCATCCTCGCGCTCGGCGGCTACACCTTCGCCCACAACGTGCGATTCCTCGCGCCGTTCAACGTCACCTCCCTGCTGACGCTGCTCACGGCGCTGGCGTTCATCAGTCTGGGCCAGACGATCGTGATCATGACCGGCGGGATCGACCTGTCCGTCGGGCCACTCGCCGGGCTGCTGGTGGTGATCGCGTCGTTTTTCGTCACCGACGGCCACTCGCCGCTCCTCGTGGCGCTCGCGTTCGTGATCATGCTCGTGGTGGCCGCCGGGTCCGGGGTGCTCAACGGGGTGCTGATCCGCTTCGGTGGGTTCACCGCGGTCGCCGCGACCCTGACCCTCTACATCGGACTGCAGGGCGTTTCCCTGTTGCTGCGGCCGTTCCAGGGCGGGTTCATCAGCACGTCGGTCACCGACGCGATCACCGCGACGGTCGGGTTCGTGCCGGTCGCGTTCCTCGTGGCGGTGGTGGTCGCCGTCGGGCTGGAGCTGGCGCTGCGGTTCACCGCCTGGGGCCGCGGCCTGCGGGCGGCCGGCTCGAACGAGGGGTCCGCGCGGCGCCTGGGTGTGAAGGTGAACCGGGTCCACGTGCTGGCCTACCTCGGCTGCGCCGTTCTGACGTTCTGCGGCGCGCTGCTGCTGATGGCCCAGATCGGCGTCGGCGACCCGACGCAGGGCGTGAGCTACACGCTCTCCAGCATCACCGCGGTCGTGCTGGGCGGGGCGAGCCTCGCCGGCGGGCGCGGGTCGTTCATCGGGACGCTGCTCGGTGCCGCGCTCATCCAGGAAGTCCTCAACGCGACCACGTTCCTGAACCTGAGCCAGAGCTGGCAGTACTTCTTCCAGGGAATCCTGATCCTCGTCGCGGCGGCGATCTACACCCGGGTGCGCCGCCGGACCCCGGCCCTGGTCTGAGCTTTCACCGGACCCGGGCCCCCATCCCAGCAGAAAGAGGAGACAGTGACCGAAACAGCACTCGTCGTCGGGGTCACCGGCATCGCCGGGGCCGCGGTGGCCACCCGGCTGGTCGAGCGCGGCTGGGCGGTGACCGGGGTGTCCCGCCGCAGCGAATCCGGCGTCGCCGGCGTCCGCTCGGTCCGCGCCGACCTCGAGGACGCGGCCGCGCTGAGCGCCGCGCTCGCGGACACGAAACCGACGCACGTCTTCCTCACCGCGTGGTCGCGCCGCCCCACCGAAGCGGAGAACATCGACGTCAACGCCGGCATCGTGCGCAACGTGCTGGCAGCGGCCACCGCGGGCGGCGCGGTGCGGCACGTCGCGCTGATGACCGGGCTGAAGCACTACCTCGGGCCGTTCGAGGCCTACGCCGCCGGGGTCACGCCGGACACGCCGTTCCACGAGGACGAGGCGCGGCTCGACGTGCCGAACTTCTACTACGCGCAAGAGGACGAGCTGTTCGCGGCCGCCGAGCGGCACGGCTTCACCTGGAGCGTGCACCGGGCGCACACCGTCATCGGCCACGCCGTCGGCAACGCCATGAACATGGGGATGACGCTGGCGGTCTACGCGGCCGTCTGCCGGGAGACCGGGCGGGACTTCCGTTTCCCCGGCTCGGAGGTCCAGTGGAACGGCATCACCGACATGACCGACGCCGGGCTGCTGGCCGACCAGATGGTGTGGGCGGCCACCGCCGAGAACGGGCGCGACGAGGCGTTCAACATCGCCAACGGCGACGTGTTCCGCTGGCGCTGGATGTGGCCGCGCCTCGCGAAACTGCTCGGGGTCACGCCGGCCGGGTTCGACGGCAAGCCCGCGCCGCTGGAGGAGCAGATGGCCGACGCCGGCCCGGCCTGGCGCCGGATCGCCGAGCGCCACGGGCTGCGCGAAGCGGACCTCACCCGCGTCGCGTCGTGGTGGCACACCGACAGCGACCTCGGCCGGCCCATCGAGTGCCTCACCGACATGAGCAAGAGCCGCAAGGCGGGGTTCACGGGCTACACCAGCACGCTCGACTCCTTCGCCCGGCTCTTCGAGACCTTGCGCGCGGAGCGGATCATCCCGCCCGCCGCGACCGAATGAGCACGACGGAATGAGCACGACGGAATGAGCACGACGGAATGAGCACGACGGAAGAGCACAGTGGAATGAGCACAGCGGACGCAATGCGCGGGATCGGTGCTCGGTCAGCGCTCGTCGCTCGTCGCCGGGTGTGGGTGGCCGAGCAGCTCGAACAGTTCGGCCGGCGGCTCGGCGAGCCAGTCGCGCGGCCGGGCGGAGCCGGTGCGCCCGACGACGAACCACAGGCCCCGCGCGGGCGCGCCGGTGTGGTTGACGTAGAGGTGCGGGCGGTCGGAGTGGAAGGAGAACGAGTCGCCGGCGCGCAGCACGTGCTCGTCGGACTCGAACCGCAGCGTGAGCTCGCCGTCGAGGAGGTAGGCGTGCTCCATGCCGGGGTGGCGCATCAGCCCGCCGTCGACGGAGCTGCTCGCGCCGGGCTCGTACGTCACCAGCAGGGGTTCCACCGACCGCGAGCCGGCGATCGCCAGGCGTTCCCAGCGCACGCCGTTGTCCATGTCCAGCACGGGGTTGTCGGCGGCGCGCTGGATGGTGGTGGCGGCTGCGCCGGGCTCGAGGGCGACCGGGCGGCTGCCGGGCCCGGCCTTCGCGCGATGGCCGGCGACCTCGAGGCCGAGTACTTCGTCCAGCGACAGTCCGAGGTGGCTGACCAGCGTGTAGAGCGTGCTCACGGACGGTTGCGACTTGCCGGTCTCGACCTGCGACAGCAGGCTCGCCGAGAGCCCCGTGGCCAGGGCCACGCCGCGCAGGGTGCGCTTCTGCCTGATCCGCGCTTCGCGCAGGGCAGGGCCGATCCGGTCGTCCACGGTGCCGCTCCCGTTCCGTTGGCGGCGCCATCGCCGACTGTTCACTCGATCATACGTTCGTGCGTTGTGGCTGTACACACGCCCAGGTGCGACCTGCGCAACACCGCAGATCGACGACGTTTCGTTCAGCGGGAGCGAACGTCCAGTGGCTCGACGAGAGGAGCGTGACCATGCCGGCTCGGCTGACCGACAGAACCGTGGTGGTGACCGGCGCGGGCCGGGGGATCGGCGCCGCCCTCGCCCGCGGGATGGCGGCCGAGGGCGCCGCGCTGGTCGTCACCGACCGCGACGAACCCGAAGCCGCCGCGGTGGCTCAGGCCATTCGCGACAGTGGCGGACGCGCCGTGCACCGCCGTGTCGACGTGGTCGAACGTGACGACGTGCGCGCCGCGATCGAGCTCGCCGTGAGCGAGTTCGGCCGGCTCGACGCGTACTTCAACAACGCGGGGTTCAACGAGCCGGAGAAGTTCCTCGACATCACCGAAGCCGTGTGGGAGCGCATCTTCCGCGTCAACGCGTTCGGGGTCGTGCTCGGCAGCCAGGAGGCCGCTCGCCAGTTCATCCGGCAGGGCGGTGGCGGCAAGATCGTGAACACGGCCTCGATCGCCGGCCGCCAGGGCTTTGCGAGCTTCGCGCCCTACTGCGCGAGCAAGGCCGCGGTGATCTCGTTGACCCAGTCGGGCGCCCGCTCGCTCGCGGAGCACGGCATCACCGTCAACGCGTTCGCGCCCGGCGTGGTGCGGACCCCGTTGTGGGACAAGCTCGACCGCGACCTCGAGCGCATCGGGGAAGGCGACGCCGGGTTCGCCGCGATGGCCGGGGACATCATCCTCGGCCGCCCCGCCGAACCCGAGGACCTGGTGCCCACGGCCGTGTTCCTCGCCGGCCCCGACTCCGACTACATCACCGGGCAGGTGATCCCGATCGAGGGCGGGATGGTCCTCGTCTGAGGCCCGTCCCGTTCGTCACACGTTCCCGGCGGTCCACCGCCGCGGGGGAAAGGAAAACTCATGCCGATCGCCACGTTCGGGCCCAACGCCGTCGACTGGGAGACCCGGATCGACCACGAACGCCTGCGCACCCAACGCCTGCAGCGCCTGCGCGAGCAGCTGGACAAGTCGAGCCTCGGCGCCGTCCTCGCGTTCGACTTCGCCAACATCCGCTACATGTCCGCCACCCACATCGGCACGTGGGCCATGGACAAGCTCATCCGGTTCTCGCTGCTGACCCGCACCACCGATCCCATCGTGTGGGACTTCGGGTCCGCGGCCAAGCACCACGAGCTCTACAACCCGTGGCTCGCCACCACGACCGCCGAGGCCGACGCCGACCCGCACGCGCCGCACCACGGCGCGGTCCGGCCGCGCGCCGAGTCCGGGGCCCGCGCCGGGATCTCCACGCTGCGCGGCGCGTTCCACCCGGACGCGGGCATCGCCGACGACGTCGCCGCGAAGATCAAGCGCGAGCTGGAGAAGTTCGGGCTGCTCAACGAACCGCTCGGCGTCGACGTGATCGAGCTGCCGATCCTCGCCGCCCTGCAGCGCGCGGGCATCACGGTCACCGACGGGCAGCAGGTCTTCATGGAGGCCCGGCGCGTGAAGACCACCGACGAGATCTCGCTGCTGACCCAGGCGGCCTCGATGGTCGACGCCGCCTACGACGACCTGTATCAGTTCCTGCGCCCGGGCGTGCGGGAGAACGAGTGCGTGGGGCTGGTCTCGAAGTCGCTCTACGACCTCGGCTCGGAGTACGTGGAGGGTGTCAACGCGATCTCCGGCGAGCGCTGCTCGCCGCACCCGCACGTGTTCTCCGACCGGCTGATCCGGCCTGGGGACCCCGCGTTCTTCGACATCCTGCACAGCCACCAGGGCTACCGCACCTGCTATTACCGCACGTTCGCGGTCGGTTCGGCCAGCCGCGCGCAGCGCGACGCCTATGTGCGGGCCCGCGAGTACATGGACCACGCCATCGCGCTGGTGCGCCCGGGCGCCACGACGGCGGACATCGTGTCGGTGTGGCCCACCGCGCAGGAGTTCGGGTTCGCCGACGAGGAAGCCGCGTTCGCCCTGCAGTACGGGCACGGGGTCGGGCTGTCCATCTGGGAGAAGCCGATCTTCTCGCGCCTGGTCTCGCTGGAGCACCCCGAGGTGCTGGAGGTCGGGAACGTGTTCGCGCTCGAGACGTACTGGCCCTCGGCCGACGGCATCGGGGCGGCCCGGATCGAGGAAGAGCTGGTGGTGACCCCCGAGGGCTGCGAGGTGATCACCAAGTTCCCGGCCGAGGACCTGCTGGTCGCGGGCCCCCGCTACATCGCCGTGAACGGCCCGCTCTCCACTGCGCGCGAGTCCCAGTCGCACCTCAACACGCCCGCCGGCCGCGGCGAAGCCACCGCCTGAGAAGGAGCCAGACGATGAAAGCCCTGAGGTTCACCGCGGCGGACGCGGTGTCCGTCGACGAGCTGGAGGTACCGCGGATCGCCGCCGACGAGGTGCTGGTCGCGGCCCGTTCGGTCGGCATCTGCCACTCCGACGTCGAGCTGCTCGAAGGCCGCTACATCATCCCGTTCTCCTACCCGGTGATCCCGGGCCACGAGTGGTCCGGCCAGATCGTCGAAACCGGAGCCGACGTCACGGAGTTCGCGCCCGGCGACCGCGTGGTGGGCGAGTGCGTGATCGGCGACGACCACTTCGGCTTCTCGATCAGCGGTGCGGCGGCGGAGTTTTTCGTCGCCAAACCCGCGTGGCTGCACCGGCTGCCCGATTCGCTGTCCTTCACCGACGGCGCGCTCGTCGAACCGTTCAGCTGCGGGTACCACGCGCTGATGAAGGCGGGCAACGTCAACGCCAGTGACACGGTGGTGGTGTTCGGCGCCGGCCCGATCGGTCTCGGTGTCACCGCGGGCGCCGCGGCGCTGGGCGCGCGCACGATCACCGTCGAGCCGGCGGCCGGGCGCGCGGAGGCGGCGCGCAAGCTCGGCGCCGAGGTCGTGCTCGACCCGACGGCCGGGCCGATCGCGGAGCAGGTGGCCGAGGCGACCGGCGGCGCCGGGGGCACCGTGGTGATCGAGGCGACGGGCCGGCCGTCGGTGATGGCCGACGTGCTCGACGTCGCCGCGCACGGCGCGCGGGTCGTGTACGTCGGTATCGACGTGGGCGGCAGCGCACCGGCGAAGCTGGGCCTGATCCAGTCGAAGGAGCTGAGCATCCGCGGCATCATCGGCTCGCCGGGAGTGTGGCCGGAGACGCTGCGCTTCCTCGATCGTGCCGGGCTCGACCTGTCCGACCTGGTGACCGGCCGGTTCCCCGTGGAGCGGGCCGCGGAGGCGATCACCGCCTCGCGCGACACCGCGAAGAACATCAAGGTGCACCTCGAGTTCGGGGCCGCGCGGTGACCCCGACCATGCGGGCGGCCGTCTACCACGGCCGCCAGGACGTCCGGATCGAAGAGGTGCCGCTGCCCCGCCTGCGCGACGGCGAGGTGCTGGTCGCCGTGCGGCGCAGCGGGATCTGCGGCTCGGACGCCACGGAGTGGGCGGCCGGGCCGAAGATGGTGCCGCTCACCCGGCGCCACCCCGGCAGCGGGCATCTCGGCCCGATGATCATCGGCCACGAGTTCGTCGGCGAGGTCGTGGCCGGCGGTGAGGGGTTCGCCGCTGGCGACCTGGTCGCCGCCGGTGCCGGTGTCTCGTGTGGACAGTGCGATCGCTGCGGCGAGGGCCGCACCAACCTGTGCCGCCGCTACTACACACTCGGGCTCAACGCCCCCGGCGGGCTGGCCGAGTACGTCGCCGCCCCCGCCGGCATGCTCCGCCCGATCCCGGCCGGGGTTTCCCTCGATCACGCCGGGCTGGCGCAGCCGCTGGCCGTCGGCCTGCACGCCGCGCGGCGGGCGGGGGTCCGGCCGGGTGACACGGTGGTGGTCATCGGGGCCGGCGCCATCGGGTCCTTCGTCCTGGCCGGGTTGCGGCACCTGTACGACTCCGACGTGACCGTGGTCGACTTCGCCGGCGACAAGCTGGACCGGGCCGCCCGGCTCGGCGCGACCCGGACCGTGGACGCGGCGGGCGACGTCGTCGACGCGGTGCGCGAGCTGACGGGTGGTCGTGGTGCCGACGTGGTCATCGAGGCCAGCGGCGCGCCGGGGCAGTTCGAGAACGCGCTGCGGATGGTCACCGACGGCGGGCGGGTCCTCGCCGTCGGGCTGCCCAAGCAGGCGCCCGCGGTCGACCTGTTCGGCCTGGTGCTGCGGGAGATCACCGTCGAGTCGACGGTGGCGCACGTGTGCGGCGCGGATCTGGTGCCCGCGTTGGAGATTCTCTCCGCCGGGGTGCTCGGTGCCGAGCTGCTCGACTCGGTGATCGGGCTCGACGAGCTCACCGACCGCGGCCTCGCGCGGCTGGCCGCCGGGGGCGTGGACGGGAAGGTCCTCATCGACCCGGGGAGGCGTTCGTGAAGGTCGCGGTGCTGGGCCTGGGTGCGATGGGCTCGCAGCTGCTCATGCGGCTGGCCGACAGCGGCGTCGACGTCGTCGGCTGGAACCGCGATCCCGCACGCGCGCGGCGAGCCGGGATCGCGCCGGACCGGGTCGCGGCCTCCGCGGCCGACGCCGTGACCGGGGCCGACGTGGTGATCGCCATGCTCGCCGACGGGCCGGCGTTGCGGGCCGTGCTGACCGGAGTCGTCGACGCGCTCGCCGAGCACACGCTGGTGCTCGACATGGGCACGTCCGGGCCGCAGCTGTCGCGTGAAGTGGCGGAAACCCTGGCCCGGCAGGGGATCCGGTTCGCCGAGGCCCCGGTGTCCGGGTCGGTCGGTGCCGCCCGCGCCGGGTCGTTGACGATCATGTTCGGCGGTGCGGCCGAGGACCTGGCCACGGCGGAACCGGTGCTGCGGTTCCTGGGCGGACAGACCATCCACACCGGACCGATCGGCACCGCGTCGACGTTGAAGCTGTGCGTCAACGCCCTGCTGCACACCTTCAACGCCACCCTCGGCGAGGTACTCGGCACCGCGACTCGCGCGGGCATCGACCTGCGCACGGCCTACGACACGATCGGCGAGTCCGCGATCGCCGCCCCGTTCGTGCGCTACAAGCGCGACGCTTTCCTGTCCGAGACCGACCCTCCGGTGGCCTTCGCGGTGGACCTGGTGCGCAAGGACCTCGAACTATTCCTCGACGCGGTTCCCGACCCGGCGCGCCTGAGCCCGACGGTGCGGACCGCCGTCGACGTCGTGCACCGGGCCCAGTCGGCCGGCCTCGGACAGGAGGACATGGCGACGCTCGCGCGGCTGTACAAGGGGAGCTGAGCGCTCATGCGGCCGCGGAACCGGGTGCGGCGTCGGTCATCCGACGTCGGCCCGCTCGCGGATCTCCACGGCGGTCTCGAGCATCTGGCGGGTGCTGGTGAACCAGTCCTGCAGGTTCAGATCGACGATGAGCTCGTCCGCGCCCGCCTCGGCGGCCGTGTGGACGTCTTCCAGGATCTGGTCGAGGGTGCCGACGAACGCGGTGCGGCCGGGACCGGCCGGGCGGTCGGTGAAGGTGACGTTGCCGACCACGACCATCTCCATCCGGCTCGCGTCGCGGCCGTAGCCGGTGGCCAGTTCGCGGATGCGGGCCCAGCCGGTGCGCAGTTCGGCGGCGCCGGCCGGGCCGGGCGTGGTGAGCAGCGGCAGCCAGCCGTCGGCGCGCTGGGCGATGCGCTGCTGGGCACGGGCGTCGCCACCGCCGCCGAGCATGACGGGGATCTTCGACACGGGCTTCGGCAGGACGGCCGCGTTCTCGATGACCGTGCGAGCGCCGCGGAAGGTCACCGGGTCCGGACCCCACGCGGCGTCGAAGACGTCGAGGGTCTCGTCGAGGATGCGGCCGCGGCCGGCGCGGGTGGTGCCGGCGGCCTGGAGCTCGTCGGTGGACCAGCCGGTGCTCAGGCCCGCGATCACGCGGCCGCCGCTGAGCTGGTCGATCGTGGCCAGCTCCTTCGCCAGCTGGATGGGCAGGTGCAGCGGGGCGACCAGGACGGACGTGCCGAGGCGCACGGTGTTGGTCACCACCGCGGCGGCGGCGAGCACGGCCAGGGGGTCGGCGGCCTGCCGCGACGCGGCGGGCCACGGCACGTTCGGCGGCGCGTACGGTTCGAGGGGCTGCTCCGGGAACAGCAGCCGTTCGTAGGTCCACAAGCCGGCATAGCCGGCCGCTTCCGCCGTGCGGGCCGCTTCGACCACGTCGTGCCGCAGGTCCACGCCGAGCCGTTGGGGCAGGCGGAGTCCGAGCTTCATGGGAGTTCTCCGAGCGAGTCGTGATTGTCCTGACCGGACCGAGTCTGAACATTCACATCGATGTGAAGGTCAATGTCGGCTCGGACACAGGAGTTCGGGGAGTGCACGGGCGTCTCCACTCGAACGAAAGGTCCGGATTTCTGCGTGGCGTGCCGGGCCGTCGCGCGGACGTGTCCGCTGAGCGCCCGGACCGGCTCCAATGGAGCAGCGTTGTGACTTTCCGCTGGCTTTCGCTCACTCGCCCGATGAATTGGCGGTGATTCTCCCGCGCTTCTACGCTGAAAAGGTCGATCGCCTCGGATCTGGGAGGAATTGTGCGTCGGAAACTGCTTGTTCTTGCCGCGGTGTTGTTTTCTTTGCTGGGTTTGTCCGCTGTTCCCGCCGCGGCGAGTGGTGACCAGTTCGCGCCGGCGGGCTGTTTCGGGGAGCGGTACAGCGTCTTTTTCGGGCAGGGCATCAGTGTCTCGTGCCTGCCTGGCGAAGGCCACGGTTACCGCGTGATCGCCCACTGTGCGAGTGGCAACGTGTTCTGGTTCGCGGCGGGCGATTTCGTCCCGTATGGGTTCGGCCCGGCGACCGCGGAATGCACCGGCGCGCTGCTCGCACCCGCGAGTGTGGTCGCGTATCAGGTCGACGAAATCTGATTTTCGCGAGCAGAATTTACGCGACAGCCACGATTTCGCCGTGCAGCACGGAAAACCAGCCGTCGGGGTCGGCGACCCAGCGGCGCCACGCGGTGGAGATCTCGTCGAGCTCGGCCGGCTGCGCCAGGCCGTCGCGCAGGATCTGGGTGGTGGTGTCGGAGTTCAGCACGCGGTCGGCCCACATGCCGCCCCAGTAGGCGCGGTCGTCGGGGGTGGCGAAGCACCATGTGGCCGACGAAGGCGTGACACCGGTGAAGCCCGCGGCGTGGGCCCAGGTGAGCAGTCGCCGGCCCGCGTCGGGCTCGCTGCCGTTGGCGCGGAAGGCCTGGCGGTAGACCTCGAGCCAGCGGTCGAGCGCCGCGTCCGCGGGGTGCCAGGTGAAGGCCGCGTAGTCGGCGTCGCGCGCGGCGACGAGGCCGCCCGGACGGCAGACGCGGCGCATTTCGCGCAGGGCCTGCACCGGGTCGGCAACGTGCTGCAGCACCTGGTGGGCGTGGACGACGTCGAAGCTGTCGTCGGGGAAGTCGAGTGCGTGGACGTCGCCCACCACGAACTCGACGTTGTGCACGCCGCGTTGCGCGGCCTCCGCTTCGCCGAGCCGGCGGGCGGCCTCGGTGAGCTCGAGGCCGGTGACCCGGCCCGGGGCCACCAGCGCGGCGAGGTCGGCCGTGATCGTCCCGGGCCCGCTGCCGATGTCGAGCAGCGCCTGCCCGGGCGCGAGCCGCGGGAGGAGGTACGCGCACGAGTTCTCGGCGGTCCGCCAGCGGTGCGAGCGGAGCACGGATTCCTGGTGACCATGGGTGTAGGACGGCACCTCGCGAGCTTAGCTCAGCTTCTCAGTGATCGAGACGGTGTTCTCGTCATCTGGGCAAGCCGGTAACGCTGGACTGATGTCAATCATGGCTCGATAGTGATAGTCATGTACTCAGGTAACCCCGACGTCCCTGATGACGTGTTCGCGGCCGTCCTCGGTCAGGTCAACGATTTCGTGCGCACCCGGGTGATGCCGCGTGAGGTCGAGATCATGACCACGGACGCCATTCCCGCCGACCTTCGAGCGCAAGCCGCTGAGATGGGGTTGTTCGGGTATGCGATCCCGCAGGAGTGGGGTGGTCTCGGCCTGGATCTCGTGCAGGACGTCGAGGTCGCGATGGCGCTGGGATACACGTCGTTGTCCCTGCGGTCGATGTTCGGCACGAACAACGGCATCGCCGGTCAGGTACTGGTCGGGTTCGGCACCGAGGAGCAGCGAGCGCGGTGGTTGCCGGGCATCGCCTCGGGCGAGATCGTCGCCTCGTTCGCGCTGACCGAACCCGGCGCCGGATCGAACCCGGCGGGCCTGCGCAGCACCGCGAAGCCGGACGGTGAGGGCTGGGTCATCGACGGTGGCAAGCAGTTCATCACCAACGCCACCGAGGCCGGCCTGTTCGTCGTATTCGCCCGCACGCGGTCGGCGTCGGAGGCGGGCACGGGTATCGCGGTGTTCCTCGTGCCGGCCGACGCGCCGGGGATCACGGTCGGCCCGAAGGACGCCAAGATGGGGCAGGAGGGCTCGCGCACCGCGGAGGTCACCTTCACGGGGGTCCGGGTCGGCCCCGAGTCGCTCGTCGGTGGGGACGGTGAGGTCGGGTACAAAGCCGCGATGACGTCGCTGGCCCGCGGCCGGATCCACATGGCCGGGCTGGCGGTCGGCGCCGCGCAGCGCGCGCTGGACGAGTCGGTCTTCTACGCCGCTACCGCGACCCAGGGTGGCACGGCGATCGGGGATTTCCAGCTGGTGCAGGCGATGATCGCCGACCAGCAGACGGGTGTGCTGGCCGGGCGGGCGCTGGCCCGCGAGGCGGCGCGGTTGTATGTGACGGGGGAGGACCGCCGGATCGCGCCGTCGGCGGCGAAGCTGTTCTGCACGGAGATGGCGGGTAAGACCGCCGATCTGGCGGTGCAGATCCACGGCGGCAGCGGCTATCTGCGGGAGGTTCCGGTGGAGCGGATCTACCGTGACGTGCGGTTGATGCGGCTCTATGAGGGCACCAGTGAAATCCAGCGGCTCATCGTCGGCGGCGGGCTCGTGCGGGCCGAGAAGCGGAAGCAGTCGTGACGCGCCCGCTGGAAGGGGTCACCGTCGTCGCTGTCGAGCAGGCGGTCGCCGCCCCGCTGGCCACCCGCAACCTCGCCGACCTCGGCGCCCGCGTGATCAAGATCGAGCGCATCGACGGCGGCGACTTCGCGCGCGGCTACGACCACGTCGTCCACGGCACCGGGGCGCATTTCGTGTGGCTCAACCGGGGCAAGGAGTCGATCGCGCTCGACCTGAAGGTGCCGGAGGGCCGAGACATCGCGCGCCGGCTCGTCGCCACCGCGGACGTGTTCGTGCAGAACCTCGCCCCCGGTGCCGCCGACCGCCTCGGGTTCGGTGATCTCCGTGCAGAGCATCCGGAACTGGTCGTGGTGAACGTGTCCGGGTTCGGCGCCGGCGGGCCGATGGAGCAGCGCAAGGCCTACGACATGCTCATCCAGGCCGAGGCCGGGCTCATCGCCATCACCGGCACGCCCGAGACGCCGGTGAAGACCGGTATCCCGACCGCCGACATCGCCTCGGGCATGTACTGCTCGCAGGCTGTGCTGGCCGCACTGCTGCGTCGCTGGCGCACCGGTGAGGGCGCCACGATCGAGGTCTCGATGCTCGAGGCCACCGTCGAGTGGATGGGCTACGCGCTCTACACCCAGATGTACGCCGGCACCCAGCCCACCCGCATGGGGCTGAGTCACGCCTCGATCGCCCCGTATGACGCCTTCCCGACCCGTGACGGCCAGATGCTCATCGGCGTCCAGAACGACAGCGGCTGGCGCACCCTGGTCACCTCGGTGCTGGCTGCCCCCGAACTCGCCGACGACCCGCGGTTCACGACCAACGTCGACCGCGTCGCCCACCGCGCCGCCTGCGACGCCGCGGTCGCCGGCCACACCGCCCGCTGGACCAACGCCGAGCTCGACGAACGCCTGGCCGCGGCCGGCGTTCCCGCCGCGCAGCTGAAGGAAGTCGGCCAGGTCGTCGACCACCCCCAGCTGCGCGCCCGCGACCGCTGGCGCAAGGTCGGCACCGAATTCGCCGAGATCGACGCCCTGCTGCCCCCTGCGACCTTCGCCGACGTCGAAGCGCGGATGGGCGACGTCCCCGCGTTGGGCCAGCACACGCGCGCCCTGCTCGCCGAGTCCGGGGTGGACGCCGACGACGTCATCGCCCGCGGAATCGCAGGCCCGCCCCGGGCGTGAGCTACCGGCTGCCGCCGGACTTTGTCGCGGCCCCGCCGAACCCGTTGGCAGCAGCGGTGGTTCCGGGGCCGGCCTTTTCGTGCCGCGGCCTGGCCTCGTCATAGCTGTCGATCGTCTTGACTCCCTCGGCGCGCGGCCGGTAGCTTACAGAAATACGAATTTCGATTCGAGATTACGAAAGTGACGATGATGTCGCGATGACCACGACGCCTGCTGCCGAGACCCTGCCCGACCTGCTGCGCGCGTGTGCTGCGGCCGTGCCGGAGCGGGAGGCCCTCGTGGTCGGTGAGGTGCGGCTGACGTACGCGCAGCTGGCCGAGCGGATGGACGACGCGCGCAGGGCGTTGCAGGGGATCGGCGTCGGGGAAGGGGATGTCGTCGCGCTGCTGGCGCCGAACGACGCCGCGTGGGTGCCGGTGGCGTTCGGCGCGATGGCGGCCGGGGCTCGGGTCGACGCGTTCAACACGT
The DNA here is from genome assembly GCF_030285625.1 of Amycolatopsis sp. 2-15. Lineage (NCBI taxonomy): Bacteria > Bacillati > Actinomycetota > Actinomycetes > Pseudonocardiales > Pseudonocardiaceae > Amycolatopsis > Amycolatopsis carbonis. The sequence continues at coordinate 5,003,075 of NZ_CP127294.1, forward strand.
GGGTCAAGGCCTACGACATCGAGTACCTGCTGACGAGCTCGAAGGCGTCGGTGCTCGTGATGGTGGACCGGGTGCGGGGCAACGACCTCGTCGCCGAGCTGCGGAAGCTGGTGCCGGACCTGGCGCGACCGCAAGACGTCTTTCCCGAGCTGAGGCACGTTGTCGTGCTCGGGGACGACGTGCCGGACGGGGCGCTGGCCTGGCGGGATCTGCCGAAGCCGCCGGCCACTCCGGGAAAGCCCGATCCCGGCGAACCCGCGTTCGTCCTCTACACATCGGGCTCGACGAAGAACCCCAAGGCCGTCCCGCTGTGCCACCGCGACCTGATCCTCAACGGCTTCCACATCGGCGAGCGCATGGGCCTGTCCGCCGACGACCGCGTGTGGTTCGGCTCCCCGCTGTTCTGGAGCTTCGGCTGCGCCAACGCGCTCATGGCCACGATGACGCACCGGGCGTGTTTCGTGCTGCAGGAGCAGTTCGAACCGCATGCGGCGGCCGAGCTGATGGCGGCGGAGCGCGTGACGGCCGCGTACCTGCTGCCCGCCATGGTCGACGCGCTCGCCAACGGGCCGGCGGAGCGCGTGCGGGCGGTGAAGTCGTTGCGCACCGGGCTGACCATCGGCCGGCCCGAGGAGGTCGAGCGCGCGATCACGCAGCTGGGCATCGGCGAGATGTGCAACGTCTACGGCTCGACCGAGACCTACGGCAACTGCTGCGTCACCGACCACCGGATGCCGCTCGAAACGCGCCTGAGCACGCAGGGCGAGCCGCTGACCGGCGTCGCGATCCGGGTGGCCGACCAGGAAACCGGCGCGCTGCTGCCGGCCGGTGAGCCGGGAGAGCTGCAGGTGCGCGGCCGCCTGACGCCGGGTTACCTCAACGACGACATGGCCAACGCGGACGCCTTCACCGGCGACGGCTGGTTCCGCACCGGCGACCGCGGCGTGGTCAATGCCGACGGCACCGTCTCGTTCGTCGGCCGGATCACCGACATGATCAAGACCTCCGGCATCAACGTCTCCCCGGCCGAGGTCGAGAGCTTCCTGTCCGGCCACCCGGACGTCGCCGAGGCCGTGGTGCTCGGCGCGCCGCACCCGAGCCGCGACGAGGTCGTGGTGGCGTTCGTCGTGGCGCGCGGCGGGAAGCTCACCGCGCAGGACGTGATCGCGCACTGCAAGGAGCGCATCGCGGGGTACAAGGTGCCGTGGGCGGTGGCGATCGTCGAGGAGTTGCCGAAGACCGGCACCGGCAAGCTCGTCCGCCGGACGTTGCGCGACGAGGCGGGGAAACTCGTGCAGGACAAGCTGAAAGCAGGCACGCCATGACGGGCAACTGGGGCCGCTGGGGCACCGACGACGAGGCCGGCGCGCTGAACCTCGTCACCCCCGACGTCACCCTCCGCGCGGCCGGGCTCGTGCGGTCGGGCCGGACGATCGGCCTCGCCCAGCCGCTGGGCCCGGCCACCGCGTCGCCGCGCCACCGGCCGGGGCCGCTGCGGTTCATGAACCGCGACGCCGGTGACTACGCCCTGGGCGCGCGCACGCCGGGCGGGTTCCGGTTCGCCGAGGACACCGTGCAGTTCCCGACGCACAGCGGCACCCACGTCGACTCGCTGTCCCACGCCTGGACGGGTGAGGAGCTCTACAATGGACACTCGCAGGCCTCGACGCGCACCACACGCGGCGCCCAGCGGTGCGGCGCCGAAAAGCTGCCCCCGGTCGTGACGCGCGGGGTGCTCGTGGACCTGGTGGCTGCGACCGGCGGCCCGCTGGAGCCGAGTGCCCCCGTCGGGGTCGACGAGCTGCGCCGGGGCATCGCGGAAGCCGGTGTCACGCCCGAAGCCGGCGACGCCGTGCTGATCCGCACCGGATGGCTGGAAACCCAGGGCCGCGGCGGTGACTACTTCGCGGACGAGCCCGGCATCACCGAGGAAGCCGCGCGCTACCTCGCCGACCGAGACGTCGCGCTCGTCGGCGCCGACAACTACGCCGTGGAGCACCAGTCGGCAGCCGGCGGGTTCCCCGCGCACCTGCTGCTCCTGCACCAGCACGGCGTGCCGCTGCTGGAAAACCTGGAGCTGGCCGAGCTCGGCACCGCGCTGGCGGCCGAATCGCGGTCGACGTTCCTGTTCGTCTTCGCCCCGATCCCGCTCGTCGGCTCGACGGCCACCCCGGTCACACCGGTGGTCGTCCTGTGACCGCGGACTGGCTCACCGGCGTCCTGAAACCGGGCGACCTGGTGGTGGTCGCGCAGGGTACCGGCGAGCCGACGCCCCTGCTCGAACAGCTGGTGCACGGAGCTCCGCCCGACGTCGAGGTATTCGTCGGGCTCAGCCACAGCACCGCGCTCACCGGCCCGGCCGCCCGCGAACTGCCGCTGGTGTCGTTCGGCGCGCTGGGCCCGCTCGGCCGGCTCGCCGCGAACGGCACGGTTTCCGTGATCCCGTGCCACTTCCGCGACGTCCCGCGCGCGCTCGCGAGCCGCAACCCCGAGCAGATCGTGGTGGCACTGCAGGTGTCGAGCGCCGACGAGACCGGTCACCACAGCCTCGGCCTGTCCGTCGACTACACCTACGACCTGCTCGGCCGCGCCCGTGCCGTCGTCGCCGAAGTCAACGACCGCCTGCCGCACACGAGCGCCCCCCGCGTGCACTCGTCGCAGCTGACGGCGACCGTGCCCAGCTCGCGGCCGATGCCGGCGATCACGGCCGGCCCGACCGGGCCGGTGCACGAAACGATCGCTCGGCACGTCGCCGGCCTGGTACCCGACGGCGCGACGATCCAGCTCGGTGTCGGCACGCTGCCGTCGGCGATCGGCCGGGCGCTGGCGGCCAAACGCGACCTGCGCGTGCACTCGACGCTCGCCGGCTCCTGGCTGTTCGAGCTCGCCCGTTCCGGCGCGCTGAGCGACGAGCCGGGCGCCGTGACGATCTGCGAGGCCGCCGGCTCCCCGGAGCTCTACGACTGGGTGGTCGCCGGCGGGGTGCTCGTGCGTCCCGTCTCGGAGCTGTCCCGGCCGGGTGCGGTCACCGACCACTTCGTGGCGATGAACTCCGCGCTGCAGGTGGATCTCACGGGTCAGGTCAACGCGGAGGAGCTCGGCTCCGGGTACGTCGGCGGGATCGGCGGCCAGCCCGACTACCTGCGCGCGGCCCAGCAGTCGCGGGACGGCTGCTCGGTCGTGATGCTCCCCGCCACGACGGGCGACGGCACCCGGTCGCGCATCGTGCGCGGCTTGCACGCCGGTGCCGTCACCACGCCACGCTCCCATGTGGACGTCGTCGTCACCGAACACGGGATCGCCGACCTGCGCGGAAAAAGCCTCACCGAGCGAGCCGAAGCCCTCATCGCCATCGCGGCCCCCGGCCACCGTTCCTCTCTGCGGGAGACGCCATGACCAGCACGCTCGACGAGCAGCTGCACGAGTTCCTCTCGGCGCAGCTCGGCTCCGTCCCGAAGATCGTCGACCTGACCCGCGTCGGCGTCGGCCGCTCACGGGAGAACTGGGTGTTCGACCTAGTCGATCCCGCCACCGGCGACCGCGAACCGTTGATCCTGCGGCGTGATCCCGAAGGCGGGCTGGTCGACACCGACCGCGGCACGGAGTTCGCCGTCCTGCGCGCGCTGGAACCGAGCGGACTTCCCGCGCCGCAGGCCCGGTGGCTGGACTCCGAAGGCCAGTGGCTCGGCAAACCGTCGCTGATCATGCGCCGCGAACCCGGCGACTGCGACTACCGCGTGGTCAACGGCGACCGCCCGCTGGCCGAACGCACCAGGCTGGCGCGGCGGTTCTGCGAACTGCTGGCCGAGGTCCACTCCGTCGATTGGCGCTCCACCGGCCTCGGTGCGGTGTTCGAAGATCCGGGGGAGCAGGCGGCGCTGGCCGAGCTGGAGCGCTGGGATACCGTGCTGCGCCAGGACCAGCTCGAAGCACTGCCCGAAGTGGACCTCGCCCTCGCGTGGCTGCGCGAGCACGCTCCCGCCTCGGCGCGAACCGTGCTGGTGCACGCGGATTTCAAGCCTGGCAACATCCTGCTGCAAGGCGACCGCGTTTCCGCACTGCTCGACTGGGAGCTCGCGCACCTCGGTGATCCGCTGGAAGACCTCGGCTGGGTCGTTCAGCCCCTGCGTCACCGCGAGCACCTCATCGAGGGCGCGTGGGAACGCGAAGACCTGGTCCGCCACTACCGCGAGACCACCGGCCTCGACGTCGACGAGACGGCACTGGAGTGGTGGGTGGTCTTCTCGACCTTCAAAACCGTGGTCATGCAGGTCAGTGGGCTCCGGGCGTTCCTCGACGGGCGCAGCGACGAACCGTACCGCCCGACCGGACGCGTGCTACGGACCCTGCTGACCGCGATCGCCGAAAGGAGCTGACGTGCGCCCGACCATCGAAGACCAGCTGCACGGTGCGCAGCGCCTGCTGGACGACGTCGCCACCGATCCCGAACTGAGCCGGGACTCCCACGAGAACCTGGCCAACGTGCGGCGGCTGCTGAAGCAGATCGGCCGTTCGTGGTCCGAGCTGCTTCCCTTTTACGTCAACGACAACGCCACGATGGCGCAGTTGCTGACGCGCCACGCGCCCGACTTCGGGATCCCTGCGGCGACCGAACCCGCCGGCTACGACGTCGCCGAAGCCGCGCGGCGCAACGGCGAGCTGCGAGCCCTGTTGTCCCGCGTCATCACGAACCTGCCCCGCACCCCGGACGGCACCGCCGCCCGGCGGGAGATCACCGAGTACCTGGTCCGTCGGATCGAAGCCGACCCGAGCTGAGGAGGTGGCGATGAGCGACCTGACCGTCGGCGACGAGCACTTCGCCGAGCAGTTCCCCCTGTCCCCGTTGGACGATTACCTCATCCACCAGACACCGGACCCGATCCGCGTGATGGCGACCGGCGACCCGCGCGCCTACGAGCGGTACTGGATGATCTGCCATGACCCCAGCGGCGAGGTGATGGTCGCGACCGGCGGCAGCTTCTACCCGAACCTGGACCGCGCCGAGGCCTACGCGATCGTCAACTTCCGCGGCCGGCACTCCTCCGTGCGCAGCTTCCGCGCGCTCGGCGTGGACCGCGCCGACCTGCGCATCGGACCGATCGCCCCGGAGATCGTCCGCGGCCTGCGGGAATGGCGCTACGTGCTCGAACCCAACGAGCAGGGCATCAGCTACGACCTGACCTTCCGCGACACCACCCGCCAGGTGTTCCGCGAGCCGCTGTCCGACTCGGCCCATGGCACGCCACCGGGCCGGCGCAACGACGTCACCGCCGGGTTCGAGGGCTTCGGCACGGTCGAGGGCTGGGTCGAGGTCGACGGCACCCGCGTCGAGCTCGGAGCCGGCTCGGCGGGCACCCGCGACCGGCACTGGGGCACCGGCCGCGGCGTGGGCGGCCCGGCGATGTCGCTCGGCGGACGCCTCCACGTGGGCGTGTCCGGCAACGCGTTCGTGCCGTTCTCCGACTGGACGCTGTGGGGCGACCGCGTGTACTACCCCTTCGGCGACAGCCGCCCGGGCGCCACACGCGTGGCCAAACCGACGCGGCGGCTGCGCTTCGACCCCGACACCGACATCTTCGCCGAGGGCATCGTCGACTACCGGCTCGGCACCGGCGAGGTCAAGCAGCTGCACTACGAGCACCTCGGCCTGCAGACGGCGTTCCTGCGCTGCGGCATGTACGGCGGCACCCCGGAAAGCGGCATCCACCAGGGCTCCTACGACGGCCCGGAACTGACCGAGGGCGAGACCTACGACCTGACTGACCCGCGTACGAGGATCGGGCTGCGTGGTCTGGACGAGCACCTGTGCCGCGTCACCTGCGAAGGCGAGACGGTGATCGGGATTTACCAGACCATTGACCCGGTTGCCTACGAGACGTGCAAGTCGGGACGACCGGGCTGGGGGTTTCTGGACTGATCCCCACACCGGCTCAACGGCGATCTTGCCGCCCCGGCGGAGCCGGGGCAGACAATTCAGCGCTTGAGTGTGAAGGTGAAGTCGTCGGAGAGCTTGCCGCTCAACCGGAGCGCCGAGACGAGCTTTCCGTCGGCGAGCAGCCGTTCGATCTCGGCCCGCGAAAGACCGCACCCTTCGGCGATCAGTCGCACCGGTCGGATCGGAATCCGGACGGCGAAGCGGACCGAAACGTCGATCACTTCACGGTCGAGGCGAGCCGATCCGCCAGTGTCGAGGCGCCAGGCACCCGCCCAGTCGAGGGCGACGCGGTTGCGGTGCCGCACGACCGGGTCCTGGAGCAGCTCGGCGACCAGGCCGAGATCGTTGTCGTGCAAGCGTTCCAGCAGCTCGGGCCGGACGGAGCGCACGTTCACCCGCTCCAGGACCGACAGCTTCGCTGTGACCCCGCACGAGGTACAGAGCACGAGGAGCCAAGCGTCGAGGAGCTTGTGGTTGGCGTTGACTCGAAATTTGCCACTGGCCCGGAAACGCCCGCGAGCACAGGCAGCGCAAGGACGGAGAACAACAGGAAGACGGGTGGGTTCGACCACCCAATGCGTGAGCACGGAAATACACCGGTTTCTGTGAGAAGTCCGCAGCAAAAGTCAGCGCGGCGCACAGGCGCGACGCGCGACGAATCAGCTCTCGGGAGTCTCACAGCGTGTACAACGGCACGCCCTTTCCTGGGCAACGTGGTCAGCCGGCACAATAACTGCGCACGGCGGCGCGGCTCCACCGGTTTTCGCGTGCGGGCGAAGACGTCGTCCCGCTAGGGTGGGTCGATGGGGTCAGTCAGGCAGGTCCAGATCACCTTTGACTGCGCGTCGCCGGAACGCGTCGCGCGGTTCTGGTGCGAGGTGCTCGGCTACGTCGTCCCGCCGCCGCCGGACGGGTTCGCCACCTGGGACGAGTTCACCCGCTCGCTCCCGCCGGAGAAGCGGGACGCGGGGTTCGTCTGCAGTGATCCCACCGGTGTGGGCCCGCGGATGTACTTCCAGCGCGTGCCCGAAGGCAAGGTCGTCAAGAACCGGGTGCACCTCGACGTGCGGGTCGGCACCGGGCTCGTGGGTGCGGAGCGCGTCGCCGTGCTCGAAGCCGAGTGCGCCCGCCTGGTCGCGCTCGGCGCGGTTCGCCAGCAGCTGCTGGTCGCCGACGAGGAAAACGAGTCGTGCCTGGTGATGCAGGACGTCGAGGGCAACGAGTTCTGCCTCGACTGAGGCGCCTAGGCGTCATCGGTCATCAGCCGTTGGATGCGGGTGAGGCCGTGGCAGGCGAAGTAGGCGATCGCCCGGGTGAGGAAGGCAGTGCACGCTGGGCTTTCTCGTCTGGGCGGATCTCTGAGTAGGCCAGGCGGGAGTGGTCATCGACCCGGGAGTGGACGTAGTCGTATCCGATCTTGGTGCTGCGGTCGCGGGTGGCTTCCCGGTGGGCCCGGCCGTGGGGTGACCAGCCTCCGTCGTCGGGGATGCGGCCGATTTTTCTTGATGTCCATGTGAACCAGCTCGCCCGGCGCTGCCAGTCGCGGGATCTGGTGGCGGGCCAGTCAACCAGGCCCTTCCGCTACCAACGTCCTGGCCGACTAAACCTAAGCCCGGCGGCCGCGCCGGGACAGATCCGCGCTGCCGCGGCCCAGGTCGGCTTCGATCGCGGCGGCGGCCTCGAAAGCCTTGTCCAGCAGCAGCTTCTCGTGCGTCTCGTCGATCTGCGCCAGCGGCACCGAGATGTGGATGGCGGCGGTGATCTCGCCGTACGCGTCGCGGATCGGGAACCCGTAGCCGACGACGCCGGGGATGGCTTCCTCGCGGCTCACGGAGTAGCCGGCGCGCCGGATCGTCTCCAGCTCGCGCTCGAGGTCGGCCTCTTCGGTGAGCGTGTGCTCGGTCAGCTGCGGCCGTGGTTCGCCCATCAGCCGGCGGTGCAGCGGCGGGTGGAACGCGGCGAACAGCTTGCCGACGGCCGTGGCGTGCAGGAACAGCGACTGGCCGAGGCGGATGTCGACCGCGATCGGGCGCGTGCCGGGGAAGCGGTCGATGTAGGACACGCGCGTGCCCAGGCGCACCGCGAGGTAGACGTCCTCGCCGGTCGCGCGGGTCAGCTCCTGCAGGGGGCGGCGGGCGACGTCACGCACCTCCAGGCCGTCGACGATGCGGATGCCCAGGCGCACCGCGCGGGAGCCGAGCGAGTAGCGCAGGTCGTCGGAGACCACGATGACGTCGGTGGCGGCCATCCGCTGCAGCAGGTTGTGGGCGCTGCTCGCCGGCATGCCGAGCCGTTTCACGATCTCGGTGAGCGTCATGCCCTCCGGGTGCCCGACGAGCAGTTCGAGCGTGTCGAACACCCGCGAGAACCGCTCCGCCCCTCCGTCGGCTGCCACGCACCCCTGCCTTTCGTCGCTGGTCATCCGCCAAAAAGCCTAGCCGATCCCCGGCCCTGCCCGGTGGCGAGACGGCCGGGGGCGATCAGTGCCGGCGGGCCCCGCCGGCGAGGAAATCCGGGTCGTCGAGCGCCAGCGTCAGGGCCAGCAGCGCGCCGAGGTAGCTGTACTGGCGCAGGCCCATGACCAGGCCGGTCGCGGTGTAGGTGAACCGCGACTGCTGCACGAGCTGCGGCGGCGACACCTCGGCGAAATGCCGGGCGGTGTTGGCGAAGTGGCATTCGACGACGGGTTTGGTGGTGTCGTCGAGGGCGTGGCGTGTGGCTTCGCCGTAGGTGGTGAGGCCGGCGGGGTTGATGACGTAGCCGTCGACCCCGCGCGCGGTGCGGTGGATGAAGTCGAGGATCTCGCCCTCGTGGTTGGAGGCGAACGGGACGACGGACACGCCGAGCTCGTCGGCCATCTCGGCCACGAGCTGCTGGAGGTCGGCCAGGGACTTGATCGGGCCGTAGATCGTCTCCGAGCGGTGGCCGAGGTTGGGCATGTTCGGGCCGTCGATCACACCGATGCGCCACGGCGTCGCCTCGGGTCCGCGGAAGCGCGAGAGGGGCATGTCAGGACTCCTGCGGGGCGATCAGGTTGAGCGGCAACGGGGTGTGGCGCGCGGCCGGGCTGTTGTCGCGGCCCCGGGCCTGGAGCTGGGCAACCGTGTCCGGGTCGCCCGTGGCGTCGGTGGGGCCGAGAGGCAGGTCGTGCTCGTGGGCCAAGGCGATGAGCTCCGCGACGGTGTAGCGCGCGAACGCGCTCTCCAGCCGGGCGCGGATCTCCGTCGCGTGGCCGCGCCGGTCGGCGTAGGTGGCCAGAGCGGGGTCGTCGGGCCAGCCCAGCGCCGTGCACAGGCGCAGCCACATGTGGTCTTCGAGCAGCGCGAGGGCGACGGCGCCGTCCTTGGCTCCGACGACGCCGTAGGTCGCCTCCGGCTCGGTCACGGCGAGGGGTTTGACCGAGCTCCAGGCGGTGGCGACGTCGAGCATCGCCAGGTCGAGGAAGGTACCGCCACCCGCGTGCCACGCCGCGGTGATCGCGAGCGCCGCGGTGGTCGCGGTGCCGAGGTCGACCCACGGCACGCCGATGCGGTCGGACTTTCCCGCGTCGCCGAGGATTCCGGCCATGGCCTGCAGCGACAGGTCGTGCGTGGGATGGCCGGCCAGCGGTCCGGTCTGGCCCATCCCGCTGATCGAGCAGTAGACGACGTCCGGGCGCACCTCGCGCACGGCCTTCTCGTCGCAGCCGAGGCGGGCGGTGACACCGGGGCGGAAGCCCTCGACGAACACCGCGCACCCGGCCGCCAGCTCCAGCAGCCGCTCGCGGTCGGCGGGCGACTTCAAGTCGAGGAAAACGCTGCGCTTGCCGGCGTTCACGCGCTCGAACATCGGCGGGTCGAACCGCCGGGCGGGGTCGCCGGCGGGCGGCTCCACCTTGAGGACGTCGGCGCCGAGTGACGCGAGCAGGAACGTCGCGTACGGCCCGGGCAGCTGCTGGCTGAGGTCGAGCACGGTCATGCCGTGCAGCGAGCCGGTCACGGCCGGATCACCGCCCGGCCGACGAGCGCGCCGGAGTCGACGGCGGCGTGGGCGGCCGCGACGTCGTCGAGGGGCCAGACCCGCGGGGACACCGGGGTGACCTTGCCGCCGGCGACCAGGTCGACGACGTCGAGCAGCTCCCGGCGGTTCGCGTGGGCCGAGCCGACGATCTCGAGCTCCTTGAGGATCATGAGTCCCAAGTGGACTTCGACGGCGCCGGGGTCGGTGTTGCCGACGACGGCCAGCCGTCCGCGCGGCGCCAGGGCTTTCAGCGACAGCCCGAAGGTCGGGGTGCCGGTGGTCTCGATCGCGACGTCGGCTCCGCGCGGCCGGCCGAGGTTCGCGGCGGCCGCGCGCACGGCCGGTGCGCCTTCGGCGACGGTGACCACGGCCTGGGCGCCGGAGCCGAGCAGTGTTTGTTTTTTGCTGTCGCTGCTGGTCACGGCGATCACGGTGGCGCCGAGCGCGGCGGCGATCCGGACCGTGTGGATCCCGACGCCGCCGCTCGCGCCGGTCACGAGCACGACTTCGCCTGCCGCGGCCCGGGTGCGGCGCAGCGCGTGGAGGCCGGTGCCGAGGGCACAGGAGAGGATCGCGCCCACCTCGTCGTCGATGGTGTCGGGGAGGGCGACCGCGTTGAGCGGCCCGGCGAGGACGTATTCGGCGTAACCGCCGGGGAGGTCCTCGCCGTAGAAACCCGGGCCGCCGCGGCAGGTGTTGGTGTGGCCGGCCGCGCACTCGGCGCAGGTCCCGCACGGGAACCGTTGCACGAGCGCGACCCGGCGGCCCAGCCACGAGGTGTCGCCCGCGGGACCGACGGCTTCGACGCGTCCGGCGATCTCGTGCCCGAGCACCTGGCCGGGCCGGGCCGCCAGCAAACCCTTGCGCGCCAGCACGTCGTGGCCGCAGACCCCGCACGCGGCCACCCGCACGAGCAGCTGGTCGGCCGCGGGTTCGGGGACCGGGCGGTTCTGCACCTCGAAGCGGTCCGGCGCGGTCAGCACGGCGGCTCGCATCACGGCGACACGACCTCGGTCACCTTGCCCGCGATCGTCGGGGCGGGGCCGTTCTTGGTCGCGTCGACGTCGAGCGTGAGGTCGCGCCCGGCCGTCTCCGGCAGCCAGAACAGCAGGATCAGCCCGCAGATCAGCGCGACGCCGACCAGCAGGATGCCGGGTGCGTAGCTCAGCCCGGTCGACACCACCAGCGCCGCGGCGACCAGCGGCGCGAAGCCCGAGGGCGCGCCGACGCCGAGGTTGAAGCCGAGCGCCCCGCTGGTGAGCCGCGTCGAGGCCGGGAACATCTCGATGAGCACCAGCGAGGTGTTGGCGTTGATCGGCGCCTGGAAGATCGCGAACACGATCAGCGCGACGATCACCACCGGTGTCGACCCGGTTCCGAGCGCCATGAACACCGGGATGCCGAACACGACATGGCCGAGGCAGCCGAACAGCAGCGTGCGGCGCCGGCCCAGCCGGTCGGACAGCCGGCCCGCGAGCGGGCACAGCGCGCAGTAGACGGCGAGCCCGATCGAGGTCAGCACAGTCGCGCGGGTGCCGCCGACGTGCGCGGTTGCGGTCAGGTAGTTCACGACGTAGGTGCCGAGGAAATACAGGCCCACCCCGCAGATCCAGGAGAACCCGAAGGTCACGAAGATCGCCTTCGCCTGGTCGCGGCGCAGCGCGTCCTTCAGCCGGGCCCGCGGCGCGTCGCTCTCCGCGAGCTCTTGGAAGACCGGCGTGTCCTCCAGCCGCTGGCGCACGTAGAGACCGACGGCGGCCAGCGGCGCGGCGACGAAGAACGGCACGCGCCAGCCCCAGCTGTCGAGGGCGGCGGCGCTGAGGGAGAGCTGGAAGGCCAGCGACAGCAGGGCACCGAAGATGAGCCCCAGCGCCGCCGCCATGGACGGGAAGCTGCCCGGGATCCCGCGCCGATCCGACGGCGCCGTCTCGATCAGGTAGGCCGAGCTCGCGCCCCACTCACCGCCCACGGCCAACCCCTGCAGGCACCGCAGGAACACCAGCAGCACCGGCGCCGCGATCCCGATCGCCGCGTAGGACGGCAGCACCCCGATCAACGTCGTCGCGACGCCCATCAGCGCCACACTCGCCGACAACGACACCTTGCGCCCGGCCCGGTCCCCGATGAGCCCGAACACGACCCCACCCAGCGGCCGCACCGCGAACGCCACCCCGAACACCGCCAGGGACTTCAGCAGCCCCACGGCGCTCGACCCGCCGGGGAAGAACTCGTGCCCGATGGCCACGGCGAGGAACCCGTACACGCCGAAGTCGAAGTACTCCAGGAAGTTCCCGATGATGCACGCGACGGCGACCCGCCGTCTGCCCATCGCCGTGGTGGCCCTCATCGTTGTCGCCATTGACCCCGAGTCCCTTCGATTCGAAATACCGAAAGATCTTTCTTAAACTCGAATGAGGCGACGGTACTTCGTCGGGAGCTTCGCCACAAGGCTCAGGGCAGGGTCGGGTCGGAGCGGGTTGACGGAGGGAGACCTTGCTCGTGGGCGGGCGAGGTCACGCCACGAGACTGAGGCGAACGCGGACGGCGTGCAGAGGATGCCGGATAATCCATACATGCAGGTCACTCCTCGGCCAGGCGTGGATCTCGGACACGCCGACGAAGCACTCTTGAGACTCATGAATGAAGCGACCAATCTGCATTCGGTCGATCTCGCCCATGGAGTGGGCTCGTCTGCGACGAAGCTCTGGACTTACCTGGAATGGGTGCGCAAAGCGGAGCGAACGTTGTCAGGGATCGTTTCTCCCGTGACTGCCTCCGAGATTCTCGACTGGGACGGCTATCAGCAGTTGATGGCGATGGCCCCGGCTTGGGCGGCCGTGGTTGGGAGCAACCCTCCGGAGCGGATCTTGCACGCGCTGGTGACCGACGAGATCGCCAGGCGGGTGGCCGCGCTCGAGGCTGCCCGGACCGACCTGAGTGACTACAAGAGCCGATGGTGTTCAGGGTTCGCGGAAACGGTGGTGCTCGACACCACCGTTTATCTGTCCTATGAGGACAAGCTGGACGATGTCGACTGGCGCCGGATTCTGCGCCACGACGGCATCGACGAAGTGTGTCTCGCCGTCCCGACGATCGTGCTCGACGAGCTCGACAGCACCAAGAGCGACGACCTCCGGGGCAGAGCCTCCTATTCTCTGGCCGTTCTGGATCGGGTGCTGCGCGACGGTGGCGAGTTGCGGAAGCCGCCGGTCCGGGTGGAGGTCAAGATGCTGAGTGAGCCCATCGGGCACCGGCGGCTGCCGATCAACGACCAGGAGATCATCGCGCGGGCTCTCGTGTTGCAGACGCTTGCCTCGAATCCGGTCACCTTGCTGACCTGTGACACGTCCATGGCGTTGCGGGCCCGCGAGGCCGGATTACGAGAAATCAAGCTCGATCGGCGAGATGCTCGGCAGGACAGGACGAAGGCCAAGGCGACCCGGGCGGCTCGATCAGATCCGCCTGGAGCAAAGCGACCCTGAAGTGGTGGTTGCGGAGTTCCGCCTCGCTGCGATCGGGGGAAGCCCGATGCTCCGCGACCGGGTATCGGCGCGACTACATTACCTCGCGTCATTTCAGGGCAGATCGTGCTCAGCCCGCGTTGAAGAACAGCCGCTGGTTCACGAACTCGGTGACACCAGCGGGCCCAGCTCGCGGTCGAAGCCGGAGCGTTTGGTGCCGCCGAAGGGGAGGGCGGCGGACGTGGCGGCGGGGATGTTGACGTGGACCATGCCGGCGTCCAGGAGCTCGGAAATGATGTCCCGCACCAGCGTCCGGACCGCGGCCACCACCTCACCCGCGGTCTTCACACCGGAGGACGCGCCTTCGTAGCCCTTCTGCGCCGCCTGCAACGACGTCGCGAGATCTCCTGGCCGCGCTGCCGGTAGACGTCCAAGACTGACCCGGACAAGACTGCCGGTTGGCGTTGAGCGCGTCCTTGAAGCCCAGTCACCCGATCGCGGTCGACAAGTCGTTCGCGGATTCCAGGAGTGAGATGCCCGAGTAGGCCTTCGTCGAGTCCTGGGTCTGCGCGATCAACGGACTCACACCTGCACGCTAGCAGCGGCGGGGCATCGTCCTGCTCCCGAGCTGCGGCGTTGCCTGATAGTCCCGGGTGGTCGGACCAAGCGGGCACATCGCCGGAAAAACGCCCGACCGGATGAACCGTTCCGCGCTAAACGGTCAGCTCGCCGGGACCAGCTCGCCCGGTTCGTCGGCCGCGGCCTGGCGGGCGTAGCGGCGGGCCATCGCCGCGCACACGATCAGCTGGATCTGGTGGAACAGCATCAGCGGTAGCACGATCAGGCCCACCTGCCCGTGGCCGAAGAGCACGGTGGCCATCGGCAGGCCGCTGGCCAAGCTCTTCTTGGAGCCGCAGAACACGATCGTGATGCGGTCGGCGCGTTCGAAGCCGAGCAGCCGGGCGCCGACGCTCGTGGTGGTCAGCACGGCGGCGAGCAGCACCACGCACACGCCCAGCAGCACGAACAGCGGGCCGAGGTCGAGCTTGTGCCAGATGCCTTCGGTCATGCCCTCGCTGAAGGCGGTGTAGACGACGAGCAGGATCGAGCCGCGGTCCACGAGCTTCAGCGGCGCCGAGTGCCGGCTGACCCAGCCGCCGATCCAGCGGCGCGCGAGCTGGCCGGCCACGAACGGCACGAGCAGCTGCAGCACGATGTCCAGCACTGCCTGCCCGCTCACGCCCGGGCCGTCGGTCGAGAGCAGCAGCGCGACGAGCAGCGGCGTCAGCACGATGCCGAGCAGGTTCGACACCGACGCGCTGCAGATGGCGGCCGCGACGTTGCCCTTCGCGATCGACGTGAACGCGATCGACGACTGCACCGTGGACGGCAGCAGGCAGAGGAACAGCACACCGGTGTAGAGCGGCGACGTGAGCAGCCCGGGGGAGAGGAATGAGGCGGCGAGGCCCAGCAAGGGAAACAGTACGAATGTGGCGGACAGCACAGTGACGTGCAGGCGCCAGTGCTTCAGGCCGTCGACCGCTTCCTTGCTCGAAAGCCTTGCGCCGTAGAGGAAGAACAGCAGCCCCACCGCGATGTTCGCCGCGATCCCGAAGCCGGTGGCGGTGCCGCCCGACGCGGGCAGGAGCGACGCGACGCCCACCGTCAGCAGGATGGCGGCGATGAACGGGTCGATCCGCAGCTTGGCCAGCAGTGCGGAAACGGGGCGGGTCAGCGGGGCGAACACGGTCGTCATGGAACTCCTTTCCACCCGATTCTCCGGTGCGGCGCGGTCATTCGGAACCCCGATCACCGTACTCACTGTCATTGTGGGCGCCGATAAGATGTGACGCATGCTGGATTCGCGCCTGTGCCGCTCCTTCCTCGCGGTGGCCGAAACCCGCAGCTTCACCGCGGCGGCCCGGAGGCTGGGTGTGGGCCAGCCCACAGTCAGCCAGCACATCCGGCGTCTCGAAAGGGAAGCCGGCGGGCTGCTGTTCCAACGCGACACCCACGCGGTCGACCTCACCGCGCGCGGGCAGGCGATGCTGGGCTTCGCCCAGACCATTGTGGACACCGAGGAACGTGCCGCCCGTCACTTCCGCGGCACCCAGGTGCGTGGGCGTGTGCGCTTCGGAGTGTCCGAGGACTTCGTGCTCGAAGAGGTGCCCGAGATCCTGCGCCGGCTGCGGCGCAGCCACCCGCTCGTGGATGTGGAGCTCCACGTCGAACTGTCCGATGTGCTCGCCCGCCGCCTCGCCGAGGGCCGCCTCGACCTCGTGCTCGGCAAACGCCGCCCCGGCGCCCCCGGCCCCGCCCGAGTCTTGCGGCGCGAACCCCTGGTGTGGATCGGCTCGACGGCGACGGTGCTCGAACCGGGTCAGCCCGTGCCGCTCGTGCAGTACCCCATGCCCTCGGTCACCCGTCAGCTCGCCGTCGAGGCCCTCGAACACGCAGGCCTCGAATGGCGCGCCGCGTGCCTGACCTCCAGCCTCACCGGCCTGCGCGCCGCGGCGGCCGCCGGGCTCGGCATCACGGTCCACGCCCGCAGCCTCGTCCCGGACGGGCTGATCGAGCTTCCGGCCCACCTGGGGCTGCCGGACCCGGGTGAGGTGGAGTTCATGCTCCTGCTGCGCGACGCGACGGAAGGCCCGGCGGCGGCGCTGGCGGATTTCGTGGTGGCGAAGCTCGGGGAGGAGTGATCGGTTCGGCCGAACGGGGCCGGGGACCCGGTTCAAGGTCACCGTCGAGGTCACCAACGCGGGTGACGCACCCGCTGTCGGGTGGTTCGAGGGACTGGTCGACGGTCAGCGGGACCATCGGCGGGCAGATCACTCCTGCCCGCCGTTCAGCAAGGTCCGCAGCCGCAACAACGCACGGTGCTGCGAAACCCGCACCGCGCCCGGCGAAGAGCCCACCGCGTCCGCCGTCTCCTCCGCTGTCAGGCCGACCACCACGCGCAGCAGGACGATCTCGCGCTGGCGGTCCGGCAGCACGTCCAGCAGGCGCGCCAGGCGGGTGGTGAGCTCGGTGCGCAGGGCGTGCAACTCGGGGCCGTCCGCTGTATCCGCGCGATCGGGCGGCTCGGCGACCGGGTCGGTGCGGTTGCGGGCCACCGCGCGGTGGGCGTCGGCGACCTTGTGTTGCGCGATGCCGTACACGAAGGCCAGGAAGGGCCGGCCCTGGTCGCGGTACGTGGGCAGGGCGGCGAGCAGCGCGACGCACACCTCCTGGGCCACGTCGTCGGCGGAGGCGTAGGCGCGGTCGGGGCCGCCGAGGCGGCCGCGGCAGTAGCGGACGACCAGGGGGCGGACGGTCTCCAGCAGCTGCGCCGCGCCGAGGCGGTCGCCGGCGGTGGCGGCGGCGACGGGGCCGTCCAGGTGGTGCCAGTGGTCGGGGAAGCGCGGGGCGGTGCGGGACTTCACGTGCCGCAGCGTCGCTTCGACGTCGAGGCCCCGGCGCAGCGCTCCGGTCAGCGTCGCGTCGGCTTCGAGCAGCAGGGTCACGACGGCGTCCTCCCCATCCGGTAAGGCCGGTGAAGCCGGTAGAACCGGCAGATCAGGCCACGAGGACACCCGGCGGTTCAGCCTTTCCCGCGCGTGGCGCAGGTTCGAGCGCGCCGTGCTGGCGGGCATCCCGAGGGCGGTCCCGATGGCGGCCGGGGCGAACCCGTCGAGCGACCACGCCAGCACGGTGCGCTGCGTGTCCGGCAGCGTCGCGAGCAGCTCGACCCCCAGGGCGTTCCGCTCGACGAGCGCCGTCAGACCGTCGTCCGCCGGAACCTGCTCCCCGGCGAACCCCCGTACGGCCAGGCGCACCCGCGCGCGCGGATCGTCCGGCGGCGGCCACACCTGCGCCTCCTGCAGCAGCGCGTCCACGGCGGCCTCGCGTGCCGCCGCCGGGTCCAGGCCCAGCTTGCAGCCGAAGGCCACCAGGGGCGGGAACTCGGCGCGGAAGAACCCGTCGAACTCGTCCACGCCCACCCCTGTCCTGTCCGCGCTGCCGTAGGAACAGGTGCGGTGAGGACGGCGCCAGGTGTAACGATTCGATGTCGGCACCACGTGTGACGACGAGATCGCGTGGGTACCTCTCCTGGAACAACAAAAGATCAGTGTGAGCTGGGCCCGTAACTCTTAGGAACAACCGCCATCGGTGGTAAGTTGGAACTTCGGTCGTCCGCGGGCCGCCCTCATTGGGGTGCCGGCGGGGTCGGCCGAAGCCCACCGAGCGTCACCCGAGTTGTACAGCTCCTTGTGAGTTGTGCTGCGCCGTGCGCCCGGAGAAGTCGGTTGACCGAGAAAAGACAATGTTCGACAGGAGGTGAAACGCAACAATGGAACTCACGAGCACCGGCTGGCTGTCCCGCGCAGCCTGCCAGGACGAGGATCCGGAACTGTTCTTCCCGATTTCGGACGTCGGCCCCGGAGCCCGTCAGGTCGGCGAGGCCAAGGCGGTCTGCGCGCGCTGCCCGGTTCGCGAAGCGTGCCTTTCCTACGCCCTGGACAACGGGCTGGACAACGGCATCTTCGGGGGAACCACCGAGCTGGAGCGCCGCAAGCTGGTCCGCACCCGCTCCGCCGCCGAACGGCATCAAGCCGCCTGACCGCGTGCCGGTGACCATTCCCGGAGGCGAAGGCGAGACTTTCCCGGAAATCCCCACGGGGACCGGCTTGTGCCCGGGTGGTGACCTGATCCAGGTCACCACCCGGGTCTTTTCTTTCCTCAGTTCATCAGGATGAGTGTCTCGGGTAATCCGAACGGTGCGAACGACGGCGTTTCGAACGCGGCGATCGCCGTGACCAATCCGCTCTCGACCGTGAGCACACTGACTCCGAAGCGGCGGAACACACTCTCGCCGGGCCGGGACCCACTCGCGCCGGGTCGGCAGACCCACGTGGCCACGGCGGGCTGCCGATTGGCCCGTACCGCGACCATGCGGAACCGGCCCGTGAAAAACGGTGACTCCGGGTCCATACTCGTGCGCAGCGCGGCGATGATCCGCTCCCGGCTGTCGAACCAGAGCGGGTACGGCGGCATCACGGCCCGCGCGTCCTCACGCAGCAGTTCCGCCACCGCGTTCGGATCGCCCGCTTCGTACGCGGCGATGAACCGGCGCAGCAACTCGGCTTCCTCGGCCGTGGTCGCCCCCGCGGAAGCCCAGTCGGCACGCCGCGCGGGCAAGTGTGTACGCAGGGTTTCGCGAGCGCGCTGTAACGCGCTGTTCGCCGACGCCACCGACGTCTCCAGCACCGCCGCCGTGTCCTTGGCCGACCAGTCCAGCACGTCGCGCAAGACCAATGCCGCGCGCTGCCGGGGCGGCAGGTGCTGGATGGCGGCGAGGAACGCGAGCTCGATCGTCTCGCGCTCGACGACCGCGGCGCCGGTGTCGTCCGGCGCCGCGGTGTCGATCAAAGCGGTGTCGAGCAGTGCGTCGGGGATCGGGCCGAGCCAGGGCACGTCGAGCGCCGCCGGGGTGCCGGCCGGGTCGGCGGCCGCGCCCAGCTCGTCCGGCAGGACGCGACGAGGCCGGCGGGCCAGGGCGTCGAGGCACACGTTGGTGGCGATGCGGTACAGCCACGTCCGCACGCTCGCCCGGCCCTCGAACCCGCCCCGGCCCTTCCACGCCCGCAGGAACGCCTCCTGCGTGAGGTCCTCGGCTTCCTCGAACGAACCGCTCATCCGGTAGCAGTGCACCCGGATCTCCCGGCGGTGCCGTTCGAGGAGCGTGCCGAAGTCGTCGTCCACGCGGAGAACCGTAGCTCAGGCGGCTTCCTCCGCGAGCCGCTCGAGGCCGCTCTGGGTCTTCAGCGGCAGGTGCTTGAGGAACGCCACCGCCACCACCACGAGCAGCGCGATCGGCGCGGCGATGAGGAACAGGTCGCTCGTCGCGGTGCCGTAGGCCTCGCGGATCACGTTCGCGATCGGCGCGGGCAGGTCGGCCAGGTTCGGCACCGTCTCGCTGCCGCCGCCGCTCATCCCCGGCATCGGGCCGAGGCCCTCGGTGATCAGCGCCGTGACCCGGTTGGCCAGCACCGCGCCCAGCGCGCTGACGCCGATCGAGCCGCCGAGGCTGCGGAAGAACGACAACGTGGAGGTCGCCGCGCCCAGGTCCTGGGCAGGCACGTCGTTCTGCGTCACCAGCACCAGGTTCTGCATCAGCATGCCGACGCCGACACCCAGCACGAGCATGAACAGGCTCAGCTCCAGCACGCTGGTGTGCGCGTCGATGAGCCCGAGCAGCCCGAGGCCCGCGGTCAGCAGCACGGCACCCAGGATCAGGTGGCCCTTCCACCGCCCGGTGCGGCTGATCAGCTGACCCGACACGGTCGAGGACACCAGCAGCCCGAAGATCATCGGCAGGCTCATCAGGCCGGCGACCGTCGGCGACTTGCCGAGCGAGAGCTGGAAGTACTGCGACAGGAACACCGTGCCGCCGAACATCGCGACACCCACGAAGAAGCTCGCGATCGTGGTCAGCGAGACCGTGCGGTTGCGGAACAGGCGCAGCGGGATGATCGGCTCGCGCACCTTCGTCTCCACGAACACCGCGACCGCCAGCACCACGACGCCGACCGGCACGAGCACACCGGTCTGCCAGGAGCCCCACGCGAACGTCGAGCCGGCCAGCGACGACCACACGAGCAAAGTGGACACCCCGAGCATGATCAGGAACGCCCCGACCCAGTCCACGTGCGCCTCGCGCCGGATCGTCGGCAGCTTCAGCGTGCGCTGCAGCAGCAGGATCGCGGCGAGCGCGAACGGCACGCCGAGGAAGAAGCACCAGCGCCAGCCGAGCCACGAGGTGTCCACGAGCACGCCGCCGATCAGCGGCCCGGCCACGGTGCCCACGGCGAACACGGCGCCGAAGATGCCGGAGAACTTGCCGAGCTCACGCGGCGACACGATCGCCGCCATGATCACCTGCGCCAGCGCCGTGAGGCCACCGCCGCCGATGCCCTGCGCCACCCGGCTGACGATGAGCAGCTCGATGTTCGGCGCGAAACCGGCCACCAGCGAGCCCACCACGAACAGCCCGAGCGACAGCTGGATCAGCAGCTTCTTGTTGTAGAGGTCGGAAAGCTTGCCCCACAGCGGAACCGTCGCCGTCATCGCGAGCAGCTCCGTGGTCACCACCCACGTGTAGGACGACTGCGAGCCGCCCAGCTCGGACACGATCCGCGGCAGCGCGTTGGCGACCACGGTGGAGGCGAGGATGGCGACGAAGATGCCCATCATCAGCCCCGACATCGCCTGCAGCACCTGCTGCCGGCTCATCGCGCCCGAGGCTGCGGGCGCCTCGGTTTCGGACACGGTCATGGAGAGATCCCCTCGGAGTGCTCGGGTGGGTGGGGTGGGATTTCGGTCGAGAAGAGTGCGGCCCGGTTCGGGTCAGGGCGGTTCGGGTCAGTGCGGGTCGGCGAGCCCGGCGGCCAGTGTGGCCGCCGCTTCGTCGACCAGGTCCAGCAGCGGACGTGAGCCCCCGAGCTCGCGCCAGAACATCAACGAGGCGTTCAGCGCGCTGCCGAACGCCGACAGCAGTAACGACGGGTACAGGTCCGTCGCCGGGTCGGTTCCGCTGCGCTTCGCGATGGCGGCGACCGCCGGTTCGACGACGTCGGAGTTGAGCGACATGGCGCGCAGCGTCAGTCCCGGGTTCTCCTTGATGATCCGGATGCGGGTGAGCCATTCGTCGCGGTTCTCGTCGATCTCCGCCAGGTCCTCCCGCATGCTCGCGACCATTGCCTCGAGGGTGCCGAGAGCCGGTTCCGCCGCGGCGAGCCGCTCGATCAGCCGCAGGCTGCGTTCCCGGTGGTCGGCGTGCGCGATCACCACGGCGTCCTCTTTGGACGCGAAGTAGTTGAAGAAGGTGCGCGCGGAAACCCCCGCTTCCGCCGCGATGTCCTCCACCGTCACGTGGTCCAGACCGCGTTCGCCGACGAGCCGCACGGCGGCGGTCGAGAGCGTGCGGTGGGTTTCGAGCTTCTTGCGCTCGCGCAGGCCGGGGGCGGACACGCGAACGAGCGTAGCGCGGAACTTTCACAATCTGCAAAGTTGCAGTTTATGAAACAGGCCACCGCGGGCGGGCCTGACACCGGGCTGGCAGACTCCCGCGCGTGAGCGGAACGGTGCTGGTGCTGGGCGGACGCAGCGAGATCGGGACGGCGGTCGCGCAGCGGCTGGCCGCGGGCGGGGCGAAGCGGTTCGTGCTGGCCGCGCGCCCGGGCGCCGATCTGAGTGAACAGGTCACGACGCTGCGCGCGGCCGGTGCCGAGGTGGTCGAGACCGCCGGGTTCGACGCCGACGACCTGGCCCGGCACCGGCCCTTCCTCGATCGCGTCGTCGCCGAGCACGGTCCGCTGGACGTCGTCGTGCTCGCCTTCGGCATCCTCGGCGACCAGGCCCGCGCGGAGACCGACGCCGAGCATGCCGCGGCCATCGTGCACACCGACTACGTCGCCCAGGTGGCCGTGCTCACCCACACGGCGGAACTGCTGCGAGCGCAGGGCTCGGGCAGCCTCGTCGTGTTCTCCTCCGTCGCCGGCGTCCGCGTGCGGCGCGCCAACTACGTCTACGGCTCGGCCAAGGCCGGCCTCGACGGCTTCGCCTGCGGGCTGGCCGACGCGCTGCACGGCACCGGCGTGCACCTGCTGCTCGTACGGCCCGGCTTCGTGATCGGCCGCATGACCGAGGGCATGTCACCGGCACCGTTCTCCAGCACGCCCGACCAGGTGGCCGACGCGACCGTGGCGGCGCTGCGGCGACAGCGCGCAGTCGTCTGGGTGCCGGGAGTGCTCCGTCCGGTCTTCGCGGTGATGCGCCTGCTGCCGCGCGCGGTGTGGCGGCGAATGCCGCGCTGAGCGCTCCCCGTGCCCGAACTGCCACGCGGTGTCGCGAAACCCCGTGGCACAGCTCACTTTCGGCCCAGTGCGGGTCGGCCGAACGGGCATCATCACATCTTTGCGACAGGATTCTCAGGCTATTCCCAGCTAACGCGGTGATCCTCGAAGACAGGCCCGCTCGGGCTCTTTCGGGGAAGCAAGGGGATTCTGTCGTGCTGCTCACGTCCCGGAGCCGCCGGATCGGCGGCCGTGTCGTGCTGGGCGTGGTGTCGACGCTGGTGCTGGGTGCCACCGGGTACGCGTGGTCGCAGCTGCACCGGCTCGACACCGGGATCGTCACGGCTGACGTCATCCCGCCCGCGGCGCAGGTTCCCGAGACACCGACCGGACAACCGCTGCAGGTGGCGCAGAACATCCTCCTGGTCGGACTCGACTCGCGCACCGACTCCAACGGGAACCCGTTGCCACAGAACGTGCTCGACTCGTTGCACGCCGGCAGCGGCGAAGACGGGGGCAGCACCACCGACACGATGATCGTGGTCCACCTGCCGGCGGGCGGCGCGGCCGCCACGGCGATCTCCATTCCGCGTGACTCCTATGTGGACGTCCCGGGCTACGGCAAGCACAAGATCAACTCGGCGTACAGCCGGGCGCGGGCGTCCGCGCGTTCGCACCTGTCGGGCCAGGGGCTCAGCGGGCCGCAGCTCGAGGTGGCCGCCGATGCCGAGGGCGCGAAGTCCGCGATCGCCACCGTCGAGAAGCTCACCGGGCTCACGATCAACCACTACGCGGCGGTGAACCTCGCCGGGTTCGCGGCGCTGAGCCAGGCCGTCGGCGGCGTGCAGGTGTGCCTGAACAACCCGGTGCACGACACCTACTCCGGTGCGAACTTCGCGGCGGGTCCGCAGACGCTGTCCGGCGCTCAGGCGCTGGCGTTCGTGCGGCAGCGCCACGGCCTGGCAGGCGGTGACCTCGACCGGATCGCGCGCCAGCAGGCGTTCCTGGCCGGCATGGCGAAGAACGTGCTCGGCTCCGGCACGCTGACCAGCCCGGACAAGCTGTCGGCGCTCGTCGACGCGCTGCAGGGTTCGGTGGTGCTCGACAAGGGCTGGGACGTGCTGAGTTTCGCCCAGCAGCTGCACGGCATCAGCTCCGGCACCATCGGCTTCGTCACGATCCCGGTGCAGAGCCTTTCGCTGGCCACACCGTCGGACGGCGACGCGGTGAAGGTGGACCCGGAGCAGGTCAAGACGTTCGTGCAGGACCAGCTGAGCTCGTCTTCGGTGTCGGCCTCCGGCGGAACCCGCAAGACGGAGACTCCCACCACACCGGGCAGCCACGGTGGTGTGCGCCCGATCGCCGTCACGAAGTCGGTGAACCCACCCTCGGGCACCTCCACCGCCGGAACGCCACAACAGCCGGTGACGTCGAACGCCACCGGCTGTGTGAACTGACCAGGCGCTCGGTCATACGAAGGCGCTCTGCCCCGTGATCGCCTTGCCCACGATCAGCGTGTTCATCTCGCGGGTGCCCTCGAAGGAGTAGATGGCCTCCGCGTCGGCGAAGAACCGTGCGATGTCGTGGTCGAGCACGATGCCGTTGCCGCCGAAGATCTCGCGGCCCCAGGCGACGACCTCGCGCATCCGCGAGGTGACGAACGCCTTCGCGAGCGAGGAGTGCTCGTCCTTGAAGATCCCCGCGTCCTGCAGGCGGGCCAGCTGCACGAGCATGCCCCACGACGCGGTGATGTTGCCGAGGCTCTTCACGAGCAGGTCCTGCACCAGCTGGAACCGCGCGATCGGACGGCCGAACTGCTTGCGCTCCTTCGCGTAGTCCAGCGCGAGCTCGTAGGCGCCGATCATCACGCCCAGCGCCTGCCACGCGACGCCGCCGCGGGTGGCGCGCAGGATCTCCGCGACGTCGCGGAAGGAGTCGATGCCCTGCAGGCGATTCGCCTCCGGCACGCGCACGTCGGTGAGGGTGATCTCGGCGTTCTCGACGATGCGGAACGCGATCTTGTTCTCGATCTTCACGGGTGAGAAGCCCGGCGTCCCCTTCTCGACGACGAAGCCCTTGACGTTGTTGTCGTCGACGTCGCGCGCCCAGACCACCACGTAGTCGGCGAAGGTCGCGTTGCCGATCCAGCGCTTGGCCCCATTGAGGATCCAGGAGTCGCCGTCTTTCTCGGCGGTGGTGCGCATGCCGCCGGCCACATCGGACCCACCGAGCGGCTCGGTCATCGCGAACGCGCCGATCTTGTCCATCGCGGCCATCTCGGGAAGCCAGCGGTCGCGCTGCTCCTGGCTGCCGCCCGAGTAGATCGAGTACATCGCGAGTCCGTTGTGGACACCGAAGAACGTGGCGACCGAGGCGTCGGTGCGGCTCATCTCCATGGCCATCATGCCGGTGAGCAGGTGGCTGGTGGCGGCGCGGTGCTCGCCGTAGCCCTCGTACGGCAGGCCCGCGAGTCCGCTCGCGCGGAACTTCGCGATGAGCTCCTTCGGGAAGGTGCCGGCGGCCCAGTTCTCGTTCACCAGCGGCTTGACCTCGTCGCGCATGAAGCTGCGGGCCTTGAGCAGGAGTTTGCGCTCTTCGTCGCTCAGCAGCGTCTCGTAGTCGTAGAAGTCGGCGACGAGCTGGTCTTCAAGAGTGGTGGTGGCCATGTCAGTTCTCCTCCTTGGTGCTGTCCAGTGCGGACAGGACAGCGAGCTGCTTGCGGTCGCGCGCCTCGGCGAGTTCCGAGTACGTGGAGGAGCCGTAAGCCTTTTCGACGGCTTCGACGAGCCGTTCGGTTTCTTCCGGGGTCTGTGCGGGCTGCCCGAGGCCGGCCCACATCTTCTTCATCGACGGGCCGATGTGCTGGGCCATGTGCCGGTAGCCGCCGGGACCGCCGCCCAGGTGCGAGCCGAGGAACGGCCCGACCGTGGCCCAGCGGATGCCGAGCGAGTTGGTCATCACCTTGTCGAGGTTCTCGGGTGTCACCACACCCTGCTCGACCAGGTAGATCGCCTCGCGGCTCAGCGCGTTCTGCAGCCGGTTGCCGACGAAGCCGGGGATCTCCTTGCGCTCCACCACCGGCACGCGGCCGAGGAAGGTGTAGAAGTCGACGGCCGCCTGCGTTGCGTCCTCACCGGTGCGCTCGCCGGGCACGACCTCCACGAGCGGGATGAGGTGCGGCGGGTTGAACGGGTGTCCGATGAGGATCCGGCTCGCGTCGGCCAGCTCGCCGGTGAAGGCGGTCGAGGGGATTGCCGACGACGAGCTCAGCAGCAGCGCGTGCTTCGGCGCGGCTGCCACCAGCGTGGCGAACAGGTCCTTTTTGAACTCGACGCTCTCCGGGCCGTTCTCCTGCACCACGTCGGCGTCCCGCACGGCGTCGGCCACCCCGTCGGCGATCTGCACGCGGTGGGCGATTCCGTCGACGTCCAGACCCTGGGCCTCGAGGTGCGGGGTGAACTCGGCCAAGGCGGTCGCGACGGCCTCGGCGAGGTCGGGGCGCGGGTCGGTGACCTTGACGGTGAGGCCGTGGCCGGCGAACAGCGCGGTCCAGGACAGGCCGATGGTGCCGGCTCCGATCACGGCTGCACTGTGGAACTCGGCAACACTGCGGAATTCGGTGCTCATCGCTGTGCTCCCTTCAGGTAGTCGTGGACCGGCGTGACGGGGGCGAGGGTCAGGTCGGTGAGGATGTGGCTCGCGGAGACGATCTCGCGCACCGGAAGGTCGGCCAGCGGCGCCAGCACGTGCTCGAACAGCTGCAGCCGCGCGGGGCCGGTCCAGGCCGCCTTGACGACGACGTCGGTGATCTCGGTGCGGACGAGCTCCATCACGCGGGGCGCGCCGTCGTAGCCGGGGATGATCTTCAGCATGAACGTCGGCACGGTGATCTGGGCCTTCGCCTCGGCCGGGTCCAGTGCGAAGTGCTTGTAGCCCATGGTCGCGGTGGCCACGCGCAGCGTGCCGTAATCCAGCGTGCCGACGAGCGCGCCGTTGTCGACATAGAGGTTCGGCGCCCCGATGGTCTTCGGGTAGGCGCTGACCTCGCGGCCCGACGCGGTGGCCGGGAAGTTGTCGAGGTACATCGCGTGCAGGTACTCGCCGCGCTCGCCGTCGAAGGTGACGGGGATGGCCTGGCCCGACTCGGTGTAGGGGCCGTAGCCGCTCACGTCGCCCATCTTCATGACCTCGAAGCGCACCAGCGGTTCTTCGATCTCGAGCGGCTCCGGCACGACGGCACGAAGGGCTTCGGGGTCGGTGCGGTAGACGATGTTGAAGTACTCGCGGTCGGTGAACCGCGGCACCATCGGCGCGAACGCGGGGTTCACGAGCGGCGTGGTCACGTGCGCCACGACGTCTTCTTGCTTCATGGTCGTCACCGTCCGGTCCACTGGGGCGCGCGGCGCTCGGCGAAGGCGGTCATGCCCTCGCGAACGTCGGCGGAGGTCATCAGGGTCTTGAGTTCTTCACGCTGCGCGGCGAACGCCTCGGGCTCGGGAGTCCCGCCGGCGGCGCGCACGATCTTCTTCACCGCGGCCAGCGCGATCGGCGCGTTCTGCGCCACCAGCTCGGCCAGCTGCAGCGCGACGGCGGTCGCTTCGCCGGCCGTGACCACGCGATTGGCCAGGCCGAGCTCACCGGCCCGGCGGCCGGTGATCGGCTCACCCGTCAGCAGCAGCTCCATCGCGAGGTGGTGGGGGAGCCGCTTCGGCAGGCGGATCACGCCGCCGCCCGCGGCGACCAGGCCGCGTTTCACCTCGGGCAGCCCGAACTTCGCGTCTTCACCGGCCACGATCAGGTCGCAGCCCAGCGCGAGTTCGAACCCGCCGCCCATGGCCCAACCTTCGACCGCGGCGATCAACGGCTTGGTCAGCTCGGCCTCGGTCAGCCCGCCGAACCCGCGGCCCGGGATCTCCGGGCTGTCGCCGGCCAGCGCGGCCTTGAGGTCCATGCCGGCGCTGAAGGTGCCTTCGGCGCCGGTGAGGACACCCGCCCGCAGCGTCGGGTCGCCCTCCAGGGTGTCCAGCGCTTCCGCCAGCCCGGCCGCGACGGCCGCGTTCACGGCGTTGCGGGTCTGCGGGCGATCGATCGTGATCAGCAGCGTGGTGCCGATCCGCTCGGTGCGCACTTCGGTGGTCATGACGTCACTTCTTTTCTGCGACTGTAGGTTCAGCGGTTCGCGAGTTCCGCGAGGACTTCGGCGGTGTCCTGGCCGGCGACCGGGGCCGGGCGGCGGATCGAGCCGGGCGTGGCGGAGAAGCGCACCGGGATGCCGACCGTGCGGATGGTGCCCTCGGTCGGGTGCTCGACGGTGTCGAGCAGGTGGCCTTCACGCACGTATTCGTCTTCGTGGGCGCGGTCCAGTTCGAGGACGGGCGCGAACGGGATGCTGTGCTTGGCGCAGACCTCGGCCCATTCGGCGGTGGTGAGCGCGGGGGCGCACTCGTCGATGAGCTCCGCGAGGGCGTCGACGTCGGCGTTGTCGATCGCCTCGCCGTTCACACGCCGGTCCTCGACCAGGTCGGCGCGGCCGGCGGCGGCGAAGAAGTCGCGGAAGTTCTGCGGGTTGTAGGGGATCACGCAGGCGAGGCCGTCCTTCGTCGGCGCCGCGCGGTGGCCCTGCGACATCGACAGCGGGAAGCCCGTCGGGCCCTGCGCCGGCTCGAACACGTGCCCGGCGAGGTGCTCCACGAGGTTGAACGCGATGAGCGTGTCGGTCATCGGGATCTCGATCTGCTGGCCGGCGCCGGTGCGGTCGCGGTGGTGCAGCGCGGCGAGCACGGTGTAGACGATCGTCAGCGACGAAACCTTGTCGCCCAGGATGGTCGGCAGGTAGACCGGCTTGCCGATCGCGCGGTTGGCGATGTCGACCAGGCCCGAGGCGGCCTGCACGGTCTCGTCGTAAGCGGCGTTGCCGGCACGGTCGGAGTCACTGCGGAAGCCCTGCGCGTGGGCGTAGATCAGGCCCGGGTTGCGCTTCGCGACCTCGGCGTAGTCCAGGCCGAGCCGCGCCAGAGCGCCGGGGCGCATGTTGGTGATCAGCACGTCGGCGGTGCCGATCAGCGTCAGCGCCTGCTCGCGCTCGCCGGCGTCCTTGAGGTTCAGGGCGACGCTGCGCTTGTTGCGGTTCACGTTGAGGTTGAGCGAGGTCATCCCCGGCGTGGTGCGGTACTGGCCCACGCGGACGGTGTCGGCGGGGGACTCGATCTTGATCACGTCGGCGCCCAGGTCACCGAGGATCTGCGCCGCGTACGGGCCCATCACCACGGTCGAGAGGTCGATCACGCGCACCCCGTCCAGCGGTCCGGTGGCGGTGTTCTGCTCGTCCATCTTCGATCCTTTCGCACCTGCTGTTCTTGCTCTGCCACCGAAGTTAGTAGCGCAGGTGAAGAAAGGGAATGATCATGTCGCGCAGAATGGTATGACCACAGCGATCACACCATTCTTGCGCGGTTTCAGCTGGTCAGGGGTTCGGCGAAGATCTCGCGCGCGGCGGTGACGAGCTCGGCCAGGTCGCCGCTGTCGCCCCGGTCACGTCGCCAGAGCAGGTTGGTTTCCAGCTCGGGCTGGAAATCGGTGAAGGGGAGCACGGCGACGTTTTCGAGCCGGTAGAGGTGCATGGGGCTGGCCTCGTCGAGCATGGAAATGGAAAACGCCAGCCCGGAGGAAATGATTTCCGAGACGCCCGAATAGCCGGTGTTCGCCAGTTTGAGCCGTTTCTTGATACCCAGCGACATCAATTGGTGGTCGAGCTGTTCGAAATACGCCGGCGTGGAATCCTCGGGTGCGGCGAGGTAGGCGAACCCGGACAGCTCGGCCAGGCTCACCGACTGGCGGCCGGCGAACTGGTCGGCGGGCACCACGGCGCCGAGGCGTTCGGACATCGCCGGCAGTGCTTCGAGCGCCGGATCGGTCACGGGCATGCGCGCCAGCGTCAGCGCGAGCCGCCCGTCGAGCACGGCGTCGACGAGGTCGGGGCTGGCGCCGGGCCAGCGCTTGAGCTCGAACCGCTCGCGCACCCGCTCGGCCAGCGCCGTGACGCGGTCGCGCAGGTCCGGGTGCACGCCCGCGGGCATGCCGAGGAACACGGTGCTGCGCTGGGGTTCCGTCGCCTCGCGCAGCCGCCACGGGATGGAGTTCACCTGCTCCAGCACGTCGCGCGCAATCGGCAGCAGCGCGGTGCCCGCGGCGGTGAGGGTGACGTGGTGGGTGCTGCGGTCGAACAGCTTCTGGCCGAGTTCGTGCTCGAGGTCCTTGATCCGCTGGCTCAACGGCGACGCGGCCATGTGGAGCCGCCGCGCGGCCGCCGAGAAGTTCAGCTCTTCGGCGACGGCCACGAAGTAGCGCAGGTGCAGCATTTCCACGGCGTGAGCTTAACCCGTGCGGGCTTGACCGGCGCCGGTCTGACCGGGTGTCGGCGCTGCCTCGGCGGATCACGCGCAGCAGCCGTTCGGTGCGGGGTTTTCCGCACCGGGCAAGGCGATTCCCGTCACGAGCACCAGCAGGTCGAGGGGCTCGACGTCCTCGTCGAGGCCGGCGCGGGTGGTGAGGGAGGTGGCTGTGTCGGTGATCACCGCGTGCCAGCGGGCGAATAGCTCCTCGCGGTCGCCGCCGGGATCGTCCGTTATGGACAGTGCGAGGTCGCTTTGTCCCGGACGTGGTCGAGGAAGAGCCCGAGCCACGTGAACAGCGCGGCCTAGGGGTCCCCGGTGTGCGAGCAGGGCCTGGCCCTCGGCCCTGAGCGTTTCGACCTCTTCGGCGTAGACCGCCGCGAGCAAGTCGCGCCGCCGGGGGAAGTGGCGGTATGGCGGTGCGCGTCGAGCAGAACGTGAGCGACGGCGAGTTCTCCGAGAACCGCTACACGAGCACCGGCACTCAGGTCTCCACCGGCCGGTCGTACGCCGTGACCAGCATGGACATGGTTCGGGTGCACGACGGGCGGATCGTCGAGCACTGGGCGATCATGGACGTGACGGACCGGGCGGCGCAGCTGCGAGCGGGAGGGTGATCGTGAACGCGGCGCCACCTTCGGGGGCGGGTCCGGCCCGGAGCGCGCCGCCCATGCGCTCGACCAGGCCGTGGACCAGGGCCAGGCCGATGCCGGAGCCGACGGGGCGGTGGTCGCGGTAGCGCTTGTTCAGCACGCCGCGCTCGAAGGCCACGGCGTAGTCCTCCGGCGCGAGGCCGGGTCCGCCGTCGCGCACCGCGAGGTGCGCGTGCCCCTGGTCCACGACCAGGGAGAACACCATCGGCGCGCCGGCCGGGGTCACGCGCAGGGCGTTTTCCGCGAGGCCGTCGACCACCTGTTGCAGGCGCCGCGCGTCGGCGGTGACGAGCACCGGGGCGGCGGGCGAATCGACGTACAGAGGCACGTTTTCGCGTTCGCAGCGCAGCTGCCAGACCTGCGCGCGGTCGCCGACGAGCGCGGCCAGGTCGAGCGTCGCGAGGTCGAGACGGAACTCGTCGGCGCCGAGGCGGGCGAGTTCGAGCAGGTCGCTCACCAGGCGTTCGAGCCGCTGAGCCTCGCGGTGGATGGTCTCGCCCGCGCGGCGCGCGTCGGGACCCTCGGCGACGCCGTCGGCGAGGGCTTCGGCGAAGCCGGTCACCGCGGTGAGCGGGGTGCGCAGCTCGTGGGACACCGACAGCAGGAACTCCCGCTGGCGCGCCTCGCTGTGGGCCAGGGCGTCGGCCAGTTCGTTGAGCGAGCCCGCGACCTCGGCGACCTCGACGGGTCCTTCCACCGGCACGCGCACGTCGCGCCGGCCGGTGCGCAGGCTGACCGCCGCGGCCGCCGCCTTCCGCAGGGGCCGGCCGAGCAGCCGTCCGGACGCGTACCCGGCGACGGCCGCCACCAGCAGCCCGATGCCCAGCGCCAGCGCGATGTTGCGGACCAGCGCGCGTTGCGTCGCCTCGCCGCTGCGCGCGGGCTGGACCAGCGCGAACGCCGCCGCGCGCGGGCCGACGGCCCGGACTTCCACGAGGTACTGCTGCCCGTCCACGATCACCCGGTCCGACTGGTTGGTCCCCGACGCGAGCCCGGCGCGTTCGGCCACGCGGGTCGACGTCGCGTCGCCCACGTCCTGGCCCCCGGGACGCCGCACGACCACGGCGATGCCCTGGCCACGCACCACGTCGGCGACCTTGCTGACGCCGAGGCGGTTGCCGATGCCGGTGTCGTCGAGCTGGGTCGCGACCACGTCGGCCTGGGCTTTCAGCGACTGCTGCAGCACGGTGTCGGCGGTCGTGCGCACGAGCCGCGTCGCCACCAGGCCTGAGACGATCACGGCGATCCCGGCCACCGCCAGGCACACGACCGTGATGCGCAGCGCGAGCGTGCCTCTCATCCGGCGTCCGCCGCGTAGCCGATGCCGCGAACCGTCCTGATCGGACTGTGCGCACCGAGTTTCGCGCGCAGCTGAGCCACGTGCACGTCGACCGTGCGCGTGCCCGCCGCGGCCGCGTAGCCCCACACGGCGGACAGCAGCTGGTCGCGCGAGAGCACCCGGCCGGGGTGGCGCACGAGGTGGGTGAGCAGGTCGAACTCCGTGGACGTCAGCGTGATCTCCTGCTCTCCCGCCCACGCCCGCCGGCTCGTCACGTCCACGCGCGCGCCGCCGCACTCGAACGTCTCCGCGGCCGGCGTACCCCCGGACGCGCGGCGCAGCACCGTGCGCACGCGCGCGGCGAGCTCGCGTGGGCTGAACGGTTTGGTGAGGTAGTCGTCGGCGCCGATCTCCAGGCCGAGCAGCCGGTCGAGCTCGTCGTCGCGCGCGGTGACGAACAGGACCGGCGTCCAGTCGCCGGCCGCACGCAACGCCTTGCAGATCTCGATCCCGTCCATTCCGGACAGTCCGATGTCGAGCACCACGGCTACCGGCTTGAGCCGCCGGACGGCCCCCAGCGCGGCCGCACCGTCCGACTCCACGTGCACGCCGAACCCGTCGCGCCGCAGGTACATCGCCGCGAGCTCGGCAATCGCGGCCTCGTCCTCGACGACCAGGACGAGGCCCCGCCCGGCTGACCCCATGCGGGCTCCCGTTCTCCCTCTCCGCCAACGTCGCCCGAGAGGCTACGCGGCTCAGGGTGAGCCGTCGCCCGCCATGTCCGACTCGATGCTGTCCAGTGTCGACTGGATGCCGTTGAGCTCACTCGTCGCCTGCGAGCCCCCGCCGGACGGGGCCGCCGAGTCGCCGCCGTCGCAGGCGGTGCACCCGAGGGCCAGGAGCGCGGCCGCCCCGATCGCGGCCGCGAGCCGGGCCGCCCTCACTTCGTGCCCGCGGGCTTGCAGTGGGCCGAGGCGAAGGCGTCGAGTTTGCCCTTCGCGTCGCCGAGCTGGCTGATGCGGCTCTGACGCTTGTCCGCGCGTTTCTGCAAGCGGTCGGCGGCCGCGGTGTGGCCCTTGGCCTTCTGGTCGGCCGCGCGCGCCTTGAGGTTCGCGACGGAGCCGGCGATCTCGGCGCCACCGTTGATGCGGTCGGTCAGGTTCTGCGCGCGCTTCTGCAGCTTGGGCACCCAGTCGCCGCAGACCTGCTGCGATTCCGCGGGGCTGAGCGTGATCGGGGCCACCGACGGCGGCGCCGGGGGAGCCGTGGTGTCCGCCACAGCCAGCGGTGTCACGACCAGCAGCCCGGCCGCGACACCGCCGCCCGCCAACGCCAGCCGCCGGGTCCAGGTGGTAACTCGCATCGTTCGTTCTCCCTCTCGTGACCGGTGAGTTCCGGGTACACGCAGTACCTTCTCGTCCCGGTGTACGAGGGGTGTGGGGCGAATGTTCGGGCTTCGTAAAGCCCGGGCCTACTCCGCGCCGAGCCGGTGCAGGACCGCGGCCGCGAGCGCCGTGCGTTCGAGCATGCCCTCGACGCTGATGTGCTCGTGGCGCGCGTGGGCACCGTCGCCGACGGCGCCGAAGCCGTCGAGGACCGGGTGGCCCAGGGCGGCCACGAAGTTGCCGTCGCTGGCGCCGCCGACGGAGCATTCGCGCAGGGTCACGCCGAGCTCGGCCGCGAGGTCGCGGGCGAGCTCGTAGAGCCGTGCGATGCTCTCCGAACGTTCCATGACGGGCCGGTTCCAGCCGCCCTCCACCACCACGGTGGCACGCGGGTCGTGGGCCGTGATGGCGGCGACGCCCGCGTCGATGCGGGCGGCTTCGGCTGCGCTGGACACACGCACGTCGATCTCGCCGCGGGCCGACCCCGCGATCACGTTCTGCCTGCTGCCGCCGGAGATCACGCCGACGTTCACGGTGGTCCCGGCGTCGAGGTCGGTCAGCGCGTGCAGCGCCAGGATCGCCCGGGCCAGCTCGTCGATCGCGCTCGCGCCCTTCGTCGGGTCGAGGCCCGCGTGCGACTCCACGCCTTTCGCGTGCACCTGGAACAGGCCCACGCCCTTGCGCGAGGTCTTCACGGCACCGTCGGCGCTCGCCTCGAACACCAGGGTCGCGCGAGTGCCCGCGGCCGCCTCCTCGATCGTCGGCCGCGAGGCGGGGCTGCCGAGCTCCTCGTCGCCGTTGAGGACCAGGCGGATCGCCGGGCGCGGCAGACCGGCGGCGTCGAGCGCCCGCAGCGCCCACACGGCGTGGACCAGGCCCGACTTCATGTCGAAGATCCCCGGCCCGGTCGCGCGGTCGCCGTCGACGGTGAACGGCCACTCGGCGAGCGTGCCCAGCGGCCACACGGTGTCGTAGTGGCAGAGCAGGAGCACGGGCTGCTCGCCGGCGCCGGGGTAGTCGTAGACCTTGATGTCGCCGTGGCGGCCGCCGTCGACTTCGCGTACGGCGGCCGGCTCGCCCAGCCGGGTACGCAGCCATTCGTCCACCCAGGACAGTCCGCGGGTGAGACTTTCCTTGTCGTCACTGGGAGTCTCGATGCCGACGTACTCGGCGAGGTCGGCGAGCAGGTCGTCGCGGTGCGCGCGCACCCACTCGTGCAGCTCCCGGATCCCGGTCACAGGTGTGCCTCCAGTTCGGTGAGGTGGTCCTCGGACATCGCGGTGCCGGCCTCGACGTCGCCCAGGCGCTTGAGCACGGCTTTCAGCAGCGGCAGGCCGATCCCCAGCGCGGCGGCTTCATCGAGCACCGGCGCGTAGTGGTGGAAGACCTCCACCGGACGGTGGCGCACGGCGATGTCGCGCCAGATCCCGCTGCGGTCCTTCGGCTGCGAGCGCAGCCAGGCCACGAGCCGGTCCGTCGCCGCTTCCCGCCCGTCGGCTCCCGGCAGGTACACGGCCGGGTCGAACTGGTCGAACGGCTCCAGCACGCGCGAGCCTGCCGCGGCGAACACCTCGGCCGCGAGAGCGTGCATCAGCGGCCGGTGCCGGTCGATGAGGTCGGCCATCGGCGCGTCGGCCAGCGCGGTCGTGGTCAGCATCGCGCCGAACCCGAGCTTGGCCCACAGGTAACCCTCGACGTTGGCGGTCGCCTTCGCCGGGCCCCACGCCTGCAGGTCGGCCACGACCTCCTCGACGCGGCCGCTGATCCGGCCGTCGGGCTCGCCGACGACCAGGGCGCCGGCCCCGCCGTCGCGCACCACGCCGGGCTCGGCGACGTCGGCGAAGAGGTTCACGAACGCGCCCACCGTGCGCCCGGCGCCGACGAACGAGGCGATGAGCTGCTCGTTGAGCCCGTTCTGCAGCGATACCACGAACCCGTCGGCCGCGAGGCGTGGTTCGAGCCACTGCATGGCGTGCTCAGTGGCCTGGGCTTTCACCGCGAGCAGCACGCGGCCCAGCTCCGGCGGCGCCTCGTCGGGGACGAACGCCGGGAGGTCGACGCGCTCCGTGCCTTCGGGCCGCACCAGGGTGAGTCCCTGCGAGCTGATCGCGGCCACGTGGGCCGCGTCCGCGTCGACGACCACCACCGGGTGCCCGGCTTTCGCGAGGTGGAACGCCAGCGTGCCGCCGATCGCGCCGCCACCGACCACCGTGTACGAGCGTTCAGACATGCGTGGTTCCCTTCTGCGGCATGCCTTCTTGGACCGCCGTTTCGCCGGACCAGTGCAACGGCAGGCCCGCCGCACCCGCGGTCGAGCCGCCGTCGACGCGCAGCACCGTGCCGGTGATCCACCCGGCCTCCGGGCCGGCCAGCCAGAACACGGCGCCGGCGATCTCACCCGGCGCGCCGCGGCGGCCGAGCGGGTTCACCGACACGGCCGCCGCGTAGGCCTCGGTCACGGGGTTGGCTTCGCTGTCGACCGTGACGAACCCGGGGCTCACGGCGTTGACGCGGATGCCGTGCGGGCCGAGTTCCACGGCGCACGCCTTGGTCGCCATCTCCAGCGCGGCCTTCGACGTCGCGTAGTGCGAGGCGCCGGGGCGCGCGCGAGTGGCGGCGCCGGAGGAGATGTTCACGACCGTGCCGGCGGTGCCGGCGGCCACGTGCTTGCGTCCGAACGCGACGGTAGTCAGCACCGCGGCTCGCACGTTCACGTCCTGCACGCGGTCCCACCGCTGCGCCGTCATGTCGAGCAGCCGCGTGGCGGGGTAGATGCCGGCGGCGTTGACCAGCACGTCGACCGCGCCGGCCGCGTCCACCAGGCCTTCGGCGTAGGCGGCGTCGGCGAGGTCGCCGGGCAGCTCGGTCACAGCCGCGCCGTGGTCGGCGCGCAGCTTTTCGGCCACTGTGGACAGTTCGGCCGGACGCAGGTCCGCGCACGCCAGCCGGTCGCCCGCGGCGGCGAAGCGGGCCGCGATCGCGGCCCCGATCCCGCCGGCGGCGCCGGTCACCAGGACAGTACGCATCTAGAGCTGTTTTCCCTTCGTCTCGGGCATCGTGAGGTACACGGCGACGCCGATCAGCGCGGCGACGGCGACGTAGATCCACACGAGGTCACCGTGGTGGTTGGCGTTGAGCCAGGTCGTGATGTACGGCGCGGTGCCGCCGAACACGGCGACGGCCAGCGCGTAGGGCAGCCCGATGCCGGTGGTGCGCACCTCGGGCGGGAACTGCTCGGCCATGATCACGGCGCAGTTGGCCGAGTAACCGACGATCAGCACGAGCCCGATGAGCTCGATCACGAACACGCTCCAGAACCCGTTGGCCAGGAAGTGGAACGCGGGCCACGCGAAGATCACGAACCCGGCCGCGAACGCCGTCGTCGTGGGCTTGCGGCCGATGCGGTCGGACAGCAGGCCGCCGAAGGGCAGCAGGCAGATGAACACGAGCATGGCCAGCGTGTTGGCCAGCAGCGCCGTCTTGAGCGGGATGCCGGTGGCGAGGTGGGCATAGGCCGGCATGTAGCTGACCCACACGTAGTAGATGAGCGTGCCGGCGATCGTCACGCCGGCCACGCGCAGCGCCGCACCCGGGTGGTCGCGGAACATGGCGACGACGGGGTTGCGGCGCGGCTTGGCGGTGATCTTGCCGAACGCCTCCGTCTCGTGCACCGAGCGGCGCAGCCACAGGCCGACCAGGCCCAGCAGCCCGGCGACGCCGAACGCGAGCCGCCAGCCCCAGCCGTGCAGGTCGGAGTCGGACAGCGTCGAGTTGAGGATGGTGCCCAGCAGGGCGGCGATGAGCGAGCCGGCACCGACGGAGACCTGTTGCCAGGATCCGGCGAACGCGCGGCGCCCGGTGGCGGCCGACTCGATGAGGAACGCCGACGACGAACCGAACTCGCCGCCCGCCGAGAAGCCCTGCACGAGCCGTGCCAGCAGCAGCACGATCGGAGCGCCGACGCCGATCTGGGTGTAGGTGGGGCAGACCGCGATCACGATCGACGCGCCCGCCATCAGCGAGATGGTGAGCGTGAGGCCCTTCTTGCGGCCACGCCGGTCGGCGTAGGCGCCGAGCACCGCGCCGCCGATCGGGCGCATCACGAAACCGACCGCGAACACGGCCAACGTGGACAGCAGGGCCGTGGTTTCGTTGCCGCCGGCGAAGAACTGGCCGGCGAACACGGGGGAGAACGTGGCGTACACCGCCCAGTCGACCCATTCTACGGTGTTGCCGATGGCGCCGGCGACGATCGCCTTGCGCTGCTGCGGGTTGAGCCGATGGGTGGCGACGGAGGTGTCCGAAGTGGACGGGACCGTGGTCATGGGTGGGCCTCCCCGCTGGTGAGGACGTGGTCGACGACCTGGGCGTGGGTGGCGAACCACACGCCGTCGTGGCCGCTGATGTGGTCGAGCAGCTCGGTGAGGATCGCGACGCGCGAGCGGTGGCCGATGATGTGCGGGTGCATGGTGAGCTGGAAGAGCCCGCCTTCGGCGTACGCGGCGTCGAACTCGTCGCGCCAGATCGAGAGCACCCCGCGTGGCGGCGTATACGGCCGCAGCGAGGCGAAGCGGTCCATCATGAAATACGGCGCGTCGTCGCGGATCCACTCCACGGGCAGCTCGACGATGCCGGTGGGCTCGCCATTCTCGATCAGCTCGTAGCAGTCGTCGTCGGCCATCAGCGAGGAGTCGTACTTCAGGCCGAGCTCGCGCGTGATGGTGAGCGTGTGGGCCGAGAAGTCCCACGACGGCGTGCGGATGCCGACCGGACGGGTGCCGGTGAGGCGTTCCAGCACGTCGGCGGCGCGGAAGGCGAGGTCACGCTCCTCGGTCTCCGTGAGCGCGGTGTTGCGTTCGTGGATCCAGCCGTGCAGGGCCACCTCGTGCCCGGCGTCCACATAGGACTTGACCTCGCCGTCGTGCAGCAGCGCCGACACGGCGGGGACGAAGAAGGACGCGGGCGCGCCGAAGCGGTCCAGCAGCTTGAGCAGACGCGGCACGCCGACGCGGGCGCCGTACTCGCCTTGCGCGAGCTTGCCGGGCAGCACTTCGCCGTCACGCAGGGCGGGCGTCTCGTGGTCGGAGTCGAACGACAGCGCCACGGCCACCTTCGCGCCGCCCGGCCACGAAGCCGGGCGCAGCGACCGGCCGGCGCGGACGTGCTCGACGTGCCCCCGCCACGTCTTCTCGTCCCAGAGCCACGGTTGTTCGGTCATGCTTCCTCCCAGGTTGCTGTGGCCGCGGGCGTGGGCGACCAGGCGCGTTTGAGGGTCGATACCTGCAGGGTCACGTCGGCTTCCCGCAGGCCCGGCAGGGCGCCGACGACGTCGGTGGTGTGACGGTAGAGCTCGCCGTAGTGGCGCAGCACGATCTGGCCGACGAGGTTGAAGCGGCCGGTCGTGGCGCTGAGGTACTTGGTGCCCGCGTGCGCGGCGAGCTGCTGCCCGGCGCGGTCGAGCTCGGCCGGGACGACCGAGAGCCAGAGCATGAACTCCAGCGCGTAGCCGAACATCGCGGGCTCGGCGAGCGTGCGGAACCGCAGGCAGCCGCGGCGTACGAGGGAGTCGACGCGGCGCGCGACGGTGGACTCGCTCGTGCCGACCTGGCGGGAGACCTCTTTGAACGAGAGCCGGCCGTCTTCGCCGAGCGCGGCGCTGATCGCGAGGTCCAGCTCGTCGAGCTGCTCCGGCGGGCGTTCCCAGTGCTGTTCCTCGAACGGGCGCACCTCGCCGCCGCGCAGCTCGGCCGCCGCTTCCGCGCTGAGCTCGCCGGAGTTCCAGTCGTGGTTGGAGGTGAACGTGCGCATCACCGCGAAGGTCTCGGCGTCGCGGACGTTGTCGGCGGCGGGGAAATCGCCCTGCAGACGGGCGATGTCGCGGTAGGTCGGGAGCACGAACTCGGCGGAGCAGTCGGCGCTGCCGGCGAGCACGGTGGCGTAGCGGACCTCGGGCCGCGCGGCCAGCTCCTCGGCGACGGCGGCCGCGGTGCCCGGCCGGCATCGCAGCCGCGCCAGCACCGGCACGCCGAGGCCGCAGCGCAGCACGTCGACCACGCCGATCACGCGCAGCTGGCCGGATTCCGTCAGCTGGCCGGCACGGCGCAGCACGGTGGACTCGCTCGTGCCCACGTGCCGGGCGATCGCGCCCCACGACGCGCGCCCGTTGAGCTGCAGCGCGGCGACGATGCGCCGGTCGAGATCGCTGACTTTGACGTCGTCGGGCATGCCTGCATCGTGGATGCAGGAAAACGTCAAGTCAAGGGTCAGGTCTGCAAGAAACCAGCGTTCTGGAGGCTCAGGAAGCGTTCCATCGCCGCGTCGACGGCTTCCCGGTCACCCGTGGTGACGAGGTCGAGCAGCAGCCCGCGCGCCACGGCGAGGCCGAGCCGGGCCTGTGCCGCGCGGTGCTGCTCGGGCACGCCGAGCCGTTCGAGCAGCACCTCGATGGGCCCGAGCCAGCCGTCGATCACGCCGTCGAGGAACTCGGCCGTGCCGGGCGCGCCGCCGAGGGCTTGGCCGTAGAGCTGGAAGAAGAGCTTTTCGTTGTGGCGCAGCGCTTCGTCGGTGAGCCGGCGCCAGAACGCGCGCGCCAGCTCGTCCGGCGGCAGGCTCGAGTCGAGGTCGGCCAGCACGGCGCGCTGCCGGCGTTCCACCTCGCGCGCGAGCTCCGTGAGCAGGCCTTCTTTCGAGCCGAAGTGATAGATGAGCATCCGGTGGCTCGTGCCCAGCGCCGTCGCGAGCGCTCGAAGGCTCTGGTCCGCCCCGTTTCGCGCGATGTGCTCGGTGGCCGCGTCGAGGAGCTTCGCCCTTGCCTCCGTCATGTACCAGATGGTACATGTACCACGTGGTACACGCGCTTCGAGGAGGCCTGATGCAACGAATCTCGGTCCGGGCCCACACGTCCGCCGACTCGGCGACGGTCTACGCGCTCCTGCGCGACGGCGAGAGCTGGCCGCGCTGGTCGCCGCTGGGCTCGTTCGAACTGGCGCAGGCGGGCGCGGCCGAGCGCGAGGGGCTGGGCGCGCTGCGCGTGTTCCGCACCGGCCGCACGCGCTCGTGCGAGGAGGTGATCGAACTGGTCCCCGACCGCCGGTTCGGCTACGCGCTGCGCAGCGGCCTGCCCCTGCGCGACTACCGCGCGTACGTCGACCTCACCCCGGTCGACGGCGGCACGGAGATCCACTGGCACTCGTCGTTCACGGGCAAGGTGCCGGGGACGGGGTGGTTCTACCGGCTGGTGCTCGGGCGGTTCATCGGCCGGGTGGTGGCGGGTCTGGTGGCGGAGACTTCGCGGGTGGCCCGGTAGGGCCCGGCGCCGGGGTTCGGGCAGCGCTGCGCCGGGGGTGCGGCGTTGTCCGGTGATGTCCCGGCCGGGGGCGTCCGGGAGTGTTACTCTCTTTGGGAGAGTGACACCGAGGAGGCCTGTGGTGCTGGGAAACCCTTACGACCGCGACTGCCCGACCCGTCAGCTCCTCGACCGCATCGGCGACCAGTGGACCGTCCTCATCGTCGGCTCGCTGCGCGAAGGCCCGCTGCGCTTCACCCAGATCGGCAAACGCGTCGAGGGCATCTCCCAGAAGGTCCTGACGCAAACCCTGCGCAGCCTCGTCCGCGACGGCATCCTCACGCGCACCGCGTACCCCGTCATCCCACCCCGCGTGGAATACGAACTCACCCCGCTGGGCCGTGACCTGGCCGAGCCTCTCGACATGCTCGCCGGCTGGGCCCGCCACCACATGAACCAGGTGACCGCCGCCCGTGAAGCCTTCGACGCGGAACACGCGCCGGCATCGGCTTGAGCGCCGGGGCATGACGAACCGCTGGGTCGGCGTGACCGTCGACTGCGTTGACGTGGAACGGGTCGCGGAGTTCTGGAGCGCGCTGCTGGACCGCCCGCAGGACCGGTCCAGGCCCGGCTGGGTCTACCTCGGCCACGCGGGCGACCCACAGCCCCGCCTCGTCTTCCAGCCCGTGACCGAACCGAACCACGGCAAGGTGCGCTTGCACCTCGACGTCGCGGTCGACGACATCGCCGAGGGCGTCGCCCAGGTGCTGGCTCTCGGCGGTCGGTCGACCGGTGAACGGCACGACTACGTCGAAGGCGTTGTCGTCGTGATGGCCGACCCGGAACAGCACGGGTTCTGCCTGGTCGAGTACTTCTGACCCGGACCGTGGGTCACCACGCCAGCGCGGCTCGCCCGAGAAAGGACCCCGACCGGATCCGCTCGTGCACGGCGCGCACCTCTTCCGGTCCGACCACGGCGCTCACCAACGGCCGGACCCGCCCGAAAGTGACCAGTTCGGCGGCGAGCCCGACCTCGTACCGCGAGGCGTACCGGCAGCCGAGCACGGCGAGCTGGGACAGGACGAGCTCACGCGAAGAGACCGTGAACTCCTCGTCCCGCATCGAGGTCAGGCACATCAGCGACCCGTTTTTCGCCAGGTGGTCGAGGGCCCAGCGCTGCGCGGGCGCCCGGCCGTACAGGTCGATCACCACGTCGGCCTTTCCCGCCCAGGGCGGCGGAAGCGCGATCGCGCCGAAGTCGGACGAGTCGACGGCCCGCACCC
The DNA here is from genome assembly GCF_030285625.1 of Amycolatopsis sp. 2-15. NCBI lineage: Bacteria > Bacillati > Actinomycetota > Actinomycetes > Pseudonocardiales > Pseudonocardiaceae > Amycolatopsis > Amycolatopsis carbonis. Next base: position 5,044,583 of record NZ_CP127294.1, read on the forward strand.
CCAGCTCCGCTTCGAGGTACTCGAGCTTGTCCGGCACCACGTCCAGCCCCACCACCTCGGCCCCGTACGCCCGCGCCACCTGGACCATGTGCAGCCCGACTCCTCCGCCGGCCGCGAGCACCGCGACCCGCGTCCGCGGTCCGAGCCCCGCGCGGCGGGCGATGTGCACCGGAGTCGCGATGGCGTCGGGAATCGTGGTCGCGGCCACGGGGTCGACCTCGCGCGGGACCTCGATCGCGTTGAGGGACGGGAGAACCGCGTACTCGGCATAACCGCCGTCGATCGCGACGCCGACGTTGCCGCGGAAGTTCAGGCACGTGGAATCCCGCGACGCCAGGCATTCGCGGCACGTGCCGCACACGAGGTAGAAGTACGCCATCACCCGCCGGCCTACCAGCGCCGGGTCGGTGTCGGAACCCACGGCTTCGACGATCCCGACCAGTTCGTGCCCGGGCACCCGGGGCAGATGGGACTCTTCCGCGCCGAGCTGCCCGTTCATGCACTGCAGCACCGTCACGCCGATGCCGCAGGCCTCGACCCGCACGAGGACCTCCCCCCGTGACGGCTCCGGTTCGGCGACTACCACCGGTTCGAGGGCGCCACCCCACGCCGAGATCCGCAAAGCCCGCACGTCGCCTCCTCGTAGTGGCGCTGAGGCTACTGCAATCGTTCGCAAGACGCGACTGCCGACCGCGTTTCGGGCCCCTGAACGGCGAACTCGAGGAATGAACCGGCGCTACCCGGAGATGTGTTCCAGCTCGTCGGCCGAAAAGTAGTTCTGAGTGACGTCGCTGACGCGCACCAGGTACTTCTGCCGCTTGTCGTCGACGTGCGCGACGGCGCCGACGCTGCCGGTCATCGTGGTGCCGGTGATCCGGACGGTCTCTCCCACCGCGAAGTCCTCCATGACCGACGACCCTAGCCGCGGAAACCGAGCACGGCAGGGCGCGGTTCGCCGCCGGACCTCAGCGGCTGGCCAGCCCCGCCTCGTGCGCCAGCAGCCCCGCCTGCGTCCGGTTCGCGCACTCCAGCTTCACCAGCATCCGCGACACGTAGCTCTTCACCGTGGCCTCCGCGAGGTGCAGGCGGGCGGCGATGTCCGCATTGGACAGTCCCTCGCCGAGGCAGGCCAGGACGTCGCGTTCGCGGTCGGTGAGGGCAGCGGTCAGGCGCAGCGCCGAGTCGGTGCGGGCGTGGCCGTCGGCCGAGAGCGCGACGAGGCGGCGGGCCGCGGAGGGGGACAGGACGGTGTGGCCGTCGGCCGCGACGCGGACGAGGCCGATGAGGTCTTCGGGCGGCGTGGACTTCACGAGGAAACCCGCGGCGCCCGCGCGCAGCGCCCGGATTACGTACGTGTCGGCGTCGAAGGTGGTCAGCGCGACGACCGCGGGCGGGTCCGGCAGCGCGACGATGCGGGCGATCGCCGTGAGACCGTCGACGCCCGGCATGCGCAGGTCCATGAGCACCACGTCGGGGCGGTGCCGGACAACGGCCTCGACCGCTTCGGCGCCGTCGGAAGCCGAAGCGACCACCGTGAGGTCCTCGGCGGAGCCCAGGATCGTGCGCAGGTGCGCGCAGACCATCGGCTCGTCGTCGGCCACGACCACCGTGATCACCGGGGAGCACCTTCCGTCGTCGGGACGTAGGCGGGAAGTATCGCACCGACGCGGAACCCGCCGCCGGGCTCGGGGCCGGACTCGAGCTGCCCGCCGACGAGCTCGACGCGCTGCCGCAGCCCGCTCAGCCCGGCGCCCGAGCCGCTGCCGGCGAGCGTCGGGTCGGGCGGCAGGCAACCGCGGGTGTTGGTGACGCACACGTCGAGGCCGCCGGAGTGGTACCGCAGCGTCACGGCGGCCGACGAACCCGGCGCGTGCTTGCGGACGTTCGTCAGTGCCTCCTGCACCACGCGGTACGCCGTGCGTGCCACCGTCGGCGACACCTGGTCCGGGTCGCCACTCACCGAAAGCTCCGTGGCCACGCCGACGGTCACCGACTCGGCCACCAGATCCGCCGGCGAAGCGACCGGGGCCGGGGAAGCGGCCGGGGGCTCGATGCTCGAACCGTCGCGCAGCACGCCCACCAGATCCCGCAGCTCGTCGAGCGCGTGCGCGCCCTCGCGGCGGATGTCCTCGGCCGCGGAGCGCACGGACGGGTCCGTCGACACCACGCCGAGCGCGCCCGCGTGCAGCACCATCAGGCTCAGCCGGTGGGTCACCACGTCGTGCATCTCGCCCGCGAGCCGCCGCCGTTCCTCGGCGCGAGCCTGCTCCGCGAGCAGGTGCTGCTCGCGTTCGGCGCGCTCGGCCCGGTCGCGCAGCGAACGCAGCAGGTCCCGGCGCGCCACGAAGTACAGCGCCACCGCCACCGGCAGCGCGGTGCTCAGCAGCCCGAACGGCGTCGTGTTCCACGCCGGGTCCCACGGTCTCGTCGCCAGCACCGCCAGCACCCCGCCGATCCACAACAGGCGCCGCCGGTCCATCACGCGCGGGAGCTGGCTCAGCACCAGCGGCGTGATGGTGGGCACCGTCATCAGGCTCGGCTGGTGCGCGGGGACCAGCAGCCCGGGCCAGAACAGGTCCGACGCCAGCATCGCCAGCGAGGCCACCACGAGCACCCCGGCCACCGCGTCGGGGAAGCGGAACACCGCCAGCAGCGTGAAGTCGCAGGCGAGCCGCAGCACCAGCCCGGCGTAGGGCCCGAAGACCCCGCTCGTCGGCCCGGCCCAGTGCAACGCGAAGTCGAGCCCGGCGAACACGAGCGCCGCGACCAGCAGCCAAACCAGGTCGACCGGCCGGGGCCAGGCTCCACGCCGTACTTCGCTCACCCTGGTCACGGTAACGGCTGGTCCGGACCGCCGCGGCGCAACCGCACCGGCCGGGGGAGGACCCGCGACGAAAGTTGCGCGCGGGACAACGTTCGTCGTCCGCATCGGCTACCGATCACCGTTACGCGGAACCGGGCCGGCGCGGTGGACTCGGATCATGACGAGCCTCAGAACGAGCCGCGAGACCAGTACGGGGGAGATCGCCCCGTTCGCCCGGCTGCCGGTGCTCACCGTGGCCGTGCTGGCGGCGGCGCTGCTCGTGGTCACGAGCGTCCGCTACGCGCACGGGTTCGACGAGCTCTACTTCCTGGTGGCTGGTCGAGATCATCCGGCCTGGGGGTATTTCGACCAGCCACCGCTCGTCCCGCTGCTCGCGGGCACGCTCGACCGCCTGTTCCCCGGTTCGCTGCTCGCGTTCCGGCTGCCGATGGCGCTCGCGGTCGGCGCCGGCGTGGTGATCACCGCGCTGATCGCCCGCGAACTGGGTGGCCGCCCTCCCGCGCAGCTGATGGCGGCCGGGCTGTCCGCCACGTCCAACCTGGTGATCCTCAGCCACTGGGTCTCCACCTACGCGCTGGACCCGTTCTTGTGGACGGTTGTCGTATTCCTGCTGGTCCGCTGGACCCGCACGCGCCGCGACGGCCTGCTCGTGCGGGCGGGTGCGGTCACGGCGGTGTCGCTGGAGGTCAAGTTCCTGATCCCCGCGCTGTGGGCCGCCGTGCTCGTCTCGGCCGCGATTCTCGGTCCACGCCGCCTGCTCAGCCGCCCGAAACTGTGGCTGGGCGCGCTGATCGCGGTGGTCGCCACGATCCCCGCGCTCGTCTGGCAGGCCACGAACGACTGGCCCTACACGCACATGTCCGGCGTCGTCGCCGCCGAGTTCCCCGGCTACTTCGCCTTCGCGCGCGACGGGCTGCTCGGCGCGGGCATGGGCGTCGGTGTGCTGGCGCTGCTCTACGGCGTGTGGCGCCTGTTCCGCTCGCCTTCGCTGCGGCCGTACCGCTATCTCGCCGTGGCATTGCTGCTGGTCGCCGTCGTGGTGCTGCTGACGCACGGCCGCTCGTACTACCTGATGAGCCTCTACGCGCTGCCGTTCGCGGCCGCGGCCACGGAGCTGAGCCGGCGGAAGCTGGTGCGCTGGTGGCGGCTCCCGGTGGGGATCGCGTTCGGGCTGTCGGCCGCCGTCACCGTGGCCGCGCTGCCGGTTTGGCCGGCGTCGGTCACGGCGACGTCGTTCGGGCCGTTCTCGCTCGGCACGGTGTTCGCGGGCGGGGAGACGGCGCAGAAGCAGGTCGCCGACGTCGTCGGGCAGACGTACTCGGCGCTGCCACCCGCGGTGAAGGCGCAGACGGCGGTGTACGCGGAGATCTACCCGTTCGCGGCGGCCGTCGAGTACTACGGCCCGCGGTACGGGATCACCGAAGTCTACAGTGGACACCGCGGCTACTGGTACTTCGACCGGCCACCGGACCGGGCGCGGGACGTGCTTTTCACCGGCTTCGACCCGACGCTGCTGAAGCCCTACTTCGCGTCGGTGACCGAGGTCGTGCCGGGACTCGTGTGGCTCTACTCGGGAAGGACTCAATCGTGGGACCGGATCTGGCCGCTGGTGAAGCGCCAATGACTCGCTCGCTGGCCGCCCAGGCCTACCTGCTCGCGTGCGACCCGGACACGGGCCGCATCGGGAGGCGCAGCCGCGCCGCGCTGCTCGTGCGCGCGTCCGCCGTCACCGACCTGCTGCTGCGCGGGCACCTGACGGTCACCGGCGGCCGCATCTCGGCGACCGGCCGCGGCCCCACCGGCGACCTGCTGCTCGACGACCTGCTCACCGACCTCACCGACACGGGCCCGACCGGCTGGCGCCGCCTGCTGCGCCGCGACTCGGGCGACACCCTGCATTCGCTGGAGCTGCAACTGGCCGCCGCGGGAATCCTGCGGCAGCACGTCACGCCGGTGCTGCGCCGGAAGGTCTTGCGCCTCGACGACCGGTCGCCGGCCGACGCGGCACGCGCCACTGTGGACCGAGCGCTGCGCGCGCCGCTGTCCGAAGTGGACACCCGCGCGGCCGCGCTCACCTCCCTCGCCGCCGCGGCGCAGGTGGGGTTCACCCGCCGCTCGTCCCACCGGCACGCCGCGCGCCTCGCCGAACTGGACGCCGCCGCGGGCTCGGCGGTGCCCGCGCTGCGCGGCCTGCTGCGCAGTCGCCGGGCGGTGATCATGTCGGGTGGAAGCTGAGTGAGTGGTCGGGCGACGGCCGATTCTGGCGATCGCACGCTCAGCTCGGCGGCTGCCGAAGCGCCGCAGCGAGCAGTCGAGCGGGTCGCTTCGGCGGCACCGAAGCATCGCGCGCGTAGGTTGCGGGCATGACTTCGTTCGCCGCGCTGCATGTGCCCGGGAAACCCTTGCTGCTGCCGAATGTGTGGGAGTTCGGGTTCGCGGCCGCGCTCGCCGCGGCGGGGTACCCGGCGGTCGGCACGACGAGTCTCGGCGTGTCGGCCGCCGCCGGGCTGGCCGACGGCGCTCCGGCCTCGCGGGCGGCGACGGTGGCGCTGACCCGCGCGCTGGCGCCGTTGGACGTGCTGGTGAGCGTCGACATCGCCGACGGCTTCAGCGTGGACCCGGGCGAGGTCGCCGACCTGGTCGCGGAGCTCGCCGAGGCGGGCGCCGTGGGCGTGAACCTCGAAGACGGCCGCGCCGACGGCACCCTCGCGCCGGTGGAGGTCCAGCGCGCACTGATCGCGGCTGTCCGCTCCTCGTCGCCCGGCGTTTTCCTGAACGCTCGCACCGACACCCACTGGCTCGGTGCCGGACCGGTTTCTCTCGCGGTCGAACGGGCCCTCGCCTACCGGGACGCCGGAGCCGACGGGGTGTTCGTCCCGGGCCTCGCCGACCCGGGAGAGGTCGCGGAGGTGGTGGCGGCGGTGGAGGTGCCGCTCAACGTCCTGTTCCTCCCAGGCCGCGGCACGCCGGCCGGCCTCGCCGAGCTGGGGGTGGCGAGGGTGAGCCTGGGCTCGACGCCCTACCGCGTCGCGCTGGCCGCCGCCCTGGCGACTGTGGACGCCGCCCGCGAAGGGACTTCGCTGCCACTGCCTCCGCCGTCCTACGCCGAGGTGGCGGGGTTGCTGCCGCCGCCGCGGTAGGCGGGTTCAGGCGGTCTCGGGGCGGGTACTCGGTCCCAGTTCATCCCGCTGATCCCGAGGAGGCCCGCCATCGCCACCGCAGTCCTGTTCGACGTCGACGGCACGCTCGTCGACTCGAACTACCTCCACGTCCACGCCTGGCGCCGGGCGTTCCACGAAGCCGGCCGGGCCGTCGACTCCTGGCGCGTGCACCGGGCGATCGGCATGGGCTCGGGCAAGCTGCTCGACACCCTGCTGGGTGAGGCGGACGCCGAGAAGATCGGCTCCGCGGTGAAGGACCGCCACAGCGCCCTCTACCGGGACCAGGCCGAGCTGCTGCGGGCGTTCGACCGGGCGCCGGACCTCATCCGCACGCTGGCCGGGCGTGGTGTGCGGGTCGTGCTGGCGACGTCGGCCGGGCCCGATGAGATCGACCTGCTCCGGCGGATCCTCGACGTGGACGACGTCATCTGGGGCATCGTCGCCGGCCACGACGTCGAAGCCACCAAACCGGATCCCGAACCGGTCCACGCGGCGATCGAGCGCGCCGGCACCGACCCCGGGCACACGCTCTTCGTCGGTGACTCGGTGTGGGACGTGGAGTCCGCGAACCGCGCCGGGCTGCACACGGTGGGGCTGCTTTCCGGCGGCGTCAGCGCGGCGGAACTGCGGGAGGCCGGCGCGGTCGCGATCTACGCCGACCCCGCGAGCCTGCTCGCCGGCCTCGACGACAGCCCGCTGGGCGCGCTGCTGCCCCCCTCTTGACGCCCGGCGATCATGCTCTCCGCAGGCCCTTGACGACGTCGAACGCCGTCTCACCGCATTCGGCTGAAGGCGCTCAGCGCGGTGAACTACCGTATGTGCCCGTGGTCGGTCCCCCATTCACCCCCGGTCCCTCGGACACGGCGCCGCTCGCTGCGGTGCCCGCGCACCCGGGGTCGCCGCCCGGCAGTAGCGCGGGCCCAGGCCAAATCCCAACCCCGCCGCGGGACACCAAGACGTTGCTCCTGCGTGGCGCGGGGCTGGTCGTGATCGCCGTCGTGGCGGGGCTGGTCTGGTTTCTCATCCGGCACGACAGCACGCCCGAAGCGGTGGCGCAGGATCCGGTGAAGACGAACCCTTTCGACTACAAGCTGGTGGAAGGCCCGAACAAGTCCACCGACTGCGTGGCGAAGGCCTACGACGACACCAAGAAGTTCTTCCAGACCAACCCGTGCTCCTCGCTCGCGCGCGGGCTCTACACGGTCGAATACGGCGACGCGAAGGCGCTCGTCTCCGTCGTCAAGGTGAGCATGCCGACCGCGGCGCAGGCGGGGCAGCTCAAGGCCCTGACCGACCGGGACGGCACCGGCAACGTGAACGACCTGGTGCGCGACGGCACCTACAAGGCCGCGGGCGCGCCCAAGGTGAGCGGCGATCAGGCGGAGTACGAATCGGCCGTCACGGGCACCGATGTCACCATCGTCCTCGCCGATTTCTACGCCAAGCACCGCGACGACGTGCTGCTCAAGCGCATCGCCACCGGTGCGCTGGACCTCGGCGCCGACCTGCACTGACCCCTTTCGGCAAAAGGGCCGTTCCCGCAGACACCGGGAACGGCCCTTTTTTCACCGCAAACTCAAGCCGCCGAAACCTAAGCGGGCTGCCCCGGCATCGCCAGCGCCGTCGGCTTCTCGCCCGCCTCTTGGCGCCACGGCGTGCCGCGCCGGGCCGCCGCGATCAGCGCCTGCAAAGCCATCTTCCGCAGCCCCGCGTCGTCCGTGTGGGTGACGACGCCGAGCCACGCGGCCGCGGAGTCCTCCTCGGCGCTCGCCACCAGTGCGGCGGCCGAGGCGGTGTCGTTGACCGGCTTCGGCGGCACGTACGCCGCCTCCGGGGCAACCGGCGTGCCGCCGGCGGCCTCGATCATCTGGGTGACGACGTCGCGGCGCGCGGTGTGCTCGGCGCGCCCGGCCTTGAGGGCGTCGCCGAACTCGCCCGGCAGGAAGGCCGTGACCAGCCCGTACACCCACAGCGCGGCGTGTTCCGAGGCCAGCGCTTTCTGCAGGGGGTCGACGGCGTCGGACGCGGCGGTGCCGGCCGGCGCGACCACGGCCTGGGCGTCTTCGCCGGGCCCGAGCGAGGCGAGGCGCTGCAGGCTCGCGCAGCCCGCCGCGACGCCCGCGACCAGGCCGGCGCGGTAGGCGGGGAGGGTGGGCACGAGGTCCTCGGCCTGTTTGCGGGCCGTGGCCAGGCGCTCTTTGAACGCGCCGAGGTCGGCGGGCGCGGCCGGGGGCGCCGTGGTCGGCTTGGGCCGGTTCAGCCGGTCCACCTCGGGTTTCAGGGCGGCGGCCTGGGCGGCGCGCGCGTCGGCGACCTGCCCGGCGACGCCGCCGCCGAGGGCTCTGGCCGCGGCGGCGTCCGTGTCGGCGGCGGACAGCAGCGGCGCGAGCGGGTCGGGGCTCTCGTCGTATCCCCCGGAACAGGCCACCAGCGGGAGGGCCAAGGCGGCGACGGCGCCCAGGCGCAGAACGCCGCGCCGGGAAAGGTCGGTCGGTCTTGCGGTCACGTCGGCCCATCCTGCCAGGCCCGGCACCGCCGCTCGCGCGTCCCCGCGGGGGCGCAGGATAAGCTGGTCCACCACCGACCACTGTCGTGACCAGCCCGCGTCACCTCGGCCGAACAGGAGTGCTCCACGTGCCCAACGAACTCGCCAGCCGGCTTCAGCCGATAGTGGCCGAAGCCGTCACCGCCGCGGGTTTCGACCTCGACTCGTTCGAGGTGCAGCAGGCCGGCCGCAAGCAGCTGGTCAAGGTCGTCGTCGACTCCGACGACGGGGTCGGGCTGGACGAGGTCGCCGAGATCAGCCGCAAGGTGTCGGCGACGCTCGACGAGAACGAGCACGTGCTCGCGAGCGCCTACACCCTCGAGGTCACCTCGCCGGGGCTGGACCGCCCACTCTCGCAGCCGCGCCACTGGCGGCGCGCGAAGTTCCGCCTGGTCCGCATCACGCCCGCGGAAGGCGCCGAGTTCGTCGCGCGGGTGGGCCACGCCGGCGAAGAGCGCGTGACCGTGCTCCTCGAGGGCCGGCTGAAGGACGTGCACTACAAGTCGGTGGCGAAGGCCGTGGTGGAGATCGAGTTCAAGCAACCACCGGTCGACGAGCTCAAACTGTTGGAAGAAGACGCGTCCGGCAAGCGCAGCACCCCTGCCGGCCAGACGGAAGCGAAGGAGGAGCCGAAGTGAACGTGGACATCGCCGCGCTGCGGGCGATCGAACGGGACAAGGACATCCCCTTCGACACGGTGATCGAGGCCATCGAGACGGCCCTGCTCACCGCCTACAAGCACACGGAGGGGCACCAGCCCCACGCGCGCATCGACATCGACAAGAAGACCGGCCTCGTCCGCGTCCTCGCGCACACCCTCACCCCCGAGGGTGAGGTCGACGAGGAGTGGGACGACACGCCGGAGGGCTTCGGCCGGATCGCCGCGACGACCGCCCGCCAGGTCATCCTGCAGCGGTTGCGCGACGCCGAGCACGAGAAGACCTTCGGCGAGTTCTCCGCCAAGGAGGGCGAGATCGTGGCCGGCGTGGTGCAGCGCGACGCGCGCGCCAATGCCCGCGGCATGGTCGTGGTCCAGGTCGGTGACACGGAGGGGATCCTGCCCTCGGGTGAGCAGGTCGCGGGGGAGTCCTACGAGCACGGCACGCGCCTCAAGGCGTTCGTGGTCGGGGTCTCGCGGAGCAACCGCGGGCCGCAGATCATGCTCTCGCGCACGCACCCGAACCTGGTGCGCAAGCTCTTCGCGCTCGAGGTGCCCGAGATCGCCGACGGCACCGTCGAGATCGCGGCTGTGGCGCGCGAATCGGGGCACCGCACCAAGATCGCGGTGCGCTCCACCGTGCCCGGGGTGAACGCCAAGGGCGCCTGCATCGGCCCGATGGGCGCGCGCGTGCGCAACGTGATGAGCGAGCTGGCCGGCGAGAAGATCGACATCATCGACTACTCGGAGGATCCGGCCCGCTTCGTGGGGAATGCATTGTCCCCGGCGAAGGTTGTTTCGGTACGTGTCGTGGACGAGCGGGCGAAGACGGCCCGCGTCGTCGTGCCCGATTTCCAGCTCTCGCTCGCCATCGGCAAGGAGGGCCAGAACGCGCGGCTCGCGGCCCGGCTCACGGGCTGGCGCATCGACATTCGCAGCGACGCCGCACCCGCCGAACCGGTGGGTGATCAAGACCACGCCGGACAGGCGCGGCCCGCCGCGACAACCGGTTCGGCTGAGTGAAGGTCGAAGCGCTAGACTCATCATTGGTTCAGGGTCCGCCGCGGGGATGTGGCGACACGACCGACCTCCAGCGCCACCGGCACTTCCCGGTTCGCACGTGTGTCGGTTGCCGGCAGCGGGTCCTGATCGGTGAGCTGCTGCGAGTGGTCGCGGTGGCCGGACGGTTGGTCGTCGACGAAGGTCGGCGGCTGCCGGGGCGGGGCGCGTGGCTGCACCCCGCACCGGGTTGTCTGGCCAAGGCCGAGCGGAAGCGGGCATTTCCCCGGGCACTTCGGGCCCAGGGCACGCTCGAAGCCGCAGGGCTGCGTGAGCACGTGGCATTCGCGGCGCCCACTACGGAGATCGGTTCCGGGACACACCTGGAACCGCAGTGAAACAAGGAAGCAGGTCGACCCGTCATGAGTCAGCCGTGAAGCCGACGCCATGAACGCGCGACGATAAGGACGAGGTCAGCGGGTCTCTTCACCGCCTGGCCTCCCCTAGATGAGGAGAGCTGTGCCAGGCAAGGCCCGTGTACACGAGCTCGCGAAAGAGCTCGGCATCACCAGCAAGGAAGTTCTCGCGAAGCTCAAGGAGCAGGGCGAGTTCGTCAAGTCCGCGTCATCCACGGTCGAGGCGCCCGTCGCCCGCCGTCTGCGTGACGCATACCCCGCCAAGGGCGGGAAGAAGTCCGGCCCGACGCCCGGCCCGCGGCCCATGCCGCCCGCCGCCAGCTCGGGCAACTCGAACGCTGCCGCGCCCGCTCCGCAGGCCCCCCGGCCCGCGGCCGCGCCCGCTCCGCAGCAGACCCAGCAGCAGGCGCCGGCCGCCAAGGCCGCTCCGTCCGCCGCTCCGCAGCAGTCCGGCCCGCGTCCGGCCACCCCGGGCAGCCGTCCCGGTCCGGGCCCGCGTCCCGGCCCGCGCCCGGCCACCCCGGCTCCGGCGCAGCCGCAGCAGCAGGAACCGCAGCCCCAGGTGCAGGCCCCCGCGGCCAAGGCCGAGCCGTCCGGTGGCAGCACCGCGGCGTCGAAGCCCGCTCCGAAGCAGGACGCCGCTTCGTCGTCCTCGTCCGGCTCGGTCGTGCCGCCGAAGCCGCAGGGCCCCAAGCCCGGCGGTCCCAAGCCCGGCCCGCGCACCCCGCGCGTCGGCAACAACCCGTTCGGCGTCGGTTCCGGCGCCCCGGCCCCGCGTCCGCCGGCCCAGCGCCCCGGTCCGGGTCAGGGCGGCGACAACCGTCCGCCGCGTCCCGGCGGTGCCGGTGGCGGCGGTGACCGGCCCGCGCCGCGTCCCGGCGGTGGCGCCGGTGGCAACCGGCCGAGCCCGGGCAACATGCCCCCGCGGCCGAACCCCGGCATGATGCCGGGCCGCACCCCGCGTCCGGCCGGCCCGGGCGGTGGCGCCCGTGGTGGCCCCGGCGGCGGTGCCCGTGGCGGTCCCGGTGGCGGCGGTCGTCCCGGTGGCGGCGGCGGTGGCGGCGGTTTCCGTCCTGGTGGCGGCGGCGGTGGCGGTGGCTTCCGCGGCGGTCCCGGTGGCGGTGGCGGCGGTGGCGGCTTCCGTCCTGGTGGCGGCACTGGTGCTCCTGCCGGCGGTGGCGGTGGCTTCCGTGGTGGCGGCGGCGGTCGTGGCGGTCCCGGTGGCCGTGGCGGTACCGCGGGTGCCTTCGGGCGTCCCGGTGGTCCCTCGCGCAAGGGTCGCAAGTCGAAGCGGCAGAAGCGCCAGGAGTACATGGACAACATGCAGGCGCCCAGCGTCGGCGGCGTCCGCCTGCCCAAGGGCCAGGGCGAGACGATCCGGCTGCCGCGTGGTGCCTCGCTGACCGACTTCGCCGAGAAGATCGACGCCAACCCGGCTTCGCTGGTGCAGGTGCTCTTCCACCTCGGCGAGATGGTCACGGCGACGCAGTCCGTGTCCGACGACATCCTCGAGCTGCTCGGCGGCGAGATGAACTACGTCGTCCAGGTCGTGTCCCCCGAGGAGGAGGACCGCGAGCTGCTGGAGACGTTCGACATCACCTATGGCGACGACGCCGGTGGCGAGGAGGACCTGCGGGTCCGGCCGCCGGTCGTGACCATCATGGGTCACGTCGACCACGGTAAGACCCGCCTGCTGGACACGATCCGGAAGACGAAGGTGCGCGAGAGTGAAGCCGGTGGCATCACCCAGCACATCGGCGCCTACCAGATCGAGACCGAGCTCGAGGGCACGCCGCGGCTGATCACCTTCATCGACACCCCGGGTCACGAGGCGTTCACCGCCATGCGTGCCCGTGGTGCGAACTCGACGGACATCGCGGTGATCGTGGTGGCCGCCGACGACGGGGTCATGCCGCAGACGGTCGAGGCGATCAACCACGCGCAGGCCGCCAAGGCGCCGATCGTGGTCGCGGTCAACAAGATCGACAAGGAAGGCGCCAACCCGCAGAAGATCCGCCAGCAGCTCACCGAGTACAACCTGGTCGCCGAGGAGTACGGCGGCGACACGATGTTCGTGGACATCTCCGCACGGGAGAACATCAACATCGACGGGCTGCTCGAGGCGATCCTGCTGACGGCCGACGCGGCGCTGGACCTCCGGGCCAACCCGGACATGGAGGCCCAGGGTGTCGCGATCGAGGCGCACCTCGACCGCGGTCGCGGTCCGGTGGCCACGGTGCTGGTGCAGCGAGGCACGCTGCGCGTCGGCGATTCCGTCGTCGCGGGCGACGCCTACGGCCGCGTCCGCCGCATGGTGGACGAGCACAACGTGGACGTCACCGAGGCGCTGCCCTCGCGTCCCGTCCAGGTCATCGGGTTCACCTCGGTGCCGGGCGCGGGCGACACCTTCCTGGTGGTCGACGAGGACCGCGTCGCCCGGCAGATCGCCGAGCGCCGCTCCGCTCGCACGCGCAACGCGCTCAACGCGTCGCGCCGCAAGCGGGTCAGCCTCGAGGACCTCGACTCCGCCTTGAAGGAGACGAGCAGCCTCAACCTGATCATCAAGGGTGACAACTCGGGTACCGTCGAGGCGCTCGAGGCGGCACTGCTGCAGCTGGACGTCGGCGACGACGTCGAGCTGAACGTGGTGCACCGCGGTGTCGGTGGCGTGACCGAGTCGGACATCGACCTGGCGACCGCGTCCGACGCGATCGTGCTCGGGTTCAACGTCCGGGCCCAGGGCAAGGCGACCGAGCGGGCCACCCGCGAGGGCGTCGACGTCCGGTACTACACGGTCATCTACCAGGCGATCGACGAGATCGAGCAGGCCCTCAAGGGCATGCTCAAGCCGGAGTTCGAGGAGGTGGAGCTCGGCCGCGCCGAGGTCCGCGACGTGTTCAAGTCCTCGAAGATCGGCACGATCGCGGGTTGCCTGGTCATGTCCGGCGAGATCCGGCGCAACGCCAAGGCGCGCCTGCTCCGCGACGGCACCGTCATCGCCGAGAACCTGCCGATCAGCTCGCTGCGGCGGTTCAAGGACGACGTGGTCGAGGTCCGTGAAGGGTACGAATGCGGTCTGACGCTGGGTTCGTACAGTGACATCAAGGTCGACGACGTGATCGAGACCTACGAGCAGCGGGAGAAGCCCCGTTCGTAACGGCTAGTGGGGAGAGGGGCGTGCTCGCAGGCTGCGCCCGCCCCTCTCCCGCCGTCACGGTGTTTCTTGGGGGTCGCACCTCCGAACCCCCGCCAGGGGCAAGCCCCCTGGACCCTCGCTGTTCTCACGTTTGTCCTTGAAGGAGACTATGTACGTCGGAGCTCTCGAGCTCGACATCCTGCTCGACGATGTTCACTCGTTGAAGCAGAAGCGGTCCGTGATCAAACCGGTGGTGGCGGAGGTGCGCAAACGCTTCGCCGTCTCGGTGGCCGAAGCCGGTCACCTTGACCTCCACCGGCGAGCCCTCATCGGGGTGGCCGTCGTCGCCGCGGGTGGCGAGCACGTCCGGGACGTGCTCGACTCGTGCGAGCGGTTCGTGGCCTCGCGACCGGAGTTCGCCCTGCTGTCGGCACACCGCCGGGTGCTGGGACCGGACGACTAGACCGGAGACATTTCAGAAGGGGACGTTCCCATGGCCGATCCTGCTCGGGCTCGCAAGCTCGCCAAGCGGATCTCGCAGATCGTGGCGTCGGCGATCGAGCACGACATCAAGGACCCGCGGCTCGGTGCGGTGACCGTCACGGACACCAAGATCACCGCGGACCTGCACGACGCCACGGTGTACTACACGGTGCTGGGCGAGAACCTCGACTCGGCACCGGACTTCGCGGGCGCCGCGGCGGCGCTGGAGTCCGCGCGCGGGGTCCTGCGCACCAAGGTCGGGCAGGGCACCGGTGTCCGCTACACCCCGACTCTCACCTTCGTCGCCGACAGCATCCCCGACGACGCGCGCCGCATCGAGGAACTCCTCGCCAAGGCCCGCGAGGCCGACGCCGAGGTGGCCCGCCGGGCCACGGGCGCCCAGCACGCCGGCGACGCGGACCCGTACAAGGCCCCGCGCGAAGACGAGGACGAGACCGACCTCGACCACGACCTCGCCGAAGCCGAAGAGGAGACCCGAGGCTGAAGCGCTCCGGAGGACCCTCGACGTCCCACGACGCGGCGCGCTGTTCGGTGGCGCCGCGCCGTTCGTCGCCACCTCCTCCGGGCGCTCCGCCCCGCTGGGTACGCCGCCCGCGGCTACCCCGCCCACCAGGCCGCCGGCCCTGAACGCACGACGTTCGGGGCCGGCGGTTTTTTTGTCCCTTCAGTCCACCGGCCGGGTGGCCGTCACCGCGTCGGTCAGGGCCTTCAGCAGGTCCAGCACCTGGGGCTGCAGCTCGTCGGGCAGCAAGTCCCACGCCGCGCGCTGGTTGTCGCGAAGGCGGGTGCGGGCGCGGTCCCAGTGGGCGCGGCCGCGGTCGGTGAGGGCGACGACGACGCGGCGGTCGTCGTGGGCGTGGGGGGTGCGGCGGACGAGGCCGGCGGACTCCAGGGCCTTCACCGAACGCGTGACGGTGGGCTGGGCGAGCTTCGCCTCCTGCGCGAGCTCGCCGATGGTCATGGCGCCCAGTCGGGCCAGGGGAGTCACCAGCTGGGCCTGCGAGTCGCTGAGGGCGGAGGCGGCCGCGGCCAGCGCGTCGAGGCGGGCGCGGTTGGTGCGCATGGCCGAGTACAGCGCGTTGCAGGCGTCGGCGAAGCGGTCGACGTCGGTGTCGGCGGGTTCGGTTGACCCGGAGGGCACGGTCACCCGGAAAGATTAGATCACCGAAGTACATAGCATGCTATGTTCAGCTCACGGAACCGAGAGGCGACGCAGCATGGTCCGCAAGATTGCCCTCGAGGAACACTTCGGCACTGCCGACCCCGACATCGTCGAGCAGTCGCGCGAGCACTTCACCGAGCAGACGTGGCCGCCGCACCGCCGTCAGTTGCTGGACGTGCAGGACGAGCGCCTGAGGCTGATGGACGAGGCCGGCATCGAGTTCGTCGCGCTTTCCTTGCTGGCGCCCGGAATCCAGGGCCTGCCCGACCGCGCGCAGGCCGTGGACTGGGCGCGGCGCACGAACGATGTCGCCGCCCGGCACGTGGAGCTGAGGCCGGATCGGTTCGCCGCGTTCGCCGCGCTTCCGTTGCAGGATCCCGAAGAAGCCGTCGGCGAGCTGCGCCGCGCAGTGACCGAGCTGGGCTTCAAGGGCGCGCTGGTGAACGGGTTCTCCGAAGTGGACGGTGACCGGATCGCCTATCTCGACGAGCCGCAGTACCGGCCGTTCTGGGCTGCCGTGGAAGACCTGGGGGTGCCGGTGTACCTGCACCCGCGTGATCCGCTGCCGCGCGACAGCCGGATGCTCGAAGGCCACCCGTGGCTCTACGGCTCGGCGTGGGGCTTCTCGGTGGAAACCGGCACGCACGCGTTGCGGCTCATGGCGAGCGGCCTGTTCGACGAACACCCCGGCGTACAGGTGATCCTCGGGCACCTGGGCGAGCTGCTGCCGTTCAACATCTGGCGCACCGATCACCGGCTGAAGGTCAAGCCCGCGGGCATCCCGGCGCGCAAGCCGCTGCGCGAATACCTGCGTGCGAACTTCCACCTCACCACGAGCGGCAACTTCGCCAGGCCCGAGCTGCTGTTCACGATCGACGAGGTCGGCGCCGACCGGGTGCTGTTCTCCGCGGACTACCCGTTCGAGTCGATGGGCGAGGCCGCCGCGTGGTTCGACGCGCTGGACCTCGACCACGAGGTGCACGAGAAGATCGCGGAAGGCAACGCGCGCAAGCTCCTCGAGCTCTGACCGCAAAGGACGGTCAAGGCTTCGACGCCACCACGAGGTCGCGCTCGATCGCCTGGTCCACGCGGTGGGCGAACTCCTCGTACGGCCCGCCTTCGCGCACGTCGAGGCCGGCGCGCGCGAGCACCGCGACGAGTTCCTCGCGCGGCAGGACGTTGAGGTTCCACGAGATCCCGAGCGCCCCGCCCGGGCGGAGCACGCGTGTCCACACGGGAACGGCCGCCGCCAGCAGGTCGCGCGGGCTGCGCGCGAGGCTCGCGTCCTGCGTGCGGTGGCTGCCGTGCTGCACGCCGTACGGCGCGTCGGTCACGATCACGTCCACGGAGTTCGCGCGCAGCAGCTCGTCGGTGGTGAGGG
The DNA here is from genome assembly GCF_030285625.1 of Amycolatopsis sp. 2-15. Classification (NCBI taxonomy): domain Bacteria; kingdom Bacillati; phylum Actinomycetota; class Actinomycetes; order Pseudonocardiales; family Pseudonocardiaceae; genus Amycolatopsis; species Amycolatopsis carbonis. The sequence goes on from NZ_CP127294.1 coordinate 5,061,369, forward strand.
TGTCGGCGTTGAAGTAGGTGAGCCGGCGCGTCTGCCCGCCCTTGTAGTCGTCCTTGTCGAACGCGTACTCGACGTCGAGGCGGCGCCCGAGGCGGACCTTGTTGCGCCGCAGCTGCCCGGAGTCGGCGGTGTGCTTCACGCGCTTGGTGCGCAGCCAGGTCTTGAGGAACTGCTCGTAGGCCTCGAAGTCCTTGCCGTCCACGTCGAGGCCGGTGGCGTCGAAGCCGTACATCACGGCCTGGTTCAGCGTGGTGCCGCGGCCGCACAGCGGGTCGAGCAGCGTCCGCGGGCGGTCGAGCCACCCGGTCGGGTCGGCGGTGGCGAGCAGGGTGACGTTGAGCAGCAGCTTCGTGAACTGCTCATTGGTCTTGCCCGCGTACTTCTGGATCGTCAGCAGGTCCGAGTCCGTCTTCGCCAGCGGCCGCACCAGAACGGGGCGCAGCACGCCGTCGCCCAGCTCGAACAGGGCGTAGAGCGAGGACAGGTTGGACAGCAGCGCCACGTCCGGCTCGCTCAGCGGCACCGGCGTCGAGAACTTGACGTAGCCCACGCCGCCGAGCTCCACCTCCTCGGCCTCCGACAGCTCGGCGGAGAGCCCGGCCGCGCCGAACACCGCCAGCTCGGCCCGCAGCAGCGCGGGCGACGAGGCGGCGTAGACCCGGTTGGCGGACGGGTGAACGAGGATCGCGTACTCAGGCATCCCGCAGAGCGTAGCGTGACGCACTGTGACAGCTACTTTGGCGCAGGACATCGAAGCCGCCGCCGCCCTGCTCGCCGGGGCCACCGACGTGACGCTGCTGGGCCACGTGCGCCCGGACGCCGACGCGCTCGGCAGCGCACTGGCCCTCGGCCACGTGCTGCGCCGGCGCGGCGCCCGCGTGCGCGTGTCCTTCGGCGAGCCCGACGAAGCCCCCGAGACGCTGACCTGGCTCGACGTCGACGGGCTGCTCACCAAGCCCGGCGACCTGCCTGCGTCGGAGCAGTTGCTGGTCGCGCTCGACACCCCGGTGCCCGCGCGTCTGGGCCGGCTCGCCGGACGCGTCGACGCCGTCCGCGCCGCCGGTGGCGCCGTGCTGGTGGTGGACCACCACGCCACCAACGCGTTCTACGGCACGCACCACGTGGTCGACGAGGCCACCGAGGCGACCGCCGTGCTCGTCACGCAGATCATCGAGGCGATGGGTGTCGAGCTGGACGAACCGGCCGCGCGCTGCCTGTACGCGGGGATAGTCACGGACACCAGCGGTTTCCGCCGCGCCCGCCCGGAAACGCACCGGATCGCCGCGCGCCTGCTGGAGGCCGGCGTCGACCCGACGGAGGTGGCGCGGCGGATCGTGGACGACCACCCGTTCGCGTGGCTGCCGATGCTCTCGGCCGTGCTGTCCGAAGCGGAGCTGGAGCCGGAAGCCGCGCAGGGCTTCGGGTTCGTGCACGCGGTGGTGCGCTCGGCCGTCGCGGCGAGCGTGCGGCCGGAGGAGGTGGAGTCGGTGATCGACGTGGTCCGCGCGACGCGGGAGGCCGGCGTCGCCGGGGTGCTGAAGGAGTTCGCGCCCGCCTCGCGGGGTTCGGTGTGGACGGTCTCGCTGCGGTCCGCGGGCCGGGTCGACGTGTCGTCGGTGGCCTCGGAATTCGGCGGCGGCGGGCACCGGATGGCCGCGGGCTGCACGATGGAGGGTACGTCGGACGACGTGCTGGCGCGGCTGCGCGACGCGCTCGGCCGGGCGCCGCTGCTGGGGAACCGGAGTGCCTGAACCCGTCCGGTCCGACGACGAGTTCCCGGCCGGCCCGGCTGCGCGCGTACCCCCGGCTGCGCGCCGCCGTGCACCGCGCGGAGTCCCCCGAGGGCGCGCCGACCTGGCTGGTCACGCGCTACGCCGAGGTCAAGGCCGGCCTCGTCGACCCACGGCTCTCGCCGGACAAGGCGAACTCGTCGTCGCCCCGGACCTCACAGGCGGAGTCCTTTGTGGACGAGGTCCTGCGCCACACGTCCCCGGTGCAGCTCGTCATCCGCCGATTTCCCTTGCCGGACCTCGGAACAGGCGACACCAATGATCCCGGCCGGCGACACCGTCCTGGTCGCCTCGCCTCCGCCCACCGCGACGACACGGTGTTCGAAGCCCCGGACACCTTCGACGCCCACCGCCCCGACAACCCCCACTTCGCCTTCGGCCACGCCCCCACTTCTGCCTCGGCGCACCCCTGGCCCGCCTCGTACTGGAGATCGGCTTCGACACCCTGCTGCGCCGCTTCCCGGCGATGGCCCCGGCCGGCGACCCGGTGTGGCGCTCGTCGCTCCGCAGCCGTGGGCCGGCGACCCTGCCGGTGATCCTGCGCGCTTGACGTCCGGAATGTCGGCCGCGGTCGTTACGCTCCCGGGGTGCCTGATGAAGCCCCGCCTGCTCCGCCCGTGACCTCCGAGGACCGGATCCCCGCGCGCCGGGTGCTCGGGCTCGCCGTGCCCGCGCTGGGGGTGCTCGCTGCGGAGCCGTTGTACGTGCTGGTGGACACGGCGGTGGTGGGGCACCTCGGCGCGCTGCCGCTGGCGGGGCTGGCGCTGGGCGGGGTGGTGCTGTCGCAGATCTCCACGCAGCTCACGTTCCTGTCCTACGGAACGACCTCGCGCACCGCGCGGCTGCACGGCGCCGGGCGGCGGCGCGACGCGGTGAGCGAAGGCGTCCAGGCCACGTGGCTGGCGGTGCTCGTGGGGCTGGTGCTGCTGGTGGCGGGCCAGCTGCTGGCCGGGCCGATCGCCCGGGCGCTGTCGGGCAGTGACGAGATCGCGGCGGAGGCCGTGTCGTGGCTGCGGATCGCGCTGTTCGGGGCGCCGCTGATCCTCGTCACCATGGCCGGCAACGGCTGGATGCGCGGGGTGCAGGACGCGGCCCGCCCGCTGCGCTACGTGCTGGCGGGCAACGGCATCTCGGCCGTGCTGTGCCCGGTGCTCGTCTACGTCGCGGGGCTGGGCCTGGAGGGTTCGGCGATCGCCAACGTCGTGGCGCAGGTGGTTTCGGCGTCGCTGTTCTTCGCGGCGCTGGTGCGCGAGCGCGTGCCGCTGCGGCCGGACTTCGGCGTGATGCGCGCGCAGCTGAGCCTGGGCCGCGATCTCGTGCTGCGCAGCCTCGCGTTCCAGGCGTGTTTCGTCTCGGCGGCGGCCGTGGCGGCGCGCACGTCGACGGAAGCCGTCGGCGCGCACCAGGTCGTGCTGCAGCTGTGGACGTTCCTCTCGCTCGTGCTCGACTCCGTCGCGATCGCCGCGCAGTCGCTCGTCGGCGCGGCCCTGGGCGGGGGAGCCGCGCGGCAGGCGCGCGGGGTCGCGAACCAGATCGTCGCGTACGGGCTGGTGCTCGGCTGCGTCCTGTGCGTGCTCTTCGGCGCGTTGTGGAGCACCCTGCCGCACGCGTTCACGTCCGATCCGGGGGTGCTCGCGGAGATCCCGCACGCGTGGTGGTTCTTCGTGGCGCTGCAACCGATCGCGGGCGTGGTGTTCGCGCTCGACGGCGTGCTGCTGGGCGCCGGCGACGCCGCGTTCCTGCGCACCGCCACGCTCGTCAGCGCGGGCCTGGGCTTCCTGCCGCTGATCTGGCTGTCACTCGCGTTCGGCTGGGGGCTCACGGGCATCTGGACGGGCCTGTCGCTGTTCATGGTGTTCCGTCTGGCCGCCGTGCTGATCCGCTGGCGCTCCGGCCGCTGGGCGGTGGTCGGGGCCGTCCGCGGCGCCTGAGCCCGTGCCAAGGTGGAGCCATGCGCTTCAGCCAGGTCGACGTCTTCACCGATGAGCTCACCCTCGGCAACGCACTCGCCGTGGTGCACGACGCCGAAGGCCTCTCCGACGACAAGATGGCCGCCTTCGCGCGGTGGACCAACCTCAGCGAGACCACGTTCCTGCTCCCGCCGGCGCACGCCGAGGCCGATTACCGCGTGCGGATCTTCACCGTCGAGCGCGAGCTGCCCTTCGCCGGGCACCCCACGCTCGGCTCGGCCCGCGCGTGGCTCGAAGCGGGCGGCACGCCGAAGAGCGAAGATCTCGTGCAGGAGTGCGGTGCCGGCCTGGTCCGCGTGCGGCGCACCGGCGAGCGGCTCGCCTTCGCCGCGCCGCCGCTCACCCGCGGCGGCCCCGTCGCGCCCGAGGACCTCGCCGCCGTCCGGAAAGCCCTGCACCTGGCCGAGAGCGACGTCGTCGACGCGCAGTGGGCCGACAACGGCCCCGGCTGGCTCGCCGTGCTCCTCGCCGATGCCGACGCGGTCCTGGCGGTCGAACGCGACGTCGCGGCGCTCGGGAAGTACAAGGTCGGGATCGTCGGACCCCATCCGGCCGGCTCGCCCGCGGCGTTCGAGGTCCGAGCCTTCACCGGCCAGGTCGAGGACCCGGTGACCGGCAGCCTCAACGCCGCGATCGGCCAATGGCTCATCGCTTCGGGCCGGGCGCCGGAGTCCTACGTGGCCGCGCAGGGCACCCGGCTCGGCCGGCGCGGGCGCGTGCACGTCGAGCGCGCGGAAGGCGACGTTTGGGTGGGCGGCGACACAGTGGTGGGAATCGCCGGTCAAGTGGCGCTGCGGTGAACGGGTGATGTGGCGAATCCCACCGAGGTAACGGCTATGTTTCGAGCTTGCTGAGGCGATACAACGATTGAGGCGGCAGCGTCGTCGTCCTTCCCCGACGACCGCTACCCGCAGGAGGAAACCTTGTCGCCCGGCCGCGCCACCGTCCGGTCCTGGCTCATCTGGCTCACCGCCGTCTTCGTGTACCTGCTCGCCGTGTTCCACCGCACCTCGTTCGGGGTCGCGGGCCTGGAAGCGGCGGACCGGTTCGGCGTCGGCGCCGCGGCGCTCGGCACGTTCACCGTGCTGCAGGTCGGGGTCTACGCCGCCATGCAGATCCCCACCGGCGTGCTCGTCGACCGCTACGGCCCGCGCCGCGTGCTCACCGCCGCCGTGCTCATCCTCGGCACCGGGCAGCTGCTGCTCGGCCTCGCCGAAAGCTACGGCGTCGGCCTGCTCGCCCGCGGCGTGCTCGGCCTGGGCGACGCGCTGACGTTCGTCAGCGTGCTGCGCCTGATCGCCGCCCACTTCCCGGCGCGGCAGTACGCGTTGATCGCGTCGTTCACCTCCGCCGTCGGCTATGTCGGCAACCTCGCCGCCACCGTGCCGCTCACGCTGCTGCTCGCCGGTCCCGGGTGGACGGTCACGTTCGTCTCGGTCGGCGCGCTCACGCTCCTGGTCTCGGTGCCGGTGGTGCTGCGCGTGCGGGACACCCCGCTCGGCGTGCCCGAGCCCGAGCGCAAGCCGGTGCACCCGGCGCTGCTCGCGCGCCAGATCCGCGCCGCGTGGCGCGTGCCCGGCACCCGGCTCGGCTTCTGGACGCACTTCAGCACTATGTTCGCGCCCAACGTGCTCACGCTGCTGTGGGGCGTCCCGTTTCTCGTTGAAGGACAAGGAATCCCGGCCGCCACGGCGAGCGCGATGCTGACCGTGTTCGTGTTCGGCTCGCTGGCCGGCGGCCCGGTGCTGGGCACGGTGATCAGCCGTCATCCGGAGCTGCGGATGCCGATCGTCGGCGGTTACCTCGGCACCGCCGCCGTCACGTGGGCCGTGCTGCTCGGCTGGAACGGGCACGTCCCGCTCGGGGTGCTCGGGCCCGCGTTCGCGCTGTTGTCGCTCGGCGGCCCGGTTTCGATGATCGGCTTCGCGCTGGCGCGGGACTACAACCCGATCGAGCGCGTCGGCACGGCGACCGGTCTCGTGAACGTCGCCGGGTTCGTCGCGACCACGGTCACCTCGCTCGTGGTCGGCGTGCTGCTGCAGTGGACGGGCGGGAACTTCCGCGTGTCCCTGCTGAGCATCGTGGTCGTGCTCGCGCTGGGCACGTGGCGGATGCTCGTGTGGTGGCGCCGCGCCAGGGCGCACGTGTTCGCCGCCGAAGCCCGCGGCGAGGACGTGCCGGTGCGGCTCACGCGCCGGCGCTGGGACGGCGAGGTGCCGGCCGAAGCCGCGGCCGTCGCCGCCTGACAGGTGCTCGCCGGTCCGAACCGGACGGCTCGATAGGGTTCGGCCCGTGTCTCGCCCGAAAGAACCGCGCCGCCCCGCTCCGCCGCCCGGTCTGCTCATCGTCGACAAACCGGCCGGAATGACGTCGCACGACGTCGTGGCGAGGGCTCGCCGGATCATGGGCACCCGCAAGATCGGCCACGCCGGCACGCTCGACCCGATGGCCACCGGCGTGCTGGTGCTCGGCATCGAGCGCGCCACCAAGCTGCTGGGCCACCTGGCGCTCGACCGCAAGACCTACCTCGCGACGCTGTCGCTGGGCAGCTCCACCACCACCGACGACGCCGAGGGCGAGGTGCTCACCGAGGGTGACCCGGCGTTGCTCGCGAAGATCACGGACGAGCAGCTCGCCACCGGCGTCGCCGAGCTCACCGGCGACATCCAGCAGGTGCCCAGCGCCGTCAGCGCCGTGAAGATCGACGGCAAGCGGGCCTACGCGCGGGTGCGCGCGGGCGAAGACGTGGTGCTCCCGCCGCGGCCCGTCACCGTCTACCGCTTCGACGTGCTGGCCACGCGCCGCGAGGACGACCGGATCGAGCTCGACGCCGTGGTCGAGTGCTCGTCGGGCACCTACGTGCGCGCGCTGGCCCGCGACCTCGGCGCCGGGCTCGGCGTCGGCGGGCACCTGCTTGCCTTGCGGCGCACCACGGTCGGGCCCTTCACCCTCGCCCGGGCGCGCACGCTCGACCAGCTCGAGGAGACGCCCGAGCTGTCGCTGGACCTCGACGCCGCCGTCGCCGCGGCCTTCCCTCGCCGCGACGTCGACGCCGCCGAAGCGCAGGCCGTGCGCCACGGCCGGGCCATCCCGGCGGCCGGCATCGACGGGACCTACGGCCTCTTCGCGCCCGACGGCCGGGTGCTCGCCCTGGCCGCCGACACCGAGGGTGTGGCCCGGTCGGTGGTGGTCCTGCTGCCCGCATAGGGTGGTCGCGGTTGGGCGAGAGACCGGCGCGGGGAGAGTTGACGACAGTGCAGCGGTGGCGTGGCCTCGGGGATCTCCCGGGCGGCTGGGGACGGTGCGTGGTCACCATCGGCGTGTTCGACGGCGTGCACCGCGGGCACCAGGTGCTCATCTCGCGCACGGTGCGGGCGGCGGCCGAGCGCGGGGTCCCAAGCGTGGTGCTCACGTTCGACCCGCACCCGTCGGAGGTCCTGCGCCCGGGCAGCCACCCGGCACAGCTGACCACGTTGCGACGCAAGGCCGAGCTCGTGGAGGCCCTCGGCGTCGACGTGTTCGCCGTGCTGCCCTTCACCCTCGAGCTCTCGCGCCTCTCGCCGCACGAGTTCGTGCACGAGGTGCTGGTGGACCGGCTGCACGCCGCCGCCGTGCTGGTGGGCGACAACTTCACCTTCGGCGCCAAGGCAGCGGGCGACGTCACGCTCCTGCGCAAGCTCGGCAGCCGCTTCGGCTTCGTGGCCTACGGCGCGGAGCTGCAGGGCCGTTCGCTGGCCGACGACCGCATCGCCAACGACATCACCTTCTCCTCCACGTACGTGCGCTCGTGCATCGACGCCGGCGACGTGGTGGCCGCGGCCGACGCGCTCGGGCGCCCGCACCGGCTCGAGGGCATCGTCGTGCGCGGCGACGGCCGGGGCCACGACCTCGGCTACCCGACCGCGAACCTGTCGACGCCGCGGTTCGCCGCCGTGCCCGCCGACGGCGTCTACACGGCGTGGTTCACCCGCCTGTCGGACCCGGGGCGGAAGCTGCGGGCCGCGGTGTCGGTGGGCACGAACCCGACGTTCTCGGGCCGTGAGCGCACCGTCGAGGCGTTCGTGCTCGACGTCGACGAGGACTTCTACGGCCAGCACGTGGCGCTGGACTTCGTGACCCGGCTGCGCGACCAGGAGCGGTTCAGCCGGTCCGAGCAGCTGGTGGAGCGGATCGACGACGACGTGGTGCGCACCCGCGAGGTGCTGGGCGCCGAAGACTGACGTGGTTCCCCCGGACGGGGTCCGGCCGGGGGCGGAATGGGCGGTTCCGGCCGCCCGGGCGCGGGTCCGGTGGCAAGATACTCACGGGCGGGTGAAACGGTCCGGGCACGCCGGTCCGGCCGGACGAGGGGACCAAGGGGAGCGGAACTGGTGGAGGACCACAAGATCGTCCAGCGGAACGTCGCGCTGCAGCGGGAGTGGTACGGCGAACCGCTGGGTGACCGGGTGCGCAGACTGGTCGTCGCGTTCGACATCTCGCAGGCCTACCTCGCCGAGGTCCTCGGCATCAGCGCCCCGATGCTCAGCCAGGTGATGAGCGGCCGGCGCGCCAAGATCGGCAACCCCGTAGTGCTCGCCCGCATGATCATGCTCGAGCGCAAGATCCTCGTGCCCGACGTCGCGGCGGGCAACCGCGACGCGATGCAGGCGGCGCTGGAGGACGTGCGCGACTCGCGGCCCACGGTCGGGCGCGACAACATCCCGGTGGGCTCCGACGAGCGGCTCGTGCTCGCCGCGCTGCGCGAGGTCGCCGAGGAGGAGGACCTCACCGAGGCCGCGAAGCGCCTCGACGACGACTTCCCGATCCTCGCCGAGCTCCTGCGCCGCGCCGGGGCCAGCCACTAGCTGTCGTGCGGCTGTTCACCGCGCTGCGCCCGCCGGCCGACGTCGTGGCCGCGGTGGCGCTGTCCCTCGGCGAGCCCGGCCCCGGCCTGCGCTGGTCGCCGCCGGCGGACTGGCACGTCACGCTCGCGTACTACGGCGAAGCCGACCCGGACGAACGGGCCGCCGAGCTCGGCCCCGCGCTGGCCGGCCGCCCCGCGGTCGAGGTCCGGCTGACCGGCCCGGGAACATTTCCCGGCGTGCTGTGGTTGGGCGTCGCGGGGGATGGGCTGACCCGGCTCGCGGAAGCCGCGGGCGTGGACCAGGAGGAGCGTCCCTACCGGGCGCACCTCACGCTGGCGCGGTATCCGCGTGAACGCCGGGACGCGGCCGGACCGTGGACGCGGCGGCTGGCCGGGTTCTCCAGTCGCGAGTGGACCGCCCGCGAGGTGGTGCTCATGGGCAGTGCCGGCACGGTGGGCCCGCGCTACCGGGAGCTGCTGACGTTCCCACTGGGCCCCGCCGGAACGTGAACCGCGCCTGAAGGCACTGATCACACGGCTGGTAACCTTGACAATCGGGTCCGGCTGCAGTCCGTGGCGGCCGAGACCGACTACCCGGCCGCGCAGCGCGGTGCGGGCCCCACGGCACTGATTCAACGAGGAGCAACACCAGTGGCGCTGTCCACCGATGAGAAGAAGTCGATCCTTTCCGAGTACGGCGTGCACGACTCGGACACCGGATCCCCCGAGGCCCAGGTCGCGCTGCTGACCAAGCGCATCGTCGGCCTCACCGAGCACCTCAAGGCTCACAAGCACGACCACCACTCGCGTCGCGGGCTCCTGCTGCTGGTCGGCCGTCGCCGCCGGCTGCTGAACTACGTGATGAAGGTGGACATCGAGCGGTACCGGTCGCTGATCCAGCGGCTCGGCCTGCGCCGATAGCGTGACCCGAGGGGGAGTGACCGGTCCGGTCGCTCCCCCTCGGTGCCAGAAGAGAAGAAACGGCGCGAGCGCGCTGGAGGATCCGTCCGCCGGTCCTCGGTAGTGGTTCCCGGGTGAGAAGACCCGGGGGCTTCGATCGAAGACCGGCCTCATTCCTCGAGCGTCCGCGGGCGAACCGGGTCCCAGGGTGGGAGACTCGCGCCGGACGAAGCACAAAAGAGGAGATACACCCTATGACCGACTCCACCGGAGTCACCGTGCACGAGACCGAAGCCGTGATCGACAACGGCCGGTTCGGCACCCGCACCGTGCGTTTCGAGACGGGCCGCCTGGCCAAGCAGGCCGCCGGCTCCGTCGTCGCGTACCTCGACGAAGAGACCATGCTGCTCTCGGCCACCACGGCGTCGAAGCACCCGAAGGAGCACTTCGACTTCTTCCCGCTGACCGTGGACGTCGAAGAGCGTATGTACGCCGTGGGCCGCATCCCCGGCGCGTTCTTCCGCCGTGAGGGCCGCCCGTCGACCGACGCGATCCTCACCGCCCGCCTGATCGACCGCCCGCTGCGCCCGTCGTTCACCAGCGGTCTGCGCAACGAGATCCAGGTCGTCATCACCGTCCAGAGCCTCAACCCGGACGACCCGTACGACGTGCTGGCGATCAACGCCGCGTCGGCCTCCACCCAGATCGCGGGCCTGCCGTTCTCCGGCCCGGTCGGCGGCGTGCGCGTCGCCCTGATCGAGGACCAGTGGGTCGCGTTCCCGACCTGGTCGCAGCTGGAGAAGGCCACCTTCAACATGGTGGTCGCGGGCCGCATCGTCGGTGACGACGTCGCGATCATGATGGTCGAGGCCGAGGGCACCGAGCACACGCTCGACCTGATCGCCGCCGGCGGCAAGGCGCCCGACGAGGCCGCGGTCGCCGCGGGCCTCGAGGCCGCGAAGCCGTTCATCAAGGTGCTGTGCGAGGCGCAGCAGCGCCTGGCCGCCGACGCCGCGAAGCCGACCGGCGAGTTCCCGCTGTTCCCGGCCTACCAGCCGGACCTGTACGAGGCCGTCGCCGCGATCGCGACCGACGACCTGGCGAAGGCGCTGACCATCGCCGGCAAGCAGGACCGCGACGGCGCGACCGACGAGGTCAAGGCCACCGTGCTGGCGAAGCTCGGCCTGGGCGAGGGCGAGGCCTTCGAGGGTCGCGACGGCGAGGTCGGCGGCGCGTTCAAGGCGCTGACCAAGAAGATCATGCGTCAGCGCGTGCTCACCGAGAAGATCCGCATGGACGGCCGCGGCCTGACCGACATCCGGTCGCTCTCGGCCGAGGTCGCCGTGATCCCGCGGGCGCACGGTTCGGCGCTGTTCGAGCGCGGCGAAACCCAGATCCTGGGCGTCACCACGCTGAACATGCTCCGCATGGAGCAGCAGATCGACTCGCTCTCCCCGGAGACGACGAAGCGCTACCTGCACCACTACAACTTCCCGCCGTTCTCCACCGGTGAGACCGGCCGCGTCGGCTCGCCGAAGCGGCGCGAGATCGGCCACGGCATGCTCGCCGAGCGCGCCCTGGTTCCGGTGCTGCCGAAGCGCGACGAGTTCCCGTACGCGATCCGCCAGGTCTCCGAGGCGCTGGGCTCCAACGGCTCGACGTCGATGGGCTCGGTCTGCGCGTCCACCATGGGCTTGTACAACGCCGGTGTGCCGCTGAAGGCGCCGGTCGCGGGCATCGCGATGGGCCTGGTGTCCGACGAGGTCGACGGCGAGACGCGCTACGTCGCGCTGACCGACATCCTCGGCGCCGAGGACGCACTGGGCGACATGGACTTCAAGGTCGCCGGCACCAAGGACATCATCACCGCGCTGCAGCTCGACACGAAGCTCGACGGCATCCCGTCGGAGGTCCTCGCGGCCGCGCTGAAGCAGGCGAAGGACGCTCGCCTCACCATCCTGGAGGTCATCGCCGAGGCGATCGACGGCCCGGACGAGATGAGCCCGTACGCCCCGCGCGTCACGTCGGTGAAGATCCCGGTCGACAAGATCGGCGAGGTGATCGGCCCGAAGGGCAAGATGATCAACTCGATCACCGAGCAGACCGGTGCCGACATCTCCATCGAGGACGACGGCACGATCTACGTGGGCGCGGCCGACGGCCCGTCGGCGGAGTCGGCGATCGACCTGATCAACGCGATCGCCAACCCGCAGCTGCCGAAGGTCGGCGAGCGCTTCCTGGGCACCGTGGTGAAGACGGCCGCGTTCGGCGCGTTCGTCTCGCTGCTGCCGGGCAAGGACGGCCTTGTCCACATCTCGAAGCTGGGCAACGGCAAACGGATCGCCAAGGTCGAGGACGTGGTCAACGTGGGCGACAAGCTCCGCGTCGAGATCGCCGACATCGACAACCGCGGCAAGATCAGCCTGATCGTGGTCAAGGAGGACGACGCCGCCGAGGCCAAGCCGGCCGAGGGCGCCGAAGGTGCCGACGCCGAGAAGGCCGACGCCCAGTAAGCCTCGTTCAAAAAAAGAAATCCCGTCGAAGGCCTCCTCGCGGAAGAGCGCGAGGAGGCCTTCGCGGCATCGTGAGTAAGGAACCCATGGCACGGCAGGTTTCCGGGCACGAGCAGCCCGTCGGCAGCACCCGCACGCTCGAGTCCACTCCGGACGGTGCGATCGTCAGGCGCAGCGTGCTCCCCGGTGGCCTGCGGGTGATCACCGAGCACGTCCCGGCGTCGCGCTCGGCGACGGTGGGGCTGTGGGTGGGCGTCGGTTCGCGCGACGAGCCGCTCGCCGTCGCGGGGGCCGCGCACTACCTGGAACACCTGCTGTTCAAGGGAACCGCCAACCGGGACGCCACGCAGATCGCCGAGGAGATCGACGCCGTCGGCGGCGAGTTCAACGCGTTCACGGCCAAGGAACACACCTGCTACTACGCGCAGGTGCTCGACGCCGACCTGCCGCTGGCCATGGACCTCGTGACCGACGTGGTCTTCGAGGCGCTGTGCACCGACCGCGACATGGATACCGAGCGCAGCGTGGTGCTCGAAGAGATCGCGATGCGTGACGACGACCCCGAGGACCTGCTGCACGAGACGTTCGTGGGCGCGATCCTCGGCGAGCACCCGCTCGGCCGGCCGGTGCTGGGCACCGAGAAGTCCATCACGGAGATGTCGCCCGCGGCGTTGCGCGGCTTCTACAAGCGCCGCTACACGATGCCGCGGATGGTGCTCGCGGTCGCGGGGAACATCGAGCACAACCAGGTGCTTCGCCTGGTGCGCAAGGCTTTGGGCGATCGGCTCAACGGCGCGGGCTTCCCGGTGCCCCCGCGTGCGGGCCGTGCGCGCATCCAGACCGTGCCGAAGCTGGCGCTGCACACTGACGACACCGAGCAGGCGCACGTGATGCTCGGGCTGCGTTCGCTGCCCCGTCACGACGAGCGGCGCTTCGCGCTGTCGGTGCTCAACGCGGCGCTGGGCGGCGGCATGAGCTCGCGGCTGTTCCAGGAGATCCGGGAGCGGCGCGGGCTCGCGTACCAGGTGTACTCGTCGGTGGCGAGCTACGCCGACACCGGGCACCTGGCCGTGTACGCGGGTTGCCAGCCGGAGCGGCTCGGGCAGGTCGCGGGCGTGATCCGCGAGGTGCTCGACAGCGTCGCCGCCGACGGGCTGACCGACGCCGAGGTGGCGCGCGCCAAGGGGCAGCTGCGGGGCGGCTTGGTGCTGGGGCTGGAGGACACGTCGTCGCGCATGTCCCGCATCGGCAAGAACGAGCTGAACTACGGCCTGTACCTGGGGGTCGACGACACCGTCGCGCGCGTGGATGCGGTGACGACCGAAGAGGTGTGTGCGCTGGCTCGCACTCTGCTGCGCCGCCCCGGTGGGGTGTCGGCCGCGGCGGTGGTGGGGCCGTACGCTCACGCCGACGACCTGCCGGACGATCTGCACGAGGTGATCGCGTCATGACCGACTCCCCGATCCGCGTCGGCGTGCTGGGCGCGCGCGGCCGCATGGGTGCGACGGTGGTGAACGCCGTCGAGGGCGCCGCCGACCTGAAGCTGGTGGCCGCGCTCGACGCGGGAGACGACTTCACGCCGCTGGGCGAGGCCCAGGTGGTGGTGGACTTCACCCACCCCGACGCCGTGATGGACAACCTGCGGTACTTGATCGAGCACGACCTGCACGCCGTGGTCGGCACGACCGGGTTCAGCGAGGAGCGGCTGGCGGAAGTACGTTCGCTGCTGGCCGAGAAGCCTTCGCTGGGCGTGCTGGTCGCGCCGAACTTCGCGCTGGGCGCGGTGCTGGCGATGCGCTTCGCGGCTCAGGCGGCGCGGTTCTACGCGTCGGCCGAGATCATCGAGCTGCACCACAATCGCAAGGCCGACGCCCCGTCGGGCACCGCGTCGCACACCGCGCGCATGATCGGCGAGGCGCGCGCGGCCGCAGGCCTGGAACCGGGTCCGGACGCCACGACGTCCGAACTGGATGGTGCCCGCGGCGCCCGTGTCGCCGAGGTCCCCGTGCACTCCGTGCGGCTGCCGGGCTTGGTGGCGCACGAGGAGATCCTGTTCGGCGGCGAGGGGGAGACCCTGACCATCCGGCACGACTCGCTGGACCGCACGTCGTTCATGCCCGGGGTGCTGCTGGGCGTGCGTTCGGTGGTGTCGCGCCCCGGCCTCACGGTCGGCCTGGAGAACGTGCTCGACCTGTGAGGGCCCGCAACGTCGCGCTGCTGCTGACCGCGGCGCTGGTCGTCTACCTGGTCCTGCTGGCCGACCGGGCGGTGGAGCTGTTCGCCACCGGTTCGCCCGCGGGCATCGCGCTCGGTGTCGGCGTGTTCGTGCTGCCGGTGCTGGGTGTGTGGATCGTCGTGGCCACCTGGCGTTCCGGCCTGCAGATCCAGCGCCTCTCGCGCCGCCTCGACGCCGAGGGTGCGCTGCCCGATGTGTCCGACCTCCCGCGCCGCCCGTCGGGCCGCGTCGACCGCACCGCCGCCGACGCCTGGTTCGACGCCCGCCGTGAGGAAGTCCAGGCCAACTCCGAGGACTGGCGCGCGTGGTACCGCCTCGCGTACGCCTACGACATCGCGGGTGACCGCCGCCGCGCCAGGGCGACGATGCGCAAGGCCGTGGAACTGGAAGCCGCGGACCGCTGAAGACCGCGGGTTTCGCGGGGCCGCTGCGCGCTCAAACTGGGGTCGCCGCGGAGTAGGGGTTGCCCTTCCGCGGCGTCCGTGCGGGGCGGCGATTCCGGCTCGGCTCGCTCAGTGCATCCAGCCCGTGAGCAGCGCCGGTGACGCCGCCAGCAGGCTGAACCGCACCCAGCGGCCCGCGAGCCCGGCGGCCAGGAACGTGACCAGCCGCATCCGGACCATGCCCGCGAGCACACTCGTCGCCATGAAGGGCGGGAGGCCGATGAGCGAGCTGACGCCGTAGGTGCCCGCCATCCAGTGCGGGTGGCGCTGGCAGCGTTCGCGCAGGGCTTCGATCTTGGAGCGCAGCACCTTGGTGCGCCGGTGCCACCGGTCGCGGCGGGCGCTGGGGGCGTGTTCGCGGTGGAGGCGGTGGTGGAGGCGGTCGTGCAAAAGCGGCGGGAGCCGGATGGTGCCGCGGGCAGCGAGGTAGTACAGCAGCTTGCCGGCGATCTGCCCGACCGCGACGGCCGCGCCGAGCCACAACCAGTGCGGGTTGTGCTGGCTGGCGCAGAGACCGACCACGAACAGTTCCGCGTTCACGACCGGCACGATCGCCGAGCCGAACGCGACGCCGAGCGTCACGAGCAACCAGCCCATCGTGCCTCCCCCTTGGTGTGACCCCCTGAAGTGATCCTCGTCATTCGAGGCTAGCAGTCGTCACGAAAAGGTCACGGGGGCTAACCCCCTTATTCCGGCGGGTGCTGACTCCAGAAGATCACCTGGACGTTCGGTTCAGGACACCTCGGACTGCCACCATTCGGGCGTGACCGACGTGCCCTTCGCCGATCGCTTCGCCGGGTTCTGCGCGGCCGTCGTCCGAGTCCTGCCCTTCGGGCTTTCGCGCCTCGTCGCGCCGAGCTTTCTCGGGTTCGTGATCATCAACGGGTTCACGTTCGGCGTCGACCTCGGGCTGCTGACGGTGTTCCACGGCAGCTTCGGCTGGCCGGTCTGGCTGGCGATCAGCGTGTCCTACGTGCTCGCGTTCGGGCTCAGCTTCGTGCTCAACCGCGCGCTGAACTTCCGCTCGCACGCGCCCGTCGGGCGGCAGGCGGTGCTGTACGTGGTGGCGATCGGGGTGAACTACGCGACGTTCCTGCTGGGCGTGGGCGCCGGGCTGGCCGCGCTGGGCATGGAGTACCACCTGTCGCGGCTGATCGCGGGGGCCTGCGAGGGCGTGTTCATGTACTCGGTGATGCGCTGGGTCGTCTTCGCGAAGCGCGAAGAGCCCGCCTTCAGTGCGTGAGCTCCAGCTGCAACGTGCCGGTGAGGCGCACTTCGCGCAGCATGCCGCGGCCGGTGTCGAGCGTGCGGACGGTCCCGTCGGGCGCCCAGCCCGCGCGGCGGTAGAAGCCGAGCGTCGGGTGGTCCGACTGCGCGACCCACGTGACGCCGCGGTCGAGCCCGTCTGACCGCAGGTCGGCGGTGGCCGTGCCGAGCAGACGGCCGGCGTGCCCGCGCCGGCCCCAGCGCGGCTCGACGACGAGCGTCGCGATCAGCGCGGTGGTGGCGGCGTCGGGCGGGGCGGTGCCGTCGGCGGTGGCGATCTCGTCGATGGGCGCGGGGCCGGCCACGCAGTAGCCGACGGTGAACTCGCCTTCCACCGCGAGGTACACCCGCGTGCCGGGGAACTCGATGGTCTCGGCCCACGTGCCTTCGAGGTCGGCGGCGTCGAGCGCGTCGATGGCCTCGGCGCCCAGCAGGTCGGTGTAGGCCGCCCGCCAGGTGAGACGCTGGATGCGGGCGATCTCCGCGGCATCGGACAGGCTCGCGGGACGGACTTCGGCGGCACTCACGCGGGGGAATCTACCGCCCGCCGTCGCGGAAACTGTCGGGGGCGGCTGGCACGATGGCGGGACCATGCAGACGATCAGCCTTCAAGCGGCCCGCCGCACCGCGCTGGCCGCCCAGGGGTTCGCCGACGCGCGCCCCGCCGCGCCGCCCACCCGCCGGCACCTGGCCAAGGTGCTTTCGCGCGTCCAGCTGCTGCAGCTGGACTCCGTGAACGTCGCCGTGCGCGCGCATTACATGCCTGTGTTCTCGCGCCTGGGCGCCTACGACCAGGCGCTCGTCGACGACGCCGCCTGGGCCGACACCGCGCGCAGACCGCGCATGCTCGTGGAGTCGTGGGCCCACGAGGCGAGCCTGCTGCCCGTCGAAGACTGGCCGCTCCTGCGCTCCGGCGCCAAACGCGACGGCTGGTGGCGCAACTACACCCGCGTCGTCGAAACCGTGCCGGGCCTGATCGACGACGTGCTCGCCATCGTCAAGGAACACGGCCCCATCGGCGCGGGCGCCATCGAGAAGGTGCTCGAAGCGGAGGTCGCCGGGCGGGGGCCCGGTGCGTGGTGGGAACGCTCGGTGGTCAAGAAGGCGTGCGAGTACCTGTTCGGCCTCGGCCGCCTGTCCACGGGCACGCGCCGGTCGTTCGAACGTCTCTACGACCTGACCGAACGGGTGGTGCCGCCGGCGATCCTGTCCCGGCAGATGTCGGCCGAGGAGGGTGCCCGCGGCCTGATCGACCGCTCCGCCCGCGCCTTGGGCGTCGCCACGGAGACCGACCTGCGCGACTACTACCGGCTCGGCCCGGACGTCGCGCGCCAGGCTGTCGCGGAGCTGGTCGAAGCGGGCACCCTGGAACCCGTCCAGGTCCGCGACTGGCGCGGCATCGCCTACCGGCACACGGCCGCCCGCACGCCGCGTGCTGTGACCGGGCGGGCCCTGCTGTGCCCGTTCGACCCGCTCATCTGGGAACGCGCTCGCACTGAGCGGCTCTTCGGCTTCCGCTACCGCATCGAGATCTACGTGCCGGAACCCAAGCGGCTCTACGGCTACTACGTTTTCCCGTTCCTTCTCGACGGTTCCCTGGTCGCTCGCGTGGACCTCAAGTCCGACCGCGCGGCCGGCGTGCTGCGCGTGCAGGGCTCCTTCGCCGAGGAGGGCGCCGACGTGCCGCGGGTCGCCGCCGAGCTGGCGGCCGAGCTGGCGCACATGGCGGAGTGGCTCGGCCTGGCCGGCGTCGCGGTCGGCCCGCGCGGCGACCTGGCGGGGCCGCTGGCGCGCGCGGTGCGCTGACTGGCGCCTGAACGCGTTGCGGGGCAAGGAGTTCGGTCCGGAGGTGGCTGGCGAGAAGTGGCGGGCCGCTATGGATCCCTGGCGCCGGGGGAGCCGCTCACCTGGCCGCAGGGCCGGTTCCCGTGGCGTGGTGCCTTGGTGCGGTTGTCACGTGTGCTGCGGTCTGCCGAATCCGAACGCATTGCGGGGCGAGGCCCTTCGCCGGAGCCGGTTGTGTCGCTTGAAGGTGCCGGCCGCACGGGCGCTGGGCAGATAGCGGGAGAGCCGTTTCGGTGTCACAGCGACGTTGGTGGCGAGTGCGGTGCGCCGAGCCGGCCCTGAATCCGTTGCCCGGCAGGGATCTCGCGCCGATGTTGGTCGCCGGCGACCAACATCGGCCGCTGATCAACGCGCAGGTGCCGCCCGAGCAACGCAGTTGCCGCCGCGAGCTGATTCCGGACGGAATACCCTGCGGGACAAGGACTTCGCGCCAAAATAGCTGCAGCTGCGAAGCGGCGGGCCGGACCGGATGCCTCGGTCCGGCCCGCCGCCTCCCCCTTAGCCGGCCGCGCGGGTCACCACCGCGTTGCCCGTGCCGGTGCGGGCGCGGACGCGCAGGGTGGCGCCCGCTTCGGGCGGCACGTCGGACACGTCCAGCTCGCTGTGGACGCGGCCCGCGGACGAGGCCAGCTCGACCTCGGCCGCGACGCCGCGGCGGATGCCCACGCGGACTTCGCCGGAGCCGGTGATCAGGTCGACCGAGCCGGAGGACGCTTCGGCGACGGAGAGATCTCCGCTGCCGGTGCGGGCCATGACTTCGCCCGTGACGGAGCCGAGCCAGACGTTGCCGGTACCGGTGGCCAGCGTCGCGGAGCCGGAGACGGACGCCGCCTCCACCGAGCCGCTGCCGGTGCGCAGCTGGA
Organism: Amycolatopsis sp. 2-15; assembly: GCF_030285625.1. Lineage (NCBI taxonomy): Bacteria > Bacillati > Actinomycetota > Actinomycetes > Pseudonocardiales > Pseudonocardiaceae > Amycolatopsis > Amycolatopsis carbonis. The sequence goes on from NZ_CP127294.1 coordinate 5,080,038, forward strand.
GGCCGGCGGGCGTCGGGCCGAGCTTCACGCGGCCCGTGCCGGTGCGCACGATGGCGGCGCCGTCGGCCTGTTCCAGCGTGACCTCGCCGGAGCCGGTCAGGATGTCGGCGCGCCCGGCCGTGCCGGTGACCGTGACGTCGGCGGCGCCGGCGCGCACCTCCACGTGGGAGCCCTTCGGCGCGTGCACGGTGACGGACACCGGCACGTTCCGCAGCTGCCACGCCTTCGCCGCCCGCACCACGAGCCGGTTGCCGGTCTTCTCGATGCGCGCCTGGCGCACCGCGTCGGCCGGCGAGGCGTCCGCGGTCACGCCCAGCTGGTCACCGAAACGCTCGCCAACCCAAGAGAGCAAGTTGTTCACCCCGCTGACCCACGGCGGCTGCTCACCGGCGTCGTGCCGCAGCTCGACCCGGGCGCCGGACTCGCGGTCCAGCACCAGTTCCACGCGGCCGATCGTCACGCCGACGTCGAGCTCCAGCGGGCCGTCGGCCTCGAACTCCGACGAACGCGCCAGCGGATCGTCCGAAGTGGACGAACCAAGATCGGCCGAAGCGACGGCCTCCTCCGCCGCACCCGCGACGGCTTCCTCGGCGGCTTCGTCCCCATGGGACTTGTCTTCACTCATCGTCGCATCCCCCTCCTAGCTCTGAACCCAGCCGTGCAGCTTGGTTTCCGAGCGGCCGCCCGTGTGGTGCCGCTGCTGGTGGTGCTGCGCCTGGCCGAGTGCGCCCTGCACGGCCTGGGCGACGAACGTGTTGAGCGAGACCCCCTGCGCGGCCGCCGCCTGCTCGGCCTGGCTCTTGATCTGCTCCACGAGCCGCAGCGTGATGCGCGAGATGTCCCCGCCGTCGAGGGGCGGGGTAGGCGTGCGCGGCTGGTCCGCCCGCGCCGGCTCGCCGGATTCGGGCGCGCCGGTCACGACGACGCGCACGTCGCGGCCGTCGAGCCGGACGTCCACGACCTGGCCCGGCAGGGCGGCGGTCACCTCGGCGGCGAGGTCGGCCAGCGCGTTCATCAACGTCAGCCGGGCCGAGGGTTCGAGTGCGGACGACAGGAGAGCGGCCGTGCGCCGGGTCTGCTCGTCCCCGGCGGAGGCCGTGTTCGCGAGGTCTTCGCGAAGGTTCGCGATATACGGCGTCAGGTCCATGACACCACTATGACGTCATCTATGACGTCAGTCAAGGAAGCCGTGACGGCACGTGGTGTCACGCCGGCATCGAACACACAAGCGGTTAGAGTGCGGGCCGGGAGAGCCGCAAGCCGGAGAGGGAGTGCTGACGTGGTCGAGACCGTGTCGCCCAGAGTGCAACTGGTCGCGAAAACGGAGTTCTTCCCACCGGAGGACGTGCCGTGGACGACGGACGCCGACGGGGGGCAGGCCCTGGCCGAGTTCGCCGGGCGCGCCTGTTACCAGTCGTGGAAGAAGCCGAACCCGAAGACGGCCACCAACGCCGGCTACCTCGACCACATCATCGAGGTCGGCCACCTTTCCGTGCTGGAGCACGGTTCCGTGAGCTTCTACATCACCGGCCTCTCGCGCTCGCTCACCCACGAGCTGATCCGCCACCGCCACTTCTCCTACTCGCAGCTCTCGCAGCGCTACGTCCCCGAGCGCGACGCGGCCTTCGTCGAGCCCGATGTGATCGCGAACGACCCCGAGCTGCACGAGAAGTTCCTCAAGGCCGCGCAGGCCAGTGCCGACGCCTACACCGAGCTGCTCGCCGGGCTCGAGGAGAAGTTCGCCGACGCGCCGAGCGCCACACTGCGCCGCAAGCAGGCCCGCCAGGCCGCTCGTTCCGTGCTCCCGAACGCCACTGAGACGCGCATCGTCGTCACCGGCAATTACCGCGCCTGGCGCCACTTCGTCGCCATGCGGGCCACCGAGCACGCCGACGTCGAGATCCGCGCGCTGGCCATCGAGTGCCTGCGGGAGCTGCAGAAGGCGGCGGGCAACGTGTTCGCCGACTTCACCATCTCCACCCTGCCCGACGGCACCGAGGTCGCCTCGAGCCCGAAGGTGCTCGAAGGCTGATGAAACGACTCGCGATCGACGTCCGCCCGGGCGACTACTCGGTAGTGCGCCTGCCCGCCGACGCACCGGTGCCCGCAGACCTGCTCGACCCGGCCGGGCCCGCGCTCGTGTCCGTGACCCGCACGCCGGAGGAGCTTTCGGTGATCTGCCCGACGGGCCGCGAGCCCTCGGGCGGCGTCGTCGAGCACGGCTGGCGCCTGATGAGCGTGCGCGGCCCGCTGGAGTTCACGCTCACCGGCGTGATCTCGGCGCTCGCGTCCGAGCTCGCCGCCGCCGGCGTCGCCCTGTTCTCACTGTCCACATTCGACACCGACCACATCCTCGTGCGCGCCGCCGAGCTCGACCGCGCGGTGAAGGCGTTCCGCGACGCAGGCCACGAGGTCGGCCTGCCTGCCTGAAACCGGCCGCGACGGTTCTCCGCCCGCGAAGACGGAGGACCGTCGCGGCCGGTACGGCCAACCGGCTGGTGGTCGAGCGCACCCTTGCCCTGGAAAGTTCGGCGTGCCTAAACTTCGAGTTGGGATATCCGACAGACGGAGGGCGACGTGATGGCGGTGGCGGAAGCGGTCCGGCCCCGGCGGCTCGCCCGCCTGCGCGCGGGCTCGGCCCTGCTCGGTCCGGCGTTCGTCGCCTCCGTGGCGTACGTGGACCCGGGCAACGTCGCGTCGAACATCAGCGCGGGCGCGCGGTTCGGGTACCTGCTGGTGTGGGTGATCGTCGCGGCGAACCTGATGGCCGTGCTGGTGCAGTACCTGTCGGCGAAGCTCGGCCTGGTCACCGGCCGGTCGCTGCCCGAGGCGCTGCGCGAACGGCTGCCCCGGTCGGCGCGCCTGGCGTATTGGGCGCAGGCCGAGGTGGTCGCCGTGGCCACCGACCTGGCCGAGGTCGTCGGCGGCGCCATCGCGCTGAACCTGCTGTTCGACCTGCCGCTCGTGATCGGCGGCCTGATCACCGGACTGGTGTCACTGACGCTGCTGGCGGTGCAGGACCGCGGTGGCCAGCGGACGTTCGAACGGGTGGTGACCGGCCTGCTCGCCGTGATCGCCATCGGCTTCCTGGCGAGCCTGTTCGTGGAGCCGCCCTCGGCTTCGGGGATCGCGAGCGGGCTCGTGCCGCGCTTCGACGGCGCCGACAGCGTGCTGATCGCCGCCGCCATGCTCGGCGCCACCGTGATGCCGCACGCGGTCTACCTGCACTCCGGTCTCGTCCGCGACCGCCACGGCACGCCCGCGCCCGAGAAGCGGCGACGCCTGCTTCGCGCCACTCGCTACGACGTCGGCTTCGCGATGCTGCTCGCCGGCGCGGTCAACCTCGGCATGCTGCTGCTGGCCGCCACGAACCTGCAGGGCCTGCCCGGCGTCGACTCGATCGAGGGCGCGCACGGCGCCGTCGCCACGGCGCTCGGCCCGACCATCGCGCTGCTGTTCGCGATCGGGCTGCTGGCCTCCGGCCTCGCGTCCACGTCGGTGGGCGCCTACGCGGGCGCGATGATCATGCAGGGCTTGCTGCGCAAGAAGTTCCCGATCCTCGTGCGCCGGCTCGTCACGCTCACGCCCGCGATCGTGGTGCTCGCGCTGGGCGCCGACCCGAGCGCCGCGCTGGTGGTGTCGCAAGTGGTGCTGTCGTTCGGCATCCCGTTCGCGCTCGTGCCGCTCATCCGTCTCACGTCGGACGCGCAGCTCATGGGCACCGACGTGAACCGGCGGATCACCACGGTGCTGGCCTGGGGTGTCGCGGCCGTGATCATCACGCTGAACGTCGCGCTCATCTACCTCACCGTCGCGGGCTGAAACCGGGCTGAGACCCGGAGGAACCGGCGTGGGCCTCGCGCGGTCCGACTAGCATCTGCGCGACCCCGAACGAGGAGCCCGGCCCCGTGACCGACGAACAGACGCGTCCGTACGACCCGACCCGCCCGGCGCCCGGGCCGCGGCTCGTCGCGGGCCGTTACCTGCTGCTGGGCGAGCTCGGCCGCGGCGGCATGGGTGTGGTGTGGCGCGCGCAGGACCAGGTGATCGGCCGCCAGGTCGCCATCAAGGAGCTCAGGCTTCCGGACACCGAGGGCCAGGCGGTCTTCTCCGAACGCGTGCTGCGCGAAGTGCGCGCCGGCGGGCGGCTCAACGACCCGGCCGTGGTCACGGTCTTCGACGTGGTCACCGACAACGGCACCACGTTCATCGTGATGGAGCTCGTCGAGGCCCCGACGCTGGCCGACCTCGTGCGCCGCCAGGGCCCGATGCCGGCCGCGCACGTCGCGGTGATCGGCGACCGCGTGCTCGCCGCCCTGCAGGCCGCGCACGCCGCCGGGATCGTGCACCGCGACGTGAAGCCCGCCAACATCATGGTCGCGCCCGACGGCCGCGTGAAACTCACCGACTTCGGCATCGCCCACGCCATCGACGACCCGCGCCTCACCACGAGCGGGGTGATCGTGGGCTCGCCGGCGTTCATGGCGCCCGAACGCGTCGAGGGCCGCGAAGCCATGCCCGAGTCCGACCTGTGGTCACTCGGCGCGACGCTGTTCTTCGCCGTGGAGGGCATCGTCGCGTTCGAACGCCCGACCACGGCCGCGACGCTGCACGCGATCATGACCGAGGTCCCGTACCTCACCCGCGGCCAGGGCCCGCTCGCCGCGGCGATCCTCGGGCTGCTGGTGGCCAAGCCGGAGGCCCGGCTCACGGCCCCGCAGGCCCGCAACCTGCTCGCCACCGCGGCCGGTCAATCGCCCACACCGCCGTCGGGCAGCACCGCCCCGGCACTCAGCACCGCCCCGACCCGCGTCGCGGCTTCGCCGAAGCGGTCCCGCCGCGGCTGGTGGCTCGCCGGCGCCGCCGTACTCACCGTCGCCGCGCTGGTCGGCGGCTTTTTCCTCGGCAAACCCGTGTGGACGCCGAAGGCCGACCCGCAGCTGCAGCCCACCGTCACCTACGGCCCCGGCGGCTTCCTCAAAGCGGAAATCGGCACCTACTACCGCTGCTTCAACGCGGCGGTGCAGCAAGGCGCCGTGATCAGCGACGACAACAGCGCGACGTGCGAGAAGCCCCACACCCTGGAGGTCTACGACATCGGCTCGGTGCTGCCCGTCGAGAGCTACACCGACGACGACGCGAAGGTCGCCGCCTACCCCGGCCTCGAGTCCGCCAGCCGGCTCGCCGAAGCGCGCTGCACGGCGTCGTTCCACTCGTCCGCGGTACCCGAGCAGCAGCGCACAGGCCTCACCTACCAGGCGATCGTGCCCACGCAGCAGGAGTGGGAGCTGGTGCCCACGGAGGACCACCGGGACTACCACCGCGACTTCTACTGCGTGCTCGCGAAGCCCGGCAACGCCCAGATCCCGGCGCAGATCACCACCAAGATCAAGTGACCTGGGCGAGATGTTCCGCCCCGGGCGGGCTCACCCGGGAAAATCTCCGATCTTCACCAGGTCGGGCCCGGGTTCACTCGTTCGACGAGGTACCGTCAACACCATGTCCACTCCACCGTCCACCCCACCCACCGCCGCGCCCGGACGCCCGTTCGGCCGCGTGCTCACCGCGATGGCCACGCCCTTCGACCGCGACGGCGCGCTGGACCTGAAGCGGGCCCAGGAGCTCGCCGAGCACCTCGTGGAGCTGGGCAACGACGGACTGGTCGTGAACGGCACCACCGGCGAGAGCCCGACCACGAGCGACGAGGAGAAGACGGCGCTGGTCCGCGCCGTCGTCGAGGCCGTCGGCGACCGGGCCACCGTGGTGGCGGGCGCCGGCACCAACAACACCGCGCACAGCGTCGAGCAGGCCCGCGCCGCCGCCGAGGCGGGCGCCCACGGCCTGCTCGTGGTCACGCCGTACTACTCGCGACCCAGCCAGGCCGGCCTGTTCGCGCACTTCACCACGGTCGCGGACGCCACCGAGCTGCCCGTGCTGCTCTACGACATCCCGCCGCGCTCGATCGTGCCCATCGAGGTCGACACGCTGCTGCGGCTGGCCGAGCACCCGCGCATCGTCGCGGTGAAGGACGCCAAGGGCGACCTCATCGCCGGCTCCGAGGTGATCGCCAGCACGCACCTGGCCTACTACTCGGGCGACGACGGCCTGAACCTGCCGTGGATCGCCGTCGGCGGCGTCGGCGTGGTCAGCGTGATCGGCCACGTGGTGGCCGGCCGGATCCGCGCGATGATCGACGCGTACGAGAACGGCGACAACTCGACCGCCCGCACGAACCACCGCGCCATGCTGCCGGTGATGCGCGCGATGTCGCGCGTCGGCGGGGTCGCGTTCGCCAAGGCGTCGCTGCGGCTGCGCGGCTTCGACATCGGCGACCCGCGGCTGCCCATCGTGCCCGCCACGGAGGAGCAAAGTGCCCTGATCGCCGCCGATCTGGCCCAGGGCGGCGTGCCGCTGGGCGACAGCGCGGCCCGGGACTGGCATGGTGCACGGGTGGCACAAGCGGATTCCCAGGCGGCCTACGTCGCCCCCACCTCACACACCAGCGTTGGGACCTTGCCCCGGTGAGCTCACTTCCCCCCGGACCCGGACCCACGAACCTCCCGCCCGCCCTTCCCGAAGGCGCCCTGCGCGTCGTCGCGCTGGGCGGCATCGGCGAGGTCGGACGCAACATGACCGTCTTCGAGTACGACGGCAGGCTGCTGATCGTCGACTGCGGCGTCCTCTTTCCCGAGGACGACCAGCCCGGCGTCGACCTGATCCTGCCCGACTTCCGCGCGATCGAGGAGCGGCTCGACGACGTCGAGGGCCTCGTGCTCACCCACGGGCACGAAGACCACATCGGCGCCGTCCCGTTCCTGCTGCGGCTGCGGCCCGACCTGCCGATCTACGGTTCGCGGTTCACCAACGCGCTGCTCGCGGCCAAGGCCAAGGAGCACCGCCAGCGGCCGAACCTCATCGAGGTGCGCGAAGGCGAGCGGCGCAAGGTCGGCACGTTCGACCTCGAGTTCTTCGCCGTCAACCACTCGATCCCGGACGCGCTGGCGGTCGCCATCCGCACGCCCGCCGGGGTCGTGCTGCACACCGGTGACATCAAGCTCGACCAGCTGCCGCTCGACGGGCGCCTCACCGACCTCGCGGGCTTCTCGCGCCTGGGCGACGAGGGCGTGGACCTGTTCTGCGTCGACTCGACCAACGCCGAGGTGCCCGGGTTCGTCATGCCCGAGCGCGACATCGGCCCGGTGCTCGACGACGTGATCCGCCGGGTCGACCAGCGCGTGATCGTCGCGTGCTTCGCGAGCCACGTGCACCGCGTCCAGCAGGTGCTGGACGCCGCGGTGCGCCACGGTCGCCGCGTGGCGTTCGTGGGCCGGTCGATGGTCCGCAACATGGGCATCGCGGCCGAGCTGAAGCTGCTGGAGGTGCCGGACGGCCTGCTCGTGGACCTCGACCAGGCGAGCACGCTGCCGGAGAGCAAGGTCCTGTTCGTCTCGACCGGTTCGCAGGGCGAGCCGCTCTCGGCGCTCTCGCGCATGGCGCGCGGTGAGCACCGGCAGATCTCGATCCGCGCGGGCGACACCGTCGTGCTCGCCAGCTCGATGATCCCGGGCAACGAGACCGCCGTGTTCGGCGTGGTCAACGGCCTGACCCGGCTCGGCGCCAACGTCGTGCACCAGGGCAACGCGAAGGTCCACGTGTCCGGCCACGCGTCGGCCGGCGAGCTGCTCTACCTGTACAACGCCGTCCGCCCGAGCAACGTGATGCCGGTGCACGGCGAGTGGAAGCACCTGCGCGCCAACGGCGAGCTGGCCATCCGCACGGGCGTGTCGCCGGACAACGTGGTGATCGCCGAGGACGGCGTGGTCGTGGACCTCGTCGACGGCAAGGCCTCGCGGACCGGCCGCGTCGAGGTGGGGCACGTGTACGTGGACGGCCTGTCGGTGGGCGATGTCGGCGAGTCGACGCTGTCCGACCGGCTGGTGCTGGGCGAGGGCGGGTTCATCTCGATCAGCGTCGCCGTCGACTCCAGCACGGGCCGCGCGGTCAGCAGCCCGACGGTGTCGGGCCGCGGCTTCTCCGACGACCCGAAGGCCCTCGACGCCGTGGTGCCGCTCGTGGAGATGGAGCTGGCGCGCACGGAGGCCGAGGGCATCACCGACACCCACCGCATCGCGCAGGCGGTGCGCCGGGTCGTCGGGCGCTGGGTCGCCGACACCTACCGGCGCCGGCCGATGATCGTGCCGACGGTCATCCCGGTCTGAGTTCTTCGCGTCGACGACCGCCGCCGCTCTCCCTTCGCCGGGGGAGCGGCGGCGGTTTTTTCAGCGCGGCCGACCGGTTTTTTCAGCGGGTGATGGCGGCGATCAGCAGCGCGAAGGCGACGACGGCGCCCTGACGGGCGAGTGCGTTGCGGGCCCGGCGCTGCTCGGACTTGTTCGGTGTGGTCACGGCTGCCCCCGTTTCTCGTGGTCGGTCCCATGGTCGCTCGTGCGGCGGCCCGGCACATCCCGCGCGAGGCGGGTCCTGGCTCCCCCTCAAGTACGAGTCCGGCTTTACGCCGTTCGTCCTACGGCGGCGGGCCGCGGCGGCGTTAACCTGCCTTGAGCAGGAGGGACGCGCCGATGGGGCGTCATTCGAGCGTGCGAGGACACAGCCGGCTGGTGGCGCCGCTGGCTGTCTCCGTGCTGCTCGTGCTCGGCGGCTCGGTGTGGGCCGCGGCCGCGCTGGAGAGCCGGTGCGCGCAGGGCCACGTGCTGGTGTCGGCTTCGCCCGACGTCGCCCCGGTGCTCTCCCAGGTGGCGCAAGGACTTTCGACGTCGTGCCGGTCGTACGACATCCGCCCGCGCGACACCGCCCAGGCCGTGGCCGAGTTCGGCGCGCCCGGCGGGGAGCGGGCGCGGGTCTGGGTGCCGGACTCGACGATCGCGTTGCAGCGGGCGCGCCAGCTCGGCGCGACGGATGTGCCGGAGTCGGGACCGTCGGTGGCGAGCTCCCCGGTGGTGCTGGCCGTGGCGGAAGGCGCCGCGCGCGGCCTCGGCTGGCCGGAGCGCACGCTGACCTGGACCGACGTCGTCGACGCGCCGGACGCCGTGCTGACCACGCCGGACCCGGCCCGCGATCCGGTGGGCACCTCGGCGTTGGTCGGGCTGCGCGACGCGGTGGGCTCGGCGCCGGACCCGGCGGGGGCGTTCACGGCGGTGCTGCGGCGGTTCACCGTCGGCGGCGGGGGAGCGACGGCGTATCCCGCTTCGGAGAGTTCCGTGGTGCAACACAACGCAGCTTCGGGCGCTTCGCCGCTGGTGGCGGTGTATTCGGCCGGTGCGCCCGCGCTGGACTACCCGTTCGCGCGGCTGACCGGCGCCGGCGCCGAGCAGAGCGCCGCCATCGACGCGTTGCAGCAGGCGGTGCTGGGCAGCGCGGGGACGGAGGCACTCGCCCGTGCCGGCCTCCGCGTGCCCGGGCAGGCGCTGGCCGGGCACGCGGGCGACCCGCACCTGGTGGCCGCCGGGCAGCGCAGCGCGCCCGTGCCGTCGGGCGCCGATCTCAAGGTGCTGCTCAGCCAGTGGGCGGGCGTGAACCTCGACGCGCGGGCGGAGGTGCTGCTCGACGTCTCGGGTTCGATGGAGGCGCGCGTGCGGGGCACGAACCTGAACCGCATGCAGGTGACCGTTGCCGCCGCCGAGCAGGCGCTGCACCTGTTCCGGCCCTCCACGCAGCTGCGGATCTGGGAGTTCGCCACGGGGCTCGACGGCACGAAGGACTACCGCGAGGTGCTGCCGCTCGCACCCGTCGCCCAGCACCTCACGCCCGGCGACCTCGCGCGGCTCACCGCGGTGCGCGCCATTCCGAACGCGGGCACCGGCCTGTACGACACCTTGCTCGACCTCTACGGGGCCGCCCGCCGCGACTGGCAGCCCGGTGTGCTCAACGTCGTGATCGTGATGACCGACGGCCACAACGAGGACATGGCCGGCATCTCCCGCGAGGCGTTCCTGGCCGGCCTCACCCGCCTCGCCGACCCGGCGCACCCCCTGCCGGTGATCGCGATCGGCATCGGCGCGGACGCCGACGAGACCGAGCTGTCCGCCATCACCGCGATCACCGGCGGCGGCGCGTATGTGACGCGCGACCCGACGAAGATCGGCGAAGTCTTCTACGGGGCGCTGGCCCAGCTCGTGGCGCGCTAGGCCGGCTCGCTCGGCCGGCGGAGGCCGTCGACCACAACCGTGACGACCGTGTTCGCCCGGGGATCCCACTCCGCCTCGGGGATCCGCGACAGCGCGCCCAAGAGCAGGATGACGTCGGCGGCGTCGACCCCCGCACGCACCTGACCGGCGGTTTTTCCGCGTTCGAGCAGCGTGCCGAGCGCTTCGTCGAGCCGGTGGTGCTGGCCGGAGTACAGGTCGTGCCAAGCCGAGGCCTCGATCGCCGCCATGACGCCTCGTTTGACCCGCGCGTACTCGACCAGCCGGTGCAGCCAGTGGGTCAGGGCCGTCAGCGGCGGGTGCTCGGCCAGTAACGACGGCACGGCGTCGACGAGCTGGGTCAGCTCGTGGCGATACACCTCAGCCAGCAGGTGCTCGCGGGTCGGGAAGTGCCGGTAGAGCGTGCCCTGGCCGACGCCCGCGGCCTTCGCGACCCCGTGGAGCCTGAGGTCGTCGATCGCCCCGTTGGACCTGCTCAGCTCGGCCCGCGCGGCCTCGACGATGCGGTCCCGGTTGGCCACCGCGTCGGACCGCAGCTCACGGCTCGCCACCGGCGTCACCTCGCTTCCGTTCGACCAAGTGGACAAGTGTCCGGTACGGTGGGAGCTGTAAGCGGACACTTGTCAGCTTAGAGTGGAGAGGTCGAGATGAGCACGTTGGCAGGCAAGGTCGTCGCGATCACCGGCGCGAGCAGCGGGATCGGGGCGGCCACGGCGCTGGAGCTGGCGACCCGTGGTGCGGCCGTGGTGCTGGGCGCGCGGCGTACCGAACGGCTGGCCTCGCTCGTGGCGCGGATCCGGGCCGCGGGCGGGCGCGCGGAGATGCTCGACGTCGACGTGACGAAGCGGGCCGATCTCGAGCGTCTGGTGGCGCTGGCCGTGGACCGGTTCGGCCGGCTCGACGTGCTGGTGGCCAACGCCGGCGTCGCGCGGATCGCCCCGGTGGGTGAGCTCGACGTGGACAGCTGGGACGCGATGATCGACGTCAACCTGCGCGGGGTCCTGCACGGCATCGCCGCCGCGCTGCCGGTGTTCCGCGAGCAGGGCAGCGGGCACCTCGTGACCACGGTGTCGACGTCGGGGCTCAAGATCGTGCCGGCGCAGGCGGTGTACGCGGGGACCAAGAACGCCGTGCGCACGCTGCTGGAGGCGCTGCGCCAGGAGTCCACCGACGGCGTGCTGCGCACGACGTCGATCTCGCCGGGGTACGTCCGCACGGAGCTCGTCGACTACGTGGCAGATCCGACGCAGCGCGCGCAGGCCCAGGCGGCCATGGCGGCGCTCGGCATCGCCCCCGAGGCCGTGGCGCGCGCCATCGCGTTCGCGATCGAGCAGCCGGACGACGTCGAGATCGGCGACCTGACCATCCGGCCGGCGCGGCAGGGTTAGGTCACGCCTTTCGAAAACCGTTGCACCACATACGCTCCGCCGAGCAGGATCGCCGCGCCGAGCGCCTGGGGCCACGCCAGCGCCTCGCCGAGCAGGGCCCACGCGAAGGCCGTCGCCGTGACGGGTTCGAGGAGGCCGAGCACGCTGGCGACCGACGCGGGCAGGTGCCGCAGGGCCGTGATGCCGAGCAGGTAGGACAACACGGTCGAGACCAGGACCAGCAACGTCAGCAGCAGCCAGATCGGCGGCGTCCACGGGCCGAACTCCACGGCGTGGTCCAGCAGCGACCACGGGATTGTCCACGGTGGACTGACCACGGACACGATCACGGCGCCGATGACCATGCCCCACGTGACCAAGCCGAGGGGATCGCGGTCGGCGACGGCGCGTTCGCCGATGAGGAAGTAGCCCGCGGAACAGACCGCGGCGCCGAGGCCGGCGAGGACGCCGATCGCGTCGAGCGTGAGGCCCTGCCAGACCTGGCCGACGAGCGCGAGACCGACGACGGCCAGCGCGATACCGGCCCACATGGCGTGCGGCAGGTGCGTGCGGCGGACCACGCGCACCCACAGCGCGATCAGCACGGGGGAGAGGAACTCGAGCAGGATCGCGATGCCCACGGGCACGCGGTCGGCGGCGATGAAGTACGCGAGCTGCGTGCCGGCGACGCCGAGCAGGCCGTACGCGAGCAGCATCGGCCACCTCGCCGCGGCGGACCTTGAGTGTGCGCGGCGCGATGACGGCCGTGCCGGCCAGCAGCAACAGGCCCGCGAAGCCGATGCGGAACGTCGCGACCTGCTCAGGGGTCATCCCGGCGGCCATCGCGGGCTTGCCGAGCGTGCCGGACGTGCTGAAGAACAGCGCGGCCAGCAGCACGAACGCCACCCCGCGGCCGCGGTGCGCGACGCGGGGTGGCGTGACGACGGGCAGTTCGGTGGTCACGGTGGACGACAGTACGACTTCGGCGTCACCACCGAAACCGATTTAGCGGTTATCGTCCGCTTTCAGTCCGGTGGCGACGTGGGTGGTGATCGTCGCGAGGCGCTTGCCCTGCCGGGTCAGCGCGCCGAGTGCCAGGTCGTCCGGCGCGGCGGACTTGCGCGAGACGAACGAGCCGCCGTACGGGTTGCCCGACTCCTTCAGGTGCGGGTCGCCGTAGCCGAGCGGCAGGACGATGGCGCCCCAGTGGTAGAAGATGTTGTTCGTGGCCAGCACGGTCGCCTCCAGGCCGCCGTGCGCGGTCGACGCCGTGGTGAACGACGTCGCGACCTTGTCGGCCAGCTTTCCCTGCGCCCACAGGCCACCCGTGCTGTCCAAAAAGGACTTCAACTGGGCCGCGGGGCCGCCGAAGCGCGTGGGGCTGCCCACGGCGAGGCCGTCGGCCCACTCGAGGTCGGCGAGGGTGGCGTACTCGTGGTGCGGACCGGAGTCCACCCACGCCTGCCAGCGCGGGTTGCTCGCGACGGCCTCGGGCGGCGCGGTCTCGCGCACGGTCCGGACCCGGACTTCGGCACCGGCCTCCCGGGCTCCCTCGGCCAGCGCGGAGGCGAGGGCAGCGGTATTGCCGGTGGCGCTGTAGTAAACGACGAGGATGCGTGTGCTCACACCCCGCGACTCTAGGCGAAAGCGCGGGTTCAGGACTGTGATGTCCGAGGGGTGGGCGGTCCCGGCTTCCACGGGCTCACGGTGTCCGTCGGCCGTGTCGGGTCGTTGAACCGCGGCCGCACGGGCTCGTCGCGGCGCAGCGGCACCATGCCGTCGGTGATCGCCTGCATGATCTTCGCGTGCGCGCGCACGCCGGCGCCCGGGCGCTCCGGTTCGACATCCGACAGGTCCACCGGCGCCCCGAAGTGCACCTTGAACTTCGGCCGGCGCAGCGGCGCGCTCAGGCCAGAACGGGCGAGCGGCACCAGGTCGGCCGGCCCGTTCACGGTCTCAGTGCCCCAGTACACGGCCTCGTGCGCGCCCCACTGGCTGATCGGGATCACCGGCACACCCGCGGCCAGCGCCAGGCGCGCCGCCCCCGTCTTGCCGCGCTCCGGCCACAGGCCCGGGTCGTGGCTGATCCGGCCCTCCGGGTAGACGATGATCGGCTCCCGCGTGGTCTTCAGTTCCTCCACGGCCTCGGCGAACTGCCCGATGGCCGTCGCCGCGTGCTTGCGGTCCACCCGCAGGTGCCCGCTCACGCGCAACGCCGGACCGATCACCGGCGCGTCCAGGATCCCCCCGGCCAGCATGAACCGCGGGTTGATGCCGATCCGCTTGCACGCCGCCATCAGCACTAACGCGTCGAACACGCCGATGTGGTTCGCCGCCATCAGCAACGGCCGCCCCCGCAGCTCCCGCGGCACCGCCCCCGACACGGTGAGCCGGCCCACGAGGTTGACCAGCCCGCGGTCGATGTTGAGCATCGTCCGCCAGATCGCCGGGGCACGACGCGGGGCCGGGAAGTCGTCCTGTTGCAGCGCGAACATGGGCAGAGTTTGTCATGGGGTGGATCTCGGGCCGAGGGGGTGGTTCGGAGCAGTGCGGAGGTGTTGGCAGCGCGCGCGACGGCTATCGCAGCTACGCGTGGGTGGTCAAGATCCGGAACGGCGCGCTGACGTGCTCGCTGTGATGGGGAACTGGGCGGTCCCGACCACGGTTCGTCCGCCGAGCTGGTGTTGTGAGCGGACCGCCGCGACGCTGCGCTACGCCCACGCGCTGGTCGTTGGTGTCGCTTCGCCCAGCCCGGGCGTCCGCATCGCTGCGGTCGTGCGCAATCTCGACTGGCACCGCGACGTTCCCGAGGTCGCCCAGGTGCCTGGAGCGTTACGGCCGCCAGGGTCTTCGGCCAGATCACCGAGAACGCTGACCGGTGTTCACCGAGCGCCGCCAGGCCGGCCCGGATCAAGGGTGGTTCACCGCGTCACCTCGGCTCCGTAACGAACCCGCGCGCCCCCACGCTGTAGCGGCCGTGCGCAAATTCGTCCTGATCCCCACCGCGCTGGTCCTCCTCGCCGCCTGCGGCAGCCCGGACCCCGCCCCGGCGCCGGCGCCGACGCCCTCGCCTTCGCCTCGGTCCGTCGCGATCGGACCGCGCGAGCGGGCCTACCTCGCGGCCCTCGGTTCGATCGATCCCGGCCTCGTCACCAACCAGGCGCGTGCGGTCGTGCACGCGCACGATCTGTGCGCCGACCTCGCGCGGGGCACGGAACACGCGGCCGTGCTGGCGAGCGCGACCTGGTACTTCATCGGCGCGGACGTGTCGGTCGACCAGGCGAAGGCCGAGCGGATCGTCGCGACGGCACAGATGCTCTGCTGAGCGGAGATCCACCAGGTCCGCGGGGCATCCGAGACGAATGTTTCACCTGCGCTGAGAGTGGCGCGTGGGACTATCGGTCCCGGGCCGTTACCGTGGAGGCATGTCTGGGTCGGCGACGAGGAAGCGGAGCACGGCGGCAAGCGGCGGGAAGGCACCGGCGCGTGGTTCGCGCACGCCGGCGAAGCCGCGGTCGTCCGGGGGTTCCGGGGCGCGCTCGTCGGGGTCGGGCGGGTCGCGTTCCTCCGGGGCGCGGCCGAGGAGCACGGCGCGCAAGCCCGCGCCGAGGCGGGGGAAGGCGAAGTCCGGCGCGTTCGGGCGCGGGGTGCGCGGCACGTGGAACCTGGTGGCCAAGGGTGTGGGCTCGCTGGCCCGCACGGTCGGGCGCACGCGCGAGCTGGAGCCGGAACACCGCCGGGACGGGCTGGCGCTGGGGCTGATCGCGCTGGCGATCATCGCGGCCGTGGGCGTGTGGTGGCGGGCCGCGGGGCCGATCGGCGCGGCCGTGGAGGTCGCGACGCGCACGGTGCTGGGCGCGGGCGCGGTCACGTTGCCGCTGGTCCTGGTCGTGGTGGCGGTCGCGTTGATGCGGTCGGAGCCGAACCCCGAGACTCGGCCGCGGATGGTGATCGGCACCTTGCTGGTCGTGCTGTCCGTGCTGGGGATGCTGCACATCTTCACGGCGCTGCCCGAAACCAACGACGGCCGCATGTACGCCGGCGGCATCATCGGGCTGTTCTCCGGTGGGCTGCTCACCAAGGGTGTCACCACGTGGGTCGCCGTGCCATTGCTGATCCTGGCGCTGCTGTTCGGCGTGCTGGTGTTCACCGGCACGCCTGTGCGCGAGATCCCGCACCGCCTGCGCACGTGGGGCCTCGACGAGGACGAGCTGGCTGACCTCGAGGGCGACACCGCGGAACCGGAGGCCGACGAGGTCGTCGAGGCCGACCCGAAGGCCGTGCGGCTGCGCAAGCCGTCGCGCCGGCGCCAGAGCAGCGCCGACGCCGAGGGCGAGCAGCTCGACCTCGATGCGATGCTCGCAGAGCCACCGATGCCGGTGCGCCCGCCCAAGCCGAAGCCCGCCGAAGAGGTGCCGGAGAAGAAGCCGAAGAAGGCGCCGGAGCCGCCGATGGCGATGACGCGGACCGTCGAGGGCGACTACCAGCTGCCGTCACCCGATCTGCTGAAGCTCGGCGACGTACCGAAGTCCCGCAGCAAGGCCAACGACGCCATGATCGAGGCGATCACCGGCGTGCTGGACCAGTTCAGCATCGACGCGCAGGTCACCGGCTTCACCCGTGGCCCCACGGTCACCCGCTACGAGGTCGAGCTCGGCCCGGGCGTGAAGGTCGAGAAGATCACGGCGCTCACGAAGAACATCGCGTACGCCGTGGCCACGGACAACGTCCGGCTGCTCGCGCCCATCCCCGGCAAGTCGGCCGTCGGCATCGAGGTGCCGAACTCGGACCGCGAGATGGTGCGCCTGGGCGACGTGCTGCGCGCGCCGTCCACGGTCAAGGACAACCACCCGATGGTGATCGGCCTCGGCAAGGACATCGAGGGCCACTTCGTCACGGCGAACCTCACGAAGATGCCCCACCTGCTGGTGGCGGGCTCGACCGGTTCCGGTAAGTCGAGCTTCGTCAACTCGATGCTGGTGTCGCTGCTCGCCCGCGCGACGCCGGACGAGTGCCGCATGATCCTCATCGACCCGAAGATGGTCGAGCTCACGCCGTACGAAGGCATCCCGCACCTGATCACGCCCATCATCACCCAGCCGAAGAAGGCCGCCGCCGCGCTGGCTTGGCTGGTGGAGGAGATGGAGCAGCGCTACCAGGACATGCAGGTCAACAAGGTCCGCCACATCGACGACTACAACCGGAAGGTCCGCTCGGGCGAGATCACGGCGCCGCCGGGCAGCGAGCGCGAGTACCGGCCGTACCCGTACATCATGGCGATCGTCGATGAGCTGGCCGACCTCATGATGACCGCGCCCCGCGACGTGGAAGACGCGATCGTGCGCATCACGCAGAAGGCGCGCGCCGCGGGCATCCACCTGGTGCTGGCCACGCAGCGGCCGTCGGTCGACGTCGTCACCGGCCTGATCAAGACCAACGTGCCCTCGCGCCTGGCGTTCGCCACCTCGTCGCTCACCGACTCGCGGGTCATCCTCGACCAGCCGGGCGCCGAGAAGCTCATCGGCATGGGCGACGCCTTGTATCTGCCGATGGGCGCGGGCAAGCCGGTGCGCATCCAGGGCGCGTTCGTGGGCGACGAGGAGATCGCGGCCGTCGTCGCGTTCGCCAAGGACCAGGCCCAGCCCGACTACACCGACGGCGTCACGGCCGCCAAGGCGGGCGAGAAGAAGGAAATCGACTCCGACATCGGCGACGACCTCGACGTGCTGCTCCAGGCGGCCGAGCTCATCGTCACCTCGCAGTTCGGCTCCACGTCCATGCTTCAGCGCAAGCTCCGCGTCGGCTTCGCCAAGGCCGGCCGCCTCATGGACCTGCTCGAAAGCCGCGGCGTGGTAGGCCCGTCGGAGGGCTCGAAGGCCCGCGACGTCCTCATCAAGCCGGAAGAACTGGAGGGCGTCCTGTTCATGATCCGCGGCGGCGACGCTCCGGCCGGAGACTCGGACGACGAGGACTTCTGACGCGCCCGTGCAACCGGGACCGGTGATCCTTCCGTCCTGATCACATGGACGCGCACAAGCTCGCTCTGGCCATCGGGACCGTCGCCGTGCTCGCGGTGGGTGCGGGGAGTTCGGTGGCGCTCGCGCACACGCTCGACGGGGCGGGCGGGGCGCCGCGGGCCGCGGCGGCGGGGACCGTGCCGGCGGAGCCGGGGCGGGACGTGACGCTCAGGGCCGGCCAGGAGGCGCAGCTGAGCACCAAGGACCTGACCGTGCGGTACACGCGTCTGGTCGAGGACTCGCGCTGCTCGGAGCACGTCACGTGCGTGTGGTCGGGCGACGCTGTCGTGGCCATCCAGCTGAGCCAGCCGGGGCGCGGGGAGCAGACCGCGGCGCAGCTGCACACCGGCCGGCGCGGGCCCCACGACCTGACGTACGCGGCGGCTCACGTCGAGCTCGTCGACGTGAGCCGCGCGGGCGAGCGGATCACGCTGCGGGTGAGCTGATCAGCCGAGCGACTTGCCCCAGTGGTCGAGGTAGGCGACCTCCGACAGGGGACGGCGCGGGGTCGGCTTGAAGTCCGTCGTGGTCGTGTAGGCGACGGGCAGCAGGCAGGCCTGCGTGTACCCCTCGGGCACGCCCAGGATCTCGGCCGCCTCGGCCTCGGTCTGCAGGTGGTACGTGGTGAGCGTCGAGCCCAGGCCACGCGAGCGCAGCGCCAGCTGGAAGCTCCACACGGCCGGGAAGATGCCGCCGTAGAGCACCGCGTCGGCCACGTTCGCGCCGGTCGTGCGGCCTTCGACGCACGGCACGACGAACACCGGGACCTGCTCGATCACGTCGATCAGGTGGCGGCCGGAGGCGACCGAGCGGGCCATGGCCGGGTCGGCGGCGGCGACGTCCGCGTGCTGCTCCAGGTACGCCAGGCCGACGCGGCGGAACAGCTCGCCCAGGCGGTTCTTAACGTCCTGGTCGCGCACGACGAGCCAGCGCCACGACCGCTGGTTGCCGGGCGCGGGCGCGTGCAGCGCCAGCTCGAGGCACTCGGCGAGCACCTCGTTCTCCACCGGACGCCGCAGGTCCAGCTTGCGCCGCACCGACGGCGTGGTGGTCAGGACGTGGTCGAACCCCATCAGGGCTCCCTGTCGCAGGCGAAGATCGGCTCGGCCGCCGTGGCGGCCGCACTCGATCTTCGCCGCCGGGCGGCCGGCGCGCGCCCGCAACCGCGGGAGCGTGAGCGAAGGGTCCGAGATTTTCGGCTTTCCGGACGAGGCCGCGCCCTGGCACGTCTCATCGCGAGCCCGGGCCGGTCTAGAACTCCAGCAGCATGCGCGAGTTGCCCAGGGTGTTCGGCTTGACGTAGGGCAGGTCGAGGAACTCCGCGACGCCCGGGTCGAGCGAGTGGCGCATCTCCTCGTAGACCTCGTGTGACACGGGCGTGCCGTCGATCTCCACGAAGCCGTGGCGCAGGAAGAAGCCGGTCTCGAAGGTCAGTACGAACAGGCGCTTGAGGCCCAGGTCGCGCGCCTCGTCGACGAGCCGGCCCACCAACGCGTGACCGATGCCCCGGCCGCGCGCGGCCTTGTCGACCACGACCGTGCGCAGCTCGGCGATGTCCTCCCACAGCACGTGCAGCGCGGCGGCGCCGAGCACGTCCTCGTCGCCGGTGCCGTCCTCGTCCACCGCCACCCAGAACTCCTGGATCGCCTCGTACAGCGTGACCAGGTCTTTCTCGAGCAGCACGCGGCCGGCGTCGGCGTCGACCAGGGCTTTGATCTTGCGGACGTCGGCTATGCGCGCGCGGCGGACGGTGGGTCGGACGGAGTCAGGGGGCACACGGTCCAAGATATCGATCGCGGTGCCCAGCGCCCCGGACGGCTCGATCGAGGTACCCCGGCTGCGCGAGCGGAAGAGCGTTCACGTATAGCTATTGCACGCCCCGACCGATCAGTAGCCGCTCAGAACATGCGGCCGCCCCAGGTGGCCTCATGGGGAGGAAGTGCATGTCCGGGACCACCGTGGTCGCCCCCGAACGACCCGGTCAGCCTCCGGCGCCCACCGCGGCGCAGAGCCGCTTCCGGCCCGAGCTGCAGGGCGTGCGAGCCCTGGCCTCGCTGCTGGTCGTGGTCTACCACGTGTGGCTCGACCGGATCTCCGGTGGCGTCGACGTCTTCTTCCTCGTGTCTGGCTTCCTGATCACGGGCCAGCTCTACCGCGCGCTGCTGCGCGGGAAGATCGAGCTGCGGCCGATGTGGGGCCGGATGATCAAGCGGCTCTTCCCGGCCGCGATGACCGTGCTGCTGACGGTCGTGGTCGTCTCCACGCTGCTGCTGCCCGCGGACCGCTGGTTCCAGACCATCCGCGAGGTCTTCGCCTCCGCGCTGTTCTACGAGAACTGGCAGCTGGCCGCCGACTCCGTCGACTACTTCGCCCAGCACAACAGCGCGAGCCTGGTCCAGCACTTCTGGTCGCTGTCGATCCAGGGCCAGTTCTACTTGCTGTGGCCGCTGATCTTCGTCGCGCTCGGCTTCCTCGTGCGCCGCCTCGGGCTGTCGCTGCGCCACACCGTGAACACGCTGCTCATCACGCTGTTCGTGGCCTCGCTGGCGTACTCGGTGTACCTCACCGCGGTCGACCAGCCGCTCGCCTACTTCCACGGCCTCACCCGCGTGTGGGAGTTCGCGCTCGGCGGGCTGATGGTGATGTTCCTCGACGCGTTTACGCTGCCGCGGAGCCTGCGCGTGGTGCTCGGGTGGATCGGCGTGGCCGGGCTGGTGCTGTGCGGCATCGTGCTGCGCGTCGACTCCGTGTTCCCCGGCTGGATCGCCCTGTGGCCGACGCTCTCGGCCGGGCTCGTGCTCGTGGCCGGCCAGACGAACACCGTCTTCGGCGCCGACCGCTGGCTCAGCTCGAAACCGCTGGGCTACCTCGGCAACCTGAGCTTCTCGCTGTACCTGTGGCACTGGCCGGTGCTGGTGTTCTACCTGGTCGTGCGCGACCGCGCGGCCGTCGGGCTGCTCGGCGGCGCGGTGGTGATCGGCGCGTCGTTCGTGCTCTCGATCCTCACCTACCACTTCATCGAGAACCCGATCCGGCTCTCGAAGATCGGCACCGTGAAGCGCTGGGGCGCCTACCGGTTCGGCATCCTCGCGCTGGCGCCGGTGCTGATCGCGGCCGGCGTGTGGGGCACGTACACCTCGGCGCAGGCCAACTACACGATCTCGCTCGCGGACGCCGACCACCCCGGCGCCGCGGCGCACGCGCCCGGGTTCGTCTACCGCGGTTCGGCGGAGCCCTCGATCGTGCCGCCGACGCTGAAGCTGCCCGAAGACTGGGCCGGCATCCCCGACGACAAGTGCACGATGTCACCGCGCAACGAGGAACTGAAGGTCTGCACGCAGAACCCCGACGGCCCGCCCAAGAAGCGCGTGGTCCTCGTCGGCGACTCGCACATGCAGCAGTACCTCGCCGCGTTCCTGCCGATGGTGCAGACCGAGGGCTGGGCCGTGACGTCGATGCTCAAGGGCGCGTGCCCGTTCTCCAGCAACGCCGACCTCATGCCCGGCGACCAGGCCTGCATGGACTGGAACAAGGCCGCCGCCGACGAGATCGTCGCGATGCGCCCCGACGCCGTGGTCACGCTGGCGAGCGTGAACACCCACGCGGGCGTCCCCGAGACGACCCCGGCGGGCTTCGTGAACCAGTGGTCGGTGATGGACAAGGCCGGCATCCCGGTGGTGGCCCTGCGTGACAACCCGCGGTTCGCGTTCAGCATGGCCGCCTGTGTCGCGCAGCAGGGGCCGGCCAACCCGGCGTGCGTGCTCGACCGCGACGCCGTGCAGCCCGCCGCGCCGTCGTACACGGACACGCGCGGCGTGCCGGGCAATGTGTCGTTCCTGGACTTCACGGATTACTTCTGCGACAAGGAAACCTGCCCGCCCGTGGTCGGCAACGTGCTGGTGTACATGGACGACAACCACCTCACCGCCACTTTTCTGACCACGCTGGCACCCATCGCCGACAAGCAGGTGAAGGCCGCCCTGAAGTGGTGATCGCCCTGGTTCCCTGATCCCCGTATGCTGCGGCACCGGAAGATCGACAGGGGGAAGCGGGGGAGATGACACGCGCGGGGTGGGACGCGTTCCAGGCCGCCCAGGCCGAGGCGGCGGCGGGCCGGACGACATTGCTGGCCGGGCCGGACGGCACTTCGTGGCTGCTGGTGCCGGGACAGCCGTGGCAGTGGCTACGACCGGGTGGTGCGTGGCAGTTCGGAGTGGTGCCGCCGGATCCGGCTTACCGGGCCGGAACGCGGATGGTGCCGCCGCCCGGAGGCGGACGGCCGGGTCAAGGTCAGGGGCAGCCGGGCCGAGGTGGCGGGACGGGACAGTTCGTGCCGCCCGCCGGCCCTGGTGCTCCGGGTGGGCAAGGCGGACGGCCGATGCCTTCCGGGCCGCCGCCCGCACCACCGGTCCAGACCGGGCCTCCGCCGGTGCAGTCGGGCTTTCCGCCCGCGCCCCCGGTTCAGTCCGGGCCGGTGCCCGCGCAGCCGTGGCCGGGTCGATCCGTGCCGATGTCGGTCCAGTCCGGGCCGATCCCCGCTCAACCGACGCCACCGCCGGTCCAGTCCGCGCCGTTGCCCGCCCAACCCACGCAGCAGAGCCGTCCGGCCGGTCCCGTCGCGCCGCCGATGCCCGCGCGTCCGGAGGAAAGCCCCATCCGGGTGGAGAACTTCGCCGGCGGGTCGTTCGTCTCCGGGGACGAGTCGGCGGCCGAGTTCGTGAGCCGGGTGGTGCAGGTCGTCTCGTGGGCCGACCGCACCCGGCACGGCCAGGGTGGCTCGGGTGAACCGCCGCCGCGGGAACCGGAACAGCCCAAGGGCAAGAAGGGCGGGCTCCTCGACGACCTCGCCCGCAACACCCGCTCCACGACCTTCGACCTGCTCGCCGCCGGCAACCGGGTGTGGGGCCGCAAAGAGCAGGAGCGGTACGAGAAGGCGCATGCCGAGTGGACCGTCGCGTACCAGGAATGGGAGCGCCGCAACGGTTCCGGCACGCGCCAGCCGAACCCGCTCGTGCTGCTCGTCGGTGAGCCGCACACCGGGCAGCGCCGGTTGTGGCGGTCGGTTCGTGACGCGCTCGGCGCGGCCGAGGTCAGCTTCGAGGACTTCGTCACGGTCGGCGCGGCCGAGGTGCTGGGCGACGACGACTCGGCCGGCGACGCGCTGCGCCGGTTCGTCTCGCGGTGCACCGATCCGGCGATGATCCTCGTCGAAGACGTCGAGCCGCTCTTGGAGAAGGATCTCACCGGCGTCGTGCGGGCACTGCGGGACTACGCGCACGACCAAAGCAGCTGCCGCCTGCTCGTGCTCGCGGGCACCGAGCGCGCGGTCGAGCGGCTGCGCACCGAGGCGCCGGACCTGCTTTCCTCCGTGCTGCAGTACCGGATGCCGCGGTTCACCCGGCCCGCGCACGCGGCCGCGTTGCTGGACGTCGTCGCGGCCGAACGGTCCTTCGTCCTGCCCCCGGACGTCCGCGACCGGCTGGCGCAGCTGGCGAACCTCTCCGCGGGTGCGCGCGGCGTCGAAGCCCTGCTGGATGCGGCCGGACGCGAAGCCGTCGCGAGCGGTCCGTCGGCGGACGGCCGGATCCACCTGGCGCCGCAGCACCTCGCGCCGCTCGTCGCGGCGGCCCAGCAGCGGGGTGGGCGCCCGATCGAGGAGCTGCTCGCCGAGCTGGACGGGATGATCGGGCTCGACTCGGTGAAACAGCGCGTGCGCGCGCTGGTCGCCGAGGCCCAGATCGACGCCCGGCGCCGCGACGCGGGCCTGCCCGTGGCCACCCGCAGCCGGCACCTCGTGCTCACCGGGAACCCGGGCACGGCGAAGACGACCGTCGCACGACTGGTCGGCAAGATCTACCAGGCGCTCGGGATGCTGCCGAAGGGCCACGTCGTCGAGGTCGCGCGGCCGGACCTGGTGGGCGAGTACGTCGGCGAGACGTCGAAGAAGACCCGCGCGGTGTGCGAACGCGCGTCCGGCGGGGTGCTCTTCATCGACGAGGCCTACAGCCTCGCGCTGGACAAGGACGACGACTACGGCCGCGAAGCCGTCGCCGAGCTCCTGCTCCAGATGGAGAACCACCGCGACGACCTCATCGTCTTCGCCGCCGGTTACCCGAAGGAGATGGACGGGTTCCTGGAGACGAACCCGGGCCTGCGTTCGCGCTTCGCCTCCAAGATCGAGTTCCCCGACTACACCGCCGACGAGCTGGCCGGCATCTACCGCGTGCTCGCCAAGGGCCAGGGCTACGACCTCGCCGACGACCTGCTGGCCCAGCTGCCCGAGGCCATGCGGCAGATCCCGCGGGGCCGCGGCTTCGCCAACGGCCGCTCCGCGCGCGGCGTGCTGGAGACGACGATCGGCAAGCAGTCGGCCCGCCTCGCGGCGCAACCGGACGCCCCCGCGTCCGCACTGTCCACTTTGGTCGCCGCCGACCTGCCGGACCGCGGCGAATCCGGCGTCGCCGTCACGGACGACGCCGGCCCGCGCCGCGGTCTGGACGACCTGCTCGCCGAGCTCGACGGCATGATCGGCCTCGACGCCGTGAAGGAACGCGTGCGCGCGCTCGTCGCCGGGGCGCGGATGGACGCGCGGCGGCGCAAGGCCGGGCTGCCCGTCGGGGCGAGCAGCCGCCACCTCGTCTTCACCGGAAACCCGGGCACGGCGAAGACGACCGTCGCGCGGCTGATGGGGCGGTTGTACCGGGAGCTGGGGCTGCTGTCGTCCGGGCACCTGGTGGAGGTCGCGCGGCCGGACCTGGTCGGGGAGTACCTCGGCCAGACCTCGCCCAAGACGCGCGAGGTGTGCGAACGCGCGCTCGGCGGCGTGCTGTTCATCGACGAGGCCTACAACCTCGTGCAGGTCTACGGCAGCGGCGGCGCGGACTACGGCGACGAAGCCGTCGCCGAGCTGCTGGTCCAGATGGAGAACCACCGCGACGACCTGATCGTCATCGCGGCCGGTTACCCCGCCGACATGGACCGCTTCCTCGACGTCAACGCCGGCCTGCGCTCGCGCTTCGGCGGCACCGTCGAGTTCGCGGACTACACCGACGAGCAGCTCGCCGCGATCTTCACGGCGATGACCACCCAGCGCGGCTACCGGCTCGCCCCCGAGCTCGCCGCGGCGCTGCCCGCGGTCATGGCCGGGCTCGACCGCGGCAGCGGCTTCGCCAACGGCCGCTCGGCGCGTGGCTTGCTGGAGCAGGCGATCGCCGCGCAGGCGCTGCGGCTGGCCGGCCCGGACGTCGACCTGGAGTCCGTCGACGACGCCGAGCTGACGCTCCTGACGCCGGCGGATCTGCCCCCGCACGGGTGAGCTTCGGCGCGCGCCGCCGGTGGGGGAGCAGGAAAGCCCGCCCACCGGCGGGGCCGGGCCACCGCACTGGGTGACGCCGTCGCCGACCGGCGTGGGTGCGGCGGCTACCCTGAACGTCGTGCCTTCTCCCACCACTGAGCCAGCCCGCAGTCGTCGTGTCTCCCTCGTGACCCTGGGCTGCGCCCGCAACGAGGTCGACTCCGAGGAGCTGGCCGGACGGCTCGCGGCCGGGGGCTGGGAGCTGGCGGCGGACCCCGAGGACTCTGACGTGGTCGTGGTGAACACGTGCGGCTTCGTGGAGTCGGCGAAGAAGGACTCGGTCGACACGCTGCTCGCCGCGTCCGACACCGGCCGCAAGGTCGTGGCCGTCGGGTGCATGGCGGAGCGCTATGGCACGGAGCTGGCCGAGAGCCTGCCCGAGGCCGACGCCGTGCTCGGGTTCGACCACTACGCCGAGCTGTCCGACCGCCTCGACGACGTCGTGGCGGGCCGCACGGTCGCGTCGCACACGCCGTCGGACCGGCGCAAGCTGCTGCCGATCAGCCCGGTTCAGCGGCCCGCTGCCGCCGAGACCGTGGAGGTCCCCGGGCACGCCCAGCGCGGCTGGGGCCCGCGGGTGCTGCGCACTCGGCTCGACGACTCGCCCGTGGCCGCGCTGAAGATCGCGTCCGGCTGCGACCGGCGCTGCTCGTTCTGCGCCATCCCGTCGTTCCGCGGCTCGTTCGTCTCTCGTCAGCCGGAGGAGATCGTCGCCGAGGCGCAGTGGCTCGCGGAGAACGGCGTGAAGGAGCTGTTTCTCGTCAGCGAGAACTCCACCTCCTACGGCAAGGACTTCGGCCGCGACGGCACGCGCGCACTGGAGCTGCTGCTGCCGCGCCTGGCCGAGGTCGAGGGCATCGACCGCGTGCGCGTGTCGTACCTGCAGCCCGCCGAGACGCGGCCGCAGCTGGTGAAGGCCATCGCGACCACGCCGGGCGTCGCCGACTACTTCGACCTGTCCTTCCAGCACTCGAGCGAGCAGGTGCTGCGCCGGATGCGCCGGTTCGGGTCCACCGACTCGTTCCTCGCGCTCACCGAGCAGATCCGCGAGTACGCGCCGGAGGCCGGGATCCGCACCAACGTGATCGTCGGCTTCCCCGGCGAGACCGAGGACGACCTCGCGGAGCTCGAACGCTTCCTCACCGGCGCGCGCCTCGACGCCGTCGGCGTGTTCGGCTACTCCGACGAGGACGGCACGGAGGCCGAGACCTTCGACGGCAAGCTCGACCCCGCCGTGGTCACCGAGCGTGTCACCCGGATCTCGGCGCTGGTCGAAGAGCTCACCGCCCAGCGGGCCGAGGATCGCATCGGCACGTTCGTGGACGTCCTGGTGGAGCAACCGGCCGAGGACGGCGACGACGCCGTCGGCCGGGCCGCCCACCAGGCGCCCGAGGTCGACGGCGAGTGCGTGATCCTCGAAGACCCGGACCGCGCCGCCGTCGAGGTGGGCGATCTGGTGCGCTGCGAGGTCGTCGACTCCGCCGGGGTCGACCTGATCGTCCGCCCGGTGCCGGACGCGGACCGGTGAGTGCCGCACCCAGCGACGCCGGCGAGGGCATGACCCGCGCCGCGGAGGTGTCGTCCCAGGGCGCGGCCCCCCAGCCCCACGAGGTGCCTGCTGAAACGGGGGCCGCTCGCATGCCCGAGCCTGCCGTACCCGAACCGACGCCCGTCCCGACGCTGAACGTCGCGAACTTGCTCACGCTCTCGCGGCTGGTGCTGGTGCCGCTGTTCGTCCTCGCGCTCTTCGCCGGCGACGGCGTGGACACCACGTGGCGCGCGATCGCCACCGGCCTGTTCGTCATCGCCTCGGCCACCGACCAGGTCGACGGCTGGGTCGCCCGCAAGTACGGCCTGATCACCGACTTCGGCAAGATCGCCGACCCCATCGCCGACAAGGCGCTCATCGGCGCCGCGCTCGTCGGGCTCAGCGTGCTGGGCGAGCTGCCGTGGTGGGTCACGATCGTGATCGCGGTCAGGGAGATCGGTGTCACACTTCTGCGCTTCTGGGTGATTCGTCACGGTGTCATCCCAGCGAGCCGCGGCGGCAAGGCCAAGACGATGACGCAGATCCTGGCCATCGTCGTCTACCTGCTGCCCCTGCCGGCCGGGGCCGAACCGGTGCGCTGGGTGCTGATGGGGCTCGCGGTGCTGCTGACCGTGGTCACCGGCGTCGACTACCTGATCCGCGCGATCCGCCTGCGCGCGGCGGGCCGCCGGGCGACGGGCGCTTGATGGCCGAGCGCGGCGGGGTGGAACTCGATGGGGTGGCCGCGCAGCTGGTGGCCGTCCTGACCCGGCGCGGGGAGACCGTGGCCACGGCCGAGTCGCTGACCGCCGGGCTGGTGTGCGCCACCGTCGCCCGCATCCCGGGCGCGAGCGTGGTGCTGCGCGGCGGGCTCGTCGTCTACGCCACGGAGCTGAAGGCCGTGCTGGCGGGTGTCGACGAGCAGCTGCTGGCCGAGCACGGCGCCGTGCACCCCGAGGTGGCGGCGCAGCTGGCCGACGGCGCGCGCGAGCGCTGCGGCGCCACGTGGGGCCTGGGGCTGACCGGCGTCGCGGGCCCGACCGCCCAGGACGGGGTGTCTCCGGGCACCGTGTACATCGGGCTCAGCGGGCCCTCGACGCGAATCGTCCGTACTCTGGCGGAGACCGGTGACCGGGACATGATCAGGACCGCGTCGGTGCGTTCGGCGTTTGCCCTGCTCGGGGAACATCTACACTGAATGGGGCGTTCGCCCTTGGCGGACGCACGTGTCAAGTCCTGCGCTCGGGGCGCCGCTCTGGGTAACGTAGGAGGCACCAGTTCGGGAAGGGAGGCGCGTGATGACCGTGCTGTTGCGTGAGGCGATCGGTGATCGGCTCCGTCATGCCCGCACCAACCAGCGTCGAACGCTGCGTGACATCTCCCGCGCCGCCAGGGTGAGTCTCGGCTACCTGTCCGAGGTCGAGCGCGGTCAGAAGGAGGCCTCAAGCGAGCTGCTGGCTTCCATCTGCGACGCCCTGGACCTTCCGCTCGGCGAGCTGCTCCACAAGGTCGCGGCCGACGTGACGGCCCTCGAGTCGGTGGAGGTCGCTCCGGTCGACGAGCGCGTGGTCGACGGCGCTCCGCGGGAGACCGTGCCGGCGGAGCGGGAAGCCACCGCGTCGGCGAGCGGGTTCGAAGGCGGCCGCCTGGTCTCCGAGCTGGTCGGCGACGACTTGTCCGACCTGCGGCTTTCGCCCGCTCCTCGGATGAACACCCAGCTGCGGACCACGATCGGCGCGCCGAAGCTCGCGTCCACGATCGCCGCTTAGGAACGCGCAGAGAAACGCTTCGTACGCGTACGGCCCCGGGTAGTGACCCCGGGGCCGTACGCGTATTCACAGGATCGATCAGGGTCGTCCCTGAATTCCCCCGGGGTCGCCTGGAACAGCACGGGCTGACCTGACACGATGGAACCCAACGCCGGGGTCGGGACGTTGTGAACTAGGGGAGCGACGCCCCACCTCGAGACAGCTCAAGGGCCCGTGGGACGCAAGAAGGCAGGCGGAGGAGATGGCCAACCCGTTCGTGAAGTTCTGGAAGTACCTCATGGCGTCGTTCTCGTCGAAAATCGACGAGCACGCCGACCCGAAGGTGCAGATCCAGCAGGCCATCGAGGAGGCACAGCGCAACCACCAGGCGCTGACGCAGCAGGCCGCCTCCGTGATCGGCAACCAGCGCCAGCTGGAGATGAAGCTCAACCGGCAGCTCGGCGAGGTCGAGAAGCTGCAGGCGTCGACCCGGCAGGCCCTGGTGCTCGCCGACGAGGCCCGCGGCAAGGGTGACGAGCAGAAGGCGACCGAGTTCGAGACCGCGGCGGAGAGCTTCGCCGCGCAGCTCGTCACGGCTGAGCAGAGCATCGAAGACCTCAAGACGCTGCACGACCAGTCGCTGCAGGCCGCGGCCCAGGCCAAGAAGGCCGTGGAGCGCAACGCCACGATGCTGCAGCAGAAGCTGGCCGAGCGCACCAAGCTGCTCTCGCAGCTGGAGCAGGCGAAGATGCAGGAGCAGGTCTCCGCGTCGCTGAACCAGATGAGCCAGCTGGCCGCGCCGGGCAACACGCCGTCGCTGGAAGAGGTCCGCGACAAGATCGAGAAGCGCTACACCACCGCGCTGGGCTCGGCCGAGCTGGCGCAGAACTCGGTGCAGGGTCGCATGCTCGAGGTGCAGGAGTCCGCCACGCAGATGGCCGGCCACTCGCGCCTGGAGCAGATCCGCGCGTCGATGCGCGGTGACTCGGTCGCGCAGGTTACCGACGGTGGCGGCGCCGCGAAGTCGGCCGGCACGGCGGGCGGCGCGGACGTCCAGCGTGAGATCCAGGCCCGCGTGCAGGCCGAGCAGGGCAAGAACCCGGCCTGACCGCCGGGCGCGAGGACGAATTCCGGGGGTGGGTCATGGCCGGCAGCGGTAGACGGCGGGACTTCAACGAGTTCAACGCCAAGCTCGAGAAGCACATCGAGAAGCTGCCGGACTACGCCCAGCGTGCCCAGGAGAAGCTGCAGCGGTACTTCCCGCCGGCCGATGAGGCCGGCGGGAAGACCGCCGAGAAGCCGTCCCCGCCGAAGCGTCCCGCGCCGCCCGTGGTGCGCCGGACCGCCGTGCCCACCGCGTTCGCGCAGGTGGCCGGGCAGGTCCCGGCCGTCGCCGAGGCGCGTGCGAAGTGGCAGCGGTGGAACGAACCCGCGGCCAAGCACCAGCGCCGCATCACCCGCACCTCGCGGGTGCTCACGCTGTGGCTGCTCATCACGATTTTTCTCGGCGTCCTGACCGTGCTTGCCGGCACGGGCCTGATGGGCGCCGGCGGCACCGACGTGGCCCAGACCGTGCTCGCGGGGTTCGGCACGGTCGTGTTCGGCACGTTCAGCGTGCGGACCGGCCTGAAGCTGCGTCAGCTGAAGAAGCTCGAACTTCCCCAGGCGAGCAGCGCGGCGCCGCCGCCGCTGCCTCCGGCCGCCTCGGCCGCCCGCGAACCGATGGAACGGCTGGCGGAGTCCGAAGCCTCCCTCGGCGAGCTGCTGCGACAGCTGTCCGTGCCCACGTCGCTGGGCACCACCACCGTCCCCGAGGTCTCCGTGGCCGACGCCCGCGCCACGGCCCAGGAAGCGGCTCGCGCCCTGCGGGGCCTCGCCGCACGCATCCAGGCCATCGAACGCGGCCGCAACTCCGCCCCCGAACGTGAGCGCGGTGCGCTGGACGCGGCCGTGGCGAAGCTGCGCGAACAGCTGGACGACGGGATCGAAGGCTTCGGCAGCCTCGTCGCCGCGGCGGGACGCGCGGTCGCGGCCAGCAGCGACGGCATGGGCACGTCCAAGCAGGCGCTGACCGACGCGACCGACCATCTCGCGGGGCTCGCGTTGGCGTTGCGGGACCTGTCCTAGCGGCTCGTCACGCCGTTCGGCGGAGTTTCCGCGGGTGATTTTTCCCGCGTGTGCGGATTCCCGTGCGGTGACCGCGTGCTGCGCAAAGCACCGGAACGAGCCGGATGGCGCAGTTTGGGTTTCCGGTCGGCCTAGTCTTCGTCACCTTGCGCCGACGGTGGGTGAGTCTCCCCGAATACCGAAACAATGGCGTAATGCGAAACAGCTGGTTACGGAAACGCGTGCGGTTTAACGTTTTTCTTATGAAGTCAGTGGTGGCACCCGCCAGGATCGGCGCCGTGGCCTGAGGTTCCGTGGCGCCGGACGTACACAGTGGACTCCTCCGTTCCGTCGAGGAAAGGACCCTCCGTGACCACGCTCCCGCCCGAACCGGAACCCGTGCCCGTCCCGCCGCCCAGCGCACACCAGAGGGTGGTGGCCGCGTTCGAACGCCTCGCGCAGGTCGACCGGCCCGAACTCTGGATCAGCCTCCGCACGCTGGAAGAGGTGCTGGTCGACGCCAAGGCCGTCGACGAGCGCGTCCGCGCCGGGGAGGACCTCCCGCTGGCCGGGACCGTCCTCGCGGTCAAGGACCTCATCGACGTCGCCGGGCTGCCCACCACCGCGGGGTGCCCGGGTTTTTCGCGGGTGCCCGTGACCAGCGCCACGGCGGTCACGCGGCTCACCGGCGCGGGTGCCGTGGTGCTGGGCAAGACGAACCTCGACCAGTTCGCCTCCGGGCTGGCCGGCACGCGCAGCCCGTACGGCGCGGTGGCTTCGGCCGGCGACCCCCAGAAGGTCGCGGGTGGGTCCAGCAGCGGTTCTGCCGTGGCCGTCGCGCTCGGGATCGCCGACCTCGCGCTCGGTACTGACACCGCCGGCTCCGGCCGCGTACCCGCCGCGCTGAACGCCATCGTCGGCCTCAAGCCGACCCTCGGGCTCGTGCCGAAGACCGGCGTTTTCCCGGCGTCGCCGTCGTTCGACTGCGTTTCGGTGTTCGCGAGCAGCCTCACGCTCGGCCAGCGCGCGCTCGCCGTGCTGAGCGGCCCGGACGGCCAGGACGCGTCCGTGCGCGAATGGCCCGCCGACGTCCGGCTCGGCGCGGGGGAGCGGCCGCGCGTCGCGATCCCCGACGACGCCGGGCTCGCAGTGTTGTCCGGACCGGCGCGGCGCGCGTTCGGCGTGGCGGTGGCGTCGCTGGAGGCTTCCGGCGCGGTGATCGAGCCGATCGATCTCGGGGTGTTCTTCGAAGCCGGGGAACTGCTCTACGGCAGTGCGCTGGTGGCTGAGCGCTACGCGTCGGTCGGAGACGTCCTCGCCGGAAAACCGGAAGGCGTCGATTCGACGGTCGCCGGCATCGTCGCCGCAGCAGGTACACATCTGGCCCACGAGCTCGCCGACGCCCACGGCCAGGTCGCCCGCCTGCGCGCCGCGGCCCGCGAAGCGCTCGGCGAGTGCGACGCGCTGCTGCTGCCCACCGTGCCCGACCACCCGGACCTCGGCGAGGCGCTGGCCGACCCGGTCGGGGTCAGCGCGCGGCTGGGGACCTACAGCGCGTTCGTGAACGTCCTCGACCTCGCCGCCGTGACCGTGCCGGTCGCGCCGGGGGACCAGCGGCCGTTCGGCGTCACGATCGCCGTGCGGGCGTTCGAGGATCAGATCGCACTCGACCTCGCCGCCGTGCTCACCGGGGAGCAGGCTCGCGAGCCGTACCCGGCCGAAGGCGTCGACCTGGTCGTGTTCGGCGCACACCTGCGCGGCCAGCCCCTGCACGACGCCCTGCGCGGCGCGCGGTTCGTCACACCGGTCCAGACCGCCGAGCGCTACCGCATGGTCCTGCTCGACACCGACCCACCGCAGCCCGGCGTGATCCCCGGCAGCGGCACGATCGACGGCGAACTCTGGCGCCTTTCGCCGGCCGCGTTCGGCCGATTCGCCGCCGCGCTGCCGAAACCGTTCGTGCTCGGCCACATCGAGCTGGAGGACGGCAGCACGCCACTCGCGGTGCTCTGCCCACCCTCCGCCACCGGCGGCGCACCGAACCTCGACCGCTACGAGTCGTGGCGCGGCTACCTGCGCTTCGTCAGCACGGCCGGCCTGCGACCACCCGGCTGACGCAGCGCACGAGAGCCGGTCCGTGCAGCGCGAAGCCGGTGTAGAGCTGCACGAGGCTGGCGCCCGCGTCGAGCAGGCGTCAGGCGTCGAGTGTCGTCGGCTTGTCCGCTGGGCTGTGGCTTCGGTCGGGCGCGCGCATGTTCGGGAACGGTCAGCAACGGCCGGGCCCGCGATCCTCCGGCTGACGGGATCGCACGAGAGCCGGCTCGTGCGGGGCGAAGCCGATGCTGGGGCCTGGGGCTGCACGAAGCTGGCGCCCGCGTTGAGGAGGTGCTGAGCGGCGTGGGTATGCCGTTCGGGTTGCCGGGTGCGCTGGCTTCGGCCAGTGGCCGATTCCGGAGCGGTCAGGCCGGCCGGCCTGCGACTCCCCGGCTGACGCGGCGCACGAGAGCCGGTCCGTGCAGCGCGAAGCCGGTGTAGAGCTGCACGAGGCTGGCGCCCGCGTCGAGCAGGCGGCCGGCGTCGTCGGGGCCGAGGATGCCGCCGACGCCGATGATCGGCAGCTTGCCTTCGGTGTGCTGGTGGACGAAGCGGACGACTTCGAGCGAGCGCGCTGTGAGGGGGCGGCCGGACAGGCCGCCGGTCTCGGTGGCGAGGTGGGCTTCGGCCGGGGCGACGCCGTCGCGCGAGAGCGTGGTGTTGGTGGCGATGAGGCCCGCGACGCCGTGGCCGAGGCACACCTCGAGCAGCTCCGCGAGCGCCTCGTCGGTGAGGTCCGGCGCGACCTTCACCAGCAGCGGCGTGTCCCCGCCCAGTTCGGCGGACGTCTTGCGCAGCTCGGCGAGCAGCTCGCCCAGCGCGGCCTTGTCCTGCAACGCGCGCAGCCCGGGGGTGTTGGGCGAGCTGACGTTGATGGCGAAGTAGTCGGCGTACGGGTGCAGGGCACGCAGCGAGAAGCGGTAGTCGGCCACGGCCTCGTCGAGCGGGGTCACCTTGGACTTGCCGATGCTGATCCCCAGCGGCACGCGGGGTTTGCCCTGCGCGGCGAGCCGGCGGGCGAGGGCTTCGGCGCCGTCGTTGTTGAAGCCCATCCGGTTGATCACGGCGTCGCTCTCGGGGAGGCTGAACAGCCGCGGCTTCGGGTTGCCCGGCTGTGCGTGCCGCGTGACGGTGCCGACCTCGACGAACCCGAACCCCAGCGCCGGCCACGCCGTGAGCGCGCGGCCGTTCTTGTCCATGCCCGCGGCCAGCCCGACGCGGTTCGGAAACCGCAGCCCCAGCACGGTGACGGGGTCGTCGGTGCCGTAGACCCGCGCGAGCGGCCCGAGCGCGGGGCCCACGCGGCTCAGCAGGCGCACGGTGCGCTCGTGCACCAGCTCGGGATCGTGGTAGGCCAGCCGGTACAGCCCGGGGCGGGCGATCTTCTCGAAGAGCACGCGCCCATGCTGCCTCATCGGCTCCGCGGCGGCGCCCGGAACCCAGCCCGCTTGTGGCGCCCGTCGCGAGCGGCCGGAAAACGGCGCAGGCCCGGCCTCGATCAGGCAGCAGTGGCGCGGCACTCACACTTCGGCGGTGCGCACCGCCGAAGTGGCGCCGGGCACGAGCCCGGCGAGCCGCTCCAGCACGTCGGCGAGTTCCCACGGCCGCGAAAGCTGCGGCGAGTGGTCCGAGTCGATTGCGACGACCACTTTGCAGCCGACGGCCCGGCGCATCGCCCGCTGGGCCGCCGGTGGGACCGCCTCGTCTCGAAGCGTTTCCACGTACGCCTTGGACCGCGCCGAAGCCGCCCGCGGTCACGGACACCGGCTGGCCGCCGTCGGCCAGGTCTCGTGCACCGACCGGACGGCGGCGGCCCAGGCGATCTCTTCCGCACAGTCACCGAAGAGCACGTCGGGAGCGTGTTCGGTCGGCATCGACGAAAGACTCGCGTCGAGATCCACCCGCTGGTACCGCCCGGCGGGCGACGACTGGAACTCCTCGAGTTCCACCAGCGTGGGCAACGTCTGCCCGTCGAGCGGGACGAACGCCGAAACGTCGACCAGCCGCGCGATCCGGTGCGGAATCCGCTCGGCGACCTGTGTGACGGTGAACCCGCCCCAGCTGTGGCCCACCAGCACCACGGGCCGGCCGGCCGAATGATACCGACGCAGCTGCGATGAGGGGGTGACGAAGGCGCAGAGTCAGTGCAAAGTCAGACGGCCGATGGTCGCCATTCCGCTCGACCGAGGAGACGGTCGTCCTTCTCGTCCTGCCTCAGCCGGCTGCGCTTTCCTTCCACTCGTCTTCGAGCATGGCGTAGACCAGTTCGTCGGTCCACTCGCCCTTGACGATCTCGTTCTCCTTCAGGTGCGCTTCCTTGCGCATCCCGAGGCGTTCCATCAGGGCGCTCGACGCGCTGTTGCGGCCGTCGCAGCGCCCGACGACGCGGTGCAGGCCCAGGTCCTCGAACCCGAGACGCAGCAGCTCTCTCGTGGCTTCCAGCGCGAGGCCGCGGCCGTGGTGGTCGGGGTGGAAGACGAACCCGATCTCGCCCTGGCGGTGCTCGGAGCTGAGGTACTCGAGGTTGAGGTCGCCGATCAGCTGGCCGGTCTCGGCGAGCTCGACCGCGACGGCGAGGAACTGGCCCTCCTGGGTCAGCGTGGAGCTGTGCACACGCTTCGCGAGCGCGGCGGCGGATTCGGCCCGGCTGCGTGGTCCCCAGTAGAGGTAGCGGGCGACATCGGCCCGGGACTGGAAGGAGTTCAGCGCGTCGAGGTCCTCGAGCTTGAACGGGCGCAGGAGCAACCGTTCCGTCGTGATCGGGTAGTCGGGCCTGAGCATGCCGTTCAGGCTAGCCACGTACGGCCGTTCGGGGTATACGCCCGTGTCTATTGATCGGCGAAGAAGGGGGATCGATCGCCGGACGGTCGCCCAGCGGGGGCCCGGCGGCGAGATCTCGTATATGAAGGGGTGCTCCCGGGGCGCCTCTCGGACGCCGTCAAACGTCCGAGTCCAAGCCGGACCGGTGCTCGAAAGCCCCGGGAGCCCGGTGACTGCCTGGTATTCGCTATCAGGCAAACACGCGAAGCAGGCGATGAGCCGAAGGTGGCTCAGGTTGTATCGCTGCTCAAAGTCCCTACGCGTGCCATCCGCTAGCGGACAGCCACCTCACGAGTCCTGTGAGAATACAACTTAGGACCACCTCCTCTCTCGTGTAAGACCACGCTAACCGCGAATGCCGGTGCGCGGCAACATCATTTGGGCGAACTCACGGTTGCCTGCCTGGGATGTCCGAATTCGTTCGCCCGGCGCGAACGGGGACGGCGAACAGGGACGTCGAACAAGGGTGGCGGACCCGGGCGGTTTCGCGGCGCGGCTCAGGTGGGCGGTCGGGGACCCGGCTGGCAGCGCGGGCAGAACCATGTGGGCCGCCGGTAGACGCCTTCGCCCTGGTCGAGGACCTCGACCCGGCCGCCGCAGCGGAAACAGCCCTGGCGGGTGCGCTCGTACACCCAGTTGCGCCGGCCGCGCTCGAGGTCGCCGGTGGTCACCTGCTCGTGGCGCCACGCGTTGGCCAGCAGCAGCTTCCGGGCCAGTGCCACGACCTTCCGGGTGTCCACTTCGGACACCGGCGTCCACGGCGACACCTTGAGCAGGTGGCAGATCTCGACCTTGTACAGGTTGCCGACGCCGGCCATCACACGCTGGTCGAGCAGCGCGTCACCCAGTTCGCGCTCCGGCTGAGCGGCCAGCGCGGCCGCGGCTTTCTCCGTGTGCCCGTCGCTCCACTGTGGATCGAGCAGGTCTGGGCCGAGGTGCGCGACGAGGTCGTGTTCCCCTGCCGTGGGCACGAGTTTCAGTTCGTGGACGCGGAAGCCGACCGCCTGCACGTCGGCGGTCGCGAGGACCACGCGCGCGTGGTGGGCCGGGGTGCGCCACCGACCGCCTGCGGGGTAGATGTCCCAGCTGCCGTCCATGCGCAGGTGGCTGTGGAGCGTGAGGTCGCCGGAGAAGCGCGTGAACAGGTGTTTGCCGACGGTGCCGACACCGAGCACGTCGCGGCCCGAAAGGTCCACAGTGGCCAGCTCGGGGTGGCGGAACTCTCCGCGCACCAGCGTCTTCCCGGCCAGCGCCTTGTCGAGCAGCTTGCCGGTCAGGAAGACGGTGTCGCCCTCGGGCACGGCTCAGCCCGCGGTGTCGGACACGGTCGCGGGCGACTCGGCGGTGGTCTCGGGGACTTCCTCCTCGCCGCGCACGCGGTGGCGCCCGGCGCGGTTGGACCGCAGGATCTTCGCCAGCACCATGTTGAAGGTCAGCGCGATCTCCTGGGCGCCGGGGGAGTGCCACTCATGGATCGGGCTGCACGCGCCCTGTGCCTGCTGCACGGCCAGCCGGTCGGGGATCGCCGTGGGCATCACCAGCGAGCCGAAGTTCTCGCGCAGCTCGGCGACGCGGAACTGGTGCTCGTAGGAGCGCACGCGCAGCTTGTTGACCAGCACACCGATCGGGCGCAGGCCCGGGTTGCTCTCTTCGCGGATGCGCTCGATGGCCTCCAGCGCGCGCTGGGCGCCCGCCACGGCGTACATCGTGGGCTCGGTGACGATCAGTGCGCTGTCGGCCGCCACGAGAGCCGACTTCGTCAGCCGGCCGAGTGACGGCGGGCAGTCGATGACCACGAGCTCGTACGGGTCTTCGCGCAGCGGATTCTGGTGCAGTTCGTCGAGGGCGCGCGAGAGGTTCTCCAGGCGCCGGCCGTCGGAGTCGGGCTCGTTGAGCAGCTCCAGCTCCTCGGCGCCGACCAGCACGTCGACCTCGTCGCTCCACACGCTGGGCGCGATCGCGCGTTCGAGGACGGCCCGCGCGGGGGTCTCGAGGACGTCGGCGAGCGTCGCGTCGGTGTAGGGCGGGTCGAGCGAGGTGGTGGCGTTGCCCTGCGGGTCGAGGTCGGCCACGAGTGTGCGGGTACCCCTACGCAGAGCGGCCGACGCGATACCGAGCGCGACCGTCGTTTTACCGACGCCACCCTTGAGGCTGAGAACGGCGACCGTGTGCACTTGATACAGCCTACGGGCCGCGGGTGGGGCG
Organism: Amycolatopsis sp. 2-15; assembly: GCF_030285625.1. Taxonomy (NCBI): domain Bacteria; kingdom Bacillati; phylum Actinomycetota; class Actinomycetes; order Pseudonocardiales; family Pseudonocardiaceae; genus Amycolatopsis; species Amycolatopsis carbonis. The sequence goes on from NZ_CP127294.1 coordinate 5,117,440, forward strand.
GGTCGCGAGGAAGGTGCCGAACACCTCGTCCGGGCAGGCCGGGTGACGGCGGGTGACCGGTGGGCGGGCACTACCCTGTCCGACTATGAAGACGGACACCGTGGCGGCCCGGGGTTCGGGCGCCGTTCGCCGGGCGCTCGAAGCAGAGCTGCGGGCGGCTCGCGCCCGTGGCGTGGAGCAGCCCTCCGTCGTCGACGTCGGCGGCGGCAGCGGCGGCTGGGCGGTGCCGTTCGCGTCGGCGGGCTGCCTCGTGACCGTGGTCGAGCCCAATCCCAACGCGCTGGCGACGTTGCGGCGCCGCGCCGAGGAGGAGGGCGTCTCGCACCGGATCACGGTGATCGCGGACGACTCCGACGCCCTCGGCGCCCACGTCGAGGCCGGCTCGGCCGATCTCGTGCTCGCCCACGGCTTGCTGGAGGTCGTCGACGACCCGGCGGTGGCGCTCGCCGCGCTGGCCGCGGCCGTCGCACCCGGCGGGGCGCTGTCCGTGCTCGTGGCCAACCGCAACGCGGCCGTGCTGCACCGCGCGCTGGCCGGCCGGATCGCGGAGGCCCAGCGGCTGCTCGTCGGCGCCGACGGCGTGGTGCCCGGCGGGCGCGACACCGTGCTGCGCCGCTTCGACAGCGCGGGGTTGACCGATCTGCTGGTGGCCGCGGGCCTCGAGGTGACGCTGCTGCAGGGCGACCGCGTGATCGCCGACGTCGTGCCGGGTGAGGTGCGCGAGGACGAGCTGGCGGAGTTCGAGCTGGCGGCGGCCGCGGTGCCGGCGTTGCGCGACGTGGCCGGGCGGCTGCACGCGATGGCGCGGCCCGCGCAGGTCTGAAACAGGGCCGAACGGGTTTGACGCAGGTCTGAACCTGCCCTGAGCAGGGCCTTCCCGGAATTGTCGGTGGTCCCCGGTAGCGTCGGTTCCCGTGGGGAGCAGAAACGCCGAACTGCCCAGCGGCATGGCCCGCTACCGCGTCACCACGGGTGCCGAGACGCTGCCGGACGACACCGGCTGCGGGATCCTGCACGTGGACATGGACGCGTTTTTCGTGTCGTGCGAGCTGCGGACGCGGCCTGAGCTGGTGGACAAGCCCGTCGTCGTGTCCGGCGGCGGGCCGCGGTCGGTGGTGGCCGCGGCGAACTACCCGGCGCGCAAGTTCGGCGTGCACTCCGCGATGCCGTTCTCCACGGCGAAACGGCTGTGCCCGCACCTGATCTGCATCACGCCGACGTCGGGGCTCTACGGCGAGGTGTCGCGGCAAGTGATGGACATCTTCCGCGAGCTGACGCCGCTCGTGGAGCCGCTGAGCCTCGACGAAGCTTTCCTGGACGTGAGCGGGGCGCTGCGGCGGCTGGGGGCCACGCCCGCGCAGCTGGGCGCGCGGATCCGTTCGCGGGTTCAGGCGGAGCACGGGATCACGTGCTCGGTGGGCGTGGCGAAGGTCAAGTTCGTCGCGAAGCTCGCGTCGGGGATGGCGAAGCCCGACGGGATGGTCGTGGTGCCGGCGGCCGAGACGCTGGCGTTCCTGCACCCGCTGCCGGTCTCGGCGCTGTGGGGCGTCGGGAAGCGCACCGAGGAGCAGCTGCGGGGGCAGGCGCTGCACACGATCGCCGACGTCGCCGCCGCGCCGCCCGCGCGGTTGCGGCGCTCGCTGGGCAACGCGATGGGGGACCACCTGTGGGCGCTCGCCAACGGGCACGACGACCGCGCCGTGGTCGCCGAGGCGGCGGAGAAGTCGATCGGGGCGGAGCGGACGTTCGACGTCGACCTGCACAGTCGCGACGAGCTCGGGCTGGAGCTGCTGCGGCTGTCCGAACGGGTCGGCGCGACTTTGCGGGCCCGTGGGCTGCGCGGGCGGACGGTGTCGATCAAGGTCCGCTTCGCCGACTTCACCACGATCACCCGGGCGCGCACGCTGTACGCGGCCACTGATGTCGCGCGCGACATCCACCGGACCGCCGTGGAGCTGCTGGCCGAGCACGCGCCCACGGGAGCCGTGCGGCTGATCGGCGTGCGCGTGGAGGGCCTCGACACGGGTGAGGGCGGCGAGCAGCTGCAGTTCGCCTCCGCCGAGCCGCGCTGGCGCGACGCGGAAGTGGCCGCCGACGTGGCGAGATCGAAGTTCGGGTCGGCCGCGGTGCGCCCGGCGTCGTTGCTGACGCCCCGGGAAACGTGAGCTGGGTCGCCCGTTGTGTCGTCCGTTGTACCGTCACCGGGCCGTCGTGACCCAGTGTCAACCCACGTCAGTCGTGATTTCCCCCAATTCGATCCCTTCTGGATGCGGGATCGGGTAGTCGGACGCGCGCGGGGCTCGTATCCTGGACAGTGCCGCCCCGCCTGGGGCCGGCAGTTGGGTCCAGAACGTTGCGCGGCCCGGCGCCCGCGACAGCTGTGCCGGAGGAGGAAAGATGCCACTCTCCGAGCATGAGCAGCGGCTGCTCGATCAGATCGAGCGCGAGCTCTATGCCGAGGACCCCAAGTTCGCATCCACGGTGCGTGGCACCCGGATGCGCCGCCCCGCCCGTCGACGGCGCATCCAAGGGATCGCGCTGTTCGTGGTGGGGGTAGCGCTCCTGGTGCTCGGCGTGGTGGTACCCGTACTGCGGGTCGCCGACATCCCGTTGATCAGCGTGCTGGGGTTCCTCGTGATGTTCTTCGGGGTCTTGATGGCGGTCACGTCGATACGCCACGGCGACAGCGGCGGAGGCGGCAAGGACACCGGCCGCGGCGGTGGCGGCGGCAAGGGATCGGGCGGCAAGAGCTCGTTCACGCAACGCATGGAAGAGCGCTTCCGCCAGCGCTTCGAGGAGCAGTAGCTCCCTTCGGTCACCTCGTGGGATCCGCGCTTCACCCGGCTGGGGTGGAGCGCGGATTCTCGTGTGCGCGGGGCTCCGGCAGCTGCTGCTCCACGGTCGGGCCGTACGGGTAGGTCCGGCCGGTGACCGGATCACGGCGACCGAGTCCGGGCGAAAATCTTGGGGCGCTGCCCGGCCGGAGGTGTCGAATCCGGGCCGCGTTGTTCGTAGGCGGGGTGAGAGGCCGCCCACGAGGGCGCGGCCACGACCACGGGAGCCGACCGATGCCGCACCTCCAGTCCAAGGTCCACCGCATGTCCGAGCTCGTCGAGCCGATCGGCACCATCACCTTCTCCGACGTGCCGAACGAGGAGTTCCTGGCGCTGGGCATGCGCGACTACTGGGACGGGTACTTCGCCGGCCGCGCCGCCCCGCTGGGCCGGCACCGGCCGAGGTGGTGCACGCGGTCTTCTACAACTTTGCCGACGGCGAGGTCGCGCGCCACATCCCGAGGGTCTGGGGGAAGGTCACCCCGCAAGAGGCGATCGCCGTGCGCGAGCGGGGCAGCGCCACCGCGCTGCGGCAGAGCATCGGGGAGCTCGCCGAATCGCCGGGTCTGGCGCGGGTCGCCGACCTCGCCACCCGAGCAGGCCTCAGCGCGCCGACCGAGGGCCGGGCGCTCTATGCCGGGCTCCGGGCGCTCGCCGTACCCGAGGAGCCGGTGGCCCGGCTCTGGCACGCAGCGACCCTGCTGCGGGAGCACCGCGGTGACGGCCACAACGCCGCCCTCCTCGCCCATGGCATCGGTGGCACCGAGGCCCACGTCCTGATGGCGTTGTCCCTCGGGATGAAGGCGGAGAAGTTCGGCCGGATCCACCACCTGCCGAAGGCGCGGCTGGCCGCGGTCGTCGACGGGCTGCGCGGCCGTGGCCTCGTGGATGCCGCCGGCGGCTTCACCGACGCCGGCCGGGAGATCAGGGAGCGGATCGAGGTGCTCACCGATGAGCTGGCGGCACCGGCGTACGAGGTGCTCACCGCGGCCGAGCTCGACGAGCTGATCGCCGGGCTCGAACCGATCGCTGCCGTGTTGTAGGCCGTCAACGACCGCGCGGGCGCGTCAAAGTGGCCACGATCGCCTCGTCGCCCATCGGAACGACCCCGCGCCGGCGCTGCCGGCGCGGTGCGATCGCCTTCGACGACGGCTCGCTCGGGTGCGGGTGTCGCTGCTCGACTCCGGACCGGGACAGGTAGGGCCGTTCGTGCATCGAGGACGAACGGCCCCACCCTCAAGCCCCGTCGATCAGGGCCGGCGCCGCAGGATCGACTTCGGGAACAACCGCCCGCGCCAGGACAGCGGGGCCGTGGTGCGCAGGCTGTGGCGGAGGCGGTCGAAGGCCGGGGCCAGCTCCGGGTCCGCCGCGGTCGCATCGCTGTACCAAGTGCGCTCGACGGCGCCGATGACCGTGCGCAGGCTGTCGCGCCCCGAGTCGTCGAGGTGGTGGCGCTCGGCGATCTTCTGGCCGGCCACGCGGACGGTGTCGCTGTCGGCCAGCGGCAGACCGCGGTCGGCGCACTCGGCTTTGAGCTCGCGCCACGCCGCGTCGGCGGAGCCGGGGGCGTGGGTGACGATCGCCTGGAGGTGGCGGCGGCGGGAGACGTCGCGCAGGGCCGCCGGGCCGCCGAAGCCGACCAGGAGCAGCACGACGATCACGGCGAACCACCAGGCCACGAGACCGGCCAGGAACCCCAGCGCCGCGACGAGGAGCACGCCGCCCGCAAGAGGCAGCCACAGGGCGGCCTGGCTCGTGCGCGCGGCCGGGGGAGCCGGGGCGCGGACGAGGACGTCGCCATCCGGGACCGCGCCGGGCGGCAGATCCGGAGCCGCCGCACCCGGGGCGGGAGGCCGCCGCCGCAAGACGTACGCCGTGGCCACCGCCGCAGCGCCCAGGACCGCGAGTACGGCGGCGAGGATCACGAGCCAGCCGTCGTGCGATTCAGGCGTGGCCGTGGTGGTCGGGGTGGCCTCGTTCTGGCCCTTGTCGAGCGGCGAGTCCGCCGTCGGGGCGCTGGAGTGCGGCGCGGTGGGCAGGTCGTCGGTGGCGTCGGGCTGCTGGGAGTTCGAGTTCTTCTGCTGCAGGTACGACGGGACGATGCCGCGGCCGTCGGCGAGCGGCGTCGGGTCGAAGCTGACCCAGCCCTTGTCGCCGAAGTACGCCTCGACCCACGCGTGCGCGTCCTGCGAGCTGATCGACTGGTAGTCACCCTTCGGCACGCCCGGCGTGAAGCCGATGGCCACCCGCGCGGGGATGTGGGCGACGCGCAGCATCACGGCCATCGCCGACGCGTACTGCTCGCAGTAGCCGCGCTTGCCGTTGAGGATGAAGTCGGCCAGGGCGTCGGCGTCAGTGGCGTCCGCGGTCTTCGTGTCGTAGACGAAACCGTTCTGTGCGCTGAAGAACTGCCACAGCGCGGTGGCCTTGTCGAAGTTGTCGGTCTTGCCCGCGATGAGCTGGTTGGTCTTCGCGACGACCCGCGGGTCCACGCGGCCGATCTGCGAGTAGAACGCCGGCACCTCGTCGGACTTCGGGTCGGTGGCCCGCAGCTCGGCGGCCGTCGGTTCCTTCAGCGACGCGACCTCGGTGTAGGTCGGCGCGGACTCGCTCTTCGTGGTGAACACAGCGCCACTGACCCGGTCGTACAGCCACTGCGGCGAAAGCCCGCGCAGCGCGCGCGGCGCACCGTAGACGGGCAGCCAGTTGTCCACCCACTGCGTGGGCTGGATCTGGATCTGCCGCGACACGCCGGTACCGTCGTCGCCGGGCGCGGCGGGCAGGGTGCTGTTGGCGAGCACACCCGTCTGCGCCTGGCCGCCGCCGCGCAGGCCCCAGCCCTGGTTGGGCGTGTAGGTGTCGAGCGTGAACGCCCGCAGGTATCGCCGGTCGTTGCCGAGGCCGCGGACCTGGAACAGCTCGGCGTTCTGACCTTGGTCGAGCAGGCCGCGCAGCTGCGTGAACGGCGCGACGCCGAACCCGCCGCTGCCGTCTCCGCCAGCACCGGAGCCGGCGCCGAACGGGATCTTCCCGACGGTGCCCACCCACGTGATCCCGCCGCCGAGCAGACCGAGCACGACGGCCGCGCTGACCACGGCCACGGGCGCTTGCAACGCGCGCGCGGGCCCGCCCGAACCCGGCGCCTCACGGTTGCGCCAACGCCGGTGCCGGTGGTTGCCGTCGAGGGCGAGCAGGCACGCGAACGCGGCCGCGCCGAGCAGAAAAGTCCACCACGGCAGCATTTCGTCGGACAGCGCCGCCGGCACCGCGTACACGCACAGCAGGACCAGACCAGTCGCCGCCGGTGCCGCGGCGGCCACCGCGAGCGTGTCGACGAGCACCGCGACCAGCCCGATCGCGATCGTCACCAGGCACAGGATCGGCTGCGTGCCCTCGACCGGCGGCAGCCCGGTGCGGATCTGCTCGGCCGACGCCGCGAGCGTCGCCTGCAGCTCGCCGAAGGCCGTGGGGCCCGGGATGATCTTGAGGAGACCCTGCGTGGTGAACGCGCCCGTGACCAGGAACAGCAGCACCAGGAGCTGGCCGAGGCCGACGAGCACCGTCGGGGCACGCAGTGACCGAAGCGCCAGGCCGGTCGACGCGATCAGGATGACGGCCACGAACAGGTAGCCGAACCACGCCCACCCGGAAACCACGCCGGTCAGCGACGTGGCCGCGCACAGCGTCGCGATGCCCGCGGCGACCGGCGGCAGGATCCCGCTCGACCACACCGGCGGCTGGGCGGCCGGCTGCGGGGTCGGGGTGTGCGGGATCGGCGGGGGAGCCTGGGAAACGGGCGGACGGGGTGCCGTCGTGGTCATCGAGCACCGCCGATCAGGGCGCCGCGGTGGGCACCTGTGCGGCACAACTCGGCCCAGGCCTGCGGCATCGGCGTCTGCGGGCCGGCGATCACGACGCCCCAGCCGTTCGCGCGCAGCAGCTCGGCGGCGTCCTTCGTGGCCGCGGCCTGGTGGCCGGACGAGCCGGACCCGGCCCAGCTCGGCGTGTCCAGCAGCACCGCGAGGCTGCGGACCCCGCGCGGGCGGTAGCGGGCCAGCTCGTGCACCGACTCCGCGCTGACCGTGCCGAGCACCGCGATGAGCTCCTGTCCTTCGGCCGGGTCGTGCCCGAGCGTCACGTCGCGCTGGTGCGCGGGCTGCAGCCCGGCCAGCGCGTCGAGCACCACGTTGTCGTAGCCTTCGCCGCCCTCACCCGGGGTGTCGGCGAGTGTGATGCCGTGTTCGGTGACCAGGCGGACGCGGTGGCCGGAGCGGCGCAGGTGCAGTGCCACGGAAGCCGCGAACGACACCGCCCACTCGAGGCTGGCCGCGGGGCCGGTGCCGTGGTGGGCGGCGGAGCGGTGGTCGACCAGCACGGTCGTGCCGCCCCGCCACGGCCGTTCCTCCACGCGCACCATGACCTCGTCACGGCGGGCGGTGGAGCGCCAGTGGACCTTCCGCATGTCGTCGCCGGTGCGGTAGTGACGCACGATCACGTCGGGCTCACCCTGCCCGGCGTGCAGGCGCACCGTGCCGTCGTCGCCCGCGCCCACTCCGGCGCCGCCCGGCAGCCCCCACAGACCGACGACACGGGGCACCACCACGAGCCGGGAGTGCCCGATCAGCTCGCGTTCGAACTCGCACAGTCCGAACGGGTCGGTGATCGTCGCGCGCAGCGGCCCCACCTGCTGGATCCCGCGCAGCGACGGCTGCAGCGGGTAGCGCAGCAGCACCCGGCGGTCGTGCGGCAGCCGCTCGACCACGAACCGCGGCTTCGAACCCAGCGCGTACGGCACGCCGTCCTCGAGCAGCACCTCGCCGCCCGGGAGCCGGCCGCTGCGCCACAGCTCGAGGTGCACCTCGCCGCTCGCGCCGACGGCCACGCGCTCGGGCCGCAGCGCACGCGTGGCGCCGAGGCGAAGCCGGGTCGCCGAGATGAACGCTGCGACCAGCAGCGGCAGCGCCACCACGAAGACGGCGACGCGCAGCAGGTCACGCTCGTTGAGCACCAGCGAGCACACGGCCGCGGCGATCCCTGCGGCCAGGAGGCAGCGGCCGCGGGTGGTGAGGCCGGACAGTGCACGCAGCATGCGGTTCTCGGATTCGGGTAAGGGGTTCGCCGGTCAGCGGGTGCCGGTGGAGCCCTGGGGGACGGGGACGCGGTGCAGCACAGCGCGGACCACGTCGGTCGCCGAGCGGCGGGCGGCGTGCGCCTCCGTGGTGAGCACGAGCCGGTGCGCCAGCACGGGCACGGCGACCGTGTGCAGGTCGTCCGGCACCACGTACTCGCGGCCCGACAGCGCCGCCTGCGCCCGCGCGGCGCGGACCAGGTGCAGCGTCGCGCGCGGCGAGGCGCCCAGCCGGATCTCCGGTACCTGCCGGGTCGCGGACACCAGGTCCACGGCGTAGCGGCGGACCTCGGGCGCCATGTGCACCGCGCGCACGGTCTCGATGAGCCGCTGCACGGTCGCGCCGTCGGACACCGCCGACAGCTCGGCCAGCGGGTTGTGGCCCGCGTGCTCGTCGACCATGGCCAGCTCGGCCTGCTGGTCCGGGTAGCCGATCGAAACGCGCGCGGTGAAGCGGTCGCGCTGGGCCTCGGGCAGGGCGTAGGTGCCCTCCATCTCGATCGGGTTCTGCGTGGCGATCACCATGAACGGCGCGCCGAGCAGGTACGTGCTCGTGTCGACCGTGACCTGGTGCTCTTCCATGCATTCGAGCAGCGCCGACTGCGTCTTCGGCGAGGCGCGGTTGATCTCGTCGCCCACCACGATGTTCGCGAACACCGGGCCGGGCCGGAACTCGAACTCGCCGGTCTGGCGGTTGTAGATCGACACGCCGGTGACGTCGCTCGGCAGCAGGTCGGGGGTGAACTGCACGCGGCTCACGGTGCAGTCGATCGACCGCGCGAGCGCCTTGGCCAGCGAGGTCTTGCCGACGCCCGGCACGTCCTCCACGAGCAGGTGACCCTCGGCGAGGAGGGTCACCAGCGCGATCCGGATGACGTCGGGCTTGCCGACCAGCACGCGTTCGACGTTGGCGGCGACCCGGCGGGCCGTGTCGTGCAGCTCGTCGAGGGACACTCTCGGGGCGTACCCGTTGCCTCGCCCGTTCGGGGCATCCGCCGAGGCGTAGGGCGGCTGCCCGGCCCCGCCGCCCTGCGGTCCGGCAGGGGTGGCGGACTGGATTCTCGACGTCACTCGTCCTCCTGGTGGCGCATGCCTGTGCGGCTTTCACCGGCTCCGCCGGGTCGCTCGCTGTCCGCGCAGCGATCAGCCTTCCATCCAGTGTGTCAAACTCGGGCGAACTCGGCGCCGGAACCCCGCGAACGGCTGCCGATGACTCTCCGGTAATGCCGTCCGTCCGCCGTTCGGGTGTACGGAGCCGCGTTTTCGGGTGCTCCCGCTGACGGAGGGCTCTCACGTATGCTCCGAAACCGAGGTCGCTCGACTACGGAGAGGCGTAACCGCTCATGAGCGAGGTGGGGGCCGCACCGCTGCCCGACGTGCCGGGCCTGACGAGTTCCGGATCCGGCGCCGGCCGGTTCGCGGTGGCGCCGGAGCTCGCGACGGCCACCTACACGAAGCTCGGCGAGCTGCAGGACGTGGTGGGCGAGATGGTCCGCGAAGCCAACGTGCTGGGCCGCTCGGTGCCGCTGGGCAGCGGGTACGCCGGCGAGGTCGGCGCGTTCATGGCGCAGTACGGCTTCGGCCGCGACGGGTCGGCGGTCGCGCAGCTGACCGCGTTCGGCAAGCAGATCGAACATCTCAAGGAACGCATCGACAGCGCGTTGAAAAAGTACGGGCGCGAGGACGATGCGGCGGCTGACGGCGTGGACTGCGCCGGTGGCTGAGCCCGTGCGCAAGCTCCTGCTGCTCGTGCCGGTCGTCCCGGCCCTCGTCGTGCTCGCTGCGTGCGGTCGCCCGGTGACCCCGAAGGCGGTCGCGGCCGACGACGGCCCGGAACCCGCGCCGTCGAGCGCGGCCGGTCCGGCGCTGGCCGACCTGGACCCGTGTGCGCTGCTCTCGCCGAGCGACCGCTCGAGCGCCGGGCTCACCGAGCTGGGCAAGCCGAAGACGATCGGCGAGGCGCGCGCGTGCGACTGGACGGTGCCCTCGACGTTCGGGGTCACGGTCACGCTCGACGAGACCGCCGGGCTCGCCAACCTCGATCTCTCCCACGGCACGCGCACCAAGAAGAAGGTCGGCGCGCACCAGGCGCTGCAGGTGGCGGACAAGAAGGCCGCCGCCGGCACGTGCGCCGTGCTGCTCGGCGTCGGCGCCTCGGCGAGCGTGCAGGTGGACGTGAGCAACGCGAGCTTCTCCGACACCACGCTGGCGTGCTCCCGCGCGACGACCGTCGCCGGGCTGGTCGAGCCGAAGCTGCCCTGAGCGTTCCCGATCCCGTCTACCGGAAGGTGTGCCGTGTCCGCAGCCGTGCCCGAGCCGACGGCCCGCTACGAGTCCTTCAGCCACGAAGCGCTGGCCGCGCAGGTCGAGCAGGGCAACGACCCCGTCGCCGCCGGTCAGGCCGGTGCGCGCTGGACCGAGCTGGCGCGCAGGTTCGAGGACTCGACCGCGTCGCTCGCCGCGCTGTCGGCAGGCAGCCAGGAGACGTGGGAAGGCGAAGCGGGCGACGCGATGAGGGCGGTGCTCGCGCGAGCGGCCGGCTGGCTGGGGGAGTCCGCCGCCGTGTCCACTGTGGTCGGCGACTCCGTGGCGGGGCAGGCCGACGTGGCGGCGCGGGCCCGGACCGAGATGCCGCCGCCGGTCGAGTTCGACCCGGCCGCGATGATCCGCTCGGCCGCCGCGAGCGGCAACGTCCTGGAGCTCGCCGGATTGTCGTTCGCGATGGACGCGCGCCGCGCGGAAGCCGAAGCGGCGCGGCAGAAGGCGATCGACGTCGTGCGCACCCGTGACACGGCGCTGCACGGGCTCGTGCCGGGGGTCGCGTTTCCGGACACCCCGGCCCTCGGCTCGGGCCGGCTTGATCCGGCTCTCCGCGTCGGCCTTCGACGTGGTGTGGCACGACCTCGGGCTCGGCCCCGTCCCGGTGCCCCTGGCGGTGCCCAGCGTCGGCGCGACGGAGGACGAACGCGCGGCCGTGCGCGCCGAGGTCTACCGCGGCCTGACCGACCGCGGCCTCTTCGCCGGGCAGCTCGCTCCCGAGCTGGAGAACCGGCTGCGGCTGCTCGACAGCGGTTCGCGCTACGTCGCGTGCGAAGCCCTGGTCGACATGACGGCCGACACGCCGTTCCGCGCCGTGACCGCCGTGCGCGGACACAGCGGGGTGCTGGCGGTGCAGCCGGAACGGACGGTGGGGCTCCGCGGGATCCGTGAGGGAGAGCTCGTTTCGGCGCTCGTCGAGGTGCTGCCGGAGCTGTCGGCCGGGCCCGGGTTCGGCGTGAGCCTGCCGGCTTCGGGGTGGGACTCCACGTCGGCCGCGACTTCGGCTTCGACGGCGCGCCAGGCTGAGGAGGTCGCCGCGATCCAGGCCCGGCCGGTGTTCGCCGCGGGGCAGTTCGGCGTCTACACGCGTATCAGTGGCGGGCGGATCGAGCGCTGCGGCGGGCTGACCTGGTTCGACACCGACGTCGGCGCGTACTCCGCCGGCGTGTCGAGTGGGCGCGGCGGGCAGGACTGGGTGAACGTCGCCCCGGTCGACGGGCCGCGGCTGATCGAACGGGTCCTGGCTTTGTTCGGCTGAGCCGCCGGCGGCTCACGCCAGGTCGAGCAGGCCGGTCGCGCTCACGTCGAGCTCGTGGAGCACCAGGCGGCTGCGCAGCTCGCGCACGCCGTGCTCGCGTTTGAGGCGGTCGACGACCGTTTCGAACTCCGCGGGGCCCAGGCAGGCGAGGCGGAGCTGGTAGTCGTACTCACCGGTCATGCGGGCGCCCGACACGACCTGCGGGACACGGTGCAGCTCGCGTTCGAAGTGGGTGCGGTCGACGTCTTCGCGCAGGCGCACGTCGCTGACCATGGTCAGGCCGCGGCCCAGGGCGGCGGGGTCCAGATCGGCCCGGAAGCCGCGGATGACGCCGGCGGCGCGGAGGCGGCGGACCCGGTCCGCGACGGTGTTCGCGGACAGGCGCACTTGGGCGCTGAGCTCGTTGTAGGTGCGGCGGGCGTCCTCTTCGAGGAGCCGGACGAGCAAGCGGTCGATGGCGTCCACAGAGGCAATTGTGCAGAACTCGGCGTGATCGGGCAAGGGCCGAGGAAAGATCGGAGACGACGGCGTTCGGGCCGTGATTTCCGAGCCATCTTCGGCGGAGTTCCTGGAAACGTTCAGGGCATGAAAGTCCTGCTGCCGCCCCTGCTGCCCGTGTTCAGCGTCCTGCTCGTGACCGTCGTCCAGCGCCGCTACGGGCCGCGGCTCGGCGGCCGGCTCGCGGGCTTCCCGACGACCACCTTCCCGTTCCTCCTCGTCCTCCTGGCGCGCGCCGGCGCCGGCACCGTGGCCGACGCGGCGCGCGGGACGATCGCCGGCCAGCTGGTGGTGGCGGCCTTCTGCCTCGGCTACGGCCGGGTCGCCCGGCGGGTGCGGCGCCCGGCCGTCGCGGTCACGGTGGCGCTCGCCGTCGCTGCCGGGGCGTTGGCGCTGGTGGCCGAAGTTCAGTCGCCGTGGCTCGCAGCGGCGGTGACCGGCGTGGTCGTGCTCACCGGCCTGATGACCTGGCCGCCGGCGCCGCGGATCGACGTCGTCGCGCCGGCCCCACGCTGGGAGATGCCCGTGCGAGTCGGCGCCGCGGCGGCCGTCGTGACGGCGCTGGCCGTCCTGTCGAACCTGCTGGGCCCGCACCTGGCCGGCGTGCTCGCGTGCACGCCGGTCGTCCTGGCGATCCTCACCCCGACCACCCACCATGGATCCGGCTTCGCCGCCGCGGAAACCCTCGTGCGCTCCGCCTTGCGCTCGCTGCCCGGGACGCTGGTGTTCGGCGTCGTCACGGCGTGGTGCGTGGTGCCGCTCGGGCCGGTAGCGGCGTTCGCTCTGGCGGGGGCCGGACTGGTGGCGGCCGACCACCGTCGGCCGGTTGCCGGCCGCGCGGCAGCCGATCGGCGCCGGTCAAGCCCGCTGACCCCCGTTCGTGGCGTGATACTTCACGCCGCGGTGAGCGGAATGCTCAGCCGCACACTGGGGTTGTCGCCCATAGGACCAGCGTGGAAGGAGGCCGGCGTGACGAGCCTCGAGATGGCGGGCACGGAGCCCGGAGCGGTCGAGCACCGCACCCGGGCGCGCCGTCGGCTGCCCTGGCGGCCGGTGCTCCACTGGGCCGTGGTGGCCGCCGCACTCGGGTACCTCGTGTGGCGCGTGCCGGAGCTGGCCACGCAGTTCTCGCAGCTCGACCACGTGCAGTGGGGCTGGGTGGCCGCGGCCGGGCTCGCCGGGCTCGCGGCGCTGGCCGTCTACGGCGAACTGCACCGCCAGCTGCTGCTGGTCGGGGGAGCGCACGTGCCGGCCTCGGCCGTGCAGGGCATCACCTTCGCGCAGAACGCCGTCTCCACCACGGTCCCCGTGGTGGGCGGAGCCGGCTCGCTCGCCTACGCGATCAACCAGCTGCGCCGCCGCGGCGTCGACAGCGCGCTGTCGGCCTGGGCGGTCCTGCTCGCCGGCGTGATCACCACCGTGCTGCTCATCGTCCTCGGCTTCCTCGCCCTCGCATGGGCCGGCCGCGTGCCGCTGCGCCTGGCCGTGCCCGCGGCCATCGTGGTCGCGGTGGGTTCCGCAGGGGTGTGGGCGCTGCTGACGCACCCGGCGGTCCTGCAACGCGGGCTCACCTCACTGCTGCGGGTCTTCGGCCGCACTCCCGGCACGTGCACCACCTGCCGCAAGACCTGGCTCGAGAAAGCCGACGCCGCCGCCCTCCAGCTTTCGGAACGCGTCGCGCGGCTGCGCCCCGGCGGCGCCCGCTGGAGCATCCTGCTGGTCCTCGCGCTGGCCAGCTGGGGCTTCGACTTCTTCGCCCTGATCGCCAGCGCCGAGGGCACCGGCACGCACATCCGCTGGGACGTCCTCGCCGTGGGCTTCCTGGTCGTCCAGGCCAGCATCGCCCTCCAGATCCTCCCCGGTGGCGCCGGCCTCGCCGAAGCCGGACTGCTCGGCGTGCTGGTGGCCGCGGGCGTCCCCGCCGCACCGGCCGCCGCGACCGTGCTGATCTACCGCGCGCTCAGCTGGGCGGGCCTGTCCCTCGTCGGCTGGGTCGTCTACGCCCTCCAACCCCACACGACGCCGGCCCACGGCCACGAGCGGACCGCGGCTGCCGCGCTGCCGCAGGCCTGACCGGCTCGGGCGTCCGGGTGTGGCGGTCGGGGAGGCTCGTGACCGGGTGTTTCGCGATGCCCGCCCGCAGCGGCGAGTCGACGGTGGTGCCGCGCCGCTGCGGGCCTGATCCGTTCGTCCGTCCGGCCCGGCAGCTGGGCCGCGTCGTGACTGGGTGTCTGCGTCGCCGGCTCACGGCTACGGGTCGACCGTGGCTGCCGGTCCTGCTGCGGGCCTGATCCGTTCGCCCGTCCGGGCTCGGCAGCTGGGGCGGCTCGTGACCAAGGGCACGCGACGCCGATGTGCGGGGCGAGTCGACCGCGGCTGCCGTGTTGCCGCAGGCCTGACCGGCTCGCCGTCCGGGTCTGGCGGTTGGGGCGGTTCGCGATCGGGTGCCCGCGGCGGCGAGTCGACGGGCTGCCGTCCTGCTGCGGGCGTGATCCGGTCACCCATCCGAGTCCGGAAGCTGGAGCGGCTCGCGGCGATGAGCCGACAACGGCCGCCGCTGTGCTCGGCCTGATCCGCCCGCACTTCGGCGCCCGATGACCCCCGGCGCCCGGCGACCAGGCGTTTCCCCGATTCCCCACGCCGCTCCACCGTCGGCCCCGGACCGGCCCCACCGGTGTCCCCACCACCCCCCACGGGCGCCCCCACCGCACCCCACCCGTGGCCCCCACCGCGCACCACCGCGATCCCCACCGGCCCCCACCCGGGCTCCCCACTGGGCCCCACCCAGGGGTTCCTGGTCTTCACGCTGCCGTTCCGCGGACGTTCGACACCCGGCGCGGGTTGCTCCGAGACCCCGGCGCGGGGGATCTTGGCCACGGCCCCCCACCCGGCCCCCACCAGGCCCCACAGCGCTGACCTGCGTAAACGCGTGACACGACGGAGTTAACGGGGAGCAAGTCGCGTTGACTGTGGTGAAAAGTGGGGTACGGTGGTGACCAGTGGGGCGGAAGGGAGCCCCGTAGCCGGAGCCGGGTGGTTCGCCAGCCGGAATCGGTAGGGGAGGTGGAGGCCGGTGTTCCTCGGCACCCACACCCCGAAGCTGGACGACAAAGGGCGGCTCGCGCTGCCCGCGAAGTTCCGCGATGCCTTGGCCGGCGGGCTGATGGTCACCAAGGGGCAGGACCACTGCCTCTTCGTCTTCCCCCGCGCCGAGTTCGAGCAGATGGCTCGGAAGGTCGCCGAAGCCCCGTTCACGAACGAGGCGGTTCGGGCCTACCAGCGCTACCTGTTCGCCGGAACCGACGAACAACGCCCGGACGGGCAGGGGCGCATCACCATCGCGTCCGAGCTCCGGCGCTACGCCGGGCTGAACAAGGAGTGCGTGGTGATCGGTGCGATCACCAGGCTGGAGATCTGGGACGCCCAGGCGTGGCAGGGCTACCTGGACGAACACGAGGACAGCTACGCGAAGGCTCGAGAGGAAGTTCTACCGGGCGTCTTCTAGGGGACACGGACACCGGAGCACCTGCGTCGTCGGGGGACGCGGGTCCGCCGAGGCCGTGGAACCGGGAAACGTCCCCGCGGATGCCGTGAGGCCTCTGTCCGCTCTTTGGCCCTGGCGCACCTTCCCCGGTGCCAGGTCGGACCGCGGGCGGGCAGGGACCTGACGGCATCCGCCGCATCTTCCCCGGGAGTACGGAGCACGGAAGGGGGAGGGGCATGACCGAGCACGAGCACGTTCCGGTGCTGCTGGACCGCATCGTCGAACTGTTCACCCCCGCCTTCGCCGACCGCGACGCGGTGCTGGTCGACGCGACCGTCGGCCTCGGCGGCCACTCCGACGCGCTCCTGGCGGCTTTTCCCCGGCTGCGGCTCGTCGCGCTGGACCGCGACCCCGCCGCGCTCGAGCGCTCGGCCGAGCGGCTCGCGCGGCACGGTGACCGCGTCGACCTGGTCCACACCGTCTACGACGGACTCCCCGAGGCCATCGAGGGGCTCGGACTGTCCCTTGTGGACGGCATCCTCTTCGACCTCGGCGTCTCCTCGATGCAGCTGGACCGCGCCGAGCGCGGCTTCGCGTACTCGAAGGACTCCCCGCTGGACATGCGGATGGACCCGACCACCGGGTTCACCGCCGCCGACGTGCTCAACACCTACGCGCCGGGCGAGCTGATCCGGATCCTGCGCGACTACGGCGAAGAGCGCTTCGCGCAGCGGATCGTCAAGGCCGTCGTCGCGGCGCGCGAGAAGGAACCGTTCACGCGCAGCGCGCGGCTCGTCGAGCTGCTCTACGACGCGGTGCCGGCTGCGAGCCGCCGCACCGGCGGGCACCCGGCCAAGCGCACGTTCCAGGCGTTGCGGATCGAGGTCAACGGCGAGCTGGAAGTGCTGCGGCGGGCGATGCCGGCGGCGCTCTCGGCGCTGGCGATGGACGGCCGCATCGTCGTGGAGTCCTACCAGTCGCTCGAAGACCGCCTGGTGAAGCAGGCGTTCGCGGAGCTCGCGAAGTCGCGGACCCCGGAGGGGCTCCCGGTCGAACTGCCCGGGCACGGTCCCGAGCTGAAACTCCTGACCCGAGGAGCCGAGAAGGCAGGCGAAGGCGAGATCGAGCACAACCCGAGGGCCGCCTCCGTGCGGCTGCGGGCAGCACAGAGGATCGGAGAGCCGCGATGACCGCACCCACGAAGTCCCGCCGCCGCTCCGGCGCGCCGGCGACGCGCCGGAGCGCGCAAGCGGGGACCACGGTCGAGCAGGAACCGCAGACCACCCGGACCGGCACGGCCCGCACCACCACGGCGCAGCCGGAAACCGCGCCACGCCGGTCCTCGCGCGGCCGCACCACGGCCGCGGAGCGGGCCTACGCGCGCCGCGCGCAGCGGGCCGACCTGCTGCAGCAGCGTGAGCCGAAGAAGCCCCAGCCCCAGCTCGAACGCACCGAGGTCGCGGTCAAGCCGAAGCGGCTGCTGCTGCGCTGGCCGCGTTCGCGGGCCTCCTTCGTGCTGGTCATGATGGGGTTGCTGGCCGTCGGCGTCGCCTCGACGCTGTGGCTGACGACGCAGGCCATCGCCGACTCCTACCGCCTCGAGCAGCTGCGCACGACCAACGCCAGCCTGGCCGAGACCAAGGACCGGCTCGAGCGCGACGTCGCGAAGGCGCAGTCGCCCGCGTCGCTGGCGCCCGCCGCGAAGCAGCTGGGCATGGTGCCCGGCGGCGACCCGGCCCGCATCGTCGTGGGGCCGGACGGCAAGACCACGGTCGTCGGCGAGCCGACGAAGGCCCAGCCCGCCGCCGGCTCGACGGCCGAGACGCCGCCGCAGCAGCCGGGCGCGCCCGCCGGGCAGCCCGCCTCCGGTCAGCAGCAGGGCGGCATCGAGGGCGACCTGCCGGCCACCCCGGTGGGGCACTGATGGTGGCTTCGGGGGCCAGCCGGGCGCGCGCCGCGGGCAGCGCCCGGCGCACCTACGCCGCGGGCACGCGCCGCGCGGTGGCCAAGCGCGGCAACGGCGGCCAGCGCAGCCGCTTCTCAGCGGTGCGCATCCTGCTGGTGGCGCTCATGGTCGTCGCGGGCGTGAAGCTCGTGCAGGTGCAGTGGTTCGAGGCGCCCACGCTCTCGGCCGCGGCCGAGCGGCAGCGCAGCCTCACCATCGACATTCCCGCGCAGCGCGGGTCCATTGTGGACCGTAACGGCAACAAGCTCGCCTTCAGCGTGGAAACCCGCACGCTGTCGGTGAACCTGCGTGTGCTGCACAAGACGATGGACGACTACGCGAAGAAGAACCCCACAAAGGGCGTCAACTTCGAATCCGAGGGCACCGCGGCGGCCAAGTACATCGCCTCGAAGGTGCCCAACCTGACCACCGAGCAGGAACTGCTGACGAAGCTGCACAAGCCGCAGTCGTTCACTTATCTCGTGGACAACGTCGAGCCGTCCGTGGCCACTGACATCGTCAAGAACTTCGCGTGGATCGGCGTGGAGAACCGCGCCATGCGCGAGTACCCGGGCGACACGCTCGCGTCGAACATCGTCGGCCTCGCCAACTGGCGCATGAACGATTCCGACGTGTCCAAGCACAACCTCCACGGCGTGGTCGGGCTGGAGCAGTCGCGCGACAACGACCTGGCGGGCACGCCGGGCCGCGAGATCGTGAACACCCAGAACGGCAACGACAACCTGTACCTGCCGGGCTCCGAGCACGTGCTGCAGGCGGCCATCCCCGGTTCGGACCTCGAGCTGACCATCGACTCGGACCTGCAGTACGAGCTGCAGCGGCAGCTGAGCGACTACGTCGCGCAGTCGCATGCCAAGGGCGGCCAGGCCGTGATCATGGACTCGAAGACCGGCGAGATCTACGCGCTGGCCGACGACAAGACGTTCAACCCGAACGACCAGTCGACCTTCCAGGACGAACTGCTCAACGACCGCGCGGTGACCACACCGTACGAACCGGGCTCGGTGAACAAGATCGTCACCGCCACCGCGGCCATCGACGAGGGCATCGCCACGCCGCAGTCGACGATCCCGGTGCCGGGCGAGATCAAGATCGCCGACCGCACGGTGCACGACGCGTGGGTGCACGGCACGCAGAACTTCACCACCACGGGCATCTTCGCCAAGTCCTCCAACGTCGGCACGCTGGAGCTGGCGCAGAAGATCGGCCCGGACCGCTACTCGGACCTGCTGAAGAAGTTCGGCATCGGCCAGCGCACCGGCCTCGGCCTGCCCGGTGAGAGCCCGGGTTACGTGCCGCCGCGCAGCCAGTGGTCGGCCAGTACGTTCGGCAACCTGCCGATCGGCCAGGGCCTGTCGATGACCGTGGTCCAGATGGCCGGGATGTACCAGACAATCGCCAACAACGGCGTGCGCGTGCCGCCGCGGATCGTGAAGGCGAAGAAGAACCCGGACGGCACAGTCGTGCCCGAGCCGGCGCCGAAGCCGGTCCAGGTGGTCAGCCCGCAGACCGCGACGACGGTGCGCGACATGCTGCGCGCGGTGGTGCAGGACGCCAAGAGCCCCAACGCGGGCACGGCGCCTTCCGCAGCGCTGGAGGGCTACCAGATCTCGGGCAAGACCGGAACCGGCCAGCAGGTCGACCCGCGTACGAAGGCCTACAGCCAGAGCCTGGCCAACATCACATTCGCCGGGATCCTGCCGGCCGATCACCCGCGGTTCGTCGTCGGCATCCGCCTCGACGCACCCGACACCACACTGCCGGCCGGGCACTCGGCGGGCCCGCTGTTCCACTCCATCGCCTCGTACCTGACGCAGCGCTACCAGATCCCGCTGTCCGACGGTCCGTCGCCGGAGGTCCCGCTCATCCTCCCGTGACGCGCCCGAGACGTTCCCGCGACACGACTGGAACGCCTTCGCGACACTCGGCCAAGGGCCGCCTCGCCGTTGTCAACACGCTGCGAGGCGGCCCTTGTCGTCTGTTTCCGCCTGCGATAGTCCACATCGGCTGGTGGCGGCAGGCGGAAACGCTTGCCCCGCAACGACGTTGCGCGCGCCGCATAGCACACGCGGTGCGCGCCGGCGCGTTCGCCGTACCGCCTTGGGTCACCCGATCGCGCTCTCGGTAACCTCTCGGGCGTGTCCGTGTCCTCGTCCAAGCCCCAGAGCGGGCCGGCTGCGTCGTCGCTGCCGGAAAGCCCGGCGAAGGCGGTCGCCGCACCGCCCCGCCCGGCCCGGATCGACCCGGTCCCGCTGGCCACTCTGCTCGCCCGCGCGGGCGCTCGGCTGATCGCCGAGAGCCCCGAGGCCGCCGACCTCACCGTCACCGGGACCACGCTGCGTGCGCAGCACGTGCTGCCGGGCGACCTGTTCGCCGGCCTGCCCGGCGCACGCGCCCACGGCGCCGACTTCAGCGACCAGGCCGTGGCGGCCGGTGCGGCCGCGGTGCTCACCGACGCCGAGGGCGCCGAGCGCCCCGCGTTGCGCGACGCCGGCATCCCGGTCCTCGTGCACCCGGACCCTCGGGCCGCGCTCGGCGAGATGGCCGCGTGGATCTACGGGGAGCCGTCGCTGCACCTGTCCGTGCTGGGGGTCACCGGCACGTCCGGCAAGACCACCACCTCCTACCTCGTCGACTCCGGGCTGCGCGCCGCGGGCCTCACCACGGGCCTGATCGGCACGGTCGAGACGCGGATCGCGGGCGAGCGCCTGGTCAGCGGCTTCACCACGCCGGAGGCGCCGGACCTGCAGGCGCTGCTCGCGGTGATGCTGGAGCGCGGCGTGACCCACGTGCCGATGGAGGTCTCGAGCCACGCGCTCTCGCTGGGCCGCGTCAACGGCACGCGCTTCGCGGTCGGCGCGTTCACGAACCTCTCGCAGGACCACCTCGACTTCCACCGCGACATGGAGGAGTACTTCGCCGCCAAGTCGCTGCTGTTCGACGGCCGCTCGACCACCGAGGTCGTGGTCGTGGACAGCGCGTGGGGCCGGGCGCTGCTCACGCCGCAGACGGTGACGGTGTCGATCGAGCAGGGCGTCGACGCCGCGTGGCGCGCCTCCGACATCGAACCCACCGCGGCGGGGGAGCAGACTTTCACGCTGCACGGGCCGGGCGGCCTGGCGGTCGCCGCGAAGATCCCGCTGCCGGGCACGTTCAACGTGGCCAACGCCGTGCTCGCCGCCGCGATCCTGGGCAGCGCCGGCGTGGACCCGGCGGCCATCGTCGCGGGCCTCGGCGCCGTGGAGGTGCCGGGCCGGATGGAGCGCGTGTACCTGGGCCAGGACTTCACCGCCGTCGTCGACTACGCGCACAAGCCCGCGGCCGTCGCGCAGGGGCTAGACGCGCTGCGCGCCCGCACCGACGGCCGGATCATCACAGTGCTCGGCTGCGGCGGCGACCGCGACACGGCCAAGCGCCCGATGATGGGCGAGGAAGCTGTGCGCCGCAGCGACGTGCTGATCGTGACCGACGACAACCCGCGGTCCGAAGACCCCGCCCTGATCCGCGCCGCGATGCTCCAGGGCGCGCGGGGCGTCGGGCCGTCCCACGGCGGTGAGGTCGTGGAGATCGGCGACCGCCGCGAGGCCATCACCCACGCCGTGTCGCTCGCCCGCGCGGGCGACATCGTCTTCATCGCCGGCAAGGGCCACGAGACCGGCCAGGAGGTCCAGGGTGTCGTGCACCCGTTCTCCGACCGCGACGAGCTCGAGGCCGCCATTCGCAAGCATCTCGAGGTGAGTGAGTGATCGAGCTCAGCCTGGCCGAGATCGCCGACGTCGTCGGCGGCCGGCTGCACGGAGCCGACGGCTCGTTGACCGTCACGGGCGGAACTCTTGTCACGGGCGCAACTCTTGTCACGGGCACTGTCGAGTTCGACACGCGCAAGGTCGGGCCCGGCGGCCTCTTCGTCGCTCTGCCCGGCGAGCGCGTGGACGGGCACACCTTCGCCGCGAAGGCCGTGGCGGCCGGTGCCGTCGCGGTGCTCGCCGGCCGCGAGGTCGACGCCCCGGCGATCGTGGTGCCGCCGCTGCCCGAGGGCCAGGCCCACGAGCGTTCGGTCGCGCTGGCGGGCGACACCGACGGTTCCGGCGCCGCCGTGCTGGCCGCGCTCGCGAAGCTGGCCAGCCACGTCGTCGGCCGGCTCGCCGCCGAAGGCCTCACGGTCGTGGCGCTGACCGGCTCGTCGGGCAAGACCTCGACCAAGGACGTCATCGCGCAGCTGCTGGAGCCGATGGGCCCCACGGTCGCGCCGCCCGGGTCGTTCAACAGCGAGCTCGGCCACCCGTGGACCGCGCTGCGCGCCGACCACGACACGAAGTACCTGGTGCTGGAGATGTCCGCGCGCGGGATGGGACACATCGCCGACGCGGCCGCGATCACGCCGCCGCGCATCGGCGCCGTGCTCAACGTCGGCAGCGCGCACGTCGGCGAGTTCGGCTCGCGCGAAGCCATCGCGAAGGCCAAGGGCGAGCTCGTGGAGGCGCTGCCGAGCGCCGAAGCGGGCGGCGTCGCCGTGCTGAACCTCGACGACCCGCTGGTGGCCGCCATGGCGAGCCGCACGAGCGCGCGCGTGGTCGGCGTCGGCGAGACCGCGTCCGCGCAGGTCCGCGCCGCCGACATCACGCTCGACGCCGAGGCCCGAGCGTCGTTCCGGCTCATCACGCCCGACGGCGAAGCGCCAGTGACGCTGCCGCTGCACGGCGAGCACCACGTCGGCAACGCGCTCTCGGCCGCCGCGATCGCGCTGGAGCTCGGCGCGACACCGGCCGAGGTCGCGCAGCGGCTGTCCGCCCTCGAGCGCCGCTCGGCCCACCGCATGGCCGTGACCACGCGCGCCGACGGCGTCACCGTCCTCAACGACGCGTACAACGCCAACCCCGAATCAGTGCGAGCCGCGCTGAAGGCCCTCGCGTCGATGCGCCGGACCGGCCGCCGTGCCTGGGCCGTGCTCGGCGTGATGGGCGAGCTCGGCGCCGACTCCGTGACCGAGCACGACTCCATCGGCCGCCTCGTGGTGCGCCTCAACATCGACAAGCTCGTGGTCGTCGGCGACGAGGCCGCGCCGATGCACCAGGGGGCCTCGCAGGAGGGCTCCTGGAACGAGGAGTCGGTGCTGGTACCCGATGGCGACGCCGCCGTGGCCCTGCTGCATGATCAGCTGCGTCCCGGAGACGTGGTGCTGGTCAAGGCCTCCAACGCCGCCGGCCTGTGGCACGTGGCCGAGGCCTTGCTCGCCCCCTCCGAAGACGCTGCACAAGCCCCATCACTTTCCCCCTCCCCGTCCTCTGAACGCTCGAACGGTGGTCACGCGTGATCAACATCCTGATCGCGGCCGCGGCGGGTCTGCTGGTCTCCATCCTGCTCACGCCCTACCTGATCCGGGTCTTCTCCCGGCAGGGCTTCGGGCAGGAGATCCGCGAAGAAGGGCCCCAGGGCCACAAGTCGAAGCGCGGCACTCCGACGATGGGTGGCGTCGCGATCATCATCGCGATGGTCTTCGGCTACTTCGTCGCACACCTGATCAGCTGGCTCGGCAACTCCCACAGCTCGGCGCCCTCGGCGTCCGGCCTGCTGGTGCTCATGCTGGCCGTGGGACTCGGCATCGTGGGGTTCCTCGACGACTTCATCAAGATCCGCAAGCAGCGCAACCTCGGCCTGAACAAGACCGCGAAGCTGGTCGGACAGCTCGTGGTCACGATCCTGTTCGCGGTGCTGTCGCTGCAGTTCGCCGACGAACAAGGCCTCACGCCCGCGTCGCAGAGCCTTTCCTACGTGCGTGACCTGGCGCTGATCACGTTCCCGTGGATCGTGTTCGTGATCTTCTGCTACGTGGTCATCTCCGGCTGGTCGAACGCGGTGAACTTCACCGACGGCCTCGACGGTCTGGCCGGCGGCGCCGCCGCGATGGTGTTGGCCACCTACGTGATCATCTCCTTCTGGCAGGCGCGCCTCTCGTGCGCCGACGGTCCCCAGACCGCGTGTTACAACGTGCGCGACCCGCTGGACCTCGCGGTGGTCGCCGCCGCGGCGACCGGCGCGTGCGTCGGGTTCCTGTGGTGGAACGCCGCGCCCGCCAAGATCTTCATGGGTGACACCGGTTCGCTGGCGCTCGGCGGTCTGGTCGCCGGCCTGTCGATGACCACCCGCACAGAGCTGCTGGCGATCGTGATCGGCGGCCTGTTCATGGTCGAGATGATCTCGGTGGTCACCCAGATCGCGGTCTTCCGCACCACGCGGCGAAGGCTGTTCCGGATGGCGCCCTTCCACCACCACTTCGAGCTCGCCGGGTGGGCGGAAACCACGGTGATCATCCGGTTCTGGCTGCTCTCGGCCATCTGCTGCATGTTCGGCTTGGGGCTGTTCTACAGCGAACAGCTCGGCGTCGGGAGCTAGGTCTTGATCGACAGGGAGCTCCTGCTCGAAGGCAAGAACGTGCTCGTGGCGGGCGCCGGCGTCACCGGGAAGTCGGTGGTTCCGGTCCTGCGGGAGCTGGGCGCCCACGTGACGGTCACCGACGGCAACGTCGAGCGGCTCGAAGAGCTGGCCGGCCTCGGCGCCGAGCTGGTGCCGGGCCTCAGCGTTCCGCCGCCGGGCACCGTGCTCGTGGTGACGAGCCCGGGCTGGCGGCCCACGTCGCCGCTGCTGACCGCCGCGGCCGCAGCGGGCATCGAGGTGATCGGCGACGTCGAGCTGGCCTGGCGAATCGGGCAGCTGCGCGAGCGGCCGCCGTCGTGGCTGGTGATCACCGGCACCAACGGCAAGACCACCACCGTCGGCATGCTCGAGTCGATGCTGCGCGCAGGTGGCGTCGACGCTGTGGCCTGCGGGAACGTCGGCTACGCGGTGCTCGACGCCGTGCGGGCCGGCCACGCCGTGCTCGCCGTGGAGCTCTCCAGCTTCCAGCTGCACTGGTCCTCGACGCTCGCGCCCGACGCGTCGGTGGTGCTCAACCTCGCCGAGGACCACATCGACTGGCACGGCTCGATGGCGGAGTACGGCGCCGCGAAGGGCCGGGCCCACGAACGCTCGCGCGTGGTCGTGCACAACACCGACGACGAGTGGTCGACCCGCCTCGCCGAGGAGCACGCGCCCGAGGGCGCCCGCCGCGTCGGGTTCCGCCTGGACACGCCGTACGCCGGCGAACTGGGGCTGGTCGAGGACCTGTTGGTGGACCGCGCCTTCGTCGCCGATCCCGCCACGAGCGCGGAAGAGCTGGCGACCATCGCCGACGTCCGACCGCCCGGGCCGCACAACGTCGCCAACGCGCTGGCGGCTGCCGCCCTCGCGCGAGCCCACGGCGTGTCGACCGAGGCCGTGCTCAAGGGGCTGCGCGAGTACCAGCCGGCGCCGCATCGCGCACAGGAGGTCGCCGAGATCGGCGGCGTGCGTTACGTGAACGACTCGAAGGCCACCAACCCGCACGCCGCGAGTGGCTCGCTGCGGGCCCACGAGAGCATCGTGTGGATCGCGGGGGGACAGCTCAAGGGCGCGGCGGTCGACGAACTCGTGGCCTCGATCGCTGGCCGGCTGCGCGGAGTTGTGCTACTCGGTGTGGATTCACCCGTGATCGCAGCTGCTGTTGCGCGACACGCGCCGGATGTCCCGGTGAACCGCCTCCGTCCGGGTGACCATGAACCCATGACTGCGGCGGTGGATGCGGCCAGCGCAATGGCTCACCCTGGTGACGTGGTGCTGCTCGCGCCCGCCGCCGCCTCGTTGGACATGTTCCGCAACTACGGCGAGCGCGGCGACGCGTTCATCGCGGCGGTGCGTGTCCTCGCGGGCGGTGCGGCGGGGGCGGCGAATGACGGTAGTTGACGAGAAGCGGACCCAGGACCGGCCCGACCGGCCGAAGCGGCGGGAGCGCAAGGTAAGCGCGTTCGTGGCTTTCCGCACCGCGCTCACGGCGTGGCTCTCGCGGCCGCTGGCGTCTTTCCACCTCGTGCTCGCCCTCACCGGGGTGCTCACCGTGATCGGCATCGTGATGGTGCTGTCCGCGTCGTCGGTGACCTCCTACGACCCGACCACGGGCAGCAGCGTGTACTCGCTGTTCTACCGCCAGCTGATGTTCGTGGCGATCGGCACCGTGGTGTTCTGGATCGGCCTGCGGATCAAGCTCGAGCGCATCCGCCGGATGTCGGCGACCATGGTGGTGATCTGCCTCGGCCTGCTGATGCTGGTGCTCACGCCGCTGGGGTCCACCGTGAACGGCTCGCAGGGCTGGTTCAAGCTCGGCGTGTTCACGTTCCAGCCGGTGGAGGCCGCGAAGGTCGCGCTGGCGTTCTGGGGCGCGCACATCCTGGTGATCAAGTACAACGTGATCCACCAGTGGCGCCATCTGCTCGTGCCCGTCGTGCCGGTCGCCCTCGTGATGTTCGCCCTGGTCATGCTGCAACCCGACCTCGGCGGCACGGTCACGCTCGCCGTGGTGCTGCTGGCGCTGCTGTGGTTCGCGGGCGCGCCCAAGCGGCTCTTCGGCGTGATCATGGCCGGTGGCCTGGCCGGGGTGCTGGCGCTGGCGATCATCGCGCCGTACCGGCTCGACCGCGTGCTGTCGTTCCTCTCGCCGGACACCGACCTCAGTTCCGCCGGCTACCAGGCCAACCAGGCGAAGCTCGCACTCGCCGACGGCGGCCTGTTCGGCAAGGGCCTCGGCCAGGGTGCGTCCAACTGGGGCTACCTGCCCAACGTGCAGAACGACTTCATCTTCGCCCTCGTCGGTGAAGAACTCGGATTTGTGGGCTGCGCCGTGGTGCTCGCCCTGTACTCGCTGGTCGCGGTGGTCGGGCTGCGGATCGCGACGCGCAACATCGATCCGTGGATCCGGATCGTCGCGGGCACGCTCACGATGTTCCTGGTCGCGCAGGCCGCCATCAACATCGGCTACGTCGTCGGCCTGCTGCCCGTCACCGGGGTCACGCTGCCGTTGATCTCCTACGGCGGCACCTCGCTGCTCATCACGATGCTCATCATGGGCGTGCTCGCCAACGCCGCCCGGCACGAACCGGAGGCGGTGGCCGCACTGCGTTCGCAGGGCCCGGGTAAATTCGGACGCCTGCTGAGGCTGCCCGCGCCCGACCCGTACCGCCCGCCCACGACCACCCGCAAGGGACTGGCCGGGCGGGGGACCGGTTCGGGTGCCAAGGCGGCCCGGCCGGCGCCACGCGCGGCCCGGCCCGCACCGGCGCAGGAGCGCCGCAGGTCGGTCCGCCAGCCGACGCGGCGCAGCACTGCCGCACGGACGAACGCGGCGCGGACAACAGCGAACCGCGGTGCCAGGGGTACCGCGAACCGGAGAGGTCATTGGTGAGTAACCCCGTCAAGGGAGCCGAGCGATCCCCCTCGGGCAAGGTGCCCGTGGTGGTCGTCGCCGGAGGTGGCACCGCAGGACACATCGAACCCGCCCTCGCCCTGGCCGACGCCGTCATGCGGCTGCGCCCCGACGCGAAGGTGATCGCGCTGGGCACGGCGCGCGGCCTGGAGAACAAGCTCGTGCCGGCTCGCGGTTACCCGCTTGAGCTGATCCCGCCGGTGCCGATGCCGCGCAAGCCGACCCCGGAGCTGCTGCGGCTCCCGTTGAAGGTCCGCGACTCCGTGCGCCGGACCCGCGACGTGCTGGAGCGCGTCGGCGCCGACGTCGTGGTGGGCTTCGGCGGCTACGTCGCGCTGCCCGCGTACCTCGCCGCGCGGGGCCGCACGCCGATCGTGGTCCACGAGGCCAACAAGTCGCCGGGCCTGGCCAACAAGGTGGGCGCCCGCTTCGCCGCGCGCGTCGCCGTGGCCGTGCCGGGCACGCCGCTGCCGAAGGCCGAGGTCGTCGGGATCCCGCTGCGCCGGTCGATCACCTCGCTGGACCGCGCCGCGCTGCGCGCCGAAGCCCGCGAGTTCTTCGACCTCGACCCGGACGCCCCGACGCTGCTGGTGTTCGGCGGCTCGCAGGGCGCGCAGTCGATCAACAGCGCCGTGTCCGGTGCCGCGAAGGAGCTGGCCGAGGCCGGCGTCGGTGTGCTCCACGCCCACGGCCCGAAGAACACCCTGGTGGTGCAGGAGTTCCCGGGCAAGCCGGCGTATGTGCCGGTGCCGTACCTAGAACGCATGGACCTCGCCTACGCCGCCGCCGACGTGGTGCTGTGCCGCTCGGGCGCGATGACCGCGGCCGAGGTGTCCGCCGTCGGGCTGCCCGCGGTGTTCGTGCCGCTGCCGCACGGCAACGGCGAGCAGGCCGTGAACGCCCAGCCCGCCGTCGACGCGGGTGCCGCCTTCCTGGTGGCCGACGGGGAGCTCACCCCGGCCAAGGTGGCCGAGCTGGTGGTGCCGCTGGTCACCGACGCCGCCCGCGTCGCGAAGATGAGCGTGGCCGCCGTGGGCCTGGGACACCGCGAGGCCGACGAGACGCTCGCCAAGATCGTGCTGGAGGCCGCAGGTGCCTGAGCTGCCCGAAGAACTGCGCCGCGCGCACCTGATCGGCATCGGCGGGGCCGGCATGTCCGGCATCGCGCGCATCCTGCTCGCCCGCGGGGCGGCCGTGTCCGGCTCGGACGCCAAGGAGTCGCGCGCGCTGCTGTCGCTGCGCGCCCAGGGCGCCGAGCTGTTCGTGGGCCAGCGCGCGGAGAACCTCGACGCGCTCGCCGAAGCCCCGTCGGCCGTCGTGGTGTCCACGGCGATCAAGGAGTCGAACCCCGAGCTGGCCGCGGCTCGCGCGCGGAACATCCCCGTGCTGCACCGCGCGCAGGCGCTCGCCGGGCTGATGGAGGGCCACCGCGTGGCCTGCATCGCCGGCACGCACGGCAAGACCTCGACCACGTCGATGCTCACCGTGGCTCTGCAGCACTGCCGGCTCGACCCGTCGTTCGCGATCGGCGGCGACCTCAACGAGTCGGGTGCCAACGCGCACCACGGCGAGGGCGGGGTCTTCATCGCGGAAGCCGACGAGAGCGACGGCTCGTTCCTCACGTACTCGCCGTCGGTCGCCGTGGTGACCAACGTCGAGCCCGACCACCTGGACCACCACGGCACGGCCGAGGCCTACGTGAAGGTGTTCACGGAGTTCGTCGGGCGCCTGCAGCCGGGTGGCCTGCTCGTGGTGTGCGCCGACGACCCGGGCGCCGCGGTGCTGGGCGACGAGGCCGCCGCCGAAGGCGTGCGGGTGCGCCGCTACGGCCGCACCGCCACCGGCGAGGGTGACGTGCGCGTGCTCGACTACAAGCCCGCCCCGGACGGCGGCCAGGTGCGCCTGGCGCTCGACGGCGAAGAGCTCGACCTGCGTGTGGCCGTGCCGGGCGAGCACATGGCGCTCAACGCGGTCGCCGCCCTGCTGGCCGGGCTCGAGCTGGGCGCGCCCGTGGCCGGCCTGGCCGAGGGGCTCGCCGCGTTCGGCGGGGTGCGCCGCCGCTTCGAGTTCAAGGGCCGCTCCGGCGACGTCCGCGTGTACGACGACTACGCCCACCACCCGACGGAGGTGGCCGCTCAGCTCAAGGCCGTGCGCACGGCGGCCGGGCTCGGCCGGGTGCTCGTGGTGTTCCAGCCGCACCTGTACTCGCGCACGCAGACGTTCGCGGCGGAGTTCGCCGAAGCGCTGTCGCTCGCCGACGAGGTCGTGGTGCTCGACGTGTACGGCGCTCGCGAGGAGCCGGTGCCGGGTGTGACGGGCGCGCTGATCGCCGACGGCGTGACGAGCCCGGTGCATTACCAGCCCGCGTTCGACCTCGCGGCGAAGCTCGTGGCCGACCTCGTGAAGCCGGGTGACCTCGTGGTGACCATGGGCGCGGGTGACGTGACCCAGCTGGGCCCGGAGATCCTGGCCGAGCTCGACCGGAGGATCGCGGGCGCATGACGTCGACCAGGGAGCGCCGCAACCCGCCCTCGTCCGAAGAGGACGAGCGGGATCGCGCTGCCCTGGCCCGCGCCCGGCGGGGGCGGCGCTCGGAAGAGGAGCGCCGCCGCACCCGCTCGAGCCGCTCTTCGGCGCCGCGTTCGGGCCGGGCGACTCGCGCGGAGAGCCTGCGCGCGCGTCCGACGCGGAAGAAGGAGATCCGCCGCCGCTGGGTCGCGCTGCTCGTGGTCGTCACGCTCGTGGGCCTGGGATATCTGCTGTTCTTCAGCTCGATGCTCGGGGTGAAGGACGTGGCGGTGCAGGGCGCGAAAACGGTGTCGGCGGAGCAGATCCGGGCCGTCGCCGCCGTGCCGGTCGACAAGCCGATGCTGCTCGTCGACGTCGACGGGATTCGCGACCGCGTGGCGGAGATGCCGGGTGTCGCGACCGTCGACGTGTCGCGCTCGTGGCCGAGCACCGTGGAGATCTCGGTGACCGAGCGCACGGCCATCGCGTTTTTCGACAGCGGCCCGGGCGGCGACGGGGTGCACCTCGTCGACGGCGGCGGGGTCGTGTTCAAGACCGTGAAGACGCGCCCGGCGGGGCTGCCCGAGCTCAAGCTGCCCAAGGTGTCGGCCGACGACCCGGTGACGCGTGCCGTCACCGCGGTGCTCGGCGTGATTCCGCAGGCGCTGCTCAAGCAGGTCACCACCGCCACGGCGCAGACCCCGGCCAGCGTCCAGTTCACCCTCACCGACGGCAAGACCGTCCGCTGGGGTGACGCCGGCAAGACCGACCGCAAGGCGAAGGTCCTGGCCGCCCTGCTCACGCAGAAGGGCAAGGTCTACGACGTCTCCGCGCCCGAGCTGCCGACCATTACGTCCTGACCTCGTCTTTTCCACTGGCACCATCTTCTCCGTATGCTGTACGCTGTTTTATTCCGTACGGCATACGAGAGACTTTGTGGCAGATGAGAAGAGGTGGGGAAGTCATGCCGATCCTGGTGACGGGTGCCACCGGAAACGTCGGGCGGCTCGTGGTCGACGAACTCCTGGCCCGCGGCGCGGCGGTGCGCGCGTTGACGAAGGACCCGGCGCAGGCAGCGCTGCCGGCCGGGGCCGAGGTGGTCGTGGGGTCGCTCGCGCGACCGTCGACGCTGCCGCAGGCCCTTGAGGGCGTCGAGGACGTGTACCTCGCGCCGATGGCGCGCACGGTCACGCGGTTCTGCGAGCTCGCCGCCGAGGCGGGCGTGCGGCGGGTGGTCGCGCTGTCGGGCAGCAGCGTCGGGGACGAGCAGGCCGGGTCGAGCGGGCCTGAGTTCGCGGCGGTGGAGGCCGCCGTGACGAAGGCCGGGTTCGCCCGGACGTTCCTGCGGCCGGGGGTGTTCATGGCGAACTCGCTCGGCTGGGCGCATTCCGTGCACACGCACGGGGAAATCCGCGCCGCGTATGCGGAAGCGACGCAGACGCCGATCGACCTGACCGACATCGCGGCCGTCGCGGCGCACGTGCTCACCACCGAGGGCCACGACGGGCGGACGTATGTCCTCAGTGGACCGGAGGCGCTCACGTTGCGGGAAATGGCCGGGAAAATCGCCGCGGCGCTGGGCCGCGACGTGCCGTTCGTGGAGCTGACCCGGGAGCAGCAGCACGCCGAGTGGGTCGAGCTGGGGATCCCGGGGGAGATCGCCGACTGGCTGCTCGACGGGTTCGCCGCCGCGGTGGCGCGGCCGGAGGTGGCGACCGGCGTCGTTGAGGACCTGCTGGGCCACCGCGGGGTGACCTACTCCGAGTGGGCTGCTCGCCACACCGGTGTGTTCTCCTGAGCGCGGGTCAGTTGTCGGCCTCAGTTATCAGCAGAGCGCCGTTCTGTTGTCCACCAGGCCAGCGCGATCAGTGGGATGACGGCGCCGAAGATCGACACGGCCGTCCAGCCGCCCAGGTGGTAGAGGACCGAGCCGATCTCCGACCCGATCGCCCCGCCCACGAAGAACGTGGCCAGGTAGATGCTGTTCACGCGGGCACGGGCGTTCGGGTCGAGCTGGTAGATCACGTGCTGGCCCGACACCATCGTGGTCTGCACGGCCATGTCGAGGGCGATCGCCGCCACGGCGAGCAGGATCACGCTGTGCGCGCCGAACCCGCCGACGCCGAACGCCACCGCGCACAGCAGGAAGGACGCGCCGGTGGCCACCCGGCCGTGACCGTGGTCCGCCCAGCGCCCGGCCAGCGGCGCGATCGCGGCCCCGGCCGCGCCGACGAGTGCGAACAGCCCGACGCCCAGCTGCGAGTAGTGGAACGGCGCGGAGGTGAGCACGAACGCGATCGTGGTCCAGAAGGCGCTGAACACCGAGTAGAGCGCGGCCTGGTACAGGGCGCGGCGGCGCAGTGCCGGGTGGTCGCGGGCGAGCCGCAGCGTCGAGCGCAGCAGCTCTCCATAGTGGACGGACGTCTTCGGCGCGCGCCGCGGCAGGCTGAAGCGCAAAGCCACGGCGAGGATCGCCATCAGCCCGGCCGAGATGAGGAACACGACCCGCCAAGTCGTGACCTCGGCCAGCAGGCTCGCGGCGACGCGGGAGAGCAGGATGCCGAACAGCAGCCCGCTCATCACGCGCCCGACGATGCGCCCGCGCACGGCGTCGGGCGTGAGGTCGGCCGTGAGCGGGATCAGGATCTGCACCACGACCGACGTCGAGCCGGCGATGAGCGACGCGATCAGCAGCACGGAGAACTGCGGCGCGAGGCCGGTGGCCACGAGTCCGGCGCACGCGATGGCCAGCAGCAGCGACACCAGGCTGCGGTTCTCCACGCGGTCGCCCAGCGGGACGATCAGCAGCATGCCCGCCGCGTAACCGATCTGGGTGGCGGTGACCACCCCGCCGGCTGCGGCCTCGCCCACACCGAACGTGGTCCGCAGCTCGTTGAGCAACGGCTGCGCGTAGTAGAGGTTCGCGACCGTCAGTCCACAAGAGACGGCGAGCAGCAGGACGAGCCACGAGGGTGGCGCCTGCTGGGGCGCCGTGGGCGACGCGGTCTCGGCTTCGGGCTGGGCCACGGGCACCTCGTTCTCGACAACCGGAACAACCGGTTCCCGAGTCTAACAGCCGGTAACGGGCGCCCCGGGGTGATCTACGCGACCCGGAACCACTTGCGCGCCGCCGGTTTCCGCCCGGCGTGTCCGGGTTACCCGGAGCCCGCTCCGGCCACTGTGGACAGTTGTCCTGTGCACTGGCGTCAAGCAGGCCGGCAGACCCTCGCGGATCGGACAGTGCGGTGAAGCCCCCTCCAGCCGGAGGGGGCTTCACCGCCTGGTGAATCAGGCGAGCGCCGCGTCCATCGTGATCGTGGTGCCGGCGAGGGCCTTGGTGACCGGGCAGGTCTTCTCGGCGGTCTCGGCCAGCTCCGCGAACTGCTCCGGCGTCACGCCGTCGAGCTTCGCGCGCAGGGTGATGGCGATGCCGCTGATCTCGAAGCCGCCGCCCTGGGCCGGGCCGAGCGTGACCTCGGCGGAGACGTCGATGGACTCCGCCTCGAGCTTCTGGGACTCCAGCACGCCCGACAGGTTCATCGCGAGGCACGAGGAGTGCGCGGCGGCGATGAGCTCTTCGGGGCTGGTCTGGCCGTCGGGGTTGCCCGAGCGGGTGGGGAACGACACGTCGAACGTGCCGGCGTTGGACGAGTCGAGCGTGACCTCGCCCTTGCCCTTCTGCAGTCCGCCGGTCCAGTGGGTCGTCGCGTCGCGGCTGGGCACAACTGCCTCCTCGGTATCGGATCCGCCCGGGGTGGGGGATCGCTGTGGTTCGTCTGTCGTGAACAGTAGTGCGCAACAAGATTGTGCACAACCTATCTGGCGAAAAAGATTGCCCGGTGCGGAAGGCTGCACCTCGTGACCACACCACCGCAACGCCCCGACCCGCCCATGGACGCCGACGAGCGCACCCAGCTCACCGGCTTTCTCGACTTCCTGCGCGCGAGCGTCGTCTGGAAAACCGGCGGGCTCACCGACGAGCAGGCCTGCCGCCGCCACCTGCCCAGCGAGCTGACCACCATCGCCGGCCTGCTCGGGCACCTCACGCTGGTGGAGAACTACTGGTTCCGCGTGGTGCTCGACGGTCAGCCCGACGAGTGGGAAGCGGCCCTGGAGCTCGACCGCGACGCCGAGTTCCGCGCGGCGCTGACAACCCCGATCGAGCAGCTCGTGGCCGGCTACGAAGCCGAGATCGCGCGCTGCCGCGAGGTCGTGGCGGCGCGCGAGTTCACCGACACCGCGCCGTACAAGGGAGACCGGCGGGTCAACGTGCGCTGGGTCGTGACGCACATGATCGAGGAGACCGCCCGCCACCTCGGCCACCTCGACCTGCTGCGCGAGATGACCGACGGCCTCACCGGCGAGTGAGCTTCTTCGGCGGCAACGGGAAGAACCCGCTGGTGCGCTCCACATACGTCGCGTAGCCCGGCCGCGTGCGCGCCAAGCCCTTCTCCAGCATCGGTTTCCCGGTGCCGCGGGCAAGAGTGAACGTCATCGCGATCGGCGAGAGGATCGTCGCCGCGCCGGGCCACGTCGAGCACGCCAGCAGGTACAGGCCCCACCACACGCAGGCGTCGCCGAAGTAGTTCGGGTGCCGCGTGTAGTGCCACAGCCCGGTGTCGAGCACCTTGCCGCGGTTGCCGGGGTCCGCGCGGAACCGGCTCAGCTGGGCGTCGCCGACGGACTCGAAGGTGAAGCCGAGCACCCACACCGCCACGCCGATCCACCCGAGCACGCCGAGGCCGGTGCCGTACATCGCGAACTGCACCGGCAGCGAGACGAACCACAGGATCGCGGCCTGCGCGAGAAACACGCGGACGAACATCCGCGCCCCCGGGTTGTCCCCGGCGCGTTCGACCATGCGCTGGTAGCGCGGGTCTTCGGGACCGCCGCGGTTGCGCAGGTGCAGGTGGACCGCGAGCCGCACGCCCCATCCGACCGTGAGCGCGGCCGTCACCAGCCGCAACACGAGCGGTCCGCTGCCCAAGGGGAACGCGACCACGGCGACGAGGGCGAAACCGAGCCCCCAGAACGTGTCGATGGTGTCGTATCGGCCGCGCAGGCGGGCGATCCCGAACGTGGCGGTCACCGCCACCAGCACCACGCCGGCGGTGATCGCGACGAGCGGACCGAGGCCGATCACGCCCACTCCCGCGTGGCCGGCATCCCGGAGCCGCCGGTGTCCAGGGGCCGCACGGCCAGGACCTGGTCCACGCCCATGCGGTTCTCCTCGAACGCCAGCGCGCCGCCCACCAGGTAGAGCCGCCACACGCGGGCCTCGGCCTCGCCGACCAGCGCGACGGCCTCGGCCCAGTGGAACTCCAGGGTCTCGGCCCACTCGCGCACGGTCGTCACGTAGTGCTCGCGCAGCGCGTGCACGTCGCGGATCTCGAACCCGGCCGTCTCGAGGTGCCCGAGCGTGCGGCTCAGCGGCCGCATCGTCATGTCCGGCGCGATGTAGCGCTCGATGAACGCGCCGCCGCCGGGCGCTGTGTCCCCGGCGCGCCCGCGCGACATCTGCTGCAGCACGAGCCGCCCGGCCGGGTTGAGCATGCGGAACAGCGTATTCGCGTACGTCGGATAGTTCTCTTCGCCGACGTGCTCGCCCATCTCGACGGACGCGACGGCGTCGAACGGCGCGTCCGTCAGCTCCCGGTAGTCCTGCTGTCGCACCTCGACGCGGTCTTCGAGGTCGTGCTGCTTCAGACGTCCCCGCACGTGCTGCACCTGCTCGGCCGACAGCGTCACGCCGACCGCGTGCACGCCGTGGTGCTTGGCCGCGTGCACCAGCAGCGAACCCCAGCCGCAGCCGACGTCGAGCAGGCGCATGCCGGGGCGCAGGCCGAGCTTGCGGCAGATCAGCTCCAGCTTGTCGTGCTGTGCCTGCGCGAGGCCGTAACCGGGCTCGTCCGAGGTCCAGTAGCCCGACGAGTAGGCCATCGAGTCGTCGAGCAGCAGCTGGTAGAAGGCGTTGGACAGGTCGTAGTGGTGGGCGATGGCCGACCGGTCGCGCCGCAGGCTGTGCAGCACGCCGGTCAGCCTCGCCTCCTCCGCCGGCGGTTTCGGCGGCAGGCCCAGCACACCCAGGCGCGCGGCGAGCCCGGCCGCGCCGGCCCAGTCCCGCGGGGCGAGCTGCACCCTCCTCAGCTCGCCCGCGCGGGTCAGCGCCCAGATCCGCCGGAACCCCTCGGTGAGGTCTCCCTCCACGTCGAGGTCGCCCGACACGTACGCGCGCGCCAGGCCCAGCTCGCCCGGTGCGTAGAGCAGCCGGCGCAGCGCGCGGCGGTTCTTCAGGACGACGGTCGGACCCTCGGGGCCCACCCGCTCG
Organism: Amycolatopsis sp. 2-15; assembly: GCF_030285625.1. NCBI lineage: Bacteria > Bacillati > Actinomycetota > Actinomycetes > Pseudonocardiales > Pseudonocardiaceae > Amycolatopsis > Amycolatopsis carbonis. The sequence goes on from NZ_CP127294.1 coordinate 5,153,094, forward strand.
CCGTCCCACGCGCGGACGGCGACCGGCAGCGGCGCGCCGAGGAGGCGTTCGACGAAGGTGGCCAGGCGGTTCGCGATGCTGTTCGGCATACCCGGGGTTCGGAGCCCTCGGCGGCGCGGATGGGTCCCGATTTTCGATCCGGCTGCCACCAATCCACTACGGCACCGGTCCCGAATCCCCGCCGTGCACCAGACCACGGGACACCCCACAGGACACCGCATCGCTGTCATCGGCAGCGGGGTCGCCGGCCTCACCGCCGCCTACCTGCTGCAGCGCCGCCACGAGGTGCTGCTGTTCGAAGCCGACCCCCGGCTCGGCGGGCACGCCCACACCCACGACGTGCCCAGCGCCCACGGCGGCACGATCGGCGTGGACTCCGGCTTCATCGTCCACAACGAACGCACGTACCCGACGCTGCTGCGCCTGTTCGGCGAGCTCGGCGTGCGCACCCGCGAGACCGAGATGTCGATGAGCATCCGCTGCGACGGCTGCGGCCTCGAGTACGCCGGTGCGAAGGGCGGGCGCGGCCTGTTCGCGCAGCGGCGCAACGTCACCAACCGCCGCTACCTGCGTTTGCTCACCGAGGTCAAGCGCTTCCACCGGCACGCGGCGCGGCTGCTGCAGCGCGAGGACGCCGGCGACGTGGGGCTCGGCGCGTTCCTCGCGATCGGCGGGTACTCGCGCTATTTCGTGGACCACTTCGTGCTGCCGCTCGTGTCCACCGTCTGGTCGGCCGACCGCACCGACACGCTGAAGTACCCGGCGCGTTACCTGTTCGAGTTCCTGCGCAACCACGGGATGCTCACGGTGAAGAACTCGCCGACCTGGCGGACGGTCGAGGGCGGCTCGCGCGAATACGTGGAGCTGGCCGCGAAGCAGCTCACCGCCGTGCACCTGTCCACGCCGGTGCGCTCGGTGCGGCGGACCGCGCGGGGCATCGAGATCCGCGACGACGCCGACACCCGCCACCGCGTCGACCGCGTCGTGGTCGCCACCCACGCCGACCAGGCGCTGCGGCTGCTGGCCGACCCGACGCCCGCGGAGCGCGAGGTGCTCGGGGCGTTCCGCTACTCCCGCAACGACGCCTGGCTGCACACCGACACGAGCGTGCTGCCGAACGCCGAGGCCGCGCGCTCCGGCTGGAACTACCGCACGCCCGTGTGCGGCGCAGGCAGCGACGCCGTGCAGGTGAGCTACGACATGAACCGTCTGATGCGCCTGGACGAACCCACCGGCTACGTCGTCACACTCAACCCGCGGGACGAGCCCGGCGCTTCGTCGGTCGTCGCGAAGATGACGTACGAACATCCCGTGTACACGCCGGAGTCGGTTGCCGCGCAACGGAAGCTCGCGGCGTTGAACGACGGGGTGGTCGCGTATGCCGGCGCCTACCACGGCTGGGGGTTCCACGAGGACGGCTGCTCGTCGGGCGTCCGCGCGGCCGAGAGCTTCGGGGTGGGCTGGTGACCGCCGCGCTGTACGACGCCACGGTCGGCCACGTGCGCCGCGCCGACCCGCCGCACGCGTTCGTGCACAAGCTCTACCTGTGGCTGACCGACCTCGACTCGCCGCCGCGGCTGCCGTGGTGGCTGCGGCCGTTCGCGTCCTTCGACGGCCGCGACCACTTCGAGCCCGGCGCGGCGGGCGACATCCGGTCCAAACTGGACCGCTGGCTCGCGCACCGCGGAGTGGACCTGCGCGGCGGGCCGGTGACGATGCTCGCGTCGGCGCGCGTGCTGGGGTACGTGTTCAACCCGATCACCGTCTACTGGTGCCACACCCCCGACGGCGCGCTCGAGTGCGTCGTCGCCGAGGTCCACAACACCTACGGCGGGCGGCACGCGTACCTGCTGCGTCCTGACGCGGCGGGCGAGTCCCGCGCGGAGAAGGAGTTCTACGTGTCGCCGTTCCAGGAGATGGCGGGGGAGTACCGCATGCGCCTGCCGCGGCCCGACGCGCTGCTCGACCTAACGGTCGCGTTGTACCAAGGCGCGAAGACACCATTGCTCGCTACGCTGCGAGGAGTCCGGAGGCCGGCCGGCGCGCGTTCGCTCGCGCGGCTCGTGCTCGGCCGGCCCCTGCAGCCGCAGCGCGTGGCCGCACTGATCCGCCGCCACGGCGTCGCGCTGTGGCTGCGCAAGGCCCCGGTCGCCGGCCGGACCCCGCAGGACTCGTCAGGAGCGCTCCATGGATGAGACCGCCCGCCCGCGCCCGGTCGCGGCCGTGCCGGCGGGCGCCGAGCAGGCGCCCACCGCCGAGGACCTCATGGCCCAGGTCGCCAAGGGCGACGAGCGCGCGTTCGAGCTGCTCTACGACCGGCTGGCGGGACCGGTCTTCGGTCTCGTGCGGCGGATCGTGCGCGACTCGGCGCAGTCGGAGGAGGTGACGCAGGAGGTGCTCGTCGAGCTCTGGAAGATCGCCACGCGCTACTCGCCCGAGAAGGGCAGCGCGCTCAACTGGGCGATGACGCTGGCGCATCGCCGCGCCGTGGACCGCGTGCGGTCCGCCCGGGCCGGCACCGAACGCGAACAGAAGGCGACGTTCGAGGCCGCGCGCGGCCGGCCGTTCGACGAGGTGGCCGAATCGGTCACCGCCCGGCTGGAGCGCTCGCAGGTACGCCGCTGTCTCGAGTCGCTCACGGAGCTGCAGCGCGAGTCGGTGCTCCTGGCCTACTACCAGGGCTACACCTACCGCGAGGTCGCCGACGTGCTGGCGACTCCGCAGGGGACGATCAAGACGAGGGTGCGTGACGGGCTGATCCGGCTGCGCGACTGCCTGGGGGTGACCGCGTGAACTCGCCGGAGATGCACACGTTGACCGGTGCGTATGCGCTCGACGCCCTGTCGGACACCGAGCGCGCCCAGTTCCGCCGGCACCTCGAGCAGTGCGAGGCCTGCGCGCAGGAGGTCCGCGAGCTGCGGGCGACCGCGGGCCGGCTCGGCGCGGCGATGGCCGAGGAGCCGCCTGCGTCGCTGAAGCAGCGCGTGCTCGCCGAGATGCGCTCGACGCCGCAGCTGCCGCCGTTGACCGGGCCGGAGCCGGGGGAGCGCTCGCGCGGCCGGCGTCGCTGGCCGCTGATCCTGGCCACGGCGGCCGCGGTGGTCGGCCTCGCGCTCGCCGGGGTGTTCGGCGGGCTCGCCGCGACCACACAGGGGCGCCTCGACGCCGCGCAGTCGCAGCTGGACCAGGCGCGCGTGCGCTACCAGCCGGTCGCGGAGATCCTGTCCGCGCCGGACGCGCAGGCGGTCCACGGCACCGCGCCCGGCGGAGGCGGGGGCACGGTGGTCGTGTCGAAGCGGCTCGACCGCATGATGTTCATGGAATCGGACCTGCCGCCGTATCCCGCCGGGCACGTCTACCAGGCGTGGCTGATGGGCCCGAACCTCGCGCCGCGCCCGGCCGGGCTGCTGCCGGGCGGACCCGCGGGTTCGCTGGTGGTGGCCGACGGGCTGGCCGGCGCGGACCAGTTCGCGATCAGCGTGGAGCAGGCCGGTGGCTCGCCGACCGGAAAGCCTTCCGACGACGTGGTTCTCGTGATGTCGATGCCGGCCTGATCTCGGGCTGACGCTGCGCTGACCCCGCCGGGAGCGGCGGTACCGGTTTCCCACCGGTACCGCCGCTCCCGTGTTTCCGCGGCGCCATAGCAGACGGGTGGATCACGGGGAGATCGGGTTCCCGGCCTTGCGCCCTCGTTCGCGTTGTGGCAAAACACCTTTGCCGCACACGGCGTGGCTACTGGATTAGAGCCTGCCCGGTGCCTACCGTCCTGCTCTAACGCCGGTGGTTGACATAACTCTCATTCTCGGCTTGAGGGTCAGGGTTGCGGCCCCGGTGGGCAGCACGAGCACATCACGATCAGGAAGGCGGCCACGATGACGCCCCCGCACAACTACCTTGCGGTGATCAAGGTCGTCGGCATCGGCGGCGGCGGCGTGAACGCCGTGAACCGGATGATCGAGGTCGGCCTCAAGGGCGTCGAGTTCATCGCGGTGAACACCGACGCGCAGGCACTGCTCATGTCCGATGCCGATGTCAAGCTCGACATCGGCCGCGAACTGACCCGCGGTCTCGGTGCCGGCGCCGCCCCCGAAGTGGGGCAGAAGGCCGCCGAGGACCACCGCGAGGAGATCGAAGAGGTCATCAAGGGCGCCGACATGGTGTTCGTGACCGCCGGCGAGGGCGGTGGCACCGGCACCGGTGGCGCGCCGGTCGTCGCGCAGATCGCCCGCAAGCTGGGCGCGCTGACCATCGGCGTGGTGACCCGCCCGTTCACCTTCGAGGGCAAGCGCCGCGGCAAGCAGGCCGAGGACGGCATCCAGTCGCTGCGCAACGAGTGCGACACGCTGATCGTGATCCCGAACGATCGGCTGCTGCAGCTCGGCGACATCGGCGTGTCCCTCATGGACGCGTTCCGGTCGGCCGACGAGGTGCTGCTGTCCGGTGTCCAGGGCATCACCGACCTGATCACCACGCCCGGTCTGATCAACCTCGACTTCGCCGACGTGAAGAGCGTGATGTCCGGCGCGGGGTCCGCGCTCATGGGAATAGGGTCCGCACGCGGTGAGGGCCGCGCCATCCAGGCGGCGGAGAAGGCGATCAACTCGCCGCTGCTCGAGGCGTCGATGGACGGCGCCCACGGCGCGCTGCTGTCGATCGCGGGCGGCTCCGACCTGGGCCTGTTCGAGATCAACGAGGCCGCGTCGCTGGTGCAGGAGTCGGCGCACCCCGACGCCAACATCATCTTCGGCACGATCATCGACGACTCCCTCGGCGACGAGGTCCGCGTCACGGTGATCGCGGCCGGCTTCGACGCCGGCGCGCCCACGCACAAGAAGCTCGACCCGCCGGCGTTCGGCTCGCGTTCGGGCGGCACCACGGCGTCGGCCGCGGCCGGGCACGTGGGCGGCTCACAGCCGCCCGCACCGTCGGGCGGGGCCACGCCGGTGCCGCCGGCGAGCAGCTCCGGCTACCCGGTGGCACCGCCGCGCACGCAGCCGCCGCTGCCGCAGCCCGGCACCCCGCCGGGCGGCCTGCCCCAGCCGGGCGGCGGCTCGCGCGGCTACTCGCCGATCGGCTCCGGGCCGACGTCGGGCAGCCTGCCGAGCCGTCCGGCCACGGTGCACGACGACCCGTCGGACGACGAGGTCGACGTGCCGCCGTTCATGCGCCGCTAGGAAATTCGTTTCGCTTCGAAGGCCACCCCGACCCCGCGGTCGAGGTGGCCTTCGGCGTGTCCCGGCGCGTTTTGGAAGGATGGACCCGGTGCGAGTACGACGAGTCGTGACGACCAGGGCGGGCGGGGCTTCCCGGCCGCCGTACGACAGCTTCAACCTCGGCGACCACGTCGGCGACGAAGAGGGCAACGTGTTCGCGAACCGCGAGCGGCTGGCTTCCGAGCTCGGCCTGGCGCAGGAGCGGCTGGCGTGGATGGAGCAGGTGCACGGCCGCACGGCGACCGTGGTGGACGGCACCGAGACCCGGGCGGCGGAGGCCACCGATGCGCTGGTGACGGACAAGCCGGGCGTGGCGCTGGTGGTCCTCGTCGCCGACTGCGTGCCGCTGCTGCTGGCCGACCCCGAGGCGGGCGTGGTCGCGGCGGTGCACGCCGGACGCGTCGGCGCGCGCATCGGGGTGGTTCCGGCGGCGGTGGCCGCCATGCGCAGCCTCGGCGCCGAACCGGCCCGTATCGAGGCGCTGCTCGGCCCCGCGATCTGCGGCGCGTGTTACGAGGTGCCCGCCGACATGGCGGCCGACGTCGAGAAGCACGTGCCCGGCAGCGCTTGCAAGACCCGCCAGGGCACGCCGGGCCTCGACCTGCGTGCCGGGCTCTGGCAGCAACTGGCCGGGCTCGGCGTCGGGCGCATCGGCGTGGATCCGCGGTGCACGGCGGAGGACAAGACGCTCTTCAGCTACCGCCGCGACGGGACCACCGGCCGGATCGCCGGGATCACGTGGCTGGAGGCGGCATGAGCACCCGTCTCGCTGGCGTGCCGGTGTCCCGCGAGACCCGGGGGGCGGCGTGACGAGTGCCGAGCGGCGCGCCGAACTAGCGGCCTCGCTCGCCGGGATCGAGGACCGGATCGCCGCGGCGTGCGCGGCCGCGGGACGCGCGCGTGACGAGGTGCGGTTGCTGGGGGTGACCAAGACCTTCCCGGCAGCCGACGCGGCGCTCCTCGTGGATCTGGGGCTGCGGAACCTGGCCGAGAACCGAGACCAGGAGGCGGGTCCGAAGGCCGCGGAGGTCGGGGAGCTGCGTCCGGACGCCGCCCCACGGTGGCACATGGTCGGCAGCCTCCAGCGCAACAAGGCGCGTTCGGTCGTGCGCTGGGCGGCGGAAGTCCAGTCGGTCGACTCGGCGCGACTGGCCGACGCGCTGGGCCGTGCGGCCGGCAGCGCGCGGGAGGCGGGGGAGCGGTCCGAGCCGCTCGACGTGCTGATCCAGGTGAGCCTCGACGGTGACCCGGCGCGGGGTGGCACACCCCTGTCCGACCTCGGCGCGCTGGCCGATCACATCACCCACGTGGGTGAGCTCAGGTTGCGTGGCGTGATGGCCGTCGCACCCCGGGAAGAGGATCCGGGCAGGGCCTTTGCCCTGCTTGCCCAGGTGTCGGAGCGACTTCGCAAAGATCACCCGAATGCCGCAGAAGTCTCCGCCGGGATGAGCCATGATCTCGAACAGGCGATCACGCACGGCTCGACGTGTGTGCGTGTCGGAACCGCACTGCTCGGTGGGCGCGGTTTAGCCTCGCCGTAGGGAGTCCGCGTGGCCGTCACGTTTCGTGATCGGTCGGGTGGGGTAGCACGGTGCGGGAGCGGTTAGGGCTAGGGAGAGGCATGAGCGCGCTGCAGAAGCTGAAGGCCTACTTCGGGATGGTGCCCGCGGACGAGGACGGCTACGACGTCGAGGACGAGGAATACCGGCGTGACTACGACGACGAGTACGACTCCTACGACGAACCGCCGGCGCGATCGCGCACACGGTACCGCGAGGCCGATGACACGTACGACGAGCCCGCTCCGCGGGCCCGCTCACGGTCGGTCACCGCTGCGGAACCGACCACACACGGCGCGCTCGCCGTGGACCGCCAGCCCGAGCCCGTCGCCCGGCTGCGGCCGGTCACCGAGCCCGTGCGCGCGCCCGTCCGCGATCCGTTGAGCCGCATCACCACGCTGCACCCGACGAGCTACGTCGAGGCGCGCGCGATCGGCGAGCACTACCGCGAGGGCATCCCCGTGATCATCAACCTCACGGAGATGGAGAACGCGGACGCCAAGCGGCTCGTCGACTTCGCCGCGGGGCTCGCGTTCGCGCTCCGGGGGTCGATGGACAAGGTCACCAACAAGGTGTTCCTTCTCTCACCGCCGGATGTCGACGTGACCGCGGAGGACCGCCGGCGGATCGCCGAGGGCGGGCTTTTCCTTCGCGGCTGACGCGGGGCTGAAGCCCGGCGGACCGCTGGGCGCAGCCAGACGTGATTTTGTCGACTCGGCGCCACGCCGGGGCCGCTGGCGGCGACTTCTCCCGGCGTCCCCCGCTAGAGTGGCCGAGTGAATGCTGTGTGGCTGGTGGTCTGGTACGTGCTGTTCGCCTTCTGGCTTCTGTTGACGGCGCGTATCGTGATCGAGCTCGTGCGGACCTTCGCACGAGAGTGGCGTCCCGCCGGAGGGGTTGCGGTCACGCTCGAGACCATCTACACAGTGACCGACCCGCCGGTTCGTCTGTTCAGGCGAATGATCCCGATGGTTCGGATCGGCGGGATGGGACTGGACTTATCGATTATGGTGCTGCTGTTGGTTGTGTTCTTTGCGATGCAACTGGCAACTCCCAGGTGATCGGGGAAACTTGGGTGGACCCTGCAGGCCATGGAGTGCGTGAGGTGATCTGATGTCGTTGACCCCCGCTGACGTGCATAACGTCGCGTTCAGCAAGCCGCCCATCGGCAAGAGGGGCTACAACGAGGACGAGGTGGACGCGTTCCTCGACTTGGTGGAGACCGAGCTTGCCCGGTTGATCGAGGACAACAACGAGCTGCGTCAGCAGGTCGAACAGCTCGACAACGAGCTGGAATCGACCCGCGGCGAGCTCGAGAACGCGAAGGTGAGCGGTCCTCCGCCAGTGCGGGACGAGCCGTCCCGCCGCCTGGCGCCCGTGCCGCCGCCGGCCTCGGCGATGGAGCAGACGCAGGCGCACTCGATGGTCGGTGACAGTGGTGAGCCGAACGTTCAGGCCGCCAAGGTCCTCGGCCTCGCCCAGGAGATGGCCGACCGGCTCACCGCCGAGGCGAAGACCGAGTCCGACGGCATGCTGGCGGAGGCGCGGACCAAGTCCGAGCAGCTGCTTTCCGACGCCAGGGCGAAGTCCGACTCGATGGTCAACGAGGCGCGCACCCGCGCCGAGACCATGCTGAACGACGCGCGCACGCGCGCCGAGACGCTCGAGCGCCAGGCGCGCGACAAGGCGACCACCATGGAACGCGAGTCGCAGCGCAAGTACACCGAGACGATGAACAACCTGAACGCCGAGAAGGGTTCGCTGGGCAAGAAGATCGAAGAGCTGCGCACCATCGAGCGCGAGTACCGCACTCGCCTGCGCGGCTTCCTCGAGTCCCAGCTGCGCGAACTCGACGATCGAGGCTCCGCGGCCCCGGCCTCGGCGTCGTCGAACTCGGGCCAGTCCTCCGGCTCCAACAGCGGCCAGGGCTACTCCTTCGGCCCCCGCGCCGAAGCCGGCTGAGGTTCCTCTCTCGTCTGACGTTGGCTGACGCCCCGCCTGGTCCCGCTTTCCGGGACCAGGCGGGGCTTCGTCATGCGCATCGACGGCCCGGTCGTCCTGCGGTTTCCGCATTTTCGGTAGTCGGGTCGTGGCAATTCGTGATCGTCGATTTCGGCGGCCCGGAATGTCCCTGCGCATTCGGTGATGGAATGCGCACGGAATGTTGCGGGCGCGAAATTCCGGGGTGGGCTTTTCGGGTCGGGAAACTGCCCGTTCGGGCTGACCTTGATCACGAGTTTTTTTCCGGGTGGCCTGGCGATTTCCCGGTGGTCGTTCCGGGTGGTGCGTACGGAGTGCGCTGGACCGCTTGCGCTCTGCGAGACCGGGGTGTGCCCCTGCCGGCTCGGGCGGCTCCGGTCGGTACGCGACGCGCCCGGGGGCCGAATCGACTTTCCGTGACCTGAGCCTCACGGGCCGGCTCGCCGTTCTCCCGCCGCCGCGAGCGGGCCCGCCCGATGAGTCCGGTGGCGGGGTCGATTGGTGGTTTGTGCGGTTCGGCGCACATGATCAACCGCTCGGCGACTGGGTGGCCGGAGGGCGGGTGGCTGGTCGTCGCTGGGGTGGGGTGCATCTTGCGGGCGGGTGTGGCGGCGAGGTGGCCACGGAATGCAGCCGGTGCGGTACCCGGCGTGGGCGGGTCGTGACCCGGGATCCGGGTTTCGCGTGCTGTAATTCAGCGTGCTCTACATCGTCCTCGTTCTGGTGCTGGCGGCGCTCGCGCTGCTCGTCACGGCGCTCATCACGGCAACCTCGCTGTGGGCGTGGGTCTCGATCGGCCTGTCGGTGCTCGCCGGGCTGATCCTGCTCGTGGACTGGCTGCGGCGGCGCAACCGCCCCGAGCCGGGGGAGGCCAAGCCGAACCCTGAGGACGAGGCGGGCGAGAAGGCCGCCAAGGTCGAGAACTTCGATGCCGAGCAGACCGCGCTGCTGCCTTCGCGGGGCGAGCTCGGCAACCCGGCCGACGTGCCCGAGCCCGAGATCGAGCCGGCGCCCGAGGCGGAGGCCGAAACCGTGCCCGCGCCTCAGCCGTCCGAAGCCGCTGCGGACGGCGACGCCACCGAAGCCACCGCCGCGGCCACCGCGGACGCCACAACGGCCAACGCTGCGACGGCCAACGCTGCGACGGCCGGAACCGCGACCGCCGCGACCGCCAACGCCGCGACCGCCAACGAAAAGGCGCCGCCCGTTCGCGATACCCCGCCCGCCGAGGAAAACACGAGCGCCGAGGATCTCGCGGTCGTCAAGGAGCTCGAGGACGAGGTCGTGGTGGTCGACGAGTACCCCCGTTACCACCTCGTCGACTGCCCTTGGCTCTCCGGCCGCGACCCCATCCCCATCGGCGTCGGCGAAGCGCGCCAGCTGGGCTTCACTCCGTGTGCGCGGTGCGGCCCCGACGCCGTTCTCGCCGCCGCGCACCGCTGACGCCCGCCGCGCTAAATCCCCAGGATCTCGCCCAGCGCGGCGCTTCCCGCGGGCGTCAGCAGGACCGCGCGGTGGGCCTGGGTGCGGCGGCGCAGCCAGCCGGCCGCCAGCAACCGCTCGGCAACGGCGGCACCGAGCGCACCGGCCAGGTGATGCCGCTGTTCGCTCCAATCCAGACAGAAGCGCAGCAACGGCCGCCGCGCCGACGAAGCCGCTTCGAGATCGACGCCCAAAGACGAGAACACCGCCGGAGCCGCCGGCCCCAAAACGTACGGATGATCCCGTAGCTGCGAGGAAATCCGGTCACCCGGCCGCCTCGCCGTGGTCGGGTCACCGTCCACAGTGGCCAGTGCGCCGTGGGAAACCAGGGCGGCGGTGATGGCCACGCCCAGCTGGCCGGCGACGTGGTCGTGGCAAGTCCGCGCCGAGCGCAACGCGGCCGCGCGCGTGCCTTCGCGCAGCGAACGGACCGGTCGGGCAGGGGAGAACCGTGCCAACGTCTCCAGCAGTTCCGGGGCATCGCCGGCGAGGCGGTAGAAGCGGTGCCGCCCGGAGCGTTCGCCGGTGACGAGCCCCGCGGCCAGCAGTTTGGCCAGATGGGAGCTCGCGCCCTGCGCGGACAGGCCGGCCTCCGCGGCCAGCACCGACGCGGCCAGCGCACGGCCGTCGCCCAGGGCGAGCAGCACGCGCACCCGCGCCGGGTCCGCGAAGAGGGCCGCGGTCGCGGCGATGTCGGCATCTCCGTCCACGACGTCCAGAGTGACCCGCGACACTTCCACCGCGACGGAAGCGTCCGCGAGGTCCACTGGAGACCATGAAACCGGTGCTCCTGATCACCCTGTGCACCGGGATGTTCTTGGTGCAGCTCGACGTGACCGTCGTCAACGTCGCCCTCCCCACCCTCGGCGAACAGCTCCACGCAGGACTCACCGCGCTGCAATGGGTCGTCGACGGATACTCGGTCGTTCTCGCCGCATTGCTGCTCGCGGGCGCCGCGCTCGGCGACGTCTTCGGCCACCGCGGCGTGGTGCTCACGGGGCTGGTGGTGTTCGGCGCCGCGTCCGCCGCGTGCGGCTTCGCCCAGTCCGCGGCCTGGCTGGTCGCCGCCCGGGCCGTCCAGGGGATCGGCGCCGCGCTGCTGCTGCCGGGCACGCTCGCCGTGATCAACCGGCAGTGCCCGGATCCGAGCACCCGGGCCCGCGCCCTCGGCGTCTGGGCCGGCGTGTCGGCCCTCGCCCTGCCCGCCGGCCCCCTGCTCGGCGGGGTGCTCGTCTCCCTCGCCGGCTGGCGACCCGTCTTCCTGCTCAACGTGCCGATCGTCGGGGCAGCCGCACTCGCCGTGCGAAAGCTGGTCCGGCCCGGCGGCCGCACACCCGGCCGCATCGACCTGCCCGGCGCCGCCACGGCCGCACTCGCCCTCGGCGCCGGCGTTTACGCCGTGATCGCGCACCAACCCCTCGCCGCGGGGATCGCAGTGACAGCAGCAGCCACCTTCCTCGTGATCGAACACCGCTCCGAGGCCCCGATGTTGCCCCTGCGCCTACTCGAATCCCGCCGCACCGCCGGCGCCACCACCATCTCCGCCGCCTTGAACTTCGTCGGCCTCGGTGCGGTCCTCGTCTTCACCCTCTACCTGCAGAGCGTGCTGCACCTCAAACCACTCGACGCAGGACTCGCCCTGCTCCCGCTCTTCCTGCCTTTGGTCCTGCTCGGCCCCCTCAGCGGCCGCCTCACCGCGAAACTCGGCCCCCGCCCGCCGATCATCGCCGGACTCCTCCTCGGCGCCCTCGGCCTCGCCGGAATCCTCCGCGTCGACACGGCAACCACCTACGCCTCCCTTCTGCCCGCCCTCCTCGGCCTCGGCGCCGGCATGGGCCTGCTCACCGCCGCCGTCGTCACGGCCGCCGTCACCGACGCACCTGCCGAACGCGCCGGCATCGCCGGCGGCGTGAACAACGCCGCCCGCCAAGCCGCCGGCGCCCTCGGCGTCGCCGTTTTCGGCGCCGTCGCGGGAGATCCGGCGAACCACCCGGCCTTCGTCCGCGGCCTCCACACCCTCGGCGTCCTCTCGGCCGCGCTGTGGCTCGCCGCCGCGGCCCTCGCCGCCTTCACGACGGGACCTCGGACCCGGGGTGCGAATGGAGCAGGTTGGCCGCCGAGGATGCGGGGCACGTCTTGATGGGGGCGCGGCGAGGGGGGTGGTGGATGGGCCGGCTGCAGAGGTGGTTCATGCCGAGGCCGGTGCCGCCGAAGACCGCATTGCTCCTGGCGTCTCTGCACACGGGGATAGTCGTCATCTGGCTGTGCATGTTGTTCCTGATCCCCGACCTGTCACCTCTCCTGGCGTGGCTCTACTTCGTCCTCGCGGTCTTCAACACACCCAGTGCCGTGCTCTACTGGACCGCGTACGTTCGCAGTCGCCGCGCAGACCGGTGACGACCGGACCCCGGGCCACCGCAAACGTGGTTGCGCGCCCGAGCTAATCTGGTACCAGCAAGGCGTTGATCCGGCCATCACCGGGGAGCTTCCGGAAGAACAGGGCGCGTGCGTCCCCAGTAGACCCGGACGGGGCGGCCCGTGACAGCCGACGAACGAGTGGCCCGGCAGCACCGCCGCCGGGCAAGCGGGGTGGTACCGCGTGACGCGCGAGCGTCTCGTCCCCGTGTGGGTGACCGGTAGGCGCCGGTCGTCCGTACGTGAGCGACGAACGCAAGGAGCGCACCCCGATGTACCCGAAGGCCCAGCTCGACGGAGAGACCGGAGAAACCGCGGTCCCGTCGCAGCCGTCGTTCCCCGCGCTGGAGCAGCGCGTGCTCGAGTACTGGGAGACGGACCGGACGTTCCAGGCCTCGATCGACGCGCGCCCGGCCGGCGAGAACGGCGACAACGAGTACGTGTTCTACGACGGCCCGCCGTTCGCCAATGGGCTGCCGCACTACGGGCACCTGCTCACCGGGTACGTGAAGGACATCGTCCCGCGCTACCAGACGATGAAGGGCAAGCACGTCGACCGCCGCTTCGGCTGGGACACCCACGGCCTGCCCGCCGAGCTCGAGGCGATGCGCCAGCTCGGGATCACGGAGAAGGAAGAGATCGAGGCGATGGGGGTCGCCAAGTTCAACGAGGCCTCCCGCGAGTCCGTGCTGCGCTACACCAAGGAGTGGGAGGAGTACGTCACCCGCCAGGCGCGCTGGGTCGACTTCGACAACGACTACAAGACGCTCGACCTGCCCTACATGGAGTCGGTCATCTGGGCGTTCAAGCAGCTGTGGGACAAGGGCCTGGTGTACGAGGGCTACCGCGTGCTGCCCTACTGCTGGCGCGACGAGACGCCGCTGTCCAACCACGAGCTGCGCATGGACGACGACGTCTACCGCACCCGCCAGGACCCGGCCGTCACGGTCGGGTTCCGCTTGGAGGGCAACGGGAACGAGCTCGACGGCACCTACCTGCTCATCTGGACGACCACGCCGTGGACGCTGCCCTCGAACCTCGCCACCGCCGTGCACCCCGAGGTGCGCTACGTCGTGGTGGAGAGCGAGAACTTCCCCGGCAAGCGGTTCCTGCTCGCCGAAGCCCGCGTCGGCGCGTACGCGCGTGAGCTCGGTGAAGAGCTGACCGTCGTGGCGCACTACACGGGTGCCCAGCTGCTCGGAAACCGTTACGCCCCACCGTTCCCGTACTTCCTCGGCCGCGAGAACGCGCACCGGGTCCTGTCGGCGGATTACGTCACGACCGAAGACGGCACCGGCGTCGTGCACATCGCGCCCGCCTACGGTGAAGAGGACAAGGTCGTCACCGACGCCGCGGGCATCACGCCCGCCACCCCGGTCGACGCACGCGGCCGCTTCGACGCGACTGTGCCCGACTACGAGGGCCAGCAGGTGTTCGAGGCCAACCCGAACATCATCCGCGACCTCAAGAACGGCACGGGTTCCACCGCTCAGCAGGGCCCGATCCTGCTGCGTCACGAGACCTACGAGCACCCGTACCCGCACTGCTGGCGCTGCCGCAACCCGCTGATCTACCGCGCGGTGTCGTCGTGGTTCGTCGCGGTGACGCAGTTCAAGGACCGCATGGTCGAGCTCAACCAGCAGATCACGTGGTACCCGGAAAACGTCAAGGACGGCCAGTTCGGCAAGTGGCTGGAGAACGCCCGCGACTGGTCGATCTCCCGCAACCGCTACTGGGGTTCGCCGATCCCGGTGTGGCAGTCGGACGACCCGACCTACCCGCGCACGGACGTCTACGGCTCGCTCGACGAGCTGGAGCGCGATTTCGGCGTGCGGCTGGACAACCTGCACCGCCCGTACATCGACGAGCTGACCCGGCCCAACCCGGACGACCCGACCGGGAAGTCCACCATGCGCCGCGTGCCAGAGGTGCTCGACGTGTGGTTCGACTCGGGTTCGATGCCGTATGCCCAGGTGCACTACCCGTTCGAGAACGCCGAGTGGTTCGAGCACCACTACCCGAGCGACTTCATCGTGGAGTACATCGGGCAGACGCGCGGCTGGTTCTACCTGCTGCACGTGCTCGCGACGGCCCTGTTCGACCGGCCGGCGTTCCGGACCTGCATCAGCCACGGCATCGTGCTCGGCTCCGACGGGCAGAAGATGTCGAAGTCGCTGCGGAACTACCCGGACGTGACCGAGGTGTTCGACCGCGACGGGTCCGACGCCATGCGGTGGTACCTCATGGCGAGCCCGATCCTGCGCGGCGGCAACCTCGTCGTCACCGACCGGGGCATCCGCGATGCGGTGCGCCAGGCCGTGCTGCCGCTGTGGAACTCGTACTACTTCCTCGCCCTCTACGCCAACGCCGAGGGCGTGGAAGGCAAGTGGCGCACGGATTCGACGCACCTGCTCGACCGGTACGTGCTCGCGAAGACCCACGAGCTCGTGACGGACGTCGAGTACGCGCTGGACAACTACGACATCGCCGGCGCGTGCCAGACTGTGCGCGATTTCCTGGAGGTGCTCACGAACTGGTACGTGCGCCGTTCGCGCGACCGGTTCTGGGCGGGTGACCAGGACGCGATCGACACGCTGCACACGGTGCTCGAGGTGACCTCCCGCGTCGTCGCGCCGCTGCTGCCGCTCACGACCGAGACGGTGTGGCGCGGCCTCACCGGCGGCCGTTCGGTGCACCTGACCGACTGGCCGAGCTCGCTCGACCTGCCGGCCGACGCCGCGCTGGTCACGGCCATGGACCGCGTGCGGCAGGTGGCGTCGACGGCGCTGTCGCTGCGCAAGGCCAACAAGCTGCGCGTGCGGCTGCCGCTGGCGAAGCTGCTGGTGGCGAGCGAGGAAGTGGAGGCGCTGCGCGAGTTCACCGACATCCTGCGTGACGAGGTGAACGTGAAGTCCGTGGAGCTGACCACCGACGTCGCGGCGCACGGCTCGTTCGAGGTCGCCGTGAACGCGCGTGCGGCCGGGCCGCGGCTGGGCAAGGACGTGCAGAAGGTCATCAAGGCCGTGAAGGCCGGCGACTGGACCACGACGTCGGGCGGCGCCGTGGTGGCGGCCGGCGTCGAGCTGCTCGAAGGCGAGTACGAGCGGCGTCTCGTGGCCAAGGACGGCGGCGCGGCGGCCGAGCTGCCGGGCGGGTCCGGGCTGGTGCAGCTCGACACCGAGGTCACCGACGACCTGGCCGACGAGGGCGTCGCCCGCGACCTGGTGCGCGTGGTGCAGCAGGCCCGCCGCGAGGCCGGCCTCGACGTGTCCGACCGCATCGCGCTCACGATCGACGCGCCGGACGAGGTCGTGGCCGCGGGGCGCAAGTTCGAGGAGTTCGTGGCCTCGGAAACGCTGGCCACCTCCGTGACCTACGGCGACGCGCCCGAGGGCTTCGAGGGCACTGTCGGCGACGGCGTGAAGTTCCGCGTGGCGGTCGAGAAGGCGTAGCGAACCGGCCGTCCCGGCGTTGATCACGAATCAGCGTCGGGACGGCGGCTTTCTCACCTGTAACACCCCTTGTCCGTCAGCGATGGGCAAGCTGGGCCGAGTGCGCGCACGCCGCACGGGCCTGGGGGAGAGTCGCAAGTGAGTCCTGCCGGAAAGAGAGCCGTCCTCATCGGTGGTGCGGTCGCGATGGTCGCGATCGTCGTCGCAGCTGTGGTGCTGCTGACCGGCGGTTCGCCGGCGCCCGAGGCGGCGGCCGAGCCGACCGGGACCTCGGCCGCGGCGGGGCCGGTCGCCCCGGACCCGACGTCGGCGGCGCAGCTCTACCTCAAGGACTTCGCGGGCCACGACACCGACGGCGCGAGCCTGCTGACCGACGACCCGCACGGCGCGGCCGCCGCACTGCGTGACGCCTGGGACACGCTCAAGCCCGACGGGCTGCAGGCAAAGCTCGGCAAGGTGAGCGACGCCGCCGCGAACGCACCGAAGAGCACCGCCGCGTACACCCTGACCTGGGACCTCGGCCCCGGCCACGTGTGGTCGTACGACGGCAGCCTCGACCTCGTGCACTCCGGCGACAGCTGGCGCGTGCACTGGACCCCCGCCGCGCTGCACCCGAAGCTGCAGGCCGGGCAGCGGCTCGTGATCGCGACCGCGCCGGCCGACGAAGCCGTGGTGGTGGACCGCGACGGCAAGCCGGTGGTCATCAGCGGACCGGGTGGCACGCACCTCGATCCCGCCGCGAAGTTCCCGCTGCTGACGCAGGCGCTCACCGGACAGGGCACGTCGTCGCCGTCCGACACTTTCGCGGTCCAGCGGGTCGACACCTCGGGCAAGGCGCTGGAGACGCTCTTCGGCAAGACCGAGAGCGGGCAGCAGGCGGTGAAATCCACGGTGAGCGTCTCCGTGCAGAACGCGGCGCAGGCGGCCGTCGACTCCTACCGTGGCAAGGCCGTGATCGTCGCGATCCAGCCGTCCAACGGCGGGGTGCTCGCGGTGGCGCAGAACGCGGCGGCGGGCACGGGCCCCTCGGCGCTGAACGGCCTGTACGCGCCGGGTTCGACGTTCAAGATCGCGACCGCGACGGCGGCCCTGGAAGCCGGCGTTGTCACGAAGGACTCGCAGGTGGCGTGCCCGCTCACCGCACGGATCGGCACCCGCACGATCTCCAACGAGGGCTTCGACCTCGGCACCACCACCGTGCACCGCGCGTTCGCGCATTCGTGCAACACCTCCTTCGGCCAGCTCGCCTCGCAGCTGCCGCCGGACGCGCTCGCCAACGCCGCGAGCCAGTACGGCCTCAACGCTGACTTCGACATCCCCGGCCTCACCACCGAGATGGGCAAAGTCGGCGCCGCCGGCAGCGCCGACGAGCAGGTGGAGGACGGCATCGGCCAGGGCACCGTGCAGGTCAGCCCCTTCGGCGAGGCCGTGATGGCTGCGACGGTGGCCGCGGGCAAGGCGGTGACGCCGAAGCTGTGGTTGGACGGGCCCATTCCGCCACGACCGTCAACGACGGCTACCGCGCGCCGTCGGCGAGCGTGCTGGCCTCGGTGCGCGCGATGATGCGCGAGGTGGTCACGGGCGGCACCGC
The DNA here is from genome assembly GCF_030285625.1 of Amycolatopsis sp. 2-15. Lineage (NCBI taxonomy): Bacteria > Bacillati > Actinomycetota > Actinomycetes > Pseudonocardiales > Pseudonocardiaceae > Amycolatopsis > Amycolatopsis carbonis. Next base: position 5,170,786 of record NZ_CP127294.1, read on the forward strand.
GACCGGACTGGCGCGCTCGGGCACCGTCTACGGCAAGACCGGCACCGCGCAGTTCGGCGACGGCGCCGAGGCGCACGGCTGGTTCGTGGGTTACCGCGGCGACGTCGCGTTCTGCGTGTTCCTGGAGGGCGGCAACGACTCCGGCCCGGCCGTGACGCTGGGCGCCAGGTTCCTGACCGGTGTGAAGTAGCGCTTCGGCGGCGGCCGAAGCGTCGGGCTCCTACGGTGGGGGCATGGAGACCGTCGCGCTGGCCGAGGTGGCCGCGGTGCTCGCCGACCCGAGCCGGGCGACGATGTGCCTCGCCCTGCTGGACGGGCGCGCCTGGACGATCGGCGAGCTGGCCGCGGCGGCGCGGATCGCGGTGTCGACTGCGAGCGAGCACGTGACGCGGCTGCACGACGCCGGGTTCGTCGCCCGGGTAAAGCAGGGCCGGCACGCGTACGTCCGCATCGCCGACCCGCGCGTGGCCGAGCTGATCGAGCACCTGGCGCAGCACGCCGAGCACCGCGAACCCGTCGGGCTGAAGGCGTCGTTGCGCACGCAGCGGCTGAGTTTCGCGCGCAGCTGCTACGACCACCTCGCCGGAACCGTCGGCGTCGCGCTGCGCGAAGGCTTGATCGCGAAGGGGATCGTCGACACCGGGCACGGGCTGACGCTGACCGCGACCGGGCGCGAAGTGCTCGACGAGCTCGGCGTCGCTGTGCCGGAGCGCGGCCGGCGCCCGCTGCTGCGCGACTGTCTGGATTGGACGGAACGGCGCGACCACCTCGCCGGTGCCGTGCCCGCGGCGATCCTGGCGCGGGCCGTCGACGCGGGGTGGGTGACGCGGGACCGGCAACGCGCGGTGCGGCTGAAGCCGGCCGGGGAGCAGCCGTTCGCGGCGCTCGGTGTCGATCTGGCGACACTCGGTGGCAGTTTGAATGTCCTCCAGCGCCGATCGTTACCGATCCGACCACAGTCACGGCGGGAGCAGTCGCCGGACGGGGTAACGCCCGGTGGCGTTCCCGCCCGCTATTGGCCGGATCGGTAACACACCACTTTGCCCGAGTTGTCCGGTGGTGCACGAACGAGTGAACGCCCCTCTCTCACTAAGCTGGAAGCCCACGGCGACCGGGAGGGGCGGACATGGACCAGCTTCCCGTCCTGCTGGGGATCGGCGGGGTCGTGCTGCTGGCGTCCGTGGTCGCCGTGCGCGTATCGACCCGGCTCGGCCTGCCTTCGCTGCTGCTGTACCTCGGCATGGGAGTCGCGCTCGGCGAATCGGGCATCGGCATCCAGTTCGACAATCCCGGCCTGACGCAGTCGCTCGGGCTGGCCGCCCTCGTCATGATCCTCACCGAGGGCGGGCTCACCACGCGGTGGCAGGCGGTGAAACCCTCGCTGGGGCTGGGGATCCTGCTGTCCACAGTGGCCGTGGTCGTGAGCATCGCGGTGACCGGCGCGGCGCTGCACTGGCTGCTCGGGCTCGACTGGCGGCTCGCGCTGCTGTGGGGTTCCGTGCTCGCGTCGACCGACGCGGCGGCGGTGTTCTCAGTGCTGCGCTCGGTAGGGGTGCGCCCGAAGATCGTCGGCGCGCTGGAGCTGGAGTCCGGCATCAACGACGCGCCCGCCTACATCGCGGTGATCGTGCTCTCGTCGGGGGCCACAGTGGACTGGACCCTGCCGCTGTTGGTCGTTTACGAACTCGCCGCCGGGCTCGCGATCGGCTTGCTCTTCGGCTGGCTGGGCGCGATGGCGCTGCGCCGGTCCGCGCTGCCGGCCACCGGTCTGTACCCGCTGGCGACGGTGGCCGTGTGCATCGTCGCGTATTCCTCCGGTCAGCTGGCGCACGCGTCCGGTCTGCTCGCCACGTACGTCGCCGCGCTGGTGCTGGGCAACTCCAAGCTGCCGCACCGGTCCGACACGCTCTCGTTCGCCGAAGGCCTCGGCTGGCTCGCGCAGATCGGGCTCTTCGTGCTGCTCGGGCTGTTCGCGTCGCCGAGCCGGCTACTGGAGACGCTGGTGCCTGGCCTCGTCGCGGGTGCGGTGGTGCTGCTGCTGGCGCGGCCGCTGTCGGTGGTGATCGCGCTGCTGCCGTTCCGGCTGCCGTGGCGGGAGCAGACGTTCCTCTCGTGGGCGGGCCTGCGCGGAGCCGTGCCGATCGTGCTCGCGATGATCCCGCTGTCGGAGGGCGTGCCGGGCGCGCAGCGGCTGGTCGACGCCGTGTTCGTGCTGGTCATCGTGCTCACGCTCCTGCAGGGGGCCACCCTCGGGCCGTTCGCGCGCCGGCTCGGCCTCGCGAAGAGCTCCGAGGCGCAGGAGGTCGAGGTGGACGCCGCACCGCTGGACGAGCTCGGCGCCGAGCTGCTGCAGGTGCGCATCCAGAAGGGCTCGAAACTGCACGGCGTCTACATCTCCGAGCTCGGCTTGCCCGCCGGCGCCACCGTGAGCCTCGTGGTCCGCCGCGGCTCCGGGTTCACACCGCAGAAGACCAGCCGCCTGCAGGAGGACGACCAGCTGCTGGTGGTCACCACGGCCCAGGTCCGCGACGCGACCGAGCGCCGGCTCCGCGCCGTCGACCGCGCCGGGCGGCTCGCGCGGTGGCGCGGTGAGCTGGGGCGCTGAGTCACCGCAGCGAGGCGAGTACGGGCTCCAGATCCCGCGGCGCGTGCCACAGCGGCAGCCGCAGGTGGGTCCGGAAGCCGTCGTAGACCGAAAACGCGGGCCCCGGCGCCAGTTTCACCCCGGCGGTGAGCGCGCGCTGCGCGAGGCGCACGGCGTCTTCGCCGGTGTCGGCCCACAGCCCGGTACCGCCGGCCGGCGTCGTCCAGCGCCAGTGCGGGAACACACGGCCGAGAACGTCCACAGTGGACTCCCAGCGCGCGGCGAGCAGAGCGCGCCGCGCCTCGCGGGCCTGGGCCACACGGCGCAGCAACCCGGCGACGAGCAGCTGGTCGACGACCGAGCAACCGAGGTCGATCGCCTTGCGAGCCTCGGTCAGCCGCGCGACCGTCGGCGCGTCCGCGCGGATCCACCCGATCCGCACGCCACCCCAGAACAGCTTCGACGCGGTGCCGATGCTCACCAGCAGCTCCGGCGGCACGTGCGCGGCCAGCCCGGGCGCCGGCCCGCGGAACGCCAGGTCGGCGCTGCTGCGGTCCTCCACCGTGCGCAGGCCCGCGGCGGTGATCAGCTTCCCGAGCTCGCGCCGCGCCGCCGCGGGCATGCGCTCGCCGGTCGGGTTGTGCACGGACGGCTGGCAATACAGCAGCGCGGGGGAGCGGCGCAGCGCCGCTTGCAGCTGGTCGCGGTCGATCCCGTCGCCCGTCCAGCGGATGCCCCGCAGCCGGGTCCCGGCCCCGGCGAACGCTTCGAGCGCGCCGCGGTAGCTCGGTTCCTCCACCACGACCAGGTCGCCTGCCGTGACCAGCGTGTTCGCCACGAGCCACACGGCCTGCTGGGCGCCCGCGGTCACCAGGACCTGCTCCGGGGTGGTGGGCACGCCGTCGTCGGTGAGCAGCCGCGCGATGGTGGCCCGCAGCCGCGGGATGCCGGCGGGGAAGTAGCCGTCGGTGCCGAGGTAGGGCTCCAGGTCGGCGGGGCCGAGCGCGGCCAGCCCGTCCGCGGTCAGGGCCGAGCCGGGCAGGGCGCCGCTCGACAGGTCCGCCGGGGCGGCCGCGCCGGTGAACGAAACGAGCCGGCCACCCGGCACGCCCGGGCCGCCGGGTTGGCGCCGGCGCACCCGCGAACCGGAGCCGGCCTCGGCCGTGAGCCGCCCGCCCGCCGTCAGCTGGTCGTAGGCCGAGGTCACCGTGCCCCGGGAGACGCCCAGCGCTCGCGCGAGCGGCCGTTGCGCGGGCAGGACCGCCGCTTCGGGCAGCACGGCGGAGTCGACCAGTTCGGCCAGCGTGGCGGCGAGCGCGGCGGGGAGCGTGGGGCCGCCGCCGCGCCACGCGCCGAGCAGCCGAACGAGTTCGGCGGGCGTGACTCGGTGCACGTACACCTCCTTCACCAGCCAGTTTGGACCACTTCCGGCGAACTGGCCCAGCGGCCGCGCCCGCGGCGGGGCGACGATGGCGGGCATGGCCACGGTTTGCCTCGTCGGTACCCTCGACACGAAACACGCCGAATACGACTGGCTGCGCACCCGCCTCGAAGTCGACGGCGTGCACACGTTGCTGGTGGACGCCGGTTCGGCTCCGTCGGAAGGAGCCGACGTGCCGGCCGAGGAAGTGGCCCGCGCCGCCGGCGTCGACCTCGCATCACTGCGGGGCGATCGCGGGCGCGCCGTGGAGACGATGGCCCGCGGTGCGGCGGTGACCGTGCGGCGGCTGTTCGACGAGGGCCGCGTCGATGCCGTGCTCGCGGTCGGCGGCTCGGGCGGCTCGTCGATCGCGGCGGCGGTGATGCGCGAGCTGCCGGTGGGCGTGCCGAAGCTGCTGGTCTCCACCATGGCCTCCGGCGACGTCCGCCCGTACGTGGGCGAGACCGACGTGACGCTGATGTACTCCGTGGTCGACATCGCGGGGCTCAACGCGGTGTCGAAGACCGTGCTGGGCAACGCGGCGGCCGCGATCGCCGCCATGGCCCGCCACCACGACACCGGCCGCGAGACCACCGATCGGCCCGCGGTCGCGGTGACGATGTTCGGCGTCACCACTCCCGCCGCCGACGAGGCCCGAGCCGAGCTGGAACGGCTCGGCTACGAGGTGCTCGTGTTCCACGCCACCGGCTCCGGCGGCCGAGCGATGGAGAAGCTCGTTACCGACGGCCTGCTCGCCGGTGTGCTCGACCTGACCACGACGGAGCTGGCCGACGAGCTCGTCGGCGGGGTGCTTTCCGCGGGCCCGCACCGGCTGGAGGCGGCCGGGCGCGCGGGACTGCCGCAGGTGGTCAGCGTGGGCGCGCTCGACATGGTCAACTTCGGCCCGGCCGACACCGTGCCCGAGCGGTTCGCGGACCGGAACCTGCTGGTGCACAACCCGACCGTCACGCTGATGCGGACGACCGCGGAGGAGTCCGCTCGGCTGGGCACGCTGCTCGGACGCAAACTCCAGGCGGCACAAGGGCCCGTCTCGGTGTTCCTGCCGCTCGGCGGAGTGTCCGCTGTGGACGTTCCGGACGGCCCGTTCCACGACCCGGCGGCCGACGCCGAACTGTTCGCCCACCTCACCGAAGCGCTGTCCGGTGGTACGGCGACCGTGACGCGGCGCGAAGAAGCCATCAACGACGCCGGGTTCGGCGCGGCCGCCGCGCGGGAACTGCACCGGCTCATCGGTGAAAGGAGGTCCTGACGTGGACCGCGAACGAGCGCTGGCCCGGCTCACCGCCGCGGTGGCGCAAGGCCGGCCCGTGATCGGCGGCGGCGCGGGTACCGGCCTGTCCGCCAAGGCCGCCGAGGCCGGCGGCATCGACCTGCTGATCATCTACAACTCCGGCCGCTACCGCATGGCCGGCCGCGGCTCGCTCGCCGGGCTGCTGGCCTACGGCGACGCCAACGGCATCGTCGTGGACATGGCGCGCGAGGTGCTCCCGGTCGTGCGCGACACGCCGGTCCTGGCGGGCGTCAACGGCACCGACCCGTTCCGGCTGATGGGTCCGTTCCTCGACGAGCTCAAGCGGATGGGGTTCGCCGGCGTGCAGAACTTCCCGACGGTCGGGCTGATCGACGGCGTGTTCCGCCAGAACCTCGAGGAGACCGGTATGGGCTACGGCCTGGAGGTCGACCTCGTCGCGCTGGCTCGCGAACGCGATCTGCTGACCGCGCCGTACGTGTTCGACCCCGAGCAGGCCGCCGACATGACCCGCGCGGGAGCCGACGTGCTCGTGCCGCACCTCGGGCTCACCACGAGCGGCACGATCGGCGCGCGGACGGCCGTCACGCTCGATGAGGCCGTCGCCCGGGTGCAGGCGATGCACGACGCGGCCAAGCGGGTGAACCCGGACGTGCTCGTGCTGTGCCACGGCGGGCCGATCGCCGAACCCGCCGACGCGCAGTACGTGCTCGACCACACCGAAGGAATCGTGGGTTTCTTCGGTGCTTCCTCGATCGAGCGGCTCCCGGCCGAGCGCGCGATCCGCGCGCAGACGGAGGCCTTCCGCGCGCTGCGGCGGTGATCTTCGGTCTGTGAGCACCGTCTCAGCTCACGGGACACCTCTGGCGTCACCGGGCGTCGTTCGGTTACCTTCATCAACAGGTCATGAGTGCCAGCGTTCAGCCCCGGCTTGCTGGCCGGCAACCCTCCTACCGCGGTGGGGTGCCCCGGGTGAGGACCAGGCCGGTCGTGTTGTGCGACGGGCAAGCGCGGGCCCCTCGCCGGGGGTCCCCCGGACTGCCGAGGAGGCACCGCCATGACTCTCGCTCTGGACCGTACCGCGGACAACACCGAAATTGTTGCCGCACAGGGGATTCCCGGCGTCGCGGGGGCGGCGCTGCGGGTGCCGCTGGTGACCGGCGGCGAGATCGGCTACGCGAACCTCGACCACGCGGCGAGCGCGCCGTGTCTCGACTCGGTCCGCTCCGCCGTCGACGAGTTCCTGCCCTGGTACGCGAGCGTGCACCGCGGCGCGGGCTTCGCTTCGCAGGTTTCGACACGCCTTTACGAGCGCACGCGCGACATCCTGCGCCGGTTCGTCGACGCGCGCACCACCGACACGGTCATCTTCACGCGCAACACCACGGATTCCTTCAACCTGCTGGCACGTTCGCTGCCGCGGCGCACGTCGGTGGTCGTGTTCGACACCGAGCACCATGCGGCCCTGCTGCCTTGGCGCGGCCCGAATGTGCGCCGCGTGCAGCTGCCGCGCACGCGCCTGGCCGCGGTGTCCGTTGTGGACGAGGCGCTCGCCGCCTGCCCGGAGGGACCGCGGCTCGTGGTGGTCACCGGAGCGTCGAACGTGACCGGCGAGCTGCTGCCGGTGGCCGAGATCGCCGCCGTGGCAAGGAAACACGGTGCCCGGGTGGCGCTGGACGCCGCGCAACTCGCGCCGCACCGCAGGATTTCCCTGCGGGAGCTGGACGTCGACTACGTCGCGCTCTCGGGGCACAAGCTCTACGCGCCCTTCGGCGCCGGCGCGCTCATCGGCCGGTCCGACTGGCTGCGCGCCGCCGAGCCGTACCTCGCCGGCGGGGGAGCGACGAAGCTCGTCACCTCCGACGCCGTCGTGTGGAACACCGGTGCCGAACGGCACGAGGCCGGCTCACCGAACACCGTCGGCGTCTACGCGCTCGGCGTCGCCTGCGAGCAGCTGGCCGCGAACTGGACTGCGGTGGGCGAGCACGAGGCCACGCTGCTGGAGCGGCTGCGCAAGGGCCTGGCCGGCGTGCCCGGCTGCGCCGAGCTGCGCCTGTTCGACGCGCCGGTGGACCGCGTGGGCACGGTGAGCTTCGTCGTCGACGGCTTCGAACCCGGCTGGCTCGCCGCGGTCCTCTCGGCCGAATACGGCATCGGCGTGCGCGACGGCGCGTTCTGTGCCCACGTCGCCACCAAGCGCCTCATCGGCGAATGCGGCCGCGACGGGCAGCAGGCCGTGCGCGTGAGCCTCGGCCTGGGCAGCACCGAGGAGCACGTGGACCGCCTCGTGCTCGCGCTGCGCCAGATCGTCGCCCGCGGTGCCCGCTGGGAGTACACGAAGGTCGACGGCCGGTGGGCGCCGGTGGGGGACCCGCGGGAGCTTCCGCCGTTCTGCGCCTGACCCGCTCGCTAGGCTCCCCGCATGGGGAGAACGTGGGGGTTCTGGGTTCCGTTGGCGGTGCTGGGTTTCGCCGAGCTGATCCTGGCGGCGGTGCAGCTCGTGACCGCTGAGCACGGGGCGCAGGGCGGGTTCGTCGACCTGTACGCGGGTCCGCTGCACCCGGTCCCCGAAGGCCTGCTCGGCCCCGGTCCCGGCGGGCTGCGGTTCCTCACCCAGGACCAGGTGCCGCTGCCGCCGTCGACGTACGCGACGGCGCTCGGCTGGCCGATCGCGCTCGCCGTGGTGGTCGCGCTGCTGCTGGTCGGGTACACGCGTGCCGGGAAGGCCCTGAGCACCGGCCGGTTCGCCGCCGTCCTCGCCGGGGGCGTGCTGGCGGTGCCGGTGCTGGACCTGGTCGCCGTTCGGCTGGCTCGATCTCGGCGCCGACGTGCGCGGACCCGTGCTGGCAGCGCTGGGGCTGGTGGTGCTCGCGTGGTACGAGCGCAGCGTCGTCGTGCTGGTGGTCGCGGTGGTCTTCGCCCTGGTCGCGGCGGTGGTGCTGCCCGGGCTCGGCGGGATCGTGCTGTCGGCCGCGATCCTGCTGGCGACGGCGTTCGTGGTGGTCGCCGGACCGGCGAAGTGGCGGTCACGGCCTGCCGCCGCGACCGGGTGAGCCCGGGGCGTGGACAATAGGGGTGTGAGCACCGAGTCCTCCTCGTCCGAACGCGGCCTGTCCGAAGGCGCGAAGCCCGCTGATGCCCCCGAACCGGCGGTGACCGGCGACGCGGCTCCCGAGGAGCCCGCCGCCGAGCAGGCACCCGTGGTGCTGCCCAAGCGCCGGGTCGGGCTCGTGTTCGCGGTCGCGGCCCTGATCTGGGTGATCGACCTGGTGTCGAAGAACCTCGTTGCGGCCAACCTCGAGGGCAAGGAGCCCGTGCGCATCCTCGGCGGGGTCATCTACCTGCAGGTGATCCGCAACGCCGGCGCCGCGTTCTCGATGGCCACCGGCATGACGTGGGTGCTCGCGCTGGTCGCGGCGGCCGTGGTGGTCGCCATCGTCTGGCTCTCGCGCCGGCTGCGCAGCGTCGGCTGGGCCATCGGCCTCGGCCTGGTGCTCGCGGGCGCGCTCGGCAATCTCACCGACCGCATCTTCCGGGCCCCCGGCCCGCTGCGCGGCCACGTCATCGACTTCATCTCGGCCTTCGCCCCCAACGGCGAGGGCTTCGCGATCTTCAACATCGCCGACTCCGCGATCTGCTGCGGCGGCGTGCTCATCGTCCTGCTGTCGCTGCTGGGCAAGGACTACGACGGCACCTCCACCCGCGACAAGAACACCAAGAAGGAGACCGCGTGACTGCGCGCCTGCTGCCCGTCCCCGACGGGCTCGACGGCATGCGCGTCGACGCCGGCCTCGCCAAGCTGCTGGGCCTGTCCCGCACGGTCGTGGCGGAGCTCGCCGAGGCCGGCGACGTGCTTGTCGACGGCCGGCCCGCCGGCAAGTCCGACCGCCTGAGCGCCGGCGGCCTGCTCGAAGTGACGCTGCCGGAGCCGGAGTCCCCGATCCAGGTCATCGCCGAGCCGGTCGCGGGGATGAAGATCCTCCACGACGACGACGACATCGTCGTGATCTCCAAGCCCGTGGGCGTGGCGGTGCACCCGAGCCCGGGCTGGACCGGGCCCACGGTCGTCGGCGGGCTGGCCGCAGCGGGCCTGCGCATCTCGACGTCGGGTGCCGCCGAGCGCCAGGGCGTGGTGCACCGGCTCGACGCGGGCACCACCGGCGTGATGGTGGTGGCCAAGAGCGAGCACGCGTACACGGTGCTCAAGCGCGCCTTCAAGGAGCGCACCGTCGACAAGGGCTACCACGCCGTGGTCCAGGGCCACCCGGACCCGACGCGCGGCACCATCGACGCGCCGATCGACCGCCACCCGCGCCACGACTACAAGTTCGCCGTGGTCGCGGGCGGGCGCCCGAGCGTGACGCACTACGAGGTGGTGGAGGCGTTCCGCGCCGCGTCGCTGGCCCACGTGAAGCTCGAGACGGGCCGCACGCACCAGATCCGCGTGCACTTCTCCGCGCTGCGCCACCCGTGTGTGGGCGACCTGACCTACGGCGCCGACCCGGTGCTCGCGCGCCACCTGGGCCTCACGCGGCAGTGGCTGCACGCCCGCACCCTCGGCTTCGCGCACCCGGCCGACGGCCGCTGGGTCGAGTTCGAGGCCGAGTACCCCGACGACCTCGCCCGCGCGCTGGAGACCCTGCGCGAGGAGAGCTACTAGCCCTCGACGGCCCAGGTCAGCGTGCGGTCGTCCGGCTCCGGCCGGGGGCTCCAGCGGACCGAGACCACGCGCGTCGTGTCCGGGATGACGTAGACGGTGTGGCCGCCGAGCGTCTCGCCGGGCCGCACGCCGATCTTGTGCGGCGGCCGGGAGGTCAGCGACACGGGCGCCTTGGTGACCGTCGTGCCGTCGGCCGTGACGAGCTCCAAGTAGTTGTCGGGCAGCGACGCGAAGGACACGTTGCCGCGGTTGGTGATCTCGGTGTGCACGACCACCGCCCGCTCGCCCGCGTCGAGGCGGTAGCCGGCGGCGCCGAACAGGTAGTCGGCCGGGTCCTGCACCTCCAGCAACTGCACGGTGAGCTGCTCGCCTTCGAGCCCCTGCGTCGTGAGCGTCTCGCCGATCCGGCCGTGTCTGCCCTCGGCCGGGCCCGCGCGGCGCGGTTCGTCGCCGCGCGCCCAGGACGCAGTTTGCGGCACGCCCCACGTGCTCAGCGCGGGGTCGAGCCGCGGCGGGGCCGTGTATGAGCCAGACGGCATGCCATAGGGACCCGAGGGCACGCCGTACGGGCCGGACGGCACGCCGTGCACGGGGCCCGACCCTCCACCGTGGACGGACGGCGCACCCGGCATTCCGGGTCCGTTCCCGGGACGCGGAACGGGGGCGCTCGGCGGGGCCGCGGCCGGGAACCCTTGTCCCGTCGGCATCCCGGGACCCGCTCCGGCGGGCATGCCGGGGCCGGGCCGTCCGCCGGGCGCGGCGACGGGCATCGCCCCGGAGGGCGGCTGGGCCTGCTGCCACGACGGCGGCGCACCCGCGATCGCCGCGCGCAGCCCGGCGGGATCGCTCTCGACGCCGACGAGCAGCGGCAACCCGCTGCCGGACAAGGCAACCAGACGGTAGGCGACCTCCCGCGGATCCATGCCCACTTTCGCGGCCAGGTCGTGCACGGCCGTTTTGCCCAGCTCGGCGAGGGCGGCGAGCAGGCGGACATCGGCGGGATCGGTCACGGCCACCCGGGGAACGCTACCTTCCGGGTCACCTCGGGCGCGGCAAGGCCGGGCCGCGTCGCCCGGTCCGGTGGCGGCGGCCCGGTTCAGGTGGCTCCGGGTATCCGGCACGGCCCGGATCCGCCGTTCACAATGGGTGAACGGGACGCTCGTGCCGGAACGCCACTCCGGGGTCCCGGTCTCCATTAGGGTCGGAATCGCACGGCACCACCGAACCCCGGGAGTCCGCACCCATGACCGTCGTCACCGATCTCGCCGACGAGCTCGTCGACGAGATGTTCGGCTTCGAACCGCTCTCCGCCGCGATCCTGGGCATCAAGCCCGACGCACCGGGGCTCGGCGACCCGAGCGCCGCCGCCGAAGCCGTGTACCGCGAGCGGCTCGCCGGCCTGCTGGCGCGGGCGCGGGCGATCGAGGCCGGCGAGCTCGACGCGACGGACCGTGTAACCCGCGAGGTGGTGATCAACTCGATCGAGGGCAAGCTCGACCTCATCGACAGCCATTTCGGCGAGTTCACCGTGACCGACCTGTTCGTCGGGCCCGCGGCGGGCCTGCTCTCGGCGCTGCCGATGGTGCCGGTGCTGCCGGGGGAGAAGGCGTCGGTGCACCTCGACCGGCTGGCCGAGATCCCGGCCTTCCTGCGCGCAGTCGCGCTGCGGCACCGCGAGGGCATCGAGGCCGGAATGGTGCCCGTCGAGCGGCTGGTGAAGGGCGCGATCGCCCACGTCGACCGCTACCTCGCCGAACCCGCGGGCGACCCGCTGCTGCGCCAGCCGGCGCCGGACGAGGCGTTCGCGAACCGGCGCGAGGAGCTGCTGCGCGACGTCGTGCGCCCGGCGTTCAAGGAGTACCGCGACTTCCTCGAAGCCGAAGTGCTCGCCCACGGCCGGCCCGACGACCGTGCGGGAGTGTCGTGGCTGCCCGGCGGGGACGAGATCTACGCGCGCCTCGCGCGCATGCACACCACCACCGACCGCTCGCCGCAGGAGCTGCACGACACCGGCCTCGAGGTGATCGCGGGCCAGGTCGAGCAGTACCAGGCACTGGGCGAGCGCGTGTTCGGCACCCGCGACCTGCAGGAGATCTTCGAGCGGCTGCGCACCGACCCGAAGCTGCGCTGGACGAGCGCCGAAGAGCTGCTGGACACCGCACGCTCGGCGATCACGCGCGCGGCAGGCGAGTCGCCGAAGTGGTTCGGCACGATCCCCGCGCAGCCGTGGACGGTCGAGGCCGTGCCGGAGGACTCCGCGCCCGGCGCGCCGCCCGCGTACTTCATGCCGCCGGCCGTCGACGGCTCGCGCCCGGGCACCTACTTCGCCAACACCTACGAGGCCACCGAACGGTTCCGGCACACGGCCGAGGCCACGGCGTTCCACGAGGCGATCCCGGGCCACCACTTCCAGCTGAGCACCGCGCTCGAGCTCACCGACCTGCCGCTGCTGCGCCGCCTCGGCGACTTCAACGCCTACGTCGAGGGCTGGGGCCTCTACACCGAGCGCCTCGCCGACGAGATGGGCCTGTACTCCGACGACGTCTCGTTGCTCGGCATGCTCACGCTGGAGTCGATGCGCGCCGGGCGGCTCGTGGTCGACACGGGGCTGCACGCGCTGGGCTGGACCCGGCAGCAGGCCGTGGACTACCTCGTCGGCAACACGCCGATGGGCCGGCTGGAGATCGAGGCCGAGGTCGACCGCTACATCGGCTACCCCGGCCAGGCGCTCGCGTACCTGGTGGGGCGCCTGGAGATCCAGCGGATCCGCGCCGCCGCCGAGACCCGGCTGGGCAGTGAGTTCGACGTCCGCGCGTTCCACGACGTGGTGCTCTCCGGCGGCGCGCTGCCGCTGTCGGTGCTCGACACGGTGGTCGCGGAGTGGGTCGCCGGTCACGGTGACACCGTCGCGGGCCTGGCCGAGGATCTGCTGGAGCTCGAGTTCGAGCGCGAGCCGATCGAGCGCACCTTGTACGGCCTGCCCGGCGACGACGGTGTGCTGCCAGACCCGAGCCTCGCCGCGACCGCGAGCTTCCGCGCCCGCTTCGCCGACTTCGCCGACCGCGCGGAGGCCATCGACCGGGCCGGGCTGTCGGCCACCGACGCCGTGACGCGCGACGTGATCATCGCCCGCGCCCGCGGCGTGGTCGACTCGCTCGACTCGCGACTGTCCGGGTTCGCCGTGAGCGACGGTTTCAGTTCACCTGCGTTGCAGCTGATCACCAACCTCTCGGCGCTGGTGCCGGAGGACGAGAAGAAGGCCCAGGGCTACCTCCGCCGCCTCGCGGGTGTCGGCGACTACCTCGACGCCGTGATCGAAGCCCAGCGCGCCACCGTGGCCGACGGCTTCGCGCCGCCGGACTTCCTGGTGCGCGTGGGCATCGGGTACGTCGAGCGCTACCTCGCGGCCGAGGACACCGACCCGCTGCGCGTCACGCCGGCCGTGGAGGTCGCCGGGTTCGCGGAGGAACGCGACCGGCTGCTGGCCGAGGTCGTGCGGCCGGCGTATGCGCGCTACCGCACGTTCCTGGCCGACGAGGTGGCGCCGGTCGCCAAGCCCGAGTCGGAGCCGGGCATCGGACATCTGCCGGGCGGGCAGGAGAAGTACCAGGGCCTGATCCGCGCCGAGACCACCACCGACCGTACGGCGCAGGAGCTGCACGACACGGGCTTGCGGATCGCCGAGAAGCTGGCGGGGGAGTACCGCGAGCTCGGCGGGCGGGTGTTCGGCACCGAGGACCTCGCCGAGATCTTCGAGCACCTGCGCAGCGACCCCGAGCTGCGCTGGCGTGACGGCGAGGAGCTGCTGGCCGGCGCTCGCGCTGCCATCACGCGGGCGGAAGCCGTTGCGCCGCAGTGGTTCTCGCGCGTGCCCGCGGCGAAGTGCGTGGTGGCGCCGGTGCCCGAGGCCGACGCGGCCAGCGGCACCATCGCCTACTACCTGCCCGCCTCGCTCGACGGCTCGCGGCCGGGCACGTACTACGCCAACACCCACGAGGCGAGCTCGCGGCCGCGGTTCACCAGCGAGGGAATCGCGTTCCACGAAGCCGTGCCGGGGCACCACTTCCAGCTCTCGTTCGCGCAGGAGCTCACGGATCTGCCGCTGCTGCGGCGGCTGGTGCCGTTCAACGCCTACATCGAGGGCTGGGGCCTCTACTCCGAGCGGCTCGCCGAGGAGATGGGCCTGTACTCCGACGACGTCACGCGCCTGGGCATGCTCACGCAGGACTCGATGCGCGCCGCCCGGCTCGTGGTCGACACCGGCCTGCACGCGCTGGGCTGGACCCGGCAGCAGGCCGTGGACTACGCGGTGGCCAACACGCCGATGGCGCGGATCGAGATCGAGGCGGAGATCGACCGGTACGTCGCGAACCCGGGCCAGGCGCTCGGCTACATGGTGGGGCGCCTGGAGATCGAGCGCGTCCGCGCCGCGGCCGAGGAGGCGCTGGGCGCGGACTTCGACATCCGCGAGTTCCACGACGTGGTGCTGGGCAACGGAAACCTGCCACTGTCTGCACTGGACACACTCGTGACGGAGTGGATCGCCGCCCGGCAGGCGGGGGTCGCGCGGTGACCTGGCTCGACCTGCCCGAGGACACGGACTTCGGGCTCGACAATCTGCCCTACGGCGTGTTCTCCCGCGGCGGCGAGCCGGCACGTCGCGTCGGCGTGGCGGTGGGCGAGCACGTGCTCGACCTGTCGGCGGCGGCCGAGGAAGCGGCGGCGCCGTTCGCGCAGCTGCTCACGAGCGGCGTGCTCAACCCGCTGCTGGCGGCCGGGCCCGCGACGTGGCACGACGTGCGTGAGCAGATACGCGAGTGGCTCACCGCCGGTCGCTACGCCGACCAGGTGCGCCCGCACCTGGTGCCCCGCACTGAGATCACGAACCACCTGCCGTTCGAGGTCGCGGACTACGTCGACTTCTACTCGAGCGAGCAGCACGCGATCAACGCCGGGCGGATCTTCCGCGGTGCCGACGACGAGCTGATGCCGAACTGGAAGCACCTCCCGATCGGCTACCACGGCCGAGCCGGCACGGTCGTGGTGTCGGGAACGCCGGTCGTACGGCCTTCGGGGCAGCGCAAGCCGCGCGCGGCCACGGATCCGTCGTTCGGGCCGTCGCAGCTGCTCGACATCGAGGCCGAGGTCGGTTTCGTGGTGGGCACCCCGTCGACGCTGGGCACGCCGGTGCCGGTCGAGGACTTCGAGAAACACGTGTTCGGCGTGTGCCTGGTCAACGACTGGTCGGCGCGCGACATCCAGGGCTGGGAGTCGCAGCCGCTCGGGCCGTTCCTCGGGAAGTCGTTCGCGACGTCGGTGGCGCCGTGGATCGTGCCGCTGGCCGCGCTGGAGCACGCGCGGGTGCCGCAGCCGGCACAGGACCCGCGGCCGCTGGAGTACCTGCGGGTCACCGAGCCGTGGGGGCTGGACCTGGCGCTGGAGATCCGGCTCAACGGCCATCTGGTGTCGAGCCCACCCTTCGCCACGCAGTACTGGACGGCGCCGCAACAGCTCGCGCACCTCACCGTCAACGGCGCGAGCCTGCGGACCGGCGACCTGTACGCGTCGGGCACCGTCACCGGCCCGGCCAAGCAGCAGCGTGGTTCGCTGCTGGAGCTGAGCTGGGGCGGGCGCGAACCGTTCACCCTGGGCGACGGCGAAACGCGGACGTTCCTGGAAGACGGCGACGAGGTCTCGATCAGCGCCACCGCGCCCGGGCCCGGCGGCACCCGGATCGGCTTCGGGGAGGTGACCGGGAGGGTCGTGCCGCGCTGAGCCGGCACGCCAAACCTGACTGGGGTAACGGTCACGTCCGGAGAGCAATGGAGGCCGGCGGCGCCGTCGGCGGAGCGTCGCCGCACGGCGGGGCGGGCCGATGTGTAGTGATATGGGATAGGTGAAGACACTTCGCTCTTTCCTGGACAAGGCGGACGAACGGCTGGGCGACGGGCTCGAGCGCGTCCTGTGCGCCCATCACCGGCGGCGGCTGCGTGGGCTCGGCTGGGGCGCCGTGCTCGAACCGGTCGGTGGGCAGGACCGGTTCGGCGGACGAGCCCCGATCCGCCGGCACAACAGGGTCGAAGTGCTGATCGACGGCGAGGAGTCCTTGCCGGTGATCGAGAACGCCATCCGGCGCGCCCGGTCCCACGTGCACATCGCCGGCTGGCACGCGAGCGCCGACTTCCGGCTCACGCGCGAACCTGGCGCGCTCACGCTTCGGGAGCTGCTCGCCGAGACCGCCGGACGCGGTGTCGGCGTACGCGTGCTGCTGTGGGCGGGCCCACCGCTGCCGGCGTTCCAGCCGACGCGGGGCCTGGCGCGGAAGGAGCAGCGGCAGCTCTCCACGGGGACCGGCGTGCGTTGCGTGCTGGACTCCCGCGAGCGGACCATGCATTGCCACCACGAGAAACTGGTGGTGGTCGACGACACGGTGGCGTTCGTCGGCGGCGTGGATTTCACCGCGCTGGAAGGCGACCGGCACGACAGCCCGAACCACCCGCCGCGGGCGATCGGCTGGCACGATCTGGTGGCCCGGCTCGAAGGGCCGGTCGTCGCGGACGTCGCGGAGCACTTCCGGCAGCGGTGGACCGAAGTGGCGGGCGAAGACCTGCCGGCCCCGGATGTGCCGGGGCCCGCGGGCGACAGCGGCGTGCAGCTGCTGCGGACGGTGCCCGACAACACCTACGCGTTCGCGCCGAAGGGCGAATTCACGATCCTCGACAGCTACCTTCGCGCGCTGCGGTCGGCACGGCGGCTGGTCTACCTGGAGAACCAGTTCCTGTGGTCGCCCGAAATCATCGAAGTGCTCCTCGCCAAACTGCGCGAGCCGCCGGACGACCGCTTCCGCGTGGTGCTGGTGCTGCCGCGCAAACCCAGCAACGGTGCCGACACCACTCGCGGCCAGCTGGGCCGGCTCATCGACGCGGACGACGGGAACAACCGGCTCCTCGCGACGACGATCAGCGCCCACGACGGCGACTCCGCCGCCCCCGTGTACGTCCACGCGAAACTCGGCATCGTGGACGACGAGTGGCTGACCGTGGGATCCGCGAACCTGAACGAGCACTCGCTCTTCAACGACACGGAAGTCAACATCACGACCGACGACCGTGCTCTGGTCCGCGCCACCAGGCTGCGCTTGTGGTCCGAACACCTGGGCCGCCCCGCCGCGGAACTGGACACCGACCCGGCGGACGTGATCGACCACCTGTGGCGGCCCCTCGCGGAGGAACAAGCCGACCGTGAACGGCGCGGCGAGCGGCGCACCCACCGGCTCGTGCTGCTCCCCGGCGTCTCCCGCCGCGCCGGCCGGCTGCAGGGCCCGTTGCGGGGTCTCCTCGTGGACGGCTGAGCAGGCATCCGCGGCGTCCGCCCGCCGACACCCCGAGGGGCCGTACCCGCGTGGGTACGGCCCCCGAAGCGCGCGGACGGATCCGCGCAGCCGAAAACTCCGAGGTGATCGGGGATGGAAGTGATCACACGGAGTCGAGGTCGGCACTCCCTCGGGCCAGCGCCGCCCGGCTGACGCCCAGCACACAGCCGAGCGACAGCAACGACACCAGGCAGACGTAGACGGCCACCGAGACGACCGAGCCGGTGGCCCGGACCAGTGAAGCCGCGATGATCGGCGCGAGCGCGCCACCCAGCAGCACACCCATCTGGAAACTGGTCGACGCGGCGCTGAACCGGACCCGGGCGTCGAACATCTCCACGATGAACGTGGCCTGCGGTCCGTAGCTGACGCTGAAGAAGATCGCGCCCACGAGGTAAGCCCCCAGCACCGCGGCGAAGTTGCCGCTCGCGACCGCGAGGATCGTCGGGTAGATCCACGCCGCCATCGCGGCGAGGCCGATCAGGATCATGCGGCGCCTGCCGAACCGTTCGCTCATCGAGCCGAAGTACGGCAGTGCCGCGCACGCGACCACACCGGAGACCATGATGGCGGTGAGCAAGGAACCCCGGTCCATCGTTTTCGCCGAGGTGGCGTAGCTCAGGGCGTAGGTGTTGACGATGTAGTAGTAGGCGCCGGTGCTGATCATCGAGCCGATGGCGAGCAGGATCTGCATGGGGTACGCGCGGATCGCGGTGATCAGCGGCGCGCGCTGCGCCTCCTTGCGTTCACGGACCTTCTCGAACACCGGCGTCTCGCGCAGCTGCAACCGCACCACGAGCCCCACGGCCACCAGCACGATGCTGATGAGGAACGGAATCCGCCAGCCCCACGCCATGAACTGCTGCTCGGGCAGTTGCGAGACCAGCAGGAACACCAGGGTGGACAGCACCAGCCCGGCCGGGACGCCGATCTGCGGGAGGCTGCCGTAGAGGCCGCGCTTGCGGGGCGAGGCGTACTCCACGGCCGTGAGCACGGCGCCGCCCCATTCGCCACCGACTCCGAAGCCCTGCACCAGGCGCAAGAGCACCATGAGGATCGGCGCCCACACGCCCACTTGCGCGTAGGTGGGCAGCACGCCCATGAGGAACGTCGCGAACCCCATCATGGTCAGCGAGAGGACCAGCATCTTCTTCCGGCCGATCCGGTCGCCGAAGTGGCCGAGGATGATCCCGCCGATCGGCCGGGCCCCGAACCCGATCGCGAAGGTCGAGAACGCGAGCAACGAGCCGGCGAGCGGGTCCGCGGAGGGAAAGTACAGCGGTGCGATGACCAGAGCGGCGGCGATCCCGTAGAGCTGGAAGTCGTACCACTCGATGGTCGTGCCGATCAGCACCGACAGGGCGACCCGCCGCATCGGTGGCCGAGCTTGGGGCGACGGCCCCGCTGGAGCATCCTGCGCGGTCGTGGATCTCGACGGACCTCGTGACCGGTCTGGCGTCGGCTCACTCGCCATGTACTTCTCCTCGTCGTTTTGGGGACGGCGGGAAACGCCGTCCGAACCTGATGACTGCATTGGCATCCAGGAGCGAGGGCGGCCGTGTGGCTGTGGCTGGACCGGCCGTTCGCGAGATCGATCGGTCAGCGTCGCCGATCGATGGGTTAATTAACGTTCATTAATGGGTGAAAAGGGACGATAGTGTGGAGCTGTGACCAAGTCAACGGCCGTCTCGCCGCAGGCCGTGCACGAAGCCGCTCGCGACCTGTTCGCGAGCCGGGGATACCGCGGCACCTCGATGAAGGACATCGCGCAGGTCTTGGCAGTCTCCGCGCCGAACCTCTACAACCACGTCACGTCCAAGCAGGATCTGCTCTACCGGATCATGGACGTGGCGATGGACCGCGCTCTCGCCGCACTCGCCACCGCCCTCGACGGTGTGACCGACCTGGCGGACCAGCTGCGGCGCGCCACCGAGGTCACGGTGCTGGACTTCCTCGAGAACCCCGCCGAGGTCACGGTCTGCAACAGCGAGATCCGCAATCTGGAAGCACCGTTGCGCCAGGCCATCATCGACAAACGCGACGCCTACGGCGCGCAGATCCTCGCCATCGTCGACCGCGGCTGCGCGCAAGGCCTGTTCGACGTGCCCGAACCGCGGGTCGCCTCGTTCGCGATCCTGGAGATGGGCAACAACGCCAAGGCCTGGTTCCACCCGGACGGCCACTACACCGCGGCCGAAGTGGCCGCGCTGTACGGCACTTTCGCCCTGCGGATCGTCGGCTGCCTGCCCACGGAGCGGTGATCGGCGCCGGTGGTGGCCGGGCGGGTCGTGCCCCGCTAGGCTAAGCGCACGCTTAGCCAGGCTGGTGCGCCGGGCCGTGGGAACGTGAGGAGCACGATGAGGATCGGGACGGGCATCAACTACTCCGGCGGGTTCGCCGACAGCGTGGCGGACATCGTCGAGCTGGAGAAGGTGGGGCTCGACATCGCCTTCGTCCCGGAGGCCTACAGCTTCGACGCGGTGAGCCAGCTGGGATACCTCGCGGCGAAGACCGAACGGGTGCAGCTGGCGTCCGGGATCTTCCAGATCTACACGCGCACGCCGAGCCTTACGGCGATGACGGCGGCGGGTCTGGACTTCGTGTCCGGCGGCCGGTTCACGCTGGGGCTCGGTGCGTCGGGCCCGCAGGTGATCGAGGGCTTCCACGGTGTGAAGTACGACGCGCCGCTGGCCCGTACGCGCGAGATCGTGGAGATCTGCCGGCAGGTGTGGCGGCGCGAGCGCGTGGTCCACGAGGGCAAGCACTACACCATTCCGCTGCCGCCGGAGCAGGGCACGGGGCTGGGCAAGCCGCTGAAGCTGATCAACCACCCGGTGCGCGAGCGGATCCCGATCCTGCTGGCGGCGCTGGGGCCGAAGAACGTCGCGTTGACCGCGGAGCTGGCCGAGGGCTGGGAGCCGATCTTCTTCCACCCGGAGAAGGCGAACGACGTCTGGGGCGAGTCACTGGCCGAGGGCAAGGCCAAGCGCGACCCGGCGCTGGGCGAGCTGGACGTGTTCGCGGGCCCGGCGCTCGCGATCGGCGACGACGTGGAGCACCTGCTCGACCAGGTCCGGCCGCACCTGGCGCTCTACATCGGCGGGATGGGCGCGCGCGGCAACAACTTCTACAACACCCTCGCCCAGCGCTACGGCTTCGAGGCCGAGGCGAAACAGATCCAGGACCTCTACCTCGACGGCAAGAAGGACGAGGCCGCGGCCGCCGTGCCCCTGGAATTGCTGCGCGCGATCTCGCTCGTGGGCCCCGCGTCGTATGTCAAGGAACGGGTGGCGGCATTCGCGGAAGCGGGGGTGACCACGCTCGTGGTCAGTCCACTGCAGCCCGGTCGCGAGGCTCGGCTCGACGCGGTGGCGAAGCTGAAGGAGATCGTCGGCTGACCTGGTCCGACGCGCCGGTGAGCGAGACGAATCAGACTCGCTCAGGCGTTCGGTTTATCATGTCGTGATAGAAGGTGTGAAGAAGTCGCACCTCGGGCCCGAGGCCGTGGTGGGAAAACCGTAAATCTGCCGCCGATGGATCTCATCAGGTGTAGGAACGGTCTTCCGGGGGAACACGTCGGCGAAGGCGAAAGCGAGGTAGGCCTGACTGTGCGCAGAAAAGCGGGGCCGGCTGCCGGGGTTCTGGACGTGGGATCGTTCAGCGCCCGCCTTGTCGTACTCGAGCCGGGCGGAACGCCGCTGGAACCGGCCCTGAGCCACCAGACGCGGCTGCGCCTCGACCGCGAGCTCGACGACGACTGCCGGCTGAGCCCGCGCGGCATCGCGGCCATTTCCGCGGCGGTCGCCCGCGGCGTGGCCGTGGCGGAAGAGCACGGCGTGCGCGACGTGTTCCCGCTGGCGACGTCCTCGATCCGCGACGCGGCCAACGCCGGCGAGGTGGTGCGCCGCGTCCGCCGCGACACCGGCGTGGAGCTGCAGTTCCTCTCCGGCCGCCGCGAAGCCGAGCTGACCTACGTGGGCGCGCGGCGCTGGTACGGCGCGTCCGCGGGCCCGCTGCTGGTGCTCGACATCGGCGGCGGCACGGTGGAGCTGTCGGCCGGGCGCGGCTCGCAGGCCGAGTTCGCCCGTTCGCTTCCGCTCGGCGCCCGCTCGGTCACGCGCGACTGGCTGCCGGCCGAGCCGCCGGTGCGCACGAAGAAGGTCCGCGCGCTGCGCGAGCACGTGCTGGAAGAGGTGGCCGGCGCACTGGGTGACGCGACGGAACACCTCGCCGACCACCGTGTGGTCGGCTGTTCGAAGGTGCTGCGCCAGCTCGCCCGCCTCGCGGGCGACCGCCCCGGCAGGGACCGCGAACTGCACCTCGAGGATCTGCGCGTCTGGATCCCGCGCCTGGCCGCCATGCCGTCGGCGAAACGCGCCGAACTGCCCGGCATCTCGCGCCAGCGCGCCCAGCAGGCCCTCGGCGGCGCTGTTGTGGCGGAAGCACTGCTGACCATTGCGGGCGGACGAATGGCCATCTGTCCGTGGTCGACCCGCGACGGCCTTCTGCTCACCCTGCTCGACGCGCTCGTCACGACCCCGGACAGCACGGGTTCGCGTCCGGCCGCGTGACATCCCTGGTGCGGCCAGGGTGGAACGGGGTATTCCGGACCTATGACACGTGAGCTCTTCCCGCGGGATCGATCCGAGGACGACGAAGACGAATTGGCGCTGCCTGATCCCAGTCGGGTGCGGTCTGAGGTGCCGACGGTGCCGGGGCCGGATCTGACGCCGGGTGAGACCAAGGAAGTGGAGGCGCCGCCGGGGACCGGCGTCGAAGACCCGGAGGACGCCTGAGTGGTGGCGTGGCTCGTTGCGCTGGCGCGCGACGGTGCGCGTGGGGTGGGTGGACGGCACCCCGATCTTTGAGTATCGCCGGGGGAAGGCGGGGGATCGAGGTGCAGGGCCAGGGCTGGGTGCACTGGTGAGTTGGGTGGCTGGCCGGCGGTTTTCCGAGTGGCCGCGGGCTCAGGTGCGCGGTTCGAGAACCCCGCGGACCGCATGGGTGTCCGCGGGGATCCTCTGGCTCAGGCCTCCGGGGACACGAACTGGCGCAGCTTCGACGAGTCCCGGCGTTGAGGTGCGCGGCCGTAGGGCTGGACCGGTGGGGTGCCCGCGTCGACGTCCGCGATGGGGAGTGTCACGGGGTCCGTGGTGACCGTGAAGCGCTCGCCGTGGTGGACGAGTTCCAAAGGGTCGCCCTCGAGGACGTGGTAGGTGGCCTCGCCGGGGCGGATGGAGACCTGGAAGCGGGTGCCGCGGAAGGCCAGGCGGAAGGTGATGCCGCCGAGCTGGCGGGGCAGGCGTGGGGCGAACGAGAGCTGCCCGCCGTGGTCGCGCAGGCCGCCGAAGCCCGCGACGGTGCCCTGCCACGCGCCGGCGAGCGAGGCCATGTGCAGGCCGTTGCGGACGTTGTTGTGCACGTCTTGCAGGTCGGTCAGCGCGGCCTCGGCCAGGTAGTCGTACGCGAGGTCCAGGTGGCCCACCTCGGCCGCGATCACGGCCTGCGTGCCGGCCGAGAGCGACGAGTCGCGCACCGTGCGGGCCTCGTAGTACGCGAAGTCGCGGGCCTTCTCCTCGGGGCTGAACGAGTCACCACACAGGTGCAGCGCCAGCACGAGGTCGGCCTGCTTCACGACCTGCTTGCGGTACAGGTCGAAGTACGGGTAGTTCAGCAGCAGCGGGTAGAACGCCGGGCCGGTTCCCTTGTAGTCCCACTCATCGTGCTCCAGGAAGCCCTCCGACTGCGGGTGCACGCCGAGTTCCTGGTTGTACGGCAGGAACATCGCGTCGGCCGCGGAGCGCCAGCTGTCGAGCTCGGCGACGTCCACTTCGAACTGCTGCCGGGCGTCCGGGTACTTCTCGCACACCTGCGCGGCGGCGATCAGGTTCCGGCGCGCCATGAGGTTCGTGTAGACGTTGTTGTCCGCCACCGCCGAGTACTCGTCCGGGCCGGTCACGCCGTCGATGCGGAAGTGCCCGTGCCGGTCGTAGTGGCCCAGCGAAGCCCACAGCCGCGCCGTTTCCACGAGCAGCTCGGCGCCGCAGCCGCGTTCGAAGTCCTCGTCTTCGGTGGCGTTCACGTAGCGCTGCACGGCGTCGGCGATGTCGGCGCTCACGTGGAACGCCGCTGTGCCCGCGGGCCAGTAGGCCGAACATTCCGCGCCGGTGATGGACCGCCATGGGAACGCCGCGCCGTGCAGGCCGAGCTGGGTGGCTCGTTCCCTCGCTTTGTCCATTGTGGAGTGCCGCCAGCTGAGCGCATCGCGCGCCGCGTCGGGAATCGTGTAGGTGAGCACCGGGAGCACGAAGGTCTCGGTGTCCCAGAACGCGTGCCCGTCGTAGCCGGGGCCGGTGAGGCCCTTGCCGGCGATCGCGCGTTGCTCGCCGCGGGCACCGGCCTGCAGCAGGTGAAAGAGCGCGAACCGCACGGCCTGCTGGAGCTCGGGGTCGCCGTCGATCTCAATGTCCGAGGTGGCCCAGAAGTCGTCGAGGTACTGGCGCTGCTCGGTGATCAGCCCCTTCCACCCCGTCTGCCGCGCGCCGGCGAGCGCGGCCTCGACCTGCGCGCGCAGGGCGGGCACGGACCGCTGCGCGGACCAGCCGTAGGCCAGGAACTTCGTGATCCGCAGGCGCCCGCCCTTCGGCACGTCGACGGCGACCGTGAGCCGCGCGAGGTCGTCCTCGCTGTGGATGCGGGTGCGGATGCCGTCGTCGACCTCGATCTTGTGGTCCATCGCGGCGGCCATGCGCAGGCCGGAATTGCGCGTCTGGTGCACGAGCACGGCCTGGTAGTTCGCCGCGCGGTTGAACTGCGACACCAGCGGCGTGTCGAGAGCGGCGGCGACGCGCGGGTCACGGGTCTCGGACTCGATCGGCTCGTTGGCCAGCAGGTCGGACTGGACCACGAGCTGCAGGTCCTCGTCGAGCGGCTCCACCTCGTAGCGGATCGCCGCGATCGCGCGCTGCGTGAACGACACGAGCCGCTCGGTTTTCACGCGCACGCGCCGGCCGGTGGGGGAGGACCACTCGGTGGAGCGGGTCAGGGTGCCGCTGCGGAAGTCGAGCACGCGGTCGTGCTCCAGCGCGGTGCCGTAGCGCATGTCGAGCGGCTCGTCCTCGACCAGCAGCCGGAGGATCTTGCCGTCGGTCACGTTGACCACGGTCTGCCCCTCCTCGGGGTAGCCGTAGCCGCCTTCGGCGTAGGGCAGTTCGTGCTGCTCGTAGAAGCCGTTGAGGTACGTGCCGGGCAGCCCGCGCGGCTCGGCCTCCTCCAGCGTGCCGCGCAGGCCGATGTGGCCGTTGGACAACGCGAACGCCGACTCCGTGCGCTGCAGCGCGTCGACGTCGAGGCCGCGCCAGCGCAGCTCCCACGGCGAGCACTCGTAGCCGAAGAGCGTTTCGGTCATGCCTTCTCCAGAAGTTCGGCGAGGTCGTCGACCACGAAGTCGGCGCCGTGCGATCGCAGTTCGTCGGCCTGGTCGGCGCGGTTCACGCCCACCACGTAACCGAAGTGCCCGGCGTGCCCGGCCTGCACGCCCGAGAGCGCGTCTTCGAACACGGCCGCGTGCGCGGGTTCGACCCCGAGCGCTTTCGCGCCGGCGAGGAAGGAATCGGGGGCGGGTTTGCCCTTGAGGTTGTCGCGCCGGATGACCAGGCCGTCGATCCGGGCCTCGACGAACTTCGTCAGTTCCGCGGCGTCGAGCACCTTCGCGCCGTTGGCCGACGACGTCACCACGGCGATGCGCAGGCCGGCCGCCTTCGCCGCTTCGAGGTAGCGCACGGAGCCGGGGTAGGGGTTCACACCGCGCTCTTCGATGATCTTCAGGACCAGCTCGTTCTTGCGGTTGCCGACGCCGTTCACGGTCGGTTCGTTCACGCCGTCGTCGGGCGTGCCCTCGGGCAGCTGGATGTCGCGGGAGCGCAGGAACTCGCGCACGCCGTCGGCGCGCGGGCGGCCGTCGACGAAGGCCGCGTAGTCGTGGTCGGTGAACTCCCGGAACGTGTCGCCGTCCCGGCTGCGGAGAAACTCGTCGAACGTCCGTTTCCACGCTTCACGGTGGAGCACGGCCGTTCCGGTCAGCACGCCGTCGAGGTCGAACAGACAAGCGGTGATGGTGTCCGGCAGTCCGATCATGCGTGCAAACCTACCGGTCCGGATCCGCTTCCGCGGCACCCGTGTCGTGGGGCCGGACACGGTGGATCAGCTCGTGCACCGTCGCGTCCGCCAGCCGGTACCGCACCACGCGCCCGTCGCGGTGCGCGGTCACCAATCCGTGGGCCCGCAACAGCCGCAGCGCCTGCGAAACGGCGGTGTCCGTCATGCCCGTGGCCGCCGCCAGGTCGGTGACACTGATCTCGCGCGCGTAGTGGATCGACACGAGCAACGCCAGCCGCGACGGATCGGCCACCACGGCGAACCGCCCCGCCCACTCTTCGATGACCGCCCTGTCACCCAGCCCGGCGACAGCGGCGGCCACGCGCTCCGGGTCGATCAGACGCCGGTCGGGCTCGATGCTCACAGGGGCCGATGATTCCACCCGGCGCTCGTGGGGACCACTGCGGCCGAGCTGTCCGTCGCGCGGGGAATGTTCAGTCGCGGTGTCGAACCGCCGCCGGTGCGTTCGTCGAGTGGGTGCACAGGGCTTCACACCGGAGGTAGCCCGAGACGAGCCGACGAGGAGCGAGCCCATCATGGCCGAGGAGAACGTGAGCGCCACCCTGACCATCGCAGTACCCGCCAGCACGGTTTTCGCGGTCCTGGCGGACCCGGCGACCCACTCCGCGATCGACGGCACCGGCTGGGTCCGGGAACCCGTCGACCGGGCGCTGCTGACCGAGGTGGGGCAGCTGTTCCGGATGGACATGTGCTACGGCGAGGGCTACCGGGTGATCAACAAGGTTCAGGTGCTCGAGCCGCCGCGCGTCGTCGGCTGGTTCACGGGGCAGGAGAAAGAAGACGGCGAGCTGGAGTTCGGGGGCTGGAACTGGCGTTACGACCTCAGGCCGCTCGGTCCGTGCGACACCGAAGTCACGCTCTCCTACGACTGGTCGGCGGTACCCTCGTTCATCCGCGATCGCGGTATCCGGTTCCCGCCGTTTCCCCCTGACCACCTTGTCAACTCGCTGCACCACTTGGCCGCGCTGGCCAAGGCGTCCTGGCTCGTGGCCGGCTCGCAGTGAGGTTCAGGCCGCCCCGACCCGACGTTCGAACACCAGTCCCTCCGCAGCCCTCAACCCCACACTCATCGCCCCCGTCAGCACGCCGTCGTCGCCCAGTTCGCCTTGGACGACGGTCGGGACGAGGGGCGTGAAGGAGCGCAGGGCGCGGTCGATGGGGTCCAGGAGCAAGTCGGCGGCGGTGCCGATGCCTCCGCCCAGGACGATGAGCTCGGGGTCGACCACGGCGGCCACGGAGGCGACCGTGTAGGCGAGGCGGTCGGCTTCCGTGCGCACCGCGCGCTGGGCGAGTTCGTCGCCTTCGCGGGCCAGGCGGAAGACCTCGCGGGCCGATTTCGCTGTGCCCAGGCCGAGTTCGCGTGCGCCGCGGACCACGGACTGGGCGGCGGTGGCCTCTTCGAGGTGGCCGCGGGCCGGGACCTCACCGCCGGACTGCGTGCGGCCGTAGGGGAGGTAGCCGATCTCGCCGGCGGCGCCCGTCGCGCCGCGGAAGACGCGGCCGTCGACCATGAGGCCCATGCCGACGCCGGTGCCGATCATGAGGCAGCCCACCACGGACGCGCCGCGGGCGGCGCCGCTTTCCCACTCGCCGACGGCGGTGAGGTTGGCGTCGTTCTCCACGACCAGGCCGGCGCCCAGTGCGGCCTCCAGGTCGTCGAGCAGGCCGGGCTTGCCCCAGCCCGGCAGATTCGGCGCGTGCCGGAAGCAGCGCTTCGCCGGGTCCGCGACACCGGGGGAGCCCAGCACGCGCACCACGATGTCGGCGTCGGTCAACCCGGCCTCCGCCACGATCTCGCGCGCCAGCCGGCCGACGGAGGCGACGAGCGCGCTGCCGGAGCGGGCCGTGTTGCGCGCGTCGCGGCGGGCGACCATCGTGCGGCCCAGGTCCGACACGGCGACGCGGATGTGCTCGCGCCCGATGTCCACGCCCAGCACGTATCCCGCGGTGGGGTCGGCTTCGTAGAGCACGGCGGACCGGCCGGTGCCGGTGGACGTGTGCCCGGTCGCCCGCGCGAGGCCCGCGGCTTCGAGCGCCAGCAGCGCCTGGCTCACCGTCGGCTTGGACAGCCCGGTGTCCTTCGCGACCTGCGGCCGCGTGGCCGGCCCGCCCCGGCGCAGCAGGTCGAGCACCGCCCGCTGGTTGATCCTGCGCATCCCGGCCGGCGTGCCGACCGGCGGAGTCACCGCGCCCACCACGTGCCGCCCGCTTCCTACTCGTGCCGATGTCACCCTTGCCAAGGTAACCGGCTTCGGCAGGAAACCTTCTTTTCACCCGTTCGGTGACCAGCGGCAGAGCGTCCAGACGACGATACGGGTTGTCGCCGCCATCCCGCGGGAGGGCGCGCGGGGCCCGGTGTCCGAAGGGCCATCCGGCGCAGCCCGCGCTCACCCGTCCGCACGCCCGTGAACGCCCGATCCGACCAGCGGTGAATGTGTCACGACGCACATTCGAAGGCGGTCGGCTGTTACCTCGTCACAGACATCAGTCGACACGACTACTGCGCGTTGCGTCGTTTCTGTCACGTCCTTAGCGTGGCGCGCCATACCTCCCGTTCCACCACCCCGCCACCCCGTGCACCGCAGCGGCGGCGCGGGTCCCCCGAAGGGATTCCCGATGGCCAGCCCCACCACCAGCCCCGGACCACAGGGCGGTTCCGAATCGGACAACGCCGCGCCGGACGACGACGGGCGCGTCGGCCGCCGCCGCTTCCTCACCTACCTCGTCGCCGCGCCGACGCTGACCGTCGCGACGAAGCTGTCGTTCGACACTCTCGTGCCGGACAAGGCCGAAGCCGTGGTGCCGACGCTGCCGCAGCCCGCCGAGATCCTCGACCTCGGCGACGTGCTCACGCTCTCCTGCGCGCCGACGTCCGGCATGCTCCTGCTCGAGGTGACCACCGACGGCCGCGTGCGCCTGCAGTTGCCGCGCGCCGAAGTGGGCCAGGGCATCAACACGGCCAGCGCGATGCTCGTGGCCGAAGAGATGGACCTGCCGCTCGACAAGGTCGACGTGGTGCTGGCCGACGCGCGCCCGGAGCTGCTGTTCAACCAGCTCACCGGCGGCTCCAACACCATGCGGTCGCTGTACGACCCGATCCGCACAGCCGCCGCCACGGCCCGCGCCCGGATGGTGTCCGCCGCGAGCTCGCAGTGGAACGTCCCGGCCGCGCGCTTGTCCACCCGCGACGGTCTCGTGCGCGCCCCGGACGGGCGCAAGGCCTCCTACGGCGTGCTCGCCGGCCCGGCCGCCCGCGCGGACCTGCCCACCGCGGCTGTGAAGCCGAAGGCCGAGTCGGCCCACACGCTGGTCGGCACGCCGACGTCGCGCAAGGACGCGCTCGCCATGGTCACCGGCAAGCAGGTCTACACGCTCGACCTAGACATTCCCGGCGCGATGCCGGTGATGGTGCGGCGCCCGCCGACGATCAACGGCACGGTGAAGAAGGTCAACAACGAGGCCGCCGTGCGTGCGATGCCCGGCATCATCGACATCGCGGTGGTGCAGACCGGCGTCGCCGTGATGGCCGAGACGTTCGGTCACGCGCTCGACGGCAAGAACGCCCTCGACGTCACCTGGAACGCGGGCACGGTCGACGGCGAGAACAACGCGTCCATCACGAAGAAGCTGCAGGCCGCGGCGCTGCCGTTCGTGGTGCCGCCGCTGCTGACGCAGTACGTGGACGCCGAGTTCGACTTCGCGTTCGTCAGCCACGCGCCGATGGAGTCGAACTCCGCGGTCGCGGACGTCCGCGAGGACAGCGCCACCATCTGGGCCGGGCTGAAGTCGCCGATCGTCGCGAAGCAGACCATCGCGCAGGAGCTGGGGCTGCCGGAGAACAAGGTCACCGTGCACGTCCAGCAGGGCGGCGGCTCGTTCGGCCGCCGGCTGTTCTTCGACGCCGCGCTGGAAGCCGCGCACATCTCCAAGGCGATGAAGAAGCCCGTCCGGCTCATGTGGAGCCGGATCGACGACATGCGCCACGGCCGCGCCCGCGCCGCGAGCCACCACAAGATCCGCGCGACGTTCGCGCTCGGCCAGGTGCTCACGTTCGAGCACCGCGTGGCCAGCATCGAGACCGACTGGGGCCACGGCCTCGGCGAGATCCTCACCGCGTTCGCCGCGAAGCTGCCCGTGGGCGGCAACCTGAGCTTCGCGCAGACGGTGTTCCTGCTGACGGTGAAGTCGCCCTACAACTTCGGCGTCACCACGCAGCTGCTCAACGAGGTGCCGCTGAAGTTCCACACCTCGGCGTGGCGCTCGGTGTACTCCGCGAACACCCGCGGCGCCGAGGAGATCATGGTCGACGAGATCGCGGCCAAGCTCGGCAAGGACCCGCTGGCCTTCCGCCGCGAGTTCATCAAGGAGCCGCGCCAGAAGGCGGTGCTGGACAAGGTCGCCGAGCTCGGCGAGTGGGGCAAGAAGATGCCGAAGGGCTTCGCCCAGGGCATCGCAGTGCACGGCGAGTACAAGTCCTACACCGCCTGCCTGGTGGAGATGGACGCGCGCGACCCGAAGCACCCGCGCGTGACCAAGGCGACGATCGCGGTGGACGTCGGCAAGCCGGTGAACCCCCGCGGCATCCAGTCGCAGATGCTCGGCGGCCTCACCGACGCCATCTCGACCACGCTCACCGCGGGCTTGCACATCGACAACGGCCTGCCGCTCGAAGGCAGCTACTCACAGTTCCACTACGCGCGGCAGAAGAACGCGCCGACGGACGTGAACGTGTTCGTGATGCCGGCCAACGGCAGCGAAATCGGCGGTGCGGGCGAGCTGGGCCTGCCCGCACCGGTGGGGGCGATCGCCAACGCCTACGCGCGTGCCACGGGGATCAAGCCGCGCAGCTTCCCGATCAACTTCCCGGTCGACTTCGACCCGTTCCCCCGCTGATCTCCCCACCACACCAAGGAGTTCTCGCATGCCCAATTACACCTTCGAAGTGAACGGGAAGACCGTCACCGTCGACGCGCCCGCCGATCTGCCGCTGCTGTGGGCGCTGCGCGACAAGCTGAAGGTGCGCGGCCTCAAGTACGGCTGCGGCATCAACGTCTGCAAGGCCTGCACCAGCCACCTCGACGGCGAGGCGGTGAACCCGTGCGTGGTCCCGGTCTCCGAGTGCGAGGGCCGCGAGGTCACCACGATCGAGGGCCTGGCCGATGGCGACACCCTGCACCCGGTGCAGGAAGCGTGGCTGGAGCAGGACGTCGCGCAGTGCGGCTACTGCCAGCCGGGCCAGATCATGGCCGCCGTCGCGCTGCTGAAGAAGACCAAGAACCCCACCGACGCCGACATCGACGCGATCGAGAACGTGTGCCGCTGCGGTTCGTACTTCCGTATCCGCGAGGCGATCAAGGCGGCCGCCGCGAAGATGTGACCCGCGAATGCGGAAGTTCTACACCAGTTCCTCCGCATTGGCGGAAAGTGTCACAAGTTCACCCGGCCGAGTGAGCGGGTGTCGTGTTAGATGACCTTCCCGAGGGCTCAACGACGAGTCCCCGTACGGTCACGGGCGAGGGGCGCGCGAGCGCCCTTCGCCCCGGCCTGGAGGGCGTTGATGCACTACCAGACAGTTCTGCGCGACGGGCTCGCGCCCGTGGTCTCGGCGCTGGCCGCCGAGGTCGACACCGCCATGCCCGAGCTGATCGAAGCGACCACGCACCAGATCCTCGAGCAGATGCCGGTCTACCGGGACGAACGGTTCGTCACGCACGCCGAGCTGCGCAAGTCCGTGCGCGCCAACCTCGACTACGTGATGCGCACGCTGCGCGGCGAGGACGTGCCCGACCTGTCGCAGGCGCGCGCCACCGGCCGTGCGCGGGCGCTGCAGGGCGCGCCGCTACCGGAAGTCCTGCGTGCGTACCGGATCGGGCTCACTGAGGTGTGGCACCGGTTCGTGCTGCTGACCGCTCATGGGGAGCACCAGGACCTCGCGGGGCTTGTCGCCGCGACGTCCGCCGTGTGGGCCTTGGTCGACGACTACGCCGAGGCGCTCACGTCGTCCTATCGGGACACCGCGGCCGAAGTCGTGGTGGCGCACCAGAACCGGCGCTCGGCTCTGGTGGAGGCGCTGTTCGCCGGCGGCGCCGCGACCGAGGGCACGCTGTGGGACATCGCCCGTGTGCTGGAGCTGACGGTGGACGGCAGCTTCGTGGTCGTCGCGGCCGAAACGCCGCGGCTGGGCCACGAACCGCTACCGAAGATCGAGCAGCGCCTGCGCGAGGCCCAGCACGCCTCGGCGTGGCGGCTCACGCCGGACCTGCAGGTCGGGGTGGTGTCGCTGCGCGACCCGTCGGCGTGCAAGGTGACCATCGACCTGCTGCGCGAAGCCCCGGTGGGCCGCGTCGGCATGAGCCCGGTGTTCTCGGGGCTGGGCAACACTTCCCGGGCGCTGCACTTCGCGCGAGTCGCGCTGTCCAGCATGGCGCCCGGCTCGACGGGCCTGGTGCAGTTCACGGAGTCGCCGCTCGCGGGCCTGGTCGCCAGCGCGCCGGAGGCGTCGGTGCAGCTCGCGCACCACGTGCTGCGCCCGATCCTCGACCTGCCCGGCGACGACCGCAACGTGCTGCTGCTGACGCTCCGGGCGTGGTTTGACTGCCAGGGCTCGACGAAACTCACGTCGGAACGGATGTTCTGCCACCCCAACACGATCCGCCACCGCCTGCGCCGCATCACCGACGAGCTCGGCCGCTCGCTCACAGACCCGGCGGACATCGCCGAGCTGGGTGCGGCGCTGCGGGCGCTGCACCTGTTCCCGGAGACCTCGCACCTGCCGGCACCGCGGCCGACGCGCGCCGGCTGAGCTCCCGGACCGTCCACAGTGGCCGGTGACGCGAACGCCACCGGCCACCTGCGACGTCAGGCGTCGCTGGACTGCTTCCAGAGGTTGATGTCCGACTCGGTCGCGTACCGGTCGATCTCGGCCAGCTCCTCGGCGGTGAAGTCGAGGTTGTCGAGCGCGGCGACGTTGTCCTCGAGCTGCTTGACGCTGCTCGCGCCGATCACCAGCGACGTCATGCGCGGGTCGCGCAGGGCCCAGGCCAGCGCGAGCTGCGCCAGCGACTGGCCGCGGCGCGTGGCGATCTCGCCGAGGCCGCGGATCTTCGCCAGCCGGTCTTCGGTGATCGTGTCCGGGTCGAGGGACTTGCCCTGCGCCGCTCGCGAGTCGGCCGGCACGCCGCCGAGGTAACGGTCGGTGAGCAGGCCCTGGGCGAGCGGTGAGAACGCGATGCAGCCGGCGCCGGCCTCTTCGAGCGTGTCGAGGAGGTGGTCGTCCTCGGTCCACCGGTTGAACATGGAGTACGAGGGCTGGTGGATCAGCAGCGGCGTGCCCAGCTCGCGCAGCAGGCGCGCGGCCTCGGCGGTGCGCTCGGAGTTGTACGAGGAGATGCCGACGTAGAGCGCCTTGCCCGAGCGCACGGCGCGGTCGAGTGCCCCGACGGTCTCCTCCAGCGGCGTCTCCGGGTCGAAGCGGTGGGAGTAGAAGATGTCGACGTAGTCCAGGCCCATGCGGCCCAGCGACTGGTCGAGCGAGGCCAGCAGGTACTTGCGCGAGGCCCAGTCGCCGTACGGGCCCGGCCACATGTCGTAGCCGGCCTTCGTCGAGAGCACCAGCTCGTCGCGGTAGGGCTTGAAGTCCGTGGCGAGGATCTGGCCGAAGTTCGACTCGGCCGAGCCGTAGGGCGGGCCGTAGTTGTTGGCCAGGTCGAAGTGCGTGATGCCGAGGTCGAAGGCGCGGCGCAGGATGTCGCGCTGGACCTGCAGCGGCCGGTCGTGGCCGAAGTTGTGCCACAGGCCCAGGGAGATGGCGGGCAGCTTCAGTC
Organism: Amycolatopsis sp. 2-15; assembly: GCF_030285625.1. NCBI lineage: Bacteria > Bacillati > Actinomycetota > Actinomycetes > Pseudonocardiales > Pseudonocardiaceae > Amycolatopsis > Amycolatopsis carbonis. Next base: position 5,204,093 of record NZ_CP127294.1, read on the forward strand.
CGCTGCGCCCGCAGCGCCGGTAGGGGATCGAGTCGTATCGGCTGGTCGCCGCAACGTAGGTCACGTGGCCAGATGCTAGCTCGCGAGCAGCCGCTCGGCTCCCTCGCCGTGCGGCCGGGCCACACTCGCGCCGCGGCCCGCGGCGAGCATCGGCGGCGCGGTGACCGGGCCCTCGACGAGTTCGCCCTCGCCGCCCGTCCGGTCCGCGTCGGTCGCGACCAGCCGCAGGCCGGCGAGCCGGCGCCGGGCGTGGAACGGGCAGCCGCGCTCCCACACACGATCCAGCGCGCCCGTCGCCTCGACCGCTCGCACCTACCGGTCGAGGCCCAGCGGGAGCGCGATGTCCTGGCCGTGGATCACGACGTCGAGCAGCCGTTCGCGTGGTCCAGTGCTGATCGGGCTCTTCCGTGACCCGACGGTGCCGCGCAGGGTTGCGACAAGCCTCGTTCCGGACCCGGCCGACCGGCGCGCGAAGCTGATCCTCTTCACCAACCCGGGCGTCGAGGCGCTGGAGGTCGCGTTCGCCGCGATCCGCGACGACGAGCGGGAACTCGCGCAGCGGCTGGGCGAGGAGACCGCGGCGGAGCTCAACCGCGCACTCGCGCGGATCGTGGAGACGGACCGCGGGCCGGCCAGTACAGTGCGAGGTGAGCATCCGCTTAGGAGGTCACGTGGGCACCGGGTTCTTCTCGTCCGTCGACGACGTGTCGGCGCAGCTGGCCGAGGTCGGCTACCTCGCCTCGACGGCGGTGGCGACCACCGTGTTCCTCGCCGATCGGCTGGGCAAGCCCCTGCTCGTGGAGGGGCCGGCCGGCGTGGGGAAGACGGAGCTGGCCAAGGCGGTGGCCGCCGTCAGCAGTTCGCGGCTCGTGCGCCTGCAGTGCTACGAGGGCATCGACGAGGCGCGCGCGCTGTACGAGTGGAACCACGCCAAGCAGCTGCTGCGCATCACCGCCGGGCGCGACGAGACGTGGGAGGACGCGCGCACCGACATCTTCGGTGAGGAGTTCCTGCTGCGCCGCCCGCTGTTGCAGGCCATCTCCGGCACCGAGTCCACCGTGCTGCTGGTCGACGAGACCGACAAGGCCGACGTCGAGGTGGAGGGCCTGCTGCTGGAGGTGCTCGGCGACTTCCAGGTCACCGTGCCCGAGCTGGGCACGATCACCGCCACCCGCGACCCGTTCGTGGTGCTCACGTCCAACGCGACGCGCGAGCTGTCCGAGGCGCTGCGGCGGCGCTGCCTGTTCCTGCACATCGACTTTCCCGACCCTGAGCTCGAGCTGCGGATCGTGAAGCTGCGCGTGCCCGGGATCGACGCGGCGCTGGCCGACTCCGTGGTCCGCGTGATCGCCGCGCTGCGTGCCATGGACCTGCGCAAGCTGCCGTCGGTCGCCGAGACCATCGACTGGGCGCGGACGCTGCTGGAGCTCGGCGCCGGCACACTCGACGAGCAGATCGTGCGCGAAAGCCTCGGCGTGGTCCTCAAGCACCAGGACGACATCACCAAGGCCGGCGCGGGCCTCAAGCTCGACCAGGTGCTGGACGCGTCTTGAGCGCGCCCGGCGTCACCGAGCGGCTCACGGCGTTCGTGCAGGCGCTGCGGGCGCAGGGCATCCCGGCGGGCCCGGCCGAGACCGTCGACGCGGGGGCCGCGCTGGAGGTGCTCGGGTTCGACGACCGCGAGCTCGTGCGGGAGGGGCTCGCCGCCGCGCTCGTGCGCCGCGGCGGGCAGCGGGCGGTGTTCGACGCCGCGTTCGACCTGTACTTCCCGGCCGGTGTGGGGGTACCCGAGCTGGCGCGCGACGACCGGCCGCGGGACCTCGAACAGCTGCGGGAGGCCGTGGCGGCCGCGCTGGCCGAGGGCGACCAGCAGGCGCTGGCGCAGCTCGCCGGCGTCGCCGTGGAGATGCTCGGCGGGTACGGCGCGGGTTCCGGCGCCGGCGGCGGATTCTCGGCACACCAGACGCTGGACCGGCTGCAGCCGCAGACGCTGATCGTGCGCGTGCTCGCCGCGATCCGGGCCGCGGGCGGCGGCTCCGACGAGGGTGGCGAGTTCACCGACCGGCTCACGCGCGACGAGGTCCGCCGCCGAGTCGAGGACTTCCGCGGAAACGTGCGCACGGAGGCCCGCCGACGCGCGGCCGAGGTGCGGGGGCGCGACCGCGTCGCCAAGCACGCGATCGCGCCGGCCGCGGACCGCGTGGACTTCCTCATCGCCAGCCGCGCGCAGCTGGCGCAGCTGCGCCGGGCCGTGCAGCCGTTGTCGCGCAAGCTCGCGACCCGGCTCGCCGCGCGTCGCAAGCGCACCACGCGCGGGCAGATCGATCTGCGGCGCACGCTGCGGCGGTCGCTGTCGACGGGTGGGGTGCCGGTGCGCCCGGCGTTCCGGCACCGACGGCCCGGCCGGCCCGAGATCGTGCTGCTGTGCGACCTGTCGGGTTCGGTCGCGGGGTTCGCGAACTTCACGATGCTGCTGGTGCAGGCGCTGCGCGACCAGTTCAGCAAGGTGCGTGTGTTCGCGTTCGTGGACAGCACCGACGAGGTCACGCACCTGGTCACCGCGGGCGTCGCCGACCCGGAGCACCTGGGTGCGCGCATTCTCGAAGAGGCGGCCGTGGTGCGCTGGGACGGGCACAGCGACTACGGCGGTGCCCTGCGCGGGTTCACCGGCAAATGGCTCGACGCGGTCGGCCCGCGCACCTCCGTGCTCATCCTCGGCGACGCGCGCACCAACGGCGGTGACCCCAACCTCGACGCCGTCCGCGCCATCCGCGACCGGGCGCGGCACGTCTACTGGCTCAACCCCGAGCGTCGCGCCCTGTGGTCCACGGGCGACTCGGCGGCGCTGGCGTACGCGGAGCTCGTGGAAATGCACGAGTGCCGCAACGTCCAGCAGCTGAGCACGCTGGTCACGCGCCTGCTGCCGGTGTGAGCCACGCGGCGATCTCCTTGCGCAGCACGGTTTTCGTCTCCTCCGGCGCGAAGGACGCCGTCACGGCGGCTTCGGCCAGCGCCGTCAGCGCGGTGTCGTCGTAGCCGAACGTGTCACGCGCGGTGGTGAACTCGTCGGTCAGCGTGGTGCGCGTGACCGAGGGGACGTCAGTGTTCAGCGTGACGGCGAGGCCCGCGCCGACGAGCCGGGGGAGCGGGTGCTTCGCCAGGCTCGGCACCAGGCCGAGGACGACGTTGGACGTCGGGCACACCTCGAGCGCGATCCCGCGGTCGCGGACCTCGGTGACCAGTTCGGGATCGTCGAGGACGCGGATGCCGTGGCCCAGGCGCTCGGTGCGGCCGACGTCGAGGGCTTCGCGGATGCTCTCGGGCCCCGCGTGCTCGCCCGCGTGGTGCACGAGGTGAAGCCCGGCCTCGCGCGCTTCGGCGAAGACGCCGGCGAACGGGACGAGCGAGTGGCGCTCCTCGCCCGCCATCCCGAGGCCGACCACCTCGTCGTGGGCGAGGGCGAGCCGCAGGGTGCGCTCGGCACGTTCGACGGACCGGCGGCGCGAGTGGTCGAGAATCACCCGGGTCTCGAGCTCTCCTTCGGACAGTCCTTTGAGGACGGACACCAGCGGCATCTCCAGGTCCCCCAGCCGTTCCCCGTGTGACGCGGCCGTGAACGTCACCTCGGCATACCGCGTGCCCTGCGCGGCTTCGTCCACGCAGAACTCCCGGGCGACGCGCTCGAAGTCCTCCGGCGTGCGCAGGCAGGCGCGGATCAGGGAGTTGTAGTCGGCGAAGTCGCGGAACCCGGTGAACGTTCGCGTCTCACCGGGCAGCGCCACACCGTTCGCATCGGCCAGCTCGCGCAGCGTCGCCGGCCGCACGGTGCTCTCGAGGTGGACGTGCAGGTGCGCCTTCGGCAGCGCCGCGAGATCTCGCATGGGGCCGATCATGCCTGGTCAGCCGCCGCGGGTCGCGTGGATTTCCGCGGGTCCACGCCCGGAATGTTCGGATCGGGGAACTCCGGGTACTCATCACAGCGTTGAGGGGATGACGAGCAACCCGCGGGAGGACTCCAATGGCAATGCTCAAACGACTCGCCGTACTGGCCGGTGCGGCCGGTGCCGTCACGTCGTACGCGAAGAAGAACCCGGAGAAGGTCAACCAGGCCGTGGGCAAGGCCGCCAACTTCGTCGACCAGAAGACCAAGGGCAAGTACCACGCGAAGATCAACGGCGTGACCCAGAAGGTCTCCGACGCGACGAAACCGAAGCCGGGCCACTGACCTCGAGGGCACCCCGATCCCGCCCGTCGCGGCGAACGGAGATCGGGGTGCCGGCGGCCGGGTGCCGCCCCTGCTCCGCCGCCGCCCCTATTCCTCCGCCAACGCGGCCAGCACGCTCTCGCCGTACTTCGCCAGCTTGGCCTCGCCGACGCCGCTGACGGTGCCCAGGTCGGAGAGCGAGCCAGGGCGCTGGGCGGCGATCTGGCGCAGCGTGGCGTCGTGGAAGATCACGTAGGCGGGGACGCCCTGTTCCTTGGCCGTGGTGGCGCGCCAGGTGCGCAGGCGATCGAACAAGGGGGCGGCCTCCGCGGGCATTTCCACGGCCGCGGCGGTGCTGCGGCGGGAGGTGCGCGCGGCGCGGGCCGGGCGTTCTGGTTCGCGGCGCAGGGACACGGTGCGTGAGCCGTTGAGTACCGAGGTGCTGCCGTCGGTCAGGACGAGGGAGCCGTAGTCGCCTTCCACGGCGAGGAGGTTCTGCGCCAGCAGCTGCCGGACGACGGCGCGCCACTCCTGTTCGCGCAGTTCGGTGCCGATGCCGAAGACCTTGAGTGTGTCGTGCTGGAACTGGGTGACCTTCGGGGTGGTCTTGCCGAGCAGGATGTCGATGATCTGCCCGGCGCCGAACTTCTGGCGGCGTTCGTTGCGCAAGCGCACGACAGTGGAGAGCAGCTTCTGGGCGGGGATGGTGCCGTCGAAGCGTTCGGGCGGGGCGAGGCAGGTGTCGCAGTTGCCGCAGGGCTCGCCGGTCTGGCCGAAGTAGGCGAGGATCTGCGTGCGGCGGCATTCGACGGTCTCGCACAGCGCCAGCATCGCGTTGAGGTGCGCGGCCTGCCGCCGGCGGTGGGCCTCGTCGCCCTCGCCACTCTCGATCATCTTGCGCTGCTGCATCACGTCCTGCAGCCCGTAGGCGAGCCACGCCGTGGACGGCAGCCCGTCGCGGCCCGCGCGGCCCGTCTCCTGGTAGTAGCCCTCCACGGACTTCGGCAGATCCAGGTGCGCGACGAACCGCACGTCCGGCTTGTCGATACCCATGCCGAACGCGATGGTCGCCACCACCACGAGCCCGTCCTCGCGCAGGAACCGCGACTGGTTCTCGGCGCGGGTGCGCTTGTCGAGCCCCGCGTGGTAGGGCACCGCGCGGATTCCGTTCTGCACCAGGAACTCCGCCGTCTTCTCCACCGACGCGCGCGAAAGGCAGTAGACGATCCCCGCGTCGCCCTTGTGTTCGGTGCGCAGCAGCTCCAGCAGTTGCTTCTGCGGCGAGTTCTTGCCGACGATGCGGTACTGGATGTTCGGCCGGTCGAAGCTCGCGACGAAATGGCGCGCGCCGTCGAGGTTGAGCCGCGCGGAGATCTCCTTGTGCGTGGCCTCGGTGGCCGTGGCGGTGAGCGCGATGCGGGGCACGTCCGGCCAGCGCTCGTGCAGCGACGACAGCATCAGGTAGTCGGGCCGGAAGTCGTGGCCCCACTGCGACACGCAGTGCGCCTCGTCGATCGCGAACAGCGCGATCTTCCCGCGGTCGAGCAGCCGCACGGTCGACTCGACCGAAAGCCGTTCCGGCGCCAGGTAGAGCAGGTCGAGCTCACCGGCGACGAACGCCTCCTCCACGCGCTGGCGCTCGCCGAAATCCTGCGTGGAGTTGAGGAATCCCGCGCGCACGCCGACGTTGCGCAACGCGTCGACCTGGTCCTGCATCAGCGCGATCAGCGGCGAGATCACCACGCCGACACCGGGCCGCACGAGAGAGGGGATCTGGTAGCACAGCGATTTCCCGCCGCCGGTGGGCATCAGCACCAGCGCGTCTCCGCCGGAGATCACGGTTTCGACGATGTCCGCCTGATCGCCGCGGAACGCGTCGTAGCCGAACACGCGCTGCAGGGTTTCGACGGCGGGGGAGCGCTGGGCCTGGTCGGGGTGAGCCACCCGGCCGATTCTAGGCGCCGGGACCGACACCGCGGTGCCACCCCGGGGGCCTCGGCGCGTTTCCGGCACGAGTGTCCCGCTCGCGCCACGGAAGTCACGCTGTGTGTGATCCCCACCCTGCCACCGCGTCACGTCGCACGCGCGGGCGCAGAATGGCGGGGTGGACTTCGCGATCACCGACCTCGCCGCGCACTTCGCCGGCGCCTGGCGGCTCTCGCGCGACATCGTGGCCGCTGACGGCGAGCCGATGGGCGAGGTCACCGGCACCGCGACGTTCACCCCCGACAGCGCCCGTGCCGGCGTGCTCGTCTACCACGAGACCGGCGAGCTGCGGCTGGCCGGCTACGCCGGGCCGGTGAGCCGCACCCTGCTCTACCACACCGAGGGCGCCCGCGCCGCCGTGCACTTCGACCACGGCGGGTTCTTCCACGACCTCGACCTGGCCACCGGCCGGTGGAGCACGGACCACCCGTGCCGCGACGACCTCTACCGCGGCGAATACCGCGTGCTCGACGCCGACCACTGGCGCCAGGAGTGGGTGGTCGCCGGCCCGGCGAAGGACCACGTGATCACCACCCGCTTCACCCGCGCCTGACCCGACCGCCGGAAAAGGGGACACTCGATGCGCATCGACCGCCTGGACCACCTCGTGCTCACCGTCGCCGACGTCGAGGCTACGGTGGCGGTCTACACCCGGGTGCTGGGCATGGCGGAGGTGACGTTCAAGGGCGGGCGCAAGGCACTGGCGTTCGGCAGCAGCAAGATCAACCTGCACCAGGCGGGCCACGAGTTCGAACCCAAGGCCCTGCGCCCGACACCGGGCAGCGCGGACCTGTGCCTCATCACCGAAGACGCGCTCGACGACGTGATTTCAGAACTGTGCGAAGCGGGCGTGCCGATCGAGGAGGGGCCCGTCGAACGCACCGGCGCCACGGGCGAGATCCGCAGCGTCTACTTCCGCGACCCCGACGAGAACCTGATCGAGGTCAGCAACTACCTGAGCTGACAGCGGAGAAACGGCTCACCGGCGCCGGTTGCGCAGGATCAGCAGCAGCACCGCGAGCGCCGCGACGATGCACACCACCGTCAGCAGCGTGCCGGCCCAGCCGGGGACGGGGACGCCGGCGATGTTGCCGAAGCCGGGCACGACGCGGAGCGCGCCGGAAGCGAGCCGCACGGTGGTGTCCACGCGCTGTCCTCCCGTCCGCCGGGTTCCGCCCTGATGTCCGAACCGTACCGCATCCGGGGGTACGGGCAGGGCCACTCGGCCGAAAACGCCGTTCATTCGGCGGCATTCGCGTTTCGCCTGGACAGCGGCGGGCACCCGGTCGGTACGGGGGGCTCGACAAAATCCGTGAAGGAGTTCGTGCGATGCCCACTTGGCTCATCGTCGTGATCGTGGTGGTCGCCGTCGTGGTGATCGGTGCCGTGGCCTGGCTCGTCGTCCAGGAACGGCAAAGGAAACGACTGCAGCAGCAGTTCGGTCCCGAGTACTCGCGTGCGGTGGAGGAGAACGACAGCCCGCGGGCGGCGCAACGAGAACTGGCCGAACGCGAACGCCGGCACCGTGACCTCGACATCCGGCCGCTCTCGGCCTCGGCGCGCGAGCGCTACGCCCAGCACTGGGCGCTGATCCAGGAGAAGTTCGTGGACCAGCCCGCCGGGGCGCTCGACGAGGCCGACGACCTGCTCGTGGCCGTGATGTCCGAGCGCGGGTACCCGACCGAGGGCTTCGACCAGCAGCTTTCGGACCTGTCCGTGCGTCACTCCCGCACACTGGAGCACTATCGCGCGGCGCACGAGACGCACCGCCGGCACGCGGAGACGGCACTGTCCACAGAGGAACTGCGCTCGGCGATGGTGCACTACCGCACCGTGTTCGAGGACCTGCTGACCGACGACACCGGCGCCGAAAGCCGCAGTGATACGCGTACTGACACGCGTACTGGCAGCCGCACCGACGAGCGCCGCCCCGAGCACACCGCGGCACGCGGCAGCAACCACCGCAGCGCCCACGAGCGGAACGGAGAACACTGACATGACCGATCAGGAAACCCGGGGTCTGAGCACCGCCGATCTGGCGGGTGCCGCCGAACGGCCCAGGACCGAAGAGCGCGGGGACCGTCCCGAAGAGCGCCCGCGTGAAGTGTCCGATGTGGACGCTGACGGTCAGGGCAGAATCACCAGGGACGCGGACACCACGGCGGACCGCGGCGCCCGCACCGACAGCGCCCCGCCGCTGTTCGAAGGCGGCGACGTCGAGCGCTTCCGCAACCGCTGGCAGGAGGTGCAGACGGACTTCGTCGACGACCCGCGCCGCGCCGTGCGTGACGCCGACGAGCTCGTCGCCTCCGTGATCAGCTCGCTGGCCGAGACCTTCGCCGCGCACAAGGGCGAGCTGGAAGCGCAGTGGCGCGACGGCGAGCCCGCCACGGAGGACCTGCGGATCGCGTTGCGCCGCTACCGCTCGTTCTTCGACCAGCTGCTCGGAGCGTAGCCGGAGCGCCGGGTCGGCCGCCGCCGCGCCAGACCGCCGGAATTCGGTGGTGGCGCGGCGGTTTGCGTGCGGCATGATCGGGGTAGCAGGCAGGAACGAACCGAGGAGGACTACGGATGAACGTGGCCGATCTGCTCGTGGACGGCTTCGGCCGGATCCAGGAGGTCGTGCACCAGTCGGTCGACGGCCTGACCGGTGACCAGCTCGTCACCCGGCCCGTGCCGGGCGCCAACTCGATCGCCTGGCTCGTCTGGCACCTCACGCGGGTGCAGGACGACCACGTGGCCGACGCCGCGGGCACCGAGCAGATCTGGACCGCACAGGACTGGCATCGCCGCTTCGGCCTGCCCTTCCCGCCCGCGGACACGGGCTACGCGCACAGCAGCGACGACGTCGCGGCCGTGCAGGTTGACGACCCCAAGCTGCTGACCGGTTACTACGACGCCGTGCACGAGCAGACCGTGGCGTGGGTCGGCAGCCTCGAGGGCAAAGCGCTCGACGCCGTCGTCGACGAACGCTGGGACCCACCCGTGACGTTGGGCGTGCGGCTGGTCAGCGTGCTGTCCGACGATCTGCAGCACGCCGGGCAGGCCGCCTACGTGCGCGGACTCGTGCTGGGCTGAGGGTCTGCGTAGCCGTCCCCACGGTGGTCCGGGAGCCGTCGCGGCCCCGGGCCCTCGCGGCCGAGGCGGTCGCCGGGATTCGCCAGCCGGCACTTCGTGAGCGACATGCAGCCGCAGCCGATGCAGTCGGTGAGCTGGTCGCGCAGCTGCTCCAGCTGCCGGATGCGCTCGTCGAGGTCCTCGCGCCAGCGGTGGGAGATGCGCGCCCAGTCGGCGCGGGTGGGGGTGCGGTCGTCCGGCAGCAGCGCGAGGACCTCGCGGATCTGCGACAACGGCATGCCCACTCGCTGTGACATCCGGATGAACGTGACACGCCGCAGCGTGTCGCGGCGGTACCGGCGTTGGTTGCCCGCCGTGCGCCGGCTGCGGATCAGCTTCTCGTCCTCGTAGAAGCGCAGGGCCGAGGCGGGCACCCCCGTGCGGTGCGCCAGCTCGCCCACGCTCAGCTCGGGCAGCTCCGTCTTGGTCATGCGGGCGAGGATAGCTTGACTTCAACAATGCTTGAAGTTCCAGACTCGGTTCCCGTGCGGGACACCCGGTCCCGCACAGGGATTCGAGGAGAACCATCGTGTCGGAAGTTCCCGTCCGGGTTGCCGTGATCGTCGGCAGTGTCCGGGAAGGACGGTTCGCGCCGACGGTCGCGAACTGGTTCACCCGCGAGGCCGCCGCGCACGGTGGCTTCGAGGTGGACGTGGTCGACTGCGCCGATCTGGCCCTGCCACTGGCGTTTCCCGCGTTCGGCTCCGAGCCCGCGCCGGAGGTCCGGCACCTCGCGGCCCGGCTCGCCGGGGCCGACGCGTTCGTCGTGATCACGCCCGAGTACAACCACAGCTACCCGGCCTCGCTCAAGAACGCCGTCGATTGGTTCCGCTCCGGGTGGGAGGCCAAACCCGTCGCTTTCGTGGCGTACGGCGGGCTTTCCGGCGGCCTGCGCGCGGTGGAGCACCTGCGCCCGGTCTTCGCCGAGCTGCACGCCGTGACCATCCGGGACACCGTGAGCTTTCACGGCGCCCACGGCCGGTTCGACGAGTCCGGCAGCCCCACCGACGCCGAAACCACCGGTGCGGCGGTGAAGAAGCTGCTCGACCAGCTGGAGTGGTGGGCGCGTTCGCTGGCCGACGCGCGGGCCCAGCGGGCATACCCCGCCTGATTCCGCCTAGAACCCCGCTTCAGAAGGTGCAGAGCGCGGGACCGATCCGCGAATCGGGCGTGACCACCGAAACGCCGCGCAGGTCCACGGGCAGCCCCGCCGCCGACATCGCGGCGACGGTGGTGCAGACGACCTGGTCCACGCCGAGGTAGAGGGGCTTGATCGAGAACGGGATGGTCACCGTCGGCGGCACGCTGGTGGTGTTGATGGTGACCTGGCCCTTGCCGGGGAACAGCAGCGAGTAGTAGCCGCTCTCCTGCTCGGCCGGGGTGGGGCCCTGGAACAGCTCGTTCACCGCCAGCTCCGGAGAGACCGGGCTGCCCCAGCTGCGCACGACGGGTGCGAGCTGGCCGTCGACCAGGAAGTACAGCGTGAGCTGGTTCGCGCGGGCGCTGGGGCCGAGGGCGGTCGGGGCGGGGCCGGCGGGCACGACGACGGTGGGCTGGATGCCGCACGCGGTCACGAGCAGGAGCACGGCGAGCGCGGTCACGAGCTTCCTCATCGCGCCCCTCCGGGCCGGGGGTGGCGGGGCAGCCACAGGGTGAATCGCGCGCCGGAACCGGTGTTGGCGGCTTCGACGTCGCCGCCGTGCAGCCGGGCGTTCTCCCGCGCGATGGACAGGCCGAGCCCGCTGCCCTCCGAGCGCGCCCGCGCGGAGTCGGCCTTGGTGAAACGGTCGAACACGTGGGGCAGCACGGCGTCGGGAATGCCGGGACCGTGGTCGGTGACCTCCAGCGTCACGGTGTGCGCGTCGGCGGCCAGGTGCACCTCGACCGGCGGTTCGCCGTGGCGCAGGGCGTTGCCGACGAGGTTCGCGACGACGATGTCGAGCCGGCGTGGGTCGACGGTCGCGACGACGCCGGCCGGCAGGTCGGCGACGATCCCGTCGGCGGCGGTCCAGCCGCGCGCCGCGAGGCTGTCGGTCACGCCCTGCGCGACGTCCCACTCCTCCAGCCGCAGCTCGGCGCGCCCGGCGTCGAAGCGGGAGATCTCCACCAGGTCCTGCACGAGCCGGGTCAACCGGCGGGTCTCGGCCGAGACCAGGCGCGCGGCCACGGCGGTGTCGGCGGGCAGCTGCTCGGCGTCCTCGTCGAGCACGTCGGTGACCGCGTTCATCGCGGCCAGTGGGGTGCGCAGCTCGTGGGAGACGTCGGCGACGAAGCGACGCGCGTCGGCCTCCATCTCCCGCAGCGTGCCGACGGTGCGCTCCAGCTCGGCCGCGGTGCTGTTGAACGTCGTCACGAGCTGGGCCAGCTCGTCGGAGCCCTTGGCGCGCAGACGGACGTCGAGCTGGCCGTGGCCGAGCTTGCGGGCGGCGGTGTTCAGCTCGCGCACCGGGCGCAGCACCTGCCGGGCGGCCAGCAGCGCCAGCGCGACGGCGATCGGCAGCGCCAGTGCGGCCGTCTGCCACGCGCGGGTGGCCAGCTGGTCGATCGCGGTCTGCTGGGCGGCCAGCGACACCATGGAGTAGACCTCGACGCCCGTGTGCGCCACCCCGTTGTCGCCGCGCTGCAGCACCGGCATCCCGACCATCAGCAGCGGAGTATCACCGCGGATCACCCGCTTGAACTGGATCGTGGCGCCGGTGGCAACCTCCTGGCGCAGGTCGGCGGGCAGCTCGGCGGGATCGAGCGCCGACCGCGAATGCAGGTCCCGGCAGATCGCGACGGTGGTGCCTTTGAGGTTGTCGGCGAGGTTGTCGAGCTGGCGCTGGTCCGGCGGCAGCGTCATCTGCGGCAGGTACGCGGTGACCTGGTCGCGCAGCTGGACCATGGCCGGGTCCTGCACCCCTTGCAGGATGGTCGTGCGCGCCGTCCCGTAGCTGGCGCCGGCCGCCGCGGCCGCGCCGACCAGGGTCATCGCCGCGAAGGACAGCACCAGCCGGGGCCGCAGCCCCGAGAGCCACGGCCGCAGCCGGGGAACCCTCACGAGCGGCCGAACCGGTAGCCGAAGCCCCGCACGGTCTGGACGTGGTCGGGCCGCGCCGGCACGTCCTCGATCTTGGACCGCAGCCGCTGCACGCAGGCGTCGACCAGGCGGGAGTCGCCGAGGTAGTCGTGGTCCCACACGGCGGTGAGCAGCTGCTGGCGGCTGTAGACCTGGCCCGGCGTGCGGGAGATCTCGAGCAGCAGCTTGAGCTCGGTCGGCGTGAGTGCCACCTGCGCACCACGCTTCGTCACGAGCATGCCGGCGCGGTCGATCACCAGCTCGCCGTGACGTTCGACCTCGCCCGCGCGCGCGTCGTGATCGCTGACCGCGCGGCGCAGCACCGCGCGGATCCGCGCGTCGAGCACCCGCGGCTCCACCGGTTTCACCACGTAGTCGTCGGCGCCGGCCTCCAGGCCCGCGACCACGTCGAAGTCGTCGCTGCGCGCGGTCAGCATGATGATGGGCACCTCGCCCAGCGCGCGCATCCGGCGGCAGGTCTCGAACCCGTCCATCCCGGGCAGCATCAGGTCGAGCACCACGATGTCGGGCAGGTGCTTGCGCACCAGGTCCAGCCCCGCCTCGCCCGAGCCCGCGGTGTGCACCACGTGGCCCTGCCTGCGCAGGGCCAGCTGGAGTCCTTCCCGCACGGCCGCGTCGTCCTCGACCACCAACACCTCTGCCACCCCGGCCATTATTCGGAAAACCGCAGCGTGGGGCGAACCGGGGCGATCTTGTAGCAAAACCATGACACGGCACTGACCCGACCGCTAAATCCCGCGCCGAGACTCGGGTCCATGGCAGTGACGTTCCCCGAGGCACCCCCGATCACCCCGTCCGGCTCCTCGCGCCACGCGCTCGAGGTGCGGACACCGTCGCGCACCGTGCTGCTCGTCGCGAGCGCGGTGGGCTGCGCGGTCGCGTTCCTCGCGGCGTACCTGCTCTTCGTGCGCACCGCGGCGGGCCAGGAGGCGGAGAACGGTGTGGTGCACAGCGCGCAGGCCACCGGCCCGTCCACTGTGGACTGGGCGATGCCGTTGCGCGACGTGGACCTCGTGGTGCTGCTCGGCGCGGTCGCGGTGCTCGTGCTCGCGCTGGCGTTGGTGCGGCGCCGGTTCGCCCTTGGCGTGACGGCGCTGGTGCTGCTGGCTACCCCGCTGGTCGCGGCGCAGCTGCTCAAGATCTACGTGCTCGACCGGCCCGGGAGCCACGACGGCTACGCGGTCGCGAGCCACAACAGCTTCCCGAGCGGGCACGTCAGCGCGGCGACGGCGGTGCTGTTCGCGCTGGCGGTGGTACTGCCCGCCCGGATGCGCACCTGGGTGCTCGCCGTGGGTTCACTCGGCGTCGCCTGGGTCGCCGCGGCGACCGTCGCGCTCGGCTGGCACCGGCTTTCCGACACCGTGGGCGGCTGCCTTCTCGTGGCCGCAGTGGTGTGCGCCGGCGCGGCGGTCGTCTCGGCCCGGCGTCCCGACGGACGGCGGGTACCGGTGCTCGCGACGGTGGTGGCACTGGCGGGCCCGACCGTCGTGGTGCTCGCCGGGTTCGCGGTACTGGCCTCCGCCACGTCGGAGGCCGCGCAGTTCGTGGCCGCGCTCGTGCTCGCGGGCGTGTCGGCCGTGGCGCTGGTGCTGCTGGTCGCCGGTCCGGTGCGCAAGGTGAACTTCGACCCGGGGCGGACGCGGACGCGGCTGAGCCGCTGAGCGGGCCAGTTCCCGGGGAAAGAGAGGCCCGCGGTGTCGTACGGTTCGCTCGTCGCCACACGGTTCACTTGGCGCACCGCGTGGCGACGAGCGAAACTGGCCGCGCCGGCTCGGAGGCTCAGACCAGCGCGATGTCCTTGTCCTTCATCCGGAACTCCTCATCGCGAGTCTTGATCTGCAGGGCGCCCGAAGACCGCGCGGCGACCGGGGCGCCCGAGCGTGGGCTCACCCGCCGTACCGAACGACAACGAGGTCCTGGCGAAGGGGCTCGAAGTGTTCGCCGAGCTGGGCTATGACGCGGCGTCCGCCCGGGAGCTGGCCCGGCGTCTCGGGGCCAGCCACAACTTCATCAACGACAGGTACGGATCGAAGGCCGCCTTTTGGCGCGCGGTCGTGGATGCGGCCATGGTGCCGCAGCTCGCCCGCATCCCGCCGGCCGACCCCGCGGAGCAGCTGCGCTCGATCGTCACCGCGTTCTACCGGACGACTGTGGACACCCCCTGGCCTCGGCCGGGTGTGCGTGGACGAGTTCTCCCGGGACACCGACCGCTGGACTACCTCTACACGTGCTACGTCGAGCCCACCTTGCGCAGAGGCGAACCGGATGGCACGGATCTCCAGGGAAGTCCTGCACTTCACCGTCGTCTCACCGGTCTCGCCCATGACCCAGATTCCGCTGGCCCGCCGTCTGGGCCGCTCGGTGCGCGTCGAGCACCGGCAGCGCATCGCGACCGCGGAGACACGCGCCGGGATGGCGGTCGACGCGCTCCTGTCCACGGCGTGACCTGTGCTGGTGACGCAGGTGCGCGATCACCGCGCCAAGACCAGTTCCCGGGGATTGGCCTGCGACGGGCGCGGCCGCGCGCAGCTAGGGTCGCCGCAGGAGGTGGCTGTGTACTCGAAGCTGGTCGAAGACCTCGACGGCCTGCCCGCACTGCTCGACGCCGCGCGGGCGCAGGCCGGCGAGTTGCTCGCGGGGGTGGCGGACCGCCCGGTGGCGGTGCCGCCGGGGACGTTCGAACCCGCGGAGCTGCCGGAGGACGGCGTGGGTGCGCGGGCCGCGCTCGCGGAGTTCGGGCGCCGCTGGGCGCCGGGGTTCGCCGCGAGCGCCGGGCCGCGGTACCTGGGCTTCGTCACGGGCGGCGCGACGCCCGCGGCGGTGGCCGGTGACTGGCTCACCGCCGCGGCGGACCAGAACCCCGTGTCGTCGCTGGATTCCTCGGCTTCGGACCTCGAACGCGAGACGGTGGGCTGGCTCGCGAAGCTGTTCGGCCTGGGGCCGGAGTTCAGCGGCGCGTTCGTGTCCGGCGCGACGATGTCCAATGTGGTCGGTCTGGCGATCGGGCGCGAGTGGCTGGGGGAGCGGCTCGGCGTCACGGTCGCCGACGCCGGGGTCGCGGCGCTCGGCCCGGTCGAGGTGCTGAGCGGATCACCGCACTCCAGCGCGCTCAAGGCGATGTCCGTGCTGGGTCTCGGCCGCTCGGCCCTGCGGCCGGTGACCGTGCAGCCTGAGCGCGAGGCCGTGGACGTCGAGGCCCTGGACCGGGAGCTCGCCGCGCTGGGTGGGCGGCCCGCGATCGTGATCGCCAACGCCGGCACGGTCAACACCGTCGACTTCGACGACCTGCGGGCGATCGCCGCGCTCAAGGCGAAGTACCCGTTTTGGCTGCACGTCGACGCGGCGTTCGGCGGGTTCGCCGCCCTCTCGCCCGAGCACGCGGCGCTCGTCGGCGGGCTGGAGCTGGCCGACTCGGTGTGCGTCGACCTGCACAAGTGGCTCAACGTGCCCTACGACTCGGCCATCCAGTTCAGCCGCCGCCTCGACCTGCAGGTGCGCGTGTTCCAGAACTCCGCCGCCTACCTCGGCCACCCGGGCGACAACCCGGACTTCGTGCACCGCACGCCCGAATCGTCGCGGCGGCTGCGGGCGCTGGCGGCGTGGTGCACCCTCGCGGCGTACGGCCGGGCGGGCCACCGGGAGATCGTGGAACGCTGCGTCGCCCACGCCCGTGACCTCGGCGACCGCCTGGCGGGGACGCCGCAGTGGCGGCTGCTCGCGCCGGTGCGGCTCAACGTCGTGTGCTTCACGCTGGCCGAAGACCCGACGCAGGAGCGCATCGACGCCGTGGTGCGCGCCGTCGCCGCCGGCGGCGAGACGTTCGTGACGCCGACGGTCTACGCGGGCGTGCCCGCGCTGCGGGCCGCGTTCAGCAACTGGCGGACCGGGCGAGAGGACGTGGACCGGATCTTCGCGGCGCTCGTCAGCGGTTCCGGCGCGGCTTGATCCGTACGTTGGGCAGGACCGGCGCGGGCAACCGCGCGGGTGCGCCCGGCACCTCGGGGATCGCCCCGAATTGCGGCGCCTCGGCCTGCCACGCCTTGCGGTACTCCACGATCTCCTCGTGCGTGCGGGCCACGAAGTTCCACCACATCACGATCTCCTCGCCGAACGGCGGCCCGCCGAGCAGCATCACGCGCGCGCGGCCGTCGCCGGTGTTCGCGAGCTCGAGCGTGGCCCGGCCGATGCCGAGGTACCCGAGGTCGGTGCTGTGCAGCGCCGAGCCGGCGAAGGCGACCTCGCCGGTGTCGACGAGCACGCCGTGTTCGTACTCGGGGTCGACGTCGAGCGTCACGCGGGCGCCGGGCTCCAGCACCAGTTCCGCGCCGAGCAGCGGGGTGAACGTCTTGACCGGCGAGGTCGCACCGGCGAGCGTGCCGAGGAAAACGCGTGCGGTGGCGTCGCCGAGGTCGGTGGCGGGCGGGGCGTAGTGCTGGAAGTCGCGTTCGGCATGGCGGTGCGCGTCAGGCAGCGCGACCCACAGCTGCACGCCGTGCAGTGCGGTCGTCTCCGGCGTCGAGACCTCGGAGTGGCAGATGCCGTGGCCGCCGGTCATGAGGTTCAGCTCGCCCGGGCGGATCATCGCGTGGGAGCCGAGGCTGTCGCGGTGCTCGATCTCGCCGGCGAACAGCCAGCTCACCGTCTGCAGCCCGGTGTGCGGGTGCGAGCCGACGGACATGCCGCCGGTCGTCCTCGGGTCGTCGGGGCCGTAGTGGTCGGCGAAGCACCAGGCGCCCACGAGCGAACGCTTGCGCTGCGGCAGCGTGCGGCGCACCTTCATCGCACGCGGCCCGCCCAGCGGCACGTCCCGCGCGCCGAGGACCTCGACGCCGCCGTGGCCGGCCGCGTCGTCCCCGCAGTCCAGGACGGGTGGCTCGGTCTCGACGTTGCTCATCCTGGTGCCTCCACTCGCGCGGTTCCGTCACCGAAACCTTAGCGGGAAGGCTTGTGGCGCGTCGTTTTCGAGGCGCTGGGGTGCCAAGCGCGGTGGGTTCGAAGCGGCGGCTCAGTCGTGCGAGTTGGGCGTGGCTTCGTGCCCGGGCAAGCCGGGGGTGCGGTTCTCGCGCTTCACCCGGGCCTCGGCGAGGTGGCGGACGCCGCGGGTGAGCTCGCGCACACGCGTCTCGTGGTCGTGGAACACGCGGTAGTAGGTGGTGTCGTACTCCTCCACGATCTGGAACGTCCAGCGTCCGTGCAGCACGTTGCGGCCGAGGAGGTGCTCGGCGAGGCGGTCTGCGTGGCCGGGGTGGCCCGCCGCGCGCAGCATGGCGATGCCGGCCGAGAGCTTCTCGTCCGCGGAGCCGGTGAGCTGGTGGAACTCGTAGAGCCGGCCGCGGGCGATCTCGACGGTCTCCATCGCCTCGGTGATCTTGCCGACGGCTTCGAGCGTCGCGCGGTCGGGTTCGAGGTGTTCGGCCGCGGTGTCGTCGAGCCGGAGGTCTGGGTGCGCGTCTGGGTCCATACCTCGCGAAGTACCCCGCGAACGCCGTTCCCTCACGCGCCGCGGCCGCTAGAGTCGCGCCGCATGGGGCCCTCACACGACCTGACCCTCGCCGGCGACCGCGTGCTGCGCGTGCACGACAGCGGCCGCGGCGACACCCTCACCGTGGTCTGGCTCCACGGCACGCCGCAGACCGGAGCGCTGCTGGCACCGGTTCTGCAGGCCGCGGACGCGCGCGGGATCCGCGTCGTCTCCTACGGCCGCCCGGGCTACGGCGGGTCGACGACGGTGCCGGGCCGCACCGTCGGGTCCGCGGCCGAGGACGTGCGCGTGCTCGCCGACGCGCTGGGGCTGGGCCGCTTCGCGGTGGTCGGCGCTTCGGGCGGCGGGTCGCACGCGCTGGCGGCCGCCGCGCAGCTGCCGGACCGCGTCACGGCGGCGGTGGCGCTGGCCGGGGTCGCGCCGTACACCGAGGAGTTCGACTGGTTCGCCGGCATGGCCGACCCGACCTCGCTGCGCGCGGCGCGCGAAGGCCGCGACGCGCGGATGACCCACGCGCTCACGCACGAGTTCGACCCGGAGAGCTTCGTCGCGCTCGACTGGGCCGCGCTGGAAGGCGCGTGGGGACCGCTCGGCGCGGACGCCGGGGAGGCCGGCGGCGCGGGCCACGACGGTGAGGTCGACGACGACGTCGCCTACGCGTCCGGCTGGGGCTTCGAACTCGCCGACGTGCGCACGCAGGTCCTGTTGGCGCAGGGCGGCGCCGACCGCGTGGTCCCCGCGTCGCACGCGCAGCACCTGTTCACGCACCTGCCCGACGCCGAGCTGTGGCTGCGGCCCCGCGACGGGCACATCTCGGTACTCAACGCCCTGCCCACCGCGCTGGACTGGCTGCTCGCGCGAGCCCGGTGACTCCGGTTTCCCGGCGGACGGTCAGGACGCCTCTTCCAACGCCCGTTCCAGATCCGCGCGCTTCATCTTCGAGCGGCCCTTGATCTCGCGTTCCCTGGCCAGCTCGTCGAGCTCGGCCTTGGTGAGGTCCGAGAGCTGCGGTCCCTTCTCCTTCTTGCCGCGCCGCTTCCCGTTCTTCACGCTGCGCTGCAGGGCCTCGAACAGGTCGACCACCTTCGTCGGCTCCGCGGCCTCGGCGGCCGGCGTGACCTTGTCGCCCTTGCGCTTGGCCGCGATCAGCTCGTGGACGCGGTCGGTGAACGAGTCGCGGTAGTCCTCGGGCCGCCAGTCCTCGGTGAGGGCCTCGATGAGGTCCACGGCCATGTCGAACTCCTTGCCGCGCGCCGGTGCCTTCTCC
Organism: Amycolatopsis sp. 2-15; assembly: GCF_030285625.1. Classification (NCBI taxonomy): domain Bacteria; kingdom Bacillati; phylum Actinomycetota; class Actinomycetes; order Pseudonocardiales; family Pseudonocardiaceae; genus Amycolatopsis; species Amycolatopsis carbonis. Next base: position 5,223,228 of record NZ_CP127294.1, read on the forward strand.
GGCAGGTCCGGCAGCGACTTCTCCCGGTCCCGCAGGTCCGCGGCGAAGTGCAGCGTGTCGAGCAGCATCACGCCGTCGCCGGCCCGCACGAGCGCCAGGTACTCGCGCCCGCGCAGCACGAACTTGGCCACACCCGCCTTGTCCGTCTTCGCCATCGCCGCCAGCAGCAGCGAGTACGGCTTGTCGTAGTCGGAGCTCGCGGGGGCGAGCCAGTAGGTGCGGTCGAAGAACATCGGGTCGATGTCGGCGATGTCGGCGAATGCCTCCACGTCGAGCGACTTGCTGCGCCCGGGCGCGATCTCGTCGAGCTCCTCGGGCTCGACCAGCACGTAGTCGCCGTCGTCGAGCTCGTAGCCCTTCACGATCTCGGCCAGCTCCACCTCGTCGCCGGTGCGCTCGTTCACACGCCGGTAGCGGATACGGTCGCTCGTGCCGCGCTCGAACTGGCGGAAGTGCACGGTGTGGTCCTCGATCGCGCTGTAGAGCCGCACCGGCACCGTCACCAGGCCGAGGGTGAGCGAGCCGCTCCAGACGGGCCGTTTCGGTGCCATGGCGCACTCCTTTCCCGACCGGGGAGTACCCGCTTTCGCCCGCGCCGACGCATCGCCCCGCGTCAGGCCAGGCGGTCCAGCAGCTCGTCGTGCCCGCCCGCGTCGCGCAGCTTGCGCGGGTCGGGGCGGCCGAGGGAGTGGTCGGCCGCGCGCAGCGCCCCCAGGAACCGCTCGACGGCCGCCGGCTCGGCGAGCACGTCGTCACCGTCCAGGTAGGCCAGCACGATCAGGTCCTCCCCGCACGAGGCCTCGATCGCCGCCGACCAGCCGTGCACCTCGTCCCACAGCAGCGCCAGGTCCCGGTCGGGGAACCGTTCGAGCCGCCGGTCGAGGGCGATGTAGGCCGAGACCGGCAGGTCGAGGTCGACCGTGCAGGACTCCAGTCCCACGCCGACCGCGGCGGCCACCCGGGAGAGGTAGCCGCGCAACGCGCGGTCGAAGCGGTGGTCCACGCCGAGGTCCGCATCCACGAAGCTGCTCACGAGGGACACCCTCTCTGTCGCCGGGGAAGGGGATCGCCCTGTCAGGCGAGCATCGGCTACCCGGATCCGGGTCGCCTCACACCCCATTTTCGGGTGAATTTCCTGCCACGCGGGCGATCCGGCGCAAGTGGCTCCGATCGGACGTACGCGGTCCCGGCGACCGGAACCCCTCGTGAGCGCGCGGCTACCGTCCGGCCAGCCGCCGCACCGCCGCGACGATCTCGCGGTTCGGCACACCCTTCGCGAGGTACTCGACCGCGCCCGCGGTCTCCATGGAGGCCATGGACGCGTGGTCGGAGTAGGCGGAGAACGCGAGCACCGCCGTCCCCGGGCAGCGGGTCACGATCTCGCGCGCGGCGCGGGCCCCGCCGCCGCCGGGCATGCGCACGTCGAGCACCGCGACGGCGGGCCGGTGGCGCTCGGCGAGCGTGATCGCGTCTTCCGCGTCGCGCCCGACGCCGACGACCTCGATGTCGGGCTGCTCCTCGAGCACCTCGCGCAGGGCGTCGCGGATCATGTCGTCATCGTCGCTGATCACGACGCGCAGGGGGCCGGTCATCGCTGCTCGTCCGGGGCGCTCGGCAGCCAGAACTCCACACTCGTCCCTTCACCGGGTCTGCTGGACATCGACCACCAGCCGTGGGCCGACTCGGCACGTTCGCGCATCTCGATCAGCCCGAAGTGGTCGCGGCCGGGGTCGGTGCCGGTCACGGCGGTGCCGACCCCGTCGTCGGTCACGCGGAAGAGCGTGCCTCTGTCCACTGTGGACAACGAAACCTCCACTCGTGCCGCGCGGGCGTGCTTGTGCACGTTGGTGAGCGCTTCCTGGCAGATCCGGTATCCCGTCACGGCGGCTTCCGAGGTGGGCTCGGCCGTGAGGTCGTGGCGCAGCGTGTACTCCAGGCCCCAGCCGGGCAGGACCTCTTCGAGGTGACCGGCGAGCGCGATCACGAGCCCGTGGCGGTCCAGGTCGGGCGGCCGCAGCCGGGAGACGAGCGTGCGCAGCCGGCCCACCGCCGCGCGCACCGACTCGTCGAGCGTGTACAGGCCTTCGCGGTGCTCCTCGGGCAGCCGGTCGGCCAGCAGCTGCAACCGCATGCCGACGGCGACCATCGACTGGATCGAGTCGTCGTGCACGTCCCACGCGATGCGCCGCCGTTCCACCTCCTGGGCGTCCACGAGGTGCCCGACCAGGCGGCTCCGTTGCACCAGGGCCCGTTCGGCGGTGCGGCGTTCGGTCATGTCGCGGGTGACTTTGCCGAAGCCGCGGTGGTTGCCGGCGTCGTCGAACAGGGCGGTGATGACGACGTTGGCCCAGAAGCGGGTGCCGTCCTTGCGCAGGCGCCAGCCTTCGTCTTCGAGGCGGCCGTCGATCAACGCGGTTTCGAGCTCGCGCTCGGGTTTGCGCGCGGCGATCTCCTCCGGCGGGTAGAACACGGAGAAGTGCTGCCCGATGATCTCCTCGGCCCGGTAACCCTTGATGCGCTGGGCGCCGGCGTTCCAGCTGACGATGCGGCCGCCGGGGTCGAGCATGAAGATGCCGTAGTCGACCACGTCCTGCACCAGCAGGCGGAAGCGTTCCTCGCTCTCGCGCAGCGCTTGTTCGGCGGTGCGGCGTTCGGTCATGTCGCGGGTGACTTTGCCGAAGCCGCGGTGGTTGCCGGCGTCGTCGAACAGGGCGGTGATGACGACGTTGGCCCAGAAGCGGGTGCCGTCCTTGCGCAGGCGCCAGCCTTCGTCTTCGAGGCGGCCGTCGATCAACGCGGTTTCGAGCTCGCGCTCGGGTTTGCGCGCGGCGATCTCCTCCGGCGGGTAGAACACGGAGAAGTGCTGCCCGATGATCTCCTCGGCCCGGTAACCCTTGATGCGTTCGGCACCCGCGTTCCAGCTGACGACCCGGCCGGTCGGGTCGAGCATGAAGATCGCGTAGTCGAGGACGCCGCGCACCAACAGGCCGAGGTCGTCGCCCGCGGGTTCGTCCATGCCCCAACTGTGCCCCATCGAGGTCAGCGGGGCAGCCTCCGGCTCACTCGCGCGGAGTGCGGCCCAGCTCACACCACACGACCTTCCCCGACGCGCCGGGGGTGACGCCCCACGCGAGCGAGAGCTCCTGCACCAGCCGCAGACCCCAGCCACCGTCCGGACCGGACTCGCGGGTCGCGGGCAGCGCGGTGCTGTCGTCGGCGATCTCGAGCCGGACCACCGAGCCCGTGTACTTGAGCCGCAGCACGGGTTTCCCCTTGCCGTGCTGCACCGCGTTGGTCGCCAACTCGGTCACGATCAGCTGGGCGTCGTCGGCCACGGCGCCGAAACCCCACCCGGTCAGGGTCGCCCGGGTGAAGTCGCGCGCCGACGCGAGACCGGCCACCGACTCGGGCAGCGCGCACTCGGCGTCGACAGGGGCGGGAACCTCCACGTCCCCACTCTCGGCGAAACAGCGGCGGCGCGGCAGACGCAGATCACCACCGCGTCACTGACGCAGGTGCATCACTCCAGCAGGCCCTCGCGCCGCGCGAAGGCGACCGCTTCGAGCTTTGAGCGCGCGCCGAGCTTCTCGAGCACGCGCTGCACGTGGTTGCGGGTGGTGTTGCGGGTGACGCCGAGGCGGTCGCCGATCTCTTCCGTGCTCGCGCCTTCCGCCAGCAGCTGCAGCGTCTCCTGCTCTCGCGCGGTCAGCGCCGAGCCGTTGCCGCGGACGCGGCCGGTGAGCCGGTCGAGCACCCCGGGCAGCAGGGCCGCGTCGAACACCACCTCGCCTTCGGCCACGCGCTGCACGGCTGACTCCAGCTGGTCGAGCGGCGCGGACTTGAGCAGCAGCCCCCGGCCGCCGGCCTCGGCCACGCGCGCGGCGACGGCCGGAGTGGCGTCGCCGGTGAGAACGAGGACCTGCGAACCCAGTGCGGCGAGGTCGCCGATCGCGGCCACGGCGTCGCCGTCGGGCAGGCGCCGATCGAGGACCACGACGTCGGGCCGCAGCCGGGCCGTGTCGGTCGTCGCGGCTTCGCGTGAGCGGGCGCGCCCGACCACGGAGATGGCGGGGGAGCGTTGGAGGGCCAGTTCGAGAGCCTGGGCCACCATGTCGTGGTCTTCCACGAGCAGCACCCGCACCGGGTCGGCGAAGCGAGGCTCGACAGGCATGTCGCTGCCTTTCCACTGGCGCCGGGGACTGGGGCGGAGTTTCCGAACTGGGCCACTCATCGTAACCGGGTGACGGCACGGCCACCGTCCGGGCGGGTCAGGCCGGCGCCGGTCTCGCCGCGCCGGCCGGGACGGCGAAGCGGTCGACGACGTCGAGGGCGCTTTCCCGGTTCGCGAAGACCCGCCGCTGGCGGTCGGCTCCGCCGCCGTCGCGAGCGAGCCGCGCGAGGCCTTCGCTGACGAATTCGGTGTCCCCGGCGGAACCGAGGGCGGGCGCGCAGAACTCGGTCAGCCGCTTGAGCACCTCGACCGCGGGCAGCAGGTCGCCGGTGCCCGGGTCGGAGCAGTGGCCGGTGACGCCTTCGCGGGAGGCGCGCCAGAGCCGGCCGCGCAGCACCTCGTTGGACAGGTGCGGGGGTTCACCGGCGTCGAGCACCGTGGCCACGAGCGCCCGGCACAGCACGCCGAGCAGCGTGGCCTCTTCGGCGGTGGCGGCGACGTCGGCGACGCGGAACTCGATCGTCGGCTGCTGCTCCGACAGTCGCACGTCCCAGTAGACCATCCCGCGGTCGAGGATCGCGCCCGCGCGCAGCCACGCGTCCACGACGCCCTCATAGTCCGCGTGGGAGGCGAACCGCGGCGGCGGCCCGGCCGAGGGCCAGCGCGCCCACTCCTGGTGGCGCCAGCTGCAGTACTCCGTGTCGCGGCCGTCCGCGATCGCCGAGTTGGCCGTGACGGCCAGCAGCGCCGGCAGCCACGGCCGCACGTGCCCGAGCACACGCGTACCGGTCTCCGGGTCGGGCACGGCGACGTGGACGTGGCAGCCGCAGGTGAGCGTGGTGCGCGCGGTGGCGCCGAAGTGCGCGGCCATCCGCTGGTAGCGCGGGGTCGCGGTGATGGCGGGGAGCTCGCCGGCGGAGACGGGCGAGCTGGCGCAGGCGAGGATCCGCAGCCCGTGCCGGTCGGCTGCCCGGGCGAGCGAGGTGCGCATCGTCTGCAGCTGCTCGACCGCTTCGTCATGGGTCACGCAGATGCCGGTGGCGGTTTCGGCCTGTGCCTTGGTGAGCTCCTGCTGGAGCTCTCCCGCGCCGCTGTCGTCGGCCGAATCGAGCACGGCGGCGGCCGCGTGCGCCGGGCGGCCCCGGTCGTCGACGACCAGGAACTCTTCTTCGATCCCGAAGGTGAGCACGTCGGCCATGGTGGGTCCTTTCCGTGTTCTTTCGGGTCAGCCCGCGCGCTCGGCGCGGGCCTGGTCGGCGAAGCAGTCCCACGCCTGGCTCACCAGAGCCGGGTGTGCCAGCAGGTCCACAGTGGTCCTTCCGAGCGCCGCGGCCGCCGCGAGGAGCACCGAACGGGCCCGCGGGGACGCGGCCGCCGCAGTGAACTCCGGCGTGCGCTCGGCGTGGCCGGGGTCGAGGATCGCGACGAACGGGTGGATCGTAGGCACTTTCAGGCTGACGTCACCGACGTCGGAGGAGCCGGGGAACACACCCGGGTCCGGCGGCGTCGCGTGGATGCCGCGCGCGGCGAGGTGGCGGGCGAAATGGCCGGACAGCACGGGGTTGTCGCGCAAGTGCGCGCAGCCGGGCCCGAGCCGGTCGGTCTGCGCTTTCGCGCCGGTGGCCAGGGCCGCGCCCTCGGCGCACGCCGTCACGTCGGACACCAGTTTTTCGAGCGCCGCGGTGGTCGGTGCGGACAGCCCGAACCGCGCCTCGGCCAGGTCGGGCACCACCGCGGTGGACTCGCCGCCGCGCGTGATGATGCCCTGTACGTGGAAGCCGGCGGGCAGGCGCGACTGCAGCGCGGCGACGGCGGTGAAGGTCTGCACCAGCGTGGCCACCGCGTCGACGCCACGGCGGGGCTCGGCGGTCGGGTGCGCGGCGCGCCCTTGCACAGTCACGCGCACGTCGGTGCGGGCGGTGAGCGGCGCCCACGTCCAGGTGTGCGTGCCGGGGTGAAAAACCAGTGCCGCGTCGACGTCGTCGAACACCCCGGCGGCGGCGAGGGCGCCCTTGCCCGTGGCCGGTTCGGCGGCGGGGCAGCCGACGACGAGGATCGAGCCGCGGTCGTCACCGGTCACTTCGCGCGCGGCGAGCGCCGCCCCGAGGCCGGCCGCCGCGACGAGGTTGCGCCCACTCGCGTGGCCGAGGCCGGGCACCGCGTCGTACTCCAGCAGCAGCGCCACGCACGGCCGGGCCCCGCCGCGGCGCGCGGTGAACGCCGTGGGCAGGCCGGCGACGCCGTGCTCGACGGCGACCCCCGCCTCGGCCAGCTCGCCGGTGAGCGCGCGGACGGCCTCGTGCTCGGCGTTCGCCGGCTCGGGTTGGGAGTGCAGCGCGCGGGCGATCGACCACAACCGCTCGTCGAGCCGCTCGATCTCCTCGTCGACCCGCTCGTGCCGGGTTTCGTCCGCTTCCATGCGCCACACATACCCACCCGGCTCCGATTCGATACCGGCGGGGTCCGCGAGTGGGTAATTCGGCCGTGTGCCGGGCGCGGTCGGTGGGGAATTCTCGACGAGAAAGCAGCCGAGTCGGACGGAGCAGGCATGACAGCGGGAAGCTACCGGGTACTGCCGACCGAGGTGTCATCGATCGTGAAGAACGTGGAGAGCCTGGGCTCCTCGGCGTTGTCCTCGACACGCGACCTCGAGTCGCTCGTGATCGACGCGCTCTCGTTCGCCGGGATCGGCAGCGGAGTGGCCGCGGCGAACTCGGCGCTGCAGTCGCAGCTGGTCTCTTCGCTGGGCAAGTTCGTGAGCCTCATCGGCGAGGTGAGCGGCAAGGTCCAGTCGGCGGTGCAGGGGTACACCGACGCCGATACGGCTGTGGCGCAGGGGCTCGGTGGCGGTACTCAGGCTGCCGCAGCCCCGGCTGCCGCGCCGGCTGCCGGGGGTGGCGCTGCCGCACCGGCCGCCACTCCGGCGCAGCTGGACGACCGCGTCGTCGACTCGATCATGCGATCGGAGGGCGCCACCGGCGAGCAGGGCGGCGTGCCCGAGGTCTACGGCTTCCGCCAGAACATGCACAACGGCTACGACGACATCATGGCCGCGCGCAACCAGTACGGCATCGGCAGCCCCGAGGAGCACGCCGTCGTCGCCCGCCTGATGTCCGACAACGCCCGCACGGCCGGCGCCCTCAACTTCACCGACCCCGGCACCCAGGCCGCCGTGATGTCCGGCGCCCACATGCGCGGCGCCGGCGGCGTGCGCGCCATCCTCAACCACATGGGCGGCGCCGACATCGTCCGCAGCGCGGGCACCCTCGACCCGGCCGCCGTGCAGCACATCCAGGGCCTCACACCCGAACAGTTCCAACAGGACTTCCACGACGCCCGCATCGAGTACGACCGCCAGGTCTACGGCGCCACGACCACCACACAAGGCGGACACACCCAGAACTGGTGGGACCGCTACGGCAACGGCCTCACGCAGCGGTATGACCGCGAACAGCGGGAGTTCCTCGGCTTTTCGCAGTAATATCTGCCCCGGCTGGATCTTCTGCCCCGGCTCCGGCTGGATCTTCTGCCCCGGCTCCGCCGGGCGTGCGAGATCGCTTTAAGCCGGCTTCTTCCCTCCCGGTTTTCGCGCGGCCAAGGGGCCGCGCGAAAACCGCTCAGTCCAGAAGCCGGCGCGATCTCGCGTGTGGGCTGGGGCGGGTGAGGGTGGCTTAGTGGTGGGTCACGCCGCGGGTGGTTGGCGCAGGAGAGCGGCGATGCGGCGCGACGGGCGCCGCGCTATGGCGCCGAGTTGGCTGCCGTCGGTGGCTGGGTCGGGTGAGGGCGCCGTGTGGTGGCGAAGGGCTACTCCGCGGGTGGTTGGCGCAGCAGTGCGGTGATGCGGCGCAGTGGTCGGCGCGCGATGGCGCGGAGGGGCTGCCGTCCGTGGCTGGGTCGGGTGAGGGTGGCGTGTGGTGGCGAATGCCTACTTCGCGGGTGGTTGGCGCAGCAGAGCGGTGATGCGGCGCAGTGGTCGGCGCGCGATGGCGCCGAGGCGGGTGCCGTCGGTTTCGGCGTTGTGCAGGAGGGCGGCTTCGGCGGTGGCCAGGGCCGAGGGGTCGGGCGTGCCGGTGAGGACGGCGGTCACGGCGTCGGAGAGGGGGCCCGCGACTTCCGACGTGTCGGTCGGTTCGCCGCGGGCGGTGAGCTCGGTGGTGTCCTCGAAGTGGATGCGCACGAGGGTGCCGATGTCGGCGGCGGTGCGGGCGAGGGGCACGAGGGCGGCGAGGCGGTCGGTCTCGGTGCGGCGCCACCACGGGTGGGCGCGCACCGCTTTCCGTGCCAGGGCGAGCTTTCCGGGCAACGCGCGGGCGCGGGACTCGACCGCGCGCACCGACTCCTCGCCGAGTGGCGCCCGGAGGTTCTGGGCCAGCTCGGCCGCGATCTCGTGGAGTTCGTTCACGAACGTGCGGGCCGGGTTCGCCGGCACCAGCAACGGTGCGAGCACCACGGTCACCCCGGCGCCGACGGCCGTCTCCCACAGGCGCGACACCGCGTAGGAGTCCGGGTCGGTGCTGGCGAACACGAGCAGCGCCGACACGGCGACCTGGATGTTGAGCGTGCCGCCGATGCGCAGGACGATGCCCATGGCGAGGGCCAGCGCCAGCACGAGCGTGAGCGCCCCGGTGGACGGGTGGACCACGCGCAGCACGAGGATCCCGATCGACAGCCCGCACACCACGCCGGCCACGCGCGCGAGGGACACGTTGAACGTCGAGTACGGCGCGTCCCGCATGGACACCAGTGGCACGACCACCGCGTACACCGGCGGCTGCCGCGCGCCCAGCCACACGCAGATCTGCCACGCCACGGCCGCCGTCACCACGATCCGCAGCGCGAACGGCCCGTCCGCACGCAGCAGCTCGCCCGCGCGGCCCACGTGACGGGCGAGGACTCCGGTCATCGCCCCATCCTCGGGCCGGGCGCGGGATCCGTCCAGCTGACCCCTGCAGCAGAAAAGGCCTGGGCAGGCCCCCGCCCGGAGCGCGCTACGCGCACGCAACCTCACCGGCGGCGGGCAGGGCATAGGCGGTCTCACCGACGGCGCCGGGCAGGGCGCACGCAACCTCACCGACCTGGCCCGGCCGGGCGCACGCAACCTCGCCGACCGCGGCGGGCAGGACCGGGAGCGGGCGACTTCACCGACCGCGGCGGGCACGACCGGGAGTGAGCGACTTCACCGACCGCGGCGGGCTGGGCGTGGGCGGTCTCACCAACAGCGGCGGGCCGGCCATCGGCGAGTTCACCCGCGACGTAACCCCTCCGCGAGATCGCGCCGGCTTCTGGACTGAGCGGTTTTCGCGCGGCCCCTTGGCCGCGCGAAAATCGGGAGGGAAGAAGCCGGCTTAAAGCGATCTCGCACGCCCCGGCGGAGCCGGGGCAGAAGATACAGCCGGGGCAGAAGATACAGCAAAAGGTAGAGATCGGTACCAGATCTGGCCGATCACCGCGCCGAGGTCCTGGATGCGCTCGGGCCGGGGGGTCACGGGCAGGAGTCCGATGTGGACGTAGGCCATCTGCTCGATGAGCGAGCCGAGGGCCTCGGCGTGGAGCTCGTAGTGGGTCGCCTCGATCACGCCGGCCTCGTGCAGCCGCCGCAGCCAGCGTTCGGTGCGGTGCACGAAGCCGGAGCGCACCTGCAGCCACAGCTTGAGGAATCCCTCGTTCTCGCTCGCCGCCGCGGCTTCACGCATCACGCGTAGCAGGTGGCGGTTGCGCGCGTACGAGTGCAGATAAGCGATGGTCTGCTCCACCAGGTGGTGCTGCTCGTCGCCGGAGCGTGGCGCGGTGGCCGACGCCGCCGCGAGCTCTTCCAGCGCCGGCTGCAGTGCCGCGAGGAAGATGTCGTCGAGGCTGGTGAAGTGGCGGTAGAAGTTGCCCTGCGCGGTGTCGGCCCGGTTGGTGATGTCCGAGACGCGGGTGCGCGTGTAGCCGTACTCGGAGAAGCACGCCGTGGCGGCCTGTACGAGCTTGTCGCGGGTCTGCGCGCCGCGTTTGTTGGGGCGCTTGTCCACCGCGTCGGGTTGCAGCGCGGCGATCAGCTCGCGGACGCGTACGCGCGCGGCCTCTGCCCGGTCCTCGCCGGTCGTCTCCTGCGTGCTACTGCTCATCTTCTGCTCACCCAACCGGTCATTCGCGTCCGCCGACCTTACTGTGCACCAGCGCGAGCAGCTCAGGCAGCGCGCCGTCGCCGCCGGTCCGCGCGGTGGCCCACTCCGTGAGTGTCGCCGCGGGACCGTCGACGGTCGTGCCCGCTCCGCTCGCCCGGTCGCCGTCGAGCACCGCGCCGGTCGTGCCGTCGACAGTCACGAGCCGCCCGCGCAGCGCGTCGACGGTGCCGTCGCCACAGCCGACCACGCAGGGGATGCCCGCCTCACGGCACACGAGGGCCGCGTGGGAGGTCGACCCGCCGTGCTCGGTCACGACGGCGGCCGCCGCGAACATCGCCGGCACGTCCTCCGGGGAGGTGAACGGCCGCACGAGCACCACGGCCGTCCCGTCGTCCGAGGCGTCCAGCGCTTCGTCGGGGTCGGTCACGACCCGGCCTACACCCAGGCCGGGTCCCGCGCTGGTGCCGCGGGCCAGCTCGACGCCCTCGGCCGCGCCGGCCGTCTCCAGCAGCTGCGTGGCCTGGGCCGGGGTCACGCGCGTGAGCGCCGTGTCGGTGTCGATCAGGCCTTCGCCGACGAGGTCCACGGCGATGCGCGCCGCCGCGCCGGGCGTGCGCTTGCCGGCCCGCGCCTGCAGCACGTAGAGCGTGCCGGACTCGATCGTGAACTCCACGTCGACCATGTCGCGGTACTCGCGCTCCAGCACCCCGGCCAGGCGGAGCAGCTCACGGTGGTTGCCCGGCTGCGTGCGCGCGAGCTCGTCCAGCCGGGCCGGGGTGCGCTCGCCGGACACCACGTCCTCACCCTGCGCGCGGGCCAGCCACTCGCCGTAGACGTCGGGCTCGCCGGTGCCGGGATCGCGGCTGAACAGCACGCCGGTGCCGGACTCGGCGTCGCGGTTGCCGAACGCCATGGCCTGCACGGTCACGGCCGTGCCGCCGAGATCGGTGATGCCGTGGTGCTCGCGGTAGCTCACCGCGCGCGGCGAGAACCAGGAGCGGAACACGGCGCCGATCGCCGCGCGCAGCTGCTCACGCGGGTCCGCTGGCGGCGGGCCGCCGACGATGCCGGAGTACGAGCGCTCGAACCGTTCCCACGTGTCCGCCGCCCACGCGGGGTCGCCCGACTGTTCGGCCAGCGCGTCGCGCAGCTCCTGCGTGAGGCCGAGGTTGAGGACGGTGTCCATCATCCCGGGCATGCTGCGGGCGGCGCCGGAACGCACGGACACCAGCAGCGGCCAGCCTGGTCCGCCGAAGCGGCGGCCGGTGCGCTCCTCCAGGTGCGCCAGGTGGTCGAGGACCTGTGCCCAGACGGCGTCGGGCAGCGTGCCGCCCGCGTGGTAGGCGGTGCAGACGTCCACGGTGATCGCGAACGCCGGGGGCACCGGCAGTCCGAGCGAACGCATCCGGTTGAGGCTGTGGGCCTTGCCGCCCACGAGGTCGCGGCCCAGCGGGCGCGTGCCGTCGAGGGGGAGCACGGTCTCGGTCGACTCGGGAAGCGCCGTGGTGGTCACCGGGAGGTCCTTTCGGTGCTGGGCTCGGCGGTGCCGGGTTCCCGCACCGCGGCCAGGTGCGTGCGCGCGGCGGCCAGACCGCCTTCGACGGGCAGGTCGATGCCGTTGACCCACGAGGCCGCCGGGCTGAGCAGGAACGCGGCCGCCGCGGCGACCTCGCCGGGCTGCGCGTGCCGTCCGACCATGGCGCCGGCGCGGTCGATCGACTCGGCGCCCATCGACTCGCGGAAGTCGGCCAGGATCGGCGTGTGCACGGGGCCGGGGCTCACACTCACCGCACGGGCGCGCGGCAGCAGCCGGGCCGCCAGTCGTGCGCTCCACGCGACGAGCGCGGCTTTCGACGTGTCGTAGGCGGCGGCGCCCGAGAGCGGGAACTCCGCGAGCCAGTCCGCCAGCTCGGCGTCACTGTCCACAGTGCACAGCCGGTCGAGAGCTTCGGCCGGGAGCGTGTTGCGGTGGGCGGCGATGGACGCCACCGTCACCACGGCGCCGCCCTCGGCCAGTCGCGGCAGCAGCGCGTCGGTGAGCACACGCGTGCCGACCACGTTCACCGCGAGCACGGTGGCGGCCGGCGCGGTGCCGGGCACGCCGGCGACGTTGGCGATGCCGTCGAGCTCGGGGACGCTCGCCGCGGCCTCGCGCACGGCGGCGAAGTCGGTGAGGTCCACCCGCAGGGCCCGGTCCACGGGCACGGGGATCTCAGCGCGGTCGACGCCGATCACGGCCACTCCTTCGTCGGCCAGCTGCCGGGCGAGCGCGAGGCCGACGCCCGACGCGGCGCCCGTGACGAGGATCCGGCGCGTCATCGCAGCACCGCCTGCACCGCGGTGAGGTCGGCGATGCCTTCGGCGCCGAGCTCGCGGCCGTAGCCGGAGGCCTTGCGCCCGCCGAACGGCACGCCGGGGCGCTCGCGGGTGCGCACGCCGTTGATCTTGACCTGGCCCACGCGCAGCGTCCGCGCGAAGCTCTCGGCCCGGTCGGGGTCGGCGGACCAGACCTCGGCGGACAGGCCGAAGTCGCTGTCGTTCGCGACGGCGGCGGCGTCCGCCTCGTCGGTGTAGGGCTGCACGACGAGCACGGGACCGAACACCTCCTGGCGCACCAGCGGATGCCGGGCGTCGAGTCCGAAGTAGACGCGCGGGCCGACGAAGAATCCGTGCGAGGGCAGCAGCTGCAGTGGTGGTGTCACCGCGCGGTCGTCGCCGGCGGTGTCGAGCAGGTGGCGCACGCGGTCGCGCTGGCGCGCCGAGGCCAGCGGCCCGAACGTGGTGGCCGGGTCACGCGGATCACCGGCGACCATCGCGTCGAGCGCGTCGATGACGAGTGCTTCGACGTCGGTGAGGGCACTGCGCGGCACCACGATCCGCGTGGTCGCGTTGCACGCCTGGCCCGAGTTCACGAGGCCACTCTTCACCGCTGCCGGGACCGCGCGCGCCAAATCCACGTCCGGCAGCAGCACGGCGGCCGACTTCCCGCCCAGCTCCAGCGTGGTCGACGCCGTGTGCCCGGCGGCGAGCGCGGCGACCGCCTGCCCGGCCGGGACGCTGCCCGTGAACGACACGTGGGCCACCCGCGGGTCGGCCACGAGTGCCTCGCCGGTCACCGGCCCGGTGCCTTGCACGACCGAGAGCACTCCCGGGCCGAACCCGGCTTCGAGCGCGGCGGCCGCGATGAGGTTCGCGTCGAACGGCGTGGCCTCACTCGGTTTGAGCACCACGGTGTTGCCCGCGGCGAGTGCCGCGCCGACCTTGGCGATGATCTGGTGCGCCGGCATGTTCCACGGCGTGATCGCGCCGACCACACCGAGCGGCACCCGGTGCAGCTGCGCGCCGTCGATCTTCTCGGTCCACGGGAACGCGCGCGTGGCGGTGGCGAACGCGCGCAGCACCCGCGGCGGCAGATCGCCCTGGCTCGCCGCCGAGAGCGTGGCGGGCATGCCCATCTCGCGCGTGATCAGCGCCGCCAGCTCACCCGAGCGGGCCGCCAACAGGTCGGCCAGGCGGTCGAGCAGGTCGGCGCGATCGGCCGGACTGGTCCGTTCCCACTCCGGGCGCGCCGCCTCCGCCGCCGTGACGGCTTCGGCGGTGAGACCGGGGCCGGCCTCGGCCGTCTCGCCGATCGGCTGCTCGGTGTACGGGTCGACGACGGGGATCGCGGGGCCGTCGGGCGTCCGCCACTCGCCGCCGACGAGGCACGCCGCGCGCCCCAGCCACTGCTCAGCCACGGTCGCTCACCAGCCGTACCGGCAGCCGCTTCACGCCGCGGAAGAAGTTGCTGCGCAAGCGTTCCGGCGGCGCCTGCACGTCCACGCGCAGGCCGCGCTCACGCAGGCGGCGCAGGAACAGCTGGGCCTCCAGCCGCGCGAGGTGCGCGCCGAGGCAGGCGTGCACGCCCCAGCCGAAGCCGAGGTGCTCGTTGGGCGTGCGCTCGGCGCGGAACTCGTCGGGCGCGGCGAACACGGTCTCGTCGCGGTTGCCCGAGGCGAACCACAGCACCACTTTCTGCCCGGCCTCGATCGTGCGGCCGTGCAGCTCGACGTCGCGCGTCGCGGTCCGCCGCATGCACAGCACCGGCGACACCCAGCGCACCATCTCCTCGACCGCGCCCGGGATCCGGTCCGCGTCGGCGCGCAGCGCGGCCCACTGCTCCGGGAACGCGCCGAACGCGATCATCCCGCCGGTGAGCAGGTTCCGGGTGGTCTCGTTGCCGGCGACCATGAGCAGCAGGTAGTACGCGTCGAGCTGGCCGCGGTTGAGCGGCTCGCCACCGGGTGCCGCGTGGGCTAGCACGCTCACCAGGTCTTCGGCGGGGTTCGCGCGCCGCTGCGCCTCCAGCTCGTGGAAGAAGGCGAAGATCTCGTCGCGCGCCCGGGCGGCGGTCTCCGGACCCGAGCTGTACTCGGGATCGTCCGACGCCATCTGGTTGGTCCAGCGCTGCATGTGCGGGCACGCCTCGGGCGGCGCGCCGAGCAGGCGGCCGATCACCAGCAGCGGCAGCTGGGCCGCGACCGTGTGCACGAAGTCGAACGTGCCGTCCTGGGCCAGCGCGGTGTCGAGCAGCTCGTCGATGACCGTGACGATGTCGCCCTCGAGCGGGCGGACCTTCGCGGGCCGCACGTGCGGCACCACGAGCTTGCGCAGCGCCCCGTGGCGCGGCGGGTCCATGTTGTGGATGCTGGGTTCGCCGTGCCCCTCGGCGCGGCGGTCCGGGATCTGCGTCCCTTCGGCGGAGGAGAAGCTCTCGTGGTCGGCGGCGATGCGCTTGATGTCGGCGTACCGCGTCACCGACCAGAAACCGCGGCCGCCGGGTTCGTCGTTCCAGTGCAGCGGATCGTGCTCACGCAGCTCGCGGAACGCCTCGTGGTCGGACCCCGTGGCGAACAGGTCCAGATCCATGAGGTCGACGGCTGTCGCGCCGGACGTCTGTTCGGACACCGCTGTCCCTTCTGTCGCGCCTTGCTGGATTGCGAACGCTCAATCACTACAGCACATCCCGTCCGAGAACGGAAGAGCCGTTTACGAAGAGAAGGGCCATGCAAGAGCGTTGCGGTGGCGCTCGTTCGTGACATAGCATTCACAAACAGTCGAGAAGGAGGTTGATGGCGTGTACCCCGCCCCGATTGCGCGCGAGCGGCCCGGCGCCCGGGCGTACGTGATGGCGCCGAGCGGCGAGAGCCTCACCTACGCCGAGCTCGAGGCCCGCTCCAACCAGGTCGCGCACCTGCTGCGCGAGCGGGGGATCGGCCCTGGCGGCACGCTGCTGCTCGTCCTCGAGAACCGGCTGGAGTGGCCGGTGCTCGTCGCCGCGGGCATGCGCTCCGGACTCTACGTGACGCCGGTGAACTGGCACCTGCGCGCCGGCGAGCTCGGCCCGCTGCTCGCGGAGGCGGTGGGCGACGGCGCGTCGTGCGCGATCGTCACCAGCGCCCGCTGTGCCGACGTCGTCGCCGAAGCCCTGCGCGAGGTCGGCAAGCCGGCGCTGCTGCTGTCCGTGGACGCGGGTGGTGACCTGGAGTTCCTCGGCGACGCCGTGGCGGGCCTGCCTGAGACGCCGATCGAAGGCGAGCTGCTCGGCGCGCGGGTGCTCTACAGCGGCGGCAGCACCGGGCGGCCCAAGGCGTTCCGCCAGCAGTTGCTCGGCGTGCACCCGGCCGACGCGCCCGCCCGCCACGCGGGGCTCGCGGCGAAGCTGGAGCTGGCCGCCGACACCGTGTTCCTCTCGCCTGCGCCGAACTACCACGCCGCGCCGTTCACCTTCCAGCTCATCACGCTCTCGCTCGGCGGCACCGTGGTGTGCCTCGACCGCTTCGACGCGGAGCGCTCGCTCGCGGCGATCGCGGCGCACGGCGTGACGCACTCGCAGTGGGTGCCCACGATGCTGCTGCGGCTGCTGCGCCTGTCCCCGGAAGCCCGCGCGCGCCACGACCTGAGCAGCCACCGCGTCGCGTTCACCTCCGGCGCGCCGTGCCCTCCCGAAGTCAAGACGGCGATCATGGACTGGTGGGGCCCGATCCTGCACGAGTACTACGGCGCGTCCGAGGGCTACGGCCACACCTACGTCGGCCCGCACGACGCACTGGCGCACCCGGGCACGGTGGGGAAACCGTTGTCCGGCAGCGTGCACGTGACCGACGACGCCGGGCGCGAGGTCCTGGCGGGCACCGTCGGGAAGGTGTGGTTCGCGCCGGGCGGCTCGGTCTACCGCAACGCCGGCGACGCGGGCGCCGACCTGCGCAGCGTCGGTGACCTCGGCCGGCTCGACGAGGACGGGTTCCTCTACCTCGTCGGCCGCGAGGGACACACGATCATTTCCGGCGGCGTGAACGTCTACCCGACCGAGGTCGAGGACACCCTGCTCACCCACCCGGCCGTGGCCGACGCCGCCGTGATCGGCCTGCCCGACCCCGAGTTCGGTGAGGGCGTGGCGGCTGTCGTTGAACTGACCGTCGAGCGCGCCGGCGACGTGAGCGGGGCCGAGCTGATCGAGTACTGCCGCGAGCGGCTGGCCGGGTTCAAGGCGCCGCGGCGCGTCGAGTTCGTGGCGAGCCTGCCCCGGCTGCCGACGGGCAAGCTGAACAAAACCCTGCTGCGAGACCGAATCCTGTCCGGCGACTCCGGTGCAACCGGCGAAGGAGCATGACCCATGACGACGTCCACCCGAGCGCGGTTCCTCGTGCTCCACGCGTTGCGAGTGAAGGGCCTGGCCCCCGACCCCGTGCTGCAGGCGCTCACCGGACTGCTGGCGGACGAGGTGGCCGCCGAGGTCGCCGCGCTGGTGGCGGACGGGCTCGCGGTGCGCCGGGAAGGCCGCCTCGCCGGGACCATGCCGACGCCGGCCGGGCGCGCCGCCCACCCGGAGCTGCTCGCGGCCGATGTCGCGGACTCCACCGAGGCGCTTTCCACGGCGTACGAAGCATTTCTGCCCGTGAACGGCGAGTTCAAGCGAGTCTGCTCGGCCTGGCAGCTGCGGCCCTCCGGTGAGCCCAACGACCACGCCGACGCCGCGTATGACGCCGAGGTGGTCGAGGCGCTGGCGGAGGTGAACGGGAAGGTGGCCGGCCTGCTCGACACGCTCACCGCGTCCGCCGGCCGGTTCGGCACCTACCCGGTGCGCCTCGCCGGGGCGCTGGAGCGCGTGCGGGCGGGGGAAACCGCCGCGTTCGCCCGGCCGATGGCCGACTCGTACCACGACATCTGGATGGAACTGCACCAGGACCTCCTGCTGTCCGCCGGCCGGGAACGCTCGGCCGCCGACGAAGGCTGAGCCGCCGAAGGCTTGTCCGGCAACGGAAAGGGCCTGCACCCCACGCGGAGTGCAGGCCCTTTCCATTGCCGGGGCTAGACTTCCAGCACCGTGACGGTGCCGGTGGTGCCGTCGACCTCGATGAGGGCGCCGTTCGGGATCCGGGCGGAGGCGGCCGTCGCCGAGACCACGCACGGGATACCGAGCTCGCGGCTCACGATCGCGGCGTGGGAGAACGGCGCGCCGACGTCCACGACCACCGCGGCGGCCGGCACGAACAGCGGCGTCCACGACGGGTCGGTCAGCGGGGCGACCAGGATCTCACCGGGCTCCAGCGCCGACGGGTCGTCGGCGCTGGTGACCACGCGGGCGCGCCCGCGCGTCGAGCCGTTGCAGCCCGGCACGCCCTGGATGACCTCGCCGGCGACGGCGGGCCGCACCTCACGGCCCGAGCGGCGCGGCCAGTTCTCCACGGGCTCCGGCTGGCCCACGACCACGAACGGCGGCTCGCGGTCGAACAGGTCCAGGTAGGCCGCTTCACGGTCGCGCAGCGTCGTGGCGAAGCTCGCCGGGTCGGCCAGGAACGCGTCGAGCTCGCCGGCGAACAGCATGAAGATCTGCTCGGGGCGCTCCAGGTGCCCTTCGGCGGTGAAGCGGCGGCCCAGCTCGAGCGCGGGCAGGCGCAGCTCGTGCATGACCATGGCGCACGACGTGCGGCCGCGCTCACGGCCCCGCAGCCACAGCGCGGCCGCGTGCAGCACGGCCTCGAACTGGCCCAGCGCCTCGTCGTTGCCCGCCAGCGCGGCCCGCACACCGGCGGAGGCCGCCTCGCGCTGCTCGACGCGTTCGGCGTTCTTCACCGCGGGCGATGCGGAGTCGTCAGCCTGGCGCATGCGGTCCACAGTGGACAGAACGAGCGAAGGCTTGACACCCCACGTCTTCGCGCGGATCTCCCACTCCGACGGGCCGCGGAAGTCCCACGCCGTCAGGAATTCGTCGAGCTGACGCGTGAAGGCCACGACCTCGGGGTCGCCGCTCGCGCGCAGGCGCTCGACCAGGCCGTCCAGGCCCTCGTTGAACAACGCGGCCACCGGGCCGGTGCGGGCCAGGCGCGAGAGTGCCCACATGCCGGTGGACGGGCCGGTCGAGTCGATGTCGCCGATGCCGGCCACCAGCGTCAGCGCCAGTTCGGGCTTGCCGATCGCCTCGGTGAACTGCGCGACGGCACCCAGGCCGACGCCCGCCTTGAGGCTTGCTTCGATGTGGCGGCTCAGCAGCGGCTGCAGTACGTCGTTGAACGACGTGATCCGCTCGCGCAGCTCCTGGTCGCCCAGGTCCCCGATGGCGGGGCGGTTCTTGCGGATGTCCTCCACGGTGCGGCGGTCGGCGTCGTAGGCCGCGAGGTCCGTGGCGCCGAGCACCTGCTCGGCCAGCCACTGCCCGGCCGTGGCCTCGAACTCGGGGTTCTCGTCGAAGTCGCGCTTTTCGCTTTCGTACGAGGGGATGCCGGGCATGTCGCCGAAGTACTGCAGGTCCACCGCTTCCGGCGTCATGCCGGGCACGCGCACGCCGAACAGGCGCATCAGGGACATGTTGATGTAGAGGTAGCTGCCGAAGGCGGGGAGCACGTTGTGCTGCACGGCGGAGTCGTAGGTGGCGTGGTCCCACACCCCGCACGCGACGAACGCGTCGTCCCAGCCGGGCGAGAGGTTCGCCTGGAAGCCCGCCGACGCGTTGAGCGGGCTGATCGGGTCGGGGAAGATCTCGCCGATGTTGGCGCGCGAGTAGATCGGGAAGACCGCCGACGCGTCGTCGTAGATGGGCCACTGGGTCATGGAGACCTCTCCTCGTCTTTGAGTTGGGCAGTTGGGTGGTAGTGGTGGTTTTCTTGCGGTGCGGTGACTCAGGCGGACGTGAGCCGCCGCCGTTCGAGGGCGAGCTGTTTGGGCAGGCCGAACGCGACGGAGCCGACGTGCCGGCCGCCCGTCGAGTAGCGGGCGACGAACTTGTCCCCGGCGAGGTTGCCGTGCACGAGCTCCACGTGCTCGCCGCGGCCGGGCAGGCCGACGCCCTGGATGCGCAGGCCGCACTGGTCGGACCAGAACGAGGGCACGGCGTCGAACGGGGCCGACGGGCCGTGCAGCAGCGTGCGCGCGGCCGCGGCGGCACCGAGCGCGGCGGTGGTCCAGTGCTCCACGCGCACCGGCGCGCCGAGCAGCGGGTGGGTCCAGCGGGCGACGTCGCCCGCGGCCACCGCGTCCGGCACCACAGCGCCGGATTCGTCGAGCACGCGCAGGTATTCGTCGCAGCGGACGCCGCCGGACACGTCGACGCCGCTGCCGGCGAGCCAGCCGGTGGCCGGGCGGACGCCGGTCGCGATGACGACCACGTCGGCGCGCACCACGCGGCCGTCGGACAGCACCGCGCCGCTCACGCGGTCCCGGCCGAGGAACTTCACGACCTGGGTGCCGAGCAGCCAGCGCACGCCGCGTTCGCGGTGCAGCCGCTCGACGCGGCGGGCGACGTCTTCGCCGAGCACACGGACGAGCGGGTGGGGGAGCGGGTCGGCGACGGCCACGGGGAGGCCGAGGTCGCGGCACGTCGAGGCGAGCTCGCAGCCGATGAAGCCGGCACCGAGCACGAGCACGCGGCCGGTGAGGTCGGCTTTGAGGGCGCGGGCGTCGTCGAGCGTGCGCAGGACGTGCACACCGGGCGGGCGGTTGAGGCCGGCAGGGATCACGGGGGCGGAGCCGGTGGCGATCACGAGGCCCGTGAAGTCGAGCTCTTCGCCGTCTCCGAGGACGACGGTGCGGCCGCGCAGGGTGGCGACGGGGTTACCGAGGCGCCAGGTGACTTCGGTGTCACTGTCGGACAGGGCCAGCGCGGCTTCTCCGGTGGCGCCGGTGAGCAGGCCCTTGGACAGCGGCGGCCGGTCGTAGGGCCGGTGCGCTTCGGCGCCGGCCACCACGATCTCACCGCGGAACCCCTCGGCGCGCAGCGCTTTGGCGGCCCGCCAGCCGGCGAGCCCCGCTCCCGCGACCACGATTCGCACCGGCTACTCCGCGATCCGGATCGCGCGGGTGGGGCAGGCGCGGGCGGCGCGGTGCACCGCTTCGCGCAGGTTCGCGACCGGCCCGAGGTCGATGTGCAACACGGCTTCGTCGTCGAGGCTGAACACCTCGGGCGCGGCGAACTCGCACTGCCCGTGGCTTTCGCACAGGACCGGGTCGACTTCGACGTTCACGGGTTACTCCTCGCGGCCAGTTTGTGACGTGCAGATCACATAATGCGGATCCGTGGGCTTCTGGTCAAGGGGGAGACGTGCGTATTTTGGCTGGACAGCTTCATTTCTTTTGGCTTGGGCGTGGACACAACAGCGAACGTGTGGTCACAATCTAGCGATCCGAACACTCCGACGAACCGGGAGCGGGCGACAGTGCGGGTACTGCTCACGAACGACGACGGCATCGAAGCCCCGGGCCTGCTCGCGCTGGCCCACGCCCTGCGGGACGCGGGGCACGACCTCGTCGTGGCCGCGCCCGCGGGGGACAGCAGCGGCAGCGGCACGTCGCTGGGCGCCATCGACCACGGCACGATCGTCGCGTGCGAGCCGCACGCGCTGCCCGGCCTCGACGGCGTGCCGGCGCACCGCGTGTCGGCGCCACCGGCGTTCGCCGTGCTCGCGGCCTGCTTCGGCGCCCTCGGCCCGCCGCCCGACGTGGTGGTCGCGGGCATCAACGACGGCCACAACACCGGCCGTTCCGTGCTGCACTCCAGCACCGTCGGCGCGGCGCTCACCGCGTCGACCGCCGGCCGCTCCGCGCTCGCAGTGAGCTGCGGCGACCGCCCGGGCGCGCGCTTCGACACGGCCGCGGCGGTGGGCGTCGCCGTGCTCGACTGGCTGGTCGCCCACGCGCCCAAACGCACCGTGCTGAACGTGAACGTGCCCGACGTCGACCTCGGCGACCTGCGCGGCGTCCGCTGGGCCCGGCTCGGCCGCGTGGGCTCGTCGGGCCTGATGATCAAACCCGCCGCCGACGGCCTGCGCCTGGAACGCTTCCCGACGGCCCAGGACGTGCTGTCCCTGGACGAGCACGCCGACACCGACGCCGCCCTGGTGGCCGCCCGGTGCGTCGCGGTGACGGGGCTGCTGGGCGGTCCGCGGGAGGTCTCGGACCTGGGTTCGCTGGAGGGCGTGCTGCCTGTCGGCTGAGCGATCAGGCGGGACGGAGGAGAAGGGTGCGTGTCTCTTCCAGGTGGCGGGCCACGACGTACCGCGCCACGGTGCCGACCACTTGCCCGACTATGCCGACCGTGACGGGTGCCTGAGACCCCGCACCATCTTCAGCGCCCGTCGGCGGTACTGCACCGTGCCGTCGTCGAGGAACCCGCACCGGCGGTAGAGGGCGATGGCCGCCGCGTTGTCCTCGAAGACCTGCAGCCGCACGGAGTTCGCGCCCTGGCTCGTGGCCCACGCGGTGACCGCCTCGATGAGGGCGTCGCCGACGCCGTGGCCGCGGGCGGATGGGGCCACGTACATCGTCTGCAGGTCCACCACGCCGGCGTCGTCGGGTGCCGTGCCGCTGGCCATGCCCGCGTCGCGCCCGTCGACGGAGGCGAGCACGTTGAAGGGCAGGTCCGTGAGCCGCCCGCGCCAGCGCGCCTCGGTGTCGCCCTCGCCCTGCCAGTCGGTGAGCCGCGCGCCGAACGCGTTCGGCGACTCGGACAACGCGATGTGCCGCAGGGCCCGCCACGCGCGCCAGTCGTCCGCCGTCAGTTCCCGGATCTCTGCCACGCCGTCCACGATCGCGGCCGGGAACCCCGGCCCGCAAGGAGATTTCCGTATAACGACCTATACCGCGGCTCGGAGATCAGCCGGCCGGTTGCGTGCTGTAGTTGGCCGGTCTGAGGCCCGGCTGACCGCGATGGCGTCAAGCACCGGCATGAACGCGTGTTTCGTCAGTGTGGGTGAGTGAGGTCAAGATCGATTCTCATGATGGGCAACCAGCGTCCCGGTGCGGCCTCACGTTCGCCCACGCGGTGGGCAGCCATGTGCAGATAGAACGACTCCGCGTGGGGATCGGATTCCAGCTCCAGAGCGCGAAATCCGCGTTCTCCGGCCGAGTTCGTGGCGTGTTCCCACAGCCTGCGGCCCAGGCCTGTGCCGATCGCGCCGGGCTCGATGAACAAGTCGGCCAGCTCACCGTCAGGCGGCTCGCCGACGAGCCGGTAATAGCCGAGCATCGTGCCATCACGTTCGGCGACAACAACCTGTTCATCGCGGACCTGCTCCGGCCACACAGTCAGCACGTCATTGACACGGTCAAGAAACACCTGGTCGTAGCCCCAGTACGCCTTTGAACGACGCGCCAACGCCGTGATGTCGTCCGCTTCGTGAGGTTCAGCCGCGCGCAGTCGTATTTGCTTCATGATCGTGATTGTCCGGGCCGGCCACCGCCGGTGTCACACCACGGCCTCCGTCGAGCTGCCCAGCGTGATGAACGTCTTCGTGCCCACCACGCCGCCCGACACGCGGATCGCGTCGATCACCTGGCGCAGGTGGGTCACGTCGCGGGCGCGGATGTGGCACAGGGCGTCCGGGTCGCCGGCGATGAGGTACACGGCCTGGACCTCCGGCAGGTCGCGCGCCAGGCGTTCGATGTCCGGGGGCCGCGTGCGGCCGGTGTAACGCAGCTCGGTGAAGGCCTCGATGTTCCAGCCCAGCTTGGTGTAGTCGATCTGCGCGGTGAAGCCGGTGATCACGCCGGTGGTCTGCAGGCGGTCGACGCGGCGCTTCACGGCGGGCAGGGAAAGTCCGACTTCGGCGGCCATGTCCGCATACGAGCGCCGGCCGTCGAGGCGGAGGAACTCCACGAGGCGCAGGTCGATGTCGTCGACGCCGGCCATCCCGCCTCCTGACAAGAAATTAAACTGGATACCAGGTCCACGTTACATAGTTGCGTCATCGTGGCCAGGCCGCGCACTGATCTTGCGCCGTGAGAGGCTGAGGTTTCTCCTGTGTCCCACGTTACGACGGCCCCACCCGGGCCCCGCCACGCCCCTGCGAGAGGAGCGCCCACGTGCTCACCGAACCGGTTTCGCTGGACGACAAGTACGTCGCCGATCACGGGCGAGCACTGATCTCCGGCGTCCAGGCGCTCGTGCGGCTCACGCTCGAGCAGCGCCGGCTCGACGAGGCCCGCGGCCTCGACACGCGTGTGTTCGTCTCCGGCTACCAGGGTTCCCCGCTCGGCGGGCTGGATCAAGAGCTCGGGCGCGCCAGGAAGTTCCTCGACCCGGCCGGGATCGTGTTCCGGCCCGGGGTGAACGAGGAGCTGGCCGCGACCGCCGTCGCCGGCACGCAGCTGCTCGGCAACGTCCCCGGCCGTCGCCACGCCGGCGTCACCGGCTTCTGGTACGGCAAGAACCCGGGGCTGGACCGCGCGGCCGATGCGATCCGCCACGGCACGCTCGCCGGCACGGCCTCGCTCGGCGGCGCGGTGGCGTGGATCGGCGACGACCCGGCGTGCAAGTCCTCGACCGTGCCCAGCTCGTGCGAGCCGATGGCGCAGAGCCTGGCGATGCCGCTGCTCGCGCCCGGCAGCGTCGCCGAGATCATCGAGTTCGGCCTGCACGCGGTCGCCCTCTCGCGGGCGAGCGGGCTGTGGACCGGTCTGAAGATCGTCGCGGACATCGCCGACGCGTCGGCCACCGTCGACATGGACACCCTCGCCCACGGCATCCCGATGCCGCCGGCGACCATCCGGCCGACCGGGTCCGCGCTGGTCGGCGCGCCCGCGCTCGACGCCGAACACGACATGTTCACCCGCCGCCTCGATCTGGCCCGCGCGTACGCGCGCGCGACCGGCCTCAACCGGGTCACCTTCACCGCCCGCGCGGCCAAGCTCGGCGTGCTCGCCTCGGGCACCGGCTACGCCGTGGTGCAGCGCGCGCTGCAGGACCTCGGGCTCGACGAGGCCGCCATGGAAGCGCTCGGCCTGCGGCTGATCCGCCTCGCCATGCCCTATCCCGTCGACGCCGACGTGCTGGCCGAGCTCACCGAGGGCCTCGACGAGGTGCTCGTGGTCGAGGACAAGGTGCCGTTCCTCGAAGGCCACCTCAAGGAGGCCCTCTACCGCCGCCCGGGCGCGCCGAACGTCGTCGGCCGCCACGACGAGACCGGCCGGCCGCTGCTCACCGGCCGGGGCCAGCTCATCGCGGAAGACGTGGCGAAGGCGCTGGTCAAGCGCATCGAAGCCGTCGTCGGCCCGGACCGGCTGCCGCGTACCGCGGCCGTGCACCTCGACGCGATCACGCCGCCGCGCCCGGCGCGCATCGCGCTGCCCACCGCCACCGCGCCGCGCACGCCGTTCTTCTGCTCCGGCTGCCCGCACAACGTCTCCACGCGCACCGGCGACGACACCCTCGTCGGCGTCGGCATCGGCTGCCACGCGATGGTGGCCATCGACGGCGCGGGCCGCGGTCACCAGATCGGCCTCACACAGATGGGCGGCGAGGGCGCGCAGTGGCTCGGCCTCGCGCCGTTCACCGACGACCGCCACTTCGTGCAGAACCTCGGCGACGGCACGTTCCACCACTCCGGCTCGCTCGCCATCCGCGCGGCCGTGGCCGGCGGCGTGACCATGACGTACAAGCTGCTCTACAACGACGCCGTCGCCATGACCGGCGGCCAGCGCGCCGAGGGCCGCCTCGACGTCCCCGCCATCACGCGCCTGCTGGCCGTCGAAGGCGTGCGCCGGATCGTGATCACCACCGAGAGCCCGGCCGACTACCGCGGCGTGACACTCGACCCGATCGCGTCGGTGCGCCACCGCGACGACTTCGCCGAGGTGGAGGCCGAGCTGGCCGCGACCGACGGCGTCACCGTGCTGATCCACGACGACCGGTGCGCGGCCGAGGAACGGCGGCTGCGCAAGCGCGGGCAGCTGCCGACGCCGGCCGAGCGCGTGGTGGTCAACGAGCGCGTGTGCGAGGGCTGCGGCGACTGCGGTGACGTGTCCACCTGCCTGTCGGTGCGGCCGGTCGAGACGGAGTTCGGCGCCAAGACGCGCATCCACCAGTCCTCGTGCAACAGCGACTTCACCTGCCTCAAGGGCGACTGCCCGTCGTTCCTGCTCGTGACGCCCGGCACGAAGAAGCCGCGCCGCGAGGTACCCGAACTTCCCGTGGCGCTGGCGGAACCGGTGGCCCGACTGTCCGAAGTGGACACCGTGCTGATGCGGATGCCCGGCATCGGCGGCACGGGCGTGGTCACGATCTCGGCCGTGCTGCAGATGGCCGCGCACCTCGACGGCCGCTTCGCCGCAGGCCTGGAACAGACCGGCCTGGCGCAGAAGGGCGGCCCGGTCGTCTCCGACATCCGGATCTCCAAGTCGCCGGTCACCGGCTCGCTGCGGGCCTCGCGCGCGACCGCCGACGTGCTCGTCGGCTTCGACCTGCTGGGCGCCGCCGACGCGGGTAACCTCGCCACCGCGCGGGCGGGCCACACCGTCGCCGTGGTCAACACGGCGCTGGTGCCCACGGCCGCGATGGTCACCCACCGCGTGGTGCTGCCCGGTTCGAACGACGACGCGCTGGAGAAGATCGGCGCGGTCACCCGGGACCTCGTGGCGCTCGACGCGAACGAGCTGGCCGAGGAGCTCTTCGGCGACCACATGCCGGCCAACATGCTGCTCATCGGCGCGGCCTACCAGCACGGCGTGGTGCCGATCTCGGCCGACGCGATCGAGGCGGCGATCCGGCTCAACGGCACGGCCGTGGAGAAGACGCTGGCGGCGTTCCGCTGGGGCCGCGCCGCGGTCGTCGACCCGGCCGCCGTGCGGGCCGCCGCGATCGCCCCGGCCGTCGCGGAGGTGCCGGTGGACGCCGTGGCCGCGACGATCGCCGCCGGTGACTTCGAGCAGGTGCTGGCGCCGCGCGTCGCGGACCTGATCGGCTTCCAGGACGAGACACTCGCGCGCCGCTATGCCACCCAGGTCCGGCAGCTCGCCGCGGAGGCGGCCGAGCGCACGGACGCGGACACCGGCGCCCGCATCGCCGCCGCGTACGCGCGCGGGCTGCACAAACTGCTGGCGTACAAGGACGAGTATGAGGTCGCGCGCCTGCACCTCGACCCGGTCGAGCAGGCGCGCCGCGATGCGGAGTTCGGCGCGGACGCCGACGTCGCCGTGCTGCTGCACCCGCCCGTGCTGCGCGCGATGGGCATCAAGCGGAAGATCCGCCTGCGCGGGCGCACCGCCACGGTGGCCTTCCGCACGCTTCGCGGCGCGCGCCGCCTGCGGGGCACCCGGGCCGACGTGTTCGGTTACGCGAAGGTCCGCCGTGTCGAGCGCGCGCTGCCGGGGGAGTACCAGCACCTCGTGGAGCGCGCGCTCGCCCACCTGACCCCGAAGACGGCCGACGCGTTCATCGAGCTCGCCGAGCTGCCCGACGTGGTCCGCGGCTACGAGGACATCAAACTCGCCAACGTCGAGACCTTCCGCACCCGCGCGGCGGAGCTGCTGGCCACGATCACCGCCTGAACGCTCCCGGTCCCGCTCCACAAAGGACTCAGCCACAAAGGACTCGGACCGGGAGTGGCGCCACCGACTCCGGGATGCGAGGCTTCCGCGGGAAGATCGCTGAGACGGTGAGGTGCGGGTGAACGTTCTGGCGCGCGGCGGCGGTTTGCTCGTCGTGATCCTGGTGGTCGTCGGCGGCACGGCCGGGCTCGGGGCGGTGCTCGGCCTCGGCGGCACGATGATCCTCGCCGGGCTGACATCGTTGTTCTGCTTCATCGCGGCCAACGGCGGCCCGCTCGTGCCGGACCTCAAGCTGCTGGCGGCGTTCGCACCGGCGCTGGTGATCGGCGCGGCCGGGCCGCGGCTGCTGGGACAGGTCTCGCCCGGCGCGGCGATCGCGTTGCTCGTGCTTGTGGTGTTCTGCGCCGCGCTGCTGCCGGCCCTCGGCGCGCGGTACGTGACCGTGGGCCTCGGGCTCGGGATGTCGTCGGTGTTCGGCTACGGCTTCCAGCTCACCGGCACGGCGAGTGTGGTGCAGATCCTCGGCGCGCCCGCGCTGGCCATCGGTGTGGTGTTCGTGCTGCGGCTGCTCACGGGTCTGGGCGACCCGGGCAAGCCGACCCGCGTCGCGCTGGCCGACGCGCTGGCCGGCCCGGACCGTCAGAGCGCCGAACGCGCCGTGCGGCTGTGGCTGGCCGACCGGCCGCTGCGCTGGCAGGCGCGGGTGGTCGCGGCGGGGCTGCGCTGCCACGGCACGGCGGCGGTGCTGCGCGACCGGCTACGGGTGCTCGACGAGGACCAGGCGGCGGCCGTCACAGCCGTGCTCGACGCCGTCCACGTGGCGCTCGACCACCTTGCGGAAGCGGTGCGCGCCGAGCCTCTCGACCCGGCCGGCGTGCCGGAGTTCGAGCGCGTCGGCTCTGCCGTCGACCTGCCCGGCGACACCCGCGTGCTGATCGGCGACCTGTGGACGGCGCTCGACGCCGTGTGCGACGCCGTCTCGGCCCGCGACGAGTCCCTCGTGGGCTTCCCCCGCCACATCGTGCGCACGGCGTTGCGCCGCGAAGCCGCCGGCGCGTTGTCGTGGCACTCGGCCCAGCTGCGCCACGCCGTGCGGTGCGCGGTGGGCATGCTGCTGGCCGTCGTGATCGCGTCGCTGCGCCCGGGTGACCCGCTCACGGTGTCCTTCCTGATGACGACGTTCGCGATCATGCAGCCCGAATGGCGCGACACGCTGGCGAGGGTCTGGCAGCGCGTCGCCGGTTCGGTGGCCGGCGCGGTGGTGCTCGTGCTCGCGCTGTGGCTGCTGCCGCACTCGGCACTGCTACCGCTGGGGCTCGTCGCGCTGCTCGCCGGGTTCCCGTTCGTGCATGCGCAGCCCATGGTGTCCAACGGGTGCATCGTCCTGATGAGCGTGAGCGTCAACGCCGTCACCAAACACCTCGACCCCGACGCGACGCTCGCGGAGTACGTGCTGCTCGTGGCGCTCGCCGTCGCGATCGCGCTGCTGTTCGGGTTCGCCGTCGTGCCGGGCGTGCCGAAACCCCCGGTGGCGCAACGCTTTTCCGACGCGACCGCGGCGATGGGCGAGCTGCTCGGGTCCGTCGCAGCGCGCCTGCGCGGAGAACCAGGCGGCGACGCGCGAGGTCGGCCCGCGCTTCCGCACGGCCGTGCGCACCTACCAGGACCTGCTCGCGCCCGAGCCGGGCAGCCGAGGCCCGGACTCCGCGCAGCGCGACGCCCTCGACCAGTCCGTGGAAGGCCTGCGCGGCCTCGCGGCGTCGGCCGGCGCGATGCTCCAGCGCCGCACCGGTTCGGCCGAGCTGGCCGGTTTCACCGCCGACGCCGCCGCGGCGCTGACCACCGGCGCGCCGCCGCCCGTGCGGCCGGACCTGCCGGACGAGGAGGAGCGGCTGCTCGCCGATCTGGTCCTCGCCGACGTGCTGCGGATCAGCCACGGGCGCGCGGTCCTGACCCCGGCGTGAATGCGATTCATTTTCTGCGAAGGAATTCGCGGCAACCCTAAGTCATTCCTAAATGGCCACTTTCGAGGTGCGCTGCTCGGCCGTTCCGTTGTACGTTCAGTTCGCGGCGAGATGATCTTGCCGCTCCTACTGGAGGGAACAGAATACATGGGGAAGCGGATTTCGCGGATCGGTGCGCTCGTCGCCGCGGTCGCGGCGGCCGGCACGCTCGTGGGTGGGGCGGGGGCCGCGAACGCGGCGCCGGCCAACGCGTGCACCGACCCGCACCAGGCCTCGGGCATCATCGGGAAGTGGGGCCCGGTCAGCAAGTCGAACTGCGCGATCTTCGGCCGCGCGGGGTTCCGCGCGGGTTACGGCTGGAACGTGCAGGAAGGCATCAATCAGTCCGCGTGCGTGCAGGGCTGGGGTTTCGACGCCAAGCACCCGAAGGGCGGCTGGTTCAGCCTCGGCTGCGGCAAGAGCGGCAAGCTGACGGTGCCGTGGGGCAACATGGCCGCCAACCCGCAGGTCCGGGTCAAGAGCATGGGCGGCAGCATCGCGGTGATCGTCGACTGGCGCCAGTGAGCTGATCCCGGTGCCCGCCGGCCATTCTCCGGCGGGCACCGGAACCATACTGTGCCGATCGTTACCAATCCGGCCACGGCCAAATGGCTTCGTAGCAACGATTACGTGCGGCGTGCGGTCGGCCTACTTTTGGTCGGATCAGTAACTGAAAACAGCAATTCGCTATTCGATGGCGACGATGTCGCGTCCCGTTCGGTCGGGCGCAATCGCGGAGAAAACAATACCCGCCAACGGCCCCAGAATGCCCAGTGCCAACGCGAGCGGAATACCGCCGCCCGCCAGCGTCAGCGCGAAAAGCGGGTACACGCCGGCACCGAGGCCGCGGCCGACGTAATAGCTGCTGTTCGCGCCCGTGGACCGGATGCGCGTCGGGTAGTACTCCGACATCCACACGCCCAGCACGCCGAAGCCGCCGCAGGCCGCGGCCGACCACATGAGCGCCCAGAACGTGGCGTCGCCCCAGAAGGACGAGCTCACGTGGTCCGTGCCGCTCAGGACCTGGCCGAGGAACCAGCCGAAGCCGGCCACGCCGAACACGCAGCTGGCCAGGAACGCGTACTTGCGCCGCACCAGGTCCGACAGCGCGCCCGTCGCCGAGTACGCGAGGATTGTGAACACGTAACCGATCAGCACCACGCCGCTCGCCGTGCCCAGCGGCAGGTGCTGCACCTTCAGCAGGTAAGTGGACAGGTACACGCCGACGGAGTTGGTCGTGAGGAACATGGCCGTGGACAACACCATGAAGATCACGCTGCCGTAGACCACCTTCGAGCGGAACACGTCCAGGATCGGCACGCGCGTGCGCCGCAGCTCGGGCGGCAGCGTGCCTTCACGCAGCCGCCGTTGGTACTCGAGCCAGTGGCGCGACTCCGGCAGCAGCCGGAACGCCGCGAGCCCGATGACCACGCTCACCACGCCGATCACGACGTAACCCGTGCGCCAGCCCAGGTCGTTGCCGAACCAGGACAGGCACGCGTAGAGCACGCCGACGGTCACGATCTCGCCGAGGAAGTACATCGACTGGATCAGGCCACCCATCGTGCCGCGGCGGGTGGTTTTCCAGCACTCGGTGAACATCGAGAACGACAGGCCGAACAGGCCGCCCATGCCGAGCCCGGCCAGCAGCCGGGTGACCAGGAACGTCCCGAAGTTCGGCGCCAGCCCGCCGAGCACGGCGGCGATGCCGAACGCGAGCACGGAGATCGCGTAGGTGCGGCGGCGCCCCAGTGTGTCGCCGAGCCAGCCGAACAGGAACCCGCCCGCGATCGAGGCGAAACCCTGGAACGTCGCCACGCTCACCAGCGTCACCGTGGACACGTGCAGCGAGCCGGACAGGTAGGTGAGCGGGTAGCCGACGAGGTTGAGCTCTGCGCCGTCGAACAACGAGCCGAGGAACGCGAACACGAGGATGAACCGCAGCTCCCGGCGGGACCCGGTTCTCGGTGGTGCCTCTGCTGACACAGCGGTCATTGGTGTGCCTTCCGAAGCGAAGCGGTGGGGAGGGGGTCAGAGCACCTTGCCGAGACCGGCGTGGGCCAGCGCGGCGGCGACCTCGTCGTCGGCCTCCGGTGCGAGCGGAAGCAGCGGCGAGCGCACGTAGGCGTTGGGGATGACCCCGCGCTGCACCAGGCCCAGCTTCAGCGCGACGCTGCCCTCCATGTGCGAACCGCGGTGGTACACGGCCTTGGTCAGCGGCAGCAGCCGGTCGTGCACCGCGCGCGCCGCCGGGTAGTCGCGGCGCTTGCCGGCCTGCAGCAGCTCCCACATGCCCTCGGGCGCCAGAGCGCCGTAGCCGACGAGCGCGCCGTCGACGTCGAACATCGTGTGCAGCAGGTACTCGTCGTGGCAGGTGAGGATCTGCAGGTCGGGGAACTCCTTGCGCAGCACCGGGACCTCGGTGTCCCAGCGGCGCATGTTGCGCACGCCGTTCTTGATCGCGAACACGGAGTCGAGCTCGGCGATCTTGAGCTGCTCGGAGAGGTTGTAGCTGGCCTTGGTCACGTCCGGGTACTGGAACAGGATCTGCGGCAGGCCGGAGATCTCGCCGACGATGCGGTAGCGGTCCGCGGCGGCGCCGGGCTGGAAGCCGAAGCGCAGCCAGCTGTGGGCGGGGTAGAGCAGCACGCCCGCCGCGCCGGCCTCGCCGTAGCGCTTGGCCTCTTCACCCGCGACGCGGCTGCCGTCGCTGATCACGCCGGTGATGATCGGCTGCTTGCCCTCCACGGCGTCGACCAGGGTTTTCACCACGTCGCCGCGCTCGGTCTCGGTCATGCTGGCGCCTTCGCCGGCGTGGCCGTTGCACACGATGCCCTTGACGCCCGGCAGGCCGGCGAGCCAGCGCCCGTGCACGGCCAGGGCCTCGTGGTCGACGTCGCCGCTCTCGGTGAACGGGGTGACGCACGCCGGGACGAGGCCGCGCAGGTCGAGAGACTTCATGACACTCCCTGGAGTTTTGGTTGTGCAAACGATGGGGGAATCGGTTGCACAACGGTAAGCTGCGGATTGCCCGAGAGTCAAGGAGCCGCATGAGCGAGCGAACACCGGAGAGCACCCGAGAGCCGGGGGCTCGTCCGACGATCAGCGACGTCGCGCTGGCGGCCGGCGTCAGCAAGTCGACGGTCTCGCGCGCGCTCAACCCCGAGCACCGGTTCTTCCGCAGCCCGTCGGCGGCGCGGATCCGCGAGATCGCCGAGGGCGTGGGCTACGAGCCGAACCCGGTCGCGGCCAACCTGCGGCGCCGGCAGACCAACACGTTCGGTGTGCTCGTGCCGCGCCTGACTGACACGGTGATGGCGATGTTCTACGAGGAGGTCGCCTCGGCGTGCACGCGCCGCGGCTACCACGCGCTGGTCGCGACCTCGCACGACGAGCCGGAGCTGGAACGCGAGAACGGCCGGATGCTGCTCGGCCGCCGGGTCGACGGCCTGATCCTCACCACCGCGCGCACCGAAGGCGGCTTCTGCCAGGAACTGCTCGAACGCGCGGTGCCGCACGTGCTGGCGATGCGCACGTTCGGCGACAGCGCGGCCGCCGTGGGCGACGACCGCCTCGGCGGTTACCTCGCCACGCGGCACCTCCTGGACCTCGGGCACCGCCGGATCGCGCTGGTCGCGGGCCCGGCCTACGCCTCCAGCGCGCTCGGCCGCCGCGCCGGGTACGAGGACGCGTTGCGCGAAGCCGGGTTGCCCGCGTTCGTCTTGCCCTCGACCTTCAGCATGGAGAGCGGCGAGGACGCCGGGCGTGCCCTGCTCGCCCTCGACCCGCGCCCGACCGCCGTCTTCGCCGTGAACGACAACACCGCCGTCGGGCTGCTCTCGGCTGTGCAGCGCGCCGGCGTGCGGGTGCCCGACGAGCTGTCCGTGGTGGGGTACAACGACATTCCCCTCGCGGCCCGCCTGCCGGTGCCGCTCACCACGATCCGGGTCCCGTTCACGGAGATCGCCGGCGCGGCCGTGGACCTGCTGATCGACGCGGGCGCAGGCGTGCCGGCCACCACGCGCCGGTTCGCGCCGACGTTGATCCCGCGGGGCACCACGCTGCGAGTGGGGTGACGGGTCACGTCCGTCCACAGGGGACTGGTCCGTGCGGAACCAGTGCGCAGTTGTTGCAGACCCATGACATTTCCCGGGCCCGCCGCGGACGAAGAGTTGGCAGGCTGGACGGGGTGAACAACCGAGTGCTCAGCATCGCCTGGCGGCTGGTGGCCGCCGTCCTCCTCGTCGTGGCGACGGGGGTGACGTACTTGCTGCTGGTCCGCACGGAGTCCGGCCAGGAGGCCGACCAGCGGGCCCTGGAGACGTTCGACCCGTCGTTCACCCGCGCGTCGGGGGAGGTGCCGCTGCCGCTGGAGGTTCCGGCGCCGGTGCTGTTCACCCTCGCGCTCATGCTGGTCGTGGTGATCGGCCTGGTGCGGCGCGCGTACCGGCGCACGGCGGCGGCCGTCGGGCTCATGGTGGCGGTCGCGGGCTTCGCGCAGCTGCTCAAGGTCGCCCTCGACCGGCCGAACCTGGCCGAGCGCATCCACTCCACCAGCAACAGCTTCCCCAGCGGCCACGTGACGGTGGCCGCGATGAGTGTGTTCGCGCTGCTGCTCGTGCTGCCGCGGGTGGGGCGGTTCGTGGCGGCGCCGCTGGGCGTGGCGTGGATCGTCGCGGTCGGCGTCTCGACGCTCACCGTCGGCTGGCACCGCCCCAGCGACTGCCTCGGCGGCTTCTTCCTCGCGGCGGCCGGCTACGCGCTGGCCTCGGCGTGCGTGGTCGAGCGCCGCGGCCCGCGGCTGCCCGCCGACGCCACGACCGTCGTCCTCGCCACGCCGCAGCCGGCGCCCGGGCACCCGGACCGGCAGCCGTTCTCCGTGCCGCGCTGACGGATCGGCACCCGGCTGTTGCCTTGCCGCGACAAACAGCGCGCAGTCCGAGGACAAGCCGGGCGCACCCTCGAATCCGGGGCAGGGAGTCCTCACCGGACAGAAGAGGGTGCGTGATGAACGAGCTGACCGTGCGGGACCTGGGCCACGTGTATCTGATCGGCATCGGCGGGGTGGGGATGTCGGGTCTCGCGGAGATCCTGCTGCGCCACGGGGCGCCGGTGAGCGGCAGCGAGGTGGGCGACCGGCCGGCCCTGGCGTCACTGGAGGAGCGCGGCGCCACCGTGCACCGCCGGCACTCGCCCGGGCACCTCTGGAACGCCGACACCGTGGTGTACTCGACCGCGATCCCCGACGACCACGTGGAGCTCGCCGAGGCCCGGGATCGCGGGCTGCCGCTGCTGCACCGGTCCGAGGCGCTCGCGGCGGTGCTGACGGGCCGCCGGGCGATCGCGGTCGCGGGCACCCACGGCAAGACGACCACCACCGCGATGATCACGGTCGCACTGCGCGCCGGCGGGGCCGACCCGTCCTACGTGATCGGCGGGGACGTCCGCACGCTCGGCGCCGGCGGCCTCGGCTCGGGGGAGTACTTCGTGGTCGAGGCCGACGAGAGCGACCGCTCGTTCTTCGCCTACATGCCCGAGGTCGCCGTGGTCACGAACATCGACTCCGACCACCTCGACACCTACGGCGATGTCGACGGCTTGCAGCAGGCGTTCCTCGACTTCTGCCGCCGCGTGCGCCCCGGTGGCTTCGTGGTGACCAACGCCGATGACGAGCGGTGCCGCCGGGTCGCCGCGGCGCTGCGGGCGGAAGGCCGGACCGTGTACACCTACGGCGAGGCCAACGGCGCCGACCTCGTCGTGGTGGGGCTTTCGTCGGTGAGCACGGGGATCCGCTACGACGCCGTGCTCGACGGCGCCCTCGTCGGCGCGGTGCACGTGCCGGTGGTGGGCAGGCACCTCGGCCTCAACTCCGCGGCCGCTCTGCTCGTCGCGCAGCGCCTGGGCATCCCCGGTGCGGCGCGTGGCTTGCGCCGGTTTCCCGGCGTGCGTAGGCGGTTCGAGCTCCGCGGTGTCGCGCGTGGCGTGCGGGTGTACGACGACTACGCGTGCCACCACACGTCGATGGCCGCTTCGCTGACGGCGTTGCGGTCGGTCGCGCAGGAGCATCGGCTGCTCGTGGTGTGTCAGCCCAACCGCGGCTACCGGGTGCGGCAGTTCCTCGGCGAGATGGCCGAGTCGCTGAGCCGGGCCGACCAGGCGGTGGTGCTGCCGGTCTTCGGCCCCGGCGAGACCGTCTCGGCGGGTTGTGACGGCGAGGCGCTCACGGCCGCGATTCCGTTACCGGAGAAGGACAAGGTGTATGCCAGGTCCGGTTCCGTCGCGTGTGCGGAGGTGGTCCGGCGCGTGCGGCGGGGCGACGTCGTCGTGACCATCGGGTCGCCCGAGATGGCGATGCTCGCGGGCCGCATCGTCGAGGCGCTGCACGAGGGCTGAGCGCCTATTCGCGTGCCGGCCGCAGCACTGTCGTGCTACTTTGCCGTGCTCTCAACGAAAGGAAGCTCATGACCGTTCCCGCGCGGCACCGCGAGTTCCTCGACGACGTGCTCCCGAAGATCCGCCGTGACCAGCGCGTGGCCGGGGTGGCTGTCGGCGGCTCGATCGCCCACGGTGAGCCCGACGAATACTCCGATGTGGACATTGTCGTGGTCGTCGACGACGACGCGTTCGAAGCGGTGCTGGCCGAGAGATTCGCGTTGATCGGCTCGTGGGCCCACCTCGTCGCGGCCTTCACCGGCGAGCACGTCGGCGAACCGCGGCTGGTCATCACCCTGACCGGGCCGCGCCTGCTGCATGTGGACTTCAAGTTCGTGCGCGTGGCGGACTTCGGCGAGCGGACGAGCGACCCGAAGATCCGGTGGGAACGCGACGGAGCGCTGACCCGGGCCCTCGCCGCCGCGCCGCCGGCCAAGGAGCCGCTGGACGAGCAGTGGCTCGAAGACCGCTTCTGGGTCTGGGTCCACTACGCGGCGACGAAACTCGGGCGCGGCGAGCTGTACGACGTCCTCGGGTTCCTGGCTTTCCTGCGGGAAACGGTGCTGGGACCGCTGATCGCCGCGCGCGCCGGCCTGCCGCCCCGGGGTGTGCGCCGGCTGGAGTTCGCCGCCCCGGACGCGGCGCGCGAGCTGCAGGCCACCGTCTGCGGCTACGACGCGAAGGAGGCCGCGGCGGCGGTGCTGGCGAGCGTCGAGCTCTACCGGCGCTGGCGTGGCGACGTCGAACGGCGTGACCGGGCCGAGGAGCTCGCGGTGCGGTACCTCGCCGGTGTCGTGTCAGCGGGTGGCAGGTAGCGGACCCGCTCGGGAGGGCTCCCGCCGCCCGCGGTTACCGTCCCCGGTGATCGACCGGAGGAGGGGTGCGTCGTGGGCGGGTGGCAGGTCAGGACCGCGCGGTGGGTGATGGCCGTGCAGGCCGTGGCGTCGATCGGGATCTGGGTGGTGCAGCTGCTCGCGGTGCTCGAACGGCTCGACCACGGCCAGGACGTGCCGGGGTCGGTGTGGCTCGTGCTCGTGCTGAACCCCGTGATCGCGGTGCTCGTCGCCGTGGCCGCGGGGTTCCTGGCCCGGCACGCGTGGGCGGCGACGCTGGGGGTCGCCATGGAGGTGATCGGCGCGGTGAGCGCCCTGATCAGCGTGCTCACCGGGTACTACCAAGCCGTGGTGGCGATCCTGCTGGCCATCGCCGTGATCACGCTGATCGTCCGCCGCCGGCAGCCCGCCGTCGTCTGAGCCCGGGAAGGGGTTCCGCCGTGCCACGCTTGCGTCTGGCCGCCACGGCCGCCGCCGTCGTCCTGCTCGCCGCCAGCTGCGCCGGGCCACCGCCCGAGCAGTGCGACGAGTTCATGTGCGAGACCGTCGGCTACTGGCCCAGCACCGAAACGCAGATCGAAAACGGCTTCGTCGCGGTGCTGAGCGCCCTCGGCGTCGTTCCGATCGTGCCGCGCAGCGCCAACGGCCCGGCGCGGCGCACCGTCACCATCGGCGGGTAGCGCCTCAGGCGTTGGCGACGAAGCCGAGGATGGCGACGAGCGCGCTCTCGTGCTCAGCTGCCCAGGACGAAGCTGAGCCAGCTCGCGGCGAGGACGACGGTGACGCCCGTGATTCTCGTGGCCGCGCGGAACTTCGCCTCACGGCCAGGTGGCGGCCCCGCCTCGGCGTTTGCGGACTGCTTTGCCGGTGCCCGGTGGGTAGCCGTGCTTGGCCAGACGCACTTCAGCGAGCTCGTCGGCGCTGCCGAGGGTGAGGAACAGGCCCAGGACCAGGGCCATGAGCAGCCCGAGCAGCACCAGGCCCGCGGGCAGCGGCGTGAGGAACACCAGCAGCAGGAACGCGGCGGTGAGCCACGGCAGCGCCTCGAAGAACACGCGGAGCGCGAACCTCAGCACCCACGTTCGGGCGGTCGCGTCGTGCAGCACCCACGGGCGGTACTCGTCGGGCAGCCGAGCGCCGTAGACGTAGCGCAGCCACCGGATCGGACCTGGTCGTGGGGTCACCATCGTCACTCCAGTGTGCTGTCTGCCGGGTGCTGTCGCGTTACTCCAGCGAAGCGAGCGCTGCCTCCGCCGAGCCCGCGTGCTTCGCCAGGTCCCGCCACGGGTCGGCCTTGCGCGCCAAGCGTTGCTTTTGTTTGGCCGGTGGCCATCCGTCCGGATCCGCCTTGCCGAGCTCGCGCCAGTCGAGCGGCGTCGCGGCCGCCGCGCCGGGGCGGGCGCGCAGGGAGTACGGCGCGACGAACGTCTGGGCGTAGCCGTTGCGGTTGGCGTCGAGGAAAATCCGGTCGCCGCGGCTGTCCTTGCGCTGCGCGGTGGTGAGGTGGTCCGGGTCTTCCTCGGCCACGCGGTCGGCGAGCGTGCGGGCGAGTTCCAGCACGACGTCGGTGTCCGAGCGGGCGTCGAGCGGGGCGAGCACGTGGAAGCCGCGGCCGCCGGTCGCCTGCACGAAGGCGGTGAGGCCCGCTTTCTCGTACTGGCCGCGGATCTTGCGCGCCACCTCGCGCAGGCGGGCCACCGGCGTGCCGTCCGGCGGGTCGAGGTCGAGCACGAGCCGGTCCGGCTGCTCCGGTTTCTCCACGGTGGACAGCCACACGTGGAACTCCACCGTCCCCTGGCCGGCGAGGTAGACGAGGGCGTCGGTGTCGTCGCAGACCACGTACTCGTCCGTGCCCCCGCCGCGCCGCGGCACCCGTTCGACGCGCAGCCACTCCGGGAAGTGCTCGCCGGGGTGCTTCTGGAACCAGCCCTGCCCGTCGATGCCGTCGGGGTAGCGCCGCAACGTCAGCGGCCGCCCGCGCAGGTGCGGCAGCATCACGTCGGCCACCGCGCGGTAGTGCTCGACGACGTCGCCCTTGGTGAGCCCGTCCTCGGGGTAGAACACCTTGTCGGGATGGGAAACTTCGATCACGGCTTCTCCCGCACCACGTCGGCCGGCTTCTTGTCGTCGCGCAGGCCCAGGAACCGCGGGTGCCGCAGTCGCCCGTCGCGCGTCCACTCGGAGAACCCGATCTGCGCCACCAGCTCCGGCCGCACCCAGTGCGTCCCCTGCTCACGCACGGCATCCGCGAACGGCGACCGGCCCGTCTCGAGCTCGCGCAGCTGATCGTGCAGCGACGCCAGCAGCTTCTCGTCGAACCCGGTGCCGACCTTGCCGGCGTACCGCAGCTCGTCGCCGTCGTAGTAGCCCAGCAGCAACGCGCCGAAGCCGTGCCGCGCGCCTTGCGGGTCGGTGAACCCGCCGACCACGAGCTCCTGGCCCTGGGCGCACTTGAACTTCAGCCAGTCCGCCGACCTTCCCGAGTGGTACGGCGCGTCGGCCCGCTTCGCGATCACGCCCTCCCAACCGCGCCGGCAGGCCTCCTCGAAGAACTTCTCCCCGTCGGTGTTGCGGTGCGCCGACAACCGCAGCGGATCCGTGAACTCGAACGCGTCCTTCAGGAGTGCCTTGCGTTCCCGCAGTGGCAACGGCGTGGCGTCGTGCCCGTCGAAGTGCAGCAGGTCGAACAGGTAGTAGTACACGCGCACCCCGGTTGCCCGCGCCCGTGCCGGATCCGTGAGGTGGATCCGCGGCTGCAATGCGGCGAAGCTGGTGTTGTCGCCGTCGAACGCCACGATCTCCCCGTCCGCCACGAACCGCGGGCCACCTTGGCGGTCGAGCGCCTCGACGAGCTCCGGGTAGGCGTTGTCCATGACCTTGTGGTTGCGCGAGTAGAGCGTCGGCGTGCCGCCGTCGCGCACGCAGATGGCGCGGACGCCGTCGAGCTTGCGCTCGAACATCCAGCCCGCGTCGGAGAACCGGCGGTCGGTCAACGTCGCGAGGGTCGGTTCCCGCCAGCCTGGGGTGGTCATCGCGTATTCCTTTCGGCACCTCGCTGCGGAGTGCCCGGCCCGCCGTCGTTCGAAACCCCAGCTCAGCGCGGCGCGGAGCCGGTCGGCGCCGCGGTCCCGGTGTTCGCGGTGCAGCCACGGAGAGTGCTCGTGTCCTGCCACTTCCGCGACGAGTCTTGTCAACGCCGATTAACTAGCATTACGTTACTAACAAGTCGCTAGTTAGGAGCCATGGTGGGCTGCAACGAGCACCCGGACCCCCGGTGGGCCCGGCCGGCCCGCAACAAGGTCGTCGAGAGCGAAGTCGACGAATGGGCGACCGCCGACGGGCAGCGGGTCGCCGTTTTCTCGCAAGAACCGGACGGTGCCGGGGAAAAGCCGGTCGTCGTCCTGTGTCATGGGCTGGGCGGGAGCCACCGCGGTTACGCGGGCCTGGGCCACCACCTCGCGTCCTACGGCTACGCGGTGCTGCACCCGCAGTTCCGCGACGCCTTCGAGCTCGCGGGGCCCGAGCTCGGCCTGTCCGGTGTGGACGAACGAACCTGGGCCGCGGATCCCGTGGCCAGGCAACGCATGCACGCGTTGCTGTTCGACCCGGAACACTGGCTGTCCCGCGTCGACCGGGTGCACGCGGTGCTCAACGCACTTCCCGCCAAGTGGAACTTGAAACCCGACCACGTCCTCCTCGCCGGGCATTCGTTCGGCGCGTACACCGCCCAGCTCCTCCTGGGCACGCGCCTGAGCGGCTACGGCACCTTCACCCACCCGGCCGTCGCGGGCGGAATCCTGTTGTCACCGCAGGGAAGCGGCGACCGCGGGCTCACGCCGAACTCCTGGCGCGAGGTCGAGCTGCCCCTGCTGGTCGTCACCGGCACGCGCGACGTCGGTGCCCGCGGCGAGGGCGTCGAATGGCGCCGCGAGCCTTACGACCGGGCGCGCTCGCGGTTCAAGCACCTCGCCGTGGTCCACGACGGCGATCACCAGCTCGGCGCAATCCCGGGCCACGACACCGAAAACAGCCCGACCGCGGCCGCGATCTCCGCGGTGGCCACGGCGTTCGTCAAGCGCGTGCACGGCGACCGGGCCGCGGGGGAGTGGCTCGCGTCAGCGCCCTTCCCGGCGATCTTCGACCACACCCACCAGGAGGAGGCCGCATGTCCGACGTCGTGATCAGCGCGACGGGCGTCGAGCGGACGTTCGTTTCCCGCGGCCACGCGGTCCACGCGCTGGGCCCGGTCGACCTGACTGTCGAAAGAGGACAGTTCGTCGCCATCGTCGGCCCGTCCGGCTGCGGGAAGTCGACGTTGCTGCGGATCGTCGCAGGGCTGGCCGCACCCTCGGCCGGCGAGATCGTGATCGACCGCGCCGACGCGGATTCGCCACTGTGCTCCATGGTTTTCCAGGACTACGGCATCTTCCCCTGGAAAACCGTGCTCGCCAACGTGCGGCTCCCGCTCGACATCGCCGGCGTCTCGCGGCCGAGGGCCGACGAGGTGGCCCGCGACTGGATCGAGCGCGCCGGCGTCGCCGGCTTCGAATCCGCATACCCGGCCACGCTTTCCGGCGGCATGCGCCAGCGGGTCGCGCTGGCCCGGGCGTTCGTGGCCAACCCCGAGATCCTCCTCATGGACGAGCCGTTCGCCGCCCTCGACGCGCAGCTGCGCCTGGTGCTGCAGCAGGAGCTGCTGCGGGTGTGGGAGGCACACCGGCGCACGATCCTGTTCGTCACTCACGCGATCGACGAGGCGCTGCTGCTGGCCGACCGCGTCGTCGTGATGTCCTCGCGGCCCGGACGCATCCTCGACGACATCGAGGTCCCGTTCGCCCGGCCGCGCACCCGCGCCGCGCGTTCGGCGGCCGAGTTCGGCGCTCTCGAAGACCACATCTGGCGGCTCCTGAAAGGTGAGGTGGAAGAACGTGAGCACGCTCATGACGTCGCATGACCAGCTCGGAGGTCGTGAGCTCGTCCGGCGCACGCCCGGCCCCGCCGAGCTGGCGCCCCAGCGGCACGCCCGGCGCCGCCGTGGCGTGACCCTCACGCTGGCATGGGCGACCCCGGTGCTGATCATCGTGGTCTGGGAGCTCACCGCGCAGTTCGGCATCCTCGACACGCGGTTCTTCCCGGCCCCCAGTGTGATCTGGCAGGCGGGTGCGCGGTCCATTCAGGACGGCGTGATGACCGACGCCATTGTCGACACCGTGCGCAAACTCGTGATCGGCTACGGGATCGGCGTCGTGGCCGGCGTGGCGCTCGGAGTCCTGCTGGGACTGTCGTGGCTCGCCCGGGCGGCGCTGGAACACACGCTGGTCGCGCTGTACACGCTGCCGAAGCTGGCGCTGTTCCCCGTGTTCCTGCTCGTGTTCGGCCTGGGCTCGCTGCCGCAGATCGTGCTGGTCGGCGTGTCGGTGTTCTTCATCGTCGTGCTCGCCTCGACCACCGCGGTCCTGTCGGTCGAGCAGGGCTACCGCGACGCCGCGGAAGTGCTCGGCGCCAAGCGCACCCAGCTGCTGCGCCACGTCATCCTCCCGGCCGCACTGCCCGCCATCGCGACCTCGATCCGGCTGACCGCGGGCATCGCCATCCTCGTGATCGTCGGCATCGAGATGGTGTCGG
Source organism: Amycolatopsis sp. 2-15 (assembly GCF_030285625.1). Classification (NCBI taxonomy): domain Bacteria; kingdom Bacillati; phylum Actinomycetota; class Actinomycetes; order Pseudonocardiales; family Pseudonocardiaceae; genus Amycolatopsis; species Amycolatopsis carbonis. The sequence continues at coordinate 5,265,199 of NZ_CP127294.1, forward strand.
GCGACAGTGGCCTCGGGTACCTGATCTTCCAGCGCTCCCAGGTGTTCGACCCCGCGACGATGTACGCCGGCGTGATCATCGCCGGGGTGATCGGCGTGGCCTTCACCGGTCTCGTCACCCTCGCACTGAAGTTCGCCGTCCCCCAGCAGCGGCCGCGCCTACGCCGGTCCTGAGTCACTCGTCTCCGCCAAGTCCCCCCTTCCTCAGGAGAGCCATGTCCAGAACCACCCGGGCGCTCTGCGCCACCGCCGTCGCGGCCGGCCTGCTGTTCGCGAGCGCGTGTGCCCCGTCGTCGCAGCAGAACCAGGCCACCGACGCCAAGCAGGTGTCAGTGCTCCCGGCCGGCGTGAGCCTGTCGGGCAAGACGGGCACGCCCGCGCCCAAACCGCTGGCACAGCGCGCTTCGCTCAAGGTTGGCATCCCGTCCAAACTGGAGCTCGAAGCGCCGGCGCTGCTCGCCCAGGTCTACGGCGAGTTCGGCAAGGAGAACCTCGACGTCACCTTCGTCACCGACACGGTGCCGAACCTGCTCACGTTGCTGGGACAGGACAAGATCGACCTAGTCTACGCCGGCGCGCAGGCCCTGGTCTTCAACGCGCTGCGCCACGGTGTGCCGATCCGCTGGGTCTCCGGTGTCGCTTCGTCCTCTCCGGACAGTGGTGTCTACATGAGCACCAAGTACGGCAGCAAGGCGAGCGACTTCAACCCGGCTTCGTTGAAGGGCAAGAACATCGGCGTCAACCCCGGTGCGCTGGCGGCTCCGTCGGAGTACGGGCTGTACGACCTGATCACCAAAGGCGGCCTCAAGCCCGACGACGTGCGGATGACGCCGTTCAGCGACATCGCCGCGATGGTCCAGGCGCTCAACAACGGCTCGATCGACGGCGCCACCCTCGGCCCGCCGTTCACCGCGAGCATCAAGCCGGGCACCGCGTTCAACGCCGAAGGCGGGTACCCGGACAGCATGCAGATCGCCGGCTACTTCGCGACCACCGTCCTGCTCGGCGAACACCGCGACGCGGGTGTCGCGTTCTTCCGCGCGGTCGAGCGGACCGTGAACACACACCTGTCCGGTGACTACCACCAGGACACCGACGTGATGACCAAGATGGCGCAGCAGCTCGGCACCACCGTCGAGACACTGCGGATCGCGCCGTCGGTGCCGTTCGACTTCAACGTGCCCGCCGAATCGGTGGCGAGCCTGCAGAAGATGTACCAGGCCGTACCGAACACGCTGCAGATCGACTCCCCGGTGAAGCCCGAAGAGCTGATCGACCTGTCGCTCGTGATCGACGCGGCGCAAGGCAAGTGAACCCCCGCATCCCGACGCGAGCACGGAGGACAACCACACGATGAGCGACGCGCTGGCCGGTGTCCGGGTTCTCGACGCCGCGACCGTCCTCGCCGGACCGGTCTCGGCGACGATCCTGGGCGACTTCGGAGCCGAGGTGGTCAAGATCGAAGACCCGAAGGTCGGCGACTTCACCCGCAGTGGCGGGCGGTCGCCGGGCTGGCTCCAGGAGGGGCGCAACAAGAAGTCCGTCGCGCTCGACCTCCGGACGCCCGAAGGGCAGGCCGTGTTCCACCGGCTGGTGCCGCACTTCGACGTGGTGGTCACGAACTTCCGCCCGCCGACGCTCGAGCGCTACCGCATGCTGCCCGAGCACCTGCAACCCCTCAACCCGCGGGCGATCCTGCTGTACCTCACGGGGTTCGGCCTCACCGGGCCGTACCGCGACCGGGGCGCGTTCGACCGGATCGCGAGTGCCTACAGTGGACTGACCTACGCCACGGGCGAGCCGGAGCGGCCGCCGGTGCGCAGCGGGTACTCGGTGATCGACTACATGAGCGCCTACCTCGCCGCGTTCTCGGTCGTGTCCGCGCTGTACCACCGCGACCTCGGCTCGGGCTCGGGCCAGGTCATCGACCTGGCGCTGTACGAGGCGGCGTTGCGGTCCAGTGAGGACTCGGTGACCGCCTACGGCCTCGACCGCCAGGTCCGGGAACGGCTGGGCAACAAGAACCCGGCCATCGTCCCGGCGTCGGACTTCGTGACGTCCGACGACCGGCGGGTGTCGCTGCACGCCGGCACCGACTCGCTGTTCCGGCGCCTGTCCGCGGTGATGAGCCGGCCGGAACTGGCCGACGACCCGCGCTTCGCCGACCGCCCCGCCCGGATCCGCCACCAGGACGAGCTGTACCCGCTCATCAGCGAGTGGGTCTCGCGGCTGACGGCCGACGAGGTCGTGAAACTGCTGAGCGACGCCGACATCCCGGCGTCACCGATCATGAGCGTCGCCGACCTCATGAACGATCCGCACTGCCGGGCCCGAGGGTCGGTGATCACCGTGGACGACGCGGAGTTCGGCGAGGTCCCGATGGTCGCGCCGCTGCCGCACCTGAGCGCGACACCCGGCAGCGTCCGCTGGGCCGGCACGACGTTGGGCGCGCACACCGACGAGGTGCTCGGCGGCCTGCTGGGCCTGTCCGCCGCGGAGCTCGACGGGTTGCGGGACCGGGGTGTGGTGTGAGCGATCACTAGACTGCGAGGTCGGAGGCAGGTGAGAAGAGTGCACACGGGAGATGATGTGAACGACACCGCCGGGCAGGCGTCGAACCGGCGTGGGCGCGACCGGGCCCGGACCGAGGCCGACCTCCTCCAGGCGACGTTCGACCTGCTCCAGCGCGACGGGATCTTCGCCGGGCTGAACCTGCAGGAGGTCGCCGACCGCTCCGGGGTGAATCGCGGCCAGATCTACCAGTACTTCGGCGATCGGCGATCCCTGCTGAGGGCGGCTGTGGCCCACCGCGCCCGCGAATGGGCGGCGGGCGCGAAACGGCACTGGGAAGCGTCGTTCCTCGGCCGGCGCAAGGCGATGTTCCGCAGCGCGCTCGCCAACCCCGCACCCACGCTGGTCGAAGCCCTGCTCGCGATCGACGGCGACCCGGACTACCACGCCCTGCCCGAGATCGAGAAGACCAGAGCCGCCCTCGAACGCGACCAGGCCACCGGCGCCTTGCCCGCCGACGGCGACGCGATCGCGATGCACGTGTTCATGGTCGCGGCCTACAAGGGCTACCTCATCTTCCGCGAAGCGCTCGCGCGCGACGTCGGCGTGCCGGTCGAGGAGCTCGACGCCCGCGTGCTGGCCGTGCACGACCAGGTGGCCGGAGCGATGACCGAAGGCGACGCGCGGGACCGATGACTTTTCGCGCCGGCGGTAGTCTGCCCGTCCGTCAGCCGTCGAGAGGAGTGGTTCCGTGGACCTTTACACGATCATGTGCGTGAGCGACCTGCCCCGGGCGCTGGAGTGGTTCGCCGCGTTCCTGGGCCGGCCCGCGGACGAGGCCATCGGCGAGGAACACCTGTGGCAGCTCGGCGAAGCCGCGTGGCTCGTGGTCGACGCACGGGAGGTGCGCGGCGAGCGCGTGGGCCGGGCGATGGTCACCCTCGGCGTCACCGACCTCGACGAGATCCTCGCCCGCCTCGCCGCGCACGGCATCACGCACGAGCCTGTCGAGACCTACGCCAACGGCGTGCGCCACGTCGTGGTCCTCGACCCGGACGGGAACAGCCTCTCGCTCGCGCAGTCGCCGGCGGAGCCCGCGTAGCCGCGCACCCCGCCGGCGATCGGGCCTACTTCAGGGCTTTGAGGAGTTCCTGCGCGAGCGGCGCGGCCGAGGCCGGGTTCTGTCCCGTGTAGAGGGTCCGGTCGACGACCGTGTACGGCTGCCAGTCCGGCCCGCGCTCGAATGCGACGCCGAGCTTGCCCAGCTCGTCCTCCAGCAGCCACTTCGCCTTCGGGCCGAGACCGACGGCGTTCTCCTCGTCGTTGGTGAACCCGGTGACGCGGTAGCCGGCGAAGGGCGACTCGCCCCGCTCGTCGCGCGTGGCCAGCAGCGCCGCGGGCGCGTGGCACACCACGGCGAGCGGCTTGCCCGACGCGAGGGCGGCGTTGAGCAGGGCGCCGGAGCCGGCGTCGTGGGCGAGGTCCTCCATCGGGCCGTGGCCGCCGGGGTAGTAGACGGCGTCGTAGTCCGGCAGGTTCACGTCCGTGAGCGCGATCGGCTGGCGCAGTTCGCCGGCGGACTCGAGGACCTGCGCGAGCTTCGCGGCCTCTTCCTGGCCGCCGGCCATGTCCGGGTTCAGGCTGCCCTGGTCCACCGTCGGCACCACACCGCCCGGGGTCGCCACCACAATCGTGTGGCCCGCGTCCTTGAGCGCGGTGTAGGGGGCGGCGAACTCCTCGGCCCAGTACCCGGTCGGGTGCCGAGTTCCGTCCTTGAGCGTCCAGTGGTCGGCGCCCGTCATGACGAACAGGACTCGTGCCATGGTTCTCGGTTCTCCTCTGGTCGAATGCGGATGGTCTGGATGGGGTACCCGTTCCGGCGGCCGCCGACCTGTTGTCGATCTCACCCGTTCGGCCGACGGCTAGAGCCGGTGGGAGAGCCGCGTGAGGATGTCGGCGGCGGGTTCGGCGGTGGCGTGCCGGTAGCCGGTGCCGGCCCACAGGTTGACGCGCTCGGCGTCGCCGGCCTGCACGGCCGCCTTGCGCAGCGCGCTGGTCAGGTGGTGCAGGGCCGGGTAACCGGCGGGAGCTTCACCCGAGTGGTCGTCGGTGAACGCGTTGCGCAGGCCTCGCGCCGGGCGGCCGGTGAACGCGCGGGTGACGACCGTCTCCCGGCGGGCCGGGTCGGCCAGCGCTTCGCGGTGGGGTTTCGACGCCCCGCTCTCGTCGGACCGCAGCAGCACGGTGCCGACGGCCACGGCGGTGGCACCGGCGCTCAGCGCTTCGGCCACGGCCTCGGGCGTGGCGAGCCCGCCGGCGCCGACCAGGGGCAGCGACACCGCGGCGCCGACCTCGCCGAGGACCCGCGGCAGCGGGACCGCCGGCGGGACGCGGTCGGGCGTGAGGGTGCCTGAGTGCCCGCCCGCGGCCGCGGCCTGCACGAGCAGGAGATCCGCGCCGGCGTCGGCGGCCAGCCGGGCCTCGTCGGCCGAGGTCACGGTCTGCGCGACCAGCGTGCCGGCGCGGTGCAGCCGGGTGAAGACCGACGTGTCCGGCAGGCCGAAGGTGAAGCTGACCAGCGGGACGGGCCCGGCCAGCAGGAGGTCGAGCTTGGCCTGCCAGTGGTCGTCGTCCTCGGTGATCGCCTGCGGGAGGTCGAGGCCGTAGCGGTCGGCGTCGGCCTGCAGCGCGCCGGCGTAGCGCCGGTAGGCGGCTGGGTCGACGGGCACTGGGTTGGGTGCGAACAGGTTGACCCCGAACGAGATGCCCAGCGCGCGGACCTGGCTGATCTGCTCGGCGAGCGCTTCGGCCGTCTTGTACCCGCCGGCGACGAAGCCGAGGCCCCCGGCGCTCGCCGCCGCGGCCACCAGGGCGGGCGTGGTGCCCCCGCCCGCCATCGGCGCCGCCAGGACGGGCGAGGTCACCCCGAGACCGGACAGCGAGCTGTGCATGTCGAACGCCTTCTCTCTTCGCCGTGCGAACCCTTCGCCTCCACGCTAAGCACCGGCGGCCGCGTTGGGAAATGCGCGTCCGGCCGCGGCTATGCTCTGCGGGCATGGTTGAGGGCACACCGGCGGGCATCGAAATCCGGCACCTGCGCGCGTTCGCGTCGGTGGCCCGGCTGGCGTCGTTCACGCACGCCGCCCAGGAGCTCGCCATCACGCAACCCGCGCTCAGCCGGACCGTTCGCCAGCTCGAAGAGCTGCTGCGCGTGACGCTGCCGGACCGCTCGTCGCGGCACGTGGAGCTGACGGATGCGGGCCAGGCGTTCCTGGAGCACGCCCAACGTGTGCTGGCGGAGCTCGACCGCGGCGTAAGCGCGGCGCGGAGCCGGGGCACCGTGAAGCTGGGATTCAGCTGGCTGCTGCCCACGCCGTGGGCGCAGGAGACCGTGGCGCGGTTCGAACACACCACCGGCAGCTCGGTCGACCTCGTGCGCATCGACGACCCGCTCGCGGCGGTGCAGCAGGAGAAAGTGGACGTCGCGCTCGTGCGCGGGCAGGTGCGTTCGCCGCAGCTGCAGGTCGTGCACCTCTTCGACGAGGACCGGGTGGCCGTGTTCGCGGAGACGTTCCCCCACTCCGGTGCGTCCGAGCTGGCGTGGGCCGACGTGCCGAACTGGCCGCTGGTGGTCAACGTCGTCAACGGCACCACCGGGCCGGGGTCCTGGCCCGAGGGGCAGGGGCCGACGACCGTCCTCGAAACGGCCAACTTCGACGTGGATCGAGAGCGTCGCCGCGGGGCGCGGGCTGGGGGTGGTGCCGGAGGTCGCGGTGCGGCGCAACATCCACCCCACGGTGCGGTTCCTCCCGATCACCGGTGCGCCCGCGATCCCGGTCGCGTTGGCGTTCCTGTCGAACGCGAACGGACCGGTGCTTCGGCAGTTCGTGGAAGCGGCGCTCGGGTGAGGAAAGTGGTTCGGTAATAAAGATTGACACCCGGGTGTGGATTCGCGATTATGTAATGGAGCTGAACGCAAGAGATCGCACAAACTCAGAAGGAGTCGTCGTGGCGAGCATGGAGAAGCGAGGGTCGCAGCGCCGTTATCCCGGCGATCTGCGCGATGCGCTGCGCTCGTCGGATGCGCTGTCATCGATGCCGCGCCTGCCGCAAGAGCGGCTCAGCGGCTTGATGCTGCCTGAAGAGCAGCTGCTGAGCACCGGGGGCTCCCCACCGTGACGTCGTCGACGTCGTGACCGGGAGCCGCCCATCGGGAAACCGATTCGGGCGGCTTTCTCTATTTCGTGCACCTCAAAAAATGGTGCTAAATCAACTTGGTCGATATGTTGCGCTCATTTTTGGCGCTTGTTCTTTGTCAACTACACAGCGGAGCAGAAACACGCTCGCCGGCCGCGGCGAGCACGGTGGGGCTGGGCACAGGTGAGCCCACCCGGCTGTAACCCGGACGCCCTTCGGCGGCTTTGACGGTTCGACTCCGTCCCCCACCACGCGAGGCCGATGAGACTGCCGGCCAGGTCACCGCCCCTTCAAGGCGGGGGACCGGGATCGATACCCGGATCGGCTGCCACACCCCTGTAGCTCAGTTGGACAGAGCGCCGGATTACGGATCCGGAGGTCCCAGGTTCGAGTCCTGGTAGGGGTACGCGGGTTTCAGGCTCACGTGGCCCAGTGGCGAGGGCAGCTCCTTGTCGAGGAGACGATCGCGGGTTCGAGTCCCGTCGTGAGCGCAGGTCCGGCACCCGAGGGGGGTGCCCGGCCGACGAGTGCGAGGGAGACGGGAACCCATCCGCTTCGGGAGCGGAAGACACCGCGTTCGACTCGCGGGCACTCGACGACACCACCGGCACGGCGCGTTGGTCCAGCGGAACGGACACCGGCCCCTCAAGCCGAAGACGCGGGTTCGACTCCCGCACGCGCTACGCGGTTGTAGCCCAACTGGCAGAGGCACCTGGCTGAGGGCCAGGCCAGTCGGGGTTCGAATCCCCGCAACCGCACACGGCTCCACCGAAGACGGGTCCCCTTGCGAGGGGACCCCGCGCCCTCGTAGCCCAACCGGCAGAGGCACCGGACCCAGGCTCCGGACAGTCCAGGTTCGACTCCTGGCGAGGGCACGCTTTCCCGGGTGGTGTATCCGGTCAACACAGCGGATTTTGGCTCCGCAGAGCCAGGTTCGAGTCCTGGCCCGGGAGCGCCACGCGATGCCCGTTCGTCCAACCGGCAGGACTCCGGACCCTGGATCCGGCAATCGAGGTTCGAACCCTCGACGGGCAGCCGAGCGCGGCAACACAAGGAGGGCTGGCCGAGTGGCAAGGCACCGGATTGCTGATCCGTGGTCTGGGACGTCGCGTCCCGGCGCGCGTTCGATCCGCGCGCCCTCCGCGCACGACGGTGGCACCCGGGTGCCGCCGGGCCAGGAGGATTGGCCGAGTGGTAAGGCAGCCGTTTCGAAAACGGTGGTCGGGTGTGCCGAGCACCCGCGTGGGTTCGACTCCTGCATCCTCCGCACCTCGCCGGCGCGAACCCGGCGAAGCCCTCGTGGTCCAACGGACACGACTCCGGCGTCCGAAGCCGGGAACGCAGGTTCGACTTCTGCCGGGGGCACCGCGACACACCGCGACGCGCGGGGCCCAGTGGCCGGCCGGGCTCATATCCCCGGATCGCCTGGATCGACACCAGGACGCGCGACCGAACTCTGCTCCGCTGGTGGTCGCCCGGCCCGTTCGCGGGCCGGGGCCCGGTCTCGTACCTGCGAACGAGGGCGACGACTCTTGATCTCGTTCGCAGGTACGAACTTCCCGTCGCCGGACCTTTCCATTGTGCGGCAAGGAAAATGCGCTCTTAGGGTCCGGACCATGAACGAATACGACAACCGGGCTCCCAGCACCGTTCTCGGAGCTTTCTGGCTCTACCTCGTGTCGACCGTCGTCGCGATCGCCGGCGCGGTCGTGCTTGTCGCGGACAAGCAGACGATCGTCGACGCAATCAGAACCGCCGGCCGCGGTCAGCTCACCGACCCGCAGATCCAGCAGGCGGCGAACGTCGGCCTGTGGGTGGCGGTCGCGGTCGCCGTCGTCATCGCGCTGATCTACCTGTGGCTCGCATTCAAACTGAAGGCCGGCCGCAACTGGGCGCGGATCACGCTGACGATCCTGACGCTGCTGCAGATCGTCTCGCTCGTCGCGGGCCGCGGCGGCACCGTGCTCGGCTACCTCAGCGCCGGGGCGGCGGTGGTTGCGCTGGTGCTCGCGTTCCTGCCGCCGTCCAACGCCTACCTCTCAGCTTCTCGACGGTGAACCCGGGCGGCGGCCGGTGACAGTCCACTCAGGACTGCCGCCGGTCGCCGCCGGTTCCGTCGATCGAGTACTGGACGTTGGGCTCGGCCTTGATGATCAGCACCGTCGTGTCCTCGAGTGAGGTCTCGACGTGCTCCTCGCCGGGCTGCACGAAGTAGAAGTCGCCCGCGCCGAGCTTGCGCTCCTGCCCGCCCCCTTCCCACTTGAGCACGCCGTCGACCACGAACACCGAGACCCAGGTTTCGTGGCGGTGAAGGCTGAGCTCGTGGTCCGGGGGCATCTTCACCAGCGAGAACGACAGCCCGTGGCCGTCGTACCAGAGCTTGCAGCGGTCGATGGCGTGGCCGACCACGTCTTCGTGGATCCACTCGCGCTCGCCAACCTGCGTGAACTTCGGCATGTCTGCTCCTTCGCCGGGGGAAGCCGTCGGGCTCGATGGCGAGAGCGTAGGTACCGGGCGCCGCGTCGCCTGTCACACCGACGGGGACATTCTCCGAGGTCGCCACGGGTGGCGGGGGATGTCGTGAATGTCCCCGTGCGGGTGACACGAGCGGCGCCGGTGGTTGCGTAGCGTCGGGCGATCGGGCGGCCCGCGCCGGACTGCCGGGGCTTCACCTGCGCGGATACGATCGGGCGTCCACTCATCGGTGAGAGGTCGGCCGTGATGTCCGAGCACCCGCGCGACGACCGGGGACGCGCCCTGGCCGAACTGCTGCTCGCGCTGCAGACCGGGCTCGACGTGCGCGAGGTGCAGTCGGGATACCTCGACCGCGTCGGGCACCTGGTCGCCGCCGGCGCGTACGGGTTCTCGCGCTTCGGCCCGCTCGGCGAACGGCTCACGCCGCTGACCGTGCAGACGCGTCGAGCGCCCGAGGGCCTCGTGCCCGCCTACAACGACCTGGGCGCCGACCGCGATCCGCTGCTGGTCGCGGCCGTCGCCGCCGGCTCGCCGGTGGACAACGCGTCGCTGATGTCACCGCAGGCCTGGGGGGAGCAGTCGCTGTGCGGCGTGCTCGGCGGACACGGGCTCTACCACTCGACGGTCGTCCCGCTGATCGCCCAGAGCCGGGTGCTCGGCGCGCTGTACCTCGCGCGCGGCGCCGACGAAGAGCCCTTCTCGGAGCTCGACCGTTCGGCCATGGCGGTCGCGAAGCAGCACGTCGAGGCGGCCCTGCACCGCGCGACCCGCCACGAGGAGCTCGACAGCCGGGCGTCGCTGCTGGCACGGACGCTGGACGAGCTCGACGTTCCGGTCGTCGTCACCTCCGCCGACGGCGAGGTGCTGCTCGACAGCAAAGCCCTGCGGCGCCTGCACCGCACCCATCACCACGCCGGACCGCGCCTGGCCGAGCTGCTGTCCCGCAACTTGCGCGACCTCGCCCGCGGCTCGCAGCGCGTGGCCGTCGCGTCCGGAACCTTCACCGCCGGCCGGGTTTCCCGCCGCGCCGACGACGCACCGGCGGACCTGCGGCTCACGGTGAAGTCCACTGTGCTCCGTCGCGGAATCGGCGCGGTGGTGTCCTTTGCTTTCGTGCAGCGGAAAGACGTGGCCACTCCGGTCGAGCGGTCACCCCTTTCCGCGCGGGAGCGGGAGATCGTCGCGTGGGTCGCCGAAGGCCTGACCAACCGGCGGATCGCCGAACTGGCCGTGGTGTCGGAGAACACCGTGCGCCAGCACCTGAAGCGGATCTTCGGCAAGCTCGACGTGCACAGCCGGGCGCAGCTGGTCCAAGCGGTGTGGCAAGGCGCGACCGACGACCCGTGAGCGGCGTCAGGTGCCGTCGTCCACTGGGCGCGGTTTCGCGACCAGGAACCCCCCGCGGCCGAGACGGCTCGCGCGTCCCGGCGTGACGGATCTCGCTACGATCGGGGAATCGTCACACCGAGGGGGACCCGCCGATGTCGGAACTGCTGAGCGCGATCGACAGCAGCGTCACAGTCGAGTACGGCCAGTTCGTGCTGCAGGAAATCCCGATGGACCGCAACGCGCTGTCCGTGGGGGAGCCGAGCGGTGACTGGCTCGTCATGGGCGGGGCCGGGGGACTGCTGCTGCACAGCGCCGGGAACGACCACGACCCGGCCGTGCGGGTGGAGCTGTGGGATACCGAGCCGCCGGCGGCTCGCGGCGAGTGGGATCGGGTGGTCCGGTCGTGTGTGACCTGGCCGAGCAGGTGCGCCTGCAGTCCGTCACCGCGGCCATGGCGCCTGACGTGCTCACGCTGGGGCGGCCCGGTCCGCACCACGCCCGGGTGCACGAAGGCGGCCGCGCCGCGACGGCCGAGCTGGGCGAAGGGACGTTCGCCGCGGGCGCCGAGCGCTGGCTGATCCAGCTCTGGCCCGCGTGAGGGGGCCGGATATTCTGGCCGGACCATGACGAACCTCGACCGGATCCGCGCCGACCTCATCGCCGACCCCGACAACGCGTGGGCGAAGGAAGCCGGCTACGAGCCCCTCTACACCGCGGAGCCGTCGGCGAGGGTGGCGCTCATCGGGCAGGCGCCGGGGCGGAAGGCGCAGGAGAGCGGCGTCCCCTGGAACGACGCCAGCGGAGTGAAGCTGCGCGGATGGCTCGGCGTGACCGACGAGGAGTTCTACGACCCCGCGCTGTTCGCGATCGTGCCGATGGACTTCTTCTACCCCGGCAAGGCGGCCTCCGGTGACGTGCCGCCGCGCCGCGGGGTGGCGGAAAAGTGGCACCCGCGGATTTTCGCCGAGCTGCCCGACATCCGGCTGACGGTGCTCGTCGGCAGCTACGCGCAGAAGTACTACTTGCACGCCGGGCGCGCGCGGAGCCTCACGGAGACCGTGCGGTCGTTCCGGGACTACTTGCCCTCGACGATCCCGCTGGTGCACCCGTCGCCGCTGAACGTCGGGTGGCACCTGCGGAACCCGTGGTTCGAGCAGGAGGTCGTGCCGGAGCTGCGGACGCTGGTGGCGGCCGCGCTCAAGTCCTGAGTGGACGCATCAGAAGATGCTGAGCCCCGTGACGTTGCCGAACGTCTCGAGCGCCATCGCGGCCGTCACGGAGTTGCCCTTCTCGTCGAGCCCCGGCCCCCACGCGGCGATCGCGCAGCGGTCCGGCACGATCGCGAGGATCCCGCCGCCGACGCCGCTCTTGCACGGCAGCCCCACGCGGTACGCGAACTCGCCGGCGGCGTCGTAGGTGCCGCAGGTGAGCATGATCGCGTTGATGCGCCGGGCGTCCTGTTTGGACAGCAGGCGCGTCCCGTCGCGGCGGACGCCGTGGCGCGCCAGGACCAGCCCCGCGCGGGCGAGCTCGACGCACGACGCCATGATCGAGCACTGGCGGAAGTAGTGGTCGAGCATCTCGTCGACGGGGTTGAGGACGTTGCCGAAATCGGCCATCAGGTAGGCCAGCGAACGGTTGCGGTTCCCGGTGCGCGTCTCGGACTCGGCCATCGCCGGGTCGTAGGTGAGGTCGGGGTTGCCGGTCTCCGCGGCCAGGAACGCGCACAGCGCACCGCACGCGTCGCCGGTGTCCGCGAGCAGCTGGTCGGTCACCAGCAGCGCGCCCGCGTTGATGAACGGGTTGCGCGGCACCCCGCGTTCGATCTCCAGCTGGATCAGCGAGTTGAACCGCGTCCCCGACGGCTCCCGGTTCACGCGCCGCCAGATCGACGCGTCGTCATGCCCGAGCACGTGCGCCAGCGCGAAGGCCTTCGAGATGCTCTGGATCGAGAACGGCACTTCCGCGTCACCCACCTGGTGCAGCTCGCCGTCGACGGTCGCCACCGCGAACCCGAACTGCACCGGGTCCACGCAGATCAGGTCGGGGATGTAGTCCGCCACCTTGCCGGCCCCGATGTGGGGCCGCGTGGCCGCCCACACCTCACCGACAGCGCGCTCGTAGTCCACCGGCCGCCCTTCCCGCACGTGATCTCAGCGGGCTCGATGATGTCACGACTACCGCGGGTCGTCGCCCGCCCAGGTCCAGTGGGGGACCTCGCGCAGGGGGTGGAGGTCGGCGTCGGTTCCGGCGCGGGAGTTCTGCAGGGCGACCTGGGAGCCGAACTCGACGTGTTCGCGGACGGCGTCGCGGAAGGGCGCGTCCGCGGGCAGGCCGGCGGTGTCGAGGGCCGCGAGGTAGAGCCGGACGAACCGTTGCCGCTGGGCTTCGGTGATCTTCAGCCCCCGGTGGACGGCGATCAGGTGCGCGAACCCCAGCTCGCGCGAGAAGCGATCCGGGCCGCCGAACGACTCGGCCGTGAACGACGTCAGGTGCTCGACGTGCCGCGGCTGTCCCGTGCCGAACAACGGCTGCAGCAGCGGGTCCGCCAGCACGCTGTCGTAGAACACCTGCTCCAACCGGTGCAGGGCGGCTTCCCCGCCGGCGTGCTCGAACAGTGAGGGCATGGGGCCAGCGTAGGCCCGGTATCGCCCGTGGCGGGGCAGTTTCGCCGGTGGCGTAGCCGGTGATGAACCACCCGGCGCCGGCCGCGGTGAGCGACGGCCCCTCACAAGCGTCACTACAGCCTCGGCGAACGCGGTAGCCACCGTTGCCATCGACATCGCACTGGGTGTCGAACCGGCTGGGGTCCGTGTCGGACGTGCCGTGGCCTCTGTGGATCGGCCTCTTGTTCCCGATCTACGTCGCGGCGATTTCGGTGGTGATCTGGTTGTTGCGCGGTCGCGTCTGGGGAAGTCAGGCCTGGTTATGTGCGCACCGATGTCGCGGCGGGGCTCGAGCGCGTGGTGGCCGCGACCCGATTCGCCATGGTTGCGTTCGTTGCCGCAATCGTGCTTACGGGTGTGTCGATCGTGGTCAGCGGCGCAGCACAGACGGTGCTGCAGTATCTCGCGACGCTGGGCTTCGTTCTGGCTTGGGCCACGACGAGTTCTGGGGTCTACGGCCGCAGCGAGACGTGGTTGCGGGGTGCATGTCTGAAGAGCCTGAAGTGGTGGTTCTTCATCTTCGCCCCGGTTGGAGTGCTCAACCTGGTCTTCACCGTCGCGAACAGTGCACAGGCCTGAGGTCTGCACAGTGCGGTGAGCGACCAACCGGTTACAGTCGATCATGAAGCCGCGCCACCGGAGGTCTCGATGAGTGTTCCCTTGCCGGAGAAGTTCGGGTACCGGCGGGTCGACGCGGGGGGCGTGCGGATCAGCTGCGCGGTCGCCGGGGAGGGGCCGCCGGTGTTGCTGCTGCACGGTTATCCGCAGACGCACCTGATCTGGCACCACGTCGCGCCGCGGTTGGCGGAGGAGTTCACGGTGGTGCTGACCGATTTGCGCGGGTACGGCGACAGCGACAAACCGGCCGGTGGCGACCACGAGTATTCCAAGCGGGCCATGGCTAACGACCAGCTCCAGGTCATGGCGAAACTGGGCTTCGACCGCTTCGCCGTCGCCGGGCACGACCGCGGCGGCCGGGTGGCGCACCGGCTCGCGCTCGACGCGCCCGAAGCCGTGAAAGCGCTGGCGGTGCTGGACATCGTCCCCACGCGGTACGCGTTCCAGCACGCCGACAAGAACTTCGGCCTCGGTTACTACCACTGGTTCTTCCTCGCGGCCGGCAACGGCATCCCCGAACGGCTGCTCGCCGGTGATCCCGAGTTCTGGGTCACCTCGCGCATGCACTCCCGCCACGACGGCGGCACGCCCTTCGATCCCGCCGCCGTCGCCGAGTACGTGCGCTGTTTCTCCACACCGGAGGCGATCGCCGCCTCGTGCGCGGACTACCGCGCCGCCGCGGGCATCGACCTCGAGCACGACGACGCGGACGCGGCCGCGGGCCGGCTCGTGACCAGCCCGCTGCTCGCGCTGTGGGGGAGTGGCAGCTTCGTCGGCCAGTCCTACGACGTGCCCGCGGTGTGGCGCGAGTACGCGAGGGACCTGCGCACCCTGGCCGTCGAAAGTGACCATTACCTGCCGGAGGAACAACCGCAGGTTGTCGCCGAAGCGTTGCGGGACTTCTTCGCGGAGACCTGAGCCCCCGACGTCGCCAAATCGACACCAAGCACCCGCACGACCGCGGATCCGAGGTGCACGACGGGACCACCACCCTCATCAGCGGCGGCGAGCACCCGTCGTACCTCCTGCTCCCGGTCGTGCCCCGGCCGGCTGAGGCCGGTGGCCGCGGTGGGTCTGCACCGCGGCCACTCGGGTCCCGGACCGGCTCAGAACCGCCCGAGGCCGTGCGGCGAGCCGAGACCGGTCGGGCCGTCCCAGCCGGGTCCGGCCTGGCACACCTTCGGGCCCCAGCCCAGGCCCTCGCGCAGGGACGGGGCAGCGCCGTCGGTCGTGACGTCGTGGAACACCGAGGCCGGCGCCCCGTACAACGCGCTCGGGCCCGTCGCGCCGGTGGTGTGGCCGCTGCTGCGCACATACCACGCGGCCACGAACGGCGACGAAGCACTGGTGCCACCGCTGACGATCCAGTTCTGCGGCCTGCCGGTGAAAGGCGCGTAGGTGTCGTACACCGCCGGGCCGTTCGCCGGGTCGGCGATGGCGGAGACGTCGGCGGAGGCGCGGTGCCCACCGCAGTTCGCAGCGATCGACGCGGGCTGGCCGGCGGCGGGTGGGAACGTCAGGGCGCACTCGCCGCCGAGGTTGTGCCACGCCTGCTCGGTGAATTTCGTGCGCGACGCGTCGACGGGCTTCAGCGCCGTGCCTCCGACGCCGACCGCCCACGGCAGGTTGGCGGGCCAGGTGTAGAAGCTCGTGTCGGCCTTGCTTTCGGCCGAAGCCGAGCCCAATGCCGTGGCGTCGGCGCTGCCGACGTCACCGATCGACGCGAACAGCGGCACCCCCGGGTGGTTCAGGGCCTTGCTGTAGGGCGCGTCGATCGTGGCCGAGTCGAGGACCTCGATGTCGCTGAGGCTCACGGCGTTCGCACCGAGGCGGACCGCCGTCTGGTAGGCAGTGGCGTAGTCGGCGGCCTTCTGGTCTGGGTCGGGCTCGCCGGTCGCGTCGATGTCCGGCGTCTGCACCACCATGATGCGACACGCCGGGCACGCCGCCGAGGCCATGTCGACGTCCAGCGACGTCTCGACGGCCCAGTCCTCCTCGGACTCCTTGAACTCGTCGGTGGTCCGGGGTTTCACCGGCGGCCCGCCGTGGAACTCGGTGATCGTGAGGCACCCGCTCGCCGTCGTGCACCCGGGCAGCCCGTACTGCTCGCGGTAGCCGGCCAGGTCCGACTCCAGGTGCGTGTTCGCGCCCGCGCTGATGATCACCGCGATCGTGCCCTTCCGGCCGACGCCCGCGGCCGGCAGCGAGTAGGCGTGCGCGAGGTCCGTGGCCCCGAGTCCGACTGGAGTCGTCGTCGACAACGCTTTCGCCGAGCCCGGGCTCTCGGTTACGACGGCGGCCCCGCACCCGGCCACGCAGGCGGTGCGCACGCCGTGGTCGCTCAGCAAAGTGCCGTCGTGGATCTGGGCCTGAAGTCCCGCGATGTCCGAAGTGCCGGGTGCGGCCTGCGCCGAGGTGCCCGCGACGGCCATCGCCGCGAGCACCGGCACCACGGCGACCACGGTGCGGACCCGCCTGGTTGTGACTTTTCCCTTGGACAAGGACGATTCGCCTCCTAGGACCGTCGGCGGCGCCATCGCCGCCGCGCGGGCCCATCCTGGGTGACGATCTTGCGGATCCGGTCAGGAAGTTGTGTGGATCTTCGGCTCCGACAGCCGCGCGTCGAGTGAGCGAAGGGTTCGGGCCGTGAGGCTGGGGGTCGTGGCGGCCAGTTCCCAGACGGACAGCGCCGCGACCGAGGTGGCGAAGTCGGCGTTGGCGAGCATGGGCAGGTGGCGCGCGAGAATTTCGCGGTCGGCCGGAGGAAGTTCACCGATCGCGGTCCGGACGGCGGAGCCGAACTCGGTCGCCGGTGGGAGGTCCTCCAGGACGGCGAGGGCGTCGTCGCGTTGGGCGCGGGCGAGGAGGTGCTCCCGCGTGACGGGCCCCTGAGCGGGCAGGCCGAGACGCTCGAACTGGGACGCGGGCGCGTCCGCGGCTCGCATCAGGTCGACGAGGCAGGTGGCCATCGTGAGTTCGAGTTCGTCGTCGACGAGGGGGTTTTCCTGGCCGGGGTCGCTTTCGAGGTCGAACAGCAGCGTGCCGAACGCGTGCGGGTCGCCCCAGGCGTAGCCGGGTAGGCGCAGCACCGGTGCGCCTTTGGTGAACGGCAGGGGTGGGATGAGTTCGGCGTCGCGCAGTTCGGCGGGGGAGAAGCGGCTGTTCATGTGGGTGGGCATGAGCGTGTGCTCGAACAACGGTTCGTTGGCGGCCGTGGCGGGCGCTCGCATGTAGACATGCCGACCGTCGGCGACGTTGACGTGGCCGCCGAAGCTGCCGAACAGGCAGGCGTCGCGCGTGGTTGTGCCCGTCAGGGGGAGGCCTTGCATGTCGTTCGGCCTTGCCACGCCGAAGAAGTCGAGCAAGGTCGGTCCGAAGTCGACAGTCTGCACGAGCTCGGCCCGCCGTTCGCCGCGGGCGCCGCTGCGGGGGTCCCAGACGAACAGTGGGGTGTGGATGTTCTCGTCGTACCAGGGTTGTACGTTCTTGCCCCACCAGCCGTGTTCGCCGAGCAGGAGGCCGTGGTCGGTGCAGACGATGAGCAGGGTGTCGTCCCACAGTGCGTGGGTGTCCATGGCGTCGAGGACGCGGCCGAGGGAACTGTCGCACATGGACAGCAGGGCGCGGTATTCGTCGCGGACCCGGACCGTGTCGCCGGGTTGTTCGGTGACGCGGCGGTAGCCCGGCCAGTCGTACTCCGGGCCTTCGTGCGTCAGGGAGTACCGCGCGCGGTGCTCTTCGGTGGCGACGAACGGTTCGTGCGGGTCGAAGCACTCGATCTGGAGGAACCAGTCCTGCTCGCCCGCGTTGGTGTCGAGGAACTCCAGGCCGGCGTCGACGGTGAGTGTCTGCGGGTGCTGTCCGGGTTTGAGGAAGTGCTGCCGGTTGACCCAGTGCTGGCGGATCATCGCCGACGCCCGCCGCGCCCCGACCGCCGGTTCGGGCATTTCGGGATCGGCGACCTGGCCTTTCCAGCGGTCGCCTTCCTGGCCGCGGAAGAACTCGTAGGTGTCGAAGCGGTTGTGGTAGGTCGCGCCGCCGTCTTCCCAGTAGTGCTGGTGATCCGTCACGAGATGGGTGTGCACGCCGTGGCGCGAGAGCAGTTCGGGCACGGAGTCGTCGAAGGGTTCCAGCGGCCCCCACGACCGGTGCAGGAAGTTGTAGCGGCCGGTGTGCAGCTCGCGGCGCGCCGGCATGCACGGCATGCTGCCCGCGTAGCAGTTGTCGAACGTCACGGCCGCCTCGGCCAGCCGCTCGAACTGCGGCGCGTGCACCCCGCTCGCGCCGTACGGCGGCAGGTGCCGGCGGTTGAGCGTGTCGAACAGCACGACGATCGCGCGCATCGGACGGGCTCCTCCTCGTCAGGCGGGTTCCACCCCGCCCAGCCTAGGGAACCCGCGGGACGGGCAGCGACCGAACTTTGGCGAACGCGGCCCCCGCCTGATTGACTGTGGCTGTCCGGCTCGGCCGGGCATCAGACACCCAAGACGATTCTGGAGGACGCATGCCCGTCTCGAAGGCGCACGCGAACTGGAACGGCGATCTTCCCACCGGGTCCGGGCAGTTCACCGCCGGGGGAGGAAGCATCAGCGGGAGCGTGACCTTCAAGTCGCGCTTCGAGGACGGGCCCGGGTCGAACCCGGAGCAGCTCATCGCCGCGGCGCACGCGTCGTGCTTCTCGATGGCGCTGGCCAACACGCTGGCGAGTGCGGGATTCCCGGCCGAGTCGATCGAAACGGACGCTTCGGTCACGCTGCGCCCGGTCGACGGCGCGCCGACGATCATCAAGATCGAGCTCGTGACGGAGGGCCGCGTGCCCGGCGTCAACGCGGAGCAGTTCAAGGAGTACGCGGCGCAGGCCAAGGCCGGCTGCCCGGTCAGCCGCGCGCTGGCGGGCGTCCCCGAGATCACCCTGCAGGCGTCGCTGGCCGGCTGAGCCGCGCGAGCGCTCGCTCCCGCGCGGGGCGAGCGCTCCTTCAGCCGGCGTCCGCCCGGAAGACGGGCCAGCCGATCTCGGTCCGCCACTCGGCGGTGTCGCGGGTGTCGTCCGCCCCGCGCACGTAGTACTCGCGCAGCGGGCCGTCGACGCCGATCTCGTGGCCGGTGACGTACGCGCCGAGCGTGCCGTAGGTGAGGTCGACGTCGTCCAGCGACCCGCGGTGGTAGGCGATCGCCAGCTCGGCCGCGGGCACCACGAGACCCACGACCCGCCCGACCTCGCGTGGCGTGCCCTCGACGGGGACGAACACCGTGACCCGGCCCCGGTCGTGCAGGTAGACGTCGCTTTCGTACAGGCCGCCGGCGGGCCCGGCCGGCGTCAGGCCCTGGGCGCGGACGGTCGCGTGCAGCTCACCCAGCGCGCCCTGCCACCAGGTCAGCACGTCCTCGCGGTCCACCGTCTGCTGAATGGCCGCCGCGGGCGCCGGCGCGACCGTCCGATGCTCGACCGTGAACGCCGTGTCGGGGCGCCGGAGCAGGTCGCGCAGCGTGTCGACTGCTTGGCGCGTGCGGGCGAGCTCCGCCTCGAGGCTGTCGAGGTGTGCTGCGATCAGGCTGTTGCGCATGGCCACCTCGGGTGCGGCCAATACGGCCCGGACGTCGGCCACCGGCATCTCCAGGTCCCTGAGCCGACGGATGACCTGTGCCGACGGGATCTGCTCGAGGTCGTAGAACCGGTAGCCGGTGTGCGGGTCGACCGAACAGGGCTCGAGCAGCCCGACCTGGTGGTAGTGGCGCAGGGTCTTCACGCTCAGGTGCGTGAGGCGGGAGAAATCGCCGATCGTCAGCCGCGGGCCCATGTGCCCATCCTCAACCCTGCCCGTGCGGGAGGGCCAAGCTCGACGCGGGCTGTTGACCCTCCCTCGGCCGGACCGGTGAACCTGGTCTTGTCGTCAAGCCGAGGAGGACCACCCATGACCGCTCTCACCGGAGTCCTGGCCGACCACGTCCGGGCCGTCAATGCCTTCGACCTGGACGGCATCGTCGCCACGTTCGCCGAGGATGCCCTGGTCAACGACGCCCGCCGCGAGTTCTGGGGTATCGACGCGATCCGGGCCTGGGCCGCCGCCGAGATGGTCGGCGACCATGTGACGCTGCGGGTCACCGACGTCGTCGACCACCACGGTGTCACCCTGGTCCGCGCCGCGTACGAGGGCGACTATCCCAAGGCCGGCCTGCCGGATCCGCTGATCATGACGAACTATTTCACCGTTCGCGCCGGCAAGATCGACAGCATGTTCGTGATCCGGAACGAGGGCCGATGACCTACGCCCTCGACCCGGAGCTCGGGCCCGTCCCGAACGGGGTAGCCGCGCGCGAGCGTGGGGACTGGCGGGCGCTGCGGGAGTCCGGCAACGCGGGCCAGGCGTACCTGGCGACGCTGGTCCCGCCGGCCGCCGGCGTCACGACCGCCACCCACTTCGCCACCGCGCCCGACGCCACCGCGCCCGACGCCACCGCGCCCGACGGCACCGCGATCGAACTGCGCTGGTACACCACCGGTGCGACCGCCCGGCCTGGCCCGGCCGTCGTGTACGCGCATGGCGGCGGCATGGTTCTCGGCAGCCTCGACCTGTACGACACGCTGCTGTCCTGGTACGTCGCGCGCAGCGGCGTGCCGTTCCTGTCCGTCGGCTACCGGCTCGCGCCGGAGGTCACCGGGACCACGCTCGCCGAGGACGTCTTCGCCGGCCTGACCTGGCTGGTCGAGCACGCGCCCGAGATGGGCGTGGACGCCGCCCGGATCGCGGTGATGGGCGACAGCGGCGGCGGCGCCCCGGCCGCCGGCGCCGCGATCCTGGCGCGCGAGCGGGACGTGCGCCTGGCCCGGCAGATCCTGGTCTACCCGATGCTCGACGACCGCACCCAAGCCCTGGACCCGGCCCGCGCGCCGTACTTCACCTGGACCCCGGACGACAACTTCACCGCCTGGAGCGCGGTGCTGGGTGACACTCTCGGGACGCCTTCGGTCTCGCCCGTCGCCGCTCCTGCCCGGTTGACGGACTTCGCGGGTCTGGCTCCGGCGTACGTGGAGACCGGCGACCTCGACCTCTTCCGCGACGAGGACATCGCGTACGCACGTTCCCTGGGGGCCGTCGGTGTGCCCGTCGAACTCCACGTCCACCCTGGCGTGCCCCACGGCTGGGACCGGTTCGCCCCGGATGCTCACGTCAGCCGGAGGGCCTTCGGTGACCGGTTGCGTGTTCTCGGTGAGCTGTGAGCCACCGACTCCGCCGCGATCAGGGCCTGTGGTGATTGTCCGTTGTGGAATATCGGGAAGACGCCCGGCGCGAGGCCGTTGGTCGTCTACGTGCCGGCCGGTGGGCGAGCCGTGACCGGCGCGGCGAGAATCGGGGGCATGACCACGCACCCCGAACCCGATCGCCGCCGGACCGGGCCCGCCGCCGCGACCACCGGATGGGCCCACCGCCACCGCGACGTCTCCGGCGGCTGGCTCCGCCCGACCGTGTTCGGCGCGGTCGATGGCCTGGTCACCAACGCGGCCCTCATCGCGGGTGTCGGCGGCAGCGGCGTCACGCCGCACACGATCGTGCTCACCGGGCTGGCCGGGCTGGTCGCCGGGGCGTTCTCGATGGGCGCCGGCGAGTACGTGTCGGTGACCAACCAGAACGAGCTCGTGCAGGCCGAGGTCGCGCTCGAAGCCGACATGCACGCGCGCTTCCCGCAGCAGGAGCACGACGAGCTGGTCAGCCGCTTCGTCTCCTACGGCGCCGACGACGACACCGCCCGCCGCATGGCCGAAGCCGTCGCGCGCGACCCCGACCAGGCGCTGCGGCTGCATACGCGCGAAGAGCTCGGCGTCGACCCACAGGACCTGCCGTCCGCGCCGCTGGCGGGCGGCGCGTCGTTCGTCGCGTTCTCGATCGGCGCGCTGCTTCCGTTGCTGCCGTACCTGTTCGGCGCGAGCACACTGGTCGTGTCGCTGATCCTGACGGCGGTCGCGCTGCTCGCCGGGGGGATGACGGTCGGCAAGCTGACCGGGCGGCCGTTGGTCCACTCCGGACTGCGGCAGCTCGTCCTCGGGGCGCTGGCCGTCGCCGTCACCTACGGCATCGGCCAGCTGATCGGCGCGCCCGTCAGTTGAGGACGGCCGTGGTCACCGGCCCAGCTCGCGGTCGTCGGTGGGAGGACGAGTCAGCGGGGACCGACCCGGCCGACGTGCTCAACTCCGTGTGTCGCGAAGGGTGGGACCTGGTCAACGGCTCGTTCGTGTTCGTCGAGCCGGGGCAGGAAAGCCGGGACAAGTTCCTGTCCTCCTGGCAGAACGTCGCGGTCAAGGCGAGGTCGTCGGCTACTTGTTCAAGCGTCTCGAGTCCCACCGGCGAACGAACTAGCTGTGCAGCCCGGTCGAACGCGACGACAGCCGAGGTGCTTCCGTGATGCCCGCAGCGCGCAGTCCCGAGGCAATAACCTCCCGCAGGCGGAACTTCTGCACCTTCGTGCCCGACATCGGCCAGTCCGTGACGAAGCGGATGTAGCGCGGCACCTTGAACGTCGCGATTCGACCGAGGCAGTGGTCGATCAGGGCGCGTTCCGTCACGGTGGCGCCGGGGCGGAGTTGGACGAAGGCGGCGGCCACTTCGCCCAGGCGGGCGTCCGGGGCGGCGACGACCTGGACGACGTCGCAGGCGGGGTGGTCGGCGAGGCAGCCTTCGACTTCGGCGGCGGAGACGTTTTCGCCGCCGACTTTGAGCATGTCCTTGAGCCTGGAGACGAAGGAGAGGCGGCCGGCGGGGTCGGCGACGACGAGGTCGCCCGTGGAGAACCAGCCGGCGGGGTCGAGGCGTTCGGCGGTCAGCTCGGGGTCGCGGTGGTAGTGGGAGAAGCGGGAGGTGCCGCGGAACTGGAGTTCGCCGCGGGTGCCCGCGGGGACGACCGTTCGCGTCTGAGGGTCGACGACGCGGACTTCCATGTGCCGCAGCACTTTGCCGCTCGTGGTGGCGCGGACGTCGGCCGGGTCGTCGGGGGAGCCGACGCAGCAGAAGCCGAGGGACTCCGTCGAGCCGAGGGACGACATCTGCACGGCCGGGGCGATCCGAGCCTGCATGGCGCGCAGCCGTTCGGGCGCGCCGACGTTGAGCACGAGGCGAAGCGCGGACAAATCCGTCCGAGGGAACTCGGGGTGGTCGAGCACGCGCAGCCAGATCGTCTCGAACGCCGGAAACGCGACCGTGCACCGTTCTTCGGACAGCTGACGCAGCGCCAGACCCGGCTCGAACGGTCCGGTGTGGACCATCGCGCACCCGGCCGCCAGCGCCGCGAGGACGACGTCGTAGCCGCCGCAGTGGAACATCGGCAGGGCGGTCCAGAAGCGGTCCTGTGAGGTGAGCCCGAGCCGTTCGGCGACGGCTCCACCCTCGGCCACCAGAGAAGCGTTGTCGTGCACGCAACCATGGGGCCGGGCCGTCGTGCCGGAGGTGTAGAGGATCAACGCGGGATCCTCGGCGCGCACACCGGCCCGGGCCGCGGCCACCGTTGCCGCGTCGGCGGAATTCGCCGAGAACGCGGTGCGCGAGAGCCAGCCGGCGGGCGTCGGGCCGTCGTCCACGGCGACGACCGCTCGCAGGACTGGCGCCACCCGCAAGGAAAGCTGCCCGGAACAAGCGGCGAGCCCGGGCAGCGCCGAAGCGAGCACCGGCCCGAGCGCGGTGTCGGCGAACAGCAGCCGCAGGTCCGCGTGCTCCACGACATAGGCCAGCTCCGCGGCCTTGAGCCGAGGGTTCACCGGGACGGTGACCGCGCCCAGGTAGGCGATCCCCAGCCAGGTCGTCACACTCGCGATCCCGCCGGGTACCAGCACGCCGACGTGATCGCCGGGGCGGATTCCCTCCGCCCACAACGATCCCGCCAACCGTCGGGCCTCAACGGCGATCTCGCCGTAACTCAAGCGCCCGTCAGGGAACACGACTTCGCGCTCGGCGGCGCACAACTCGAGCAGATCCGGGATGGTGGACATGGCTCCTCCAGAGCGACTATCGGCGTACCCGCGGCGCTTCCGTGATGCCGGCGGCCGCCAGCTCGTCCGCGATCCTCTTGCGCAGCTCCACTTTTTTGATCTTCGTCCCCGACATCGGCCACTCGGTCACCCAGCGCACGTAGCGCGGCACCCGGTAGGAGGCGATCCGCCCGACGCAGTGGTCGATCAGCTTTCGCTCGGTCACCGACCACCCCGGTTTGAGCTGGACGAACGCCGCCGGCACCTCGACATAGCGCGCGTCCGGAGCCGCCACCACGGCCACGATCGCGACGGCCGGATGCGTGAGCAGGTGCCCCTCGACCTCGGCCGCCGCGACGTTCTCGCCACCGACCTTGAGCATGTCCTTGAGCCGGGAGACGAACGTCAGCCGCCCGTCGGAATCCGCGACGACCACGTCGCCGGTGTGGAACCAGCCGGCCGAGTCGAACACGCGCGCGGTCAGGTCGGAGTCGCGGAAGTAGCCGTCGAACGTGTTGGGGCCACGGAAAAGCAGCTCACCCGGCACACCGGGGGCCACGTCGTCACCCGAGGGATCGACGACCCGGCACCGCATCCCCGGCATCGGGTGCCCACCGGTTTCCGCGCGTTTGCCCGGTGGGTCGTCGAGCCGGTTGAGCGTGAGGAACGCGGCGGACTCGGTCATCGCCACGCAGGACACGTGCACCGCGTCCGGCAGCCGCGCCGCCATCGCGCGGAGCCGTTCGGGCACACCGACCACCATCACGACCCGGATCCGGGACAGGTCGTGCGAGGCGAAGTCCGGCTGGTCGAGCACCGGCAGCCAGATCGTCTCGAACGCCGCCAGCGCGACCGTCACGCGCTCGCGGACCAGGAGGTCCAACGTCGTGGCGGGGTCGAAGAACCGCGGGTGCACGAACGTCGCGCCGGCCGTGAGGCAGGTGAGGGCGAAGGTGATCCCGCCACCGTGGAACAGCGGGATCGCCGTCCACACCCGGTCTTGCGCGGTCAACGGCATCCGCTCGCCGCCGATCCCGTCGGCCAGCCGCGTGAGGGCTTCGTGGCTGAGCATCGCGCCTTTGGGCGAGTCCGTCGTCCCCGACGTGTAGACCAGCAACGCGGTGTCGCGGACCCGCACGCTCGCCGCCGCCCGGTCGGCCTCGGCCGCAGGACACGCCGCCGCGAAGAACTCCGCGGACGACATCAGCCCGCGGCCACCGGGACCACCCAGGTGCACGACGTGCTCCAGCTCGGCAGCAGCACCTTCGGCAAGCCTCGGAAACGTCCGGTGCAGCAGCTCGGCGAAGTCCGGCTCGCCGGCCCGCGGGGGAGCGGTCACGAGCACCCGCATCCCCGAGTGCGTGACGATGCCTTCGAGCTCCACGGACTTGAACCGCGCGTTGACCGGCACCGCAATCGCGCCGGCCTCGGTCGCGGCCACCAGCAGCGCGAGGAGGTCGACCGACGCGGGCAGCAGGATCCCGACCCGGTCGCCCGGCTGCACTCCCAGCCCCAGCAGCGCGCGGGTGAACTCCCGGACGCGGTCGGCGAGCGCACCGTAAGTGGCCCGCTCGGCCGGGAACACGAGGGCTTCGCGGTCGGGATGGGCCAGCCCGCCACGGCGCACCAGATCGCCGAGCGTGGTGGCGGCCACGGGCCGGACGGAACCGGCGGATCTGCTCGTCATGGCGACTCCCCGCTCTATCTACCGACCGTTTGACAAACTAGCGTGGGTACTCGATGGTGGACAAGCCGGAAAACCCAGCCGCGACAGTGCGTTGAACGCGACTGCGGCGAAGAAAGGTGATGCCGTGTCGAGTTACGACGTGGTGGTGATCGGGGCGGGCGCGGCCGGCCTGTGCGCGGGGGCGCTGCTCGCGCGCGAAGGCAAACGGGTTGTCGTGCTCGACCGCAGCCCGTACCTGGGTGGGCGCGCGATGGCCGTGCCGGACGAAGGGTTCACCGTCAACCTCGGCGGGCACCTGATCGAAGACGGCGGATCCGGCCTCACCAAGGTGTTCGAGCACGTCGGCAAGGAGCTGATCCACGGCGAGGTCAGCAAGGAGATGCCGATCTGGGAGAACGGGTCGGGCTGGGGCTCGATCCGCGACCGCTACACCGACCGCGCGGAGCTCAAGAAGGTCGTCAAGGCCCTCGCCGACACCCCGTACTCGGAGCTCGACGAGTGGGACGACCGGCCGCTGCGCGAGTGGATCCACCAGCACACCTCCGACCAGGGTGTGGTGGACCTGTTCGAGTTCATCTCCGTGCTGGAGTGCATGACCGACAACTGGTACGACCACTCCGCCAGCGACAACCTCTACGTGCGCAAGATGCACTACGAGGAGCGCAACACCGCCGCCTACTCGTGCTGGCCCGGCCAGGGCTGGGACGGGCTGTGGCGCGATCTGGCCGACGCGATCACCGGGCACGGCGGCGAGCTGCGCCTGGGGACCTCGGTCGAGCGCGTGATCGTCGAAAACGGTGCGGTGAAAGGCGTCGCGGTCGCGCGCGAGCCGAAGGTGCTGCCCAACGAGTTTTTCGAGGAGGAGATCCTCGAGGCCCCGGCGGTGATCTCCACGCTGCCGGTGTGGCACGTGCTGAACGTGGTGCCGCGCAGCGTGCTCCCGGAGTGGTACGCCTCGCAGATCGAGTTCCTGGCGCAGGACAAGTTCCGCATCGCCTGGCTCGGCCTCTACCTCGCCACCGAGGAGCCGGTCACGCGGTTCGACCCGCGTGAGCTCTCGACCTGGACCGCGACGCCGTCGACGGACTGCTCCGGGTTCATGTTCGACCAGTCGGCGATGGACCCGTCGTGCTCGCCCGAAGGCACGCACCTGCACGCGCTGGGCGCGATCATCCCGGGCGCGAAGGGCCGCGACCGCGAGTGGTGCCGCGCCACGATGCAGGCGTTCGAACGCGACGTCGAGACGATGTGGCCCGGCTTGGCGAACCCGGTCTGGCGGCGCCGGCACCTGGTGTTCGAGCCGAGCTTCGGTGTGATCCAGATGCCCGGCCTGGTCGGGAAGTACCGGCCGCACTGGCGCGCGCCCAACGTCGAGGGGCTCTGGTTCGCCAGCGAGACCTTCCGCAGCCGCGGCGTCGGCACGGACCGCGCGGCCCGCGCCGCCCTCACGTGCGTCGAGGACTACCTCGGGGCGCGGATCCCGACGTTCGGCGATGGATGGAGGTACTGAGTGGAGCGTCTGCAGCTCGGTGTGCCCGGTCAGATCATGCCGCCCGCGGACGCCGCGGTGAAGTTCGCGCGCCGCAGCGAGGCCGAGGGCTTCGACGCCGTTTGGTGGCCCGACCACCTCATGGGCTGGCACGCCGACACCATGTGGACCGAGGATCTGACACCGCTGGCCGCGGTGCAGCCCAACCCGCACGCGTACTTCGACCCGCTGATCATGATGGGGGTCGTCGGGGCACAGACCGAGCGCATCAAGGTCGGCGTCGTCGTCACCGACCTGATCCGGCGCAACCCGGCGATGGCCGCGGCCAGTGCGCTCACGCTGGACCACGTCACGAAGGGCCGCGCGATCATCGGGCTCGGCTCGGGGGAGCGGCTCAACATCACGCCGTACGGGATGTCGTTCGACAAGCCCGTCGCGAAGCTGGGCGAAGGCATCGACGTGATGCGGCTGCTGTGGGAGGCCGACGGACCTGTCAACTACTCCGGGAAGTTCCACTCCCTGGAGAACGCCGTCCTGGGATTGCGGCCATACCAGGGGAAGGCGCCCGAGATCTGGACGGCTGCGCACGGCCCGCGGATGCTGGAGCTCACCGGGGCCAAGGCCGACGGCTGGCTGCCGACCAAGATGTCGCCGGTCGAGTACGCCAAGTCGCTCGACACGATCCGGCAGTCGGCGCAGGACGCGCGCCGCGATCCCGAGGCGATCACGCCCGGCATGCTCGGGTACCTGCTCATGGGGCCCGACGAGGAGACGGTGCAGCGGCTCACCGAGGCGCCGCTCGTGCGCGCGCTGTGCGTTTTGCTGCCCGCGCAGGTCTTCCGCGACCTCGGGGTCGAACCGCCGCTGGACGGCGGGCCGGGCGGATCCGGGTTCCACGACTTCATCCCCACGGCCGTGTCCCGCGCCGAGTCGCTGCGGATCATCGAGGCGATCCCGCCGAAAGTCGTGCGGCACTACGCGTTCTGCGGCACCCCGGCCCAGGTGGCCGAGCAGCTGGCGGAGTACCGCGAGGCCGGGCTGCGCCACCTCGTCATGTGGAACATCACCGCGTTCGGCGACCCGTCACTGGCGAGGTGGTCGTTCCAGGCGATGACGGAGCTGAAGAAGCTGGTCGGGTCGTGAGCCGGGCGGCGGTCGAGGCGTACTTCTCCGCGATCAACGCCGAGCGTTTCGCCGAGCTGGCCGGGGTTTTCGCCGACGACGTGGAGATCCGCACCGTCGGCGCGGCCCCGGTCGTCGGGCGGGACGCGGCGATCGCGCACTTCGCGAAGCTCCTCGCGGGCTACGCCGAGCACGACGACCGCGTCACCCGCTGGATCGAGGCCGGCGACGCCGTCGTGACGGAGATCGACTTCACGGGCCGCTTGCGCGACGGCCGGCCGATCGTTTTCAGTGCCCTCGACGTGTTCGACTTGCGCGAGGGCCGGATCGCGAAAGTCGCCACCTGGTACGACACCCGCGACGTGCGCCGCCAGGTGCTGGCGTCATAGGGCGCGGCCTTTCGCGGTCTGCACCATGTCCATCCGCTCGATGCCCGTCCCGAACGGCGCGGCCTGCGGGGCGAGGCTCGCCAACGCGTGCTCGTAGGCGGCCACCAACGCGTCTTCGGCGGGGTAGTCGAAGGGATCCGTGGTGCCCGACGCCCGCAGGACCGGTTCGTTCGCCAGCATCCACTCCACGGTCTCGGCGATCCCGTCGGGAACCGAGACCACGTCGCGGTAGCCGAGGTCCTCGCGCAGCCGGCTCGTGTCCACAATGCACGTCGGCGACTCCTGGCCGCCGAACGCCGACACCGCGAGGCCGGGGTTGGGCAGTTCCCGGGGCAGTGACCGGATCTCCAGGTCGCAGCCCGCGGCGCGGGCGACGAGCTGCGCCCACTGCCGCACGGTGAGCAAGTCGTCGTCGGCGACGTTGTACGCCTTGCCCGCCGCGATCGCCGGCCGGTCGACCGCCAGTAGCACGGCCTCTGCCGCGTTGCGGGCGGCGATGCGCGAGTGGATGCCGTGCCCGCCGTCGGCGAGGATCAGCCACGGCCGGCCGTCGAGCACGCGGCGCACCACGTTCCACTCCCACGCATACGGGTTGCGCGGCCCGTAAACGGTCGGGTAGCGCAGGTAGGTGGCGCCGAAGGAGCCCTTGGCGCCCAACGAGAACACGTGGTCTTCGGTGCGCCGGATCGGGCCCGTGCTATAGCCGGCGAAGCGCGGTTCGTCCGGCGCCACGAGCGGGTGCGAGTCCTCGCGCACGGGCAGCGCCACGCCGTACGGGAAGCGTGAACCCGGGTTGACGTAACCCTGGTAGACCGGCACCCCGCCGACCACGACCAGGTGCGCGCAGCGGTTCGCGACTTCGTCGGCGATCAGCCGGACCCGGCCGTAGGTCGCGACGACCACGTCCCACCCGCCCTCGCCCACCGCTCGGGCGATGTCGCCGGCCTCGAACGGGCTGCCGTGCACGTGGGGCACGTCCGGCAGCTCCGCGACCTCGTGGCGGCCGGTGTGGAACATCGTCACCTCGTGGCCGCGGGCGAGCAGCCCGGCCACGATCGGGGGGCCGGTCGGGCCCGTGCCGCCGACGACCAGCGCGCGGCCCATCAGGCCCGGGCCGTTCGGGGGAAGCGTTGCGGCCTGCGGTCGTCGTGCACTGGAGCCTCCCTGCGCGAGTCCTGTCCGCAGCATGGCAACCTCGATCTTCACTGTCAAACGGTTGGTTGACAGACCCTTGTTGGGGCACCGGTGTGGTGCTAATCTCACCGCTACCAAACGGCCGTTAGTCAGTGACGATGACGTCATGGAGGACGCCGATGTCCGTAGCCGCCACCGCTGGACCCGACATCCTGTCCGAGGAGTTCGCCGCGGATCCCTACCGCGCGTACCGGGTGATGCGCGAGCAGCACCCGCTCATCTGGCACGAAGCCACGCAGAGCTACGTGATCAGCCGGTACGCGGACGTCGAGCGCGCCTTCAAGGACCCGGTGTTCACCAGTCACAACTACGACTGGCAGCTCGAGCCCGTGCACGGCCGCACCATCCTGCAGATGGACGGACGCGAGCACTCCACGCACCGGAACCTGGTCGCGCCGGCCTTCCGCGGCCGGGACCTGATGGCGAAGTTCCTGCCCGTCATCGAGCAGAACTCGCGCGATCTCGTCGACGCGTTCCGCCGCGACGGGCGCGTCGACCTCGTCGACCAGTACGCGACGCGGTTCCCGATCAACGTGATCGTGGACATGCTCGGCCTGCCCAAGTCCGACCACGAGCACTTCCACCGCTGGTACAGCTCGATCATGGCGTTCCTGTCGAACCTCTCAGGCGACGAGCAGGTGATGGCCGACGGGATCCGCACCAAGGAGGAGTTCGAGGCCTACCTGCTGCCGATCATCCGCGAGCGGCGCGAAAGCCCGGGCGAGGACCTGCTTTCCACGCTGTGCTCGGCCGAGATCGACGGCGTGCGGATGACCGACGAGGAGATCAAGGCCTTCTGCAGCCTGCTGCTGACCGCGGGCGGGGAGACGACCGACAAGGCGATCGCCAGCCTGATGCGCAACCTCGTCGCGAACCCGGACCAGCTCGAAGCGGTCCGCGCCGACCACTCGCTGATCGCGGCCGCGTTCGCGGAGACCCTGCGGTTTTCTCCGCCGGTGCACATGATCATGCGCCAGCCGGCCGAAGACGTGGAGCTCTCGGGCGGGGTAGTCGAAGCCGGCAAGACCGTGACGTGCCTGATCGGCGCGGCGAACCGCGACCCGGCCAAGTACGCCGATCCCGACTCGTTCAACCTCCTGCGCACCGACCTCGACCTCGGCCGGGCCTACACCGCCGGCGCCAACCACACGGCGTTCTGCCTGGGCCGGCATTTCTGCGTCGGCGCGATGCTGGCCAAGACCGAGCTCGACACCGGAATCGCGCACCTGCTCGACGCCATGCGCGACATCCGCTTCGACGGCGCGGCGCCGCCGGAGCACGGCGTGTTCACCCGCGCTCCCAGTTCGCTGCTGCTGACCTTCACGCCCGCCTGAGGAGGCACCCGCATGACCGCACGCGCCGAGATCGAAAACGTCCTGGGCAAGGCTTCGTGGGGCTACGACGAGAACGACGTCGACCTGATCGCCGACCAGTTCACCGAAACGGCCACGATGACCATGCAGATCGGCCGCGAAGGCGACACGATCGGGCCGTTCGAGGGCCGCGAGGCGATCCGCAAGCTGCACGCCGACTCGCTGGTCGCCCAAACCGACCAGCGCCGGCACAACCTCTCGAACCTGGTGCTCACCAAGGAAACCCCGGACAGTGCGGCGACGACCGCGAACCTCACCCTGCTCTCGATCGAGAACGGCGCGGCGCGGGTGCTCTCCAGCGGCTGGTACCGCGACGAGCTGGTGAAGCAGGGGGACCGCTGGCTGATCGCGACCCGGCACATCTACCTCGACCTGCCCTACTGATCCCCGCACCGGCACCTACCAGAGGACACCCATGGTCAACATCGGACGGATCCCGGAGAAGTGGGCGGCGCTCACGCCCAGCCGGGACGCGATCGTCGACGCCCCGAGCGGCCGGCGGATGGACTGGAGAACGCTCGACGAACGCGTCCGCAGGCTCGCCAACGGGCTGGCGGGCGAAGGCGGGCTGGGTCTGTCCAAAGGGGACAGGGTCGCGATCCTGGCGAAGAACTCCATCGAGTACCAGGAGCTGTACTACGCCGCCGGCCGCGCCGGGCTCGTCACCCAGCCGTTGAACTGGCGGCTCGGCGCGGGCGAGCTGACCCGGATCGTCGCCGACGCGGCACCCAAAGCGGTGATCGCCTCCGACGAGTGGCTCGACACCGCGAAGCAGCTGCAGGCCGCGGTCGACGTGCCGAACTGGCTGCAGTTCGGGGAATCCGGCGATGGCAGCTACGAAGACCTGCTGGCGCGCAGCAGCACCGACGAGCCGGTGCAGTCGTCGTCGGTCGGTGACGCCGACCCGTTTTTCATCCTCTACACCGGTGGCACCACCGGCGAGTCGAAGGGCGCGCTGCACAGCCACACGAGCGTGTCTTTCGGGATGCTCAACCAGACCGTCGCCGAACGCATCGTCGCGACCGACGTCTACATGCTGACCGGGCAGATGTACCACATCCCGGTGGTGCTCTCGATGAACTACCACCGCCACGGCTGCCCGCTGGTGCTGATGAACTTCGAGGCGCGCACGGCGCTGGAGCTCATCCAGGAGGAGCGCGTCTCGGCGTTCCTCGGCATCACCACGATGCTCAACTGGATGATGGCCGTGCCGGGCTTCTCCTCCTACGACATCTCGGCGCTGCGCAACATCCAGTACGGCGGCGGGCCGATGCCCTCGTCGGTGGTGAAGGCCGCGCTGGACCAGTTCCCCTGCACGCTGATCCAGGGGTACGGGCAGACCGAGGGCACCACGATGTGCTTCCTGTCGCAGGAAGACCACCTCGACGCCGTGCGTGGCACCCACCCGGAACGGCTGATGTCCTGCGGGCGCGAGGGTTTCGTCACGCAGGTCCGCGTCGTCGACCCGGACGGGCGCGAGGTGCCCAAGGACGGCCGGACCGCGGGCGAGATCATCGTGCGGTCCGAGGCCAACATGCTGGGCTACCTCAACCGGCCCGACCTCACCGAGAACACGATCCGCGACGGCTGGGTGTGGACCGGTGACATCGCCACCTGGGACGCCGAGTCCTACGTGTTCATCGTCGACCGCGCGAAGGACATGATCATCTCCGGCGGCGAGAACATCTACTCGATCCAGGTCGAGGAGGCGGTGAACAAGCATCCGTCGGTGCTGGAGTGCGCGGTGATCGGCGTGCCCGACGATGAGTGGGGCGAAGCGGTGAAGGCGTTCGTGGTGCTCAAACCCGAGACGACGGCCACCGAGGCCGACATCATCGCCACGGCGAAACAGCACCTCGCCTCCTACCAGAAGCCCCGGTCCGTCGAGTTCGTCGACGCCCTGCCCAAGGCGCCCACCGGGAAGATCCTCAAGCGCGACCTGCGCCGCGCGTACTGGGCGGACCGCGGCCGGTCGGTGTGACGGCGGGACTGCACCACCTCGGCGTGCGCGTGGCGGAGCTGGAGCGGGCCGTGGCCTTCTACCGCGAGCTCGGCGCTGAACCGCTGGCACGGGAGTTCACGCTCGACCCCGCTGCGGCAGCGCTGGCGATGAACACCGACCGCGAGGTGCGCGTCGCGCTGCTCGGGTTCCCGGACGGCAGCGGGATCGAGCTGTTCGAGTTCGGCGAGCCGGCGCCGCAGTGGTGCGCTCCGCCGGAGCCGGCGGCGCGGTTGCCGCACCTGGGCATCCGGGTCGACGACGTCGACGCCGCGTTGGCCCGGGCCGAGGCGGCCGGCGGGCAGCGGCTGTGGAACCGGCCGAAGCAGTGGGGTCCGGTGCGCGTGGTCTACCTGCGCGATCCGGACGGGACGGTGCTCGAACTGCTCGACGCGCCGCTGCGGGCGGTCGCCGACGTGGTCGCCCCGTGAACGACCGGCAGGAGGAGGTTTCTTGTCCTACGACGTGATCGTGCTCGGTGCCGGCGTGTCCGGCCTGGTCACGGCGTCACTGCTGGCCGAACGGGGCCAACGCGTGCTGCTGCTGGAAAAGCACGCGTACCTCGGCGGGCGGGCGCGCGAGTACCGGTACCAGGGGCACCAGCTCGGCCTCGGCAGCCACCTCGTCGAGGATCCCGGCGACTCGCTGACACGGGTGTGCGCGCTGACGGGGCTCGACCTCGTGCACTCCGAGCGCAGCGACTCGATGCCGTTCTGGACCAACGGCCGGGGCTGGGCGCCGATCCAGGAGCAGTACGCGGGCAGCGCGAAGCAGGGCCTCAAGCGGTGCATCCAGGCGCTGAACGAGACGTCGTACGAGGAGCTGGAGAACTGGAACCACGCTTCGCTGCGGGAGTGGATGGCGCAGTACACCTCCGATGAAGGTGTGTACACGGTGTGGGAAGCCATCTCCGTGCTGGAGCAGATCACCTTGCGGCCGTGGGAACACTCGGCCTCGGAAAACCTCTACACGCGCAAGCTGCACTACTCGACGCGGCGTACCGCCGGCTACTCGTTCTGGCCGATGGACGGCTGGGATGCGTTGTGGCACAACATGGTGTCGGCGTTCGAGGCCCACGGTGGTGAGCTCCGGCTGTCCGCACCGGTCCGCCGGGTCGACGTGCGCGACGGCGCCGTGCGCGGGGTGACGCTGCGCGACGGCGAGGAGATCGAGGCGCCTCAGGTGGTCGTGTCCGCGCCGGTGTGGGACCTGCTGCGGCTGTTCGACGACGACGTGCTGCCGTGGGACCTCGCGGCGCGCATCCGGATGCTGGCCGCGAACCGCAACCGCGCCTGCTGGATCGGCTACTGGATCGCCGCGAAGGAGCCGGTGATCGCGATGACCGAGCGCGAGATGGCGTCGTTCCTGTCCACGCCCCGGTGCGGTCTGCCCGGCTTCACCCTCAACTTCACCGGGTACGACGGCGGGGTCTCGCCCGCCGGGGAGTACCTGACGTGCGTCGGCGCCTCGTTCGACGCGACGACCCACTACGGCGACCGGGCCTGGCTCGACCGGAAGTTCGCCGAGCTGTGGGAGGACATCGAGGAGATGCTGCCCGCGGCGCGCGGGGCACTGTGGACGAAGCCGCACGTCGTCACCAGCTACGGCGTGATCACCAAACCGGGACTGGTCGGCCCGGTCCGGCCCGACGCGATGGTCCGCGGCGTCGAGGGCCTGTGGCTGACCGGTGACACGACACGCGCCCGCGGTATCGGGATCGACAAGGCCGCGCGCTCGGGTATCACCGCGGCCGAGGCCGTGCTCGGGCAGCGGCTCGAGGCGTTCGCCGGAACGCTGCGCTACTGACGGAAGTCTTTGAACGGCAACGGGTTTCTTCGACTGAAGGAGGCGGACATGGCGGGACGGGTCGCGGGAAAGGTCGCGTTCATCACGGGCGCGGCACGTGGGCAGGGCCGCGCACACGCGGTGCGGCTCGCGGAGGAGGGCGCCGACATCATCGCGATCGACGCGTGCGCGGCGGTCGAGACGGTGGACAAGTATCCGCCGGCCACCGAGGAGGACCTGGCCGAGACCACCGCGCTGGTCGAGAAGGCCGGTGGGCAGATCGTGGCGAGCAAGGCCGACGTCCGCGACGCCAAAGGCCTGCAGGTGGCTCTCGACGAGGGTGTCGAGCGGTTCGGCGGGCTGGATATCGTCGTGGCCAACGCCGGCATCGCGACCTACGGCATGTCCTGGGAGCTCACCGAGGACATGTGGCAGGACATGCTCGACGTCAACCTCACCGGGGTCTGGCACACGGCGAAGGCCGCGGTGCCGCACCTGATGCGCCGCGGCGGCGGGTCGATGGTGTTCACCAGCTCGATCGGCGGGCTCAAGGGCATCATGCAGGTCGGGCACTACGTGGCGGCCAAGCACGGGATGGTCGGGCTGATGCGCACGATGGCCAACGAGCTCGCCGGGCACCGCATCCGCGTCAACACCGTGCACCCGACCAATGTGGACACCCACATGATCCAGAACCCCGGCACATGGGGGATGTTCGCCCCCGACGACCCGGCGCCGACGCGCGAGGCGGCGATGCCGGGCTTCCTGTCGCTCAACGCGCTCGAGGTGCCGTGGGTCGACCCGATCGACATCGCCAACGCGGTGCTGTTCCTCTCCAGCGACGAGGCTCGGTACGTGACCGGGGTGGCGCTGCCCGTCGACGCAGGGGCCACGATCAAATGAGGATCGAAGGTTCCGTCGGCCTGGTCACCGGTGGGGCGTCGGGGCTCGGCGCCGGCACCGCGCGGCGGCTGGTCGCGGGCGGTGGCCGGGTGGGCATTCTCGACCTGGCGAGCTCGGCCGGCGCCGAGCTCGCGGCCGAGCTGGGTGAAGCCGCGCTGTTCGTGCCGACCGACGTGGCGGACGAGGCTGCGGTCGAGAAGGCCGTCGGCGCGGTCGCGGAGCGGTTCGGGCGCATCGACGTGTGCGTGAACGCGGCCGGGATCAGCCCGGCCGCGCGGGTGCTCTCGCGCAAGGGCGAGCTGCACCCGCTCGATCTTTTCCGGCGCACGCTGGAGATCAACCTCGTGGGCGCGTTCGACGTGCTGCGCCACGCCGTCGCCGTGATGGCCCGCAACGAGCCGGGACCGGACGGCGAACGCGGGCTGATCGTCAACGTCTCGTCGGCCGCCGCGCTGGAAGGGCAGGCCGGGCAGGCGGCGTATTCGGCGTCGAAGGGCGGCCTGGTCGCGTTGACACTGCCGCTCGCGCGGGACCTCGCGATCTGGGGGATCCGTGTGATGACGGTGTGCCCGGGGATCATGGACACGGGCATGCTGGCCGGGGCCGACGAGAAACGCCGCGCCGCGCTGATGGACCTGCACGTGTTCCCGAAACGCCTGGGCCGCCCGGAAGACTTCGCCCGGCTTGTCACGAGCTTCATGGAAAACGAGCTGCTCAACGGCGAAGTGGTCCGGCTCGACGCCGCGACCCGCCTCTGACCCCCGATCGACGAGGAGTTTCCGATGTCCCGCAACGCCACGCCGCTGACGGGCCGTATCGCGCTGGTGACCGGCGGCTCGCGTGGCGTGGGCCGCGCGATCGCGACGCGGCTCGCGGCCGACGGCGCCGCCGTCGCGGTCAACTACCGGCGTGACGCGGGCGCGGCCGAGGAGGTCGTGGCGGGGATCGCGGCCGAGGGCGGGACCGCGGTCGCCTACCGGGCCTCGGTGGACGACGAGGCCGCCGTCGGCGCCATGGTGCAACGGATCCGCGCCGACCTCGGCCCCGTCGACCTGCTCGTGAGCAACGCCGGAACGGCGAGCCGCGGCACGCCGATCGCGGACACCGAGGAACAGGAGTACCTGCGGCTGCTGCGGGTCCACACGCTGGGGCCGCTCGCGTTGATCCGCGCCCTGCTGCCGGGGCTGCGCGCCGCGGCCCGGGGCGACGTGATCGTGATGTCGAGCGCGATCGTCGAGACCACGCCGGCGGGCGGCGCCGCGTACACGATGGCCAAGGCCGCGATGGAGACCGCCGCGCGCACCCTGGCCCACGAGGAACGGCCGCACGGCGTGCGCGTCAACATCGTCGCGCCCGGCCTGGTCGCGACCGACATGGGCGAGCGGCTCGTCGCGGCGTCCGGCGCGCCGGCGATCGCCGACCTCGACGCGCGCTACCCCTTCGGCCGCGTGGCGCGGCCCGAGGACGTGGCCGGCGTCGTGGCGTTCCTCGCTTCTGCCGACGCCGATTACCTGACAGCGCAACGCATCCTCGTCGACGGCGGCGGGCCGGATGTGCCGATCGTCGCCGTGCCGGGGCGGTGACCGCCGCGCTCAGCCGAGCGTGATCAGCGGAGCCCCGGCCGCGACGGACGTGCCGGGAGAGACGAGGACGGTCCCGACGACACCGCCGACGTCCGTGCGCACCTGCATCTCCATCTTCATCGCCTCCAGCACCGCGACGACGTCACCCGCGGCGACCTCCTGCCCGGGCTCGACCCGGACCGCCACGACCGTGGCGTCCATCGGCGCGGTGGGCGGCCCACCGGCGGTCGCGCCCGCGGTGCTGCCGGATTCGGTGTCGCGCGGCGGTCGTGCCGACACGGCGGCAACCCCAGGCCGCTGGGCGCGCCCGTAGACCGCGATCTCGACCGGTCCACGGTCCGTGGCGATCCGGACCAGCCTGGCGGGCACGGCGTTCGTCGCGCAGGCGTGTGGTGCAGGGGGCGCAGCCGGCGCTGCGGCCGGCACCCACTCTCGTTCGACGGATCCCGTGTCGTGCCTGCCTTCCGTGAACGACGCCGATGCGAGGATCGTGCGCAGGTACGGCGCGGTCGTCGGCGGACCCTCGACCCGCAGTTCGCCCAACGCGCCGACGAGCCGGCGTCGCGCGCTGTCGCGATCGGCACCGTGGGCGAGGACCTTGCCGAAGAGCGAGTCGTACATCGCCGGCACCGCGTCGCCGGTCTCGACGCCGAAGTCGTTGCGGATCCCCGGCCCCAGCGGCAACGCCAGGCCGGTCACGGTGCCCGGCGCCGGCCGGAAACCCGCCGACGGATCCTCGGCCGCGATGCGGGCCTGGATCGCGTGCCCGCGCACCACCACGTCGTCCTGCGTGAACGGCAGCGGCTCACCGAGCGCGACCCGCAGCTGCGCCGCGACGAGGTCGAGGCCGGTCA
Source organism: Amycolatopsis sp. 2-15 (assembly GCF_030285625.1). NCBI lineage: Bacteria > Bacillati > Actinomycetota > Actinomycetes > Pseudonocardiales > Pseudonocardiaceae > Amycolatopsis > Amycolatopsis carbonis. The sequence continues at coordinate 5,303,327 of NZ_CP127294.1, forward strand.
CCAGCTCGGTCACGCCGTGCTCGACCTGCAGCCGCGTGTTCATCTCCAGGAAGAAGAACTCGCCGGTCTCCGGGAGCACGAGGAACTCGACCGTGCCCGCGCCGACGTAACCGACCTCGCGCGCCAGCGCCACGGCCGCCTCCCGCAGCGCGGTCCGCACCCGGTCCGGCAGGCCGAACGCCGGCGCCTCCTCGATGAGCTTCTGGTGCCGGCGCTGCACCGAGCAGTCCCGGTCGGCCAGGTGGACCACCGTGCCGTGCGCGTCGCCGAACACCTGCACCTCGACGTGGCGCACCGGCTGGAGGTAGCGCTCGAGGTGCACCTCCGACCGGCCGAACGCGGCACCCGCCTCCCGCGCGGCGGCGGCCATCGCCTCGGCCAGCCCGTCGGCCGACGTCACGACCCGCATGCCGCGCCCACCGCCGCCGAACGAAGCCTTGACCACCAAGGGAAACCCGATCCGGTCGGCCTCGGCCGCCGCTTGGTCGGTGGTGAGATCCGCGGTGCCGGGCGGCACCGGCACGCCGCACTTCCCGGCGACCGCACGCGCCGCGACCTTGTCGCCCATCCGCGCGATGACCGCCGCGGACGGCCCGACGAACATCAGCCCCGCCGCGGTGACGGCCTCGGCGAACCCGGCGTCCTCGCTGAGCAGGCCGTAACCGGGGTGCACGAGGCTCGCGCCGGCCGCTTTCGCCGCACCCAGCACCGCGTCGACGTCCAGGTAGGACGCTCGCGCCGGCGGCGGTCCGATCCGGAAGCCTTCGTCGGCCAGGCGGACGTGCAGCGCGCCGGCGTCGGCGTCGCTGTAGACGGCGGCGGCCCGCAGGCCGAGCTCGTGGCACGCGCGGATGATGCGCACCGCGATCTCGCCGCGGTTCGCCACCAGGACGGTCGCCTCTGGCATGTCGGTGTCCCTCACGTCCGTGGTGTCGCTGCACACCCGTCTTGGGGGTTCCGTCGCGGACGACGAGCACCCCGTGGAGAACTGTCTACCAACCAGTCGTCTGATAGTCTAGGGTCGGCTCCGGGGACGGACCACCCGATCCCGGCCAGGGGAGGTCCCGTGACGACGAGGAGCACCGTGCGCGACGACTCGGGTGACGACACCGCCGAACCGGCCGAGGTCACGATGGCCGACCGGCTCGCCGTCCTCCGCGAGAAGCAGGCGGCCGCCCACGCCAGCGGCGGCCCGGAAGGGCTGCGCCGGCACCGGGAATCCGGCCGGCTGCCCGTGCGTGAGCGGATCGAGCTGCTCGTCGACTCCGGCTCGTGGTTCGAGATCGGCGCGCTCGCGCTGCCGGAGCTGCGCCGGGAAAAGCCGATCCCCGGCGACGCCGTGGTGACCGGGTTCGGTCTGCTCGACGGCCGGCGCATCGGCGTGATCGGCATCGACTCCTCCGTGGTGGCCGGCACGACCGCCCCCATCAGCATGCGTAAGCAGGGCCGGCTCATCGAGCACGCGCAACGCCACGGGTTCCCTCTCGTCCTGCTGTGCGACGCCGACGGCGGCCGGATGCCGGACGTCTCCGGCTGGCGGTTTTCCGGTCTCCCCTTGGACTTCACCACGTTCCTCAAGCCGCCGCCCGGCGAGCCGGTGGTGCCGAGGGCCGCGGCCGTGCTCGGCCCGAGCTACGGCGACTCCGCGCTGCACGCCTCGACCGCGCACTTCGTGGTGATGGTGCGCAGCGGGTCGATCGCGCTCTCGGGCCCGTCGGTCGTGGAGCCGGCGATCGGCGAGAAGGTCACCGACACCGAGCTGGGCGGCCCGGCCGCCGCGACGGAAGCGGGCAACGCGCACCTCGTCGTGGAGACCGAGGCCGACGCGATGGACGCCATCGCCGCGTTCCTGTCCTACCTGCCGCAGAACTCGACGCTGACGCCGCCGCTCGCCCCGCCGCGGCCACCGGCTCGCGACCCGCGTGAGCTCGAGTCGATCGTGCCGCTGGGCCCGCGCTCGGGCTACGACATGCGCGACGTGTTCGCGTGCATCGCCGACGAAGCGAGCGTGCTGCCGTGGGCCGACGGCTGGGGGCCGGGCCTGCTGTGCGCTCTCGCGCGGATCGAAGGGCGGCCGGTCGGGCTCATCGGCAACCAGCCGATCGTGCGCGCCGGGGCGCTGGAGCCGCCGACGCTGGCGAAGGAGCGGACGTTCGTGAAGCTGTGCGACACGTTCGGCCTGCCGCTGGTGTTCCTGCACGACGTGCCCGGCCTGATGATCGGCACCCAGGCCGAGCGTGGCGGCATCCTGCACGGTTACGAAGGGCTCGTCTCCGCGATCGCCGAAGCCACCGTGCCGAAGGTCGGGGTGGTGCTGCGCAAGGCCTACGGCGGCGGGCACTTCGCGATGGGCGGGCGCCCGACGAAACCGGACTTCCTCTACGCGTGGCCGAGTGCGGAGCTGGGGTTCATGGCGCCCGAGACCGGCATCCGCACCATCCACCGGCGCCGGCTGGAACGCGTACTGGCCGAGGAAGGGCCGGAGGCGCACGCGGCACTCGTCGCCGAGCTGACCGAGGAGTGGATCAGCGAGGCCGAGCCGTGGGAGGCCGCCGCGCACCTATCGCTGGACGACGTCATCGAGCCCGCCCGCACGCGGGAGGTCATCGCGACGAGCATCGAGATCGCCTCGGGAGGATTTGCGTGAGCACCTGGAATCCCGCCGCGGCCCGCACCTTGCGGGTCGAGGTCGACGACACCGGCGACGGCTCGGGCGCGGTCGCGGTGCTCACCCTGGACACCCCGGGCAAGCTCAACGCGATGGGCCGCGACTTCTGGCCGGAGCTGCGGGAAGCGTTGGCCCACTTGGCCTCCGACGGCCGCACCCGAGCCGTGATCATCACCGGCGCCGGCGACAAGGCATTCTCGGCCGGCGGCGACATCGCGAGTTTCGCCGACCTGACCGACGTCGTGGCCAAGCGGGAGTTCCAGCAGGACTGCATGCGCACCTTCGCCGCGGTGGAGGAGTCGCCGCTGCCGATCGTCGCGGCCGTGAACGGGTTCGCGCTCGGCGGCGGGTGCGAACTGGCGCTGGCGTGCGACGTGGTGGTGGCCGCCGACACGGCGACGTTCGGGATGCCGGAGTGCGGCGTCGGGCTGGTGCCGGGGTTCGGGGTGCTGCGCGCGCCGTCGGTGATCGGGCGGCACTGGACGAAGCTCATGATGTTCGGCGGCGAGCGGGTCGACGCGGCCACGGCGTTGCGGATCGGCCTGGCGCAGAAGGTGGTTCCCGCGGCCGAGTTGATGACCGCCGCGCGCGAGCTCGCCGGGCGGTTCGCGGCGATGGCCCCGCTCGCCGTGGCCAGCGGCAAGAACCTGGTCAACCGCGGCGTCGACCGCGGCGAGTTCGACCATTCGACCGCCGCGCTCACCACCCTGCACGCCACCGCGGACGCCGCGGAGGGCGTCGCCGCCTTTCTCGGCAAGCGGCCGGCCAAGTTCGAGGGCCGCTGATGACCGGCCGCCCGGACCCGTTCGTGGCGCTGATGCGCCGCTACGTCAACGACTACACCAACCGCCACGACGTGTCCGTGTGCGCGGAGATCATGGAGCCCGGCTACGTCCTGCGCATGGGCCCGCACGAAGTCGCCGGGCGCGATGACGCGTACATCCCGGCGGCGCAGCGGCAGTTCGAGCAGTATCCCGGGCTGTGCCTGACGGTCCACTCGATCGTCACCGACGGCCGGAAACTGGCCCTGCGGTTCTCCGAACACGGCCGGCGCGCCCGCGACGGGCAGGTCGCCGTGTGGACGGGCATCGGGCTGTACCGCTGGAACGGCCGCCGGCTGGAGACGAACTTCGTGGAGCAGGACTACCTCTCCCGCCGCCGCCAGCTGGGCTCCGGGAACCCCGCGCCGGTCGACCCGCCCGCGCCTGCGCCGTGGGACACCGAAGCCGAGCCGGCGAACCCCGCCGCGGAATCCATGGTGCGGCAATGGATCTTGGCGGGCGGGGCCGTTCAGCTCCAGGACTCCCCGGCCGCGGTCCGCTTCGACGACGGCGACGCCGGGCCCGCCTTGCTCACCGACGTCACGTCGAGGATCGACGAGCTGTTCTCCGCGGGCGAGCACGTCGCCTTCCGGATCACCGCCACGGGCGCCTACGCCGGCGGGCTCGGTCCCGACGGCGGCGACGCGGCCGTCGGCACGCCCGCGACCCTGCACCTCGTCGGTCTGGTCTCCGTCACGGGCGGCCGGATCGGCGGCTGGATCGTCCGCGACCGGCTCGGGCTGGCCCGCGGCCTCGCGCAGCCGGCCGCCGCCGGCTCCTGAGAGGACACTCATGTCTGCCACCGAAAACCCCGCCGTCCCCGACGACCTGCTCGAACCGTCGGCGAGCGCCGACCCATACCCCGCGCTCCACGAGCTGCGCGCCGCGGACCCGGTGCACTGGAGCGAGAAGCACCGCGCGTGGCTGCTCACGCGCTACGACGACGTCTCGGCGGCGTTCCAGAACAAGGCGTTCTCCAGCGACCGCGTGCGGCCGCTGCTCGCCGCGCGCGCCGAGCGGCCCGACCAGCCGGAGGCGACGACCGCGGTGCTCGGGCTGATGGCGAGCTGGATGGTCGTCTCCGACCCGCCGGCGCACACCCGGCTGCGCAAGCTCGCCGCGGGCGCGTTCAAGGGCCAGGGGATCGCGCGGATGGACGGCATGATCACCCGGATCGTCGACGAGCACATCGACGGTTTCCTCCGCGGCTCCGGCGCCCAGGACCTGATCGAGCACATCGCGTATCCCTTGCCCACCACCGTGATCGCCACGATGCTCGGCGCGGCACCCGAGGATCGCGACCGGTTCCGCGAGTGGTCCGACGAGCTCGCGCTGGTCGCGTTCGGCGCCGGCGGCACCGCGCGGGCCGAACGCCACGAGCGGGCGTTGCGCGGCCTGCGCGAAATGGACTCCTACATCCGCGAGCTCATCGCGAAGCGCCGCACCGACCCGGGCGAGGACATGCTCTCGGCGCTCATGGCCCACGACGGCGACGCCGACCACCTCTCCGACGACGAGCTCGTGGCCATGTGCGCCCTGTTGCTGTTCGCGGGCCACGAAACCACGACCAACTCCATCGCCAACTCCCTGCTGGCGTTGCTGCGGCGGCCGGACCAGCTCGACCGGCTTCGTCGTGAGCCCGAGCTGATCGGGCCCGCGGTCGAGGAGCTGCTGCGGTTCGACGGGCCGATCAAGGTCCTGATCCGCTGGGTCGTCGCGGAGACCGCGGTCGGCGGCCGGACGATCTCGCCCGGCGAACGTGTCCACCTCGTACTCGCCGCCGCCAACCGCGACCCGGCGAAGTTCACCGACCCCGACTCCCTGGACCTCGGCCGCGCGCCGAACCCGCACCTGGCGTTCGGCAAAGGCATCCACGCCTGCATCGGCGCACAGCTCGCGCGGATGGAGACGAGGATCGCGGTGAGCCGGATCCTCGCCCGCCTGCCCGAACTGGCCCTCGCCGGCGATCCACAGTGGAAGCCGAGCCTGGCGTCGCGGGCCATGGAGACGCTCCCCGTAACGCACGGCGCCGGGAGGACCTCGTGAAGATCGGCCAGGTGCCCGACGTCTGCCAGGGCCACGCGCAGTGCTACATCATCGACCCGGACCTGTTCCCCCTCAACGACGACGGGTTCTCCGGCGTCGCCGCGGAACAGGAGGTGCCGCCGGGGGAGGAGGACACCACCGAGATGGGCGTCGAGGCGTGCCCGGTCGCGGCGCTGCGGATCCTCCCGTGAGCGCGCTGGACGTCCTGTTCACGTCGGTGCGGGTCGGCCGGCTGACGTTCGGCAACCGGCTCGTGATGGCGCCCATGGGCACGTGCCTGGACCAGGGCGGCTACATCACCGACGACACCGTGGCCTACTACCGGCGCCGCGCCGAGGGCGGCGTCGGCGCGATCACCGTCGAGGGCTGCCTGGTTTCCGCGGACACGGTCGGGCCCGAGCCGCGCCTGTGCGCGCCGGAGTGCGTGCCGGGGCTGCGGCGGATCGTCGAGGCGGTGCGCCCGCACGGAACCGTGGTGGGCGTGCAGCTCATGCACCCGGGCCGCCAGGTCGTGGCCGGCCCGTCCGTGGCACCGTCGCCGGTTCCGCTGAACTCGGCCGCGCCCACCCCGCACGAGCTGACCGAGCCCGAGATCGACCGGATCGTCGCCGACTACGCGCGGGCGGCGCGGTTCGCGGCCGAGGCGGGATTCGACTACCTGGAGGTGCACGGCGCCCACGGATACCTGCCGTCGAACTTCCTGTCGCCCCGGCACAACCTGCGCACCGACGGCTACGGCGGGACGCTCGAAAACCGCGCTCGGTTCTCGCTCGAGGTGGCGCGCGCGATCGTCGCGGCCGTGGACCTTCCGCTCGTCTGGCGGCTCAACGGCACCGACGCCGAGCCCGGCGGGTTCGACCTGGACTCGGCCGTCGCAGTGGCGAAACTGCTGCAGGATTCGGGTGTCGCGTCGATCTCCGTGTCCTCGGGCACCTGGCTGACGCTGCACGAGACGCTGGCGCCGATGGCGGTTCGGCGCGGCCACATGCGTCCGCTCGTCCAGGCCGTGCGCCAGGCCGTGTCCGTGCCGGTGATGGCCGTCGGCCGCCTCGACGACCCGGCGCTGGCCGCCGAGATCGTGGCCTCCGGCGACGCGGATCTGGTGCTGCTCGGGCGTGGACTGATCGCCGAACCGGACTGGCCGGATCTCGTGCGCGCCGGCCGGCTGGGTGAGGTGCGTCCGTGCATCGCGTGCAACGCCTGCGTGGACTTGGTCGGCCGCGGCGAGCGGGCGCGGTGCTCGGTGAACCCGGAGGTCGGGCGCGAGCTCACGTGGTCCGTCGAGGCGGCCGCGGCGCCGCGAAGCGTCATGGTGGTCGGCTCGGGGCCGTCCGGGCTGGAGGCCGCGCGGATCGCCCGGCTGCGCGGGCACCGCGTGTCCGTGTGGGAGGCCGACGACGCGCTCGGCGGCAAGCTGTCCGTGGCGGGCGCGGCGCCGAGCAAGCGGGAAGTGCTGCGGTTCCGGGATTTCCAGGCTCGCCGGCTGGCCGAGCTGGGGGTCGAGATCCGCACGTCGTCGCCGGTCTCCGCGGGGACGGTGGCCGAGGAATGCCCGGACGTCGTGGTCGTGGCGACGGGCGCGGTTCCGTTGGTGCCGCCCGTGCCCGGCATCGACGGGCCGGACGTGCACGACGCGCAACGGCTGCTGCGCGGGGAAATCGCGGTGGCGCCCGGGACCCGCCTGGTGGTCGTCGGCGGCAGCGCGACCGGGTGTGAGACCGCGGAGCTGATGCGGGCCCGCGGAGCCGAGGTGACGATCGTCGAGATGCGCGGCAGCATCGGCCGCGGCATCGAGGCGATCACGCGGCGGCAGCTGGTGAAACAGCTGCGCCACGACGGGGTCGGCATTCTGACGAAGGCCGTGGTCGTCGGGATCGAGCCGGGCTCCGTCCGCTGGCGCCCGGCCGACGATGACACTGCGGCCGAGGAGACCGTGCCGGCTGATCTCGTCGCGCTGGCCATCGGCTGGCGCGCGACGGGACCGCAAGTCGCCGCCGAGCTCGCGGCCGACGGCGTCGACGTCCGCATCCTCGGTGACGCCGAAACCCCGGCCGATTTCGTGCGCGCGATCAACGCCGGCGCCGACACGGGGCTCGCCGTCTGAGGGCCGGTCGCTCGCCGACGGTAGCGTGATCGCCACGCGCCGGGCCCTCGGCCGGTGGTTGACTAATCGGTCGTTTGGTAGATTGATGGTTTCGAAGGTCCGCTCGTGCCCAGTGCGCCCGGCGGCGAAGCTCACGAATGAGGGTGGTCCGGGTGCGGCAGCCGGCGGGCAGGGCGGAGAGGCGCGGCGGTGGTTCGCGCAAACCCCGTGAGGAACGGTGGGCGGAGCTGTTCGCGGTCGCCACCGAGGTCTTCTACGAAAAGGGCTACGAAGGCGCTTCGCTGCAGCACATCGCCGACCGGCTGGGGCTGCTCAAGGGCAGCCTCTACTACTACATCCACTCGAAGGAAGACCTGCTCTTCGAGGTCATGAGCGAGGTCCACCGCCAGGGCCTGGCCAACATCGTCGAACTGGCGAGCCGGCCGGGCGACCCGTTGCAGCGGCTGCGCAACGTGGTGATCGGGCACGTCGACCACATGTGCAGCAACCTCACCGGGACCACCGTGTTCCTGCACGAGATGGCGGCGCTGCCGGAGGAACGGCAGGCCGAGATCCTCGGCGGCGAGCACGCGTACCGCTCGGTGTTCCTCGACCTGGTCCAGAAGGGCAAGGCCGAAGGCCTGGTGCGCGCCGACATCGACCCCAAGCTGGCGAGCCTGTCGATCCTCGGGTCGGTGAACTGGGTGTACCGCTGGTTCCGGCCCGGGGGCGAGTTCACGCCGAAGCAGATCGGCGAGCACTTCGCGGATCTGATCGTCCACAGCCTCGCGGCCGACGGCGTGCTGCCGGCCGCGAAGCCCGCCAAACCCAAGCGGGGCAAGAAAACCACGGCGCCGGAAAGCTGACTCGCCGCGAGCCGGGTGGTCCCGGCCCGCAGCGGGGGAGTGTCAGGCGTCGAGGAACTTCCGCAGCACCGCGTCGAACTGGTCGGGCTGCTCCAGAAACGGGCAGTGCGCGGCCTTCTCGATGATCTCCAGCCGGGATCCGGTGATGTGCTCGTGCAGGTAGGGCGCGTTGCCCGCCGGCACCGCGACGTCGTCGGCGCCGGTGACGACCAGCGTCGGGACCTTGATGAGCGCCAGCACGTCGCGGTAGTCCTGGATGATGAAGTCCCACGACGCCAGCGCCATCGCCGCCTGATCGCAGCGGCGCATCTCGGCCAGCGTGGCCTCGCGGTCCTCGGGCGAAAGCGCTGCGGCGAAGAACGCCGGCAGCAGGCTTTCCGCCGCGGCGCCGAAGTCGCTGCCGACCAGCCCGACCCAGCCCAGCAGGCCTTCGAGGTCGGCGAAACCCAGGTCCCAGCCCTCGGACTTGAGCAGTTTCGGGCTCGCACCGACCAGTGTCAGCGTGCGCAGGCGGTCCGTGCCGAACAGCTCGACGTACTGCAATGCCGTGGACCCGCCGCCGGACCAGGCCATCAGGTGCACCGGTTCGTCGCCCGTCCACGCCACGACCTCGGCGAGATCCGCCGCCAGCCGCGCGGTCCGCTGGCCGCGGGTGGTCTTGTCCGACTCGCCCTGCCCGCGCGGGTCGTAGGACACGACCCGGAAGGAATCCGTGAGCGTCTCGAACTGCTTGCGGAACCACCACGTCGAGACGCCCCAGCCCGGCAGGAGCAGCAGGGTGGGGCCGGCTCCTTCGTCGCGGACGTGCAGCCGGGTGTCGTCACGCATCGTCAGGTCGGGCATCGTTGCCTCACTCGAATCTACCGGTCGTTTGGTGGCCGAGCGTAACAGCGGGCGGGGCCACAGCCAAGCCGGACGCGTCGCCCGCTCGGGTCAGAAGCCCAGCGAGCGGCCGATGATCTCTTTCATGACCTCGGTGGTGCCCGCGTAGATGGTCTGGATCCGGCTGTCGGTCCAGGCCCGGGCGATGGGGTACTCGGCCATGTAGCCGTAGCCGCCGTGCAGCTGCACCCCGCGGTCGACGACGCGCTGGCACAGCTCGGTGGTCCACCACTTCGCCTGCGCCGCCTCGACGGCGTCCAGCTCGCCACGGCTGTGGGCGAGCAGCAGCCGGTCGACGTAGGACTGCGCGATCTCGGTCTCGGTTTTCATCTCGGCCAGCACGAACCGGTTGTGCTGGAACGAACCGATGGGGCTGCCGAACGCCTCGCGGCTCTTCGCGTACTCCGCGCACAGCTCGTAGGCCCGGCGTGCCTGCGCGGTGGCCTGCACGGCGACGGCGAGGCGCTCCTGGCTGAGGTGGTTCATCATCAGGTAGAAGCCGCGGCCCTCCTCGCCGAGAAGGTTGGCCGCCGGCACGCGGACGTCGTCGAAGAACAGCTCGGCCGTGTCGGCCGCGTGCTGCCCGACCTTGGCCAGCTTCGCGCCGCGGCGGAAGCCCGCGCGGTCGGCCTCGACGACCAGCAGCGAGATGCCCTTGCGGCCCGCCGCGGGGTCGGTTTTCACCGCGGTGATGACGAGGTCGGCGTTGAGGGCGTTGGTGATGAAGGTCTTGGTGCCGTTGACGACGTAGTGCTCGCCGTCGCGCACGGCCCGCGTGGTGATCGCGGCGACGTCGGAACCCGCGCCGGGTTCGGTCATCGCCAGCGCGAGAATGGCCTCGCCGGCGACCACGCCGGGCAGCCAGCGGGCGGCTTGCTCGGGGGTGCAGTGGTCCACGAGGTAGGGCAACGCGATGTCGGCCTGCAGGGACAAGCCGAGCCCCGCGCCCAAGACATCCGCGGCGCCCAGCTCCTCGTTGAGGATGGCGTTGAAGCGGAAGTCCGCGTTGCCGCCTCCGCCGTGCTCCTCGGGTGCGGAGATGCCGAGCAGCCCGACTTTCCCGGCGGCGCGGAACAGCTCGCGGTCGACGCGGCCGGCGGCTTCCCACCGTTCGCGGTGCGGAACCACCTCGGTCGCCACGAACCGCCGGACGCTGTCCCGGTACGCCTCGTGCTCGGCGTCGTACACCGCGCGCTGCACCGCCCCACCCCGCTTCTATCGGCTGGGGCGAAACTACCTGACGTCTGTTTGGTGAGTAAAGCCGTGAGCTGCCGGCGGGGACGAGCGGGGTAGGCGGGCCGGTGTTCCCACAACGAGAGCCCGCTTACCCCGCGCGCCTTCCGCCGCGAACTCGCCGAAGGTGCCCGAGCGCACCCGCGGCGGGGGATCCGCGGTGGCTCGCCGTCCGCGTCCGCGGCGCCCGGGGGAAAGCGGCGCGGATGCGGACGGGGGTCACTTCGTGGCGATCTTCTGCCCGACCAGGATCAGGTCGGCATTGGGGACGTACGCCGAGTTCAGCTGCTGCAGGTGCTGCCAGCCACCGGTGATGCCGATGCGCGCGGCGATGCCCGACAGGGTGTCGCCCGCGACGACGGTGTAGTCGCCGTTCGGGTTCGACCGCGTCGCGCCGGCCGTGGGCGTGCTCGTGACCTGCGGCTTGACCTGCTGCTTGACCTGCGGCTTCGCCTTGGCCTTGAGCTTGGTCTTCGCCTCGGGCTTGGCCGCCTTGGCCTTGCTGTGGCTCTTGGCGGCGCCGCTGTCGGCGGACCCGGTGTTCAGCTGGCCCGAGAACGAGCCGAAGCCGGCCGGGCCGGAGCCCGTGCTGCACTCCCACGGCGCCGAACCCGACTTGGCGTAGATCCGGTCCGCGACGACCTGCTGCTGGGCGGGGGAGGCCTTGTCCGCGGTCGGGGCGAACTGGCCGCCACCGTTCGCGAGCCAGGTCTTGGTCACGATCTGGAACAGTCCGGCCGGGCGTCCGGCGCGCTGGCCGGCCGCGGTGTTGTTGACCGCGGTCGGGTTGCCGGAGCTCTCGCACTTGACCAGTCCGGCCTGCCCGGGGAAGGCGTTGGCCGGGCCGGCGCCGACGAGGCTGATGCCGCCGAGCGTGGCGCCCGCGAGAGCCGCGGTCGCGCCGGTGCGTTTCAGGACGGTTTTGGTGTGGCTCGGTTTGCTGTGTCGCCCCACGGGGGTGGGCTCCTTCTTTTTCACACCGCACGCCCGGCTCCGCGCCCGGGGAGGGGCGGCGTCTGCCGGAGTCTCGCGGTGGCTTCCGGCCGCTGATCCTCGGGGGTGGATCGCAGGTCACCGCGAAAGCACGAGCAGGTTAAGAACAAGCAACGACATGTGTACAGAGTCCGTGGGAAGCGACACAGATCATCTGGTGGCGTAGTGACGGCGCGACGGTGCGTCAGGTCAAGTCGGCGTAAGTCGGAAAGTAGATCTTGGCTCAACCGCAGGGAAATCCTTGCGGTGAAGCCTCGGTTCGGCGCGGAACCGGTCACGGCGAAAAATTTCCCACCCGGCGATCAGTTCGCCAGTCGGCACTAGTTTTCGCGGTCCGCGCGTCACGGTTCGACAGTTCGCGAAACCCCAGCGCGCGCGGTGGATCTTGCGCCATGCTGATCGCATGGAGTTCTCCGAGGTTCTGCGCCACCGGCGGATGGTCCGGGCCTACCGGCCCGATCCCGTGCCCGAAGACGTCCTGCGCCGCCTGGTGCGCGTGGTCCGCCGCGCGCCGAGTGCCGGTTTCAGCCAGGGGCACCGGCTCGCGGTGATCACGGCACGAGACGTCCGCGCCCGGATCGCCGAAATCGCCGAGCAGCCCTACCTCGCCCTCGGCCTCCCGGCGTGGATCTCCGAGGCACCCGTGCACATCGCCGTCGGGATTCGCGAGGCGTCCTACCACGAGCGCTACCAGGAAGCCGACAAAACCGACGAAGACGGCGCCGAAGGTGAATGGACCGTCCCGTACTGGTGGTTCGACAGCGGCGCGCTGCTGTCGCTGCTGCAGCTCGCCGCCACCGACGAGGGCCTCGCCACGGGCTTCTTCGGCCCCGGCGAGCGAGACCAGTTCGCGGCGGTCCACGCCCTCACCGGCTTCCCCGAAGACGTCGCGCTGACGGGAGTCCTGACGCTCGGCTACTCGGCCGAAGATCCGGCCGCGCCGCCGAGCGGCAGTGCGGGAAAGCGCCGGAAGCTGCCGCTGGACGAGCTGATCACCTGGCGGACCTGAGCCGTCAGGTCAGGTTCAGGCCGCCGTCGACGGTCAGCACGGCGCCGGTCGTGTACGGGCTGTTCAGCAGGCTCAGCACGGCGGCCGCCGCGTCTTCGGGCGCGCCCAGCCGGCCCAGCGGAGCCCGCTCGTCCACCGCGTCGCGCAGGTCGGTCCAATCGTGGGTGAGCGGGGTGTCGATGTAGCCGGGGGCGATCGCGTTGACGCGGATTTCCGGCGCCAGCGCGACCGCGAGCAGCTTGGTCAGATGGATCAGCCCGGCTTTGCTGACCGCGTAGGGGATCGAGCTGCCGCTCACGGTGAGCCCGGCCACCGACGCCACGTTGACGATCGCGCCGCGAGTGGCGCGCAACGCGGGCGCGGCGGCGCGCGAGAGGTGCCACGGACCGAGCAGGTTGACGCCGAGAACCCGGTGCCACCACTCGTCCGGCACGGCGTCGAGGTCCCGGTGCGGGATCTGGCGCGCGATGCCGGCGTTGTTCACGACCACGTCGAGCCGGCCCCATCGCTCGACGGCCGCGGCCACCAGCTTCGGCGCCACCTCGGGGTCGGAGATGTCGCCGTCGACGTACCCGGTGTCCGGAAGCTCCGCGACGAGCGCTTCGCCCGCCTCGGGTTTGCCGAAGTCGTGCACCACGACGCGGTGCCCCTGCCCGGCCAGCGCGCGGCACACGGCGGCGCCGATCCCCCCGGCCGCGCCGGTCACCAGCGCGACCGGGCTCTTCGTCGTCACGTGCCGGCCCTCCTTCGTTCTCGTCCATAGTAGTGCGCCGTCTATTGACTGACTTGGTCAGTCAATCAATACTGGGCTCGTGCGAGGGAGAGTGCCGGCACGGCCGGTGGGGGAGATCGCCGAGGCAGCGGCCCGGGTGTTCATGGCCAAGGGCTACCAGGCGGCCGGGGTGTCCGACGTGTCCGCGGCCCTCGGCCTGAGCCACGGCGCGGTCTATACCTACGCCAAGAGCAAGGAAGCGTTGCTGTACCTGGCTTTGCTGCGCCTGATCCGGCCGGAAGCCCTGGAAGACTTGACCACCCCGGTCCCCACGCCGACGCCGGAGGAGATCGTCGCGCTGATCGACGGCTGGGCCGCCGACGACAGCGGCCTCTCCGCGCTGGCCGCGTCCGCCGGCCGCCGGCAGCGACCCGTCGCCGACGAACTCGGTGCGATCGTCGACGAGCTCTACGGCTTCATCGAACGCAACCGCCACCTGCTCGCCCTCGTCGAACGATGCGCGGCCGACCTGCCCGAGCTCGCGCAGTACTACTTCGTCCAACGGCGCCGGGGCATGCTCGACACCCTCGCCGACTACCTCACCCGGCGCATCCGCTCCGGCGCGCTGGACCCCGTCCCCGACGTCCCGGCCGCGGCGCGCTTCATCGTCGAAACCATCGCGTGGTTCGCCTGGCACCGCCTCGGCGACCCCGACTCCACCCGCCTCGACGACGACGCCTGCCGGGCCACCGTGCGCCATCTCGTACTGGCCGCGTTCGTGCCCCGTCCCTCGTCCTGACCGGAAGGCGAGAAGCCATGCACGACAAGGGAAAGCTCGAAACGGACAGACCGGCCGGCCACGTCTGCCGGGCCAAGGTTCGCCCTGTGGCGCCGGCCGCGTTCGTAATCCCGTCCCCTGTCCTGTCCGGAAGGCGAGAAGGCATGCACGACACGGGAAAACTCGAAACCGACAGACCGGCCGGCCGAGCCGAACGGCTGGCGTGGCGCCCGCTACTGGCGGTGGTCGCCGTGGCCGGTGCGGTGCATCTGGCGGTGGCGGCGCGCTTCGGCTGGCACCGTGACGAGTTCTACTACGTCGTCGCCGGTCGGCACCTCGCGTGGGGCTACCCCGACCAGCCGCCGCTGACGCCGCTGCTGGCGCGGCTGGCCGCCGATCTGCCCGGCGGGGTCCTGCCCCTGCGGCTGCTGGCGATCGCCGCGCAGCTGGGCTGCGTCCTGCTCGCCGCCAAGCTGGCGGCCGAGTTCGGCGGTCGCGCGCGGGCCCAGACGATCACGGCGGCGACGATCGCGGCGTGTCCCGTGTTCGTCGCGGGCTCGACGTTGTTCGGCACGACGGTGACGGACCAGCTGGCCTGGGCCGCGGTGCTCGTCACGGTGGCGCGGGCGCTGCGGTCGGGCACCGTTCGCGCGTGGCTCCTCGCCGGCGCGGTGGCCGGGATCGGGCTGGAGAACAAGTTCACCGTCGGCGTGCTGCTGCTCGGCGTTGTCGTGGGGCTTGCCCTGTTCCGGCGCAGCGTGCTGCGGACGCCAGGACCGTGGCTGGCCGGTGCGCTGGCCGCGGTGCTCCTCGCGCCCAACGTGGTGTGGAACGCGCAGCACAGCTGGGCGCAGTTCCGCATGGCCGGCGTGCTCTCGGCCGAGCAGGGCGGGCCGCTCGGGGCGCTGCCGAACGTGCCGCTGCTGCTGTTGGTGCTCGCCGGTCCGCCGCTGATCGCCCTGTGGGTCTCCGGCGTGCGGTGGCTGGCCGAGGAGCGTGCTCACCGGTGGGTGCTCGTCGTCGCGGTGACCGCCCTGGTCGTGTTCACCGCGGGCGGCGGCAAGAGCTACTACGCGGCGCCGGCCTTGCTCGGGCTGTTCGCCGCCGGCGGGGTGTGGGCCGAAACCCGGGCCGCCCTCACCCCACGGCGATGGCGGATCGCGATCGCCCTCTCGGCGGTGTTCGCGGTGCTGATCGGCCTGCCGGTGCTGCCGGTGAGCGCGGAACGCGTGTTCGCCTCGGTCAACCCGCAGCTGGTGGAGACCTACGGCTGGCCCGACTTCGTCCACCAGGTCACCGCCGTCGCCGACACCCTGCCGCCCGGCTCCAGCGTCTTCACCAGCAACTACGGCGAAGCCGGCGCCCTGACCCTCCTCGGCCCCGACGCGGGCCTGAGGCTGCCGGTTTCCAGTGCCCACAACGGTTATCTCCTGTGGGGCCCGCCCGCCGGCACCCCGGACACCGTGCTGTGCGTGGGGGAGTGGGGCCCGGACTACCTGCGCCGCTTCTGGTCCGACGTCCGCGAGATCGCACCCATCACCACGCCCGGCGGCGTTGCGAACGAAGAAACCACGAACCACGCGGCGATCTACCTGTGCCACCGACCCCACGGGACCTGGGCGCAGCTGTGGCCAGGGCTCAGCCATCTCGACTAAGTACTCGCGGCACCGCTCCGGCAGCGCAGACGCGCACTCCGTCCGCTCGGCCCGCCCGGTGCGGCCCAGGCTCACCACGTGCTTCTCCACCGTGCGGGGCGAGATGTGCAGGCTCACCGCGGCCGTACCTGGTCCAGAAACGCTTGCGCCGCAGGGGAAGGGTTGAACGAGCTCCACGCCAGGTACTCGATGCGGCTCGGGCCGTCGCTCACCGGAATCGTGCGCAGGTCCGCGTCGCCTGCGAGGACGAAGGGTGAGAGCAGGCTGACAGCGAGGTTGTGCCGGACGAGGTCGAGGATGAGAGTGGGGCTCATGGCCTCGAACGCGACCTCGCGGTGGACGCCGGCGGCCTGGAAGGCGCGGTCGGAGGGGGCCCGGCCGGGGGTGCCGGCGGGGAAATCGACGAAGGTCTCGTCTGCCAGGTCAGCCAGTTTCAGCCGTCGGCGGTCCGCGAGGCGGTGGGTCGCGGACACGACAGCGACGAGGCGTTCGCGCGCGAGCTCGCGGGTGGCCACTCCCTTCGCCGACGTGGGCTCGGGCAGGCCGAGGACAGCGACGTCGACGCTGCCCTCGGCGGTGGCCGCGATGAACTCGTCGCTGCCGCCGCTGTGGAGCCTGATGCGCACGGCCGGGTGCGCCCGGCGGTAATCGCCGAGTGCGGCGGGCAGATCGAGGCCGGTGACGGTCGGGATCACGCCGAGGGTGAGGGTGCCGCGGACCTGCCCGGTCGCGGCGGCGGCGTCCGCGACAGCGCGGTCCGCGGCTTCCAGACTCATGCGCGCGGCTGAGAGGAACGCCTCGCCCGCGGCGGTGAGGTCGACGCGGCGGCTCGTGCGCGCGAACAGCGTGAGGCCGAGCTCGGTCTCGAGGGCCTTGATCTGGTGGCTGAGCGCGGACTGCACGACGAAACAGCGTTCGGCGGCACGGGTGAAGCTGCACTCCTCGGCCACCGCGACGACGTAGCGCATCTGCTGAAGCTCCATGCACCGATTATTGCCGCTCATCGCTGCCATGACATCCATGTGTTGGACTCATCGATGCCGCGGGCGGACGATGAACCGGTGACAACGACCGCACATCCCGCCACCACGCGCGTCGGGTGGACCGCGCTGACGGCCCTCGCGCCGGCGGTGTGGGGCACCACCTACCTCGTGACCACCCACCTGCTGCCGGCCGGGCACCCGCTGTTCGCGGCGCTGATGCGGTCGTTGCCGGTAGGGCTGATCGCCCTGCTGCTGGCCCGCCGCCTGCCTCACGGGTCGTGGTGGTGGAAGCGCTGTGCTGGGCGTGCTGAACATGGGGGCGTTCTTCCCGCTGCTGTTCCTCGCCGCGCAGCACCTGCCCGGCGGGGTCGCGGCGACGCTGGGTGCGGCACAGCCGGTCGTGGTCGCGTTCCTCGCCGTCGCGATCCTCCGCGAACGGCTCTCCACCTGGCGCGTCGCCTGGGGTGTCGTCGGGGTGGCCGGCATCGCCCTGGTCGTGCTCGGGCCCGACGCGGCGCTCGATCCCGTCGGCATCCTCGCCGGGCTGGCCGGTGCCGTGTCCATGGCCACCGGCGTCGCTGACGAAACGCTGGGGCCGGCCCGAAGGCGTCAGCGCGCTGGGCCTGGCCGGGTGGCAGCTCACCGCGGCCGGGCTTTTTCTCCTGATCCCGGCTTTGGTGATCGACGGTGTCCCGAGCGACATCGACGGACCGGCCGTCGCCGGGTACCTGTGGCTCGGGCTCGTCGGCGCGCTGCTCACCTACACGCTCTGGTTCGCCGGCATCCGCCGGCTGCCGGTCACCGCCACCGCGTTGCTCGCGCTGCTCTCACCGCTCGTCGCCGCGGTCCTCGGCGCCGCCGTCGCCGGGGAAGCTCTCACGTTCGTCCAGCTCGCCGGTTTCGCGTTCGCCCTCACCGCGACGGTTGCCGGGCAACTCAACCCACCGAAGAAGAAGGAAACCAGCCAACCATGAGAATCGCAGTCTTCGGTGGCACCGGGATGGCCGGCCGCGCCGTCGTCACCGAGGCCCTGACCCGCGGGCACGCCGTAACGGCCGTGTCGCGCCGGCCGGCCGGCGCGGAAACCGGCCGGCTCAGCGTGCGTGCCCTGGACGTCGCGCGAACCGAGGACCTGGAGCCGGTTCTGACCGCGGCGGACGCCGCCGTCCTCGCCATCCGCCTCGCCCCCGGCAGCGAGCAGCTGCTGGCGCCCCTGACCCGCGCCTTCCTCGACGTGGCGAAGCGATGCGGCACCGGGGTCCTGGTGGTCGGCGGCTCGGCGCCGTTGCGCTCTCCGCATGACGCCGGCCGCCTGCTCATCGACGACCCCGCCTACGTTCCCGACGAATGGCAGACCATCGCCCGGGCCAGCCTCGACCAATTCCGCGTCTGCCGGGACCATCCCCACGACGCCTGCACGTACCTCAGCCCACCGGCGATCCTCGAACCGGGCACGCGCACCGGCGGCTACCGGCGGGGGAGCACCACACTCCTCACCGACGGCAACGGCGACTCGCGGATCACCGCGCCCGACCTCGCGATCGCGGTGCTCGACGAACTCGAGAACCCGGGCGGTGAACACCACTTCACGGTCGGCCGAGACCGGGAGGGGTGATCCGCTCAGTCCTGCGTGCCGTGGGCCTGCGCAGCCACTTCGTCCCAGTCGCGCCAGGTCCGCAGCCGCGCCGAGTACTCCTGTTCAACGCGCGGGATCTGGTCGCGGCCCAGGAACAGGCGCAGGGGCGGGTCGGCGGCGTCGACGAGGGTGAGGATGGCGTCGCTCGTGGCGGTCGGGTCGCCGACCATGCCGGGTCGGGTGCGGGCGGCGCGGGCCTGGCGCGCGGGTTCGTACTGGGCGAGCGGTTCGGCGTGCACGGCGGAGCGGCCGCTCCAGTCCGTGCTGTAGCCCGTGGGCTCGACGATCGTCACGTGCACGCCGAACGGTGCGACCTCCTGGGCCAGGGAGGTGCTGAACCCTTCGAGCCCCCACTTCGACGCGTGGTAGAGCCCGAGGTTGGGGAACGCGAGCACACCGCCGATCGAGGACACCTGGAGGATGTGGCCGGAGCCCTGGGCCCGCAGGATCGGGACCGCGGCCTGGGTGACCCACAGCGCGCCGAACAGGTTGGTCTCGATCTGCGCGCGGGCCTGCTCTTCGCTGATCTCCTCGATGGCGCCGAAGAGCCCGTAGCCGGCGTTGTTGACGACCACGTCGAGCCGGCCGAAGCGGTCGTGCGCGCGGGCGACGGCACTGTCCACAGCGGACTTGTCGGTGACGTCGAGGGCGAGCGGCAGCACGTGCTCGCCGTACTTCGCGGCCAGGTCGTCGAGGGTCGCCGTGTCGCGTGCGGTGGCGGCGACCTTGTCACCCCGGGCGAGCGCGGCTTCGGCCCACTGGCGGCCGAAGCCGCGCGACGTGCCGGTAATGAACCAGACCTTCTCAGTCATGGTGGGTGTGGATTCCGTTCGTCTCGGGTGTTCCGGTCGGGTTCAAGGGTCACATCAGGGAGGTGAGGACGAGGTAACCGTCGAGGCGGTTCACCTGGTCGGTGTCGGGGTCCGGCGGCAGGGCGTGCCCGAGGTTCTCGGAGCGGACCTCGCCGATCCACTGGTCGTGCTGGTACTCGTGGTTGATCAGCGCGATCAGCAGGTGCCGGCACACGACGGTGAGCTGGTCGGGCGAGCTCACGCGGCCGCCGGCGATGGCGTCGAGCCGAGCGTGGACGCGAGCCGCGACGGTCTCCCGGAACGTGGTGAGCCGCTCCACCGTCGGCAGCGCGCCGCGGAACTGTTCGGGCCGGGCCGAGTCCATCAGCCCGTCGAGCTCGGGGTCGGGGCTCGGCTCGGCGGCGGTGAGGTTGCGGACCATGAAGTGGGCGACGTGCGCCTGGTGGCCGAGGTGCCAGCCGATGGCGCTGGAGTTCTCGTGCGGGCGCCACGTCACCTCGTCGGCGCTGAGGTCTTTCCACAGCAGGTCGGTGTAGGCGCGGGCACGGTCGTACTCGCGGAGGAGCTCGGTCACTTCGTGCATCGTGATCACCTGGGGTGTGTGAGGTTTCCGGCGACGCCCGGAGTAGGCGCCCACCCAGTGTGGCTCGCCGGTGGCACGGATGATCGAAGGGCGGATAGCCGTCGCAACCAGGCCGCGCTCGATCGGATCAACTTTTTCCGGTCGTCACTCGTCTGTCCCGGTATGAGCACGAAGATCACCAAGACGGCGCTGCTGTTCGCGCTGGCCGCAGGCACCGCGGTGCTGGCCGGCTGCGGCGGGAGCACCGACAACGCGCCCGCGCCCGCCGCCGCCTCCTCCGCGGCGAGCAGCACCGAGGCCGCCACCGGCGGGACAGCCCCGGACACGAGCACGCCGGAAGGCAAAGCCGAGGCGGACTCCGTCAAGTCCGAGAACCTGATGGCCGACTGCATGAAGCGGGCCGGGTTCAAGTACGTGCCCCACCCGATGCGGTACGCGGTCTCGAAGAGCAACATCGCGGGCATCGACCCGGCGCTGACGTCGTACGAGGCGCTCAAGGCCTACCGCCAGAAGTACGGCTACGGCACGGGGTACGCCAAGGACGTCTTCCCGAACGACCCGGCCGTCGCCGTCCCGGTGAACCCGCCGAATCCCAACAACGCGATCCGCGCGGCGCTGCCCGCGGCCCAGCAGACGGCCTACGACACCGCCTACGGCGCGCCCCGGGAGCTGAGCTACGCGGACGCCAAGAAGCCCCAGGGCGGGTGCATCGCCGAGGTCAACCGGCAGATGGGCAACACCGGCGGCGAAAGCAAGTCCGACGCCGGCCAGCAGGCCGCCGCGCGCGAAGCTTCGCAAAGGTTCGAGACCGACTCCCGGGTGCTGGCCGCCGCCCAGGACTACGGCAGCTGCCTGCGTCGCAAGGGCTACGCGGTGCCGAGCACCAAACCCGGCGTCGTCGAGCACACCCTCAGCCAGGCCGCGCAGCAGGAGTACGACTCGAACCCCGCCGCCTCGAAGCAGCAGGGCCTGAGCAAGGAGATCAAGACCTCGCTGGACGACCTGGAGTGCGGCAAGGCCTACGAAGCCGTCGCGAAGCCGTTCGTCCAGGCGCTGCTGCAGGCGGGAGTCGGCTGACGTGGTCACCAACCCCCGGCGCGTCGTCCTCGTGCTGATGGGCGTGGCGCTGGCGGCGGGCGCGGTCGGCTGGGTCGTCGGCTCGCGGATCACCTCGCCCGCCGACGCCGCGGCGGCGCACCAGCCACCGCCCGCGTCGCTCATCACGGTCGCGGTGCGCAAGCAGAAGCTCACCAGCACCGTGACCGCCCAGGGCACCGTCGCCTACACCGGCGCGACCCCGCTCACGCTGACCGGTTCGGTCGGCGCCCCGGCCGGCGACGCGGCGACACCGGCGACCCAGCTGGTGACCAAGGCACCGGAGGCGGGCGCGACCGTGGGCTCGGGCGCCCGGCTGCTGGAGGTCAGCGGGCGCCCCGTGTTCCTCCTGCCCGGCGCGGTGCCGATGTACCGCACGCTGGCCGACGGGATGACCGGTGATGACGTGAAGCAGCTGCAGGCCGCGTTGACCGCACTGGGGTTCGGGCACCCGCGCGGCGGGAAGTTCGACGCCGCGACCCAGATCCAGGTGCAGCGCTGGTACGAGCGCGCCGGCTACGAACCGCAGACCACCACGGACACGCCGCCGAAGGTGACGATCCCGTCCGGGGAGATCCTGTTCCTGCCCGAGCTGCCGGTGCGCCTCGATTCGGTGATCACCCGCGCGGGCGCGCAGGCGACCGGCCGGATCGGCACCGCGACGTCGAGCAAAGTGGACCTGCGGGGCACCCTGCCGACGGCGGACGCGCAGTTCGTGCGGGCCGGCATGACGGCGAAGCTGTCGCTGCCCGACGGCACCACAACGTCCGCGAAGGTGGACGCCATCGGGCCGGACGCGGCGCCGCCACCGGCCGACGAACCGGCGAGCGGGAACGCCGGCGACACCGACGGCTCAGGGGACCAGGCGAACGGCACAGGTCAGACCGGTGGCGCCGGGCAGCAGCCGGCCGCGGCCGACTCCGTGCCGGTCCGCTTCGCCGCGGCGGACCCGAAGACG
Source organism: Amycolatopsis sp. 2-15 (assembly GCF_030285625.1). NCBI lineage: Bacteria > Bacillati > Actinomycetota > Actinomycetes > Pseudonocardiales > Pseudonocardiaceae > Amycolatopsis > Amycolatopsis carbonis. The sequence continues at coordinate 5,325,140 of NZ_CP127294.1, forward strand.
CTGGCCGCGTACGCCGGGCAAGCGGTGCGGATCGACATCGAGGTGGGTGCGACCTCGGGTGACGTGCTGGTCGTCCCGGTGGCCGCCGTCGCGACGAGCGCCGACGGCGCGACCCGCGTCCAGGTGCAGCGCGCCGGCGGCGCGGTCGAAGACGTTCCGGTGCGCACGGGGCTGACCGCCGACGGGCTGGTGGAGGTCACCGCCTCCGGCGGCGGGCTCGCGGCCGGTGACCGGGTGGCGGCGGGCACGAAGTGAGCGACCCGGTCATCCGGCTAGACGGTCTCGGCCGGGTGTTCCCCGCCGACCCGCCGGTCCACGCGCTCGCCGACGTCCACCTGAGCGTCGAGACGGGCGACTACGTGTCGATCGTGGGCGCGTCGGGCTCGGGCAAGTCGACCCTGCTCAACACCCTGGGCCTGCTGGACCGGCCGACGTCGGGCAGCTACCGGCTGGACGGTGTCGAGACCACCGGTCTGGCCGACGGCGCCCGCGCCGAGCTGCGCGGCAGCCGCATCGGGTTCGTGTTCCAGGCGTTCCACCTGCTGCCGCACCGCAGCGCCGCGGACAACGTGGCGATGGCCGAGCTGTACCGGCACACCGACCGCAAGCACCGGCCGGAGCGCGCGCGGGAAGCGCTGGCCCGGGTCGGGCTCGCCCACCGAGTGGGGTTCCGGCCCGACCGGCTCTCCGGCGGCGAGCGGCAGCGCGTGGCGATCGCCCGCGCCCTGCTGGGCCGCCCGGCGCTGCTGCTGTGCGACGAGCCGACCGGCAACCTCGACCGGGCGAACACCGAAAGCGTGCTCGATCTGTTCGACGAGCTGTCGGCGCAGGGCGTGACGCTGGTCGTCATCACGCACGACGAGCAGGTCAGCGGCCGCGCCCGGCGGCGGGTGCGCATCGAGGACGGCCGGGTCGCCGAGGAGCAGGTGTGCGCCTGAGCGACCTGCTGGACGAGGCACTCGCCGGGATCGCGGCCCGGCCGGTGCGCACGGCGTTGACCGTGCTGGGCACCTTCATCGGCATCACCACGCTGGTGGTCACGCTCGGCGTCGCGGCGACGGCGGGCAACCAGATCGCAGGCCGGTTCGACGCCGTGACCGCGACCGGGGTGACCGTGACCGTGCCGCCGCCTCCCGCCCCGTCGAGCCCGCCGCTGGTCGACTGGGCGGGCCTGGCCGACCTGCAGCGGCTCAACGGGGTGCACGCCGCGGCGTCGATCGCCGAGCTGGACACCGGCGGGACCGGCGCGTTGTCCGTGCGCGCCAACGAACTCGACGACCCGACCACCGTCGCCGACCGGGCGTTGCCGGTGGTCGCGGCCACGGCCGGACTGCCGGCCGTGGTGAACGCGACGATCGCCCAGGGCCGCTTCTTCGACAACGGCCACGTCAGCCGCCGCGACCGCGTCGCCGTTCTCGGTGCCGGCGCGGCGAAACTGCTGGGCATCACGCGGGTGGACGACCAGCCCGCGGTGTTCGTCGACGACCGCGCGTTCACCGTGATCGGCATCCTCGGCGATGGGGGACTGGACCTGGACCGCGCGCTGGACACCTCCGTCGTGCTCCCGTACACGACGGCGGCCGACCGGCTGGGCGCCGGCGCGCCGACGAAGGTCCTCATCCGCACGGACCTCGGCGCGGCGAGCTTGATCGCGCGCCAGGCCCCGATCGCCTTGAGCCCCAACGGTCACGACTCGCTGCAGGTCCTGGCGCCACCGGACCCGGCGAGCCTGCGCGGCGGCGTCGAGCACGACATCAACGGGCTGTTCGTGGTGCTCGGGCTGGTGTCGCTGGTGGTCGGGGCCATCGGCATCGCGAACGTCACCCTGGTGACCGTGATGGAACGTGTGGGCGAGATCGGCCTCCGCCGCTCGCTCGGCGCGCGCCGCCGGCACATCGCGGCGCAGTTCCTCGTGGAATCGGTGACCGTGGGCCTCTTCGGCGGCCTGCTTGGCAGCAGCGCGGGGATCATCGCCGTGGTGATCGTGTCGGCGGCGAACGGCTGGACCCCCGTGCTGGACCTGTCCCTCGCCGCCGGCGCGCCAGTGACGGGCGCGCTGGTCGGGTTGCTCGCCGGTCTGTACCCGGCGGTGCGGGCCGCGCGCATGGAACCGGTGGAGGCGCTGCGTTCGGGCACCTGAGGCGCGCCGGCCGTAGGATCGGTCATCATGAGGTACGCGATCGCGATTCCGCAGTACTACGCCGACGGCTCGTTCGATCCGGGTGCGTTCCGCGACTACCTGCAGCGCGCGGAAGCGGCCGGCTTCCACAGCGCGTGGACGCAGGAGGCCGTGTTCGGCAAGCGCCCGCAGCTGAGCCCGCTGGAGGCCATGACGTTCGCCGCCGCGTGCACCGACACCCTGCGGCTGGGCTGCACGGTGTTCGTGTCCACGCTGCACATCCCCGCGCAGCTGGCGAAGAGCACCAGCAGCCTCGACCAGCTGTCGCGGGGGCGCCTCGAGGTCGGCGTCGGCTCCGGCGGCAAGAACCGGCCGTTCCCGGCGTTCGGCATGCGGTCCGAGCGCTACCTGGCCCGGTTCACCGAAGGCGTCGAGCTGCTCAAACAGCTGTGGACGCAGGACAGCGTCGACCACGACGGGGAGTTCTGGCAGCTGTCCGGCGCGACGATAACGCCCCGCCCGTTCCAGAAGCCGCACCCGCCGCTGTGGTTCGGCTGCAGCGGGCCGAAGGCGCTGAGGCGCGCCCTCGACCTGGGCACCGGGTTCTTCGGCGCGGGCTCGGCCCCGACGGCCGACTTCGCCGAGCAGGTGCGGTTCGTGCGTGCGCAAGGTGATCGTCCGGACTTCGAGATCGCCAAACGCGTCTACATCGCGATCGAAGCCGACGCCGCCCGGGCCCGGGAACGCGTCAACGCCGAGCTCACCGGCCTCTACGGCGGCCTTCCGCCCGCCATCGAAGCGGCCGCGATCGCCGGCACTCCGGACGACTGCGTCCGCGCCGTGCGCGAGGTGATCGACGCCGGCGCCGAGCTCGTCCTGTTCACCCCGCTGTACGATCAGGCCCGGCACGCGGACGTGATCGCGAAGGAGATCATCCCCGCGCTGTCCTAGAGGTGACCGTCACACCCTTGACCCGAAACGACTTCGGCGGTTTCGGCGATCACCTCTGGTCGCCCCGTGGGAAGGTGGCGTGAAGGGCATCCGGAGCGCCCGGCTGTCATCACTGTGGTGGCCCCACATGGGAAACGCTCTCTCGGCGCCTAGCGTGATCATCACTGGGTGCTCGAAGGAGTGAACGATGAAGCCAGCCCTCAACGGACGGGTGGCGGTGACCGGAATCGGGGTCATCTCACCCGTGGGCATCGGCGTGAAGGAATTCTGGGACGGGCTTTCGCGCCCCGCCGCCGCGCAGGCCATCCGGCGGCTGACCGATTTCGACCCGCGGTTGCGGCTTTCCCACAAACTGGCGCGCACGACCGACATCACGACGCAGATGGCCATCGCCGCCGCCGACGAGGCCTTGGCCGACGCGGGGTTGCTCGCGGATTCCGGGCCGGACCTGGCCGACGTCGATCCCGACCGCGCGGCCGTCGTACTCGGCACGGCCACCGGCGGCCTGACGACGCTGGAGGCGCAGGCCGAGGTCCTGGCCCGGCTGGGTGACCGCAAGGTTTCCCCGCACCTCGTCCCGATGGCGATCCCCAACGCGGCCGCGGCGGCGTTGAGCATCCGGTACGGGCTGCGCGGCAGCGCGAGCACCATCACCACCGCCTGCGCGGCCGGCACCGACGCCACCGACGCCATCGCCGCCGGAGCCAAGCTCGTCGCCTCCGGTGCCGCCGACGTCGTCCTCGCCGGCGGCAGCGATTCCAGCCTCACGCCGACCTTGACCGCCGGGTTCACCAACATGCGCGCGCTGACCCCCACGGGGATCTCCCGTCCGTTCGATGTGGACCGAGACGGAACGGCTGCCTCCGAGGCGAGCGGCGTGCTCGTGCTCGAGCCCTTGGAGAAAGCGCTTGCTCGCGATGCCCACGTCTACCTGACCGTCGACGGCACCGCCGCCACCGCCGACGCCCACCACACGACCGCACCCATCCCGACCGGCTCCGGCGCCGAGCGCTGCATGCGCCTCGCGATCGAAGACGCGGGCTATACGCCGGGGGACATCACCCACATCAACGCCCACGGCACCTCGACCCCCCTCAACGACGACGCCGAGGCCCTCGCCATCCGCCGCGTCTTCGGCGCCTCCCGGCCACTGGTGACCAGCATCAAGGGCGCCACCGGCCACTCCTTCGGCGCGGCCGGCGCCCTGGAAGCCGTCGCCGTGGCGCTCACCATCGCCCACGCGACCGTGCCCCCGACCCTCGGACTGTCCACCCAGGACCCGGACTTCGACATCGACGTGGCCCGCTCACCCACCCCCTGGACGCCGGGCCCGGTGCTGTCCAACAGCTTCGGCTTCGGCGGGCACAACGGCAGCCTGGTGTTCTCACCGGTCGGCTGACCTTCGTTCGGGCCACCGCCGTGGGCTCTGAGGACGCGGCGAGCCTCACCGCTGGAGGGGAGCCGTGGCCCACGGCTCCGAATCGTGAAAATCTCGGTCCTGGCGTGTACTCGTGAGGCAGCCGGCCTGAGGCTCTGGCGTACGCTGCCGACAAGCTACGCGAGGGTGGAACTCGACCCGGAGTTCGTCTGGCACGCTGCTTGGAGCAGGTACATCGTGCCTGATGTCCCAGATGAGCGAATGGCCCAGTTGGCTCCCGAAGCGGCCTGGGAGATCTACGGAATGCACCCTCGACGCCCACATCGGCCGTGCCAACCCACGGATCCCCGGCACGGAATCGAACCGAATCCTCCGCCGCGGCTACTCCTGCCGCGGACTTCCTGGCACCGACCGGTCCGGTGGCCGATACCTCGGCAAATCGCTCTTCGACGCCGCCACCTGGCCGGGAGCCGGCGGGCGCCTTTCCGGTGGCCGCCAGGCTCGCGCCGCGTCAGACCGACTGCGGCGGCGCCTGCAATCCCGAGAAAACCGCAGCGACAAGACGCCGCCCCTGTGCGGCACCGGCGTCGTCGTTCGCGACTCGCCAGAGGAAGCTCATCAGCAGGATGATGTCCGCCGGGTCGTGGCCGGGCGCGATGGTGCCCTCCGCGACGCAGGCGTCGACGAGCTTCGCCACCGCCGCGGTCGCGGGGGCCCAGGAGGCGGTGATCACGTCCTGGGCCGCGGCGCTGTGCAGCGCGTCGCCGAGGCCGTGCTTGATGCGGATGTACGCGGCGAGCGTCTCGAACCACTCGATGAAGGCGGCCTTCGCGGACGGCTGGCGGGCCAGCACCTCGTCGGCCGTGGTGGTGAGGCGCTCGATGTCGTGCTGGTAGGCCGCCAGGATCAGGTCCTCGCGGGTGGGGAAGTGCCGGTAGAGCGTCCCGGCGCCGACGCCGGCGCGCTTGGCGACCTCGCTCAGCGGCACGAGGGGGTTCTGCGCGAACAGCTCGTGCGCGGCTTCGATGATCGCGACCCGGTTGCGCGCGGCCGCTTTGCGCTGTGTGCCGTAGGTGCTCGGCGTCCCGTCGGTCATACCTCCGATCATGCCTCACGGTTGACTCGCGGAGAATCCTCCGCTAGTTTGGAGTTACTTGCGGAGGATTCTCCGCAAGTTTGCCTCGACAGGAGACCCCCCGCTCATGCGTTATGTGAAGCTCGGTACCACCGGCCTCGACGTCTCGCCCATCGCGATCGGCGCGATGACCTACGGCGAGCCGGATCGCGGCCACCCCGTCTGGTCGCTGGGCGAAGAGGACGCCCGCCCGCTGATCAAGCACGCGCTCGAGGCCGGCATCAACTTCTTCGACACCGCCAACATGTACTCGAACGGGTCCAGCGAAGAGATCCTCGGCCGCGCGCTCAGGGACTTCGCGGATCGCGACGACGTCGTGATCGCCACCAAGCTGCGCCACCCGATGCGGCCCGGTCCGAACGGCCGGGGGCTCTCGCGCAAGGCGATCATGTCCGAAGTGGACCACTCGCTGCGACGGCTGGGCACCGACTACATCGACCTGTACCAGGTGCACCGCAACGACCACGCGACGCCGCTGGAGGAGACCCTCGAGGCCCTCGGCGACCTCGTGAAGATGGGCAAGGTGCGCTACCTCGGCGCGTCCTCCATGCGCGCCTGGGAATTCGCGAAGGCCCTGCACCTGCAGCGCGAGCACGGGTGGGCGCGGTTCGTGTCCATGCAGGACCACTACAACCTGCTGCAGCGCGAAGAGGAGCGCGAGATGATCCCGCTGTGCCTGGACGAGGGCGTCGGCACGATCATCTGGAGCCCGCTCGCGCGCGGCCGTCTTGCCCGCGCCTGGGACGACGCGAAGACGACCGCCCGGTCCGCGACCGACGGCGACTTCGCCGACCTGCTCTACTCGCCCGCGGAAGAGGCGTCGAACCGCGCGATCGTGGACGCCGTCGGCCAGGTCGCCGCCGCCCACGGCGTGAGCCGCGCGCAGATCGCCCTGGCCTGGCTGCACCGCCAGCCGGTGGTGACCGCCCCGCTCGTCGGCGCCGGCTCGGTACAGCAGATCGACGACGCCGTGGCCTCCCTGGACGTCACCCTCACCGACGACGAGGTCCGCGCGCTCATCACCCCGTACACCCCGCGCCACGACTGGCAGGGCATCTCCGACGAGGCCGAGCTCGACGCCATCCGCGCCCGCGTGCCGGGTATGGCCCTGTCGTAGCGGACGGCGGGGCAGTTTGCGCCTCTTGCCGGCACGGCCGGGCGTTCGGCCTGCGAGACGACCATCCCGGCACGCGACGTAGCCGCCGCCCCGGTCGTGACGCGGGACGGCGGCTACGTCGTGTGCTGTTCGGAGGCCGGAAGCCGCGGACCACCCCCAGCGGCCCCGGGCGGCCACTACCCGGCCATTACACGGGATTCCCCGGGGCACAGGATCCGCCGAAGATCTTCGTGGTGCCGACGTAGAGAGCTCCGCCGAGGTCGTTGATGCTCACCGTCGTGCCGCCGCCGTTGGTGTTGCTCGACCACAGCGGCACGCCGCGATTGTTGTAGACGACGAGGCTGCCGAGCTGGGTGTAGGTCGCGTAGTTCCCCGCCCCTGACGTCCGCGACGACCAGCAGGCGCGGGCCCTGTACTCGACGAGGTTCCCGTCAGGCCGCATCAACAGGTTGTAGTTCTCCTCGGGCGCGGAAAGGATGAATTGGTTGTCGTACAGCGAACAGCCCCGGAGCAGGGTCGGCGTGGTGACGCTGGAGCATGAAGTCGCGGCGTCCGCCGCGGCAGGAGCCAGCGCGGCGACCCCGGCGGTCGAAGCGACCGCCATCGCGACGCTGTCGTTGTGCGCGAACGTGGGCTAGGCGCTGTCATTGAGCTTCTTCGGAGTCACCGCAACGCGTGACGCCCTGACCGCGGAGCAGTGGACGTGGCAGTACTACGTGGAGCAGGCCGACCGCGGTCGTGAGCCTTCGGGCGCCGAGCTGGACCGGGTCGCGGGAACCCACAACTACGACCCACTCCACGAATACACCCGGAGGATGTTGACGCTCTCACCGTCGTCCCCGCTGGTTGACTGTTCGCTGCTTGGCCTGTCGGATGGTGCCGAGTGAGCTGCACGGGCCTTTCCGGCCGGCCGCAGGGTGTCGGTGGTGCCGTCGTGTTTCCGACCGCTCGGGCGCGATCCGTTGGTGGCGAGGGGCCAAGAATTCACCCAGCTCGGGTGGGGGCGAGTTCGTCCGCGGCGGTCACCGTGTCCTGGTGAACGCCGCAGCCGCACGCGAACTCTCCGGCCGCTACTCGGCTCGTGCGCTGCCGCAGGGCTGGAGGCACGTGCGAGCGACCGCCCGGATCGGTCCTCCGCTCTTGCCCATCGGTGAGCGGGATCTTCTCGTCGCCGTGGACTCCTTTGTGGTGCGGGCGTCGAACGCGGGAGGGCGGCGACGCGGTGGCGGGAAGCTTCGTCGGCCCCGCACGCCCCTCGCCGGGTTGAGCTGACCGAGGGGAGGCTTTTCAGCGTCGACAGGTCATCGCCGCGTTTACCGGGCTCGGCGCCGGCCTGCGCGGGTGGACGGCTCGTCCTTCTGAGGCGAGGGCCGGCGGCCCCAGCCTGGTTAGCGTCGCAAGCACTGCCCGCTGGAAGAAGGGATCGGCGCCATGGCCCAGTGGATCCCCGGCCTACACCAAGTGCGAACCTACCAGCGCCGTTGGCTGGTCAAGGACCTCGTGGCGGGTGTAGTTCTCACGACGCTGCTGGTCCCGCAGGGCATGGCCTACGCGGAACTCGCCGGGCTGCCGGCGATCACCGGGCTGTACACGTCCATCCTGTGCCTGCTGGGATACGCGCTCTTCGGGCCCTCGCGGATCCTCGTGCTGGGGCCGGATTCCTCGCTGGGGCCGATGATCGCCGCGACCGTCCTGCCCCTCGTCGCGGCGGACGGGGACCCGGCGCGAGCCGTCGCGCTCGCGTCGATGCTGGCGATCATGGTCGCGGTGATCACGATCGTCGCCGCCGTCGCGAAGCTCGGTTTCATCGCCGACCTCATCTCGAAGCCCACGATGATCGGGTATCTCAACGGGCTGGCCTTGACCATCGTGGTGAGTCAGCTGCCCAAACTGTGCGGGTTCAGCGTCGACGCGGAAGGGCTCATCGCCGAGATCGGCGCCGTGGTGCGGGGCATCGCCGGCGGCGAGGTGGTCGGCGCGGCCGCTGCGGTCGGGGTCTGCGGTGTCGCGGCGATCCTCGTGCTGCAACGCTGGGTGCGCAAGGTGCCGGCGGTTCTGGTCGTCGTCGTGCTCGCGATCGCCGCGGTACCGCTGTTCGACCTGGGCGCCCGCGGCGTGCAGCTGGTCGGCGTCCTGCCCGCCGGCTTCCCCCGCTGACGATCCCGCACGTAGGGCTCGCCGATCTCGCACCATTGCTCGCCGGAGCGGTGGGCATCGCGGTGGTGTCGCTGGCGGACACGATCTCCACGGCCTCGGCCTTCGCCGCCCGCACCGGGCAAGAGGTCCAGGGCAACCGGGAGATGGCCGGGATCGGGGTGGCGAACCTGGCGGCGGGGCTGTTCCAGGGTTTTCCCGTCAGCACCAGTGGCTCGCGGACCGCGGTGGCCCAGCAGGCGGGGGCCCGGACCCAGCTGGCCGGGGTCGTGGGCGCCGTGCTGATCACGGTGATGATCGTGGTGGTGCCCGGCCTGTTCCGGAACTTGCCGCAGCCCGTGCTGGCGGCGATCGTGATCACCGCCGCGGTGTCGTTGGCCTCCGTGCCCGGGACGGTGCGGCTGTGGCGCCAGCGCAAGACCGAGTTCCTGCTGTCGATCGCCGCGCTGGCCGGAGTCGCGCTGCTCGGTGTGCTGCCCGGGATCGCGATCGCGGTGGTCCTGTCGATCCTGAACGTGTTCCGGCGCTCGTGGCTGCCCTACCACACGATGCTCGGGAAAGTCCCGGACCTGCCGGGCTTCCACGATGTCCGGTCCTATCCGCGGGCGCTGCGCCTGCCGGGACTGGTGATCTTCCGGTTCGACGCGCCACTGATGTTCGCCAATGCCAAAACCTTCCGCAACGAGGTCCGCCGGCTGGTGGCGGCCGGCCCCGCTCCCCGGTGGATCGTCGTGGCCGCCGAGCCGGTGACCGATGTGGACACCACCGCCGCCGACATGCTGCGTGATCTCGACGATGAGCTCAACGCGCGCGACACCCACCTGGTGCTTGCCGAGCTGAAGGACCCGGTGCGGCGCAAGATCGACCGCTACGAGCTCACCCGCACCCTCGACCCGGCTCACTTCTACCCCACCATCGGCGCTGCCGTGGCCGCTTTCCGCGAGGAGACGAGCGCCGACTGGGTTCCCTTCCGCACGGGTGAACCAGAACGACCTTCTTCACACGGATGATCCCCCCGGAGCCGCCCGGCCTACTCCCCGCTTTGCGGTGAGCCGACAGGACAGACCATCGGACAGACTGCAGCGCGCGTCTTCATCCTTGATCGTTCCCGAAGTACCCTCGCCGAGGATCTGTCGAGGAGGCAATGGTGGCGAGACGGGCGACGTCGGTCCGACGACGACTTCTGGTGCGGCTCTTGGCCGTGGCGTGCCTGGCGGGCACGCTGGTGTCCACCGGAGTTTCCGCCGGTGCGGCATCGGACTCCGCTCTGGCCGCGCAAACCGTGACTGCCGGGCAGGCGCGGTTCGAAGTCCTGTCGCCGACGCTCATCCGGACGGAGTACGCGGGCGACTCCGCGTTCGTCGACGCCGGTACCTTCAACGCGGTCGGCCGCGGCAGTTTTGCCAGGACCCCCTACACCGCAACGAAGCGCGACGGCTGGCTGACCATCCGGACCAGCGCCGTCCAGGTGCGGTACAAGCTCGGCTCAGGGGCGTTCTCCGACGGCAACCTCACTGTGGAGCTGCGCGCGGGCGGCCAGGAGGTCACGGCCCGTCCCTGGGCGGGCAAACTGACCCCCGTCTGCGCGTTCGGCACCCTGTGCGAGGCCGAGGATCTGCAGCTTTCCGGGCCGGGTGCGGCGAACGACCACCGCGGCTACACCGGCGCCGGCTTCGCCGCGGGCTTCGCCAATGCCGGCGACGACCTGGCGTTCCGCACGACCGCCGCGGCGGCCGGCGACTACCAGCTGGATCTGCGGTACGCCAACGGATCCGGCGGCGACGGGCAGCACACCACACGCACGCTCACGGTCCTCGTGGACGGCGGTGATCCGCACACGGTGTCGTTGCCGCCCACCGCCGATTGGGACACCTGGGCGCTCGCCACCGTGCCGGTGACGCTGTCCGCGGGGGAGCACCAGGTGAGCGTCGCGCGCGCCGCCACCGACTCGGGCAACGTCAACGTCGACAGTCTCGCCGTGGTCACGACGGGCGCCTCGTACCCGCAGCCCGTCCCACCCGCACCCGCACCCTGTGCCTTCGGTGCCCTCTGCGAAGCCGAGCAGGGCGCCCTGGCCGGCGGTGCGCGCTCGGCGAGCGACCACGACGGCTACTCCGGCAAGGGCTTCCTCGCGGGCATGGAGCGCGTGGACGCGTCCGGCGCGTTCACAGTGACCGGCGTTCCCGCGAACGGCTCGTACGACCTGCAACTGCGCTACGCCGACGCGACCGCCGTCTCCGGCCAGACCCAGCCCACCACCCTGTCCCTCCAGGTGGACGGTGCCGCACCGACCAGCCTCACGCTGCCGGCGACGAGCAGCTGGAACTCGTGGCGGACCACGGCCGTCCCGGTCAAGCTCGCGGCCGGCACCAACACCGTGAGGCTCGGCTGCCCCGACTCGACGAATTGCCACCTCAACGTCGACACCGTCGCGATCACCAGGCCGCACTCGGCGCTGCTCGCCCCACACGCGGCGCTCGGTGGCTACCGGCGCGGGCTCGACGGAGTGGACGGCACCGCGGTCACCGCCCCGGGAATCCTTTACCAGGACGGCTGGTCGCTGCTCGACGACACCGCCTCGGCGCTGTACGACCCGCGTACCAAGGTCGTCACCCAGCGCCCCGCGCACGGCGGCAAGGCCTACCAGGACGGGTACGTGTTCGCCTACGGCCAGGACTACGCCCGCGCGCTGCGTGAGCTGGCCCAGCTGACCGGGCCGTCGCTGCTGCTGCCGCGCTGGTCGTACGGGGTCTGGTACTCCGAGTACTACGACCGCACGGCCGGGGACTTCGAGCAGACCATCCTGCCGAAGTTCCGGTCGGAGAACGTGCCGCTGGACATGCTCGTGGTCGACACCGACTTCAAGACGCCGAACAAGTGGAACGGCTGGGAGATCGACCCGGCCCGTTTCCCCGACCCGGCGGCGTTCTTCCAGTGGGCGCACGATCAGGGCCTGCACACCGGGCTGAACGTCCACCCGAGCATCCTCGCCTCCGATCCGCAGTTCGCCGCGGCGCAGGCGACCGCGAAGGGCAAGCTGAAGCCCGGCAGTTGCGGCGGTGGCGGCACCGACTGCTACGTGTTCGACTTCGGCGACCCGGACCAGCTGCGGGCCTACTTCGACCTGCACCGGCCGATGGAACAGCAGGGCAACGACCTCTGGTGGCTCGACTGGTGCTGCGACGGGTCGAACTCCGGCCTCGCCGGCGTCACCCCGGACTCGTGGATCAACCAGCAGTACGCCGACGACGCGGCGAAGACCGTCGGCCGCGGATTCGCGTTCTCCCGCGCGTACGGTTCGCTGCAGGCCGGTGGCTACAGCTCGCCCACCGCGGTGCCCACGGGGCCCTGGGCCGACAAGCGCACCACCCTGCACTTCACCGGTGACACCACTTCCGACTGGGCCACGCTGGGATTCGAGGTCGGCTACACGCCCGGCGAATCCGCGGCGACGGGGCTGGCTTCGGTGAGCCACGACATCGGCGGCCACACCGGGGGCCTGCAGGAACCAGGGAGCGAGCCGGGCAGCACGAAGCTGCCGGACGACCTGTACGCGCGCTGGGTGCAGTTCGGCACGTTCCAGCCGATCGACCGGCTGCACTCCAACCACAGCGACCGGTTGCCGTGGCAGTACGGGGCCGCCGCGGACGCGTCGGCGACGAAGTTCCTGAACCTGCGCGAGGACCTCGTGCCGTACACCTACACGCTCGCGCAGCAGGCCACCGCCACGGGGCTGCCGATCGTGCGGCCGCTGTACCTGCAGTACCCCGGGCAGCAGGAGGCCTACGCCCAGGCGGGCGGGGAGTACCTGTACGGGCCGGACGTGCTGGTGGCTCCCGTGACGAGCCCGGGCACCACCGCCACCACGAGCGTGTGGTTCCCGCCCGGCAGCGACTGGACGGACTACTTCACGGGCAAGACCTACCACGGCGGGACCACCGCGCAGATCACGACGGGCTGGGACACGATGCCGGTGTTCCTGCGCTCAGGCGGCATCATGGTCACCCGCAGCGGCGACGTCACCGGCGACGAGGGCCAGCCGCTGACCGCCCCGACGGTCACCGTGGCCGGCGGCCACCAGGGCGCGTTCACCCTCTACGAGGACGACGGGCAGTCGCCTTCGGCGAAGGGCGCCACCACCGGCATGACCTACACCGAGGACGCCCACTCGGCGACGCTCGCGATCGCCCCGCACGGGTCGTACCCGGGCAGGCCGGCGCAGCGCACCTGGACCGTCCGGTTCACCGACGCGAAGGCGCCGTCGGCGGTGTTCGTCGACGGGCACCGCAGCGCCGAGAAGACGTGGACCTGGGACCCGGCGACGAAAACCGTGACCGTCCGGACGCCGGCGCAGCCGGCTGCCCGCCCGCTCACCGTGCGGTTGCTGACCTCGTAGTCCACCGTTTCGGGGGAGGCGGCGCGCAATGCCGCCTTCCCCGGCGCCAGGCGTCCCGTTGAGTGCGCCCAGCCGAGCCGCCCTTCATCCGAAAAGAGCGTCACTTTCCCGGATCGATGTCGCGAGCGTCGGTCCACCGCGCGAGCAGGACGGTGGCGTCGTCCTGCAAAGCGCCGTCGTGGTGGGCGAGCACGGCCTGGATCAGCCGCCGCACGGTCTCCGGCGGTGGGTACCCGGTCGACGCCTCGCGGCGTAGGAAGTCGGCCAGCCGTGCCTCTCCGAAGAACTCGCCTTCGCTGTCGCGGGCCTCGGTGATGCCGTCGGTGTAGAGGACCAGCCAGTCGTCGGGCTGCAGCCGTTCCTCGCCGACCACCAGCTCGCCGGAGCCCAGCCCCAGCGCGGCCCGCCTCCCGCCGGTCAGCTGCTTCACGACTTTGCCGCCACGCATCAGCAGCGGCTCCGGGTGGCCGGCGTTGATGTATCGCATCCGTCCGGTCGTGAGGTCGATCTCGGCCAGCACGGCCGTGGCGAAGGAAACGTTGCCGAACGCCGCGCCGATCGTCTCGTCGATCTGCCGGGCCTGTTCGAAGAGCCCGTAGCCGGCGCGGCGGGCGCTGCGGTGGGTGGCCAGTGCGGTCGCGGCGATGTGGCCGCTGCGCAGGTCGTGTCCGACGGCGTCGACGATGAACAGCACGGCGGTGGTGTCCGAGAGCGAGTAGTCGAAGGCGTCCCCGGCGACGGCGTGCCGCGGCTCGAGCACGCCGGTGACGACGAAACCGTCGACACCTGCGGTCAGTGGAGGCAGCAGGGACCAGATCAGTTCGCCGGGGATCGTTCGATCCCTGCGGTGGCGCAGCGCATCGAGGCCGTCGCCGTACTGCGTCATCAGCACGACGAGGTGCCCGACGAGCAGGGCCACCCACCGGCACTGCGCACGCAGCCCGGGGTCCTCGAGCGTGGCCTCGTCGGCCACGGTGGCTCGCAGGACGCCGATCCGCTCGGCGCCGTCGACGAGCGGCACCCACAAACACGGCCGGCCGGCCGAATCCGCGGGCAGCATCTCGAGGCTGCGGAATGCGCGGCCGGCCAGTGTGCTGTCGATCGGCAACGGTGGCCCGGGATCCGCGGCGGCGGACACCGGGTGCAGGAACTGCTGGGCGTAGTCGACGAGGTAGGCGCTGAACCCGATCCCGATCAGCCTGCCCGCGGCTTCGACGAGGCGGGGGAGCCGTTCGGGCGGCGCCAGCTCCGCGCCTTCGAGCAGGTGCACGAGGGCGGCCAGCGAGTCGTCGTGCGGGCTGCGGGGGCGGAGTGCGCTGCTGTACGGGGCGCGGCGGGTCCAGGTGATCTCGTCGAGGCACTCGTTGACCGCGTGGGCCAGCAGGTCACATTGGTGCCGAGGTAGTCCGGCGGCACCGTGGAGGTACGCCTCGACCTCCACCAGGTCGTGGCTGCCGCCGAGAGTGAAGTAACGCGTCCAGAGCTGTTCCGGCGTCAGGTCGGCGTGCCGGCGGGCGAGGACGATCTCGCGACGCTGCACGCCGTCGGCCCCGTTCACCGGCGTGACCGGATGGCCGCGCGCAGCATTGCCTCGGCGTTGTCCCGCAAAGGTTTGCCGACTCGCGAGGCCTCGTCCGCCAGCACCAGGAACGCCATCTCCTCAGAGACGTGGTCGCGGCCCATCACGACTCCCTTGGCCATGCTGACGATGTCCCGGGCACGCAGCGCCGACCGCAGCTCGGTGCTGAGTCTTACCGCGGCATCGGCCGACCTCACGTTCGCCACCAACACCGCGGCTTGCGACGCGAACATCGTGAGTAGCGTCCGGTCCCGCTCGTCGAACGCGTGCGGCCGGCCGGCGTACACCTTCACGGCGCCGAGGCTGCGGCAGCCCGTGACCATCGGAGCGCTCAACACGGATCGCAGGCCGAGTCGCGCGGCCGACGCCGCCCACTCCGGCCAGCGGTCGTCGTCGTGCAGGTCGCCGACGTCGATCACCGAACTCTCCTGCCACGCCGTCAGACACGGCCCGGCCCCCAGCTCGTACTGCAGCCGGTCCGCCCGTTCGACCTCTTCGCCGGTGGCCGCCCAGGTCACCGGCGCGCCCTGGTCGCCGACCGCCGTCACCGCCGACCCGAGCGCCGAGGGGAACACCTCCCGCGCGGTCGCGGTGATCAGCTTCAGCAGCGACTGCACCGTTTCGGTGGTGAGCAGCAGGCCGGACAGCCGGGCGAACACGGCGGCGAGCTCGTCGGCCAAGGGCAGCTCGGGTTCCATCGGGTCCTTCTTCCCCGCAATGCGGCGTTGCAGGGGTGGCTACCCGGCCGGGGTCGTGTCCAATCGGGACGCCGTGGGGAGAATCTGAACCCGGTCGTCGCAAGAGATTTCTTGCCCTGCCGCTCCCGGAGCTGGTCGCCCGCGCGACGCTCCAGGCCCTCGCCTCCGATGGCCGTGGGCAGCTGGTCCCGTTCATGCCGATCAGCCGGTGCAGACCGGCAGCCAGGCCGGCTCGTTCTCGCCCCACTCGATGGTGGCACTGCTCGGATTGCGGTGGCAGTCGGCTGACTGCTCAACCGGCTGCCACCTGCGCTGTGGGTTCCCGCAAATCATGCGGTTACACCAAACTGCGACGTTCGACCCGCGACGCGCTTTCAGTGCTGCTCAATGTGTGATCGTGATCAGAAATGTGTAGTGCCCGTCAATGTCTTTACGGACGTCAAGGACCTTGTCGGCGAGCCGGGTCCGCGTTTCGCGGGCGAGGAACACATGGGCGCCGGCGCTCGCGACGACATCGTCCCCGGCGGCGGGGTGCGCGGTGACGGCGACGCTGAGCGCGGCGCTGTCCTCTGGCGGGCCATCGAGGGTGAGGCGGAGGCCGCCGTCAGCATCGATGTTCTGGGCCGCGATCAGCTGCTTGATCGCCTCGGCGGCGGATTCCGTGATGGTGAACATCGATGGTTTCACTTTCTCCGCGTCGGCGAGTCGGCGGTTTCCGCAGTTCCGGTGGCCACGAGTACCCGGTTCGGTCGGCGCCCAACCGCCGCGCGGGTCGGCGGTTGACCTGGGTCGCGGGGGATGGGACGGGGGGCGTGTGCGAAGCGTCTGCGCTCGCAGGCACCCCTGCCACTTGCTCGGACTTCAGCGCCCCGCCGCATTGCCTGCCGGAGTTCCGGTCACCACGGCCTCCGGCTCAGCGCTCTGAAATTCCTTCCTCGCCATGCTGGAGCGGCCCTAGGCGTTACGCTTCTTCGCCTCGCTGCAACGCTGCACAGTTCACCCCCGTTGCGTGCCCCAGCGGCAGCCGAGCTTCACGCCCGGCGCGGCCGTGGACGAGAAGTTTCACCGGCTCCCGTCCGGGTACCCGCGAAGGTCGATGAGGACTTCGGAAATCCGGCGGCCCGGTCGTGGCCGTCCGCCAGGCCGTCGAGCCTGCTGACGCGGTCGTCCGAGGTGCGCGAGAGGGTTGTGGTTGGTATGCGACAGGCATTCCATCAGGAGCTGGCTCGGCTCGGCGCCGAGATGACCGAAATGTGCGTCATCTGCGCGCAGGCGATGCGGCAGGCCACGATCGCGTTGCTCACCGCGAACTTGGAGCTGGCCGAGCAGGTGCTCGGTAGTGACATCGAGCTGGATCTCCAGCGCGCCGAGTGCGAAGAACACGCTGAGGCGCTGCTGGCGTTGCAGGCCCCGGTCGCCCATGAGCTACGACTGGTGCTCGCCGCGGTGTATTGCGCCGACAAGCTCGAGCGCATGGGTGATCTGGCCGCGCACATCGCCGGCACTGCACGCCTTCAGTATCCGGGCCGTTTCGAGTCCGCTGAGGTGAAAGAGGGGTTTCGCTGCCTCGGTGACCTCACCGCGAGCATGGCCGACCGGCTCGCGAACATGATCGCCGCGCCCTTCGCCGGCATGTTCGCCGAATTGGACAGCGCCGACGAGGCGGTGGACGACCTGCACGCGCGAATACTCGATCTGATCACGAGTCAGGACTGGAAAGACGGGGCCGCTGCGGCGGCCAACGCCGCCCTGCTGGCTCGGTACTACGAACGCTTCGGCGACCAATGCGTGTCGGTGGCCAGGCGTCTCGAATTCACCGTGACCGGGGCCTTGCCCGTCTGACTCCGACTGCGAGGGTCACCGGCCGTCCATCCCCACGGGGGGAGGCTCCCAGCGAAAGACCCCGGCGCCCTGGGCGTAGGAGAGGTGGCCACCGAGCGCACCCCCGGCGCCGATGACGAGCAGGCCGAGTACGCCGAGCAATTTGCCTCCTGCCGCGCCACGGCGACGCCTGCGGTAGGAGGCGGTGAAGATCACGGTCGCGAGGAGGTTGAGCACGAGGTGGCAGAACCCGACCCGGCGCTGCCGCTCGCTGAGTTCGTGGTAGTCGGCAGCACCGAGAACCGCTGCCGCCGGAACCGACAGCAGCCCGATTCCGACCAGCCGACGGGAAGCTGTTTCGTTGCCTGGCACCAGGTCGAGCAAAGACGAGCACGCCCATGCGCCGATCGGGAGAGTGACCGCGATCGGGTGCAGCGGATGGCCGAGACTGCGACCTCGCAGCTCCTCGCCGACCTGGCCGCTGAAGAACTTGTTCACCGGCCTCGCCACTGCGGCGGCGGGCTCGTCCAGCGCTTGTACGTCTTCCAAAGTGGACAACAATCGGTGCGGCGGGGCCTCCGCCGCAGTCTGGGTTCTGTACCTGATGGCTGATGGTGTGTTTTCGGTCATGACAAGGGCCTACCCCCCCGGTCGCGCTCCAATCCTCACCGCAGACGCGAATTCTTCGCGCTCCCGCCGCAGTTCCGAGAAACGGGCCGGTGCGACGCGGCGGAAGCGGTGGCAGAACGTCGGCTCGGCCGGGACACGGCTAGTTCCCCAACGCGTGTACGGCCGGTCCAGACGTTCGCCCATTTGGCTAGCGGCTCGGTCGTCATCCGGCCTGCTCCTCGTGCTCCGTGCTCCCGCCGGCTCGATGAGACGCCGGCGGGAGCACGGATCCCGCCCGGGTGTCAGGCTCGATGAGCGCCATCGGCGGTGGCCCTGGGTGGGGTCTGCGTTGGCGGTGACTGGGCGGGGGGTGCGCTCTGCTCCTGGCCGCTCATCTTCTGCTCGGCCTTGTGCTTGGTGTCGGCGGCGTCCTGGGCGGCGCGCTGTTTGCCGATCGCCAGGTCGGACTTGATGGTGTCGTTCTGCTCCTTGGCTTTCTCGTATCCGGAGTTGACCAGTTTCGCGGCGGCGTCGCGGCCGCCGATGCCGAAGGCCAGTGCCGCGGCCAGCGCTGCGGCGCCGACCAGGGCGACGTAGGTGATCGTGACGATCACCGGCGAGATGCCCAGCTGGGTGAGGATCATGAACACGGCGATGCCCATGATCATGGCCGGCACCAGGGTGCCAACGATCTTGCCCGTCGGCGTCTCGCCCATGGTGCGGTGCACCAGCCCGGCGACCGCGCCGGCGACTGCGGCCGCGACGATGAAGATCAGCAGTGCGGCGATGACGTTGGGCAGGTAGCTCAGCACCTGGTTCATGAACCCGGTCAGCGCCGGAATTCCCAGCGTCCCGATGGCCGAGGAGATCACGAAGAACATGATCACCCAGAACACGACCATGCCGACGAGCTTGGAGGGGCTGCCCTGGGGAGAGAACTTCTCCACGTAGTTGGCGCCGCCGCCGGTCTTCAGCTTGTCGTCGACCTTCGCCTTCTGCAGGCCTTTGGTGATGGCCTTGTCGAGCAGTTTGGCGATGATGAAGCCGATCAGCAGCACGAGAAGCGCGCCGATCACCTGGGGCAGGTAGCCCACGAATGTGGTGAACGCGCTCTGCAGACTTTGCAGGATGTTGAAACCGGTGTTCATTGGTCTTGTCCTTTCGTGGACAAATTGTGGTTAAATAGTGGACGCGGCTCGAACGTGCGGTGGCAGTTTTGGCTCTGGCGTTTCGATCCGGTTTCGACGCGAGGCATTTCCCATTCAGTGGATGGGTGCCTTCGCCGGCACTGCAAAACCCCGGATCGGTTGTCGCGTCGAAGCCGAACACCGAGGACCGGGGTGTGGGAGAAGCCTGTGTGGCTCTTGCGGCAGCAGTCGGTTCGTCACCGGTGGCGGGCCGGCCGGTCAGTGGAAACAACCCTGGTCTGCAGGGTGTCAACCCTATTTCGGGTCCTCGGGTACTACGCGGGCGAACTACCGTAGAGGCGCTGTGAGGCGCCCTTGTGACCCTCGGCGGCCTCGCCGGGCATGATGCGCTCCTCTCGGCCGGGCTGTGCAACCCAATCGGGTTGTATTTCCGCTGCGTACCCGGTTGAGAGCGGGCCAAACGCGCCGTTGTCACCCCACGGCGTGCGTCGTTTCCTGGTCGTTTGTTCACGAAAGGGGTTCCGCTCGTCGCTGCCGAAACCCAGCACGACGACGCGCCCGGAGAACAAGCGCGGAGACCTATTCGTCGGGAAGCAGAGACCCCAGTGGTCCGAGATCGAGGTTCAGTTCGCGGCGGTCCAGCCCGAAGTGATCGCACAATTCGTCCATGCGCAGATCGAGGTACATCAGCGTCTGTCCGATCTCTTCGACTTTGTCGTCGTCCAGGTCTCCGTGGTCGACTCGGCGCAGCGCTTGGCGCTCCATGAGCTGGCGCAGTAGTTCGACCACTGTGAGCACCAGGCTGACGAGGCTGCGTTCCGCGGTCTCGGGGTCGGCGTTGATCCGGTTCTCTTGCTCGTTATTCATGAGGGGCCTGCAATGCCGTGATCGACGTGATCAGGGTGCGCAGGGAGACGTGCACGAGATCGACGTCGGCGATCGACAGGGTGATTTCGCCGCTCACCACGACCCCGCCCGCGAGTACGCGGTCGAGCAGGTCGATCAGGGCGACGTTGCGGTTCCCGGCACGCGCCGGCAAGGTCATGATCCCTCCAGTGAAGAGAACGAGTACGGCGGCCACGGCCCGGTCAAGGTCACCGTGAGCACGGGGCTGCCCCGGCCGCACGAGGCCACCGCTTCGGCGAACCGCTCGGCTCGCTGTGCATCGACGAGGTACGCGCCGTTGAGCATCATCGGCCCGTCCTGGTCGGTCAGCGCCCGGCTCTGCGGTGGGTGGGTGCAGGCGTCGGCCGCCAGTTCGGACAGCTCGGCGTGGATGTGATTCGCCTGCTCTGCCGCGTGCCGCTGACGTTCTTCGGACGACGCGAGTGCCTTGCGCCGCCGCGCCAGGTACGCAGCCCCTGCACCTTCGCCGGATGTCACGTCGGCGGCGGGCTCCGGTTCGGTCTGCAGGAACGCCTTCACCCCCCACTCGACCCGGCCGGAGACGTGCTCGAGCGTCCGCTCGAAGTCCGCGCAGCGCTCCTCGACGGCGCCGCGCACGGAGGCATCGTCGTGGTACACCGTCGCCAACCGGACGGGCGCCACCGGCCCCTCCTCGACCAGCGCCGCGATCACGGAGTCGTGCGCTCGCGCCACCGTGGACAGCCAGTCGAGGTCCTCCAGGTTGTGCCGCAAGGCTTCCTCGCCGAAGGAGCTCAACGGCACGTCACCCACCACCGCGGCCAGCCCGCCCGCGGTGACGGCCCGCGGGCGTTCGGCCGAGACGCCAGCGAGGCCGCCGAGCACGGCCGCCCCGGCTTCAGACGTCACGGCGTACAGCCACACGCCGGTCTCCTCAGTCGCCTTCATCGTCCCCGTCTCCGCCGGCCTCGATGGACTCCGGCGCCGCTTCCAACTCCGCGATGCGCGCTCGTAGCTGCCGGTTCTCGTTCTGCAGTTTTCCGTTGTCGCCGGTGAGCCATGGATCGTTCTCCCACCAGTTGATGCCGACCTCGCGGGCGGTTTCCAGCGAGGCGATCACGAGCCGCAGCTTGATCGTCAGCAGTTCGATGTCGAGCAGGTTGACTTGGATGTCGCCGGCGATGACGAGTCCCTTGTCCAGGACCCGCTCGAGGATGTCGCCGAGGTTCGAGGACTGGCCGCTTGGCGCCCCGAGGCCGCCCTGGGACCGGGTGGCCGGTTGTCCCGATTCCATCTCTCAGCTCCCCTCGTTGCCGGTGCCGGACTTTCCGCGGGCGTAGCGCCTCGTGCGGTGGAACGCGAGCAGGTCGCCTTCGGCGTCCAGCTCGATCTCGTACAGCGCCAGGATGTCGGCTGACGAGGGGATGCGGTGTTCCTCGATCACCTCGACCTCCACGATCCAGCCGTCTTCGACCGGTTCGATCGACGTGACGCCCACGGGTTCGTTGGTGATCAGCTCGGCCAGCTGACGCACCGCCGCGGCGGCCGCGGTCGAGGCGACCAGCCCGTCGCGCTCTGATCGACGGCGGGCCGATGGGGCCCGGCCTTCACCTTTCGCGATGGCCATCGGCCGTCACCCTTCCCTTTCGTCACTTCGGCGCACGGGCCGGCTCGGCGGGGAGGCGGTGAGCCGGCTCAAGGCCCGTTGCTGCGCCTCGGCTTCTTCTTCGGCTGAGATCTCGCCGGCGGCCCGCGCCTGCTCCGCCGCCTCCAGCTCACGCCGGACCGACGCCGGGTCGTGCAGTTCTTCGTCGACCCGTCGCTGGATCAGCTCGCCCAGGGCGAGGACCCCGCGCACCGGTGCCAGCGGCAGGCCGAGGATTCCCGACAACAGACCCATGGCGTTACTCCGGCGTCCGTGTGACGACGAAGTCGTACGCTGCGAGTGGGCCGAGCAGGCGGACCGCGACGCGGCCGTCCCATTCCGTCGCGAGCTCGCCGATGGCGGCTTCGAGGTCGTCCTGCCGGTCGGTCTCGGCCAGCACGGCCAAGTGCACTGCTTCCTCGTCGTGGGTCGGCTGCCGCGGCGCGAACTCCGCGACCAGCTCGGTCAGCGCGTCGGCCACCAGTTGCGTGTCGACCGCGCGCTTGGCCTCGATCGCCTGGGTGATCTGTTCGCCC
Organism: Amycolatopsis sp. 2-15; assembly: GCF_030285625.1. Lineage (NCBI taxonomy): Bacteria > Bacillati > Actinomycetota > Actinomycetes > Pseudonocardiales > Pseudonocardiaceae > Amycolatopsis > Amycolatopsis carbonis. The sequence goes on from NZ_CP127294.1 coordinate 5,347,290, forward strand.
AGTGCCATGCGCTCGTTGCGGGTGGCGTCCTCGGGCTTGCCCCGGATCGCCTCCGCCAGCTGGGCCATGCGGTCGTTCTCGGACAGGATCTCCCGCAGGATGGCCTGCTCGTCGTAGCGCGCCCGCACGACGTACTCCGCCATGCCCTCCAGCTGTTCCAACGCGGCGGTGAAGTCGTCGCGGTTCGCGTCGAGCAGCTCGTCGACCACTGCCCGCTCGTCCGCGACCACCGCGCCGAAGCGCAGCGGCAGCACCGGGACCTCGGCGGCCGCGGAGTCGAGCAGACTCGCGTGCGCGGACAAGTCCTCGGGCCGGCCCAGTGGTGCGTCCCGCGGGATTTCGCTGACGAGCGCGGCGATCGGGCCACTGTGCACTGTGGTCACCTCGGCAGGTGGATCTCCCACTCCGCGTGCGTCGTCGTCGATCTCGACGTCAGCGGGCAGGATGCCGTAGACGTAGATCGCTGTCTCGGTCCCGATCTCGGTTCCGGTGTCTGCTTCGGCGGCCACCGGCCTCACCGTCCTTTCCGGCCGCGGCTCACGGGTTCTTCCTCGTCCTCGTCCTCGTCCTCGTCGTCGCCGAGGATGCCGCGCAGCTTGTCGCCGGCTGCGTCGAGCGCACCGCGGGTCTTGGCCTTGGCGCCGCCGGAGGTCACGTCCTCCAAAAGGTCGGGCAGGCCCTTCTGCTCGGTGCCCGAGATGTCCAGGCGGTTGACCGCTTCCGCGAACCGCAGGTAGGTGTCGACGCTGGCCACCACGATCCGGGCGTCGATGGTCAGCAGCTCGATGCCCACCAGGGACACCCGCACGTAGGCGTCGATCACGAGACCCTTGTCCAGGATCGTGTCGATCACGTCGGCGAGGCTGCTCGAGGACGGCCGGTCGAGGCCACCGCCCCCACCGGAGGGCTGTATGGCTGTCGTCATCGCTTGCTCCCTCGACTTCTGCCGGCGCCCGCACGGGCACGGCCACGGCGCGGCCGCTCTTCTTCGGGCTCCTCGTCGGTGTCTTCCGTGGTCTCGTCGCTGTCTTCGGGCTCCTCTTCCTCCGGCTCCTCTTCGGACTCTTCCTCAGGCTCCTCCTCGGACTCCACGTCCTCGTCCTGCTCGGAACCGGTGTCGGCGGCCTCCTCGTCCTGGTCGGGGGCGCTTTCGTCGCGGTCGGTGTCCTCGTCCTCCTGCTCGACGACCTGCCCGTCGTGGATCTCGCCGTGCCAGCCCTCGATGTCGTCGGGGTTGAGCAGGTCTTCGGTCATCACGTGGCGGCGGAAGTGCTTGAGCTCCAGCCGCGCCCGGCGGCCCTGGGCCCGCCAGATGTTGCCGGTGCGCTCGAACAGGCCCTGGGGGTGGTAGGCGAGGACCAGCACGACCTTGGTGAGGTCGGGCGTGAGCTCGTGGAACGTCACCGCGCCATCGACGTGGCCCTTGGCTCCCTTGGAACGCCAGACGATCCGCTCAAACGGCACCTGCTCCAGGATGCTGGCCTCCCAGGTGCGGTGCGACCAGAAAACCTGCGCCTTCCACTCGGTCTTCTCGTCGCTGACCTGTTCGACGTTGTTGACCTTCTTCATGAACGCCGGGAAGTCGGTGAACCGGGTCCACTGGTCGTACACGAGGTTGATCGGCGCGCCGATGTCGATCTCTTCGACAATATTGGTGAGCTTGATCTTGTTACCCTTGCCGCTGCTACGGCCGCCCCCGCCGCTGAACGCGTCCTTCACCTTCTGCGCGATGCCGGAAAGGCCGCCTTTGAGGGCACCCTTGATCGCCTGGCTCTTGATGCTGCCCTTGCCGCCGGTCACGGCCTCGAGCAGGCCACCGCCGGCTCCTCCGGCGAAGTCGGTCAGCCGCCCGGCAGTCGAAGACATCTTTTTCGTCAGCGCGCCCGTTGCCCGGCCCATCGCCGCCTGGCCCAGCCCGCGCAGGGCATCGGTCAGCTCACTCGTGTCCCCGCCGGTCGCTTTGGAGACGGTGTCGGTGGCTGTGCCGGCTGTGTCCGTCGCTTTGTCGGTGGTGTCTTTCAAAGTCTTGGTGACCACTGCGTTCACCTCCTCGTCCGTCGGACGGGCGAGCGCTTGGTGGCGGTGCGTGCACTGCCGGAACCTTCGCCGTCACCGGAGGACGCGGCCCGCCGGCCGGACGACCGCCGCGGCCGTTCGCCACCGTTGTCCTTGTCCTTGTCCTTGTTGTCAGCGCTCGCGCGGCGGCTCGCCGCACGGCGACGCTGGGGCTTCTCGGGCTCCGGCTCTTCCTCTTCCTCTTCCTCTTCCTCTTCCTCGGCCTCGGCCTCGGCCTCGGCCTCGGCCTCGTCCTCGTCCTCGTCCTCGTCGACGACTTCGGGTTCGTCTTCCGTCTCTTCCTGGGCTTCGTCCTCGCCGTTCGGCTCTTCGTCGTGCTCGTCGTCGGCTTTGGACTTCTTGCCGTGGGTGAGCGCGCCACCGTCCTGGAGGCGTTCGCTCAGCGACTCGATCCTCCCGCTGGCCGCCGTCACCACTGCCGACTTGGCCGCGCTGAGCAGCTCGTCGCGTGCCAGCGATGTCAGCTGGCCGACCTCCGGAGACGTCCCCAGCTGCTTGAGACCACTTTGGACGAGCTTCGCCGGCGACACCCCGGCCTTGCCGGTAGCCCCGGCGGCCGCGATCATCAACGCGAGGCGCCCCTTCTTCGTCCGCCCCAGCAGATAACCGGCTGCGACGCCGAGCGCCATCCGTGTCCCTGCTTTCATTGCCGCTCCTCCTGACTCTTGCGGTAGCGAGATCCCCACGCACAACCCGCACGCCGCCCCCGAAAACAAGGCGAACAGGAATGTGGCTTCGTCATCCAAGTCAGCTACCCGCATCCTTCTGTGCGAAAACACGGGATCATGGAAAACGGGTTTCTTCTTTGTGTGGCAAGTATGAAAACTGCTCACGGGAGCGGTTTCAAAGATCGTCATCTCCGATAATTGTGGGTAGATTCGTTAAAAATAGTGTTGGTTCATCGGGTGTTCAACAAAATGTGTGAATCGATGTGCGTCGGCCCAATGTGCCCGTTTTTCAACGCACCGTCCAACGCAGAATGTCACTGGCCCAACTTGGACGGTCGTCATCACCCAGGAGGCTGCGCCGGCGTCCGAGGTTTGACCGGCCAGTGGTGGGGAACCCACGCGGGCATGACCACTGCCCTGCCGGTCCCGCTCTCGTTGTGGGTGGATACCGCACCCGCACCGGACCGCGGGGCTGCCTCGCTCCCGTCGTCGGCCGACGTCGTCGTGCTCGGCGCCGGGATCGCCGGTCTCACCACCGCTTTACTGCTCGCGCGGGCCGGGCGATCGGTCGTCGTGGTGGAAGCCGGCCGGGTGGCCGGCGGCGTGTCCGGCCACACGACGGCGAAGGTGTCCGCGCAACACGCGGTGAAGTACTCGATGCTCGAGGACCGCCACGGCGCCGGGGCGGCGAAGACGTATGCCACCGCGCAGAGCGAAGCGTTGGAGTGGATCGCGGCGACTGCGGCGAAAGCCCGGATCGACTGCGCGTTCACGCGGGCCGACAGCTACGTGTACACGACTCACGCCCGCACCGTCGAGACGCTGCGACGCGAAGCCGACGCGGCCGCCGAAGCGGGGCTCGCGGCGTCGTTCGTGGGCGACGTCGAGCTGGCCGTGCCCGCATTGGGCGCAGTGCGCGTCACGCGGCAAGCGCACTTCCACCCGCGCCGCTGGCTGCTCGGCCTCGCCGCCGAAGTCGAACGGTCCGGTGGCACCATCCTCGAGCACACCCGGGCGACGAGCCTCGACCTGCGCGGGCGCGCCGTGCGGACATCCGAAGGCGATGTGGAGGCCAAAGACATCGTCGTCGCCACGCACTACCCCGTGTTTGACCGGGGGATGTACTTCGCGCGGCTCGACCCGGTGCGCGATCTCGTCGTGGCGGGCCCGGCTGCCGCGAACGTCGCGCCCGCCGGGATGTACCTCGACGCGGACACCCACCACTCAGTGCGCTCGTACACGGCGGACGGCACGACGACGGTCATCGCGGGCGGCGAGCACTACCGCGTCGGCGCCGAAACCGAGATCGACCGGCGGTACCGCCGGCTCGCCGCCTGGGCCGCCGAGCACGCCGGGCTGCACCGCGTGACGCACCGCTGGTCCGCCCACGACATGTCTACTGCGGACGGCTTGCCGTACGTCGGCCGGTACTTCCCGGGTGCGGCGCACCTGTGGGTCGCCACCGGGTTCGGCCAGTGGGGCATGACCGGGGGGACGGCTGCGGGGCACGTGCTGGCAGCTCGCATCCTCGGCGAAGACCACCCGGCCGCGGCCCTGTTCGACCCCCACCGCTTCGACCTGCACTCGGCGTTGAGCGTCGTGGAGGACAACGTGACCGTCGGGCGGCACCTGGTGGGCGACCACCTGGCCCTGCTGTGGCAGAACCGCTCGCTGGACGAGATCGAACCGGGACGGGCGGCAGTGGTGCGGGCGGGTGTCGAGTTCGTGGCCGCCTACCGCGGCGAGGGCGGCGAGCTGCACACTGTCGAGGCGCACTGCACGCACCTCGGCTGCCTGGTCGCGTTCAACGACTCGGAACGCACCTGGGACTGCCCGTGCCATGGCTCCCGTTTCGACATCGACGGCGGCGTGGTCCAAGGACCCGCGGTGAGACCACTGCGCCGCCATTCCCACTGAGGCGACCGATCCCGCCGTTCGGCAAGGTTGGCGCGACGCCGGAACCACTCGACACCCGGACACCTCTCGTGCCGCCGGGCCCGGAGGTCGCGCGTGCCGCGGCTCGAGCACGCCGTGCCGACGCAACCGTCAACACCTGCGGTCAGCGACAGCTGCGCGACGCGTTGAGCTCGAAGTGCACTTCGTAGACCTGCACCCTCCGGTCCCGCTCGCACGCCGCAACGACGCGCTGGCGGCACTCGTGTCTGCTCGAAGGCACAGAGCCGGCGCCGCCTGAGCGGTTCCCGCCTCGTCGAGGCACCCGTTCCGGGCTGGGCGACAAGAGGAACGAGCCGGCAGGGGTCGGTGGTCATGTCCCCGGTGCGATGAAGAACTCGAGAGCGATGTTGTCGGGGTCGCGGAAAGAGACGCCCGAGCCGTAATGCGCCTTCTTGATGCCGCCGTGGGTGATGGCGAGCTCGTCGAGGCGATCGCGCCACTGCTCGAGCTCAGCGGTGCCTGACAGTGCGAAGGCCACGTGGTCGAGGCCGGTGCGCGTCTCGGCGAAGCGGTCCTTCGACTCGCGGCCCGGGTGGGTGTGCAGACCGAAGAGCATTCCGCCTTCGAGGGCGAAGACCGTGTGGTGGAACTCGCCGCCTTCTTCGTCCTCGTCGAGCACGGGTTCGGCATCGAACAGGCGGCTGTACCACTCGGTGCTGCGCTTGAGGTCCGAAACCGTGATCGCGAGGTGCTGCAGTCCGGGGAAAGCCATGTGAGCGACTCCGTTCCTTGATCGGTATCGAATAAGGGCTCCGGGCGCGAGACATCGGAATGCGATCCGCGATGTCGGGTCGAGTGCGCCGGTCGGGTGGCTACGCGGCCGGTGGACCGCGATGACGCGGACCCGTAGCGTCGCCGAATTCGCGGACCTGGGCTCCGACCTTTTCACCGGGCGCGGCGACGACGCCGCTGGCGTACGGGCGCGGCAAGGACCCCCCCAATTGTCGGTCGAACGCACACGACCAGGCAGCAGCGACATCGGCACGAACTCGGAATCAGTACCTGTCGCACGCTAACCGCGACGGATTCTCAACAGAAGATGTTTGTGACGACCGGCCGCACCTGCCCACCGAGCGGGAGGAGCGCCTCGTCGAACGGTTCACGCGATTGTCGTCCGTGCCGATCGTGCACTCCCCGGGGGACGCGGACGGCCCACCGCGCGGCGCGGCGGTCGCGGTCAGGGCACCATCCACGAGAGCACAGGGGTGGACTGCAGGTAGACGAGCACGCACATCACCGCGAGGAAGACCACGCTCCAGAGGAACACCCTGCGGAAGAGATCGCCCTCCCGCCCGGACATCCCCACCGCCGCCGCGGCGATGGCGAGGTTCTGCGGGCTGATCATCTTGCCGAGCACCCCGCCGGACGAGTTCGCGGCGGCGAGCAGGGTGGCGCTCAGCTCGGCCTTCTGCGCGGCGACCACCTGCAGTGCGCCGAACAACGAGTTCGACGACGTGTCCGAGCCGGTCACGGCGACGCCCAGCCAGCCAAGGATCGGCGAAATGAGCGCGAAGATCCCGCCGGCGCCGGCCATCCACGTGCCGAGCGTCGTGGTCTGCCCGCTCGCGTTCATGACGTAGGCGAGCGCGAGCACGGCCATCACGGTCACGATCGCGGGAGCGAGCTGGCGATACGTGGCGAAATAGGTGCGCAGCGCGGTCGCGGGCCGGATGCGGATCACGGGAATGGTGATAAGCCCGGCGATGATGAGCAGCGTGCCGGCCGCGGCGAGCCAGTCGAACTTGAACATCGGCAGCGTCGAGGCTTTCCCGCTCGCGGATGCGATGTGCAGCCCGGGCCAGGCGAAGGTGCGGGTGACGCTGGTCAGCGCGTGCTGGATCGCCGGGATCTGCGCGAGCCCGAACACCACGATGATGATCAGGTAGGGCGAGTAGGCGCGGAACACCTCGGCGCCGCTGTCGCGGCGGCCGGCTTCGGTGGCACCGTCACCGCCTCCAAACGATGGACCGTCGCGGCCCGCCCGGGGAGCCTGCCGGTCGATCGTGGCCGTCGAGGTCGCCGCCGCCTCCGCGCGCCCGTCCGTGCCCGCGCCGGTGCGGGTGACCTCGGGTCCGCCGGTCTCGGTGAACCCCTCGACCGGCTGCCAGACCCGCAGGAACAGTACGACCGCGCCGGCGCTCAGCAGCGACGCGACGATGTCGGTGAGCGGTGCGCTCACGTAGTTCGAGATCGCGAACTGCGCGACGGCGAAGACCACGCCGCAGACGAGCGCCACCGGCCAGGTCTGGCGGACCCCGCGGGTGCCGTCGATGATGAACACGAGCGCGAGCGGGACGATGAACCCCAGCAGCGGGGTCTGGCGTCCGACCATCGCGGACAAGTCGTGCAGCGGCAGGCCGGTGACGGTGGCCAGCGTGGTGATCGGCACGGCGAGTGCACCGAAGGCGACAGGTGCGGTGTTGGCGACGAGTGCGACGACCGCGGCCTTCAACGGCCGGAAGCCCAGCGCGATCAGCATGACGCTGGTGATGGCGACCGGGGTGCCGAACCCGGCCAACGCTTCGAGCAGCGCACCGAACGAGAACGCGACGATCACGCCCTGGATCCGCTGGTCGTCGCTGACCCGTGAGAACGAGCGGCGCAGCACGTCGAAATGTCCGGTGTGGACAGTCATGTTGTAGATCCAGATCGCGTTGATGACGATCCACAGGATGGGGAAGAACCCGAACGCGGCGCCTTCGGCCGCCGCGAGGAACGCCGGGCCTGCCGGCATCGGGTAGACGAAGATCGCCGCCGCGAGCGCGACCACCAGTGAGATCAGCGCCGCGAGCCACGCCGTCATCCGGAGGATGCCGAGCAGGACGAACAGCACGATCAGCGGAATGGCCGCCACGAGCGACGACCACGCGAGCGAACCCGCGACGGGATCGAGAATCTGCGTGTACATGTGTCACCTCGCCGTTGAGGACGACAACTGGGGATTTGCCGGCTTACGCCCCGGAGCGGGACCGCCCGACAGCGTCCGCTGCCAGGCCACGGATCGAAGCGTCGAGAACCTCGACGGTGTGGGCGACCTTCAGCTGCCCACCGAGCCGCTCGGCAGACGCGGCCAGCTGCATCAGGCAGCCCGGGTTGGCCGTCACCAGCAGGGGTGCGCCGGTGGCGAGAACATTGCGTGCCTTGCGGTCCCCGAGTTCCCCCGCGGCCTCGGGCTGAAGGATGTTGTAGATCCCCGCAGAACCACAACACAGGTCGGCTTCGGCGATCTCCCGCAGCTGAAGTTCGGAGATTTCCCGCAAGAGCGCGCGCGGCTGCGTCCGGATCGCCTGCGCGTGCCCGAGGTGGCAGGCGTCGTGATACGCGATCGTGACCGCCAGCGGGTGGCGGGTGGCCACCGTGCCCCGCTCCACGAGGAATTCCGTGATGTCACGGACCCCGTCGGCGAAGCTTCGCGCGCGCTCGGCGTAGGCGGGATCGTCGGCGAGGAGGTCCGCGTACTCCTTCATCGCCGAACCACAACCGGCGGCGTTGACCACGACCCGCTCGACCCCGGCGGCCTCGAAGGTGTCGATCAGCTTGCGGGCGAAGGACTGCGCCTCTTGCTCCCGGCCATTGTGGACACTCAGCGCACCGCAGCACCCCTGCCCGGCGGGCGCGATCACGTCGAAGCCCTCCGCGCTCAGCACACGGGCGGTCGCCGCGTTGACGCCGGGGAAGAACTCCCGCTGCACGCAACCCAGGAGCATGCCGACGGTGCCCCGCTTCTCGCCCTGGGCAGAAGACCGTTCCGGCACCTGCTCGAACGGCTCGAGCTCCGGTGCCAGCGACTCCAGCGCCGCCAGCGCCGGGAAAGCCCTGCGCAGCAGGCCGCCGCGGCGCAACCGGCGGCTGAGCCCGGTGGCCTGGTAGGCCCGCAGCGGACCACGCAGGGCGTGCAATCGCTTGGCGTAGGGGAAGACGCTGAAGATCGCGCGGCGCATCAGCCGATCGCGGGCGGGGCGGTGGTGACGGCGCTCCACCTGCGCGCGGGTGGCTTCGATCAGCTTGTCGTACTGCACCCCGGACGGGCACGCGGTCACGCAGGCCATGCAGCCGAGGCAAGCGTCGAAGTGCTGCACCATCTCCGGTGTCATCGGCTCGCCGCCGAGGCCCATCTCCATCAGGTAAATCCGCCCGCGCGGCGAGTCCATCTCCTCGCCCCACAACGTGTACGTGGGGCAGGTCGGCAGGCAGAACCCGCAGTGCACGCAGTCACCGACGAGCGCCGCCGACGGCGGGTGGTGGTCATCGAAGGCAGGTCCGGACATCTAGATCCCTCCTGCGAAGCGACCGGGAGCGAGCCGGTGCTCCGGGTCGAACTGATCTTTCACCCGGCGCATCAAGCTCAACCCCCGTACCGGCCCCCACGGGTCGAGCGCCGCCTTGACCGCAGGTGGCGCGTCGAGCACGACGACGTCCCCGCCCCAGGTGGCCGACCGGTCGCGTAAGACCTGGACCAGCTCGGCGACCACGGCCGGGTCGGCGGCACCCGGCACCGCGGCGTACAGGAGACCGACGCCGGCCGAACCACGGGCCGAGATCGGCACACGGTGGCGCCGCGCCTGCTCGTCGAGCGCGTTCAGCAGGGCCGGCAGCCCGGTGACCTGGTGCGTGAGGCGCAGGGCCACGTCGCCTCGCTGCCACGGGGCCCGGCCCCACCACCGCGGCGCAGCGTCGCACGGTTCGGCGCCGTCCCCGAGCAGGTCGAGGAACTTCTCGACCCGGCCGGCGGCTCCCTGTGGGATGCCTTCGACGAGCACCGCCAGCGTCCCCGTCGCGTCGTGCGGGCGGTCGAGTTCGACGGCGTTCGGCACGAGCTGGGCGTGCAACACCCGCCGCAGCCGCTCGTACGCGATGCCTGCCGAGTCCACCGGAACCACGACCCAGCGGGCCAGCGCCGGTAGCGGGTGCAGCCGGAACACCGCCTCGGTGACCAGGCCGAGCGTGCCCCAGGAACCGGCGAACAGCTTGCCCAGGTCGTAACCCGCGACGTTCTTCACGACCTTTCCACCGGCTTTCGCCACCACGCCGTCCGCTCGGACGACGGTGATGCCGATGAGCAGGTCGCGCACCGCGCCGTGGGAGAAGCGCAGTGGGCCGGACGCGGCGGTTGCGATGAGCCCGCCGACCGTTCCGGCGTCGGCCGCACCAGGCGGCACCACGGGATCCGCTGCCAGCCGCTGACCGGCGGGGAGAGGCGGTCCTGCAGCGTCGCGAGGCGCAGGCCCGCGTCCACGTGAACGACAAGGTCGCCGGAGCGGTGCTCGACGACACGGCCCATGCGGCCGGTGTCCACGAGCAGGTCGGCCTTCGCGGGCCGCTGCCCCCAGCCGAGTTTCGTCCCCGAGCCCCGGACGACGACGGCGAGCCCGATGTCAGCGGCGATCCGCATGACGTCCGCCGCTTCCGCGGTGCTGCCCGGTGCCGCGACGAACGCCGGCGCGATGCCGTCGACCTCGTCACCCGCCTCCGCGGGCCGGGCGTGCTTTGCGGTCGCCGCGCACAGCGCGTCCAGCGTCGCCGGATCGGGCCCGCTCATCAGAAGACCTCGGCGATTCCGGCTTCCTGCAAGGGATGCGCGCCCTTGTGCCGGCCCGGCACCTCGCCGCACAGCCGCGGCGTCGGGAACACCTTGCCGGGATTGGCCAGCCCGGTGGGATCGAACGCGCAGCGCACCAGCTGCATCGTGTCGAGGTCCGCCTCGGTGAACATCCGCGGCATGTACCTCGCCTTGTCCGACCCGACGCCGTGCTCGCCGGTGATCGATCCGCCGTACTCGATGCAGAGGTCGAGGATCGCCCCCGAAACCTCCTCGGCGCGCTCGGCTTCGCCGGGCACCGCGTCGTCGAACAGCACCAGCGGGTGCAGGTTGCCGTCCCCGGCGTGGAAGACGTTGGCGACTCGGACGCCGCTGCTGCGCGAGAGCTCCGTCATCCGGCGCAGCACCTCGGGCAACGCGGTGCGCGGGATGACACCGTCCTGGACGATGTAGTCGGGACTGATCCTCCCGACGGCGGCGAACGCCGACTTGCGACCCTTCCAGAACAACGCGCGCTCCACGTCGTCCTTGGCGATGCGGATCTCGAAGGCCCGGTGCGTGTGGCAGTGCCGCTCGACCTCCTCGAACTGCCGCTCGACCTCGTCGGCCGGTCCGTCCAGCTCCACGATCAGCACCGCACCCGCACCAGCGGGGTAGTCACAGTGCACGGCCGCTTCGGCCGCCTCGATCGCCAGCGCGTCCATCATTTCGATCGCCGCGGGCACGACTCCGGCGCCGATGATCTCCGAAACCGCCGCGCCGGCGTCGTCGGTGCTCGGGAAGGCCGCGAGCAGCGTGCGGACCGCTTCCGGCAGCCGGGTGAGCCGCACCGTCACCTCGGTGGCGATGCCGAGCGTGCCTTCCGAACCCACGATGGCCCCGAGCAGGTCGTACCCGGTGGGGTCGGGCGCCTTGCCGCCGAGCCGCACGGCTTCGCCGTCGGCGGTTACGAAGGTGATCCCCGTGACGTGGTTGGTGGTGAAGCCGTACTTCAGGCAGTGCGCGCCACCCGAGTTCTCGGCGACGTTGCCGCCGATCGAGCAGATCTGCTGGCTCGAAGGGTCCGGCGCGTAGTAGTAGCCCTCGGGACGCGCAGCGCGGGAAACGTCCAGGTTGATCACCCCCGGCTCGACCACCGCGCGCTGGTTCTCCCGGTCGACCTCGATGATGTGCCGCATCCGCGAGGTGACGATGAGGACCCCGTCGGCCCGCGGCAGCGCACCCCCGGAGAGGCCCGTGCCGGACCCGCGCGCGACGAACGGCACCTCGGCCTCGGCGCAGGCACGCACGGTCTCCACGACGGCGGCCGTGTCCCGCGCGAGCACGGCGAGCGCGGGAGTGACCTTGTAGTGCGCGAGGCCGTCGCACTCGTAGGTGCGCAGCCGCTGGTGATCGTCGATGACCGAATCAGGACCCAGCGCCGCCCGCAAGTGCTCGGCCAGCGCCGCGATCCCCGGTCGCACATCTCGTGGCTCGTAGGTCGTCATGCGCGCCCTCCCAGCCCGCTTGACTGTGGATACGGACGGCTTTTGAGCTACAGAAAGTAACTCCGCCTTTCAGCACCGTAAGACGCTCCGGAAGGCTCGTCAACGGGCGGCGCACGGGGCCTCGCGGGTCGCGGAGGAAACCGCAGGTGGGCCGCGTGCGGCTACCCGGTCAAGCGTCGGATGCTGGGCCGTGCGGTGATCACGACCGAGCCGCCGCAACTCCAGCACTCGACCGCCATCCCCGGCGGAGTCCGCCCCGCGACCTCGCAGCTGGCGCATTCCCACGCGGTGAGGACGACGAACTCCATCGAGCCGTCGTCGTCGGACTTCGCTTCCACGACGCTCCACCGATTTCTTGATCAGCAATAGTCCGGCGCCCGTAAGGGGCAGCCGGTACAAGACGAGGCAAGATAACGAAACGATATACGTCAAGTCAAGCCGGAACGTGGTTTTTCGTTGCCCTTGACATCCCTGCTCGACGTGCGAATACGCTGCGCACAGCGCGATCCCGTTCGCGATGCGGCGTCGGGCCAGTGTCGTCCTGGTCTCGGGAGTAGCCGAACGTCCTCGTGAGTCCGGCCCAGGCCGTCACGGAAAGTAGCCCGCAAGCAGTCGGTAATTCAGGCGTCGGTTTTTCTGCCGAACGTCGTCGATATCACCAGGAGGTTCACAGGTACTGACCCGAGAACGGCGGGCAAACCAGATCAAGGGCCCGCAAACGGAGGAGAGTTCGCATGCCAGAAGTAGTGTTCAGTGTCGACCAGACGAAATCCATGCGTGACCAGGCGGTGCCGGGCCACAACCGGTGGCACCCGGACGTCCCGGTCGCCGCGATGGTCCGTCCCGGGCAGGAGTTCCGCGTGGAGTGCCGGGAATGGACCGATGGCCAGCTCGGCAACAACGACTCGGCCAACGACGTGCGGGACGTCGACCTGTCGCGCTGCCACATGCTCAGCGGTCCCATCGGCGTCGAGGGCGCCCAGCCCGGCGACCTGCTCGTCGTCGACATCCTCGACCTCGGCCCGGTCCCGCAGGAGACCGGCGACGCGCCGGGGCAGGGCTGGGGCTACACCGGGGTGTTCGCCAAGGCCAACGGCGGCGGGTTCCTGACCGACTACTTCCCCGACGCCTACAAGGCGATCTGGGACTTCCACGGTCAGCAGGCCACCTCGCGCCACCTGCCGGGCATCCGGTACACCGGAATCACCCACCCCGGCCTGTTCGGCACCGCGCCGTCGGCCGAGCTGCTCGCGCGGTGGAACCGCAGGGAGCGGGCGCTGGTCGACCGCGAGCCCGACCGCGTACCGCCGCTGGGCCTGCCGCCGTTGCTCGACGGGACGCTCGCCGGAACGGCCGACGGGTCGACCGCGGACCACATAGCCCGCGAGGGCGCCCGCACGGTGCCGGCCCGGGAGAACGGTGGAAACCACGACATCAAGAACTTCACCCGGGGATCGCGGGTCTTCTACCCCGTCTACGTCGACGACGCCAAGTTCTCCGGCGGAGATCTGCACTTCAGCCAGGGCGACGGCGAGATCACCTTCTGCGGCGCCATCGAGATGGGCGGGTACATCGATTTCCACGTCGACCTCATCAAGGGTGGCATGGAGAAGTACGGCATCACCACGAATCCGGTGTTCATGCCGGGAAACGTCGAACCACGGTATTCCGAGTTCCTGTCGTTCGTGGGCGTCTCGGTGGACCGGGAGACCGACGAGAACCTCTACCTCGACGCGACCATGGCCTACCGCAATGCCGCCCTGAACGCGGTGGAGTACTTCAAGAAGTGGGGCTTCACCGGTGAACAGGCCTACCTGCTGCTCGGTTCGGCGCCCATCGAGGGCCGGATCAGCGGCATCGTGGACATCCCCAACGCCTGCTGCACGCTCTACGTGCCCACGGAGATCTTCGATTTCGACGTGCGCCCGACGAGCGAAGGCCCAGTGATGGCCGATCGCGGACAGTGCGCGGTCACGTCCTGACCGGCAGAGAGGTTTCAGCGAGGCCGGACTTCGTTCGGTCTCGACCGAGAGTGGCGAAACGCTCGACCGGGACTCCCGGCCGAGCGTTTCCACGCCGCCGCGCTGTCCCCGCGCGCCGTGCCCGATGAACGCCACCGCGCCGCGGAACCGGTTCGGACGGCGGAAGACAGCGGCGCCCTCGACCCACACCGGCGCAGGTCGTGGCAGGCTCCGGATCGTCGAGGAAGATCTTCTCTTCGCGGTTCACCTCGAGTCGCGGACAGCCGAGCTGGTGGATCCTCAGATCCGGTTCACGCATTGCCCCCTTGACGGAATGTGATTTCAGACACAGTCTGTAAGGAGGTGCGAGGGAGCCGTCGAGCGCAGACCGCCTCGGAGACCCTCGCGCAGGGGAGGTCCATGTGGGGACCACACCGGGCGGCCAGCCACCGCCGAGCGAATCTTCCCAGCCGCCGGGCAATCCTGCCCAGCAGATCGGCTATGCCACCCCGAGTACCGGCCGCACCGTGCTCGTCGCCGCGACGGCGGCGCTCGGTGGTTTCCTCTTCGGCTACGACACCGCGGTGATCAACGGAGCCGTCAAGGCGGTCGGGGAGAACTTCGGTGCGTCGGCCTTCGTCCTCGGTTTCGCGGTCGCCGCGGCGCTGATCGGCTGCGCGATCGGCGCCTGGTTCGCGGGTGCGATCGCGGACCGCTACGGCCGGATCCGCGTGATGTGGCTCGCGGCGATCGCGTTCGCCATCAGCGCGCTGGGCAGCGGCTTCTCGTTCTCGATCTGGGATCTCGCGTTCTGGCGGCTGGTCGGAGGTCTCGGAGTCGGTGCCGCGTCCGTGATCGCGCCCGCGTACATCGCGGAGATCTCACCGGCGTACCTGCGCGGCAGGCTGGGTTCGCTGCAGCAGCTGGCCATCGTGACCGGCATCTTCGTCGCGCTGCTGGTGGACTACGCACTCGTCGCCGGTTCGGGCAGCGCGTCGGACCCCCTCTGGTTCGGCCTCGACACCTGGCGGTGGATGTTCCTGTCGCTGATCGTTCCGGCCCTCGCCTACGGCCTCCTGGCCCTGACGATCCCGGAGTCGCCGCGACACCTGGTCCAGAAGGAGCAGCTGGCCAAAGCGGCCGAGGTGCTGCGGCGGTTCGTCGGCGGCGACGTCGACGCGAAGATCACGGAGATCATCCGGACGCTCAGGGGAAAGAGCGAGCGTACCGGCTTCGTGACCATCCGCGGCCCGAAGCTGGGGTTGCTGCCGATCGTCTGGGTCGGCATCGGACTGTCGGTTTTCCAGCAGTTCACCGGCATCAACGTGATCTTCTACTACTCCTCGGCTCTGTGGCAGGCGGTGGGGTTCAGCGAGCAGAACGCTCTGGCGATCACCGTGATCACGTCGGTGACCAACATCCTCACCACCGTCATCGCCATCGCCCTGGTCGACCGGATCGGCCGCAAACCATTGCTGGTGATCGGCTCGATCGGTCAGTTCGTCTGCCTGGGCGTCCTCGCCCTGCTCTTCGGCACCGCGCCGATCGTGAACGGCGCGCCGGACCTGGGTTCGGCCGGACCGATCGCGCTCGTCGCCGCCAACGTCTACGTCGTGTTCTTCGGAGCGACGTGGGGCCCGGTGGTGTGGGTGCTGCTCGGTGAGATGTTCAGCAACAAGATCCGCGCGATGGCCCTGTCCGTCGCCGCGGCGGCCCAGTGGCTGGCCAACTTCGCCATTTCCACGACCTTCCCCGCGCTGTCGGATGTCGGGCTGGGGCTCGCGTACGGCGTCTACACGTTCTTCGCCTTCGTGTCGATCTTCTTCGTGTTCAAGTACGTCAAGGAGACGAAGGGGCGTGAGCTGGAGGAGATGGCTTGACGATGACCGAGCCGACGTCGATGGTCCGGGAGCTTCCCCACGCGTTGCGTGACGGTGATCGGTTCGCCCGGCGGCTGGCCGGACGTCGCCCAGCGGTGTTCCTCGACTACGACGGTGTGCTGGCCCCGATCGTCGACCACCCCGAGGACGCCCTGATTTCCGAACGCATGCGGGATACGGTGCGGGCGCTGGCGATGCGGTGCCCGGTGTGTGTGGTCAGCGGGCGTGACCGGCTCGACGTGCAGCGGCTGATGGGGGTCGACGACCTGGTGGTCGCCGGCAGCCACGGCTTCGACATCTGGAGCCCGGCCGCCGGCGAGATCCACCACGATGCCGCGAGCGGGTTCGAGGACGTCATCGGCGAGGTTACCGATCGCCTGCGCACCGAAACCGGTTCGATCCCGGGCGTGGTGATCGAACCGAAGAAGGCCTCGGTCGCGGTGCACTACCGGCTCGTCGACCCGGACCGGCGCCCACGGATCGCCACCGTCGTCGAGACTCTCCTCGCCGAGCATCCGGACCGGCTGAAGATGACGCCGGGCAAGATGGTCTACGAGCTGCAGCCGAAGATCGACTGGCACAAGGGCAAAGCCGTGCTCCACCTGCTCCGCGCCCTGCACCTGGACTCGCCCGACGTGGTCCCGATCTACCTCGGCGACGACATCACCGACGAGGATGCCTTCCGGGCAGTGGCCGATCGCGGGGGAGCCGGCATCTTCGTCGGCACGGCTGACGATCCCGAAGTGGGCGATCGGACCACGTCGGCCGAGTTCATCCTCTCGTCCCCGGAAGAAGTGGCTCAGCTGCTGTCCACTCTGGCCGTCGGCGAGGGCCGGTCCCCGGACGAGGGGGAGTCCGCGTCCGACTGCGTGCTCGTCTACGACCACTTCGACCCCGGCACCGAGGGTCTGCGGGAGTCGCTGACGTCGACGGGCAACGGATACTTCTGCACCCGCGGCGCAGCCGAGTGGGAGGACGCCGACAAGGTCCACTACCCGGGTACCTACGCCCACGGTGGCTTCAACCGGGAAACCACCATCCTCGGCGGACGCCCGGTGCAGAACGAGGACCTGGTCAACCTGCCGAACTGGCTGGTGCTCAAGCTGCGCATCGAGGGCGAGGAGGCGATCAGGCTCGGCAACGTCGACCTGATCTCCTACGAGCACTCCTACGACATCCGGCTCGCGACCGTTCAGCGCGTCCTGCGCTTCCGCGACCGCGCCGGCCGGGAGACGACGCTGCGCAGCCGCCGCTTCGTGAGCATGGCCCACAGCCACCAGGCCGGCATCGAGTGGACGCTGACGCCCGAGAACTGGTCGGGTCGCGTCGAGGTGATCTCCGGGCTGGACGGCCGGGTGACCAACCAGATGGTCGCCCGCTACCGCGAGCTGGAGGGACGTCACCTCGACCCGGTGTCTCCGCGCACTTTCGGTCCGGAGACCATTGCGCTGAAGGTGCAGACCCGGCAGTCGGACATCTACGTCACCGAGGCCGCGCGCACCCGCGTCTTCCTCGACGGTGAGCAGCTTCCGGTGGAGCGCACCCTGGATCAGATGGACGACTACATCCAGCAGGTCATCTCGTTCGACGTGGCGCGGGGCCGGCCGGTTCGGGTCGAGAAGATGGTGTCGCTGTTCACCTCGCACGACAACGCGATCACCGAGACGCTGGCGGCCGCGGGCCGGGGCGTCCTGCGCTACCCGGACTTCGCCGAGGCACTGGTGGAGCATGCTTCGGCGTGGACGGAGCTGTGGGAGGTGTGCGACCTCGAGCTCCCGCGGGAACCACGGGTCGAACTGCTGCTGCGGTTCCACGTGGCGCACGTGTTGCAGGTCTGCTCCCGGCACACCGCACGGCACGACGCGGGTGTCCCGGCCCGCGGGCTCAACGGCGAGGCCTACCGCGGGCACGTGTTCTGGGACGAGCTCTTCATCTACCCGTTCCTCAACTTCCGGCTACCCGACATCACCCGCGGCTTGCTCCTCTACCGCTATCGCAGGCTCACCGAGGCCCGCGCGGCTGCCCGGGAAGCGGGCTTCCAGGGCGCGATGTTCCCGTGGCAGAGCGGCAGTGACGGCACCGAAGAGACCCAGGTCGTCCACCTCAACCCGCTCTCCGGTCAGTGGGACCCCGACCTCAGCCACAACCAGCGCCACGTCAATGCGGCCATCTTCTACAACGTCTGGCAGTACTACCAGGCCACTGACGACCGGGAGTTCCTGCGCGACTACGGCGCCGAGCTGATGCTCGAGATCGCGCGGTTCTGGGCCTCGATCGCCCGGTACGACCCGGAGCGCGACCGCTACGAGATCCACGGCGTGATGGGACCCGACGAGTTTCACGAGCGCTATCCCGGCAGCGAACAAGGCGGTTTGCGCAACAACGCCTACACCAACGTGATGGTGGCCTGGATCGCCGACACCGCCCCGCGTGTGCTGAGGCTGTTGCCGGCCAGCCGCCGCGCCGCGCTGCGCGCCCGCCTCGGACTGACCGATGACGAGCTGCACACGTGGGACGAGATGAGCCGCAAGATGTACGTGCCGTTCCACCCGGACGGCATCATCAGCCAGTTCGAGGGCTACCTGGACCTGGACGAACTCGACTGGGAGCACTACCGGGCCGCGCACGCCAACATCCAGCGGCTGGACCGGATCCTCAAGGCCGACGGCGAAGAACCCGACCGCTTCAAACTGGCCAAGCAGGCCGACGCGGTCATGTTGTTCTTCCTGTTCTCCGACGAGGAGCTGCGCACTCTCTTCCGCCGGCTCGGCTACGAGCCCGATGCGGAGCTGACCCGGCGCACGATCGACTACTACGACCGGCGCACCTCCCACGGTTCGACGCTGAGTCTGGTCACCCACGCCGGCGTGCTCGCCGCGCTGGACCCGAAGAGTTCCTGGGACCGGTTCATCGTGGCGCTGGAGAGCGACATCGGTGACGTCCAAGGAGGAACGACCAAGGAAGGCATCCACGTGGGTGTCATGTCCGGCACCTTGGACCTGTTGCAGCGCTACTACGTCGGCAGCGCCGTGCGGGACGGCGTGCTGTACTTCGCGCCGACCCAGCTCAACCGGCTCGACGGCCTGGTTTTCTCGATGCAGTACCGGGGCGTACCGCTACGGGTGTCGATCACCGGCGACGAGCTGACTGTCTTCGCGCTTCCCCAGGGCTTCCGCGGGCCGGTCTTGATCGGCGTCGGAGACGAGGTCCACGAACTCGGGGCGGGGGACAGCCGGGTCTTCACCCTGCCCCGCGAGCCCGAGCCGGCGGCGGTGGAGAGCCACCCGGGCCACGCGGAAGGGAGTCATCATGGCGAAAGGCTTTGAGGGCGCGATCTTCGACGTCGACGGCGTGCTCGTCGACTCCCCGCATGAGCGGGCCTGGAAGGATTCGCTGCGCGAGCTGATGGAGACCGAGTGGGCCGACATCCGCGACCGGACCACGTGGTCGGACGACCGCTTCACGCCCCAGGTCTATCAGCAGGTGATGTCCGGCAAACCCCGGGCCGCCGGAGCGCTGGCCGCCCTCGAGCACTTCGAGGTCCCCGACGCGAAGGCGCGCGTCGAGGTCTACGGTGCGCACAAACAGGACATGGTCATCAAGCTCATCGAGGCCGGCGAGTTCGAGGCCTACCCCGACGCGCTGCGCTTCGTCCTCGCAGTGAAGGCCGCGGGCATCCCGACCGCCGCGGCGTCGTCGTCGAAGAACGCCGGGCTTTTCCTGCGTCAAATCCGCCTCGACACCTTCGCCGCGCAGAACGGCCTTTCCCACGACTTCGTGACGCCCGGACTGAGCCTGCTCGACTCCTTCGACGCCGACATCTCGGGCCGCGACTTCGCCCACGGCAAACCGCACCCGGAGATCTTCCTGACCGGTGCGGCCGAACTCGGCGTCGCCCCCGAAGACTGCTTCGTCGTCGAGGACGCGGCCAGCGGCATCGAGGCCGCCAAGGCCGGCAGGATGTCGGCGTTGGGTGTCGCCAGGGCCGACGACGAGGCGCTGCTCGCGGCCGCGCGGGCCGACCTCGTGGTGACGTCCCTCGACGAGATCGACGTCGCGGCGCTCGGCCGTCACGTGCTGGCCGGGCGGGCGTCATGAGCAGCCCGGCGGCGCAGGCGGTTCCCCGGCCGGTCCACGAGGCCGCTGAAGGGACGCTCGCCATCGGCGTCGACATCGGCGGCACCAAGATCGCCGCGGGGGTGGTCGACGAGAGCGGGCACATCGTCGCCCGCACCCGGCGTCCGACCCCCGCCGACGACCCGTCGAAGACCCAGGAGTCCATCGCCGACGCCGTTCGCGAACTGACCAGCGAGTACACCGTGGTCGGGGTCGGTCTGGGCGCGGCGGGTTTCGTCGACGAGAAGCGTTCGACCGTGATGTTCGCGCCGAACCTCGCCTGGCGGGACGAGCATTTGCGGGAATCGCTGGAGGACCGGCTCGGCATGCCGGTGATCGTGGAGAACGACGCCAACGCCGCCGCGTGGGCCGAGGCCCGGTTCGGCGCCGCCCGTGGCGAGACCCACGTCGTCATCCTCACCATCGGTACCGGGATCGGCGGCGGTGTGGTCCTCGACGGGAAGCTCTTCCGGGGCCGCTACGGGCTGGCGGCCGAGATCGGGCACTTCACCATCGTCCCCGACGGGCGACGCTGCGGATGCGGCCTGCACGGCTGTTGGGAGCAGTACGGCAGCGGGCGCGCGCTCGTACTCGAGGCGCAGGAGCAGGCGACCGTCGCGCCCTCGATGGCCCAGGAGCTGCTGCGGCTCGCCGGGGGGCGTCCGGCGGGCATCACCGGCCACATCGTCACCGAGGCCGCGCGGTCCGGCGACGTGACCGCCCTGAACTGTTTCGACGAGCTGGGCAGATGGCTCGGGCGCGGGATGGCCGCGCTGGCCGCGATCCTCGACCCGGGCATGTTCGTCATCGCCGGCGGCGTGTGCGAGGCCGGCGAAATTCTCCGCGCACCGACGGAGGCCGTCTTCCGCAAGAACCTCACCGGCCGCGGCCACCGCCCGACCGCGAAGGTGCGTATCGCCGAGCTGGGCAACGAGGCCGGACTCGTGGGCGCTGCCGACTTGTCCCACCTGCGGTGAGCCCGGCGGGTTCGAGGTATCGGTCGGGATTCCCGACCGGCAAGTCCTTTGTGGACCTTTTGGCTGGGTGGTGCGTGGGTTCCAGCTCGTCTCGACAGCGACCGCTGCAGCCCTTGGCCCGTAGACCACGGCACGTGCCGCGAAGTAGCATGGGATTGCACAGCGTGTCAAGGGCTGACCGAGTGGGTGGTCTTCATGCGCAGTTACCTCGTGGTCGCGAACCAGACCCTTCTGGGTCCGGAGCTGCTGAACGAGCTCCACAAGAGGATCGAGGCGGGGCCGAGCGTCTTCTACGTGCTCGTCCCGAACACCGCCGCCGCGCACTACCACACGGTGCCCGCCGCCGGCGGATTGATGCCGATGCCCAGCGTGGTGATGGACTTCGGTCGACCTGCCTCCGACGAGGAGGCGACAGCGCAGGCCCGGCAACGGCTGGGCCAGGTGCTCGCCGACCTCGCCGCGCGGAAGGTTCAGGCGGACGGCGACCTCGGGAGCGCACAACCGCTCGAAGCCATCGAGAAGGTGCTCGCGGGCCGCGAGTTCGACGAGATCATCGTCGCCACACTGCCCCGGCGCGCCTCCCGCTGGCTCCGGGCCGACCTGCCGCACCAAGCCGAGCGCCGGTTCGGCCTGCCGGTCACCACGATCACCACAAAACACTGACCGGCCAGCGCGGCAATGAATTCGACGCGGGAGTGATCACCTGTTATTTGATCAGGTACCTCGTTGGAGAGTCGCGGATCTGGTGACCGAGGATCGCGAGGGAAACTTTTTCTCGTGAGTCCGCGGCAGCTCACACTGCTTTCCACGACGAACTTTTCACCGCACCGGTCGGTTAGCCGAAATCGCCCCGCGGCCCGACCTGGCGCGGACCACTGTGGCCATCTCAGACGCCTCGCCCCGGGTCAGATGAACAGCCTTGTCGGGCCGGCCGCACGGGAATTGTCTGCGTGCGGGCGGCCGACTCAGACAGAGGTGTGGACCGCCGTGTTCGTGAACTCCGCCGATGCGATCGGCGGCGTCTGGGCCCCGCTCGCATGCCGGCCGGCCAATTGGGGGAGATGGCGTTGACAGTGACGCCGAATCGTGCGAGTTCTTTCGTGGTGCGGAGAACCGAGGCCGCGGCGATGCCACGCATCTCGATGCTGACGGATGCGGACGCCGGCTGGACTTACTCTCGCCGCGCTGATACCGGGTCCTGTTGAGTCGGAGCGTGCGCTGCTCGGGATTCCCGCAGGCGGCAGTCAGAGCCCAGTGGGAGCGTGAACGGAAGCTTCCGTGTCGGCTGCCCGCGCCGTCCACGATGGGTTCGCTGCTCGTAGTGACGCTGGTTCGGCCAGGTTCGAACGGGGATCGGTACCTGCCTTTTCCCAGCCGGGATCATGGATGCTTCGCCGCCGGAGCGAGCGACAGGGTGACCTTCCGCTCCGGCCTGCCCCGGCCGATACGGTAGGGCAGGCCCAGCGCGGCGAACACGCCGAGCATCCTCGAGTCCTGCGCCGGCACTTCGACGATGAAACTCCGCACGCCCTCGTGGCCCGCCGAGACGACGAGCTGATCGAGCAGCAGCGTCGCGACCCCGTGTGTCCACCACCAAAGCGATCTCGGCCTCGGCCGGATCGGGGAGGATCTGGTACCTGGCGACACCGACCAGGTGGTTGTGCACGAAGCAGCCGACCGCGGTGTGCCCGACTCCGGAATTCCGCGCGAGCTGTGTCGCGAGCCTGCCCAGCCGAGCCGTACCCAGTCCGAAGAACCACAAGCACCGGTCGCGCCCGGACAGGCGCGCCTGCAGAGCGAGGACGGCCACGACGTCACCGGCGTCCAGCCTTCGCACCCAGGCGATCTCGCCGTCGGACAGGAGCGCCTTGACGGGTGGGGTGGTGACGGACATGTCGTCTCCTCGCGAGGGTGCGGGAGCCGCCGGAGTATTCGGGCCTCGGCGTACTTTCTTGTGCGGTTACGAGGGACGGGCCGTCTCCGGGACTCCGCGCGCGGCGAGGATTTCCTCGGCCCGATCGCCATTGTCCCGGCGCGACGCGGCGATGAGGGCGTCGTGGCCGGCCGCCTCGGGTGCGCCCGGAGGGATCGTCAGCAGGCTGACCCGGTGTGGTTCCGGTCCGGTCACGGTCACGAGATGTCCGGCCGCGGCTCGGACACCGTGCAGGCGCACGACGTGACCGGCGATCTCCAGTCGCCGTGGGGCCTTGTCCCACTCGGTCGTCGCGTAGGTCACCCGCGTGGTGTATCCGAGGCGCATGGCGAGGACTTCGACCAGCGGCGGCAGTTCTGCCACCAGATCGCGCGATCGTGGCCACCAGGCACCGTCCAAAGTGCCCGGTGGTGCGTCCTTGGGCTTCAGGCGAAGCCGCAGCAGGTGATGGGTGGCGGCCGTGCCCGGCCTCCAGTCTGGGTGCGCGGATTCGGCGTCATGCCGAACTCCCGTCCCGATCGCGATCGACCGACAAGGAGTGACCCGAGGACGACGCCGACTCTGCTGCCCGCGCGCGGAATGCTCTCAGTGACACCGATTCTACACCCCGCCGGTCTTTTCGAGCAGCGCCAGCAGGGCGTCCAGGGGCACGGTGGCCAGTGCGACCCTGGTGTCGCTGCTGCCGTAGGGCAGCCACAGCGTGCCGTCGTGGATCAGCCCGCCGCAGGAGTAGACGACGTTGGGCACGACCCCTCACGCTCGTCGTCGTCCGGCACGAGCAGCGGGTCGGGCAGCGCGCCCACGATCCGGGACGGGTCGGTCAGGTCGAGCAGCAGTGCGCCGATGGCGTAGGTCCGCATGGGGCAGACGCCGTGGGTGAGCACGAGCCAGCCCGCCCGCGTTTCCAGGGGAGAGCCGCAGTTGCCTACCTGCAACAGCTCCCACGCGGCCTTCGGACCGCGCAGGGGCACCTCGCCGGACCATGACCGGCCGTCGGGCGAGGTCGCCAGGCTCGTTGTTTCCCCGTCCCCGCGGCACAACGCGAGATGCCTGCCGCCGACGAGCCGAGGGAACAACGCCATGCCCTTGTTGCGTGCGGCCGGCCCGGTGAGGGCGAACGCGCTGAAGGACGTCAGGTCGGCGCTCTCCAGCAACCGAGGCATTACCGAGATGCCGTCGTACGCGGTATAAGTAGCCCGGTAGCTGGTCTCGCCGGTGTCGGCGGTGAAGTGAACGAAGCGCGCGTCTTCCATCCCGTGGCTTTCGGTCGTGCTGATCGGCCACAGCAGCCGTTGCGCGAGATCGGTGTCGCCGGGGAAACCCACCGTGTAGCTGGCAGCGGTGACCGCGCGGATTCGCTGCGCTGTGTCGCCCGCCCCAGGTCGTTCGAGCAGGCGCGAGTCGAGAGCGGACAGCCCGCGATCGAGATCGTGCTGGTCGAAGGGATTCGGCAGAGTCGAGATCACGGTGGCGGTGATCTCGTTGTCGCATCCCTCGTGTGCCAGCGCGGCGCGGAGCCAGTCGCGGCTCCACGAATCCCGTTGGCGTTCACCGGTGGTGACCGGTCCGGTCCGCGGCTCCCATGCGGTGCGCGGCCCCGGACCCAGCACGCCGGTGGCGAAACCGATCGAGGAGAGGTGACCTTCGCCGATGCCGCGCAGGCTGAGCACCACTCGCCGCCGGCCCGGTGCCAGCCCGTCCTGCCGGGGATGCGGCACGAGGGAGGGGTTGCACAGCGCCGCCGCCTCGACCGCGTATTCGTGGGTGAAGCACGCGCCGAGCAGCAGCCGGCGTCGCGCGCTGAGGGAACGCGGATCGAGGATCCGGTGGCTCATGATCGACGCGTTGCGTTCCAGGACCGCGGCGAACTGCCGGTGCCGGCCGGAGAAATCGGCCAGCACGCGTTCCAGAGCCGACTCGACGGAACTCTCCGGCAGCGCGAGGACACGCGCGATCAGCGCGCCTGCCCGAGACCGGGTCTCCGGGATCTCCTCGCCGGGCACGAACAGCTTGGTGACGACTCGGCCGGGGTCGGGCCGGAACGGGGTCGGGTGCCGGGTCACCAGGCCCGGCGTCTCGCCGATCACGACACACCGATGCCCGAGAACCGGTCAGCCCGCAGCCGGGGGAGCTGAAACGTGGACAGCAATGCCAGCGTCGACTCGGCGCCCTGGTTCCGGTTGACGCCGTCGGCCCGGAGCCCGTCGGCGCAGCCACCGGTCTCGCGGTTCAGCAACGGCGTGTTCGCGTCGTTCGCGCCCAGGTACCAGGTGCGGGCGAGCTCCACTGTGGACGCCCAGCGGCCCGTCCCCGTGACCGCGTGGGCACGGGCGCAGGCCGCGGCGAGTGCGGCCACCTCGATCGGCTGCTGGTCGAATCCCGGCGGCGAATCCGCCGGGGACCAGCCCCCGGCGGGAACCACCGACAACCGGCCGTCGCGGGCCTGCAAGTCCACCAGCCAGCCGAGGACGCGCAATCCGTCGGCGAGCACGTCCGGCCGGGACAACAGGGCGCCGGCGGCGATCAGGACCTCGGCGACCGCTCCGTTGGCGTAGGCCAGCCGGGGCTCCGGCCACGGCCAGTCGTGGCCGGCCGGGATCGGCCCGATCGCCGTGACGGCGGCACCGAGCAGTCGCCGTGCCGGCTCGTCCTGGGGAGTCCGGAAGAGCACTTCGGTGGCGCCCAGTGCGGCGAACACCATCGCGCGCGGTGAAGGAGACCGTCGGCGTGCCCCCGCGTCGAAGAGGAGCCGTGCCTCCGTGCGGAGCCAGGCCCGCTCGGCATAGGCGGCCGTGCTGCCGAGTCCCCAGAGCGCCCGGCCCCACCAGTCACCGAGTCCGGGGGCATCCTGCCAGCCACGGTCGAAGCCGAGCCGGTTGCGGAAGCAGCCGTCCTGGTGCGCGTGCGCGGTGAACGCGAACAGCGTTTCCTGCAGGCCCAGCAGTTCCGCGGAGAGGCCCCGCTCACGGCTCAGCACGACCAGGCCACGGGCGGCGTCGTCGAGGCAGTACCCGTGCTCCCGGCGCGGGATGGCTCCGCATGCGTGTTCGAAGAGGCCGACGTCGTCGGACAGCCGCAGGAGGTGGCGGCTGTCCAGCATCACGCCACGACCGGAGCCGCGGCGGACACGAGTTCGGCACCGAGCTTGTCGTATTGCTTCGCCACTGATGTCCAGCCGAGGGTGCGGGCGACGATCCCGGCAGCACCGGCCATTCGCGTCGCGATGTCCCGGTCGGTCAGGATCGTCTGGAGCGCGGCCGCGATCGCCGCCGGGTCCTGGTGGTTGACGAGTGTGCCCGCGCCACCGGAGAGCAGTTCGACGGCGTGCGGGAAACGGGTCGCCACCACCGGCGTCCGTGCGGTGACGGCCTCGATGAGCACTCCGGAGGTGACCTGGTCGCGTGAGTCGTAGGGCAGGAGGACGACCTCGGCGCGGGCCACCAGACGGCGCAGCAACACGGTGTCGAGGTAGCGCGAGTCGAACCGGACCCGGTCTCCCACGCCGAGCCGCTCGGTCCGGACCAGCAGCGAATGGCGGTAGCTTTCCCCTTGCTGGGCAAGCACCTTGGGATGGGTCCGCCCGGCGACCAGGTAGCGCGGCTCCGGCCACAGGGCAGGCAGCAGGGCCATCGCGTCGATGCCCCACTCGATGCCCTTGCCGGGGCCGAGCAGGCCCCAGGTGAGGATCTGGCGTTGCTGGGTGCGGTGCGGCACCGGTACCGGTGCCGTGCCGTTCGTATCGGTGGCACCGTGGGGGATCACCGTGAGTCGGCCGGCGGGGACGTCGTAGCCGGCGACGAGCCGGGTTCGCGCGGCCTCGCTCATCACCACGATCGCGGTCGCCGCGGCGAGCACGCCGTTGAGCACTTCGCGCTGGTGTGGTGTCGGTGCGGTGAGCACGGTGTGCAGGACGACGATCGCCGGGACCCGCAGCAGTTCCAGGACGCGCAGGACGTCCTCGTCGTCCTCACCGCCGTAGATGCCGTACTCGTGCTGCACGATCGCGACGTCTTCCCGGTCGAGCAGGGTGGCCGCGTCCTGCCAGCTGCGTGGTGAGCCGGCGACCAGATCGCCGACCACCTCCGGTGCACCGGCGGAGTCCCTGGACTCCACGGCCCGCACCACCCCGCCCGCGGATCCTGGCGGCAATGCCGCGCGGAGCGAGGCGGTGAACGACGCGAGTCCGCAGAGCGTCGGCGGATAGGTACTCAGGAAACCGAACGTGATCACGCGGAGCCTTTCGGAACGCGGCTGCGCGCGGCAACCAGATGGGGGTGACACGGCCGGTTCAGAGCTCGCCGGGTGCGGCTGACCCGTTCGTCGCCGAGGCCGCGGGCACGATCGCGGCCGTTTCGGGGGCTTTGGCGGCGGGCACGGTCCCGGCCGCGGCGGATTCCCTGGCGAGGAAGGTGCCGAGCTCACCGATGGTGCTCATCAGCGGGGCGGGGAACACGATGGTGGTGTTCTTGTCGACACCGAGTTCGACGAGGCTCTGAAGGTTGCGCAGCTGCAATGCGAGCGGGTGCGCCATCATGGTGTCCGAGGCATCGCCGAGCGCTGCCGCGGCCAGTGATTCACCTTCGGCGCTGATGATCTTGGCGCGCTTCTCGCGTTCTGCCTCGGCTTGCCGGGCCATCGCGCGTTTCATGGCCTCGGGCAGCTGGATGTCCTTCAGTTCCACCAAGGTGACTTCCACGCCCCAGCCGAGCGTGGTGATGTCGAGGATCCGGCGGATGTCGAGATTGATGCTGTCGGTCTCGGACAACGTCTCGTCCAGCGTGTGCTGGCCGACGACCTTCCGCAGGGTCGTCTGGGCGATCTGATCGATCGCGGCGTAGACGTTTTCGATCGCGACGACGGACTTCGTTACGTCGATAACCCGGAAATAGGCGACTGCCGAGACGTCGAGGCTCACATTGTCGCGGGTGATGATGCCCTGCGACTGGATGGGCATTGTGACAATCCGCAGCGGCACCCGGCGCAGCACGTCGACCACCGGGATGATCAGCCGCAGCCCGGGCTCGCGGACGCCGAGCACCCGGCCGAGCCGGAACAGGACACCGCGTTCGTACTGTTTGACGATCCGCACCGCGGATGCCAGCAGGATCACCAGCGCGGCGATGACCACGATGATCACGACAATGTTCATGGCGCTCCAGAAAACGCTCGCTGCGACAGGCCGCGGGTGAGCCGGCACCCGCGGGGGAAACGCGTGCCGGCCGGATGGGTGACGCCTCAGCCGACGAGCGTCACCTGGTTGTCGACCGCGGTCACGCCTGTGGCGAACCAGGCGGCCTGTTCGGCTTGACGGCGTTCGGTCGAGGAGGAGGCCGTACCCGTCAGGGTGACCTGGCTTCCGGTGACCTCGACCTCGACGTGCTGGGCGCCCGACGGCGCATGCCGCCGCAGGGCCGCGGCGATCCTGCCCTGGGTTTCGGCGGGAGTGACCTCCGCCGAGGGCTTCACCACGATCAGGTTTCGTACCCCGCTCACCCCGGGCAGCATGGCGATCGCGTGCCGGGCGGCTTCGCGCTGATACTGCCAGGCCACCGAGCCCCGCAGTGTGAGCACGTGATCCTGGACCTCGACCTGCACCGACCCGCGCGGTATCACGACCGTGCGGCGGTCGAAGACGATCGCGGCTTCGCGCGCAAGATCCGCGTCCTGCGGGATGCCGCCCTTGTGCTGGACGACGATCTGGTCGCCGGTCACGGTCACGCCGTGGACGCGGGTCGCCGCGCGAAGGGCTTCTTCCTTCTCGGGGTAGGTCCCGACGGTGCCGGTCAGCGTCGCCGCGCCATCGGTGACGGCCACTCCGATCTGTTCGGCGTCGACGCTGGGAGTCCAGACCAGCTCATCGGCGATAGCGTTCTGGAGCTCATGATCGGCCCTGTGCTGGGTCTGTGTCATCCGCCGACCGTGCGCCCTCCCGCGCTCCGCGGGTAGAGTCATCCGACCTTCCCGAGGGTGCCGTTCAGCAGGCGTAGCGTGAACCTGTGGCCGACGAAGCACAGCCCGACCCTCGGGTGATCAAGGTCTTCCTGGTCGACGACCACGAGCTAGTGCGCCGCGGCGTGGCCGAGATCCTGGACGACGAGGACGACATGACGGTGGTCGGCCAGGCATCTGGCGTCGCCGCCGCGCTGGCCCGGGTACCGGCGTTGCGCCCGGACGTCGCGGTGCTGGACGTGCGGCTGCCGGACGGCAACGGCGTCGAGCTGTGCCGCGAGCTGCGTGCCCGCCTACCGGGCCTGCACTGCCTGATGCTGACGTCGTTCACCGACGAACAGGCGATGATCAACGCCATCCAGGCCGGCGCCGACGGTTACGTGATCAAGGACATCGAGGGCCTGCGGCTGGTCGACGCGATCCGCCGGGTCGGGGCGGGGGCGAAGCTGCTCGACGACCGGGCCGTCGCGGCGCTGATGGCCAATCTCCGTGCCGGCGACGGGAAACCGGGGCCGCTGACGGGTCTCACCGAGCAGGAACGCACCCTGCTGGACCTGCTCGGGGAAAGCCTGACGAACCGGCAGATCGCCGAGCGGATGTTCCTCGCGGAGAAGACCGTGAAGAACTATGTGTCTCGGTTGCTGACCAAACTGGGCCTGGAGCGGCGAAGCCAGGCGGCGGTCCTGGTCACCGTGGTGCACGAGGAGGAACGCGGTCGAGCCGGCTAGCGACGGCGCGGAAGGGGCGCTCGTCGCTGGTCACGACGTCTTCCAGGTCGGCCCGCGCCCCCTGGTGCACCGGCGCGCCGTGCCCCAGCCGCAGCATGATCTGCGGCCAGAGACCACCTCCGAGCAGCTGCCGGAGCTCTCGCCGCAGCGTCATCGGCGCCACGACCTGGGGCAGGAACGACGCGGAAAGACCCGCGGCGGTGGCGGTCAACAGCACTCGCTGCAACGCCTGACCGGCCTGGAGCCGGGACAGCGGAACGTCGTTCAGGGAGCCGATGACCACGAGCAGCCGATCGGGCTCGACGTCGAGATCCGACAGCCGGGCCTCGGATCCCGGCATCGCCTGATCGTCCTGCCAGGCGCGCCGCAAGATCTCCCGCAGCTGCGGCTGCTGCGCCGGGGACACCGTGGCGAGCCAGGCTCGCTCGATCTCGGCCGCGCGACGGAGTTCCCTTTGAACCGAAGGATCTACGGTGGCGGGGGTGAAGGGCGCCCGATTGCTCCGGCGGAGCGAAACGGCGTCCGCGAGCCGCTGATCGACCGGCGCGGCCGGGTCCCGGCCGTGTGGCCGCACGACGGCCAGCAGCTCCGGCCGGCCCGCATCCGGGAGCAACCGGACGTCTGGATAACACCCCTGTGCCCGGATCGCCAGCCGGAGGTTCAGCAGCGCGGCACCGCAGTCCAGGAGCTGGTCCCGGTGTCCGGAGCCGGCGTCCCACGCCACGGGGACGGGGTCCGCGTACAGCTCGATGGCCTCCGGCGTGCAGCGGAAACGCCACGGCCGCCCGCCCGCCAGCGGTGGCGGGGTGGTCGCCGCGAGCAGCACAGAGCGCACCTGCTCCAACGTCAGGTGTCCGACGGGCATGACCCCGGTTTTCATACGGCGGCTCCGGATCCGGTCTATCGAGTGGCTGATTGGTGGTGCCGGTCCACCATCCGCCCCGCCGGACGCAGGGGCCTAGTGCCGAAGGTCGCCCGGCGAGCGGACAAGGTCGTCGGCTGCGAACCCGAGACGGCCCCGCCGAACCGCCCGCCGGGCGGTAGCCTGTGCCACTGTTACGACATGACCGACGTCGACGGCCGCGGCCCGCCCGGAGCCGATGACGCGCGGAACTCGATCGACGAGGCCATCTCGGTCCGCTCCCGGATGGACGCGCTGCTGGCGGCTGTGCTCGCGGTTTCCTCCGGTCTGGAGCTCGACAAGACCCTCGACCGGATCGTCACCGCCGCCCGCGAGCTCGTCGGCGCGCGGTACAGCACTCTTTCGCTCCTCGGTGACGACGGGGCGACGACCGCGTTCGTTGCCGCGGGTGTCGATGGCGTCACCCCGGCGCTGATCGGCCCACCCATGCGGACTTTCCTCGACGTTCCGCTCCTGGCCCGCGGCCGGGTGCTCGGCCGGTTGTCCCTGGCGGAGAAGGAAGACGGACAGGGCTTCACCGGCGACGATGAGCGAGTGGTCGTGGCGCTGGCGGCCGCCGCCGGTATCGCGGTGGACAACGCCTGCCTGTACGAGGAGAGCCGCGCCCGGCAACGGTGGCTGGAGGCCGTCGGCGAGATCTCGGCGGAGCTGCTGGGCGGCACCGGCGTCACTGACGTGCTGCGCCTGATCGCGAGCCGTACCGCCGAACTCAGCGGAGCCGACAACGCGCTGATCGCGCTGCCGTCGCGCCCAGGCGACAAGCGGACTCTCGTGGTCACTGTGTGCTCCGGGCCGGACGCCGACGCGCTGACCGGCCGGCGGATCCCGGTCGAGAGGTCGACTTCGGGTGCGGTGCTGCACGATCACGTGCCGCGCAGCGTGCCCGGCCTGGCGTCCGATCTGGGGGTGGGCCTCGGGCCCGCTCTCGTGGTGCCCCTGCGGTCCGGGGAGGCGTCGGCGGGTGTGCTCGTCGCCGTTCGCGCTCCCGGTGAGTCGACCTTCGACGAGCACGAGCTCCAGATCGTGTCCGCGTTCGCCGACCAGGCCGCGCTGGCGTTGAGGGACGCCGAAAGCCAGTCCGCCCGCCGGGAGCTGGACGTCGTGGCGGATCGCGACCGGATCGCCCGCGATCTGCACGACCACGTCATCCAGCGGCTGTTCGCGGTGGGGCTGGCGATGAAGGGCACCCTCCGCCGGGCGGGCTCACCGGCCATCGGGGATCGCCTCGCCCGGCACATCGGGCAGCTGCAGGAGGTCATCGAGGAGATCCGCAGCTCGATCTTCGACCTGCACCCGGCACCGGGGGAGGACCGGGGACTGCGCGCGAAACTGCGCTCCGTGATCACCGACTCCATCGGTGACTCCGGCGTCCGCGCCACGGTGCACATTTCGGGACCACTCGACGACGTACCCGCCGGCCTGGCCGAGCACGCCCAGGCCGTGGTCCGCGAGGCGATCAGCAACGTCCTGCGCCACGCCGAGGCTGCTGAGCTGGCGATCACGGTGACGCTCGACGAGGACTTGGTCATCGTCGTCTCCGACACCGGAATCGGCATGCCGGAAGCCGGGGCGCGAAGTGGGCTTCGCAATCTCGGACAACGCGCAGCCGAAGCCGGCGGATCGTTCCGGATCGAGCGTCCCGACGAGGGTGGGACCCGGCTGGTGTGGCTGGCGCCTCTGCCTTGACCGCGGCCGCTACCGGGCCGCGACCGGCGGCGCGGGCTCGCCGCCCAGCAGGGCGATCGCGTCGGTGTCCGCGACTCCGGTGAAGTCGGTGTAGCTGTTGCGGACGGCGTGCATCCAGGGCAGCGGGCGGAGGCAGAGGAGCTGGTCCACCTCGCGGGCGAGGCGATCGAGCGTCCGCGCCGGGCCGACCGGAACCGCGAGCACGACTTCGCGCACGCCGCGGGCGCGCAGGACGCGGATCGCCGCATGGGCTGTGGCACCGGTGGCGACACCGTCGTCGGCCAGGACGACGGTCTGACCGGTGATCGGCACCGGCGGCAGGGGGCGGCGGTAACCGGCGATCTGCCGGGCCAGCTCGGCGCGTGCCTGCCCGGCGAGCTGGGAAAATTGTTCCGGCGTAAGGGAGAACCTGCGGAGCGCGTCGTGATCCGAGACCAGCACGTCACCTTCACCGACAGCGCCCAGAGTCGTCGTGGGCGGCCCGAACTCGATCCGGTGGGTCAGCAGGACATCCAGCGGCGCATGGAGCACGTCGGCGATCTCCTTGGCGACCAGCAGCCCGCCCCCGGACGAACCGAGGACGACGGTGTGGTGGCCGCGGAGGTAGCGCAGGCGAAGCGCCAGCTCCGCGCCGGCTTGCCGGCGATCGCGAAACCGCACGGGACTCCTGGTCTGGTCTCGTCGTGGGAGGTTGAAGGGCCTGCTCAGCGTTACCGATGCCCCGGCTCCCGACGAGGGCCGTTGGTCACCGGGCCGCGGCGCCTTCGACACCTCCGCCGTGGCGAATCGGCATGTACCCGGGTTGGCCTCCGCTGCGCAGGATGAGTTTGGGATGGGTGTGCACGCTCGTCGTGTCGAGCTGACAGGTCAGGACAGAGCCCGCATCAGCGGCTTGCCCGCAGTAGTCGGGGGCGTCGCCGAGCTGCCTTCTGGACCGGCACGGCGAACTCCTACCGCCGCACTTTCTCGGGTGCCTCGTCGATGAGGTGCAGTAGCCGCACCGCAAGTGCTTGGCACGCCGCTTCGGTCAAGCCCGTGTCTGCTTTCAGCACATCGCGTACCAGTACGACCCGCTGGTCGTACCGCGACACGAAGACCACCTCACTGGTCATGATCTCTTCCTCTTTCCTCGGTTTCCCGGCTTCTTGCAGGGCAGGCGCAGCCACGGTGGAGCTCACCCGCGGCCGTCGCCGCGCAGAAGCGGCTCGCGATCGTGTCGTGGCCGGCTGTCTCATGTGGACAAACAGGGCAGCCGCCGACGCCGGTCCGCACGCCTGTCGGCGATGGGGCGAGTTCGGTGATCAATTCGTGCTCCTCACTGGTCGGCCGCCTTGGCTCCGTTCGACGTCACCACCGGCGCGACGAACAGAGGCGGCGGGGCGTTCGCGGCCGCGTTCTCGCGGGCGACGAAGGGCCCGGCTCGCCGATGGTGCTCATCAGCTGGGCGGGAACACCACGGTGGTGTTCTTGTCCACACCGAGCTCCACGAGGCTCTGCGGATCGCACAGCAACCGCAAGCGGGTGCGTCATCATCGTGTCCGATGCCTCGCCCAGCGCCGCTGCGACCGGCGACTCGCCTTCGGCGCTGATGATCGCCAGGCGTGCTACGAGCCGGGCACGGGTGGGGCCTACTGCCATCGCACGGGATGCGTCCGGACACCACTGACACTACACGTGGCCAGGTCCGGGAAAGTCACGACAGCACGCCCGGCCGGACCACGGTACGCCACGAGGACAACGTGCACGGACCGCCGCGAGCGGTTCTTCGGTCATCAGCCGTCCGACATGGCGCTGATTC
Source organism: Amycolatopsis sp. 2-15 (assembly GCF_030285625.1). Lineage (NCBI taxonomy): Bacteria > Bacillati > Actinomycetota > Actinomycetes > Pseudonocardiales > Pseudonocardiaceae > Amycolatopsis > Amycolatopsis carbonis. Next base: position 5,380,966 of record NZ_CP127294.1, read on the forward strand.
CGGCGGCCACTGGTGGGCCGAACCGTCCACCAGGGACACCGCACCGGCCCTGCGGTCGCTCACGGGTGCGCGGAAACCCAGTTGCCGGAAGGATTTCCGTCCCGCTGTTCGAGCGCGGTCGCCAGGGACGGCAGCTCCGCCGCCAGATCCGTCGCGCGCGGCCACCGGCCGCCGTCGACGTGGCCGCGTTCGGCGCCGGCCTGCTTCATTCGTCCCGTTGTCCCGCAACGGGTGTCCGGCCGTCGCACGGAGCACTCGTCGCGGGGTGCGCCTCGACAGCGCGCTCGCTGGCTTGTCGGTGTAGTGTGGAAGGTGTCCGAGAGCATCTCGTGTGTGGGCGATAGAGCCTGCGCCGTCCTCGGTCCTCCTCCGGTCGGATCCGGCCGAGGACGGGAGCACGGCATGTCGCCGGGCCCACGACACACCATCGTCACCCATCGGCCTCAAGGCCGTCGAGCCGCTCCGGCTCCGACCGCGTCCGCGGTGCCAGCCGACAGCGCCCACCAGGGTACGGCGATGGTGCGACGTGGCCCGCTCCCGATACTCGGTGGCGGACATCGATCACGTTGTCTCGAAAGGAAACCATCAGTACCTCACCCTTGGGCAAGCCACTCTTCAGCCATCCTGTCGCAGAAGATTCTTGGCCCGACGCCCTCGTCGAGCCGCAGGAAACCCGTTACGACAGCTTGTTCCGGAACCCGGCCGCCCGGCCCGGTGAACTCGCGGCAACGCATCCGCGCGAGCCGCAAGTGCGCACGCGGCGGCAGCGCCGACGCTGACCGTGCCCTTCTACGCATCCGCTCCACTGTGAACGGTGACAGCTGACCCGCTGATGTGGCGCACGCTGACACCTCGGCCTGAGCGAATCGAAGTCCGACTCCGTCGGCCATGAAGTTTGTACAAGGCAACGGTGCTTCGACCACCGTGATCAACTCTTTCGCCATCGGGCATAGGCTGCGGCTACAGTAACCGGGAGACACAAAAGGCTGTTTCGACGGCGCCGTCCGAAGGTGGACACACGCGATCGCTGCGACACCTCGCGCCTCCGCACGGCGGGTGAAATTGGGCCAGCGTGTTCCCCAGTTCAGTGAGCAATGCCAGCGACAAGGCCGAGGCCGCGGGGGTCTCCGGGACGGGCTGCTCAGAGCAGTGAGCAGAGCCGCCGGGGGATTGGGCGAAATGCGGCCGCATGGCCATGGCCTGGCCCCGCGTCAGGCCGCTGGACGAGATGCTCGAACAGCCGGACGTCTCCGGGCACGGCGGGTCCGGCGGCGACACCTGTGAACAGTTACGCTGACGCGGCAATGCGTCTTGGTGCGGGGCCCGGATCCCGTCACCGCCGGGAAACCTCTGGTCGGCGGTACCCCAGGTGAGGGTGGTGGCACATGCGGAGTGCGCAGCGTCAATCACTCTCCGCAGAGCACGGCCGTGCGCCGTAATGACCGAGATGTCCGACCGGGAGGTCCTGCTGGCCCGGTTGCGTGCCGCGGTCGCTGACGCTTTCCGCGACCACACCGACGTCGCGGACCCCCTCGCCCGGTTGTGCCGCGCCTGTGTGCAGCTGTTACCGGTCGACGGGGCGTCGGTCTCGCTGATGACCGGCGCCGAGCACCGGGAAACCTTGTACGCCAGCGACCCGGTCGTGGGGCACATCGAGACGTTGCAGTTCAGCCTCGGCGAAGGGCCCTGTTTCGAGGCGTTCACGACCGGCCGGCCGGTATTGATCGCGGACCTCGCCGCGGACGCCGCCAGTGCCTGGCCGGTGTTCGCCACGCAGATGGCAGGTCAGCCGGTTGGCGCGATCTTCGCGTTCCCCCTGCTGCTCGGTGCCGCCCGGGTCGGTGCGATCGACATGTACCGGCGGACCCCCGGTTGGCTGACGCCGACCGAACTGGCCACCGCGCTGCGGATCGCCGACATCGCCGCCTCCGCCCTGATCGCGCCGCACCGCGGTGGCCTGGACACCGGACTCGGCGAGGTTTGGCTGGCAGTGCTGCCGCGAAACAGCGAGCAGGTGCATCAAGTCACCGGCATGCTGATCGCCGAGTACGCCATCCCGGCCCACGAGGCGCTGGCGCGGCTACGCGGCTACGCCTTCGCCAACGGCCGGCTCATCAACGAGGTCGCCGCCGACCTGGTCACGCGCCGCACGCACCCCCGCGAGATCAGCCCGTGACCTCACCGCTTGATACCGCACCGGCACAGAAACGACCGGCTTCGAGCGGATCAGCACCACTACTCTGGATTGAGAGGATGGGAGATACCGACGATGACTGACAAGTCCTCCACTGCCAGCGTCCGAGAGACCCGGATGGTCGCAGCTTTCGTCGAAATGGCCGACACCCTCGTCGACGATTACGACGTCGCCGATGTGTTGCATCGGCTTGTCACGCACGCCGTCGAATTGCTCGACGCGGCCGCGGCCGGGTTGATGCTGGCCGACCAGCGGGGGAGCCTGCAGGTGCTGGCCTCCTCCACCGAGGGCGTCCGGCTGCTGGAGTTGTTCCAGCTGCAGGCCAACGAAGGCCCGTGCGTGGACGCCTACCGTGCAGGAGAGCCCATCCTCGTCGACGACCTGACCCGTAGCGTGCAACGGTGGCCCTCTTTCGCGCCGCAAGCCGTCAGTCTGGGGTTCGCCGCCGTGCACGCCGTGCCCTTGCGATTGCGGCACGAGGTCATCGGCGCACTCAACCTCTTCGGCTACCACGCCGGCCCCCTGACCCAGGCCGACCTGCACCTCGCCCAAGCGCTCGCCGACACCGCCACCATCGGCATTCTCCAGGAACGCGCTATCCACCGCGGCGAAGTCCTCACCGAGCAACTGCAGACCGCCTTGAACAGTCGCGTCATCATCGAGCAAGCCAAAGGTGTGCTCTTTCACGCCGGGGGCCTCGACATGGGCCAGACATTCGAAGTCATGCGCACGTACGCCCGCGACCATTCCACGCGGCTCTCCGATATCGCCACCCAACTGGCCACCGCCACCCTGGACCCCCTAACCGTTCTCAACCATCGCCACCACCCGGCACCGCAGCAGTAACCGCAACGCGGGAAGGACAGAAGCACGGGGCCGGATCGCCGATCCTTCACGAGCGCCCATCCGCAACCTACGGATGCGACGGCGATTCTGAAGACGGTCTAAGCCTGCGGGCTGCGTCGAGGGGAGGCGGCTCAGTCGGATCCGACGGACTTCCGCCCCGTAGCCACGCGGGTGGTGAGGCCATCGAGGATCCGGCGAAGGCCCCAGAGGTACTGCTCGGTGGAGATGTAGCCGGCCATTGTCGCCGCCGCGGCGGCACTGTGCGGGAAGTGTTCAGGCGGCCTCGCCGAGAAGGCGAGCCGGCGGGTGGCGATCCGTTCCGACTCCGCCGGCAGCGGGACCTTGTGCTGCACATCGGCGACTTCCAGGACGAGTGAGCCGAAGATGTAGACGAACAGCAGGTAGGACGCCTGCGCGGCGTCGGTGGCGTCGAGTCCGGCGTCGGCCAGCAGCTGCAGGAGCCGTTCGGTGAGGGCCTGCGCGATAGGCCCATCCATCCGGCTGCCGACCATCAGGCTGACCGCGCCCGGATGTGCGGACAGTTTCGCTCGCAGTTCCAGGGCCAGCGCTTCCACGCGTTCGCGCCAGGGCTGCGCACGGTCGGCGAAGACGTCGTGGTCCACCTCGCCGAGCAGCCGCTCGACGAGCGCATCGACCACGGCGGCCTTGTCCGGGAAGTAGGTGTAGATCGCGTTCGGGGCCACGCCCACCCGCGCGGCGATCGCCCGCACGGACGCCGTATCCGGGCCGTGGTCGAGCAGGCTCAGCGCCGCGTCGAGGATCTCGTCCTCGGTGAGTGCGCGCCGCGGACCGCGAGGGCGTCGCCTCCCTGATTCGGACACTGGTGCCTTCCTCCTCTTGACTTCGGTACCAGTAGGGTAGGCGGTTCTTTGTACGGCGTACAAATCCTGTACACCGTTCAGTGATCAACGGTGAAAGCGAAGGTCACGATGCGCACAACTCACGTCGACAGGCTCAGGGGTCCCCCTCTCGAGACCGGAGGGGCAACGATGACGGCGGTGGTGCAGGACCACTACAGCGCCGCTCCCGAGAACCTCTTCCGGGTCGCGCAGATCGACACTCCCACCATCGGAGACGACGACATCCTGGTGAGAGTGCACGCCGCCGGCGTGGACCGGGGTACCTGGCACATCATGTCCGGCCTGCCCTATCCGATCCGGCTCGCAGGCTTCGGACTTCGCCGCCCGAAGTACGCCAACCCAGGCAGGAACCTGGCCGGAACGGTCGAGGCGGTCGGCCGCAGCGTCACCGGCTTCGCCCCGGGCGACGAGGTGTTCGGGACGTCCACCAGCACCTTCGCGCAGTATGCGACCGCCCGCCCCGGCAAGCTCGCCCCGAAGCCGGCGAACCTCTCCTTCGAACAGGCTGCCGCCGTTCCGGGCTCGGGGGCAACTGCCCTGCAGGCCGTTCGCGACCACGGACGCGTCCGGGCCGGTGAGAAGGTGCTGATCATCGGCGCCTCGGGCGGTGTCGGAACGTTCGCCGTGCAGATCGCGAAGGCATGCCGCGCGAACGTCACCGCCGTTTGCAGCGTCGGCAAGGTGGAGATGATCCGCGCCCTGGGCGCCGACCACGTCATCGACTACGCCCGTGCCGGCTTCGCCGACGGCGGACACCGCTACGACGTCATCCTCGACATCGGCGGCAACGCCCGGCTGTCCGATCTACGGCGGGCTCTGACACCACGGGGACGACTGGTCATAGTCGGCGGAGAGACCGGCGGCCGGCTGCTCGGCGGCAGCGACCGCCAGATCCGGGCGAAGCTGCTCTCGCCGTTCGTCCGCCAGCAGCTGGGCACCTTCGTCGCGAAGGAAACCGCCGTCGACCTGATCGCGCTCGGCGCGCTCATCGAGGGCGGAAAGCTCACCCTTGCGATCGACCGCACCTACCCACTGACCGAGGTCGCCGCGGCCATCCGCCACCTGCTCGACGGGAAGACCCGAGGCAAGCTCGTCGTCTCCGTCCTCCCCCCGGCACCCGCCACAGGGAGCACACCATGACCGATCCCCGTACGCCCTACCCGGTCCGCGTCGACGCGGCGCTCGAGCCGTCCGGCTCCCGCGGCCTGTGGCTGGTCAAATGGTTGCTGCTGATCCCGCACTTCATCGTGCTGTTCTTCCTGTGGGTCGCCTTCTGCGTAGTCAGCGTGATCGCGTTCTTCGCCATTCTGATCACCGCGCGCTATCCGCGACCGTTGTTCGACTTCAACGTCGGCGTGCTGCGCTGGAGCTGGCGGGTGAACTACTACGGCTACAGCGCCCTGGGCACCGACCGCTATCCGCCCTTCACCCTCGCCGAGATGGCCGACTACCCGGCACACCTCGACGTGCCCTACCCTGAGCGGCTGTCCCGCGGCCTGGTGCTGGTCAAGTGGTGGCTGCTGGTCCTGCCGCACTACATCGTGCTGTCGATCCTGGTCGGCGGCGGACTGTGGGCCGGCTCCGGCGCCACCACCGACCGTGGCTGGTACGCCGGCGCCGGCGGTGCCGGCCTCCTCACGCTGCTCCTGCTGATCGCCGCGATTGTGCTGCTGTTCACCGGCCGGTACCCGAAGTCGCTGTACGACTTCGTACTCGGCATCGACCGCTGGGCGCTGCGTGTGGCCGCCTACACCGCACTGATGACCGACCGCTACCCGCCGTTCCGACTCGACCAGGGCGGCGCCGACCCGGTATTCGCCGACCCCACTCCGCCGTCGCCCTCCGGGCCGCCGGCCGCAGGGCAGCCGGCCGGTGAAACCCTTGGCCGCGCCGGGTAGCGGCAACCTGGCATGTTTGTGCCTGAAGGGTACGGGCTGGTCTCATATGCGCCGTTCGTTCTCCTGCAAGCGCCCGTGCTGGTCTCAGACATGATTCGTGTCATCTGATCGTTGCTTTCAAGCAGAGGACCAGACTTTGTCCTATGTGGACAGTCTGGTCCTCGTGTCAGACTTCAGCGGTAGCGGCGCTACACCGTTGACCGGACTGAGGCTGTCTCCAAGGTCGTGCCGCTCTTCATCAGATGATGTGGGTTGGCCTTCGACGGTCGTATCCTGCGATCATCGTAAGGACAAGCCAGGATGGGTTGGCTGGTTTCGTTTTCCTGGTGCCGTGCGACGCCAGCGGAAGCACGGGGAGGGTCGCGGTGGGTAGGCACGGGCTACGCCCGGAGGACCAACTCACGGTGATTGCGGTGCCGGCGGTGGCTGGGGGACTGGCTCTGGTTCAGTACACGCTGCAGTAGTCGCCCAGGTGCTGCCGGACGCTCCGCTGCTGCTGCCGGATGGTCCGACTGCGCTCGTCGATCTGGACAAAGCAGACGCCCTCCCCCGTGGCCATGTCATTTGGCTGGACGATTTGGACCGATTCCTGGCTGGTGGCGGGTGACTGCGGGGATGGTTCACCGGCTGCGCGAGTCGAACTGGCTCGTCGCGACGCTCCGGGCACGAATGGGCTCGATTCCGGCCCGTCGACAAGCTCCGCCCACCAGAGTGGGACGTGCTGAGCGCGTTCAAGCGAGTGCTACTCGATCGCGACTGTGATCGGCTCGATGGGGGCGACCTGCGACGTGCGATCCCCGACCGGGACAGCCGAGATCGGATCAACCGCACCGGCATTGGCGAGTACGTCGGTGCCGCCCAACTTGTGCGGTACCGCCTCACGATGGGAGAACACGACAACCCGTGCGGCTGTTCTCCATGGTGATACTCCTCGGCGCGGTCATTTTCCCGTGAAGAAGGGGGTGTGCTGCTCACCGAAGGCGCGGATCCCCTCGTTGAAGTCGTGCGAGGCCTGGCAGGCACGGACGCAGTCCAGTTTCGCGGCCAGTTCGGTGCAGGCGGAGGATCAGGCGTCGGATGGCGATCGCGTAAACGCCAGGAAGTGCGCGCTCGCGTTGATCAGCAGCGGATCCTGTTCGACCAGACGTGCGCAGTGCAGTGCCGCGTGCATACGTGTGGGGAACTCCTCTACGCCGGCGACGTCGAGCGCCGCCCAGGCTGGTCCTTCGACGCCATAGACCTCGACATCGTCCAAACCGGCGGCTTGGATCTCGGCTCGCAACTCGTCCGCGGTGTGCCAGTGGGTCGAGGTGAATCCAACGTGTCCGTCGTAGTCCCCCGTCGCGATTACCGTTTCGACCGACGGAATCAGGTTCGTATCGAGCGTGCCGTTGGTCCCTGCCTCCAGGGCAGAGAGATAGCGGCTGATCCCTGCTGCTGCCAACACGCCTTCTGGCCGCAGCACCCGCCGCGCTTCTGTCAGTGCTCGTGCGCGGTCAGCCGGATCAGTAAGGTGGTAGAGAGGCCCAAGCATCAGCACGGCGTCGAAGCTGCTGTCCGAGAAGGGCAACTGACGAGCATCACCCACCTGTGCCGTGACTCCAGGCAACGTCGCCGCCGCGTCGACGTGTGCCGGAACAATGTCGATGAGATGCACTCTGTGCCTGTCGCGGGCAAGCCACTCGGCGTGCACTCCGGTACCGCCTCCCACGTCGAGCACCGTTGCTGGCGGCGTGAGGAACCGGCGGAGGAGTTCCTGCGTACGAAGGAACTCCAGGCGGCCGTGCGGGGTCCTAGCCAGTCGAATGCTTTCCGTGTTGGTGGTGTAGTGCCGCACAAGGTCAGTGGTCATGGGCCATGGTGGGTGTCGCCTCGGCAGATGGTCAACCACATTTCGCCGGTTCGGTGGTCTCTGCTCACGAAACTGCGTTTTTCATCATGGCTCATGGCCGCCGAGGTGGCGTCGGTGCCGGCAAATCTACTGTTCGGGGGCAGTGGTTCCACGGCACCAAGAAAGTCGGTGCCTGAGCACCAATACCTGGGCGTGATCAACGCGGTCGAGTTGCGAACGCTTGCGCCGGAACTGCCGGGGCGGCCCGGGCTACAAGGTCGAACCCCCGACGACTACCGGCGACACGCCGACCTCTACGACCAGCTGGCCGGGATCGACGTCACCACGAACCACGTGTGTGCCGGCAATGTGCGCCGACTGCAGGACACCACCCTCGCGGGAGAGTTCCTCCGCGCCGTGCGCCGCCACGGCGTCCAACGCATCCACGGGTTCGGATTCAAACTCGGCCTGCTCAAGCACCACGCCTACATCGACTCGGCGGACTCGCTCGCCTGGTCCGACGGCGCCCGCCGTCGTGGCAGACCCACCGAAGACTGCCGGCGGCCGTGGGTGAAGAACTGCGCCAACCACCTGCACTACCTGCTCACCTGGCGCGCGGCGCTCACGGACAAGCTTCGCCGCCACCGCCACCGCCACCGCCACCGCCACCGCCACCGCCACCGCCACCGCCACCGCACCCGCGCAGAGCAACTGCCGCTGTGGAACCACACCGCGATCGGCGCCGCACCAGCTGCCTGACGCCGCACCCGAGACGGGGAATAGCGCGCCCCGTGCGGCAGCGCCACCGACCCACCACCTGCTCGATCGGAGAACCGTCATGCCCAGCACGCCTGACAGCTCGCCCTCGCCGAAGCACCTGTAGTCGGTGGGGGCGGGCGGTCGCCCGCGGCTGCGCACCGGCGCCGCCCCCGAAACCATCCGGGTGCTCACCGCCGCGCTGGACGCCCGCATCATCCCCGACACCTACGTCAGCGACGGCGCACCCGTCGTCGTGGAACAGGTGTCCGGGGCGGCGGGCCCGACCGCGGGCGACGACGACGTGGTGCTGCCGCTGTCGTCCTCGACGCTCAAACCGGAACTGCTGGCCGGGCTGCTGGCCCACCACACCGACGTGGTCCAGTCCAAAGTGAACGAGAAGGGTGACACCCACGACGTGGAGGTCTCACCCCCGGCCGCGGTGCTCGCGGCGGTGCCGGCCCGCCAGTCCTGGCCCGGCCTGCCGGTGCCGCGCCGCATCATCTCCACCCCGGTGCTGCACCAGACCTACGCCGCGGTGATCGCCGGCCTGGAGTCGGAGGCGCACCAGCGGATCGAGCGAGCGCTCGACTGGGACGAGGACACTGGTACATCCAAGTGAACGCGGGTGGTCGAAAATTTGGGCTCTTCGTAGTGATGTGTGGGTGGGTTTGCCCAGGTAGCAGGAGGGCACGTCGTTGCTGGGTCTAGGTTTCTGAGCTGTCGAGGAACAGAAACTGGATAGACGGAGAACGACGTGCCCTCAACCAGGGTATGGGGTCGGCTGCTGGGTGTCGGCACAGCGGTCGTGGAGTCGGTCGAGTTCGATGAGACCGAGCAGGTGCTGGTGGCCGCGGTGCGGGTCCGGCGGCGGGATCGTGACCGGTGTGGAGTGTGCTCGCGGCGCTGCCCGCGGTATGACCCCGGCCGGGGTCGGCGGCGATGGCGTGCGCTGGACCTGGGGACCGTGCGGGCGTTCGTGGAAGCGGACGCGTCCCGGGTGCGGTGTCGCGAACATGGAGTCGTGGTCAGTGCGGTGCCCTGGGCGCGGCACGGCGCAGGGCATACCCGTGCGTTCGATGACACCGTCGCCTGGCTGGCGACCGCGACGTCGAGGTCCGCGGCATGTCTCGGCGGACGCGGCTGCGTGGATCGCCCGCACTGTCGAGCGGTACTGCCCGGACGCGATCCGCTGCGCTGACCCGTTCCACGTGGTCAAATGGGCTACCGACGCACTGGACCAGGTCCGGCGCCAGAGCTGGAACATCGCGCGCCGTCAACCGGGTGGCAGCCACAAAGACAGGCGTGGCCGTCGGGCCTCGGCCGGCGCCGCACAAGGCATGAAACGAGCCCGATGGGCGTTGTGGAAAAACCCGGAGAACCTCACCGAGCACCAGCGCCACAAACTTGCCTGGATCGCCAAGACCGACCCCCGCCTCCACCGCGCCTACCTCCTCAAAGAAGGCCTCCGCCACGTCTTCGCCGTCGGCGGCCACGCCGGAAAAGACGCCTTGCAACGATGGCTGTCCTGGGCCAGGCGGTGCCGAATACCGGAGTTCGTCAAACTCGCACGAACCATTCAGTCCGAACTGCCGGCGATCCACGCGACCCTCGATCACCGCCTGTCCAACGCACTGATCGAGTCGACCAACACCAAGATCCGGCTGCTGACACGCCTCGCGTTCGGATTCAAACACCCCCACGCCCTGATCTCCCTCGCGCTCCTCGCCCTCGGCGGCTACCGCCCCGAACTACCCAACCGCACCCACACATAGCTCATAAGAGCCAAAATATTTTTGGGGGGTATTGGGGGCGGATGCCCGTGGACGGCGCGATACGGCCCGGTGCAGCCGGACAAAACGAGAAGCGCTCCGCACCTGTTTCGCTGGTCGCGGGGCCGGTTTGTGCTGATGGAAAGGGGTGCCCCCGGGCGGGTTCGGACGACATCTACATCAACTGAAATGGCCTCTGAGCTGCGGTTTTCCGCGTTTATGGGCATCGCGAGCTGTCGCCGCACTCGTCGAAGTGATTCGGCGCGACGGTCGAGGTGATTCAGGAGCCAGGGTTCGACCACTCGATCGGAGCAATGAAGCAGCCACCCGCGCGTCCGTGGTCACTGTGGATCCAGTGCGGCGCGACGGGCTTGGTCGCGCTGGGTGCGACTTACGCGTCGTACCAGCACTGCCGCGCGTTTGCTGGCCGATTCGGTGCAGATGCGACGACTGCGTCGATTTGGCCGTTGATCGTGGACGGTCTGCTGACCCTCGCGACGAGCTCTGGCGGAGCGAGGAAAGGGGCAAACCAGCAAGAGGTCGGGGCCGGCTTGGGCTGCCTTTCTGTTCGGGATCTCGCTGTCGTTGTGCGCGAACATCGGCTCGGCGCCGTCGCTGAGCGTCTTCGGGGTGACGGTGGCTGCTTGCCCGCCGCTTGCTCTGTTGCTTGCCGTCGAATTGCTCAACCGTGCGATGAAAGATCACCACGTCAGTCGGGCCGTCGAGATCGGGCCCGGCCTGGCTCAGGCCGAGGGTTACCTGCGCCGCATCGAAGAATCGGTCTGCGGCGATGACACCTCGGGAGCGCGTGACGCTCTCACGGCAGAGGAGCGGATGTGGCAGTACTACGTGGAGCAGGCCGGCAGCGGTCGTGAGCCTTCGAGCGCCGAGCTGGACCGGGTCGCCGGGACCCACAACTACGGCCGTCGTGTGCTACGTCGTTGGAAGGAATCTGGCCGTACTTCATCGGCGGCTCATCGGCGCCTGATTACCCGGCTCACCCGCGGGTAACCGGACCGCAAACGAAAGGGGCCACCGATGCCCGAGGTCAGCCACGCCTCCGGAACGCGTCGGACACGAATGTCCGCAGCACCGCGAGGGGTGCCACCGCGAGTGAGCGCCCACGACCACTGCGGCCGGGCTGATCGCCGGCCGCCGAGGAGGGACCGATGATCGAAGTGACCCGCGTGGTCGACGCCCCACCGTCCGCGGTGTTCGCCGTCCTCGCCGACGGCTGGATGTATTCGGGCTGGGTGGTCGGCAGCTCCCACATTCGGGACGTCGATGCCGCCTGGCCTGCGGTCGGCGCGCGCCTGCATCACAGTGTCGGCGTGTGGCCGTTGCAGCTGGAGGACACCACGGTCGTCCTCGCCGTCTCATCGGGGGAATCGCTCCGGCTGGAGGCGCAGGGCTGGCCCTTCGGTACGGCGGATGTCGAGGTGACGCTGACCGCCGACGGCGGGTCCGGGGGAGGCACGCTGGTACGCATGCGCGAGCGCGCATTGCGGGGGCCGGGAAAGCTTCTCCCGGAAGCGTTGCAGGCGTTGGTGCTGCGGCCGCGCAACCGCGAGTCGCTGGCGCGGCTGGCCGCGCTGGCGGAGGGCCGGGCGCGCAAGACCGTCGAGTCGTAGCTTCCAACCTCGCGCGGGCGCGCCGGTTCATGAATTCTGAACAGACGCCGCGCGGACGGCTCTCAGCCGTACACCGCGCGGTGCGCCGCCTTGATCAGCGTCGCGTAACCCCCACCGAAGATTCCGTTGCGCGCCAACGCCGCGCGGGCCGCGTTGGCACCCGGTCCGCCGTGGACGGCGCCACCGGGGTGGGCGGAAGCGCCGGCGAGGTAAAGACGGTCCACGGGGGTGTCGGCGCGGCCCAGGCTGGGCACGGGACGGAAGAAGAGCTGCTGGTGGATCGCGGTGGTGCCGCCGTTGATGGCACCGCCGACGAGGCTCGGGTCGTGCGCGGCGAGTTCGGCCGGGCCCTGGACGTAGCGAGCCAGGATGCGGTCGCGGAAGCCCGGCGCCTGGCGTTCGATCGAGTCCTCGATGGCTGCCGCCCGCCGCGACAACGCGGACGGCGTTGCGACCGAACCGCGCGGCACGTGGGTGTAGGCCCATGCCGCTTCGGTCCCCTCTGGTGACCGGGTCGGGTCGGCCGTGGTCATCTGGCCCAGCAGCAGGAACGGCCGCCGGGGCACGCGGCCGTGGCCGAGTTCGGCGCCGAAGGCGGCCAAGCCGTCCTCGTCGCAGCCCAAGTGGACGGTCCCGGCACCCGCGGCCTCGTGCGCCGTCCACGGCACCGGGCCGGACAACGCCCAGTCGACCTTCACGGTCGCACTGTCCCACTCGAACCCGTTGAGATCCTGGAGCAGCCGGGCAGGCAGCCACTCCGGCGCGACCAGCTTTCCGTACAGCGCAGGCGCCGGCACGTCGGCCAGCACCGCCCGCCGGGCGCGGATCGCGTCGCCGTCGGCGCACCGCACGCCCACCGCCCGCCCGCCGGCCACGAGGACTTCGTCGACTTCCCGTCCACACTGGACCGAGCCGCGGTCGCCCAGACGCTTCACCAACGCCGACACCAGCTCCCCGGCCCCGCCTTCGGGCACCGGGAACCCGACGTCCTGCGCCAGCATCGCCAGCAGCCAGCCGAACACCGCACTGCCGGCGTTGTCCACCGACAGGTCGCTGTGCGCGGCGTTGCCCGCCAGCAGCAACCGCGCGCCCGCCCCGGAAAACCGTTCCTCGCTGAACCGGCGGACGGGCAACGTCAACATCCGCGCGAGGCGCAGAGCCTCCGCGGTGCCGGTGCGCCGCAGCAACCGGACGGCCGGCCGCACGGGTGGGAACGGCGTGAACAACGCGTCGAGCAGTCGGTCGCGCAGGTGCTGCCACTGCGCGAACAACTCCTGCCACGCGTCGCCGTCACCGGCGGAGAACCGGTCCACGGACGCGGCCGTGCGGTCGACGTCGCGCGACAGCAGGGCGCACCGGTTGTCCGGCAGCACGTGCGCGAGCACGTCGGGCGCGTGCCGCCAGCGCAGGCCGTGGTTTTCCAGTCCCAGCCCGCGCATGATCGGCGACGCGGCCGACATCGGGAAGAACGCGCTGCAGAGGTCGTTGCGGAAGCCCGGCGCGGTCACCTCGGCGGTGCGCACCGCACCACCCGGCGTGTCCGTCGCCTCCAGCACCAGCACGTCCCAGCCGGCATCGGCCAGCAGGTTCGCGGCCACGAGTCCGTTGTGCCCTGCCCCGACCACGATCGCGTCGACGGTCTCCACCACGCCCCCTCACGCCTGCGACTGGTGCGTCGGCCGCCGGCGCGCGAGTGCGCGCACTCGCGCGCGCAAGCCGGTGGCCGTCCCGGCCAACGGTGGCGACGCCCCGGCCGCTTTGCCGCGCAACCCCTCGACCAGCTCCGCCAGCGTCTCTTCGGTGCTGTGCCGAGGCTGCCACCCCAGCACGAGCTCCGCACGGGTCGTGTCCACGAGTGCCGCCCGGTCGGCGAGCTCGAGCCATCCGGGGTGCAGCGGCTGCAACCCGGCCGTCCAGGCGAGGCGGGCCGCGAACCGCGCCACCGGCTTGCCTACCGGCAGGCGCAGGCCGCCGAAGAGCCGTGCGAGGGCGTTGGCGTCCAGCACGTCCGGCGCGGCGAGGTTGAACGGTCCGGTCGCGCGCTGCTCCAGGATCAGCCGCACGGCCGAGGCCACGTCGTCGGAGTGCACCGCCTGCACTCGCAAGCCGTTCCACAGCGGGATGGGCAGCAACCGCCCGCCCAGCAGCCCGGGTGGGATCACCGGGCCCAGCAGCCAGCGCGTGAACTCGCCCGCCGCCGGCCGCTGTAGCACCGCGCACGGCCGGATCCGTGCCAGCTCGACTTGCGGGTGTGCCGCGGCGAATGCGTCGAGCACCGTCTCCAGCTCCGCCTTGCCGCGGCTGTAGGCGCTGGCCGGGATCCCCGTGCGCGGGAAATCTTCAGCCACCTTTTCGCCGCGCGGCCCCGGCCCGTACGCGGCCACCGACGAAGCGCACACCACGTGCCCGACGCCCGCTTTCGCCGCGGCGTCGAGCACGTGTCGGGTTCCGTCCTCGTTGGTGCGCCACATTGCCGGCTCGCGCCACGCCGGCGAGATCGCCCACGCGAGGTGCACGACCGCGTCCGCACCGTCGAACTCCAGCGCCAGTGCTTCCTCGGCCCCGGGTTCACCGAGGTCGAGCTGCAGCCAGGACACACCGGAGTACGGCTCGGCGGCGAGGTCGGGAACGCGCCGCGCGACGCCGGTCACCTCCCACGAGGAGCCCAGCTCGCGCAGCAGCGCCGTCCCGATGTTCCCGCTCGCACCGGTGATCACGATTCGCACTTTCCAGAACTACCCCGGTACAGAACACGGTAACCCGGTCATCGGGTCCTCGGTTTCGTCGTCGGCGGAACATCCTCATCGCTGACGGCCCGCACCTACCCGCTCCGGCCGTCGGTAAACCCGTGCTTGAAAAAATCGATGGTTGATGACGCCCGGTGCGGGTATGCCACGCGCCGAGCGCAGCCGACAGCACCGTTTTCCGGATCGAGGTGGCGGCGATGGACTCAACGGTTCCGGGCGGGCGGAGGACCGTCTCAGCGCGGAACGCGGCTCGACGTCTCCGAGCGACCGAACGTCAGTTGAAAGCCACGGACGCGGTCTGGGTGCGGCGGACCTTCGGTGAGGTCGCGTGGCCCCTGGGTCGCGGCTGGTTGGCGGTGAACTTCGCCTTGGACGTCATCGCGCTGGCGCTGATCCTGTTCGGCGTGCTCGTGGTGTTACCGGTGGCCTTCGCGGGATTCGTCCTGGGCAACATCGCCGTCTGCATGCACCTCGAACGCCAGAGCCGGAGCGAGGGCAATATGAGAAATCGGTGACCCGCCGCCTGGTTGACGAAATTCTCACCCATTCGCTCCGTGGTCGCGAATGTGTGACACGCGCTCTTGAGCGTGGCCCGATCAGTCTCCTGGTGGTGGGGGTGGGGGCATGATCTCGATGCCGATCTGGCGTCGGAAGGGTTCGGCTGTGTTTCGCCGGTGGCCGGCTCGAGACAGGAGTTCTTGAAGTCGACAGACGGCACGCGTGCGCGCAGGCCGGGCAGGTCACCGAGGGTGGTCCACAGGATTGAGCTTCAGGATGCGGAGGGCCGTGTGCGGGCTCGGTGGTCCGAGGCTGCCGGCTGTGACAGGTCACTGTGATCGGATCGTCGGGTTCAAGAGTCTGGGCCATTGGGTGGTCGAGGTGGGGTCAACGCCGCACAGGTGATCACCAGTGCAGCGAGGATGAGCAGGGTGAGGAAGAGCTCGATCAGGGCGTTGACGAGCAGTTCGGTTGCCATGGCTTAGTCCTGTCGGTTGTCAGCCGGGCTGTCACTCGCGTCTCGAGGGACGTCGGGCGTGTGTTCGCGGGCCTGCATGTCGGTGTGCCCGTTGGTGTGGTTGGCGGGTTCGGGCGTGCGGTGGGGTGTTCGGAGGCTGGTGGCGGTGACGGTGGCCAGGATGAGGACGATGACCGCCAAGGAGATCGGGGTGGGGATCTGCGGCACGGAAGGCCAGACGCCGTGTGCCCAGTGCAAGACCAGTTTCACCCCGATGAACGCGAGGATGATGGCGAGGCCGTGGTTGAGGTGGCGGAGTTTCGCCAGCGCGGTGTGCAGCACGAAGTACAGGGCGCGCAGACCGAGCAAGGCGAAGGCGTTGGTGGCGAACACCAAATAGGGATCTTCGGTGATGCCATAGACCGCGGGCACCGAGTCGACCGCGAACACCACGTCAGTGGTGAACACGGCCACCACCACGACCACCAACGGGGTGTACACCCGTTTCCCATGCTCACGCACGGACAACCGGGCTCCCCTGTAGTCATCGGTGATCGAGACGAACCTGCGCAGCAGCCGCACTGATCGCATCCGCGAGGTATCCGGCTCGGCATCCGCACCGGTCAGCGCCTGGTGCAGGATCTTCACCGCCGACGCGAAGAGGACCAGCCCGAACACGAGGAACGCCCAGGTTCCCGCCGCCAGCAGTGCGGCGCCGGCCGCGATGAACACACCCCGCAATACCAGCGCGCCCACAATGCCGTAAAGCAACACCCGCTGCTGCAGCGCGGGTGGGACCACGAACGCGGCCAGCAGCAGCATGAACACGAACAGGTTGTCCACCGACAGGGACTTCTCGACGACGAAGCCGGTCAGGAACTCCACCCCCTGCGCGCCCCCGAACGCTGCCCACAGCCAGGCGCCGAACACCACCGGCAACGTCAGGTAGAACGCTGACCAGCCAACGGCCTCTCGCATGGACACTTCGTGGGGACGCCGCGTCATCATGAAGTCAGCGACCAGCAACACCACCAGGACCGCGATGCTGATCAGCCACAACCACGGGGACCCCACCGACTCCGTCGGAGCCGCCACCACGACCTCCGCAGAAGCTGGCGGGGCTGCCGCCGTTGCGGCGGCCGGGTCGGCGATGGACAAGGCGGGCATCAGGACCTCCTCGAACGAGCGCGCACACTGGCGCATGTTCGAGGTCTCCTTCACCCGGTACACCGACACTCGTGGCGCCGACGTCGGGCGGACTCCCGGGGACATCAACGGGATGTCCGTATTGACCGGGCAAACCCTGCGGAAGTACTCCCCTCGCAGCCAGTATCGCTCCGTGCCCGTTGAAAGTGAAGATCAGTGAAAAGATAGTGGTGGCCACTGGGGTGCTGATGGGTCAGCGCTGCCGTGCGCCGCACGAGGCGTTCGCGCTGCTGGTGGACGATCACAGGACACCACTATCAAGCTCCGCGACGTCACCCAGGCATTCCTACCTCGGGCGACTCGCAGAATCACTTCAGGCTCGGTGCGATTGACGAGTGGTTCTCCTCAGGCCTGGCCGGGATCAAGCAGGCGCCCGGGGTCCCAGGGCTACTCGAAGATCATCGTCAAGCCCGCGGTGGTCGGTGACCTGGCCTCCGCGAGGGGCGAGTACCGCTCGGCCCCAAGGCACGATTTCGAGCGCGTGGACGCGCGTGCGCAACTCCGTTTCGAGGACCGTGCCGGTGCCGGCCAACCCCTCGTCCGAGATCTGGGTGCGGACCTGAAGAACGCCGGCAAATCGGCTGCCAAAGCCGGCGCCGGGCTGAAGGCGAGCCGTACCGAGGTCGGCACAACGTATGACTACGTGGTGTTCCCAGCCGACTCCGGCACCTACACACTCCGCGGTGCGGTGGCCTAAACGAGGCGAAGGGACCCGGGCCAAAACAGATTCCGGCCCGGGTCCCTTATCAAGCAAGTTCACACCGCGGCCGGCCGCTCCACGTAAGTCCGCGTCAGAATCTTCGGATCCACACCGGCCAGGTCTAGATCGGTCTCTTCGCGCAGCTTGCGGATATCGAGGAGCTGCTCGACTCGTTCGATGCGAACTACCTGGGCTTGTCGGCGGTGATGGCTCCGGTGATCATGGGCAATCCGGACCGGCCCAAGCTCGGTGAGGAGTTGAAGAGCAGCTTTTGCCGCACTGACAAGGCGATCGCGCAGGTTTTGCGCAGGCCACGTTCCTGTCAGACAACCGCGTGGACCTACCTGATCTTCCTCGTCGCCGCAACAGTCGCCCGCGCGATCGGGGGGCTGGTGCGCCGCACCACGGGCGACACCCCGACGGGGAAGATCGTCCGCACCGTCGTCCGGCCATGATCATGGGGATCGCCCGTTTTCATGATCCTCACACAGCTGGGGACTTCACCGGGGATCGTCGCGCGCTCGGTGGGCGCGATGCGGCCGCTGACGTGGTCGATTCCGGTTACCGGAAGGCCCGGGAACAGTCCGGCATGGTCACGTCCGATGTGGCGACCGGGAAGTAGCACGCCGTCACCGCCAAGTAGAAGGCCGAGGTGACGGTCGGCGATCAGAGATCGAGCACCCCGCCCGCGCAGACCCCGCACAGACTCCGTCGACGCCCACCACTAACGGCACGTACCGGTCGTGACACCTGGAGGGCAGTGTCTCCTCCCGGCCGCAGCGCCGCGGACGACACGGGCCGCCGGCCCGGGGTCGCCGTCCTGAGGGCTGACAGGGCCCAGCGCCGGCGGTCAGGCGATGACCGGAGCGAGTGATCGAGGAGGCCAGTTTCGCGATCGTCGTCCGGCAGGCCTGAAGCCGCCAGCGACTAATCGCCGAAAAGCAAAGTGATGAGTTAAATAGGTAAGCTAGAAGTTAAAACAGGTAAGCTGTGGGCCAATTGGTAGCTCGGCTAAAAGTCGTGGACGGGCCCTGCGCTCGATCGGCGGTTGAGTTCGCACGGCCAGCGGCAATGCCGAACGGGTCTCGTCGATTTCACCGTATTGTT
Organism: Amycolatopsis sp. 2-15; assembly: GCF_030285625.1. Lineage (NCBI taxonomy): Bacteria > Bacillati > Actinomycetota > Actinomycetes > Pseudonocardiales > Pseudonocardiaceae > Amycolatopsis > Amycolatopsis carbonis. The sequence goes on from NZ_CP127294.1 coordinate 5,399,490, forward strand.
TGGTTTGCCGTCTTTGACGGTGGCAGGTGCTCGTCTGACCCTGTTCTGACGGCGAGCCGTAACCCGCTGGCCATCCCTTTACTCCGCCAGTGCAATCACGCGTTCGGTGCCGCGCCGTCTTGGGGTTGTTTAGTTCCCGGAGTCCCCTCCGAACATTTGTTCTGTGAAAGGATCGATGGTGCAAGTTCAACGACGACGGTTTGCAGCGCGCAAGCGCTGGACGTTCGCCGGCTCTGCCGTGGTCATGCTCACGGTCGGCGGCGTCGCGTCCGCCGCGGTGGCCCACGTCCCGGCCAACCCGTTCGGCACGAGCACGCTCGGGCAGCACGACGCGGCCGGGCGGATCCTGACGTCGGACAACCACTGGCTCTCCCCGTTCGGAGCGCGTGCGGCCACGTTCTCCGCGCAATCGATCGGTAGCGCCATCAGCCCGGACGGTTCGAAGGTGGCGGTGCAGACGGGTGGCGACAACTCCGGTAAGCCGTCGATCACCATCCTTGACGCCGCAAGCGGTTCGGTGCTGCAGACGTTCGGCGGCACCGGTGTCGCGGCGCCGGTGTATTCGCCCGACGGCTCAGCACTGTATGCCGCCACGACGTCCAGCGTCCTGAAGTACACGGTCGCCTCAAACGGCATGATCACCAACCCGACCGCGCCGGCGAAGCTCGCGCTGCCGGGCGGGTCGTTGCCGTACGGGCTGACGCTGTCATCCGACGGCGCGAAGCTGTACCTCGCGCTGAGCGGCAGCAACAAGCTCGGCGTGGTCGACACCGCCACGAACACGCTCATCGTCCAGGTGGCGGTGGGGAATGCGCCGCAGGCCGTCACGATCGTCGGGAACAAGGCGTTCGTGTCGAACCGTGGTGGCCGTACGGCCGTCGCCGGCGACACGACCAACAAGTCCGACGGCACGAACATCGTGTCCGACCCGGTGACCGGTGCTTCGGCGACGGGCACGGTCTCGGTGGTGGACCTCGGGACCAACACGGTCGTCGACACCGTCAACGTCGGTCTCCAGCCGACGTCACTGACCCAGCACGACGGCGCCGTGTTCGTCACCAACACCAACAGCGACACCGTCTCGGTCATCGACGCGGCCACGCACAAGGTGACGCAGACCGTCAACGTGGAGCCGCTGCCCGGCATCCAGGTCGGTTCGTCGCCGAACTCGATCGCGTTCACCGACGCGAAGCACATGCTGGTGAGCGTCGGCCGTGACAATGCGCTCGCGCAGTTCGAATACGACGGCCCCCGCAGACCGGTGAAGTACCAGGGCCTGATCCCGACAGACTGGTACCCCAACCAGGTTCAGTTCGACGCCAAGCTGGGCAAGGTCGTCGTCAGCAACCAGCAGGGCATCGGCACCGACGGCGCTCCGCAGAGCCATGCCTACAAGGGCACGCTGACCTCCTTCGCCATGCCGGAGGGCCGGCAGCTCGCCGACACGACCCGGCAGGTGTTCAGCAACAACGCCTGGGACCGCCCGGCGCAGGCCGGGAACGAGCAGTCGGACGCCAACGGCCACGGCCGGCTGACCGCGATCCCGCGGCAGCACGGTGAGACGTCGCCGATCAAGCACGTGTTCATGATCATCAAGGAGAACCGGACCTACGACCAGATCCTCGGCGACCTGGGCAAGGGCAACGGCGACCCGTCACGGACCAACTTCGGTGCCGCTGTCACGCCGAACGAGCACAGCATGGCGAACACGTTCACGACGTTCGACAACTTCTACGACAACGGCATGCTGTCGGCGGACGGGCACAACTGGCTGACGCAGGCCGAGCCCAACGACTACCTGGCGCAGGACGCGGCCAGCGCCTGGGCCCGGAGCTACCCCTACAACGCACGCGACGCGCTGGCCTACCAGCGCGATGGGTTCATCTGGGACGCCGCCGCACGCGCCGGCAAGTCGGCGCGCAACTACGGCGAATACGAGGCCATCGCCAGCGGAACCCCCGGCTCGTGGCAGCAGTACTACGCGGACTCGCAGATCCTCGAGGGCAAGGCCACCGGCAACCTCCCGGTGGCGATGGACGCGTACAAGTCGTACTCCGACGTGCCGTCGAACAACGCCATCAGCAACCCGAACTTCCCGCAGTTCAACCTGGCCATCCCCGACCAGTACAAGGTCGACGTCTGGGAGCAGGACTTCAAGAAGGCCGAGCAGACCGGTGATCTGCCGGCTCTGACGACCATGTCGCTGCCCAACGACCACACCGGTGGACCCGCGACCGCGCGGGCCCAGGTCGCCGACAACGACCTGGCCGTCGGTCGGATGATCTCCGACATCTCACACAGCCAGTTCTGGAAGGACTCGGCCGTGTTCGTGTTCGAGGACGACACCCAGGCCGGCACCGACCACGTCGACGGACACCGCGCGCCGTTCTTCATCGCCAGCCCGTACGCCAAGCGCGGCGTCGTCAACAGTGAGTACTTCACGCAGGTCAACGCCGTGAAGACGATCGAACAAATCCTCGGGATGCAGCCGCTGAACCAGGAGGACCGCGCCGCGACGCCGATGTTCAGCGCGTTCACCGACACGCCGGACTTCACGCCCTACACCACGGTGGCCAACCAGATCCCGCTCACCGAAGGCGTGAGCAACCTGATCCCGGTGACTCCGGCGGCGGGTTCCTCGTCGGCTCAGGCGAGCGTGGCCCCGGCCGCTCCCGCCGACCAGCAGCAGACGGCCGATGCCTGGGCCAAGTGGCACCAGGACGAGGCGATGCCGAAGCTCACTGGAGAACACGCTCAGGTCGACGGAGTGAACCAGCCGCAGCTGGGCCGGTACGACTGGTACACCTCGACCGGGTGGACCAAGCCGTTCCCCGGAGACAACAAGATCCTCCGGCCCGACGAGGTTCCCGGCCGCTACCTGTTCAACGGAGACAACGACTAAACAGCCTGCCGTCACCGAGTGTCGGCCGGGGCCCGCTCTTGGGCCCCGGCCGACATTTCCGCAGTGTGCCAGATGTCTCGCCTCGCGAGGCGGCACTCGAAGCGGCGGCGCGAGACGATCGACGCCCCCGGCAAAGGAAGGCGATCGAACGTACCGTGTGTGATTGTTCTGGTGAGGTACGTCGTAGGCCCGACGTGTCCCGACCCGCCAATCTCGCCGCGACGGCGTCAGCAGCGTGCTCACGCGCCCCAACCCCTCGGGAGCGCTGCAGAGCATCGGCGTCTCCCAGGCCTTGAGCGCCGCCGCACGCACCGAAGCCGGCCGCATCTCGCGCTCACCGGCGAGCCACCGCGGAGGATCTCCACCGGCGTGTTCGGCCGCCACAGTGTGACTGAATACCGCCCGGTGCACCCCAACTTGGTCGTGGAGATCCACGCCGAAAGCTTTGTCCTGGCCTTCATCAACCGGCCTGGCCCCGAGTGCACCGCGTGCGCCTCCCGGTGCACCCCAACTTGGTCGTGGAGATCCACGCCGAAAGCTTTGTCCTGGCCTTCATCAACCGGCCTGGCCCCGAGTGCACCGCGTGCGCCTCGACCTCACTCCGGACGACGTCGAAACCCGAGGGCGACGCATTCGCGTGACCGAACCCGCTGCGCAGCCCGCACATCACCGCGGCGCAGCTGCTGCCGACTTCCGTCATTAGCCTTCCAGGACAACGGCATGACGGCACCTCCTTGCCGGTGGGTAGCGCCCAAAGGCGTCTTCCCATTCTCGAGGCCCAGCCGGCTAGCGTCGGAACCGGAGAAGACCAGGAGCGGAGCAACTCGAACGGGCCTCTGAGGGCCTCGCCAAGAAGCAGGAGTCCGTGCTGAGGCAAGGCGATGGACGGAGACCCAGACGACGCGTTCACGAAGGCGCTACGTGGCCGCTACAACGATCTTGAGGCCCAGAGACAGGGCTTGGTCTCGAAGCTGGCCGCGCTTAGCGAGGCGGCCACACAGATGTCGGACAGGCCGGATGCGGAAGCGGTGTCGCTGCTCGACGCCCTCCCGTGCCTCGCCGTGAACCTCGCCGGCGCTCCGGAAGATCTCCTCCGGGCACTCTTCGAGGTGGTTCAGCTCCACATCCAGGTCCACGACGAAGGTGAACGTGCGACACTGACGATCACGTTGCCCGCGGATCAGCTGACGGACGTCGCGGGCACAGCAAAGAGGATTTACGACCAGGTGGAGCCCAAGCAAGGTCCGGCAGTAAGGCCGGGACCACTTGTGGGGTTCTGGACTGTGCCCCCGGTGAGATTCGAACTCACACTGGACGGGTTTCGAAACCGGCCCGGAAACCCCGGATGACCTGCACAGATGGCCTTGTCGGCCTGAGTTGGGGGCATATTGGGGGTGGCAGGTCGTTCGAGCACGCGTTGGCTGGGCCGAACGGGTGGTCAACGAGAGGCGAGCCGTCTGCGAGGGTCGGTACTGTCGGTGCCTGGGTGTATCGCTTCTGTGAGCACAGCAACAAGGTCAGATACTACGACGACGTCGACGCCCTCGTGCTCGGCGTGACCGGTAGCCCGTCCCGGCCGACGGCGCTCGTGCTCGGCCAGGCTGACCGCCAAGGGCGGGTGCGCGCGGTGGGGCTGTCGACGACGCGGTCGCGGTCGGCGCTCACGTCGCTGGTCGGGAAGCTCCGGCTTGCCGAGGGGTGGCCCGCAGCGGGCGTCCAGGATCATCGCTGGCCTGCCCGGCAGCGAAGACTTCAGCTTCTGGCCGGCCGAGCCTGGTGTGGTTGTCGAGGCGCGCGCGCACCGCGCGTTCGAATTCGGGCGGTACCGTCACCGCCTGTCCGTCGTCCGTGTTCGAGCCGACTTCTAGCGAAGCGACGACGTTCCGAGCCATCGACGGCCAGCCCGGTCGTGAGTGGCCGTCTAATCGATTCGGCGTCCCCGTCGGTTGAGGCGTGGCACGATCAGGTCTGCCGACGCGCTCGTCGGGCCCGATGCTTGTGACGGTGATCTTTATCTGTCACTGGTGAGCGGTATCCGTCACCAGCTTGGCTCTTGTCCTGAGGGACGTGCCGCGATGGGCAGAAACTTGTGCAAGCAGGCGGTAAAGCGTAGACACTGTGGATGGGGACAGGCAGGGCCCTGCCTGCCCGGGATCCGCCCGACGCGGTCCTTCTGCAGCAGAGCGCGCGCACTCGGGTGACCCGCGTGTCCCTGCCGGGGGGCGTCGCCGTCGTCTGCAAGGAGCCGCTCGGGCCGGACGCGCAGCGGCGTTTGCGGCACGAGGTGGCGATCCTGGAGCGGCTGCGCGGTGTCGACGGTGTTGCGCAACTGGTGGACGCGCCGCGGTACCCGGGATCGATCGTGCTGGTGGACGCCGGTGACACCACCCTGGCCGGGCCGACAGAGCCACTGGCCGTCGATGAGGTGATCCGGCTGGCCGGCAAGCTGGCCCAAGCGGTCGCGGGAATGCACCGCCGCGGAGTGCTGCACCGCGACATCACCCCCGCCAACATCGTCGTCTCCGGGGACGGGGACCCGTGCCTGGTGGATTTCGCGTTGGCCATGTCCGTTTCCGAGATCCGTCCCGAGTTCGCCCACCACAGCGAAATCGTCGGGACGCTCGCCTACCTCGCCCCCGAGCAGACCGGGCGCACCGGCCGGTCGGTGGACCAGCGCGCGGACCTGTACGCGTTGGGCGCGACGCTCTACGAGCTGGCCACAGGCCGGCCGCCGTTTGGCACCGGTGACCCGCTGCGCCTGACCCACGATCACCTGGCACGAGTGCCGGTACCGCCGGCCCGGCTGAACCCGGCGGTGCCCGGTCTGCTGTCCGAGATCGTGATGCGTCTGTTGGAGAAGGAGCCCGACCACCGCTACCAGTCCGCCGAGGGCCTGGCCCACGACCTGCACCAGGTCCGCGACGTCCAGGCCCATCCGGCGGCTCGGGTGCACATCGGCGAGCACGACGTTCCGCAGCGGCTGCTGCCACCCTCACGGCTGGTGGGACGCGATGCCGAGGTGACAGCGCTAGAGGCGGCGTTCGAGGAGGCGCTGGCCGGCCGCTGTCAGGGTGTGCTGGTCGGTGGGGCGCCGGGGGTGGGCAAGACCGCGTTGGTCGATCAGCTGCGGCCGGTGGTGACGGGCCGGGACGGCTGGTTCGTGGCCGGCAAGTTCGACCAGTACCGGCGGGATGTCGAGTTCAACGCGGGTTTTCAGGCGTTCCGGGCGTTGGGTCGGCTGTTGCTGGCCGAGCCGGAGGATGTGCTCGCCGCTATTCGTGAACGGATCGTCGATTCGGTCGGGGCGACCGCGGGTCTGTTGAGCGCGGTGGTGCCGGAGTTCGCGGTGCTGCTGGGGGTGCCGCCGGATGCGGGGGATCCGTTGACCGCGCAGGCGCGCACGCAGCAAGCAGGTGTGCAGGGACTGCGGGCGGTCGCGTCGCGGACCCGGCCGGTGGTGGTGTTCCTCGATGACTTGCAGTGGGGTGGGCGCACCCCGCTCGGCTTCGTCGATCTCGTGCTGTCCGAGGAACCGGTCGAAGGCCTGTTGCTGGTCGGCGCCTATCGTGACGTGGAAGTGGACTCGGCGCATGCCCTGACCGCGCTGCTGTCGCGGTGGCGCGAGCAGGTCGGCGTGCGCTGGCTGGGGTTGGACAATTTGGCGGTGCCGAGCCTGGTCACCATGATGGCGGAGACGCTGCACGCGGATCGCGCCACCGTGGCTGGACTGGCCGAGATGATCAGCGAGCGCACGTCCGGCAACCCGTACGAGACGGTGGAGCTGCTCAACGCGCTGCACAGGGAGAGGGTGCTGGCGGCGACCGCCGTCGGGTGGCGGTGGGACGACGCGGCGGTGCGGGCTCGGCTGGGCCGGTCCGAGGTGGCAGGGCTGCTGGCGGCGCGGGTCGCGGCGATGCCGCCGTCCTCGCGGGCGCTGGTCGAGGCGATGGCGTGTCTGGGCGGGCGAGCCGAGGTGAGTCTGCTGCAGATCGCCACCGCCACAGAGGCGGGCGTGGTGGACCAGCAGTTGGCGCCCGCTCTCGACGAGGGTGTCCTGGTGGTCGAGCCGGGACCGCAGGAGGCCGTGCGGTTTCGCCACGACCGCACCCGTGAGGTCATCCTGAGTGGGCTGGAGCCTCTGCGGCGAAGTGCCCTGCAGCTGGCGATCGCGCGGCGACTGGCCGGGGTGCCGGAGCTGTTCGCGGTGGCGGCCGAGCAGTACCTGCCGGTGATCGACGCCGTCGTCGAGGCGGCGGAGCGCCGGCTGGTGGTGGGGCTGCTGCGCCGCGCCGCCGACCAAGCGGCGTTGATCGGCGAGTACACGCCGGTGAACGCGCTGCTGGTCGCCGCGCTGCGGCTGATCGGCCCGGGGGAGACTGCCACGCTGATCCAGGTGCACATCGGCCGCCACGCCGCCCTGTACAGCCTCGGGCGACTGGACGAGGCGGACGCGGAGTACCACACGATCGAGCGGCTGTGTCCCAGCACGATCCGACGCGCCGACGCGACAGCGGTGCAGGTGCGCAGCCTGACCCACCGCAAACGCTTCACAGAGGCGATCGATCTGGGCCTGAAGTCGCTGCGCGCGTGCGGCATCACGATCCCGGCCGCCGACCAGCTCGCCGCCGATCTCGACCACCAGTACGAGTACCTGTACCGGTGGCTGGAAACCGACACCGCCGAGGATCTGGTTCGGCCGGAGATCACCGACCCCACGCTGCTCGCTGCGACCCGCCTGCTCGACGCGACCCTGCCGCCGGTCTCTTTCCTCTCCGACCACACCAGGCTCGCCTGGCTGAGCCTGGAAGCCCTGCGGATCTGGCTCGAGCACGGGCCCGGACGTACCCTGGTCTGCCCCGCCTGCTTCGCCTCTTACTACGCTGTGGTACAGCGCGGCGACAGCGCCGGATATCGGGCGTTGGGGCGGCTCCTGGCGTGGGGCGAAGCCCGCGGCTATGAGCCCGAGACCTCGTACGCGCACTACTACTTCGCCATCCTCAGTTGCTGGTTCGAGCCCCTCGAAAACGGTCTCCACGCCATGCTGCGTGCCCGCGAGGGGCTGATCGCAGGTGGCGACCTGGCGTACGCCGGCTACACCTATCACTCGATCGAGTACTTCTTGCTCGACTGCCCGCCAACCCTCGACCACCTCGTCGAGCAGCTGGAGGCGGGCGTCGCCTTTGCACGGCGCACCGGCAACGAACAGATCGGCCAGGTGCTCGACGGTCACCGATGGCTGGCCGGTGTGCTGTGTGGCGGAAGCTCGGACGCGATTGGTACGGCGGATCCCACCGACAGGTACGCCGACAATCCGATGGCGCTTTTGTACGCGCATCTCAGCCGGGCGCTCGCCGCCGCCGTCTTCGGCGATCCATCCGGCTTGGCACAGCACACCGCGGCGGCGATGCCGCTACTACCGGCCGTCCTGGGCCACTACTCGACCGCCGTGGCCCGCCTGCTGCGTGGGTTGGCCCTGGCCGGGCAAGCCCGCAACACGGCCGGTGACGAGCGCGCCGCTCTGCTGGCCGAGCTGGACGAGACGACGCGGTGGCTGGCTGCACGTGCCGCAGCCGTGCCGGACAACTTCCTGCATCTGCAGCGGTGGCTGGAGGCCGAGCGGGCGTGGGTGGTGGGGGATTACCGGGCCGCCGAGCTGGCGTTCGACGCCGCCCGCCGCGAGGTCGCCGGCCGTGCGCGGCCCTGGCACCGGGCGTTGATCACCGAACGCGCAGCCCGCTTCTATCTGGCCCACGGCCTGGACCGCGTCGGTGGTGAGCTGCTCGCCCAGGCCCGCCAGACCTATGCCGCCTGGGGTGCGAGCGCGAAGGTCGACCAACTCGACTGGGCCTACCCCAGACTGCGGCCACACTCCGACGCGACCACTGGGCTGAGCGGAGACCAGCCCGCTCATCTGTCGCAGCAAACGGGCCCGGTCACCACCGGCACCCTGGACCTGCTGGGCATCCTGGCCGCCTCTCAGGCACTGAGCTCCGAGACCAGCATCGAACGCCTGCGCACCCGAGTCGTCGAGGTCCTCAGCGCGCTGACCGGCGCCACCGGTGTGCAGCTGCTGCTGTGGAACCCCGAACGCGACGACTGGCTGCTCCCCGCTCCCGACAGCGACACCGGCACCACCCAGTTCCAAGACATCACTCAGATCGCACGCACCGCCCCGAGCGCCGCCGGGGAACCCATGGTCCCGCTGTCTGTGCTGCGCTATGTCCAACGCCTCGGCGAATCGGTGCTGGTCGCCGACGCCACCGAGGACGACCGCTTCGCCCGTGACCCCTACTTCTCCGACCTCGACCGCTGCTCCCTCCTGGCCGTGCCCATCCTCAGCCGCGGCAGCCTGCGGGCGGTGTTGCTGCTGGAGAACCGGCTCATCCGCGCCGCGTTCACTGCCGGGCGGCTCGACGCGGTCAGCCTCATCGCCGGGCAACTGGCTGTGTCGCTGGACAACGCGCAGCTCTACGCCGAGCTGACCACCTCACGCGCCCGCGTCGTCACCACCGCCGACCAGGCCCGCCGGCGCATCGAGCGCGATCTTCACGACGGCGCGCAACAACGGCTGGTCTCCCTCGCTCTCCACGCCCGCACGGCACAAGCATCAGCACCTCTCGACGCCAGTGAGCTCCGGGCCCAGCTGGACAACCTCGCCACCGAAGCCATCACCGCACTCGACGAACTGCGCGAGCTCGCCCGCGGCATCCACCCGGCCATCCTCGCCGACGGCGGGCTGCAATCCGCGCTCAAAGCCCTGGCCCGCCGCTCGTCGGTCCCGGTCGAGCTGGACGTGACCATCCCGCGGCGGCTACCCGAACAACTCGAGATCGCCGCCTACTACCTGGTCGCCGAAGCCCTGACCAACACAGCCAAACACGCGCACGCCACCACCATCGGCGTCACGGTCGACACCACCGACCAGGAGACCGGCGACGTCCTACGCGTCTGCGTCTGCGATGACGGGCGCGGCGGCGCCGACCTCACCCGCGGCACCGGCCTCGTCGGACTCAAAGACCGGGCCGAAGCACTCGGCGGCCGACTGGTGGTGCACAGCGCCCCCGGCGCAGGCACCACCCTGCATGCCGAACTCCCGCTGTCACACGCCCACAAGGCCCGGGACCCCCGAAGATGACCTGAGCCGCAAGGTGGGGGCTTCCCGCTGTCAGGTCGGGGTGCGAACGGTCCCGACAGGTCCTGCTTCATCACTACTTGACCGTCGCCAAGCACCACGACGCCGAGTGCGCAGTCGCCCTTCGACGTGCCTGCGATGCAGAGATCGAGGGATGCGGAGCGTTCATTGGCGATCACTCTAGATACGAATCAGCTGGAGCACACGCAGCCGCCAGGCGTACAGTCCGCCCAGGTGGCTGCCTGGGCCGGGCACTCAGTTGCTGTACTGCACGAGGTGTACGCCAAGGTGCTGTCAGGGCTGGAAGAGGTTTCGCTGGCGAAGATCGCCACAATCCTCGGTCTGGTCGAGGACGAGTAGGCGCTAGCCGTTCTCGCCGCGACAAACGTGGACCGCGAAACACCGCGCACAGCCGTACATTGCCGGGCGGCTCCCCGCGCTGCCGGACGACACAAGATCTGACCCCTGACCAGGTACCTCCTGGTCAGGGGCCATTTTCTGCTGGCGACGCCTGGTGCTCCGGAGAGATTTCGAACTCTCACTGGACGGGTTTCGGGTGCCAGCGGTCAGTGGATCTGGTCCGCGGCCATTCGGGCGAAGCGGTCGGTGGCGGCGATGATCGCTGCGGTCATGCTGTCGCCGCCGTGGCCGGTGTCGTCGAGCACGACGAGCTCGCTTCCGGGCCAGGCCCGGTGCAGCGCCCAGGCTGTGCCGAGTGGACCGCTGACGTCGTAACGCCCGTGGATCAGCACGGCCGGAATCCCGTGGAGCCGCTCGATGTCACGCAGAATCTGCCCCTCGTCGAGAAAGCAGCCGTGGGACCAGTAGTGGGTCACGATACGGGCGATGGCCAGCTGAAATGCCGGGTCGGCGACCGATAGGGACGGTGCGGCGTCGGGGGCCAGCGACATGTGCGTGTCCTCCCACTCGCACCACCCGCGGGCGGCCTTGGCCCGGACCTCGGGGTCGGGATCGTGGAGCAGCCGGCTGTAGGCGGCTGAGAGGTCGCCGTCGCGTTCGGCGGCGGGTACGCCGTCGCGAAACCGTTCCCACTCGCGCGGGAAAACGCGGCCCATGTCACGAGTGATCCAGTCAGTCTCGCTGCGGTTGCCGTTGGTCACGGCCGCGAGCACCAATTCGGTCACCCGCTCCGGGTAGGCCTGCGCGTAGGCGAGAGCGAGGGTGACGCCCCACGAGCCACCTTCTACCAGCCAGCGATCGATTCCCAGGTGAACGCGCAGCGCCTCGATGTCGGCGACAAGGTGCTGGGTGGTGTTGGCCGACAGGTCGACGACCGGGTCGGTCGCCGAAGGGGTGCTGCGCCCGCAGTTGCGCTGGTCGAACACGACCACGCGGTAGCGGTTCGGGTCGAACAGGCTCCGGTATCGCGGAGAGCTCCCCGAACCGGGACCGCCGTGCAGCGCGACGGCCGGCTTGCCGTTGGGGTTGCCCGACACCTCCCAATACAGCGAATGGCCGTCGCCGACCGCCAGCATGCCTGACTCGTGCGGCTCGATCGATGGATATCGCCCGTCGTCGGATGTACTCGCCATACAGGCATGATCGCGCGCCGGTGCCCGACGAGACTAAGCGGCCCACACCAGCAGAAACGTGAAGCACCGTTCGTCGTCACGGACGGGCTACCCCCGCACGCGCGGAGTCCCGTCGGCGGCTGGTTCACAGTTCGTGCGGGTCGAACCGCACCTCCCACTTCGCTGCCTGCGCTGGCGGATCGTGAGGCCGTCTTCCACCAGCGGCGACGGGACTACGGAACACCCCTCCGGTCGTCGCGGTTGGCGGATTAGGTCAGTGCGCACCGCAGGACGATCTCGCCGTCGTCGATCTCGCCGGTCGGCTGGAAGCCGAAGCCCCGGTAGAACGGCCACGGTTCTCCCTTTCCAGGTTGGTAACTGGTGAACAGTTCGGTGCCGCCGTCCGCCCTGACCAGTTCGATGACCTTGGCAAGCGTGGCGCGCCCGTAGCCGCGGTGCTGGAACTCCGCTCCGACAAGCAGCCGCCACAGGACGTATGAGCCGACCACGCCGCGCGTACCTGGCGGCACCGCCCAGTTCAGCATGACGAAACCGACAGGCACGTCGTCCGCGTACACAGCGCGGTACCAGGGCGACAAGTGTGGTTTCTTGCGTGCGTCCTTCAGCGACTTCTTCACCGAAGCGACGAACTTCTTCTGGTCCGGCCGGACACGTACGGCGCACACCGCGTCGCGGTTGTCGTCGGTGATCTCACGCAGTTCGACGTGTTCGGTCACCTGGCCATTATCGGCCCGGGACCCGCCAGTCCTCCCACCCGACATTCCCCATGCGAGGAAGGGTGAACGTACGACGTATCGGTTGCACATCGAGGTCGTTCGTCTTCGCGCCGCCGACGGCGACGGCGACGGCGATGGTGGCGGTGGCGAGCACGGCCGAGCCGATGGTGATGACCAGCATGGTCGTGTCGCCGTCGAGGTGCCAGCAGGCGAGCGCGGCGATACCGACGAGTGCGAGGACGGTGAGGTACCCCGAGAGCGCCTGCCAGCGCCTTCCAGTAGGGGCCGGGCGCGGACCGCGCTTCCCGGGCCTACCGGCCGAGGACGATGTAGACCGCGAATAGACCGCGCGCAGCCGTACTTTGCCGGTCGCCGTCGCGCGCCACCGGTTGACACAAGATCGGCCCATGACCGGATTGCACCTGGTCAGGGGCCGATTTGTGCTGGTGGGCCTTGGTGCCCCCGGTGAGATTCGAACTCACACTGGACGGGTTTTGAATCCGTTGCCTCTGCCAGTTGGGCTACGGGGGCGAGCGCGGGGAACTTTACGCGATCACCGGTGACGCGCGTGTGGCGGGGCGGGGTGTCGCGGTCGCCACTTCGTGGTGAACGCCATCTTGGGAACTGGATCGTTCCCGGTAGTCTGACCTTTCGCGGGTTACCGCGAGTCAACCGTCCCGCCGAGCCTTCAGGAGGACCCCGGTGACCGAACAGGCTACCGAGGCCAACGGTGCCGCCACCGTGCCGCAGCGTCGGGTGCTCGTTGCCGAGGACGAGGCGCTCATCAGGCTCGACCTGGTCGAGATGCTGCGTGAAGAGGGCTACGAGGTGGTCGGCGAGGCCGGCGATGGTGAAGAAGCCATCAACCTGGCCACCGACCTCAAGCCCGACCTCGTCATCCTCGACGTCAAGATGCCGAAACTCGACGGCATCGAGGCGGCTGCCAAGATCACGAGCGACCGGATCGCGCCGGTCGTCATCCTCACCGCGTTCAGCCAGCGTGACCTCGTCGAGCGGGCCCGTGACGCGGGCACGATGGCGTACCTGGTCAAGCCGTTCGCGAAGCGTGACCTCGTGCCGGCCATCGAGCTGGCCGTGAGCCGCTTCTCCGAGTTGCAGGCGCTGGAGGCCGAGGTCGCGGGCCTCACCGACCGGCTCGAGACCCGCAAGGTCATCGACCGGGCGAAGGGCCTGCTGATGAGCCGCCAGGGGCTCACCGAGCCGGACGCGTTCCGGTGGATACAGCGCACCGCGATGGACCGCCGCACGACGATGAAGGCGGTGGCCGAGGCCGTGGTGGAGAGCATCGGCTAGGTCTCACCCATTCGAGTGGCAAAACGGGCGTGACCAGGGGGTCGCGCCCGTTTTGGTGTGGTCTTCCGTCGCTCTGCGCGGTGCGAGAGGGCACGTTTGCTACCTTCGAGTCCGATCATGGCTCGTTGCTTCTTCACCTGCTGAGCGGAGCCCCTAGACTGCCGACATCGATCTGACCGCAAGTCAAGTACGCCGATTGAGGTGCTATCCGAGTACTCAGTGTCATCACCCGGTTGTCAGATTGCGACAATCGGGTGGAGAACGTCCATTACTGCCGGTGACGACCGTCACGATGTGGATACAAGACAGTGGGTAACTCTGTGCAACACTTCGCGGGGCGGCTACTTTCAGCGGCCAGTCAGTTCCCACATAGGGACGAGCCGTTCGCTTCGAACGGTTGGGTGGCATTTGGAGGAAGAGTGCAGAGAGCACGACTCACGAAGATCTTCGTGCTGGCGGCTGCGGGGGCCATCTCCCTGAGCGCGTGCGCGGCGCGTACCGACAGTGGATCCGGCGGATCCGACAGCAGCGCGCCGCAGGCCGCGGCTCCGTCGGCCGCCGCCGACGCCGCCGACCCGGCGGGTGACGGCAAGGCGCAGTGTTCGCCGACCTCCATCGCCTACGCCGGCACCATCAACGGCGCCAACGCGGCCCTCGGCATCAACATCCTGAACGGCGCCAAGCTCGCGGTCGACCAGCACAACAAGGCGAACCCGGGCTGCCAGGTCAAGCTGGAGCAGTTCGACACGGAAGGCACGCCCGACAAGGCGCCCGGCATCGTGACCCAGATCGTGAACACCCCGGGGATCATCGGCGTCGTGGGCCTCCCGTTCTCGGGTGAGTCCAAGGCCGCGGGCAACATCTTCAACGGCGCCGGCCTCGTCACGGTCACGCCGTCGGCCACCGCCCCCGTGCTGAGCACCAACGGCTGGAAGACCTTCTTCCGCGGCCTCGGCAACGACAACAGCCAGGGCCCGGCCGCCGCGAAGTTCATGACGGGTGAGCTCGGCGCCAAGAAGGTCTGCGTCATCGAGGACGACTCCGAGTACGGCACCGGTCTCGCCGCGACGACCAAGCAGGGCCTCGGCAGCGCGCTGGCGTGCGAGGACAAGGTCAAGACGAAGCAGACCGACTTCTCGGCCGTGGTCAACAAGGTCAAGGCCGCCGCTCCGGACGCGGTGTTCTACTCCGGCTACTACCAGGAAGCCGCTCCGTTCGCGCAGCAGCTGAACGACGCCGGCGTCACCGCGAAGTTCGTGGGCCCGGACGGCGTCAAGGACGACGAGTTCGTGAAGAACGCCGGCGACGCCGCCGCGAACGCGTACTTCACCTGCCCGTGTGTGCCGGCGGACCAGTTCACGAAGTTCACCGACGCGTACAAGGCCGCGGCCGGCAAGGACCCGGGCACCTACTCGCCCGAGGCCTACGACCTCGCCACGATCCTGCTGAAGGGCATCGACAGCGGCAAGACCACGCGTCCGGCGCTGCTCGACTTCGTCAAGACCTACGACGGTCAGGGCCTCACGAAGCACTTCAAGTGGGACGACAAGGGTGAGCTGTCGTCGACCACCGTGTGGACCTACAAGGTCGAAAACGGCAAGATCGTGCGCAACACCGAGATCAAGTAGCCCAAGCTTCCGTTCCACTCACCGGGGTGCGTGTCCGGCGGATCGATCCCGCCGGGCCCGCACCCCGGACCCACATGGAGAACTAGTGTGTCGATGACCCATGACCTGAGCTCGCTCGTCCTCGCGCAGGGCGACAGCTGGATCACCTTCGACGTGGGCGCCTTCGTTGGAAACTTCTGGGCCAACACGATCGACGGTCTTGCCTACGGCAGCATCTACGCGCTCGTGGCGCTGGGCTACACCCTCGTCTACGGCGTCCTGAAGCTCATCAACTTCGCCCACTCCGAGGTGTTCATCTACGGCGCCTACGCGGTGTGGTTCACCTTCTTCGGCCTCGGCTTCCGGTCCGGGGCGACGCCCGAGCTCCCGGTCGTCGAGCTGATCGGGTTCCTGTTGCTGGCCTTGATCGCGGCGATGGCCGTGTCCGGCGGCACGGCGGTACTCCTCGAACGCGTGGCCTACCGTCCGCTGAGGAAACGCGGCGCGCCGAAGCTGGTCTTCCTGATCACCGCGATCGGCGCTTCCTTCGTACTGCAGCAGATTCTCTTCATCTGGCGCGGCGGCAACGCCGAGCAGGGCATCCGCCTGATGCGCAACGAACCGGTGTTCAAGATCTTCGGCGCCGACGTCACCAACGTCACGATCATCACGGTCATCGCGTCGATCGTGCTGATGCTCGCCGTCAACGCGTTCGTGAACCGCACCAAGTTCGGCCGCGGCATCCGCGCGGTGGCGCAGGACCCGGACACCGCCACGCTCATGGGCGTGAACAAGGAACGCGTCATCACGCTCACGTTCCTCATCGGCGGTCTGCTCGCCGGCGCGGCGGCCCTGTTCTACATGATGAAGATCCCGCAGGGCGCTTCGTACCAGGGCGGCTTCATCCTCGGCATCAAGGCGTTCACCGCCGCGGTGCTGGGCGGTATCGGCAACCTGCGCGGCGCGCTGCTCGGCGGCCTGCTGCTCGGGGTCGTCGAGAACTACGGCCAGTCGCTGTTTGGCGGCGAGTGGCGCGACGTCGTCGCGTTCGTGCTCCTCGTGCTGATCCTGATGGTCCGCCCGACCGGTATCCTCGGCGAGTCGCTCGGAAAGGCACGGGTATGACGGTGACCTCGACGCCGCCGGCCGCGACCGCCCCCGCGAAGCGCAAGCGGCCGATCTCGGACTGGTGGAACAACCTGCCGCGCGTGCAGCAGTGGCTCGTGCTCGTGCCCCTGGTGGCGCTGATCTACCTGCTGCCCGTGCTCAACCCGCCGATCATCACCACGCAGCCGGGGTACGACTTCCCGATCGCGATGTTCGAGGTCTCCCGCTATGCGCTGGTCGCCATCGGGCTCAACATCGTGGTCGGCCAGGCCGGCCTGCTGGACCTCGGGTACGTCGGCTTCTTCGCGGTCGGCGCGTACGTGATGGCGCTGTTCACGAGTCCCGATTCGACGCTGCACAAGCTGCCGTTCCTCGTCGTGCTCCCGATCGCCATGGTGGTCACGATGATCTTCGGCGTGATCCTCGGGACACCGACGCTGCGACTACGCGGGGACTACCTCGCGATCGTCACGCTCGGGTTCGGCGAGATCGTGCGTCTGCTGGCGGACAACGTCGACCCGTTGCGCGGCAACCGCGGCTTCCAATCGGTGGGGCACCCGCCGGGCACCAACGCCGACGGCAGCCCGCTGTTCAACAACTCCGACGGCACACCGTGGTACTGGCTGTGCGTCACGCTCATCATCCTGGTGCTGTTCCTCGTCGGGAACCTGGAACGCAGCCGCGTCGGCCGCGCCTGGGTCGCGATCCGCGACGACGAGGACGCCGCCGAGATCATGGGCCTGCCGACGTACAAGTTCAAGATCTGGGCGTTCGTGTCCGGCGCCGCGGTCGGCGGCCTGTCCGGCGCGCTCTACGCCGGGCAGCTGGGCTTCGTGAACAACCAGAAGTTCGACGTCGTCACGTCGATGCTGTTCCTGGCCGCGGTGATCCTCGGTGGTGCGGGCAACAAGGTCGGGGTGCTGCTGGGCGCGATCGTGGTGGCCTACATCCCGCTGCGGTTCCAGGCGATCGCCGAGTACAAGTACCTGATCTTCGGTCTCGCGCTGATCATCCTGATGATCTTTCGCCCGCAGGGCCTGCTCGGTGCGCGGCAACGGCTGCTCACGTACGGCAGGCAGGCGTACCAGCGGCTGCTCGGCCGCGGCGAGCAGGTCAGCAGCGACGGCTCGCTGGCCTCCGACCCCACGGGAGAGAAGGCATGACCGCCCCTGGCAGCGGCACGGGCCCCGAGGTCCCGGCCGAGGGCGGCCTCGTGGCCGAGGTCGCCCAGATGAACGCGGAACAGCTCGCCGAGCACGAGGCGGAGGTCGCCGAGGTCGTCGCAGCGGACCGTGAGATCGACGTCGCGATCGGGCAGACCCTGCTCAAGGTCGACGACGTCACCGTGCGCTTCGGCGGTCTCGTGGCGCTCGACGGCGTGTCGTTCGACATCCGCCGCGGCGAGATCCTGGGCCTGATCGGGCCCAACGGTGCCGGCAAGACCACGTGCTTCAACGCGATGACCGGCGTCTACCGGCCCAGCTCCGGCCAGGTGCTGCTGGAGGACAAGCCGCTGGGCAAGGCCTCGCGCCACGCCATCACGCAGCTCGGCATCGCGCGCACGTTCCAGAACATCCGGCTCTTCTCCGAGATGACGGCGCTGGAGAACGTGGTGGTCGGCACCGACGCCCGCCACAAGACCAGCCTCGTCGGCGCCCTGCTGCGCACGCCTCGCCACCACCGCGAGGAGAAGCAGGCGATCGAGAAGGGCATGGCGCTGCTGGAGTTCGTCGGCATCGCCGACCGGGCGGCCGACCGCGCGAAGAACCTGCCCTACGGTTACC
This sequence comes from Amycolatopsis sp. 2-15, assembly GCF_030285625.1. Lineage (NCBI taxonomy): Bacteria > Bacillati > Actinomycetota > Actinomycetes > Pseudonocardiales > Pseudonocardiaceae > Amycolatopsis > Amycolatopsis carbonis. Next base: position 5,417,605 of record NZ_CP127294.1, read on the forward strand.
AGCGGCGCCTGGAGATCGCGCGGGCGCTCGCGACCGAGCCGAAGCTGCTGTGCCTCGACGAGCCGGCCGCCGGGTTCAACCCGGCGGAGAAGGAAGAGCTCATGGGGCTGATCCGGACGATCCGCGACGACGGCTACACCGTCCTGCTGATCGAACACGACATGAAGCTGGTCATGGGCGTGACCGACCGGATCGTGGTGCTGGAGTTCGGCAAGAAGATCGCGGAAGGGGTGCCTGCCGAGATCCGGGAGAACCCCGCCGTGATCGCCGCCTACCTGGGGGTGCCCGACGATGACGTTGCTTGAGCTGTCCGAGGTCTCGGTCCACTACGGCCGGATCCAGGCCGTGTCGGACCTGTCCATCACGGTCGACGAGGGCGAGATCGTCACGCTGATCGGGGCCAACGGCGCGGGCAAGTCCACCACGATGCGGGCCATCTCCGGAATCCGGCCGATCTCGGCCGGCGCGATCCGCTTCGACGGCGAGGACATCTCGCGCCTGCGCGGTGACTTGCGCGTGGTCCGCGGGATCTCGCAGTCGCCCGAGGGCCGGGGGATCTTCCCGGGCATGACGGTGCTCGAGAACCTTGACATGGGCGCGTACGCGCGCAAGGACCGGAAGAACCTTCAGCCGGACTTCGACCGTGTCTTCGAGCTGTTCCCGCGGCTCGCGGAACGCAAGACCCAGATGGGCGGCACGATGTCCGGCGGCGAGCAGCAGATGCTGGCCATCGGGCGCGCCCTGATGGCGAAGCCGCGGCTGCTGCTGCTCGACGAGCCGTCGATGGGGCTCGCGCCGCAGTTCATCCAGCAGATCTTCCGGATCATCACGGAGATCAACCGCCAGGGCACCACGGTGCTGCTGGTGGAGCAGAACGCGCAGCAGGCCCTTTCGCGGGCGCACCGCGCGTACGTGCTGGAGACCGGGCGCATCACGAAGTCCGGTACCGGGAAGGAACTGCTGGCCGACACCAGCATCAAGGAGGCCTACCTCGGCGTCGGCTGAGGCAGGAGACCCTGTGCGACGGCCCCTCGCCCCGGTGGGTGAGGGGCCGTTGCCATTTCAGCCGGCGAAACCCGGTGTGAGATCGCGCCGGTTTCTGGACTGAGCGATTTCGTGCCGCCCCTCGAGCCGCGCGAAATCGGGAGGGAAGAAATCGGCTTGAGGCGATCTCACCGCCTCGGCGGAGCCGAGGCAGAAGACACAGCTCCCGGCGGCCGGTCCCGCACCACGCAGGTGAGGCGGGCGGTGCAGGTGCGCCGGCCTTCGTCGTCGGTGAGCACGATCTCCGCGGTGATGATGCCGCGCCCGACGTGCAGCGGAGTGGCGACGCCGGTGACCATTCCCGAGCGCACGGCGCGGTGGTGCGTGCACGACAGCTCGAGACCCATTGCCGCGCGGTCGGTGCCCGCGTTGAGCGCGGCGACGATCGAGCCGAGTGCTTCGGCGACGGTGGCGTTGGCTCCGCCGTGCAGCAGGCCGTAGGGCTGGAGGTTGCCCTCGACGGGGATCGTGCCGACGACGCGCTCGGGAGTGGCCTCGAGGATCTTCAGCCCGATCTTGTCGTTCAGCTGCTGGTCGGCGGCCGCGGGGTCGATCCCCGCGCGGGTTTCCAGCGCCAAGTCGCCGGCCTGCTCGGTCACGCAATGCTCCTCAACCTATGCGACACGTAAGAGTGTCGGACCCTCACCTTAGACTCGCTCCCGTGAGCCCGAGTGAGAACCGAACCGTAGTGAACGCCACAGCAGCCACGACCACGGCCGAGCGGCCCCGCCTGCTGCTCATCGACGGTCATTCGATGGCCTACCGCGCCTTCTTCGCGCTGCCCGCGGAGAACTTCAAGACGAAGACCGGTCAGGTCACCAACGCGGTGTTCGGGTTCACCTCGATGCTCATCAACCTGCTGCGCGACGAGGAGCCCACGCACCTCGCGGTGGCGTTCGACCTCTCGCGCAAGACCTTCCGGTCGGAGACGTTCGCCGACTACAAAGCCAACCGCAGCACCACGCCCGACGAGTTCCGCGGCCAGGTCGACCTGGTCAAAGAGGTGCTCGAAGTGCTGGGCATTCCGTCGCTGGTCAAGGAGAACTTCGAGGCCGACGACATCATCGCCACCCTCACCACGCAGGCCGGCGTCGAGAACTTCGACGTGCTGATCTGTACCGGCGACCGCGACGCGCTGCAGCTGGTCAACGAGCACGTCACCGTGCTCTACCCGAAGCGCGGCGTGTCGGACCTGGTTCGCTTCACGCCCGACGCGGTGGAAGAGAAATACGGCCTCACGCCGACCCAGTACCCCGACTTCGCGGCGCTGCGGGGCGACCCCTCGGACAACCTGCCGGGCATCCCCGGGGTGGGGGAGAAGACGGCGGCGAAGTGGATCCGCCAGTTCGGCACGCTGGCCGACCTCATCGACCGCGTCGACGAGGTCAAGGGCAAGGTCGGCGACGCGCTGCGCGAGAACCTGACGTCGGTCACCCTCAACCGCCAGCTCACCGAGCTGGTTCGCGACGTGCAACTCGACCTGGTGCCCGACCAGCTGGAGCTGCGGCCGTGGGACCGCGACGCGGTGCACCGCCTGTTCGACGAGCTGGAGTTCCGCGTGTTGCGCGACCGGCTCTTCGCCACGCTCAGCAGCGCCGAGCCGGAGGCCGAGGAAGGCTTCGACGTCTCGGGTGAAGCGCTCGCGCCCGGTGCGCTCGGCGCCTGGCTCGCCGCGCACACCGGCGAGGGCGAGCCGGTGGCGGTCGCGTTCCGCGCCACGGGCACGTCGATCCGCTCCGACCTGCGGGCGCTGGCCTTCGCGTGCGCCGACGGTGAAGGCGCGTACATCGACGTCACGGCGATGGACGAGGCCGACGACACGGCGCTGGCCGCGTGGCTGGCCGACGAGAAGATCCGCAAGATCGGCCACGACCTCAAGGTGGCGCTGCACGCCGTGCGCGCCCGCGGCTGGACGCTCGCGGGGCTGGTGCTCGACACCGCGCTCGCGGCCTACCTCGTGCGCCCCGGCCAGCGCACCTTCGAGCTCGACGACCTGGCGCTGCGCTACCTGCACCGCGAGCTGCGCTCCGAGGCCGCCGAGGGCGACGGCCAGCTGTCGCTGCTCGACGGTGGCGCCGAGGGTCTGGAGCAGAAGGAGATCTCCGACGAGCTGGTGAAGGCCCGTGCGATCTACGAGCTCGCCGGTGCGCTCGGCAAGGAGCTGGAGGACCTCGGCGGCGCGAAGCTGCTCGCCGAGCTGGAGCTGCCGCTGCTCGAGGTCATCACCGAGCTGGAGGCCGCGGGCATCGCCGTGGACGTGGAGCAGCTCACCGAGCTGGAGGCCCACTACCTCGGCCGTGTCACGCAGGCCGCCGAAGAGGCGTACAAGGTGATCGGCAAGCAGATCAACCTGGGTTCGCCGAAACAGCTGCAGGTCGTGCTGTTCGAAGAGCTCGGCATGCCGAAGACCAAGCGCACCAAAACCGGCTACACCACCGACGCCGAGGCGCTGCAGAGCCTGTTCGAGAAGACCGAGCACCCGTTCCTGCAGCACATGCTGGAGCACCGCGACGCCACACGGCTGCGCACCACCGTCGAGGGCCTGATCAAGTCGGTCGCCGACGACGGGCGCATCCACACCACGCTGCAGCAGACCATCGCGGCGACCGGGCGGCTGTCGTCGGTCGACCCGAACCTGCAGAACATCCCGGTGCGCACGGAAGAGGGCCGGCGCATCCGCGACGCGTTCGTGGTCGGCGAGGGCTACGCCGAACTGATGACCGCGGACTACAGCCAGATCGAGATGCGGATCATGGCGCACCTGTCGAAGGACGAGGGCCTGATCGAGGCCTTCAACAGCGGAGAGGACCTGCACACGTTCGTCGCGTCGCGCGCGTTCTCTGTGCCCGCCGACGAGATCACGGCGGAGCAGCGCTACCGCGTCAAGGCGATGTCCTACGGCCTGGCGTACGGGCTGTCGGCCTACGGGCTTTCGCAGCAGCTGCGCATTTCGACCGAGGACGCGAAATCGCAGATGGAGGCGTACTTCAACCGCTTCGGCGGCGTGCGCGACTACCTGCAGTCCGTGGTCGGCGAAGCCGGGAAGACCGGCTACACGGAGACGATCTTCGGCCGCCGCCGCTACCTGCCCGACCTCAACAGCGACAACCGCCAGCGCCGCGAGATGGCGGAGCGGATGGCGCTCAACGCACCGATCCAGGGCAGCGCCGCCGACATCATCAAGGTCGCGATGCTCAACGTGCACGGCGAGCTGGTCAAGGCGAAGCTGCGCAGCCGTGTGCTGCTGCAGGTGCACGACGAGCTCGTGCTGGAGGTCGCCGAGGGCGAGCGCGCCGAGGTCGAGAAGCTCGTGCGCGAAGGCATGGGGTCGGCCTACGACCTCGCCGTGCCGCTGGAGGTTTCCGTCGGCTACGGCCGTTCGTGGAACGAAGCCGCGCACTAGGGCGTGTCTGACAAACGTCGTGTGTGGCGGCTGGGATGCTGTCGGTCGTGTCGCGGTTTGAGTTGCTGTCGGATGAGCAGTGGGTGTTGATCGAGGATCTGTTGCCGGTGCGTACCGGTAAGCGGGGTCGTCCGTTTTCGGACGCGCGGGCGATGGTGGAAGGGATCATCTACCGGTATCGGTGCGGGATCGCGTGGCGGGATGTGCCGGCGGTGTTCGGTCCGTGGCAGACGATCTGGACCTGGCACCGTCGCATGGCCGGTGACGGCACGTGGGACACCGTGTTGCAGCGGCTGCTGACCGCTGCGGATGCGGCCGGGATGGTGGATTGGGCGGTGTCGGTGGATTCCACGATCGCGCGGGCGCATCAGCACGCCACCAACATCAGGCGTGTCACAGGGGGCTGGGTCGAACTACACGGATCTGCTCGCCGAGCCGCCTGATCATGCGATCGGCCGCTCGCGCGGCGGCTGGAGCACGAAGGTCCACCACCTCGTCGACGGGAACGGCCGACCACTGGTGACGTTGGTCGGTCCCGGTCAGGCCGGCGACGCACCGATGTTTCCGCACCTGATGCGGCACCTGCGGATCCGTCGGGCTGGGCGTGGTCGGGCACGTACTCGTCCCGACCGGGTCCGGGGCGACAAGGCCTACTCCTCGCGAGCGATCCGCGGGCACTTGCGCACCCGCGGCATCACCGCCGTCATCCCCGAACCTGCCGATCAGGTCGGGCACCGCACACGCCGGGGTTCACGCGGCGGCCGCCCACCAGCGTTCGATGTCCTCGACTACCGCGGCCGCAACGTCGTCGAGCGCGGCTTCAACCTGCTCAAACAATGGCGTGGCTTGGCCACCCGCTTCGACAAGCTGGCCATCGTCTACCGCTCCGCCGTACTCCTCCACGCCGTGATCACCTGGACCAAGGCTTTGTCAGACGTGCTCTAGGACTCCGAACGGACCAGAGAGGCTCCTTCCCCGCGGGGAAGGAGCCTCTCTGGTTACTTCGCGTCACTAACGAAATCACCAGGTCGGGCCGGGGGAGAACCCGGGTGCCGGTGCAGGTGATCTTGAGTCGAGACAACGCTGAGCTTCGCCCACGGGGTCCCCGGCCAAGGGGGATCGGAGAAAGGACGGCGAACGATGGCGAGTGAACTGCAGAGACGCAAGATCTCCACGGTGTTCGGTGCGATGGATGTCGACGGCGACGGATTCCTCACCGAGACCGATTTCCAGGCGCTCACCGACCGCTGGACGAAGGCACGCGGCCTCATTCCCGGCTCGCCCCAGGCCACCCGCCTGAGCGAGATCATGATGGGCTGGTGGACCACGCTGCTCGCCGCGTCCGACATCGACCGCGACGAGAAGGTGACGCTCGACGAGGTCCTGCTCGTGGTGGACCAGCTGGGGGACATGCCCGATTCGGTACGCGGCACGGCGGCCGCGATGTTCGAGGCCATCGACGAGAACGGCGACGAGCGCATCTCGCGCGAGGAGTACCGCCGGCTCATCGAGACCTGGAACGGCACGGCCACCGACACCGACACGGTGTTCCCGGTGCTGGACCTCAACGGCGACGGTTACCTCGCGGCCGACGAGTTCACCGAGCACTGGCTCGAGTTCTGGGCCGGCGACAACGCCGACGCACCGGGCACCTGGGTGTTCGGCCGGTTCGACCTGCCGCTGGGCGCCCGCTGACGACTTGCGTGCCGCGGCCGCACCTCCGGCGGCCGCGGCACGCGAACGGGGAGACATGATGTACGAGATCTCCGATCTCGCGGAGGACGGCGCCGCTGCCGGCGCCGGCTTCTGGCTCCACCAGGCGGCCCTGGCCTGGCGCGCCGCACTCGATGTCCGGCTGCGCCCGCTGGGCCTCACGCCGACGCAGTTCCTCCTGCTGTCCGCGGCCGCCCGCCTCGAGCGCACCGCCGGCCCCGCCACCCAGCAGGAAGTGGCCGAACACGCCGGCGCCGATCGCATGATGACGTCGAAAGTCCTGCGGGCGTTGGAAGTCCGCGGCATGCTCAGCCGCACGGCCCACGAACGCGACGCCCGCGCCGTCCGCGTCTCCCTCACCCTCGCGGGACGCGACCTGGCGGCCGACGCCGCGGCCGTCGCGGCCGAGTTCGACAGCGCTTTCTTCGGCCCCGCCGCGGAACGGCTCGCCCGCGAACTCCGTTCCGTCGCGGAGAGCCGCGAAAGGTCTGGACCACTGACGGCGGAGGGTGCCTTGCGGACGGCGCCGAACGGGTGAGTGCGCTGGCCCGGGCTGGTCCACTTTCCCGAAGCGGGCCCAATCCCGGCGGGTCCCCGCGTAGGGTCGCCTGAGTGGGTTTCCCGGCCGAGCGAAGACGCTGGCGGGTGCGGCTGCGCGACCACGGCGGCCGGATCCACGGCGCGGGCACGATGCTCGACGAGGACCACGTGCTCACCTGCGCCCACGTCGTCGAGGACGCCGGCGGCCCCGAAGCCGAGCTGTCCGTGGATTTCGTCGGGATGCGCGAATCCGGCGGCACGGTCGCGAAAGTGGTGCCCGGTGCGTGGTTCCCACCGGCGCGCGACGAACGCGGGGACATCGCGGTGCTGCGCCTCGCGAACCGGCAACCGGGTTCGCTGGCCGCGCCGCTGCACCGGATGCTTCCCGCCAGGCTCGGACCACGGGCTCTGGTGGCAGGGTCGGATCGTCGACGAGGGCGGGCCGGGCTGCGAATGGGTGCAGCTCGCCCGGGACCACGAAGCGCACCCCATCACCGGCGGCTTCTCCGGCGCGGCCGTGCAGGCCGAGGAAGGTGGAGATCAAGTTCGGGGTGAAGCTCAGCGCCGAGGCGGGCGCCGTCATCGCGAAGACCGGCGTGGAGGGACAGCTCGAGATCAAGCTCAAGTGGCGCCGAGACGGTGCCGACGGGGGGTGAGACCGCAGGTCCGGTGTGGACGGTCCGGCTCAGAACAACGTCGGCGGTCCCACCGGCGTCGGTTCGGCCAGCGGTGCCAGCTCGGGCACGCGCGCCCGCACGTCGTCGTGGAAGCGGCGGGCCAGCAGCAGCGCGTCGGCGTTGTCCGGGGTGTGGAGGAAGACCGTGGGGGAGCGGCCTTCGCGCAGCCAGTGCGCCACGGCCTCGGCCCAGGGCAGCCAGCCTCAGAACAACGTCGGCGGTCCCACCGGCGTCGGTTCGGCCAGCGGTGCCAGCTCGGGCACGCGCGCCCGCACGTCGTCGTGGAAGCGGCGGGCCAGCAGCAGCGCGTCGGCGTTGTCCGGGGTGTGGAGGAAGACCGTGGGGGAGCGGCCTTCGCGCAGCCAGTGCGCCACGGCCTCGGCCCAGGGCAGCCAGCCGGCTGCGGTCTGCTCGGGGTCGTCGCGGCCGATATAGCGGACGACGGGGTTCGCGGTGAGGGCGCGGATCCGCCGGGGCATGCGGGGCTTCTTCAGCCACGCCTCTTGTTCGGCTTCGGACGTCGGTCGCTGGGCGAACAGCACCGTGGTGTCGAAGGTGATCCATTCGGCGCCGACGCCGGCGAGGACACGTTCCAAGGCCTGGGCGGCGCGCCCGTCTTCGAAGAACGCGCGGTCGCGGACCTCGACGGCGTAGCGGTACTCGCGGGGCAAGCGCCGCAGGAAACCGGCTAGGGCACCGAGGGCCTCCGGCGAGAACGACGGCGGAAGCTGGATCCACAGGGTGTGGGCGCGTTCGCCCAGTGGCTCGATCGCCGCCAGGAACGGGGTCAGCAGCGCGTCGCCGTCGCCGAGACCGCGTTCGTGCGTGATGGGCTTCGGCAGCTTGAGTACGAACCGGAAATCGGCCGACGTCTGCTCGGCCCAGGTCTCGACCGTGGCGCGCGACGGCGTGGCGTAGAACGTCGTGTTGCCCTCGACCGCGTTGCACCACGTCGCGTACGCGCGCAGGCGCTCGCGAGGGGCCAGGGGGTGCGGCAGGAGCCGGCCCTGCCAGGGCGCGTGCGTCCACATCGCGCAGCCGACGTGGAGTTTCACGCCGCCAGCCTAGTGGGGACACCACGGTCAGGTGATTCACCCGCGTCACCCGCCCGGTCAGCGGTACCCGCGTCACGGCCGCCTCACTTAGCGTGACATGCGTTGGTGTCGATCGATAGCGGAGGACCGAGAGATGATCAAGCGGCTCTTCAAGTTCGTCATGCGCCACGGCTGCTGCGCCGCGTGCACCGGCAAGGGCTGCGGCTGCTGCGCCAACTGCGGCTGACCCGGCGCGCGAAAGAACCGTCCGGGGTCTCAGCCACGGCCGAGGCCCCGGATCAGCACCATCACCGAATCGCGCACGTCGGCCCGGGTGCGGGTGGGCTGGAAGACCTGCCAGTCGAGCGCGACGACCAGCATCGTGCCGAACAGGCCCGCCGCCGCGGTCTCGATGGCGACGCCCGCGGGCAGCCGGCCGGCCTCGTCGAGGCGGTACAGCTGCGCCTTCACGATCGAGATGATCTCCTCGCGCAGCAAAGCCAGCGTGTCGTGCCACTGGCCCGGTGTGCGCCACAGCTCGCTCACCACGATCTGCGAGAACCCCGGGTACTCGGCGATGAACCGCAGCGTCGTGTCGACCTGCGCTTCGATCACGTCGAGGGGCTCGTCGTCGGTCACAGCCGCGCGCAGGCGCCCGGCCAGCAGGTCGACGCCGAAGCGGAGCAGGCTGTCGATCAGCCCGTCCTTGGACCCGAAGTTGTAGTACACCGTGCCCTTGGCGACGCCGGCCTCGGTCGCGATCTCGTCCACCGTCAGCCCCACGAGGCCCCTGCTGGCCGAAAGCCGCAGGGTCGCCTCGAAGAGCCTCCGCTTGGTCGTCTCCCTCACAGGCTGAGCTCGGGCTTGAGCGCGGACACCGTCCAGACCCGGTGCTTGCGCGCCGCCAGGGTCGAGAGCACGATCCCGCCGACGAGGTAGGCCAGCAGCACCCCGACGTCACCGAGGATCTGCAGCGACGCGCCGGAGTAGAGCAGGTGCCGGAAGCCGTCGATGGCGTAGCCCATCGGCAGCACGATGTGCAGCGGGTAGAGCGCGTCGGGGATCGTCTGCCAAGGGAACGTGCCGCCCGCGCTCACCAGCTGCAGCACCAGCAGCACCAGGCCGAGGAACTTGCCGACGGCGCCGAAGAACGCGTTGAGCGCGTGCACCACCGAGGTGAACGCCAGCGAGACGAGGATCGCGAACCCGAGGGCGCCCAACGGATGCGCGATGTGGATGCCGACCAGCCACGTCACCGCGGCGAATAGCACGATCACCTGCGCGATGCCGAGCACGGCCGAGGACAGCCAGCCGCCGAGCGCGACCCGCAGCGGCGCGGCGCCCGCGGTGAGCGCCCGCGTGGACAGCGGCCGGATGAGCAGGAACAGCACGAACGCGCCGATCCACGTGGCCAGCGAGATGAAGAACGGGGCCAGCCCCGCGCCGTACGTGCCCGCCGAAGCGACGCCGTTGGCCGTGACCGCGACCGGGTCGGCGATGGTGTTCGCCGTGGCGGTGCGCGTCGGGTCGTCCGGGTTCGGGATCTGCGACAGCCCCGAGGACAGTCCGTCGCGCAGCTGGTTCGCACCGCTCGCGAGCTGGTCGGTGCCGGTGACGGCGGTCTTCTCCCCGTCGTTGAGCTTCGCCGCGCCGTCGCGGAGCTGGTTCGCGCCGTCGGACGCCTGCGCGATCCCGCTGGTCAGCTGCGGCGTGGCCGAGGCGAGCTGGTGGGCACCGTCCGACACCTGACGAGCGCCGCCGGCGAGCTTGGCGAGGTCACCGTTGGCGGTCTGGATCTTCGTGTTCGCCTGGTCGACGGGCGAGCGCAGCTGGTCGAGCTGCGCCAGGATGCCGTTGACCTGGGTGTCGGACAGGCCCGCGTTGTGCAGGTCGGTGTTCAGCTGTGTCCGATAGCCGTCGAGCTTGCCCTGGATGTCGGCCGACGCGGACGCGGCGAGCGAGGCGGCGTCGGCCACCTGCTGGTTGCCGTCGGCGACCTGGCCGGCGCCGGTCGCGAGCTGCTGCGTCTGGCTCGGCAGCTGCGCCGTGCTCGTCTTCAGGGTGTTCAGCCCGGTCGCGAGGGTGCTGGAACCGGTGGCCAGCTGGCTCGCGCCGTCGGCGAGCTGGTGCTGGCCGGTCTGCAGCTGCGCGGCGCCGTCGGCGAGCTGTTTCGCGCCGTTGGCGGCGTCGGAGATCTTGCCGTAGATCGTGGAGAAGCCCACGAGGAACCGGTCGGCCGCCTCGCCGCCCACCTTCTCGGCGATGGTCTTGCGCACCTGGTCGGCCACCTGCTTCGCGATGGTGCCCGCGAGGTAGTTGTTGGCGTCGTTGGTGGTGAGCGTGATCGTGGCCTGCTGCGGCGTGAAGTTGCCCGACGACAGCAGCGCGGTGGAGAAGTCGCGCGGGATGCCGATGGCGAAGGAGTACTTGTCGTCGCGCACGCCGTCGCGGGCGTCCTTTTCGGACACTTCGTGCCACTGGAAGGTGCCGGACTTCACGAGCTCGCCGGTCACCTCACGCCCGACGTTGCGCGTGGCCCCCGTCGAGTCCTTCGCGCCGGCGTCGCTGGTGAACATGGCGGCGGGCAGCTTGTCGAGCCGGCCGTACGGGTCGTAGTTCGCATACAGGTAGAAGGACGCGTAGAGCAGCGGCACCAGCACGAGCGCGGCCATCGCCAGCTTCGGCAGCGTGCCGGCCGAGAGGCGGCGCAGTTCGTTGAGGGCGATGCGGAAGGCGTTCAGGCCGCCGGCGCGCTTGTCGGGGGCGGTCATGCCGGTTCTCCTTCGGCGCTGAACTCTTCGGCGCGATCTTCTTCGGTGAGGGCGAGCAGCCGCACCGGCGCGGGCTGGTCGGTCGACCCGATGCGAGTCGGGGAGTAGGGGAGGGCGGAAGCGGGCGTCGTCGCGGTGAGCACGGCGACGGCGAGGCCGCGCTTCGCGTGCTCCTCGGCGACCGCGGTCCACGTCTCGACGAGGCTCGTGTGCCGGTCGGGAGTGTCGAGCACGAGCACGCGGACGCCGGTGCGCTCCGCGGCCAGCTCGGCGAGCAGCCGGGTGCGCATGGCGGGCTCGAGGTTCTCGAAGCGGGTCCCGGCGAACGGCGCGGCGTCGTGCTCGGTGAGCCAGCGCGCCACGTCCTCCTTGCCCGCCGGCCGGTGCGCCAGCGCGAGCTCCTCACCGGCGACCACGCGCAGGGCCAGCGCCTCGTCGGGCTCGCTCACGCTCGGGGCGTCGACCACGGCGACGAGGTCGCGCAGCAGGCCGGGGACGTCGGCGGTGACCGTGCCGGTGCTCGGCTCGACGCGGCCGGCCAGTGCGAGGCCCAGCGCGGTGATCCCGACGCCGGGCTCGCCGTGGACCAGCGTCACGCAGCCGTCCTCGACGGTCAGCGAGGTGGGTGGCAACAGTGTGCCGTGGGGTCCCTCCAGGGACACCTGGTCGGCTCGTACCTGCACGAGGACACTCCAATTTTTTCCATTGACCGGACTTTTGAACTGACCGGTCAGTGCAAAAATTTAGCGCACAAGATCAACGGGCGGCAAGTCGGGTGGTCACACGTCACACGACCGGGGCGGCCGTGTCCCGGTGAGCAGTGCTGGTCAGCGCAGCGCGGTCGCCGGATGGGCTTCCCATGAGGTCCACAGTGGACGATAGCCCTGCCGGTGCCAGAACACCGAGGAGAGCGGGTTCATCGGGTTGTAGTAGAGGTACGCGCCGACCGTGCCGGGACGCAGCAGCTCGCGGTGGACGTGGTCCATGAGGACCTGCCCGATCCCGCCGCCGCGGTGGCCGGGCGCGGTCACGACGTTGTTCACGTAGGCCCACCTCCCCGGCGGCAGGAGCTCGGCCGCCTCGGTGCCCGGAGCCGAGTCCACCCACGCGCACTGGGCCAGCGCCACCGGGTGGCCGCCGGCTTCCGCGAGCCAGGTGGCCGGTTCGTCGAGTGCGCGGCGCAACGCGGGCGCCAGCAGTTCCGCCGTCTGGTCCCGGCGGCGGTGCGCCACCAGTCCGGTGTAGTCGAACGTGGCCGCGCACAGCTCCAGCACGGTGTCGAAGTCGCCCGGCCCGGCCAGGCGCACGGCAATCCCGTCGGTGCCGGCGGCCGCGAGGGGCGGCGGGTCCGTCCGCACGGCGAGCGCGGACATCGGGGCGAGGCCGTGGTCGAGGAACGCCCGGATCGCCTCCGCGTCGCGACTCGGCCAGTTCACGACGCACGCGGAGTCGGCTTCGGCGGGCTCGGTGTCCAGCAGGGACCGCAGCTCGCCCAGCAGGAGGTCGAACCCCTCGGTGCCCGCGGTGTCCGCGTCGGGGAACAGCTGCCACACCTGAGCGGCCGACCACAGCAGGGGAGTGTCGCCCGGGCCGTGGCGATGGCGCTGCACGACTCCGGACACGCGCTCGCCCGCGCCCGTCACCGCGCTGACGCGCTCGCCGGCCGTGTCGCCGATCGACGGCGCGGGCGGCGGCAGCAGCGGGTCGAGCGCGGCGAACCGCGTCGCGGGTTCGGTGGTGGCCACGAAAGCGCAGCGTAGCCGCTCAGGAGCGGCGCGTGCGGAAGATCGCCGTGCCGGGGAAGAGCTTGCCGCGCAACGGGCTCCACTGGCCCCAGGTGCGCGTGTGGCCCTCGGGCCACTCGGGTTCCAGCAGGTCCTCGAGCGCGAACCCGCCGGCGGCCAGCGCGCGCACGTAGTCGCCGAGCGTGCGGTGGTACTCGACGTAGGTGGCCTCGCCGTCGTCGTCGACCTCCACGTACGGCGTGCGGTCGAAGTACGGCTGCGCGACGGTGAGGCCCAGCGGGCCCGGGTCGTCGGGGAAGATCCACCGCATCGGGTGGGTCACCGAGAACACCCAGGGCGAGCCGGGGCGCAGCAGGCGGTGCACCTCGGCGAACACCGTCGCGAGCGAAGGCACGAACGGCAGCGCGCCGAACGCGGAGCACGCGGCGTCGAAGCTGCCCGAGGCGAACGGCAGGTACTCGGCGTTGGCCTGGACGAGGGGCACGGCGACGCCGGTGCGCTCGTTGCCCTCGCGCGCGTGGCGCAGCATCCCGCCGGACAGGTCGGTCGCCACGGCCTCGGCGCCCGCCGAGGAGAGCCAGCGCGAGCACGCCGCCTGGCCGCAGCCGACCTCCAGCACACGCCGGCCGCGCACGTCGCCGAGCAGCCGCACGTCCTCCTCGCGCACGCCCTCCGGGCACCACACGAAGTCGGTGTCGCCGAGGAACTCGCCGTGGGTGGCCTGGTAGTCGTCGGCATCGGCGTCCCACCAGGCGAGGTTCGCCGCGGCCGCCTCGCCGCCGCCGACCGCGCGGTGCGCGACGCCGGCCGTGCCGAGCTGCAGCTCGGCCTGGGCGTGGCGGTCGGCCGTGTCCGCCGTGTCCGCGGTGGGGGCTGCCGAGTGGTCGGACATGCTGGGTCCTTCCGGGAATGACGGGGGGAATGCCGGCACCGGCCGAAACGTTGGCGGAAGGGTACCGGGAGCTGTGGGGACCCTGATTGTGTGCCCTACCGGGGCCCGCGTACGATACGTGTTAGCGCAGTGGGTTCGCGCTGCCTGGGTCTTCACTTGCCGGGGGAGCGCACCGTTTGCGGGTCATGCCGCGGTCGTTCACTGGTGGACGTTGCTCGTGGGGTCGTCGCATGTTCCCGTCTCACGCCCCATCGCGCCGCCAACTGGACACCCTACGATCCCATCCTCCGGAGCAACCCGCCTAATGACCACCGACACCGCCACCGCCCCGACCGCCCCCACCGGGGCCCCGCAGGTCGCCATCAACGACATCGGGTCGGAGGAAGACTTCCTCGCGGCTATCGACAAGACCATCAAGTACTTCAACGATGGCGACATCGTCGAAGGCACGATCGTCAAGGTCGACCGCGACGAGGTCCTGCTCGACATCGGCTACAAGACCGAGGGCGTCATCCCCTCGCGCGAGCTTTCCATCAAGCACGATGTCGACCCGGCTGAGGTTGTCTCCGTCGGCGATGAGGTCGAAGCTCTCGTTCTCCAGAAGGAGGACAAGGAAGGCCGCTTGATCCTGTCCAAGAAGCGTGCTCAGTACGAGCGCGCCTGGGGCACGATCGAAGAGCTCAAGGAGAAGGACGAGCCCGTCAAGGGCACCGTCATCGAGGTCGTCAAGGGTGGTCTCATCCTGGACATCGGCCTCCGTGGCTTCCTTCCCGCCTCGCTGGTCGAGATGCGCCGCGTGCGCGACTTGCAGCCGTACGTCGGCCGCGAGCTCGAGGCGAAGATCATCGAGCTGGACAAGAACCGCAACAACGTGGTCCTGTCCCGCCGCGCCTACCTCGAGCAGACGCAGTCCGAGGTCCGCAGCGAGTTCCTCAACAACCTCGCCAAGGGCCAGGTCCGCAAGGGCGTCGTGTCCTCCATCGTCAACTTCGGTGCCTTCGTGGACCTGGGTGGCGTCGACGGCCTGGTGCACGTCTCCGAGCTGTCCTGGAAGCACATCGACCACCCGTCCGAGGTCGTCGAGGTCGGCCAGGAGGTCACGGTCGAGGTCCTCGACGTCGACATGGACCGCGAGCGCGTGTCCCTGTCGCTGAAGGCGACCCAGGAAGACCCGTGGCGCCAGTTCGCCCGCACCCACGCGATCGGCCAGATCGTGCCGGGCAAGGTCACCAAGCTCGTCCCGTTCGGTGCGTTCGTGCGCGTCGAGGAGGGCATCGAGGGCCTGGTGCACATCTCCGAGCTGGCCGAGCGCCACGTGGAGATCCCGGAGCAGGTCGTCCAGGTCAACGGCGACGTCATGGTCAAGGTCATCGACATCGACCTCGAGCGCCGTCGCATCTCGCTGTCGCTGAAGCAGGCCAACGAGGGCGTCACGCCGGACACCGAGTTCGACCCGACCCAGTACGGCATGGCCGCCGAGTACGACGCCGAGGGCAACTACATTTACCCCGAAGGCTTCGACCCGGACACCCAGGAGTGGCAGGACGGCTTCGACAAGCAGCGCGAGGAGTGGGAGCGGCAGTACGCCGAGGCCCTCACGCGCTACGAGGCCCACATGGCGCAGGTCAAGAAGGCTGCCGAGGCCGACGCCGAAGCCGCTGCCGACGCCGCCACCGGCATCGAGGGTGGCAGCAGCGGGGGCGACCAGACCTACACCTCCGCTCCGGCAGAGGCCAAGAGCGGCGGCACGCTGGCCAGCGACGAGCAGCTCGCGGCTCTGCGCGAGAAGCTGTCGGGCGGCCAGGGCTGAGTCACGCCTGACGCTTGAGCGCCACTGAGTTCTGACATCGCGGCCCCGGTCCAGTTCGGACCGGGGCCGCGATGTTTTCGTGTGCGCTTGAGGTGTGCGAAGTGGACCGCCCCGACGTCGGGTTGCAGGAAGGCCGGCAGAACGCACTGGCGTGCGCCGGTGTCAGTTGTGGAGGCCGAGCCCGGTGATCATCGACAGCACGCCGCTGCGGTACATGGCCTCGTTGGCTTCGTCGGTCGGCTCGATGAACCAGTCGCTCAGCGGCGTCTGCGAGCGGATCGTGAGCTCGACACTCACCAAGCCGTGCATGGACGTCCACAGCAGATAGCCGTAGCCACGCGAGTCCGTGCCGCGATCGCTGACGCGGCGGATCTTGCCGACGAACATCGCGAACGTCGTGCGCAGCACCGCCGTGCGCAGCTCCGGGTCCGGGTCGTAGCCGTGGACCGAGCGTTCGAACATCATCGCGTAGCGGGCCGGGCTCTCCAGCGCGAAGCGGCGGTAGGCCAGCGCGACCTCGAGGAGGTCCGCGACGCCGTCGTCGGTCTCCGGCGGCACGTCGAGCAGCTCGTCGCGCAGGAGGTCGAACGCGCGCTCGTACAGCGCGTCCAGCAGACCGGTGCGGCCGCCGAAGCGCGTGTAGACGGTGATGGTGGACGCGCCGGCCGCCTCGGCCACGCCGCGCACGGTGAGGCCGCCGACGCCGCGGTCGGTGAGCACGGTCAACGCGGCGTCGAGGAACCGGCTCCGGTTGTGCTGGTCGGCAGGCTGCGTCGACAGATGGCGGGTGGCCACGACCGTTACCCCCTTCGCCCGTGCCGCGCAGGACAGGTCCGCGTCTCGCCTGCCGAAGATACGATATTCACGCTCGCTTGGGAACTTCGCCATGCGGCCGGATCTGTGGGATCTTCGTCTTGTGGACCTCGCC
Source organism: Amycolatopsis sp. 2-15 (assembly GCF_030285625.1). Lineage (NCBI taxonomy): Bacteria > Bacillati > Actinomycetota > Actinomycetes > Pseudonocardiales > Pseudonocardiaceae > Amycolatopsis > Amycolatopsis carbonis. Next base: position 5,434,162 of record NZ_CP127294.1, read on the forward strand.
ACGGCGTGGCACCACTTCGTCCACAAGCGACGTTCGGTTAGGTGGAGCGGCGCAGTGGCACCGTCGAGTATCCCGAGCAGGAGGACAACCGGATGACTGAGCCGGAACCGGGCAGTGTTGTCGTCAGTGAAGCAGGCGAAGGCCGCTTCACCCAGCACGTGACCGCGGGTGGTTTCGAGCTCGTCGTGGACGAGCCCCAGTCGGTCGGCGGCGACGGCAGCGGCCCGACTCCGTACGACCTGCTCCTCGGCGCGCTCGGCTCCTGCACGGCGATCACGCTGCGGATGTACGCGGACCGCAAGAACATCCCGCTGGCGAACGTGAGCGTCCGGCTGCGCCACGACCGCATCCACGCCCGCGACTGCGAGCGCTGCGAAACCGAGGTCGGCATGGTCAGCCGCATCAGCCGCGAGATCGAGCTCGAAGGCGACCTCGACGACGAGCAGCGCGCGCGGTTGCTGGAGATCGCGGACAAGTGCCCCGTGCACCGCACGCTGGAGCACGAAATCGACGTCCAGACGAAGTTGGTCTGAGGAACGGGGTGCGCGCCATGGAGCGAAGCGAGCGGGTCGTCGTGGTCGTCTACGACGCGGTGCGGCTCCTGGACGTGACCGGGCCGCTCGAGGTGTTCGGGATGGCCAACGAGCACGGCGCGCACTACGAGCTGCTCACCGCGTCGCCGGGCGGCACCGACGTGCGCACCACCACCGGCACGCGCCTCGGTGCCGACGTGGCGCTCGAGGACGTCGACGTCGAGGGTGGCACGCTCGTGGTGCCGGGCAGCCCGAACTGGCAGATCACCGTGACCGACGAGCACCTGCTCGACCAGGTTCGCCGCCTGTCCCGCCAGGCGCGGCGCACCGCGTCGGTGTGCGCGGGCGCCTTCACGCTCGCGGCCGCCGGCCTGCTGGAAGGCCGCCGCGCGGCCACGCACTGGGAGCTCGCCGACCAGCTCGCGCGCCGCTACCCGGGTGTCGAAGTGGACTGCGAAGCGATCTTCGTGCGTGACGGCCCGGTGATCTCCTCGGCCGGCGTCACTTCCGGCATCGACCTGTCGCTGGCCCTCGTGGAGGAGGACCTCGGCTCCGAGGCCGCGCGGCTCGTCGCGAAGCACCTGGTGGTGTTCCTGCAGCGGCCGGGCGGGCAGTCGCAGTTCAGCGTTCGCCTGGCGGCCCAGCCCGCGCGAAACGACCTGCTGCGCGGGATCATGGACCGCATCACCGCCGACCCGTCGGCCGACCACAGCCTGTCGCTGCTGGCCGACGACGCGGGCGTCAGCGTCCGCCACCTCACGCGGCTGTTCCGCGACCAGATGGGCACCTCGGTTGCCCGGTTCGTGGAGAGCACGCGGCTGGAGGCGGCGCAGCAGCTGCTGGAGACGGGCACGGCCCCGCTCGACGTGGTCGCGCGCCGCACGGGGTTCGGCTCGGCGGAGACGCTGCGCCGGGTGTTCACCCGCGAGCTGGGGGTGCCGCCGAGCGCTTACCGGGCCCGCTTCCGGACCACGGTCACACCGGCGTTGGCCGGCGCCGGTCGCTGAGTCAGCCGGTCACCGCTCAAGAGGGAGAGACGACCGGAACCCAGATGCGTTCCAGCGCCGCGGCGCGGGCGCGGCGGCGGAGGCCGGCGAAGCTGTGCTGGGCGGGTACGAGGAGGGCGCTGAGCCACGTGCGCCGGTATTCGGCGAGGGCTTCCGCGACCGGGCGGTAGCCGACGCAGTGCACCAGCCCCGGCGTTCCGAGCCGGTGCTTCCCGACGTGCTTTTCCGCCATCGTTCCTCCGTGTGGGCGACCCTTCCGCCGCGCACGGTACGCAATCGCGCCGGTAAAACCGGGTAGCCGCTCGGCGTGTCACCCGGATCAGTCAGCGAGTTCCGGACAATGCCCTTGATTTTCGACTTGGGGTGTGCGTGTACCCGTGCGAGTGCACGTGCAGGGCTCTGACGTCCCCTGATCGGGTGGCGCTCGGGTCTGGCTAGGGTGAGGTCATGCTGCGAGTGGGTCTGACGGGCGGGATCGGCGCGGGGAAATCGACGGTGGCGAACCGGTTCGCGGAGCACGGCGCCGTGCTCGTGGACTCCGACCGGATCGCGCGCGAGGTCGTGGAGCCGGGCACGCCCGGGCTGGCGGCCTTGGTGGAGGCGTTCGGTGAGGACATCCTCGCCGCCGACGGGTCGCTCGACCGCCCGGCGCTGGCGGCGAAGGCGTTCGCCGACGACGCGTCGCGCAAGCGCCTCAACGGGATCGTCCACCCGCTCGTCGGCAAGCGCACGGCCGAGCTGATGGCCGAGGCCGCCGACGACGCGGTGATCGTCCACGACATCCCGCTGCTCGTGGAGGGAAACCTGGCGTCGGCGTATCACCTCGTGGTGATCGTCGACGCGCCCGTGGAGGTCCGCGTGCGCCGGCTCGTGGAGGTGCGCGGCATGGCGGAGGCCGACGCGCGGGCGCGGATCCGCGCGCAGGCCAGCGACGAGCAGCGCCGCGCGGTCGCCGACGTCTGGCTCGACAACGGCGGCGCGCAGGACGCCGTGCTGGCCGAGGTCGACGCCTTGTGGGCCGACCGGCTGGTGCCGTTCGAGGCCAACCTGCGGCTGCGCAAGCCCCGCCCGCCGATGTCGCCGATGATCGCGCCGTACGACCCGACATGGCCGCTGCAGGCCGAACGCCGGCTCGCGCGCCTGCGGCAGATCGCGGGGGAACGCCTGCTGCGCGCCGACCACATCGGGTCCACCGCAGTGCCGGGGCTGCCCGCCAAGGACGTCCTCGACCTGCAGCTCACCGTCCCCACGCCGGCCGACGCCGACGCGCTCGCCGAGCCACTGGCCGACGCCGGTTTCCCCCGGCTGGAGGGCGATTGGTGGGACGACCCGCAGGACGGCTCGGCGTCGCCGTGGCCGAAGCGCCTCCACGTCGGAGCCGACCCGAAGCGCCCGGTGAACCTGCACGTGCGCACATCCGAGACGCCGGCGTGGCGCCTCGCGCTGTTGTTCCGCGACTGGATGCGCGCGAACCCGGCGGAGCGCGACGCGTACGCGGCGGTGAAGGAGCAGCTCGCGCGCGAGCACTCAGCCGACGGCACCGTCGCGAAGTACACCGACGCCAAGCAGGGCTGGGTCAACGACGCGTTCACCCGCGCCGAGGTCTGGGCCGAGCAGACGTCGTGGCGGCCGTGAAAAACCGGGTGCGCGGCCGGCGGTGGCGCTGTTAGCGTCGCCGGCATGCAGCGCTCAGCCAGCACGACGACGCCGGACACCGTCCCGGCGCGCTGAAACCTGAGCGAACGAAGCCCCGGGGTGGTCACCCCGGGGCTTCGTCGTGTCCCAGGGTTTCCGCCTCGGCCGTCCCCGAGGAGACCCCGATGCCCGACCACCGCAGGATCGGCCGTGAGCTCGGCCTGTTCGGCACCGACCCGCTGATCGGCGCCGGCCTGCCCTACCTGCTGCCCGACGGTGCCGTGATCCGGCACGAGCTGGAGGAGTACGTCCGCGACGTCGAGCGCCGCGCGGGCTACCGCCACGTGTACTCGCCGGTGCTCGGCAAACGCGAGCTGTACGAGATTTCGGGACACTGGGCGCACTACCGCGACGACATGTTCCCGCCGCTGGACGTCGGCGGCGAGCAGTTCGTGCTGCGGCCCAGCCTGTGCCCGCACCACGCGCTGATCTACCGTTCCCGGTCACGCAGCTACCGCGAGCTGCCGCTGCGGATCGCCGAGCTGGGCGGGATGTACCGCGCGGAGCTGTCCGGGGTGCTCGGTGGGCTCGGTCGCGTACGCGCGATCCAGCTCAACGACGCCCACCTGTTCTGCCGCCTCGACCAGGTCGCCGCCGAGGCCCGCGGGGCGCTGGAGCTGATCCGCCGCGTCCACGCGGACCTCGGGCTGCGTCCGGCGCGCTACCGGCTCTCGCTCGCCGGCGGCGCGGGGGACTACGTGGGCTCCGCCGAGCACTGGGCGCGCGCCGAAGCCTTGCTCGTCGAGGCGCTGGAGGGCTTCGACTACGACGTGGCGCCGGGCGAGGCGGCCTTCTACGGCCCGAAGATCGACGTCCAGGTCACCGACAGCGCCGGGCGCTCGGCCACCCTGTCCACCGTCCAGGTCGACTTCCACCAGCCCGAGCGGTTCGACCTCGGGTACGTCGGCTCCGACGGCGCCGAGCACCGGCCCGTGCTGGTGCACCGCAGCCTGCTCGGCAGCCTGGAACGCGCGATGGCGCAGCTGCTCGAAGAGCATGGCGGCGCCTTGCCGCCATGGCTCGCGCCGGTGCAGGTGGTGGTGCTGCCGGTGTCCGACGCCGAACTCCCGCAGGCCGACGCGCTCGTGCGGCGGGGGCAGGAAGCCGGTCTGCGGGTGGAGCTCGCCGGCCCCGATCGCGGGAGTCTCGGTGCCCGGATCCGGGACCACCGGCTCGTGCCGTACCAGGCGGTGATCGGCGCCCGGGAGGCCGAGGCGGACCTCGTCGCGCCACGCCTGCGTGACGCCCGGCGGCTGGATCCGTTGCCGGCGGCGGAGTTCGTGGCCGCGGTCGCCGAGCGCGTCGCGGCGCGCGGCGGCGTGCTGTGGACTGAATTTTCTCCCTCGGCTCCGCTGAGGTGGTGAGATCGCGCCGGTTTCTTCCCTCCCGATTTCGCCCGGCCCGTGGGGCCGGGCGAAATCGCTCAGTCCAGAGACCGGCGCGATCTCACACGGGCGCCTCATTCGACCGTCACGCCGAACACAGGGCCGCGGGTGCCTCGCGCGACCGGGTGCCGGTGAGCGGCAGCCCGAGATACCTCACGTGCCGAGCAGGCCTCGTTCGAACGCCACGGCCACGGCGGCGGCCCGGTCTTTCACGCCGAGCTTGGCGTACGCGTGGATCAGGTGCGTCTTCACCGTCGCCTCGCTGATGAAGAGCTTTTTCGCCGCGTCCTTGTTCGTGGAGCCGCGCGCGACGAGCGTGAGGACCTCGATCTCGCGCTGGGACAACGGTTCCTTCGCCGGCGCGCGCATCTGCCCCATGAGCCGGCTCGCGACGGCGGGGGAGAGCACGGCCTCGCCGCGGGCGGCCGCGCGCACGGCGCGGAACAGCTCCTCGCGCGGCGCGTCCTTGAGGAGGTAGCCGGTGGCGCCGGCCTCGATGGCGGGCAGGACGTCGGAGTCGGTGTCGTAGGTGGTCAGCACCAGCACGCGCGCCGGGTTGCCGAGGCGGGCGAGTTCGGTGATGGCGGAGACGCCGTCGGTGCCCGGCATGCGCAGGTCCATCAGCACGACGTCGGGCTTGAGCGAGACCGCGAGCGTCACGGCCTCGCCGCCGTTCGCGGCCTCGCCGAGCACCTCGAAACCGTGCTCGCCGGTGAAGATGCCGCGCAGGCCGTCGCGGACGATCGGGTGGTCGTCGGCGATGAGCAGCGTGACGGTCATGCTGACGCCCCCTGGTGGTCGATCCCGTCGGTTTTCAGCTCGCCCAGTGTGGCAGCCGGGACGGCGGGCAGGTTCACCGAGATCGCCGTGCCGCCACCGGGTTCCGACTCCACGTGCAGCGTGCCCGCGAGCCGCTGCACGCGGCTTCGCATCCCGGGCAGCCCGAAGCCGCCTTCGCTTGGCGGCGGGTTTTCGGGGTCGAAGCCGACGCCGTCGTCGACCACGTCGAGCGTGACCTCGTCGCCCATGTACGACAGCGTGAGGCCCACGCGCCCGGCCTGGGCGTGTTTGGCCACATTGGACAGTGCTTCCTGCGTGATCCGCAGCAGCGTCGCCTCGATCTCGGGGTGCAGCGCCTCGGCCGTGCCCGTGGTCGAGAACGCGGCGGGCACGGCGGTGCGTTCGCTCCACAGCCGCGCCACCTCGGCGAGCGCGTCGGGCAGCGTCGCCGACTCCAGCAGCTCCGGCCGCAGCGCGTGCACGGACCGCCGTGCCGCCGTCAGGTTCTCGCGCGCGAGCGCCTTCGCGGTGTCGAGGTGCCGCTGCCACTCGGCGGGGTTTTCCCGGGCCTGGGCGGCGGCTTCGAGCTGCGTGATGATCCCGGTGAAGCCCTGGGCGAGCGTGTCGTGGATCTCCTGGCTCAGCCGCTGGCGCTCGTCGAGCACGCCGGCTTCGCGGGCCTGGGTGAGCAACTGTCGTTGCAGGCCCCGGTTTTCCGCCTCGGCGGCGGCGAGCTGGTCGAGCATCCGCTTGCGGTCCGCGCTCTGCCTGCCGACGGCCGCGAACACGGCGCCGCCCCCGCCGATCGCGGTGGTCTGCACGATCACGATCGTCACCCAGATCGCCGGAGCCGTGGCCAGCGCCTGGATCGGGCCGCCGTTCGAGACGGTGTTGATGAGCAGCGAAGTGGTGGCCACGGCGAGCAGTGACACCGGTATCGGGCGCATTCGCATGGCCGGGAAGAAGGCGTGCACCGTGAAGATCAGGAAGTAGGTCTCGCGCGCTTGGAGCACCGAAGCGAAGCTGATCACGCCGACGAAGGTGAGCGCGGCGAACGCCGCGTTCTCGCGTATCCGGGGGCTCGGCAGCACCTGGGTCAGCACGAGCCACACCGCGGCGCCGGCCGCGATCGCGAGCGTGGTGAGCCGGTGGGCCGCCGTCTGGTCGGAATGGAGCGCGCTCAGCAGGGCGGGAATCGCCAGCAGGACGAACGGGACCGTCGACTCGACGCGGTTGAACCACCAGTGCCACCGCAGCGGGGGATCTCCGCCGCGGCTCGGCAGGGGCGCCAGCAGCGATCCCCGCCAGTCGAGCTTCATCGGTCGCTCTTGGTCGAACCTCATGCCTTCAGGTCTTTCACCTGGGGCCAGATCACCGGCCAGCTTTCGGTGCGACCGGTGAGCAGCCAGATCGGCAGGTGCTCGCTGGCGTTGAGCACACCCAGGTGATTCCGCACCGAGCCGACGACGCGGGCATCGCGGAAGTGTGGCGCGAGCGTCGCCGGGTCGGCGCCGACGAACAGCACGGTGTCGGCGTCATCGGCCGGCCGCCCGAAGTACCAGAAGCCGCGGCTGCCGCTATACGCCTGGGGCAGACCGGCTTCCGGGCCGTAGCGGTCGAGCGCGCCGGCCTGCCAGTAGCCCGCGGTGACGAGCGCGGTGTGCGAGCGCTGCTCGGGCGGCAGCAGCCGGTAGACGTCCGCGACGGAGCCGGCCAGGTCCGGCCAGCCGACCTCTTCGGTCGCGTACGCGGGATGCGGCGCGTCGGGGTGCTCCACCAGCCATTGCGCAGGCCACACCGGCAGCGCGTACGGGAGGCTGTAGAGCGCGGAAAGCACGAAGACCGGCCACGCCGGGACCCACCGCCACCACAGTGCGGGCCGGTGGTCCTGCAGGTGCACGGCCGCGGCGGCCCACAGGATCGGGAACATTCCCGCGGCGTAGTAGAAGCGGCCGTTGGCGACGAGGAACACCGCGACCACGCCGATCGCCGTCCAGCCGAGGAAGCGGTACGGCCGCAGGCTTCGCGCGGCGAGCAGCACACCGAGGCCGTAGCAAACGCCGAGGGTGCCGATCACGAGCCCGGCGCCGGCGAGCAGGCCCGGCAGGAATTCCGTGCGGCCGCCACCTTCGGTGACTTCGCGCGAGACCGCGTCGCCCATGCCCAGCTGCGGCCAGCCGTGGAGCGACTGCCACAGCAGCGTCGGCACGCACGCGAGGGCGGCGATCCCCGCGCCGGCCCAGAGCTTGGGCCGGCGCAGCAGATCGCGCGGGCCGAAGACGAGCGCCGTCACGGCGGTGACGGCCCAGAACGCGCCGATGAGGAACTTGACGTTCAGCGCGACGGCGGTGATCAGGCCCAGCCACAGCAGGAGGTTGTCGTCGCGGGTGCGCAGCCAGCGCACGAGCAGCCACAGCACGAGCGTCCACAGCAGCGGATCCACGGTGGAGGTCGCGAGGTAGTGGCCGCTGCCCACGAACTGGCCGCAGATCGCGTACGCGGCGGCGGCTCGCGTCTGCGCCTTGCGACCGCCGCCGAGCTCACGCGCGATCAGCGCGGCCACCACGACCCCGGCGGCAGTGGCGAGGATCGCCGGGATCCGGAAGACGACGAGCGACCCCGGTGCGATCGCGTTCATCAGCGCGGCGAGCAGCGGCAGCACCGGCGGCTGGTCGGCGTATCCGAACGACAGGTGCTTGCCGGCGGCGAGGAAGTACAGCTCGTCGCCGAAGTAGCCGTAGCGGCCGGCCGTGGCGAGCAGGATCGCCGCGGTCCCGGCCGCGAGCAGCGCCACCGGTCGCCGCGCGAACTCGGCGACGCCCACGTCCGGCCTGGTGGGCGCGCCTGCCGTGGTCACGGCTTCCATCGTGCTCCCTGTCCTCGTTCGGGCACAGTCATCGTTCAGGCAGTCACCGGTCAGGCACAGTCACCGGTCAGGCACAGTCACCGGTCAGGCACGGTCGCCGGTCGGGCCTGTTGCGCGGCACCCTACGGCCCGGGGCCCGGCGCCACCGGCTGGTGTGTGGCGCCGGGCACACGCGGGGGTCAGTTGTGCGTGTTCACCAGGTGCGGCCAGATCTGCTGCCACGGCTGCAGGCGCCCGGTGGCGAGCCACAGCGGCGTGTCGTCGGCGACGCTCGGCAGGGCCGTGCCGGTGTCGACCTTCCCGACCTGGCGCAGGTCGGTGAAGTGGCCGAGCAGCGGCTGCGGGTCCGCGCCGAGGAACAGCACGCTGGTGTCGGAGTCGGGCGGCACGACCAGTGTCGCGTAGCCGCGGTTCGGGCCGGCGGGCTCGGGCAGGCCGAGCGGGCGGCCGTAGTGGTCGAGCGCGCCGGCCGACCAGTAGGACTCGCCGACCAGGGCCGTGTGCGCCGGGTCGGGCAGCTTGGCGAATTGGTCCGCCACCGAGCGCGCGGCCTCCGGCCAGCCGATCTCGGCGAACGCGAACGTCGGCGAGGGCAGCGCGGGGTTCGCGGAGAGCCACACCTGCGGCCACACCGGCAGGGAGATCGGCAAGGCCAGCAGCGCCGCGACGACGTACACGGGCCAGGTCGCGAGCCAGCGCCACCAGCGCGCGGCCCGGCCGGTCTCCAGCTCGACGGCGGCCGCCGCCCAGCACGGCCCGAACATGCCGGCGATGTAGTACGAGCGGCCGTCGACCGCGATGAACACCACGGCCAGGCCGAGCGTGGCCCACGCCAGGAAGCGGTACGGCTGCAGCTGCCGCGAGCGCAGCAGGCGCCAGACGCCGTAGCACAGCAGCGCGATCCCGATCGGGAACCCGGCGGTGAGCAGCGCCGAAGGCAGCCACACCAGGCGTCCGCCCCACGTCTGGTCCACCTCGGCCGCGATCGCCTCGCCCATCCCGAGCTGCGGCCAGCCGTGCGTGGCCTGCCAGATCAGCGTCGGGACCAGCGCCGCCACCGCGATGGCCGCGCCCGCCCACAGCTTCGGGCGGCGCCGCAGCTCCCGCGGCCCGAAGACCAGCAGGGCGACGATCGCGACCACCCAGAAGCCACCGATCAGGAACTTCACGTACAGCGCCACGGCGGTGACCATCCCCGCCCAGAGCAACAGGTTGTCGCTGCGAGTGCGGATCCAGCGGACCAGCAGCCAGATCACCACGGTCCACAGGAACGGGTCCAGCGTCGAGGTGGCCAGGTAGTGGCCGGACGCGATGAACTGAGTGGACACCGCGCACGTGGCCGCGGTCAGGGTCTGGGCCTTCGCGCGGCCGCCCAGTTCCCGGGCGATGAGCGCGGCGAACACCACCGACGCGACCATCGCGAGCACCGCCGGGAGTCGCAGGACGAACACCGAACCCGGGGCGATCGTGTCCATGACGTGGGCGATCAGGGGCAGCATCGGAGGTTGGTCCACGTAGCCCCACGCCAGGTGCCTGCCGGCGGCGAGGAAGTAGAGCTCGTCGCCCATGTAGCCGTAGCGGCTCGCGGTGAGCAGCAGCCACGCCGAGCAGGCCGGCGAGCACGAACACCGGGACACGGGCGAACGGGGCGGCCACACGCTTGGCGGCCGGCCGTGTCGTCACGGACATGGTCACTCCCACCGGAAGGCGCGGGCCGCGATCGCCGAGCAGACCACGGCGAAGGCGACGAGCGAACCGAGCTGCAGCAGCTCGGGCGAGTTCCCGGCGGCCGCTTCGCGCAGGCCGTTGATGGTCGCGCCGAGCGGGAGGACGTCGGCCACGTGTTGCAGCACGGGCGGCAGCTGCTCCTTCGGCACCCAGACGCCGCCGAGAGCGAGCATCGGGAAGAACGCTGCGGCGCCGATGCCGCTGGCCGCGCGGTTGGTGGGCGCGAGCGCCGCGATCAGCGTGCCGACGGAGAACAACGCCAGCGCGCCGAGCACCATCACGAGCAGGAACCCGCCGAGGTTCTCCGGCAACGCCATGCCGAGCGCGATCCTGCCCACCCCCAGGACGAGCAGGATCGCGACCGCTGCGGCGGCGAGGTTCACGAGCAGCTGAGCGGCGAGCAGCCGCCCGGGTGGCACCGGGCTCGCGGACAGGCGCTTGAGCACGCCCTTCTCGCGATAGGTGGCCACGGCGGCCGGGAACATCATCACCGCGAGCATCGCGATGAGGATCGCCGCGGCCATCGGCGCGATCAGGGTCGGCAGCGGCGCGTAGCCGCCGAACTCGGCGCTGGGCTTGCTCGAACCCGGCATCAGGCCGAACACGAGCAGCAGCGCGAGCGGGATGCCGACCACGGTGACGGGTGCCCCCGGGTCGCGCAGGAACAGCTTCGCCTCGACGGCGGTCATCTTGGTGAGCATTGCGGTCAGTCCCCTCAGTCCAGTTTCCGGCCGGTCAGCGCGACGAAGGCGTCGTCAAGGTTCGCCTGGTCCACGCGCAGGTCGCCCGCGAGCACCTGGTTGCGGGCGAGGAACGACGTCACGGTCTGCAGCGCGGTGGCGCGCCCCGTGACCACCAGCTGCGAGCCGTGGCGCTCGACTTCGAGCACGTCGGGTAGCGCCGCGAGCTGCGCGAGGTCGACCGGCGCCGACGGGCGGAACCGGATGCGCTGCTCGTCGCCGACCTGGCGGACCAGCCCGGCGGGCGTGTCGATCGCGACCACGCGGCCCGAGTCGATCACGGCGATGCGGTCGCAGAGACGCTCGGCCTCCTCCATGAAGTGGGTGACGAGCACGACCGTCACGCCCTCGTCGCGCACCGCCTCGACCAGGTCCCACGTGTCGCGCCGGGCCTGCGGGTCGAGGCCCGTGGTGAGCTCGTCGAGCACCGCGATCTCGGGGCTGCCGACGAGCGCGAGCGCGATCGACAGGCGCTGCTGCTGCCCGCCCGAGAGCTTCTTGTAAGCGGTGTCGCGCTGGTGCGTGAGCCCCAGCAGGTCGAGCAGGCGCTCGGTGTCGGCCGGCTTGCGGTAGAAGGACGAGTACAGCTCCAGCGCCTCGCCCACGCGCAGCCGGTCGGGCAGCCGGCTCTCCTGCAGCTGCACGCCCAGGCGCTGGCGCAGCTCGTGCCGGTCGCGGCGCGGGTCGAGCCCGAGCACCGACAGCGTGCCGCCGTCGGGCGTGCGCAGGCCTTCCAGGCACTCGACCGTGGTGGTCTTGCCGGCGCCGTTCGGGCCGAGGATCCCGAAGATCTCGCCCGGCTCGACGGTGAACGACACGTCGTCCACCGCGACCTTGTCCCCGTAGGTCTTGTGGAGGTGCTGGACCTCGATCACCGGCATGTCCGCCGTCCCCTCTCGAGCTCTTCTTCCGTCGTGAAGAAGAGTCCCGCGGGGAAGGGGCGCGGAGGATCGCCGGAACGGCCAGAACCGGCATCCACCGCCAGGCGGCGGGCATCCACCGATCGGTGGACCCGCGGACCCCTAGGGGTGCCGGCGCCAGGTCGCGGAGATGTCCTTTGTGGACAGCCAAGCCGCGAGGTCGTAGCCGTGCGCGGCGAGCCCTTCGACGGTGGTGTAGGCGGTTTCGAGCGCGTACTCGCCTTCGGCCTGGGGCAGCAGGCCGGCGGAGACGGCGGCGAGCAGCTCGTCGGAGTCGATCACCCGCACGGAGACCTTGTCCTTGAGCACGAGGTCGAGGTAGAGGTCCGTGGAGAACCACCGGGTGCCTTCGCGGCGCACGCGCACCACGTCGAGGTAGAAGGTCTGGTCGCGTTCGTGGCCGGGGTTGAACCAGAAGTCGGTGATGCGCAGGCCGAGGCCCGGCAGCAGCCACGACTCGAGGTAGTGGAACTGCTCACGCCCCGGCGTCGGGCGCGCGAGGTACAGCCCGAACGGCTCGGTCCGGAACTCCTCCACTTCCCGTTCGATGCCCTTGGGGTCCACGTTGACGCCGGCGGCCGGGTCGAAGCTCTCCAGTTTCGGCGGGTGCACGTCGGTCATCCGCCCATCCTGCCGGGCGCGGGGTGTCCGGAGCGGTCCTCGCGCCCGGGTGTCCGCGAAATCCACCCGGTTGCCGGGGTGGTCGCGGCTCGGCCACTTCCGCACCGGAAGTCCTGTTCGCCGATTACGGTGACCCGGACCTGGGGAGGGATCGTGTTCGGAATCGTCCGGCCGGGCCGGCACCGCCTGTCCGCACGCCTGCACGCCGACTGGCTCGCGCACCTGTGCGGGCTCTGCCTCGCGTTGCGCGACGAGCACGAGCACCTCGCGCGGGTCGTGACGAACTACGACCCGCTGGTGATCTCCGCTCTCGTGGAGGCACCTGCCGCGGGACGGCGCCGGACCGCGGGACCGTGCGCGTTGCGCGGGATGCGTTCGGCGTCCGTCGCGCGAGGCGAAGGGGCGCAGCTGGCCGCGGCGGTGTCGCTGGTGCTCACGTCGGCCAAGGTCGGTGACCACGTCGCCGACGGCGATGGTGCGTTCGGCCGGGCGGCGTCGCGAACACCGGCGAAGAGGCTCGTGGTCCGGTGTGCCGCGCAGGGCGCGCGCGTCGGCGCGCGGCTGGAGCACGAGGTGACCGCGGGGGACTCGCTGCTGCTGGTGACCGAGCCGGCGGAGGTGGCCGCGTCGGCGGCGTTCGCGCAGACGGCCGTGCTGGCGGGGCGGCCCGGCAACGTGGCGCCGCTCGCCGAAGCCGGGCGGCTGTGCGGGCGGGTCGCGCACCTGCTCGACGCGGTGGAGGACCAGCCCGCGGACGATGCGGCGGGGAGCTGAAACCCGCTGACGATCACCGGAACCGGGCTCGCCGAGGCGCAGCGGCTCGCCGTGGACGCGGTGCTCGGGGTCGAGTTCGCGGTGCGGGGGGCGTCGTTCGCGCAGCCGGCGCTGGTCCGCGCCCTGCTGGTGCAAGAGTTGCGCCAGGCCGTGACCCGGCGTTCGGGCACCGGCAGGAACCGCCGCCCGGCTGGCTCGGGCCGGGACCGGTGCCGCCCGGCGTGCCGCCTGCTCCGGGGGGTTCCCGGCCGGGCGGTCAACCCGGGTGGGGGCAGGTCCCGTCGGCGCCTCGGTCGCCGCCTCCACCTCCGCCGAAGCCACCGAAGAAGAAGCGCAAGCCCGAGGAGGGTGGTAGTGGCTGCTGGGTGCCGAGGTTCTCCGTGTCGCCCCGGCCGCGCGGGTTCTTCGAGGGTTGCGCGGTCGCGACCTACCTGTGCTGCAGCTGCCAGTTCTCCTGCCGCGACCCGTTCCCGGGGCCGTGGAGCGGGAAGGCTCGGCAGAACCACTGCGATTGCGGCCCGTGTGTGCTGCTCGGCGCCTGCTGTGACGGCTGCTGACCGGATCCCGGCGCAGGTCAGCGGGCCCGTGGTGGCGCCTCGGCTGAAAACTGTCGGTGGGTCGGCCTACTCTGGTGGACGTGGCTTTCGCAACCGAACACCCCGTCCTCGCGCAGTCCGACTTCCGGCCGGTTTCCGACGTCCCCCGTTCCGGCGGCCGGTTCGAAGTGATCAGCGAGTACACACCCGCCGGCGACCAGCCGGCGGCCATCGACGAGCTCGAACGCCGGGTCAGGGCGGGCGAGAAGGACGTCGTGCTGCTGGGCGCCACGGGCACCGGCAAGTCGGCCACCACCGCGTGGCTGATCGAGCGCGTGCAGCGGCCCACGCTGGTCATGGCGCCGAACAAGACCCTGGCCGCGCAGCTGGCCAACGAGCTGCGGGAACTCTTCCCGAACAACGCGGTCGAGTATTTCGTCAGCTACTACGACTACTACCAGCCCGAGGCGTACATCGCGCAGACGGACACCTACATCGAGAAGGACTCGTCGATCAACGACGACGTCGAGCGGCTGCGCCACTCGGCCACGATGAACCTGCTCTCGCGCCGCGACGTGATCGTGGTGGCCAGCGTGTCCTGCATCTACGGTCTCGGCACCCCGCAGTCCTACCTCGACCGCTCGACCAAGCTCGCGGTCGGCGCGCAGGTGGACCGCGACGTGCTGCTGCGCGCGCTGGTCGACGTGCAGTACACGCGCAACGACATCGCGTTCGCGCGCGGCACCTTCCGCGCGCGGGGTGACACGGTGGAGATCATCCCGGCGTACGAGGAGCTGGCGATCCGCGTCGAGTTCTTCGGCGACGAGATCGAGAAGCTCTACTACCTGCACCCGCTGACCGGCGACATCGTGCGCGAGGTCGACGAGGTGCGGATCTTCCCGGCCACGCACTACGTCGCGGGGCCGGAGCGCATGGAGAAGGCGATCAAGGGCATCGAACAGGAGCTGGAGCAGCGCCTCGCCGAGCTGGAGAAGCAGGGCAAGCTGCTGGAGGCGCAGCGGCTGCGCATGCGCACGGCCTACGACATCGAGATGATGCGCCAGGTCGGGTTCTGCTCCGGCATCGAGAACTATTCGCGCCACATCGACGGCCGCGAGGCCGGCTCCGCACCCGCGACGCTGATCGACTACTTCCCGGACGACTTCCTGCTCGTGATCGACGAGTCGCACCAGACCGTGCCGCAGATCGGCGGCATGTTCGAGGGCGACATGTCGCGCAAGCGCAACCTCGTCGACTACGGGTTCCGGCTGCCGAGCGCGGTCGACAACCGGCCGCTGACGTGGGAGGAGTTCTCCGACCGCATCGGGCAGACGGTGTACCTGTCGGCCACGCCGGGCCCGTACGAGATGGGCCAGACGGGCGGCGAGTTCGTCGAGCAGGTCATCCGCCCGACCGGTCTGGTCGACCCGAAGGTGGTCGTGAAGCCCACCGAGGGCCAGATCGACGACCTGGTGCACGAGATCCGCGAGCGCGCCGAGAAGGACGAGCGGGTGCTGGTCACCACGCTCACGAAGAAGATGTCCGAGGACCTCACCGACTACCTGCTGGAGCTCGGCATCCGCGTGCGCTACCTGCACTCGGAGGTCGACACGCTGCGCCGCGTCGAGCTGCTGCGCCAGCTGCGCGCGGGCGACTTCGACGTGCTGGTCGGCATCAACCTGCTGCGCGAGGGCCTCGACCTGCCGGAGGTGTCGCTCGTCGCGATCCTCGACGCGGACAAGGAAGGCTTCCTGCGCAGCGGCACGTCGCTGATCCAGACGATCGGCCGCGCGGCGCGAAACGTGTCCGGTGAGGTCCACATGTACGCGGACAAGATCACCGACTCGATGCAGCACGCCATCGACGAGACCGACCGCCGCCGCGCGAAGCAGGTCGCCTACAACGAGGAACGCGGCGTCGACCCGCAGCCGCTGCGCAAGAAGATCGCCGACATCCTCGACCGCGTCTACAGCGAAGCCGACGACTCCGACCAGGCGGTCGCCGTCGGCGGCTCGGGCCGCAACACCTCGCGCGGCAAGAAACCCGAACAGGGCGACCGCGTGCGCAGCTCCGGCATGCTCGTGGACAAGGACGTGTCGGGCATGCCGCGCGCCGAGCTGGCCGACCTCATCCAGCAGATGACCGACCAGATGATGCAAGCCGCCCGCGACCTGCAGTTCGAGCTCGCCGCCCGCCTGCGCGACGAGGTGTCGGACCTGAAGAAGGAACTGCGCGGCATGGACGCGGCCGGCATCCACTGACCCTCTCCCGTGTCCGGCCCGGACGGGTGTGCGGGCCAGGGATGGTGGGGGAGAACCGGGGCAAGGCCGAGAAGTGGGCCGGAACGGATGCGCCGGGGCGGAGTCCATCGCGCGGGTGAGGGCCGGGCGGGAAGAGCGATCCCCGCCTCGGGTTTTGGTCAGGGCCACCGAGTCGGGCTCGGCGGCGACAGCCGGCGGGTCCGACTGTCGCTTCGTGCTCGGTCGGCCGCGGCGGGTGTGACGCGCAGGGTCGGGTTGTGTGCTCGCGGGCCACGGCCGGCGGGGAGGCGATCCGGCGCGGCCCCGCTGCGCAGCGCGGCCCTGGCAGGCCCGGACGGCGGTCGGCTCGGCGCTCGGCCGGCCGTGGCGGGCAGCGTTGACCGAAGGGCCGAGGTAGGCGGCGCAGAGCACGGTCGCGTGCTCGCCGCTGGTGCGATCGGTGGACGGAGGTGAGCGAAGGTGCGGCTCGACGAGGTGATCGAGCACTGCCTGGGCAAGCCCGGTGCCGTGGAGACCTATCCGTTCGGGGAGCACGTGCTCGTGGTGAAGGTCGCCGGCAAGGCGTTCGCGTTCATCGGGCTGGAGCGGCCCGGGTCCGTGGGACTCAAGTGCGGCGCGAACCGCGAGGAGGCGGCCGAGCTGCGGGAGCGTTACCCGGAGTCGGTGGCCGTGCTCGACTACCTCGGGCGGTACGGCTGGAACCGGGTGGACCTGGGCGCGAGCCGAACCGCTGCGGTGCCCGGCGAGGAGCTGAGGGAGCTGCTCGACGCCTCCTACACGGCCGTGCGGGCGAAGTTGCCCAAGGCGCGCCGGCCCTGAGCGGTCATGACGGCGCGGTCGAGGCTGAGCGGTCCAGGACTGCGCAGTCACGGCGGAGTGGTCACGCAGAGCGGTCAGGGTCGGTCAGGAGCGGGAGCGTTCTCGTCGGGCTGGAGCACGCCGAAGACGTTGCCCTCGGTGTCCTTGCAGTACGCGAGCCAGCCGACGCCCGGCACCGGGTCCTTCGCCAGCGCCATGGTGCCGCCCGCTTTGGCGACGGCGTCGATGGTGGCGTCGACGTCGGTGACCTCGATCGTGTTGACGAAGCCGGAGACCGGGGCGTCCTCGGCGGGGGCGGGGCCGCGCCGGGGGAGGAGGCCGCCGTCGATGCCTTCGCCGTCGCCGGTGGAGACGACCCAGTACGGGACCTCGCCCCACTGTTCGATCTGCCAGCCGAACACGGCGGTGTAGAAGGCGACCGCGCGCTGCGGGTCGCCGGCGTGGATTTCGAAGTGGACGGGCCGGGCCATGGCTGCCTCCTCAGACCGGGCCGACAGGGCGCGCCCGAGACTACGCGCCCCCGCCCGCCGCCACCCGATGAACGACACCGCCAAGATCCACAAAGGACTCACAGACGCGGGCGGTCCGCCAAAACCTGGTTCGCGTCGAAGTCCGGGAAAGCCGCGGGAGCCGCCGCCGACGCCAGCGATCGCGAAGAAGCGGCCGGCAGGCCGGCCCAGCGGCGGATCGTCGCGGTCGCCTCCGCGGCCTGCGCGGCCGGCAGCTGCGCGATCGTCGAACCGTGGTTGCCGCCCGGCACGAAGTAGCGGTAGGAATCGCGCGAGCCGTACCCGAGCTCGAACGGCTCGGCGCCCCACGGGTCGTTCGAGCCGTAGACGAACAGCAGCTGCCGGCCGTGCGCCTTCACCCAGAAGTCGACGTCCGGCATCGCCAGGAAGTCGAAGCGCGGCAACTTCACCGACGCGGGCACGAACGTCGAAGGCACGTCGGTGCCCGGGTAGCGCAGCAGGTCGCGCAGGTAGCTGTCATACGCCTCGGGCGAGCCGAGCTGCACCGCGGCCTGGTAGTAGTACGGCACGAACGGCTCGAGCTCCTGATCGGAGTACGTGTTGAGGCTCTCCACCTGCTCGAACCACGCCCACACGTCGGCCGCCGGCGCACCCGCGCGAGGGATCGACGCGCACGCCGACGCCGGCTGGTACTGCCAGAACGCGAAGTACGAGTCGATCACCGAGATCTCCAGGGACTCGTCGATCGAGCCCACCGTGGTGAACGTGTAGCCCTTGCGGGCGGCGTCGTCCGCGGCCAGCGCGCCCAGCTCGTCACGCCGCTTGAGCGCGTCACGCTGAAGAGCCTTGAGCGAAGCGCGGCACGCGGGGTCGCCGACGTTCGCGAGGAAGCGGTTGTACTTGTCGAGCGGGTCGATCACGTCGTTGGGCGCGACGTAGGGGATCGTGCCGTTGACGTCGTCGGGGAAGAACCGCCGGAAGTACGTGGCGGTCATCCCGCCCTTGCTGCCGCCCGTCGCGAGCCACTTGCCCGGGTAGATCTTCTTGAACGCCTGCACGGCGGCGTGCTCGTCGGCCGCGGCCTGCCAGATCGTGAGGTCATGCGACCAGTCCGCCGGCTGCGGCCGCGAAGGCGTGAAGTAGCGGTACTCCATCGAAAGCTGGTTGCCGTCCACGATCCGCGTCGGCTCGGAGCGGTTCGGCGACAGGGACACGTTGTACCCGCTGGTGAACGCGACTGTCGGCGCGGAGAAATCGCGGTGCAGCAGCGTGTACCGCTGCTCGAACTTCGGCCCGCCGGGGTGGCGGTGGTCGGCCGGCTGCGTGAACGTCAGCTCGAAGAACCGGTAGCCCGCCGGCGCCGGGTCCTCTTTCACCACCGTGAGGCCGGGGACGGTGGCCAGCGCGGCCGCGATGTCCCCGTCGCCGGCCGCGCTCGCGACCGGCGTGAGCCCCACGGCCGCCAGCACGGCGGTGGACAAGACGGTGAGCAGCCTGCGCACGTGGTTCCCCCTCGACAGCCCCGAGATCAACTTCCGGATCCTCACAGACCCGGCCGCGCCCGGCAAGGCGCACCATCCGGTCGGGCGCCGACTTCCGTAGGGTCTCCGGCTAGCGCTTCAGCACACGGTCTACATAGGACTTGACGTTCGCCAGCGACTCCGCCGAACGCCACATCCGGTCCACGTGCACGTCGTCGGAGGCGCGGTTCTCCGCGATCCGCTCGTGGTAGGGCTGGCGCAGCTGCGCCTTGGTGTGGGCGAACGCCTCGGCCGGCAGCTCGCCGAGGCGGGCGGCGAGCTCACGGGCCCGGCCGAGCACCTCTTCCGGCGCCGCCACCTCGTCGACCAGGCCGCGGGCGAGGGCGTCGTCGATGGTCAGCGTCGCGCCGCTGTACATGAGCGCGGCGAGCGGATTCGTGCCGTACGCGCACCGCAGGATCTCCGTCGCGGCCAGCGGGAACGGCACACCCACGAGCAGCTCGGTCACGCCGACGCGTCCGGGGCCGGCGGCGGCCACGCGGTGGTCGCACCCCGCGGCCAGCACCATCCCGCCCGCGATCGCGTGGCCGTTGACCGCGGCCACGAGCGGGTGCGGGAAGCCGAAGACCGCCAGCAGCGCGTCGGAGAGCGCGGGCAGGAACTCGCGGACGTAGGCCGCGCCGCCCGCGTCGATGCTGAGCAGGTCGACGCCCGCGGAGAACATGTCGCCCGATCCGGTCAGCACCGCGGCCTTCGCGCCGTCGGCCGCCTCCTCGAGCTTGAGCACGAGCTCCCGGCAGGTGGCGGTGTCGAGGGTGTTGCCGCGGCCGTGCTCCAGCGTGAGCACGGCGACGCTGTCGTCGACTGCGAGGTGGATGGTCACGCGAGGAGACGTTACCGGCGTCCGGCCGCCCGTGCGGGACGGCCGGACGCCGGTGCGTCAGCTCGTGATGTCGCGCGTCGCGAACCGGCGTCCGGCCAGCAGCAGGAACACCGTGGTGTAGATGAGCGACGAGAGCGCCCCGCTCGCCATGTTCGACCAGTCGATGTCGGTGGAGATCAGGTCGATCCAGGCGAACGAGTAGTGCGTGGGCAGGTAGTTGCGCAGCCCCTCGAGCGCGGTGATCTGGTCGAGGATCTGCGACAGGATCGCCACCAGCACCGTGCCGCCCACCGCGCCCAGCGGGGCGTCGGTCGAGACGCTGAGCAGCAGCGCCAGCCCGGCCACCCACGCCAGCTGGATGATGATGTACACAGTGGACAGCAGGAGCGCGATCATGCTGTCGCCGAAGGTGACCGCGTCGCCCGTGGGGCTGATCGCGTCGCCCGCGCCGTACCAGATCACGCCCACCAGCAGCGACACCAGCGGCAGCAGTACCAGCGCCGCGGCGGACAGCAGGCCCGACACGATCGCCTTCTGCCGCAGCAGCCGGTGCCGCGGCACCGGGATCGCCAGCAGGTACTTCAGGCTCGACCACGACGACTCGCTCGCGATCGTGTCGCCGAAGAACAACGCCACGATCATCGGCAGCAGGAACGTGCCGGACACGAACAGCGCGAGCACCACGAAGTTCGGCGCGCTCGCGGTGGCGAGGTCCACGAACCCGCCCGAGCGGCGGTTCGGGTTCGACTGTCCGACCTCGAACGCCACCACGAGGATGAACGGCAGAATCGCCACGAACCCCAGGACCAGCTGGGTGCGCCGCCGCTTGAACTGCCGCTTCAGCTCCACGCCGAGGCGCAGCGTGCGCTCGGCGCGGTAGCCCGCGACGGCGCCGTCCGGGCCGACCTCGGCCTGCTCGGCCGTCGCCAGCTCGCTCAGCTCCCGCAGGGCGGCGGGGTCGGTGTGGACCCCGCCCGAACCGTTGGTGTTGCTCATGAGTTGTCTCCGACCAGCTGCAGGAACGCGTCTTCCAGCCGGCGCCGAGGCCCGGCCTGCTCCACCGCGACACCCGCGCGCACGAGTGCCGCCACCGCGTCGGCGCGCGCCATGCCGTCGAGGTTCGCGTGCACGAGGTCACCCTCGACGTCGATGTCGGTGACGCCGCCGAAGCCCTTGAGCGCCGCCGCGGCCGCCGCCGGGTCACCGACGCGGAACGTCGCCTCGCCGCTCGCGGCCGCCAGCTCGCCGACCTCACCCGAGGCCACGAGCATCCCGCGGTGCATCACGACCACGTGCGAACAGGTCTGCTCGACCTCGGCCAGCAGGTGGCTCGAGACGACGACCGTGCGCCCGGTGGCGGCGTAGCGCTGCAGGACCTCGCGCATCTGGTGGATCTGGGGCGGGTCGAGCCCGTTGGTGGGTTCGTCGAGCACCATGAGCTCCGGCAGGCCGAGCATCGCCTGCGCGATCGCGAGGCGCTGGCGCATGCCCTGGCTGTAGTTCTTCACACGGCGGTTCACCGCGTCGCCCAGCCCCGCGATCTCGAGCGCTTCCGAGAAGTGCGCCTTCTCGGCCGGCCGACCGGTCGCCGCCCAGTACAGCTCGAGGTTCGCCTTGCCCGACAGGTGCGGCAGGAACCCGGAACCCTCCACAAAGGACCCGATGCGCGACAGCACGGGCGCGCCGGGCGCGATCTTGTGGCCGAACACGCGGATCTCGCCCGCGGTCGGCGTGATCAGGCCCATCAGCATGCGCAGCGTCGTCGTCTTGCCGGCGCCGTTCGGGCCGAGCAGGCCGAGCACCTGGCCCGGCTCCACGCGGAAGGACAGGTCCTTCACGGCCACGAACCCGCCCGCGTACTGCTTGCGCAGCCCCTTGATCACGAGCGGCGTGTCCGCCAGGTCCGGGTCGACGTCGTGCGCGCGCCGGCGGCGGATCGCGGCGAACACCAGCGCGACGATGCCCACGAGCAGCGTCACGCCGATGCCGATCAGCTGGCCCTTCGGCGCCGGCGTGCCCACCGACGTCCCGGGCACGACCGGCACGGCGAGAGCCGAACCCGAAGCCAGCGCGATGCGGAACACGCCCGGCGCGGTCGGCGTCGAGAACGACTGGTCGGTGGTGCCGACCACGAGCCGCAGCGAGTGCCCGGCCTCGATCGGGCGCACGATGCCGGGCAGCGTCACCGTCACGTCCGCCGGGGTGCCGTTCGCGGGCAGGTTCGCCACGCGGAACGGCGCCACGGCGTTGGCCGGCAGCACACGCGTGCCGTCAGGACCGACGTCGTAGAGCTTGGCGAACAGCACGGCCTCCGGCAGCGGGTGCGCCGGGTCGGTCGCGACTTGCAGCCGCACGGTGCTGGAACCGGCGATCAGGACCTGGCTGTCGAACGGCGCGCTGCGGAACTGCGCGGCCTGGCCCGGCGGGTCGGTGCTGAACAGCGGTGCCAGCCGCGACGAACCCGCCGCCAGCCCGTTGAGACCGGGGATGCCGCTCACGGCCGCGGGGTTGGCGCCCGCGGGCCGCACGGCCGGCTGGGGCGGTCCGGCGAGCGCGACCTGCCGGCGTTCGGCGCCCGCGCCCGCAAGGCCCGGGTACGTGTCGGTGCTGACCGTCCGCACGGACGGCGCGCCGTTGGCCCGCAGGGTGCCCTGCACGTCGTAGCTGAAGCCGGTGCCAGGGTCGCCGTCGCCGGTCAGCGCCGACCACAGGAAGTCGCCGATCTTCGTCCGCAGCTGCGGGCCGGGGACGCCGCCGTCGTGGCCGCCGGTGTACCAGATGGTGCGCACCTTGCCGCCGGCCGCGGCGATCTGGCGCGCGGTGGCGTCGGACTGGTCCAGCCCGAACAGCGTGTCGCTCTCACCCTGCACGAGCAGCGTCGGCACGGTGATCTTGTCCGTGACCGACGCGGGCGAGACGCGGTGCAGCAGCGCGACGGTCTGCGCGCTCACCTTCCCGGTGGTCGCCAGCTCCGTGTACGCCTGGCAGACCTGGGCGGTGAAGCGGCCGCACGGGTCCGCGGCCTGTGCCTGGCCCGGCTGGGCCTGCCCGGGGAGCGGGGCGGTGGCGGCCTGCGGATCAGTGCCGCCGCCGGTGCCTCCGGTGCCGCCGACCGAGCCGCTGTTGTCGTCGGTCTCCTGCCCGGCCTCGGGCGCTTCGGCCGACGAAGACGCACCCGCGCTCGGCGCACCCGAACCGGAGGAGAAGAAGATGCCCGCCCAGCTCTTCTTGAAGACGCCGTCGGGCGCGAACTCACCCGCCGCCGGGGTCTTCGCCGCGGGCGGCGCGGACGCGCCGGCGTTGGGGACCAGGCCCTGGGCCAGGTCGTTGTAGGTGATCACCGGGGCGACGGCGGCCACGCGTTTGTCGGTGCCGGCGAGCAGCAGTGACAGCGCGCCGCCGTAGGACGCGCCGGTGACGGCGATCTCGGGGGCACCGCCCGCGCGGGTGGCGACGTCGTGGCTCGCGACGAGGTGGTCGATGAGCCGGCTCGCGTCGGCGACCTCCGCGTCGGGGTCGTTGAGGCCGATCTTGCCGGTGCTGCGGCCGAAACCGCGCGCCGACCAGGTCAGCACCACGAACCCGCGCTCGGCCAGCTCGCGGGCCTGGGGATCCACGCTGGATTTGTCGCCGCCGAAACCGTGGGCCAGCAGCACGGCGGGGGCGGGGGTCTTCTCGGGGTAGTAGGTGGTGGTGTCGATGCGGACCTGCTCGGCCGAGCCGGGTGCGGCCGGCATCTGCAGGAAAGCGTCCTGGGTCCGGACGGGCGAGGGCTGCGAGCCACTCGTGGTCCAGACGGCCACGACGGCGGCGACGACCACCACGACCGCGGCCAGCGCGGTCAGCCGGGCACCGCGCGTGCGCGGTAACGGGATTCGGGGCACGTGCTGACGTTATTTGAGCTTTGCTGAGAGCCGCGCGCGGGGCTCACACGGATCAGACATCTTTTTCACGCGAACACAGGCGATCTTCGGTCCCGGTGACGGAGGTAACACGGCCGGTGTGGTGACGAGGGCAACCTCCGCTGGCGTTCGCGCGCCGTAACCGGCAAACTGGACGCGCTGTGAGGGGAGTATTCCTTCGCGGCGGTGTCGTCAGCACGGTGGCGTGGCCCCCGGCACCGTCGGCCGGTAGAAAGGAACCGGCGGAAGAGACCTCCGGTTAGTTGCTGCTACGCGCTATCCGGAGGTAAATCCTGTGATGACCGTTCCTCTCTGGTTATGGATCGCCACGGTCGGTGGCCTGCTGGCCCTGATCGCGCTCGACCTGGTGATCGTCGACCACAAACCCCATGCCATCAAGCCGGCCGAGGCCGCGCGGTGGGTGATCTTCTACGTCGCCTGCGCCGTCGTGTTCGGGATCGGTGTATGGGTCTTCGCCGGGCACGACCCGGGCGTCGAGTTCTTCACCGGGTACATCACCGAGTACTCGCTGAGCGTCGACAACCTGTTCATCTTCATGATCATCATGGCGTCGTTCAAGGTGCCGGCGATCCACCAGCACCGCGTGCTGCTCGTGGGCATCCTGCTCGCGCTCGCGATGCGCAGTGTGTTCATCGCGGTGGGCGCGGCGCTGATCGCGCAGTTCGTGTGGGTGTTCTTCCTCTTCGGCGCGGTGCTGATCTGGACCGCGATCAGCATGCTGCGCAAGAAGGACGAGGAAGAGGAGTACCACGAGAACGCGGTGACCCGGTGGGTCCGCAAGATCGCCCCGGTGACCGACGACTTCCACGGCCACAAGTACACGGTCAAGGTCGACGGCAAGCGGATGATCACGCCGATGCTCGTGGTGATCGTCGCCATCGGCTCGGCCGACCTGCTGTTCGCGGTGGACTCGATCCCGGCCATCTTCGGGATCACCCAGGAGGCCTTCCTGGTGTTCACCGCCAACGCGTTCGCGCTGATGGGCCTGCGCCAGCTGTACTTCCTGCTCGGCGGGCTCGTCGAGAAGCTGGTGTACCTGTCCTACGGCCTCGCGGTGATCCTCGCGTTCATCGGCGCGAAGCTCGTGGTGCACGCACTGCACGAGTACCACGTGGCGCCCGGCTGGCTGGACATCAACAACTGGATGTCCCTCGGCGTGATCGTGGTCGTGCTGGCGGTCACCACCGTGGCGAGCCTCGCCAAGGCGAAAAAGGACGAACGGGCGCGCGTCCCGGCCGAATAAGTCTTTCGCTTTGCTAATGATCCGGTACGGTCGTCGGCATGCGACCAGCCGATATCGAAGCCCTCGTCGTTCCCGGCCGCCCCGCACTCCGGGGTGACCTGCTCCTGACCGCGGTCAAGCACCCCGACCTCGAGTCCAATGCCATCCACAGCGCGTTGCGCCGGGTCGGACTCGGGGGAGGGGATACCGCTTGGACGCAGGGCCCGCACGACGCGGCCCCGGCGATCTCGCCCGACGGGCGCTGGGTCGCGTTCCTGCGAGCCGGGGACGGTGAAGGCGCCGACGGCAGTGCGCAGGTGCACGTGATGCCGGCCGACGGCGGCGAGGCGAAGCGGCTGACGTCGCTGCACCTGGGCGCCGACGCGCCGGTGTGGGCGCCGGACTCGCAGCGGCTCGCGTTCACCGCGCGCGTGCCGGAGGCGGGCCGCTACGGCACCGAGGACACCGATGGCGAGAAGCCGGAGCCGCCGGCCGAGGCGCCGCGCCGGATCACGCGCTTCGACTACCGCATCGACGACGTCGGGTTCCTGCGCGACCGGATGAAACGGCTGTTCGTGCTCGACGCCGTCGCCGCGCTGGACGCCGCCGAACTGCCCGAGCTCGAGCCGATCTCGCCGGTCACCTACGACGTCGACGATCCCGCGTGGACGCCCGACGGCGAGCGCGTGGTCGTCGCGGCGCCGCAGGACTGGGACCGGGTGGAGACCGACTACCGCGACCTGGTCGCGTTCCCGGCCGGCGGCGGGGAGCCCGAGCTGCTCGTGGCGTGCCACGGTTACGCGGAGCAGCCCGTGTTCGGTCCCGACGGCACCCTGTTCTTCTACGGTTCGTCCTACGAGGACGGTCACCGCGAGGCCTGCAACACCGGCCTGTACGCCGCCACGATCGGTACCGGTGGCCCCGTGAAGGCGCGCCGGCTGACCGACCTCGAGACGGTCGACGTGGAGAGCGGCTCCGGCCCCGCGATCCCCGTGAACGGCGAAGTCCTCGTGGCCGTGCGCAACCGCGGCGCTGTAGAGCTGCGCGCGGTCCCGGCTTCCGCGGAGGCGGCTGTGCTGGCCGACCTGCGCGTGCTGCACGACGGCCACGTGGTGGTGCGTGGCTTCGCGGCCGACGGCGACACGATCGTCGCGGTGGTCGCGACACCGGAGACCTCGGGCGACGTCGTGGTGCTCGACGCCGGCGGCCCGCGTGTGCTCACCGACTACTCGAAGCCGTTGCGGGACAAGGGGTTGCGGCCCGTTGAGGAGCTCACCACGACCTCGCCCGACGGCTACCCCGTGCACGGCTGGCTCGTGGTGCCCGAGGGCGAGGGACCGCACCCGGTGCTGCGGGTCGTGCACGGCGGGCCGTTCGCGCAGCAGGACTGGGCCGTGTTCGACGAGGCCCAGGTCTACGCCGCGGCCGGCTACGCCGTGGTGCTCGGCAATCCGCGCGGTTCGGCGGGCTACGGGCAGAGCCACGGCCGCGCGATCACTTTCGGCTTCGGCACGGTCGACGTCGACGACGTGCTCGCACTGCTGGACAAGGCGCTCGAACGACCCGACCTCGACTCCTCGCGCGTCGGCATCATGGGCGGTTCCTACGGCGGGTTCATGACCAGCTGGGTCGCCTCGCACTACCCGGAGCGGTTCAAGGCGGCCTGGAGCGAGCGCGCGGTGAACGCGTGGGACTCGATGGTCGGCAGCTCCGACATCGGCTACTTCTTCGTCGACTCCTACATCGGCACCGATCCGGAGGTGCTGCGCGACCGCAGCCCGCTGACCTACGCGGCCGACATCAGCATCCCGTTCGCGGTCGTCCACTCCGAACAGGACTGGCGCTGCCCGCTGGAGCAGGCGCAGCGCATGTTCGTGGCGCTGCGCCGGGCGGGTGCCGACGCGGAGTTCCTGCTGTTCCCCGGCGAGGGCCACGAGCTGTCGCGCGCGGGGCGCCCGCGCCACCGCGTGCAGCGCTTCGACGCGGTGCTGGAGTGGTGGTCGCGCCACCTGGGCTGAGTGCTCAGTTGAGGAGCGTGTAGTTCAGCTCTTCGCAGACCCGGCCGAGCGGGACGTCGAGCCCCGGGTGGTCCAGCGGCAGCAGGACATCCGGGGCGATCGGCAGCGCGGCGCCCGCCGGCGGGTCCCACAGGCACACGGCCGGGTCGCCGGAGTCCATCGACGAGCGGTACCAGAGACCGTCGAGGTCGGGCAGCGCGCTGCGGATCGCGCGCGCCCAGGCCTGGGTGATCTTCTTCGGCCCGCTGGAGATCTCCTGCGACGCGCCCACGCGCGTCGGCCACAGGCCGGTGAGGTCGAGCAACCGCAACGGGCGCGTGGGGCGCACGACCACGAGCCGCGGCCCGCGCGTCTTGCGGTCGACCGTCGAGCTCGTCTGGAACACCTCGGCGACACTCGTGCGCACGGTCAGGCCGAAGTACAGCACGCCGTTGCCCGGATCGGTCACGGGCTGGCCGCCGCGGCCGGGCGGCTGCTGGTCGAACCGGCCGTGCGGGAGCGGGCCGGTGTAGCGGAACGTGTTCCACTGCTGCGGGTGGTTGCCGTGCGCGGTGAAGATGCGGACCAGTCTGGTCTCGGGCTGCACCGCCACCACGTCGTGGGCGCGGTCGAGCTCCTTGACCAGCACGGATCGCGCGGGCGGCAGGGGGAGCCGGGCCATACGTCGGGGGTCGTCCGTCCTGTGTCGGTGATCTTGGTCGTCGGCTCAGCCTAGAACGGCGAGCCGAGCGTGGCGACGAGGCGCGCGACCTGCTCGGGATCGCCACCCGAGAGGAGCCACTGGCGCGGCGTGGCCGGGCGGTCGCTGATCACCAGATCGTCCTGCGGGGTGTTCATGAACGCGGCGACGACGAGCGCGGGCTGGTCCTCGGGGGTCGCGCGCAGCACCACCTCGAGACCGGGCAGCACGCCGGAGCCGTTGAACTGCCACGACGGCAGCCGCCAGCCTTGGTCCTTCCAGCCCGTGAGCCGGCCCTCCTTGAGGCGGTGGCGGATGCGGCTGTCGTCGATCTTCAGCGCCTTCGCGGCCTGGGTGACGGTGAGCGCCGAGTCGGCGAGCACGGCGTGAGCGGCCACGGTGCGCGCGCGGAAGTCGGGCTCGTCTTCGCCGTGGGCCGTGAGGTCGAGCCCCACGTCCGCCAGCGCGGCCTGCTGGTCGGGCGAGAAGTAGTGCGACGGGTCCGGGTTGGGCGGTGACAGCCTGCGCGCCGCGTCCTCGACGAGCGTGAGGAACTCCGTGGCGTCGGCCTTGAGCCCCGCCTTGGCGAGGACGTTCTCGAGCGCGACTGACATGCGCTCAGACTAGCTCGCATGTGCGGGTTCGTGCGGTTCGTCA
The DNA here is from genome assembly GCF_030285625.1 of Amycolatopsis sp. 2-15. NCBI lineage: Bacteria > Bacillati > Actinomycetota > Actinomycetes > Pseudonocardiales > Pseudonocardiaceae > Amycolatopsis > Amycolatopsis carbonis. The sequence goes on from NZ_CP127294.1 coordinate 5,462,160, forward strand.
CTGAATCTGTGGGTGAATTCACCAGAGATCGACACGCAGTGCGCAGAACTCAACACGCGGCGTAGGCGATTTCGCGTCAGTGTGCCCGGCCGGTGGTGGTGCTGTCCAGGCTTTCGTGCCCTTGACACCCCGCCGTGGCCCCTTTACGTTCGGTTGGTAATCGATTTCCCGCCTCGTGCTGTTGCGGGCTCCGGTGGCCTCGGCCGCCGGTGCTGGGGGGACGGGGGTGGGACGTGCCTGGCGGACCGGTACTGGCCGGTCCACCAGGCACGTCGTCGTTCCGGGGTTTTCCGCGCCGTTTCGCGCGGGCGTGGCCGCAAATTCCGCAGCGCTGGAGCGAATTGCGTGCCGTGAATCCCGCGCGCGTCAGCGCCGCGAGCTCTGCCGTTCGATGAGCCGCGCTTCCAGCGTCGTCGTGGTGGGGCGGCGGGTGCCGTCGGTGATACGGGCGAGCAGGAGCTGCGCGGCGACCCGGCCGACTTCGTAGGCGGGCTGCGCGACGACCGTCAGCGGCGGGTCGATCAGGGTCGTCCAGGGCGCGTCGTCGAAGGAGACGATGCCGACGTCGCGGCCGGGGCGCACGCCGCGACTCGCGAGCGTCTCCAGAACGCCGATCGTCATCGTGCTGTTGGCCACCAGCAGGGCGTCCGGGGGATCGGGCAGTTCGAGCAGCTCGGTGGCGGCCACGCGCGCGCCCTCTGCGCGGTACTCGGCGCGGCGGAAGAGCGCGTTCTCCTCGCCGACGGCGTCGAGGTAGCCGGCGAGGCGGTCGTCGGCTGTGCGGACGCCGGCGGGGCCGGTCAGGCACGCGATGCGGCGGTAGCCGCCGGCCACGAGGTGGCGGGTCGCGTCGCGCGCGGCGCGGCGGGTGTCCACGAGGACCTGGTCGCCGTCCGGGCCGGTGAGCGGCCGGTCGACCGCGACCACGGGCGTGCCCTGGCGGCGCAGGCGGTCGACGTTGGTGGAGCGGCCCGTGGGGGAGAGCACGACGCCGGCGACGCGTTCCTGAAGCGCCACGTCGATGTAGCGGCGCTCCTTGTCCTCGTTCTCGTCGGAGTTGCACAGCACCACGGAGTAGCCCGATACCTGCGCGAGGTCCTCGACGCCGCGGGCGATCGCCGTGAAGAACGGATTCTCGACGTCGGAGATGATCAGCGCCAGCACGGCCGTCTCCTGGCGGCGCAGGTTCCGGGCCAGGCCGTTGGGGTGGTAGCCGAGCTCCTCGGCCGCGACGAGCACCCGCGCGGCGAGCTCCGGGTCCACTGTGGACTTGCCGTTGAGGGCCCGGGACACCGTGGCGGTGGAGACGCCGGCGCGCGCGGCGACGTCGCTGATCGTGGCCACCGTGACCTCCTCCGGCCGTCCTTGACACCTTCGTCCCCCGAAGAATAGCGTCCCGGGTAATCGTTTACCGTCCGCATTCGGGGAGTCGCGGTGATTCCGGGCCTGCTGCTCGGCATCGACATCGGCACGTCCAGCTCGAAGGGCGTCCTCGTCGGTGCCGACGGGACGATACTGGCGCGCGCCGGCCGCGCGCACACCACCTCCCGCCCGCGGCCCGGCTGGTTCGAGCACGACGCGGAAACGGTGTGGTGGGCCGACTTCACCGCGCTCGTGCGCGAGCTCACCGCGGCGGCGGGTGACCGGCCGCTCGCCGGGCTGGCCGTGAGCGGCATCGGGCCGGTGCTGCTGCCCGCCGACGCCGACGGCCGGCCCCTGCGCCCGGCGATCCTCTACGGCGTCGACACGCGCGCGGGCGCGGAGATCGCCGAGCTCACGGCGGAGCTGGGGGAGAAGTCCATTGTGGAGCGGGGCGGCAGCGCGCTGTCCAGCCAGGCCGTGGGACCCAAGTGGCGCTGGCTGTTCCGGCACGAGCCCGAGGTGGCCGAGCGCGCCGAGCTGTTCCTCATGGCGAGCTCGTACCTCGTGCTGAGGCTGACCGGCGAGTACGTGCTCGACCACCACTCGGCGAGCCAGTGCGACCCGATGTACGACCTGCGCGCCGGTGCGTGGGCCGAGGACTGGGCCCGGCTGGTCGCGCCCGGCGTGCGCCTGCCGCGGCTGGCGTGGCCGACGGAAGTGGCCGGCACGGTTTCCGCCTCGGCGGCCGCCGCGACGGGGCTGCCCGCGGGCCTGCCCGTCACGTGCGGCACGGTCGACGCGTGGGCCGAGGCGGCGAGCGCCGGCGTGCGGGCGCCCGGCGACACGATGCTCATGTACGGCACCACGATGTTCCTCGTGCAGACCGCCGCCGAGCCGCGGCCGGTGCCGGGCCTGTGGGCCACGCGCGGCGTGTTCGCGGGCACGTACTCGCTGGCCGCCGGGATGGCGACGTCCGGCGCGATCACCGACTGGCTGCGCGACCTCGTCGGCGGTGAGTTCGCCGACCTGGTCGCCGAGGCGGGCGAGGTGCCCGCCGGCAGCCGCGGGCTGCTGATGCTGCCGTACTTCGCCGGCGAACGCACCCCGGTGCCGGACGCGGGCGCGCGCGGCGTCCTCGCCGGGTTGACGCTGTCGCACACCAAAGCCGACCTCTACCGCGCCGCGCTGGAGGGCACGGCCTACGGCGTGCGGCACAACCTGGAGACGATGGGATCCGCCGAGGGCCGCCGTCTCGTCGCGGTCGGCGGCGGCACGCAGGGTCGCGTGTGGACGCAGATCGTGAGCGACGCGACGCGCGCGGAGCAGCACGTGCCCACCGAAACGATCGGCGCGGCCTTCGGCAACGCGCTGCTGGCCGCCTTCGCGGTAGGGCTCGAACCCGACATCGACGCGTGGAACCCGGTCGCCATCGTCGTGCGGCCTGATCCCGTGCGAGCCGACGTGTACGACGAGTTCTACGCCCGCTACCGCGCGCTGTACCCCGCGACGGCGGACATCGCGCATTTCCTTGCCGCGCACCAGGAACGCGCGGCGGCTCAGACTCGCGAGAAGTAAGCGCTCGGCGTGAGCCCGGTCAGCGCCCGGCACTCGCGCGACAGGTGGGCCTGGTCGGCGTACCCGGCACCGGCGGCGAGGCCGGCCAGCCCGGGTGCGCGCGGCGCGAGCGCGATGGCGCGTTGCAACCGCAGCACCCGCAGGTAGGTCGCCGGTCCGTAGCCGACGGCCACGGTGAAGCGGCGCCGCAGCTGCCGTTCGCCCACGGCTGCCGCCGGGGTGCCCACCCGGGCGGGCGCGGTGTGGAGGTGCGCCAGCAGCTCGGCCACGGCCGGATCGAGGTCGGCTTCGCGGCCGGCCACGACGTCGGTGAGGCTGCGCGCGCCGCTGAGCACCGCGTCGGTCAGCAGCTCCCCGCGGCGGCCCCAGACCTCGGCCAGCGGGAGCCGGCGGTCGCGCAGCTCGTCGGCCGCGACGCCGAGCACGGCGGGTGCCGCGCCGGGGTGGAAGCGCAGGCCGTGCAGCGTGGCGCCGGGTGAGGTGATCGACGACCACGCCCCCGTGTCCGGGCCCGCGACGAAGATCTCGCCGTCGCCGGCGACGAGGTCGACGCAGCCGTCGGGCACGATCCGTTTCGGGCCCGCGGGGGCCGACCGCCACAGGCAGCGGACCGCGGCGCGCACCGGCTCGGGCGCGAGCGTCTCCGAGTACACCCCCCGATCATCCCCTCCGGGTACGACAGAATGCGACCCATGACCCCGATCGACGCGCTGGCCTGGGTCCACGTCCGCGACCGGCGGCTGCTGTCGGTGCGTACGCGCGGCAAGGAGAAGTTCTACCTGCCCGGCGGCAAACGCGAGCCGGGCGAGGGCGACGTCGCCGGGCTGTGCCGCGAGATCCGCGAAGAGCTGGGCGTCGAGCTCGACCCGCTGACCTTCCGCTTCTTCGCGGTGCTCGACGAGCAGGCCGACGGGTTTGCCGACGGCCGCCGCGTGCGCATGACCTGCTACACCGCCGAACACACGAGCGAGCCGGTGCCGTCGGCCGAGATCGCCGAGGCGGCGTGGCTGCGTTCCGCCGACGCCGCGGCGTGTCCGCCCGCCGGGCAGCGCGTGCTGCGGATGCTGGCCGAGCAGGGTGTGGTGGACTGACTCTCCGTGACCGGGTATCACGACGCTGTTATTGGCATCGTCCGTGGTGACCACACCGGTGATCGGTCCACAGGGGACACCCGAAAGGGTGAAGTTTCACCAACTTTGCGTGGTTGGCTAACGCCGAGTGACGTTCGGGCGAGAAGCAGACGTCGTACTCGTCAGAAGTCCGCTCGAACGAGAGAAGACCTCTCCATGAGTGTTCCTGCCGTGACCCCTCCGGCATCGCCGCCGGGTGCGGGTGGTCCGGGCCGGCTCAAGCCGCTCGGCAGCGTGGTCGTCGTGGTCGGCGTCATCGCCGTCGCTATCGCCGTGGCCTCGTACGTCACGCCCAGAGCGGCGCCGACGGCCGGTGAACCCGGCCAGGTGTCCCCGACCGAGGTCGCGCAGGCCGAGCCCGTGGCCGTCCAGAACGTCACCCGCACGATCGTCTACGCGCTCGCGGGCGAAGGCGGCGCCCGCAACCTGACTTACGTCTCCGCCGACGCGGGCCTCGAGCAGCAGACCGAGGTCACCACGCCGTGGTCGGTCACCGTCACGCGCACCGCGCCGGCCGGTGAAGCCGAGTTCGCGAGCCTTGCCGCGCAGAGCGCCGGGCCGGGCGGGCTGACCTGTCGCATCACCGTGGACGGCACCGTCGTCGCCGAGAAGTCCGTGTCGGCGGAGGGCGCGCAGCTCAGCTGCACCGCATGAGTTCTGGGTGAGCCCTGCCTGGGGCAGGATCACGGGCGTGAACGGTGCGATCGGGTTCGGGCCCGCCCTGGTTGTCGTCCTGGTTGTGCTCACGCTGGCGGGGGCCGGGGTGGTGCGCTTCGGTGGGCTGGGTCAAGGCCGGGCGGTGCTGGTGGCGGCGGTCCGCGCGGTCGCGCAGCTCGCGCTCGTGTCCCTGGTGATCACGGTGATCCTGCGGTCGGGCTGGCTCACCGGACTGTTCGTGCTGCTGATGTTCGCGATCGCCGTCGTCACGTCGGCCTCTCGCATCGGTGTGCCGCGCCGGATCGGCTGGGTCGCGCTGGCGCTGGCCTCGGGCGTCGCTCCCGTACTGGCACTGGTGCTCGCTTCGGGAGTCGTGCCGCCGCAACCGATCACGGTCGTGCCGATCGCCGGCATCGTGATCGGCGGGACGATGACCGCCACGTCGCAGTCGGCGCGCCGCGCGCTCGACGAGCTCGCCCAGCGCCACGGCGAGTACGAAGCCGCGCTGGCGCTGGGTTTCCTGCCCCGGCTGGCCGCGCTGGAGATCTGCCGTCCGTCGGCCGGGCAGGCCCTGATCCCGGCGCTCGACCAGACGCGCACAGTCGGGCTGGTGACGCTGCCGGGCGCGTACGTCGGCCTGCTGCTGGGCGGCGCGGGCCCGATCCAGGCCGGAATCGCGCAGGCGCTGGTGCTGATCGGGCTGCTGGCCGCGGAGTCCGTGGCCGTGCTGACGACGGTGCAGCTCGTCGCGGCGGGGTTCATCCGCCGCGACGAGCTGCACCGTCGGTGGACCTTCGCGTGGGCGCCGCGGCGTCAGCCGAGCGGGGCCGCCAGGTGAGCGGTGTCGTTGAAGCGCCGCACCAGCCACCGGTCGCCCTGCACCACGAGGTGGGAGATGGAGCCGTTGTCCGCGCCCAGGAACGCGAAGCGGTCGACCGCCCGGCTCGCCTGCGCGAACACCTCGCCGATCACGCCGCCGTGGGTGAACACCGCGACGCGGCGGTCGGGGTTGGCCTCGGCGATCCGCGTCAGTGCCCGGCGGATGCGCAGGCCGAACGCCTCGTCGGACTCCGCGCCCGGGATCACTTCCCAGCGCTGCTCGGTCCAGAGCCGGTCGACGATCGGGTGGCCTTCGGTCGTGTACTGGCGGAAAAGCCCGTTCTCCCAGTCACCCAGGTGGATTTCGCGCAGTTCGGGCACGACTTCGGGTGTGAGGCCGAGCTTCTCGGCGAGCGGCGCGGCGGTCTGCACCGTGCGCCGCAGCGTCGTGACGTAGAGCGCGTCGATGCGCTCGCCCACGAGCCGCTCGCCGATGCGGAGGGCGTGGTCGCGGCCTTCGGGTGCGAGGTCGGGATCGGCCTGGCCGTCGACGAGGTCGAACGGTGCGCTGATCCGCGCGGGCGCGGATTCTCCGTGGCGCACCAGGAAGATCTCGGTCGCTCCCGGCGGGGGGCTGAACCGGTGCTGGCGGTATTCGACTTCCTGCTCGGGCGTGCTCATGGCCCCGACCCTATCCGGGCCGGGTTGCCGGCCGGGGTCCTCAGCCCAGCTGTTTGTCCACGAAACACCAGCGCCACGTCTCACCTGGTTCGAAGCTGCGCATCACCGGGTGGCGGCTGTCATGGAAGTGCAGCGTCGCGTGCTTGCGCGGCGAGGAGTCGCAGCACGCGACGTTGCCGCATTTGACACACATGCGCAGGTGCACCCAGGTCGTCCCTTCCTCGATGCAGGCCGGGCACACGTCCACCGCGCTCGGTTGGACGTCGCGCCACGGGTGCGCCAGGTGCTTGCACGAACGCGCCGTGATCGCCGGCGTGCTCAGCTCCCGCTCGACCTCCAGCGCCGACTCCTCGACCCGGTCGAGCATCGACTCCTCGATGTCGAGCCGGGCCAGCACGCGGCGCAGCACGGTGTCGTCGGCCGTGCCGTTGTCGCGCGCCAGCAGGAACTGCTCGCGATCGACCTCCATCAGCTGCAGGCGCAGCCGCCGGTAGGCGTCGCTGGGGGTCTCGGCGAGCGCGCTCTGGCGGCCGAGCTGCTCCCACGCCGAGTTGGCGCGATAGGTGAGGCGGTCGCGCAGCCGTTCGAGGATCTCCGGCGGGTCATCCGGGGTGGTGATCTCGTCGAGCTTCGCGAGCGCGGCCCGGGTCATGTCGTTGACCACGGCGGCTTCCTGCAGCGCGTCCTCGGCCGGGTCGGGCCGGGGCAGGCGCAGGCGCCGGATCAACGGCGGCAGCGTCATGCCCTGTACCACGAGGGTGCCGGCCACGACGACGAACGCCGCCAGTACCAGCACCGCGCGCTGCGGAGTGTCGGCCGGCAGCACGAAGGCCGCCGCGAGCGTGACCACGCCGCGCATGCCGGCCCACGCGATCACCGTCGAGTAGCGCCAGGGCCAGATCTTCGCCTTCGTGGTGAACCGCGCGGTGATGCGCTTGTACACGCCGATGCCGATCAGCCACACCACGCGCGTCACGACCACCGTGCCCAGCACCGCGGCGCAGATCCCGACGAGCTCCCACACCGACAGCCCGGTCTTGGACACCTCGATGAGGATCCGCCGCAACTGCAGGCCGATCAGCAGGAAGACCATGTTCTCCAGGAGGAACTGCACCGTCTGCCAGTTGAGCCGCGACGCCAGCCGCGTGGAGCCGGACAGGATGCGGGGTGACTCGTGGCCCAGCATGAGGCCGCAGACCACCACGGCGAGCACACCCGAGCCGTGCACGACCTCGGCCACGAGGTAGGCGACGAACGGCACGGCGAACGACAGCGCCGTGTCCGTGACCGGTTCTTCCAGCCGTTTGCGCAGCTGCGTCGCGATCACGCCGATCAGCAGGCCGACCACGACCCCGCCGACCGCGGCGAGCAGGAAGTCGAGCCCGACTTGCCACAGGCTGATCGACCCGGCGATGGCCGCGATCGCGGTGCGCAGCGTGACCAGCGCGGCCGCGTCGTTGAAGAGGCTCTCGCCCTCCAGTAGCCGCACGAGCTTGCGCGGCATGCCGACCCGGCGCGCGACCACGCTCGCCGCCACCGCGTCGGGCGGCGCGACCACGGCGCCGAGCGCGATGCCCGCGGCCAGCGGCAGGCCCGGCACCACGGCCCAGGCGACCACCCCGACCCCGAACGCGGTGAATACGACCAGGCCGATCGACAGGGTCAGGATCGGCCCGCGCAGCTTGTTGAACGCGACCAGCGACGTCTGGATCGACGCCGAGTACAGCAGTGGAGGCAGCAGCCCGATCAGCACGACCTCGGGGTCGAGCTGGTAGTCGGGCACGCTGGGGACGAACGACGCCGCGACCCCCACCGCGACCAGACACAGGGGCGCCGACCAGTCCAGGCGCCGCGCGATGACCGTGACGACGAGAACCGTCACGACCAGCGCCACCAATTCCGCCGCGATGTGCACGGGGTAATCATGACTCGCGCCCGGCCTCGGGCGCTCGCGGGACACGGAACTCGCCGCTGGCGTGGTCACTAGGCTGGCCCGCGTGACGACGGTGGAGACGCGAGCCGGTGCGGTGCGTGGCGAAGTGCGCGACGGGGTCGGGTATTTCCTGGGCGTGCCCTACGCCGAGCCGCCCGTGGGTCCGCTGCGGTTCCGGCCGCCGCGACCGGTCGGCAGCTGGACCGGCGTCCGCGACGCGACGCGGTTCGCCGCGCGGGCCCCACAGCCGGAGGTGACCGGGCGCGGGTTCACCGGCGAGGAGGACTGCCTCCACGTCAACGTCTACGCGCCGGCCTCGCCCGGGCCGTACCCGGTGCTGGTGTGGATCCACGGCGGTGGCGGGGTCTTGGGCTCACCGCACCAGTTCGACGCGTCGGCCTACGCGCGCCGCGGCGTGGTCGTGGTGACCGTCGGCTATCGCCTCGGGGTGCTGGGCATGCTGCGGCTGCCCGGCGTGTCCGAGGGGAATCTTTCGCTGCACGACCAGGTGCTCGCGCTGGAGTGGGTGCGCGACAACGTGGCGGCGTTCGGCGGCGATCCGGAGCGGGTGACGCTCGCCGGGCAGTCGAACGGCGGGCGCACGGTCGGCACGCTGCTGGCCGTGCCGCGGACGCGGGGGCTCTTCCACCAGGCGATCGTGCAGAGCGGCACGGGCGTCGGCTCGGTCGTGCACACGCCGGCCGAGGGTGAGGCCGTGGCGGCGGCGCTGCTGGCCGACCTCGGCGTGTCCGCGGGTGAACTCGCCACGTTGCCGGTGACACGGATCCTCGAGGCACAGCAACGGGTCGCGGCCGCGTCGGGAAAACTCGTGACCTACCGCGTGATCGTGGACGGCGACCTGCTGCCCCGGTATCCGGGTGAAGCCGTGGCCGACGGCGCCGCCCGACACGTGCGGGTGCTCACCGGCACGACGGCCGACGAGCAGGACCTGTTCTCCTGGCTGCAGACCGGCCGCGCGAAGCTGCTGGGCACCGGCTCGACGATGCTCGACGACGAGACGATCGCCAAGGGCGTCGCCGCCTACCGCGAGCTGCTGCCCGGCTGGCCCGAGGACCAGCTGCGTAACCGCGTGCGGACGGCCGGCGACTGGTGGCGGCCCGCCATCCGGCTGGCCGAGGCGCAGCACGCCGCGGACGGCACCGCGTGGATGTACCGGCTCGACTGGCGGATCGCGCCGCGCGGCAAGGGGCTCGGCGCCGTGCACGGGCTCGACCTGCCGCTGATGTTCGACGACATCGGCAACAAGAACTGGCGCTTCCTGTTCGCGCTGGCGAAACCGGATCCGGCTCGGTTGCAGGCGATGGCGACCCAGATGTTCGACGTGTGGGTCCGCTTCGTCGCGACGGGCGACCCGGGCTGGGCACCGTACGAGCCCGGCGCGCGGATCACGCGGCTGTTCGACGACGTGAGCACGACCGTGTCCGATCCGGACGCCGGGCAACGCCGGCTGTGGGATGCCCTCTGAAACCGGGTCAGAGCGCAGGTTCAGCCGGCACTGACGTAGAACCACTGGCCCGCTTCGCGGACGAAGCGGCTGTTCTCGTGCAACGTGTCGTCGTGGCCGCGGAAGCGGTAGTGCGCGCGGAACTCGACGGTGCCCTCGTTCTGCAGCAGCCCGCCGCCGGTACCGCCGAGGATGTCGAGGCCGGTCCACTCCTGGCCGTCGTCGAGGCGCAGCCGCTTCGGGCGGGTGTCCGGGTGCCAGGTCGCCAGCAGGTACGCGGGATCGGCGACGGCGAACGCGCTGTAGCGCGAGCGCATCAGCAGCTCGGCGGTGGGCGCGGTCTGGCGGCTGTCGTGGAAGCGGCCGCAGCACTCGGCGTAGAGCTGGGGCAGGCCGCAGGGACAGCGTGGGTCAGCTGCCGGCACGCTTGACCCCGGCCTGGGCGGATTCCTGTGCGCCCTTCACGGCCAGCCGGTCGGCGCGCTCGTTCTCGGGCAGGCCGGCGTGGCCCTTGACCCACAGCCACTCGACCTCGTGGCGCTCGCCCGCGGAGTCGAGGCGCTGCCACAGGTCGGCGTTCTTCACGGGCTGCTTCGCCGCGGTCTGCCAGCCGTTCTTCTTCCACCGCGGCATCCACTGCGTCACGCCGTTGCGGACGTAGGTGCTGTCGGTGTAGATCCGCACGACCGACGGCCGCGTGAGACTCTCCAGCGCCTGGATCGGCGCCATGAGCTCCATGCGGTTGTTGGTGGTCACCGTGTCCGCGCCGCCGTAGAGCTCACGCTCGTGGCGGCCGTAGCGCAGGAAGGCGCCCCAGCCGCCAGGGCCGGGGTTGCCGCTGCATGCTCCGTCGGTGTAGATCTCCACGGCCTCTTCGCTCACGCAGCGACCCTACCGAGCGCGTCAGGAGAAGTGGCGGAGGCTCGGCCAGAGTGCCGACCAAGCGGCCGTGGTCCCGGTGCACAGGGCGACGGGGGTGCCCTCTCGTCGTTGTCGATCCCGGTGTCCTGCACGGCGACCTCGCGGCAGCCGGTGAACGCGCGGGCCGGGCGGTCGAACGCGCCGACGAGCACCACCGTCCCGTCCATCCGGTCGGGCGGCGGGCCCCAGTCGGCATACGACATGTGGCCGGAATAGGGCGCGGGCAAGTCGTGGGCCGCGCCGTAGTGCTCGATCGCGCTCGCTTCGCCGTAGTTGCTGGTGAAGACCACGGCGTTGGCCTTCTCGGGAACCTGCCGCCACGCGTCGGAGACGGTCGTGACGAACCCCGGCCAGCCGATCTGCTCGCCCTGTTCCTTGTTGAGCGCGAGCACCGGGCCGAGTGCTTGCGCCGGCACGATCGGCAGCCCGATGGCGAGGGAGACCGCCGCCCCGAGCCCGGCGGCGACCAGCCACCACCGCCTCGCCCGGTGGCGCGCGAACCACTCCAGCGCGGGCTGCACGCCGGCCGCGGTGAGCAGCATCAGCAGCGGCAGCGAGTAGTACGGCTTGCCGCCGAGCGCGAGCAGGACGACGCAGAGGATCGGGTACGCGAGGGAGAACGAGCGCAGCCGCGGCGTCTTCCACAGCCGCACGATCCCGGCGATCCACACGGGCACCAGCGCGGGGGACAGGTAGGCGATCTGCAGCGGGACGAACATCAGGCGGTTCTCGGCGCCGTCGTTCTCGCTGATGCCGCCGGCGAAGGTGACCATGGGCCAGCCGTTCCGGGCTTCCCAGACGAGCACGGGCGCGACCGCCGCGAGGGCGATGGCGGCGCCGGCCGCCAGCCACCACGTCCGGAACACCTTGCGGGGCCCCGTGATGCACACGGCGACGGCCAGCGCGAGGAGCAGCAGGGGCACGAGCCACTTGTTGAGCAGCCCGACGCCGGTCGCCGCGCCGATGGCGAGCCACCAGCGGCCGTCACCGGTCTTGAGCAGCCTGGCGGTGAACAGCCCCAGCACCGACCAGACGAGCATGTCGATCGTCGTGGTCGACAGCATGTGCGAGACGACGAGGACGTACCCCGACAGCGCCGTGACCACGGCGGTGATCACCTGGCCCGCGTACCCGGCCCCGAACTCCCGCGCGAGCAAGGCCAGGACGAGCGCGGTCGCCACCCCGGCCAGTGTCGCGACCACCCGCAGCCCGGGCGCGGTGTCCCCGAAGAGACTCGTCGCGAGCCTCGCCAACGCCGGCGTCAACGGCGGCTGGTCCACGTACCCCCACGCCAGCCTGTTCCCGGCGGCGACGTAGTAGAACTCGTCGCGGTGGAAGCCATACCCGCCCGACAGCACCGTGAGCACCGCGGTCTGCACCAGCACCACGATCCCGACCCCGCCCGCCGCGAACGGCGCCCTGGTCCTGGCGGCTGTCTCCGAAGCGGTTTCCCCCATGGCTTCCCCTCACCCGGCAGGGCGGATCGTAACGCTGCCGCGAGATCGACAGGGCCGACGTTTCCGACCCGAGACGTGCCGGGAGCGGGTCAGCGCGGCGACACGTCACGGATCGCCTGGACCACGGCGTCCGGCCGGAGCCAGGCGAGGCCCGAGTGCCCGGCATCGTCCAGGCGGCGGACTTCGGCCCGGGGGAGCGCGGTGGCCAGGTCGGTGTACAGCCGGTGCTTGGCCTGGTTGGACTCGACCAGCGAGGCACGCGCCTCGGGCGGTACCAGCTCCTCGGCGAACCGGTCGACCCCCATGGCGGACAAGAAGATCAGCGACACGTCGGGGTCGGGCCCCGCGGCGCGGACCTCGCCGAACAGCCGCGGCAGGTTCATCGGTTCCCGCAGCGACTGCCGATACCGCGCACGGCTGAACCCCTGGTCCAGCAGTGGTTCGCGGATCTCGGCGGGCCAGCCGGCGAGTGCCCGGCCGAACGTGGCCCGGTAGGCGGTCCGCATCGTGTCCAGCTGCTCGGGTGAGAACAGGTCCTCGGTACTGGAGTTCCGCAGCAGCCGCGCCTTCTCCGCCGGCAGGTAGCCGACGATGTTCTCGTGTGTCGGGTCGAGCAGGACCAGGCCCGCGACCTCGCCGGGGAACCGCTTTGCGTAGAGCCGCGCGTACAGGCCGCCGAGTGAATGCCCGACGAGCACGTACGGGCCGGGGACGGCCGCGCTGCGCAACAGCTCGCGCAGGTCGTCGGTGACCTGCGTGCCGCTGCGGGGGAGAACTGCCGAGTCGCTCCAGCCGGTGCCGAGCCGGTCGTAGAGCACGCTCGTCGTGAACTCCGCGACGAGGTTGTGGACGTTCCAGTAGTACAGGCCGAACATGCCGCCACCGGCCAGGAACACCACGGGCGGCCCACCGGTGCCGGATCGGTGCAGCAGCATCGCTCCGCCGGGGACCGCGTAGCGCGTCCCCAACGGGGCCCCGCTTCCCGTGTCGTTCGCCATGCCCTGTGCTTCTGTCGTCGTCGCCACTCGCCCGAAGATATCGGCGCCCGCATGATGGGACGCGGAACAACGCCCGCGGCGCGGCGTTATCACCGGCACGGGTCGACGGAAGGGGCAAGCATGACGGCGAGCACCAGGGACTTCACCCATGCCTGGTTGGACTGGAAGCTGCAGCGCGAGAAGGAGCTGGCCGACCCCTACGGCTGGCTGGCACTCGTGTCCCTCGACTGGCTGGAGGACGAGCCGCGCGGCTACGAGAACCTGCCCGGGAAGTGGTGGCAGGACGCGGAAGCCGCGTACGTCGACCCCGAAGGTGCCGACCTCGAGCACGAGGGCGAGAAGATCACCGGCGTCAAGCGGATCGAGCTGGTGAACAGCGGCGCCGGGACGCGGGTGACAGCCGGGGCCGTCGAGGTGGAGATCGCCAGGCGGTCGGGGTACCTCATCCGCGTGCACGATCCCGAGGCACCGGTGCTCAACGGGTTCCGGGGTGTGCCGGCGTATGAACCGGATGAGAAATGGGCCATCGCAGGGCGGTTCGAGGCGTTCGAAGAGCCGCGGCCGGTCACGGTGGGGGCGGTGGTCGAAGGGCTGTCGCACGTGTACACCGCGCCCGGCAAGGTCCGGTTCACCCACGAAGGCGCCGAGTACACCCTCACCGCCTTCAACGGGCGCGAAGGCGGCTTCACGATCCTCTTCACCGACGCGACCAGCGGCGTCACCACCTACGCCGCCAACCGGTCGCTCGCCGTGGACAAGCCGGACGAGCAGGGCCGCGTCACGCTGGACTTCACGAGGGCCCGCAACCTGCCCTGCGCGTTCACCGACTTCGCGACCTGCCCGCTGCCGCCCGAGGGCAACCGGCTCCCGTTCGCCGTGGAGGCGGGGGAGAAGCTGCCCTACGAGCGGCAGTAGACCTCACTCGCCGCGGAACTCGGGACGGCGCTTGGCGCGGAAGGCGGCCAGGCCTTCGGCGAAGTCCTTGGTGGCGAACAACGAAGACTGTCCGGCCCGCTCCAGCTCGAACGCGCCGTCGAGCTGGGCCAGCGACGAAGCGGCCAACGCCCGCTTCGTCTGCGCGAACGAAGCCGTGGGGCCCTCGGCGAGCTGCTTGGTGAGGCGCGCGACCTCCGCGTCGAAGTCGCCGTCCGCGACGACGTGGGAGATCATGCCCCACTCCAGGGCCTGCGGAGCCGGAATCCGCTCGGCCAGCATCGCCATCCGCGCCGCCCGTGCGCGGCCGATGGCGGCGGGCACCAGGGCGGTGGAACCGCCGTCGGGCATCAGGCCGACGTTGGCGAACGCCAGCAGGAAGTACGCCGACTCCCGCGCCACGCACAGGTCCGCGGCCAGCGCGAACGAGCAGCCCACGCCCACGGCCGGGCCGTTCACCGCGGCCACCACCGGCTTCGGGATGTCGCGGAACAGACGGGTGAGCCGGTTGGCGGCGTCGATCGTGCCGGTGTCCGGGTCGGCCTCGATGTCGCTGCCGGCGAGGTCGGCGCCGGCGCAGAAGGCGCGCCCGGCACCCGTCAGCACGACCACCCGCACGCTCGCGTCCGCCAGCGCCTCTTCCACGGCGTCGCCCGCGCGCACGAGCATCGCGGTGGTCACGGCGTTGAGCCGGTCGGGCCGGTCGAACTCGATGCGCAGCGCGGCACCGTCCTGCTCGATCTTCACTGGCACATCAACTGGCGCGGTCAAGGAAGGCCCCTTTCAGGCGAGTCCGGCGTGGTGGCTGACGTACGCTCGGGCGCGCGTCGGATCGTAGGTGCGGGCGATCTGCAGCTTCTCCGCCTCCAGCGAACCTTCCGCGTGCGTGGCGAGCACGGCCTGGTAGCCACCGTAGTCGCGAGCGGTGAGGTCGGCGATGAGGTTGAGCAGCCGCAGCCGTGGCTCGGCCGGCACCGCGGCCGCGTAGTACTTCTCCAGCACCGCGCGGATCTCCGGGTTCCCCAGTCCTCACCACCGGGGCCGGTGGCGAGCAGACCGCCGGCGAGGTCCATGAGCTTCGCCGCCGCGTCGTGAAAGCCGTGCGCGAAGGTGTACTTGGCCGTGTTCACCGCGACGGGGTCGGGCTGCTGGATGCCGTCCTGCCCGGGCCGCGACCGCAGCGCGGCCAGCTCCGCGAGCCCGCGCACGGTCTCGGCGTACGCGATGAGCTGCGTGATCTTGTCCTTCACGTGCCCGGCGCGTGCGATGCCGTTGTACTCGGCGATCAGCGACGCCGAACCCACCAGCAGGTCGAGCAGCGGCAGCTTGTAGTTGATCGCGGTGAACCGGTGGTAGTCCACGAACGCGATCGCCAGCGGTCCCGCCAGCTCCGGGCGCCGGTTCAGGAACACCCGATCCTTCGGCACCCGCACGTCGTCGAACACCGTGAGGCTTTCGAGCATCTTGTGCTTCGACGACAACGGGAACTCGAACTCGTTGCGTTCACCGGCGAGGTAGGGCGAGACGTAGATGTTCAGGCCGGGTGTGTCGATGGGGATGGCGAACGACACGGCGTAGTCCGCGTCGTCGGGACCCATCGCGCGCGTCGGCAGCACGATCAGCTCGTCGGCGTTGGCCGAGTACGACGTGTGGCACTTCGCGCCGCGCACGGTGATCGAGTCGGCGTCCTCGTCGACGATCCGCAGGTACAGGTCCGGGTCGGCCTGCTGGTGCGGCGCGAGCGAACGATCGCCCTTCACGTCCGTCTGCGCCACGGCCAGCGCCAGGTCGTCGCGGCACACGCGCTCGTGGAACGCCTTCGCGCGCTCCAGCTCCTCACCTCCGAGCGTGCGCAGCAGCGCGAACATCGCGTCGCTGCCCACCTCCTTGAGCACGATGATCCCGCCGCCCAGCCGGGAGACGGTTTCGATCAGCTCACCGCGTGCCCGCAGCTGTTCGGCCGAACGCGGCACGCGGTAGAACGCCGAGTACCCGTCGGCGACGGCCAGCTCGGGGTGCGACTGCGCGATGTCGAAGCAGTGCGCGGAGTGGTCCACCGCGAGTGTCAGCTCCGGGTGGTCTCCCACGCTGTCCACCCGCTGCCCTCGGTAGAACACGCGACGGCCGTCGCGCAGCCCGCCCCGGTACTCCTTCGCCGTGCGCAAACCCATGTGTCGCCAGCCTTCTGTGTCGGTGGGGTGGTCAGTTGCCCGTGGCGAGATCCCGGCCGATGATCTCCTTCATGATCTCGGTGGTACCGCCGTAGATCGTCTGGATGCGGGAGTCCACAAAGGCCCGGGCGACGGGGTACTCCAGCATGTAGCCGTAGCCGCCGTGCAGCTGCACACAGCGGTCGACCACGCGCTTCTGCAGCTCGCTGGCCCACCACTTGGCCTTCGCCGCGTCGACCGCGGTGAGCGTGCCGGCGTTGAGCTCGTGCACGCACGCGTCGAGGTACGCGGCCGTCACGTCGCGTTCGGTGGCGATCTCCGCGAGCACGAAGCGGGTGTTCTGGAAATCGCCGATCGGCCTGCCGAACGCCTTGCGGCTGAAGCAGTATTCGCGTGTTTCGGCGAACACCGCGTCGACGCTCGCGAGGCTGCCGACGGCGATCGACATGCGCTCGCGCGGCAGCCGTTCCATCAGGTGAGCGAACCCGCGGCCCTCGGTGCCGAGCAGGTTCGCCACCGGCACGCGCACGTCGGAGAAGAACAGCTCCGCGGTGTCCTGCGCCTGCAGGCCGACCTTGTCGAGCTTGCGCCCGCGTGTGAAACCCGGGGTGCCGTCCTCGACCACGATCAGGCTGAACCCGCGCGAACCCGCCGCCGGGTCGGTGCGGGCCACCACGATCACGAAGTCGGCGTTGATGCCGCTGGTGATGAACGTCTTCTGTCCATTGAGGACCCATTCGCCACCGTCGCGCACGGCCGTGGTGCACACGCCCTGAAGATCGCTGCCCGCGCCCGGCTCGGTCATCGCGATGGCACCGATCAGCTCGCCCGAGGCCATGCCCGGCAGCCACTTCCGGCGCTGCTCGTCGGTGCCCAGGTCCTGCACGTACGGGATGATGATGTCGTCCTGCAGCCCGAAACTCGAGTGCAGCGACGCCGCCCCGACCCGCGCCAGCTCCTCGGCCACGACCACGCGGTAGCGGTAGTCCGGCTGCCCGGCGCCGCCGTGCTCCTCCGGCACGGCCAGCCCGATCACGCCCTGCTTGCCGGCGGCGCGCCAGACCTCGCGGTCGATCAGCCGGTCGGCGTCCCAGCGCTCGAGGTTCGGCACGACCTCGCGCGCGGTGAACTCCCGGACCAGTTCGCGGTAGGCCTCGTGGTCGGCGGTGAAGAGCTGGCGTTGCACGGTGCCCCCTGCGTCGTCGGAAGTTATCTAACGATCGTTAAACACGCCCGTCGCTGTCAAGAGACCAGGGTCACTGTATATCTAACGATCGCTAAGTTACCTTCGGAGCCGGAACGCCAGTGCCGAACCGAACGAGGGAGTCCCGATGCTGCGCACGCGCTTCTGCGAGGTTTTCGGGGTGGCGCACCCCATCGTCCAAGGCGGCATGCAGTGGGTGGGCCGCGCGGAGCTCGTGGCCGCGGTCGCGAACGCGGGTGCGCTCGGGTTCCTCACCGCGCTCACGCAGCCGACGCCGGAGGACCTGGCGAAGGAGATCGTCCGCTGCCGGGAGCTCACGGACAAACCCTTCGGGGTGAACCTCACGATCCTGCCGTCGATCAACCCGCCGCCGTACGCCGAATACCGTGACGTGATCACCGGCTCCGGCGTGCCGGTCGTCGAGACGGCCGGGTTCAACCCCGCCGAGCACCTGCCCGCGTTCCGCGCGGCCGGGGTGAAGGTGCTGCACAAGTGCACCAGCGTCCGCCACGCGGTGAAGGCGCAGGCCCTCGGCGTGGACGGGGTTTCCATCGACGGCTTCGAGTGCGCCGGGCACCCCGGCGAGGACGACGTCCCGGGCCTGGTGCTGATCCCGGCCGCGGCCGAGCAGGTGACGATCCCGATGATCGCCTCCGGCGGGTTCGCCGACGGTCGTGGCCTCGTCGCCGCCCTCGCGCTCGGCGCCGACGGCGTCAACATGGGCACCCGCTTCCTCGCCACGGCCGAGGCGCCGGTGCACGACAACGTGAAGCAGCGCCTCGTCGAGGCGAGCGAGCGGGACACGGAGCTGATCTTCCGGTCGCTGCGCAACACCGCCCGGGTGGCGTCCAACGCCGCGAGCCGCGAGGTGGTCGGCATCCTCGCCGGTGGAGGTGGCTTCGACGACGTGCGCGACCTGGTGGCGGGCAGCCGCGGCCGCAAGGTGTACGAGACCGGCGACGTCGACCTCGGCATCTGGTCCGCGGGTGTGGTGCAGGGACTCGTCCACGACGTGCCGACGGTGGCGGAGCTGGTCTCCCGCATCGTCGCCGAGGCACACGAGATCATCGCCGGCCGCCTGGCCGGCGTGCTGGCCTGAGGAGGACACGGATGGACATCGCGAACACGGTCGCGCTCGTGACCGGCGGGGCGTCGGGGCTGGGCCTGGCCACCGCGAAGGAGCTGCACAAGCGCGGCGCGAAGGTCGTCGTGGTCGATCTGCCCACTTCGGACGGTGCCGCGGTCGCCGCGGAGCTGGCCGGCGTGTTCGCCCCGGCCGACGTGACGAGCGAGGCCGACGTGCGGGCCGCCGTCGACGCCGCCGCGTCGCTGGGCGACCTGCGGGTGGTCGTGAACTGCGCGGGCATCGGCAACGCGGTGAAGACCGTCGGGAAGAAGGGCGCGTTCCCGCTGGACGCGTTCACGAAGGTGGTGTCGGTCAACCTGATCGGCACGTTCAACGTGCTCCGGCTGGCCGCCGAACGGGTGGCGCAGACCGAGCCGGTGGACGAGGAACGCGGTGTCATCGTGAACACCGCGTCCGTCGCGGCGTTCGACGGTCAGGTCGGGCAGGCCGCGTACTCGGCGTCGAAGGGCGGCATCGTCGGCATGACCCTGCCGATCGCCCGCGACCTGGCGAGCCTCAAGATCCGCGTGATGACCATCGCGCCGGGGCTGTTCCGCACGCCGCTGTTCGCCACATTGCCCGACGAGGCCATCGATTCGCTCGGTGCGCAGGTGCCGCACCCGTCCCGGCTGGGTGATCCGGCGGAGTACGCGGCGTTGGCCTGTCACATCGTGGAGAACCCGATGCTCAACGGCGAGACCATCCGGCTCGACGGCGCCATCCGCATGGCCCCGCGCTGAGCCTAGACTCGGCGGGGAAGCTTCCGGACTCGATGGGTGGAACATGGTGCGTGCGCGGGAGGCGGTGGCCTCTACTCCGGCGGCCTCTGCCTCGGTCTCGATCGAGCTCGAGCCGGGGTCCGACTGGCGGCACTACGACGAGCTGGAGCTGACGCCCCTGCTCGCCGCCGCGCTCGACGCGTTCTACGAGCACGGTTTCCACGGCACCTCGGTGCGCGACATCGTCCGCCGGGTCGGGCAGACCGTGCCCTCGCTGTACTACCACCACGACAGCAAGGAAGGCGCCTTCGCCGCGTTGCTCGACCTGGGCACCGGCGAAGCCGTCAGCCGCGTCAACGCGGCGGCGGCCGACGCGGCCGGCCCGCGTGAGCAGCTGGTCAACGTCGTCGAGGCCGTGGTGCTGCACATGACGCACCGCACGCGGCTGGCGGCGCTGGACCTCGAGCTGCGGCACCTCTCCCCGGACTCGCGCAAGCGCTACGCCGCGCGCCGCAAGGAGATCGAGACCGTCCTGACCGGGATCATCGAGGACGGCGCGCGCGAGGGGGTGTTCACCGTGGCCCACCCCGAGGAGACCGTGCGGGCCGTGCTGGGCATGTGCCAGTCGATCGCGCGCTGGTACCAGCCCGGTGGCCCGCTGAAGCCCGAAGCGCTCGCCGAGCGGTACGTGGACCTCGTGCTGCGCACGGTCGGCGCGCGGCCGGTGAAGCGCAAGCGCTGAGGCGCGTCACGGACGCGGCGCCGGCTCCAGGTACAGGGTGCGCCAGATGACCTCGGTCATGGAGTCGGCCAGCGCGTCGTCCTCGGACTCCGGGGTGAAGCGCAGCGTCTGGTGGCACGTGCGCTCGACCATCCACGTGAGCGCGGAAGCCGTGGCGCGCACCGGCATCGGGGTGATCGTGCCCGCGGCCTGACCCCGTTCGATGATCGCCGCGATGGCGTCGACGAGGCCCTCCATGATGCCGCGGTAGAGCTCGTCGACCTCGGAGTCGTAGGCCGCCATCTCGATCACCGCGTAGAGCACCGAACGGTGGTTGCGGTAGCGAGCGATGATCTCCGTGACCGACGCCCGCAGGTCCTCCGGGTCGCGCGCGTCGGCGCTGTTCCACCAGCGTTGCGCGGCTTCGGTGAGGTCGGCGAACACGTGCTGCGCGAACAGCCGCAGCAGCTGGCCCTTGTCCTCGAAGTAGACGTAGAAGGTGGCGCGCGAGATGCCGCCTTCGGACGCCAGGCGGTCGACGCTCAGCTCGGTGAACGTGAGTCCCTCGCCCATGAGGCGCTCGGTCGCCTCCAGCAACTGGCGGCTGAGCGTCTCCCGGCGCTGCTGCTTGCGAGCAGTCTGGGGCTTGCGGGTCACCGACGGCATCCAGCCTCCTTGTCCTCGCAGTCACCCTACCGGCTCGGCGCTCGAATTGACTGGACAGAGAATCTAGACATACTGTCTTGACAACATGTGAGCTGGACCATACGCTCAACTTAACGAACGCTAGATAGCTCTCCCGAGGTCACAGCCGACCGTTCGGGCGCCCGCGGCGCACCGGTCGGCTCCCCGTCCGGTTCCCCTGCCAGGAGCGCCCATGTACCCCGGTGTTCACGCCGAGCAGTTCCCCGACAAGCCCGCCGTCGTCGTGGCGGGCGGCGAGGTGCTCACGTACGGGCAGCTGGAGGAGCGTTCGGCGCGGCTGGCGCGCTACCTGCACGACGCGGGGCTGCGCCGCGGCGACCACATCGCGCTCCTTTCGGGAAATGACCCGAAAGTGTTCGAGGTCTACTGGGCCGCGCTGCGCTCGGGTCTCTACATCACGGCCGTGAACCGGCACCTTTCGCCGGCCGAGGTCGCCTACATCGTCGACGACTGCGGTGCGGAGGCGCTGATCGTGTCCGCCGGGCTCGCCGCCGTGGCCGAGGCCGTGGTCGGGGACACGCCGAAGGTGCGCATCCGCCTGGCGTACCGGGGAAGCGTGCCCGGCCACGAGTCCTATGAGGACGCGCTGGCGGGCACGTCGGCCGAGCCGCTGCCGGAGCAGCCGCGCGGTATGGACATGCTCTACTCTTCCGGCACCACCGGCCGGCCGAAGGGGATCAAGCCGCCGCTGCCCGAGCGCCGGGTCGACGAGCCGGGCGACGTCTACACCGCGGTTTTCGGGACCCTGTACGGGTTCGGCCCCGACACGGTCTACCTCTCGCCCGCGCCGGTCTACCACGCGGCGCCGCTGCGCTTCGGCGGTGTGGTGCAGGCGCTGGGCGGCACGGTGGTGCTGATGGAGAAGTTCGACGCGGAGCAAGCGCTTTCTGCGATCGAGACCCACCACGTGACGCACAGCCAGTGGGTACCGACGATGTTCGTCCGCATGCTCAAGCTCCCCGAGGCCACGCGCGCGAGGTACGACCTGTCGAGCCAGCGCGTGGCCGTCCACGCCGCGGCGCCGTGCCCGGTCGACGTCAAGCGGGCCATGATCGACTGGTGGGGCCCGGTCCTGCACGAGTACTACTCGTCCACCGAGGGCAGCGGCATCACGTTCATCGACAGCGAGCAGTGGCTGCGCAAGCCCGGCTCGGTCGGGCCCGCCGGCGTCGGCGTGATCCGCATCTGCGGCGAGGACGGCGAAGAGCTGCCGGCGGGCGGCATCGGCACCGTCTACTTCGAACGCGACGCGCTGCCGTTCGCCTACCACAACGACCCGGGCAAGACCGCCAAGGCGCAGCACCCGGCGCACCCGACGTGGACCACCACCGGCGACGTCGGGTACGTCGACGAGGACGGTTTCCTGTTCCTCACCGACCGCAAGGCCTTCATGATCATCTCCGGCGGGGTGAACATCTACCCGCAGGAGATCGAGAACGCGCTGACGCTGCACCCGAAAGTGCTCGACGTCGCCGTGGTCGGCGTGCCCGACCCGGAGATGGGCGAGGCGGTGCAGGCGTTCGTCGAACCCGCGGGCGAGGCGGGGCCCGGCCTCGGCGACGAGCTGCGCGAATACCTGCGCGAGCGCATCGCGCACTACAAGGTCCCCCGGGCGTTCACCTTCGTGGACCGGCTGCCCCGCACTCCCACCGGGAAGCTCGTCAAGGGCGAGCTCACCCGCTGACCGACCACTTCGGACCCACCAGGAGCGAGAAGATCATGCAGATCAAGGCCGCGGTGCTGCGCGCCGCCGACGGGCCCTACCGGATCGAGGACGTCGAGCTGCCCGCGCCGGGCGCGGGCCAGGTGCTGGTGCGCATCGCCGGCGCCGGGCTGTGCCACACGGACCTGCTGCCGCGCGCGCCCGGGTTCCTGGCCGCGCCGCCGATCATCACCGGACACGAGGGTTCGGGTGTCGTCGAGGCCGTGGGCGCCGACGTCACGAGCCTGGCGCCGGGTGACCACGTGGTGCTGTCGTTCGACTTCTGCGGCCACTGCGCCAACTGCGTCGCCGGGCACCCGTCGTACTGCGAGACGTTCTTCCCGCGCAACCTCACCGGCCACGACCCGGACGGCGAGCAGCCGGTGCTCGACGCCGCCGGTGAAGCCGTGGCGGCCCGGTGGTTCGGGCAGTCGTCGTTCGCCTCGCACTCGGTCGTCGCGGCGCGCAACGCAGTAAAGGTCGATCCGGAGCTGCCGCTGGAGCTGCTCGGCCCGCTCGGCTGCGGCATCCAGACCGGCGCGGCGTCGGTGTTCAGCGCGCTCGGCGTGGAGCCCGGCACGAGTTTCGTCGTGTTCGGCGCGGGCGGCGTGGGCCTGTCCGCGGTGATGGCGGCGCGGGTGGCCGGTGCTGCGCGGATCGTCGCCGTGGACCTCAACCCGCGCCGGCTGGAGCTGGCGAAGGAGCTCGGTGCCACGCACACCGTCGACGGCGCCGCGGCCGACCTGGTCGAGCAGCTGCTGGCGGCCACGGGCGGCGCTCAGTACACCTTGGACACCACCGGCGTGCCCTCGGTGATCACCACGGCGATCGCGGTGCTGCGCCCTACCGGAACCTGCGGGCTCGTCGGCGTGCAGCAGGGCGACCTGGTGCTCGACCCGACGGCGCTCGCCGTGGGCCGCAACGTGATGGGAATCCTCGAAGGCGACGCCGTGCCGCAGGTGATGATCCCGCGGCTGATCGAGCTGTGGCGCCAGGGCCGGTTCCCGTTCGACCGGCTGGTGGAGACGTTCCCGTTCGAGGAGATCAACGAAGCCGAGCAGGCAAGCCTGAAGGGCGAGGTCGTGAAGCCCGTCCTGGTTCCCTCCGCGCGGAAGGAGTGAGCACGTGAAGATCGTCGTGGACCGCGCCCGCTGCACCGGGCTGGGCATCTGCGAGTCGTTCGCGCCCGAGGTGTTCGAGGTGGACGACAACGGTGACCTGGTCCTGTCGTCCGAGACCGTGCCCGACGGGCTGGAGTCCGAAGTGGAGCAAGCGGTGACGGGCTGCCCGACCGAGGCCCTGAGGCTTGAGCAGTGACCCGTCTCGTCGTCGTCGGTGCTTCCTTGGCCGGGTTGCGGGCCGTGGAGGGCGCGCGCAAGGCCGGGTTCACCGGGACCGTGACGCTCGTCGGCGCGGAGGAGCACCTGCCCTACGACCGGCCGCCGCTGTCGAAGGCGTTCCTCGACGGGCCGGTCGCCGCGCCGGTGTTCCGCGAGGAGCAGGTGCTGCGTGACGAGCTCGGCGTCGAGCTCGTGCTCGGCACCCGGGCGCACGCGCTGGACCCGGCCGAGCGCGTGGTGCACGCGGGCGGGAAGGAGATCCCGTACGACGGCCTCGTGATCGCCACCGGCGCGACCGCCCGGACCCTGCCCGGCACCAGCCACCTGGCCGGTGTGCACACGCTGCGCACCCTCGACGACGCGCTCGCCGTGCGCGCGGCCCTTGACACCGGCGCGCGCACGGTGGTGATCGGCGCCGGGTTCATCGGCTCGGAAATCGCCTCGGCGGCGCGCAAACGCGGCCTGCCGGTGACCGTGGTGGAGGCCGCGCCGACGCCGTTGATGCGGGCGATCGGCGCCATGGGGGAGCCGTGCTCGGCGCTGCACCGCGCGAACGGCACGGACCTGCGCTGCGGAGTCGCCGTGACCGGTGTCGAAGGCCACGGCCGCGTCGAACGCGTGCGGCTGGCCGACGGCACCACGCTGGACGCGGACCTGGTCGTGGTCGGCGCCGGCGCGGTCCCGGCCACGGACTGGCTGGCGGGCAGCGGCCTGACGCTGGAGGACGGCGTGGTGTGCGACGAGACGCTGGCCACCGGGCTGCCCGGCGTGTACGCGGCGGGGATGTCGCCCGGTGGGCCAACCCGGTGTTCGGCCGGGCCATGCGCCTGGAGCACTGGAGCAGCGCCGCGGAGCAGGGGGCCGCGGCGGGCGTCGGTGCGGCGGTGCCGGGGGCGGCCAAGCCGTACGAGACCGTGCCCTACTTCTGGTCCGACTGGTACGACACCCGCATCCAGTTCGCCGGCGTGCCCGACGCCGACGAGATCCAGGTGGTGCTCGGCGATCCGGACGAGGGCCGGTTCGTCGCGCTGTACCGCTCAGGCGAGCGCCTCGCCGGCGTGCTCGCGGTGAACAAACAACGGGAGATCATGAAGTTCCGGGCCCTCATCGCACGCCGCACCGACTGGTCCGGCGCGCTCGACTTCGCCGCCCGGCGGCGGGAACCCGTGTCCGAAGGAGTGCGCTGATGCACGAACACGAAGCCCTGTACATCGACGGCGCGTGGGTGCGCCCGGTGGGCGGTGCGACGCTCGCCGTGGTCTCGCCGGACACCGAGGAACGCATCGGCACGGTGCCGCTCGCCGGGGAGTCCGAAGTGGACGCCGCCGTCGCCGCCGCCGGTCGCGCGCTGCGGTCCGCGGAGTGGGGCGGGCTCACGCCGGAGGCGCGGTCCGGGCTGCTGATGGCGTTCGCCGAGGAGCTGGGCAAGAACGTGGCCCAGCGCGCCGAGCTCACCACGATCCAGAACGGCATGCCGATCACCGTCGCCACCGCGGCCGAGGGGGCCGGCCCGGTCGGGATCCTGCAGTACTACGCCGCGCTCGGGGCCGCGCCCGCCGAGGAGCGCCGGCCGCGCCTGGACGGCCAGGGCGTCACCGTGGTGCGCAAGGAGCCGGTCGGCGTGGTCGCGCTCGTGGTGCCGTGGAACTTCCCGCAGGTGCTCACGATGTTCAAGCTCGCGCCGGCCCTGGCCGCGGGCTGCGCCGTGGTGCTCAAGCCGTCGCCCGAGACCACTTTGGACGCGCTGGAGCTGGCGGCCACCGCCGAACGCGCGGGCTTGCCCGCGGGCGTGCTGAACGTGATCTCCGGCGGCGCGGACATCGGCGAGTACCTCGTGACGCACCCGGGCGTGCGGAAGGTCGCGTTCACCGGGTCCACGCCCGTCGGCCGGAAGATCGGCGAGGCGTGCGGCCGCCTGCTGCGTCCCGTCACGCTGGAACTGGGCGGGAAGTCGGCGGCGATCGTGCTCGACGACGCCGACCTGGCGGCCACCGTGCAGGGCCTGGCCACCGCGAGCCTGCTGAACAACGGCCAGACCTGCTACCTCTCCACGCGCATCCTCGCCCCGCGCTCGCGCCACGACGAGGTCGTCGCCGCGCTGTCCGGGCTGGCGTCCGCGCTGACCGTCGGCGACCCGCTCGACCCGGGCACGCACATCGGCCCGCTGGTCAGCGACAAGCAGCGACGCAAGGTCGAGGAGTACGTGGCGGTGGGTCGCGAGTCCGGCGCGACGCTGGCGGCCGGCGGCGGGCGTCCCGGCCGCGACCGCGGCTGGTACGTGCAGCCCACCGTGTTCGGCGGCGTCGACAACGGCAGCCGGATCGCGCGGGAGGAGATCTTCGGCCCGGTGCTCACGGTGATCCCGTACGGCGATGTCGACGAGGCGGTCTCGATCGCCAACGACTCCGACTACGGACTCGGCGGCACCATCTGGACCTCCGACGTGGAGAAGGGCCTGGATGTGGCGCGCCGCGTGGAGACCGGCAGCGTCGGCGTGAACTTCTACGACCTCGACCTGGGCGCCCCGTTCGGCGGCGTGAAGGCCAGCGGCGTCGGTCGCGAGCTCGGGCCCGAGGGCCTCGCCGCCTACCAGCAGCTCAAGTCCGTCTACTTGGGACAGGAGATTTCCGCATGACCGCCATCGTGACCCCGCAGCAGCGCGAGTACGACGAGATCGACCTTTCGTCGCGGGCCTTCTGGTCGACCCGCGCCGCCGACCGCGAGCGCAGTTTCGCCGCGCTGCGCCAGGAGCGTCCGGTGTCCTGGCACCGGCCGGTCGAGGACGCGCTGATGGAGGACCCCGAGGACCCCGGCTACTGGGCCGTGGTCCGCCACGCCGACATCGTCGAGGTGAGCCGCCGCAACGACGTGTTCGTGTCCGGCCAGGGCGTGATGTTCGAGAACATCCCCGAGGAGATGCTCGAGGCGTCGCAGTCGTTCCTGGCGATGGACCCGCCGCGGCACACGAAGATCCGCAAGCTCGTCAGTGCCGCGTTCACCCCGAAGCAGGTGCGCCGCATCGACGAGCAGATCAAGGCCAACGCCCGCGACATCGTGCGCGAGCTGGCCGAGGCGGGCAGCGGCGCCGACTTCGTGCGCCAGTGCTCCGGGCAGCTGCCGATCCGCACGTTGTCGGACATGGTCGGCATCCCCCAGGCCCACCGCGAGAGCGTGGCCCACGCCGCCGACGCGTCGGTGTCCTGGGCCGACCCGGTCTACCTCGCCGGGCGCGACCCGATCGACATGATCTTCGAGGCCCAGATGACGCTGCACGGCGTGGCGTTCGAGATGGCCGAGCACCGCCGCGCCCACCCGGCCGAGGACCTGATGACCAACCTCGTGCAGGCCGAAGTGGACGGTGAGCGCCTCACCGACGAGGAGATCGCGGCGTTCTTCGTGCTGCTGTCGGTGGCGGGCAACGACACCACGCGCCAGACCACCAGTCACACGCTGCGCGCGCTCACCGACTTCCCGGAGCAGCGCGAGTGGCTGATGGCCGACTTCGACGGCCGCATCGGCAGCGCGCTCGACGAGTTCGTCCGCTGGGCCTCCCCGGTGATGACCTTCCGCCGCACGGCTGTCGCGGACTTCGAGCTGGGCGGGCAGCAGATCAGCACCGGCGAGAAGGTGGTGATGTTCTACGCGTCCGGCAACTTCGACCCCGAGGTGTTCGACGAGCCGGGCCACTTCGATCTGAGCCGCAGCCCCAACCCACACGTGAGCTTCGGCGGGGGCGGCGCGCACTTCTGCCTCGGCAACCAGGTCGCCAAGGCCCAGCTGCGCGCCCTGTTCGGCGAGCTGCTGCGCACCCTGCCGGCCATTACCGCCGGCGAGCCCGACTACCTGGCCGGCAACTTCGTGCACGCCGTGCGCGCCATGCCCTGCTTCTTCTGAGACCACGTTCCCGAACAGACCGGAGGCCAGCATGCCCGCGTTCAGCAAGCCCGAAGAGATCTACCAGTACATCGGCGGCATCTTCGAAACCGCGTTCGCCGACGCCGACCTCGCCGCCAAGCTCGCCGGCACCGGACTGGTGCTGAAGATGGTGTGCACCAACCCCGAGTCCGCGCTGCTGATCGACACGCAGAACCGCCGCGTGACCGGCGACGCGTTCGACGCCCCGGCCGACGCGACCATGACGATGGACAGCGAGGTCGCCAACGGCTACTGGCAGGGCAAAGTGAACCTCACGTTCGCCATGGCCCGCGGCAAGGTCAAAGTGGACGGTCCCGTGTCGAAGCTGATCAAGCTCGCCCCGCTGTCGAAGAAACTCTTTCCCGTGTACGTGGAAAATCTGCGCGCCGACGGGCGCGAGGACCTGATCGTCGGCTGAGCCGGGAAGGGCGAGCACAACGGTGGGTGCGGAAGTCGTCGTCGAGGGCCTGACGAAGTCGTTCGGGCGCCAGACGATCCGGCGGGACGTGACCCTCACCCTGCCCCCGGGTGAGGTGTCCGTCCTGCTGGGTCCCTCTGGAACCGGGAAGTCGTTGTTCCTCAAGTCGCTGATCGGGCTGCTCAAGCCCGACCGCGGCCGCTGCGTGGTCGACGGCGTCGACGTGGTCACGTGCTCGGAGCACCGGCTCTACGAGGTGCGCAAGCTGTTCGGGTGCTGTTCCAGGACGGCGCGCTGTTCGGCTCCATGACCTTGTTCGACAACATCGCGTTCCCGCTGCGCGAGCACACCCGCAAGTCGGAGACGGAGATCCGGCGGATCGTGCGCGAGAAGCTGGAGCTCACGGGCGTGGCCGGCGCCGACCGCAAGCTGCCCGGTGAGATCTCCGGCGGCATGCGCAAACGCGCCGGCCTGGCCCGGGCGCTCGTGCTCGACCCCGAGATCCTGCTCGTCGACGAGCCCGACTCCGGCCTGGACCCGGTGCGCACCACCTACATCTCGCAGCTGTTCCTCGACGTCAACGCCCAGAGCGACGCGACGTTCCTCATCGTCACGCACAACATCAACCTCGCCCGGACCGTGCCCGACAACCTCGGCATGCTCTTCCGCCGCGAGCTGGTGCTGTTCGGCCCGCGCGAGGTGCTGCTGAGCAGTGAGGAGCCGGTGGTGCGCCAGTTCCTCAACGGCCGCATGGACGGCCCGATCGGCATGAGCGAGGAGAAGGACTCGGCGACCATGGCCGCGGAACGCGCGAAGTTCGCCGCCGGGCACCGCGACGGTGGCGTCGAAGAAGTCGCCGGGATCCCGCCGCAGATGCAGCTCGCGCCCGGGCTGCCGACGCGGCCGGGCGAGGCGCTGCGCAGGGACCGCGTGCTGCGGCTCCTGCCGACACTGCCGGAAGCGGCGCAGGACGGGATCCTCGCGTCGCTCACGCCGGAGGAACGCCGCCGCTACGGCGTGGACCGCCTGGATCGCGTGGACCACGGCCGCCACCGCGTCGAGGAGGTCTCGTGAGCACCGCGTGGACGTTTCCCGGCTCGCGCGCGTTCGGCCACACCGAGCGGATGTTCGCCCTCGGCCTGGACGTGCTGCGGCTCGGATCCTCGACAAGCTGATGCCGGTACTGCAGGCCGTGCAGCCGCAGAAGCTCTCGACCACGCTCAACGCGGTGTCCGACGCGCTCGACGGCCGTGGCGAGCAGCTCGGACAGACGCTCACTCGGCTCGGCGACTACGTGCGGCGGATCAACCCGTCGGTGCCCGACCTGACGGCCGACCTCGCCGCACTGCCAGGCGTCGCGGACACCTACGCCCACGCCGCGCCAGACCTGCTGCAGGCGTTGAGCGACCTCACCACGACGACGAAAACGATTGCGCAGCAACAGGACTCGTTGCGCTCGCTGTACTCCGACCTCACCACCACGGGGCTGAACCTGCGCGACTTCCCCGCCGCCAACAAGGACAACCTGATCCGCGTCACGAGCGATTCGCGCCCGACGCTGGACCTGCTGGAGCGCTACGCGCCCCCGAGTACCCGTGCCTGACGAAACAGCTCGCCGACTTCGGCCCGAAGCTCGACGACGTCTGGTGCGGCGCGAACGGCGACCACGAGGCGCTTGCCGGCAGTGTGCCGACCGATCAGCTGCGCACGGTCGTCGACGAGCTCGACAACACGCTGTCCGGCTCGGCCGCACCCGACCTGCGGCAGCTGCTGGACTCGACGGACACCTTCACCTCGGCCGCGCTCGACCACGTCCACGAAACTTCGCAGCTGCTGTCGAGCGCGCGCGTCGTGCTCGACACCCAGAACGCGCAGTCCGCGCAGATCAAGGACTTCTCCGCGAACCTGCGCGTGCTGGCCGCCCAGCTGAAGTCCTCCGACGGCGACCTCCGGCACCTCATCACGGCCGCCCCGCAGGCGGCGCAGCAGATCAACGCCGTCACCGAGACCGGCCCGCAGCTCAGCGTGCTGCTCGCGAACCTGCTGACCACGGCCGACGTCATCGCCCCCCGCCGCGACGGCATCGAGGACATCCTCGTCTCGTACCCGCAACTGATGACCCTCGCCAACACCGTCGTCCCCGGCGACGGCACCGCGCACTTGGGCCTGGTGCTCAACTTCTTCGACCCGTACGTCTGCACCCGCGGCTACGAGAACACAGTTCGAAGGCCGGCCGACCAGGTCTCCCAGACACCGGCGAACACCACGGCGTACTGCGCTCTACCGCCGGGGAGCCCGACTTCGGTGCGGGGTTCGCAGAACGCTCCTTACGGCGGGAAGCCGCCGGCGGTGCCGCCTCCCGCGGTTGCGTCTTCCGGCGGCGCTCCGGTGGGTGGCCTGCCTTTGCCGGGCCTGCTGGGCGTTCCGGCGCTTTCCGGTCCTACGTCGTTGGCCGGTTTGCTCGGCCTTTCCGGTGCGAAATGAGGATTCCCATGCGCCCTGCCTCGACTTCCGCCTCCGGTCCATTCCCGCTCGGCACTCCATTCCTGCTCGGCACTCCATTCCTGCTCGGCCCTGTGGCCATGCCCGGGCCGCGGCCTCGGCCGGCTCGCCCAGCTTGCCTCGCGTGAAATGAGGATTCCCATGCGCTTCTCCGCCCAACGGCCGGCCGCGACGGCCGCGGTGATCGCCGCCTTGGCCGCGGCCGGCACCGGCTGGTGGTGGGCCTCGGCGGCCCACAGCGACCCGGTCTCGATCGCCGCCGACCGTGAGGCGGCCGAGTCCGCGGGCGAAACCGCCGTCGCCACCCTGACGACCGCGAACTACACCACCGCGGACGCCGACCTGCGCAAGTGGGAGACGGTCACCACCGGCCCCCTGCTCGACCAGATCCGCGCGGGCCACGCCCAGGGCGTCACGGCCCTGCAGACCGCCAAGAGCACCACCACCGCCCGCGTCCTCGACGCCGCGCTGTCCCAGCTCGACCCGCAGGCCGGCACCGCGCAGCTCATGGCCGTCGTGGAAGTCACCGCGAGCCAGGGCGCCACCCCCGCGGCCGTCAAGCGCAACCGCTTCCAGGCGACCGTCACGCGGACCGCGGACGGCTGGAAGCTCTCGGCCGTCCAGCCGGTCACCGTCAGCCTCTGAGACTCCTTGCGAACGGATTTCCGTCATGGCCCTCACCCGCCACCGGCCGCCGTCCCCTCGCCCGCGCCGCACCGCGGTCGCCGGGAAACCCCGCGCCGCGCAGCCTTCCGCGGCTTCGGCCGTCGACGTGATCGAGCCGGCTGATGCCTCAGCGGACCGCACGGCCGAGCCCGGACTCGCCGGGCCGGGCACCCAGGTTCGTGGTGAGGCCGAGCCGGACTCCGGAGTCGAGGCAAAGTCTGATGGCGCGGCCACGCCCGCCGTCTCGCGGGACTCCGACGTCGAGCCGCTCGCCGGGGATTCCCGCGCCGGTTGCTTCGGCCGAACCCGCCGAAGCAACTGCGGGGCCGGGCAAACGTCGCCGCGGTCGGCTGACCGTCGGCTTGTCGGCGCTGACCGTCGTCCTTCTGGCCGCCGCCGGCTGGTTCGGCTTCCAGGCCCACCAGTCCACGACCTCCGGCCTGGCCGCCAACACCGCTTTCTCCGACAGCGCCACCACCTCCGCCGTCACCGGCCAGCTCAGCGCCGCCTTCGAAGCCGTCTTCTCGCTCGACTACCAGGACGTCGCCAAAACCCAACGCGCCGCCGACGAATACCTCACCGGCAACGCCGTCACCCAATACCGCCAGCTGCTCTCGGCCGTCCAGCAACAAGCCGTCCCCAACCACCTCACCCTCACCAGCCGCGTCCGCACCATCGGCATCAAGGACATCACCGGCACGACCGCCCACGTCCTCGTCTTCGCCGACCAGACGACCTCCCGCGCCGGCATCCCCGACACCTCCAGCGGCGGCGCGCAGGTCCGCCTCACCGCCACGGAGGACAACGGCCACTGGAGGATCAGCGACATCGCGGTCCTGTAAGCGAAAAGTGGCCGTTCGGTTCGCCGGGAAGACCCGTTCGGCTACCGTGGCCGCGCGCGGCCGCCGAAGTTGACCTTGGTCCCGCCCGCTTCCTACGTTCGGAACCGAAGCCGGACGAGGGGAGCGTCGATGGACATTTGCGGGTACGGGCCGGGGCCGATCGCAGCGGAAGCCGCCTTCACTTCCGATTTCGCGCTCCCCGGTGATCTTCGCGTGCGGCAGATCGCGGACCTGGTGGAGGCCGACCGGCCCGCGATGGACGCCCGGCCCGGGATGCGGCACAAGTACCTGCCGTGGCGGTTCGACCCCGTCGCCGGAGCCCCTCAGGTCGGTGGCCGCTACTTGTTCGACACGTGGTCGAACGCTCTGGGCTACGAGTGGTTCACCGCCGAGGATCTGGAGTTCGAGCCGGGCGTGAAGTTCTGGGACCGCCCGTTCTTCCACGGCGTGGCGCGCCATGTCTGGCACGTGATCGGAGCACACGACTTCACCGCGCTCGCGAGCACTCACCACGTCAACCGGTTCGAACGCTGGGCCTATCAGGCCCGTGACGAGGAGGTGGCGCTACGAAGGGCCTGGCCGTTGATCAGGGAAGCCGCGGAAGAAGCCGGGCTGTCCAGCGCCTGGCTGATGGTCCGGCCGGTGTAGCGACAGGTGGCCATGGTGACCGTCCGCGCGAACGTGACCGCGGCCGACGCCGCCGCCCGCACGCTCGGCGCGCTCGAACTGCTCCCGTCACTCGGCCGGTTCCTGCCCGCGGAGTGGGAGCTTCAGAAAAAGTTCGACCGGACGAGCCTGATCCTGGCCCTGTGGCTGCCCTGGTCGTGGGCCCTCGGCGGTGCGCCTTCGGTCCCGCTGCACGCCGAACCGGAGACTCCCGAGTTCAGGAGTTACAGCTGACGTCGGTGACCTTCGCCGAGATCTTCGTCTTGGACGACGCCGTGGACAGCGACGTGGGATGCACCTGCCACGACCCGGCCCCGGACGACTCCGCCGTCTCGACGACTTCACCGGACTCGTCCCCGTCGATCTCGTAGGTGAGGCTGCAGCCGCCGGAGTAGTACGCCAAGTCGCTCTGCGGACCGTCGTACTTGAGGGATTCGTCGGGGATCACCTCGACGTTGCACCCCGCCGACCCGAAGCAGTGCTTGCTCAGCACCTTGAGCGACATCGTGAACTTCGCGGGATCGATCGAGGGAGGCGGCGTGTCGACGAGTTCGCCGTTCACACAGGACTGCCCTTGCTGAAGCGGAGGACAGGATCCCTGCGGCTGGTAGGACGGCGCGGAAGTGGCCGGCGCGGCCGGAGTTTCGGCGGCCCGCTGCACCGCGACGCCGAGGTTGCCGCCGGCCCCACAGGCCGTCAACAGCCCGAACGCGCCGACGGCCGCGGCGGTGAAGAACGTGGTGCGCTTGGTCATCGAGGGCCCCTCGCCGTGGTGTGCCCGGTAGTCGTGCGGGGCTGCCCACCCGTTACGACGAGTCACAACGGCATCTCGGCGAGGCTCGTCTGTTGCGGAGAAACAAACCGGGCTGCCTGAAAACCAGGCAGCCCAGTCCGGGTAGGTCGATCCTCGATTCACCAACCGCGTGAACGCCACTCCGCGAGCTTCGGCCGCTCCGCCCCCAACGTCGAATCATCCCCATGCCCCGGATAGAACCACGTGTCATCCGGCAGTTCGTCGAAGATCCGCGCCGAGACGTCGTCCACCAGCGACGTGAAGTCCTCCGGCGACGAAGTCTTCCCCACCCCACCAGGGAACAGCGAGTCACCCGTGAACAGATGCGGGTGCCCGGCCGGGTCGCGGTACAGCAGGGCGATGGAGCCCGGCGTGTGGCCGCGCAGGTGGATCACCTCGAGGGTGACCTGACCCACCTTCAGCGTGTCCCCGTGCTCGACCAGGAAGTCCGGTGGCACGGGCAGCGGCGAGGCGTCCAGCGGGTGCGCGGCGGTGTTCGAGCCGTTCGCGCCCGCGACGGCGCCCAGGGCCTGCCAGTGGTCCTGGTGCTGGTGGGTGGTCACGACGGTGCGCAGCGCCGGCCGGTCGGGGCCGTGGCCGATGAGGTCGGAGATGCGCTCGGGGTCGTTGGCGGCGTCGATCAGCAGCGCCTCGTTCTCGGTGCGGCAGACGAGCAGGTACGCGTTGTTGTCCATCGGCCCCACGGAGAGCTTGGTGATGGTCAGCGCGTCGAGCGTCCGGCGGGCGGCGTCGCCGCCCGGTTCGACGTGCCCGGTGTAAGTGTCGGCGATGTTCACGAACCCACGGTAGCCGGGGGAGTGGGGTCTGTCCCACCCATACACGCAGACTCCGAACCGTCAGTTTCAGCGGCCTGCCGATGCCGACTCGCGTGACCGATTTCCTCGTCGGCGTGCCGTCCGGGCGTAGTTGCTCCCGTGGAGCCGGCGCACCGAACGAGTGATGATGTGGCTCGTGTGGGTGTTGATGGTCGTACCGGCGGTGGTCCGGTGCGGGGTTTTCGACCCGCGCCGCACGCCGATCCGGGTCCTCAACGTCTTCCGCGGGCCGGGCCCGCGCAGGTACCTGTCCGCGCCGTGGTCGCGGTGCCGGAACCGGCCGAAGTCCCGGCCCCGAAGCCTGCTCGTCGCGGCCTGTATCGTGGTACGGGACCTGCACGTCTTCCCGTTTCACCGGGCGATGCCCCAGGACCCCGCGCGCTGGCCCTCCACGATCGGCTTCGCCGTGCTGCTGCTGGTGATCTGCCTCGCGGCACGCGGCTCCGACTGGTGGTTCCCGGGCCTCGCGCGGGTCGCCCCGGCGCTCACCTGGCTCGCCGGGATCTCGTATGGTCTCTACCTGGTGCACCAGGAAATGGGTTACGTCCTGGCGCGCGCTCTGCTGGACATCGGTGTCCCCGGCCGGCTGCGGCTCCCCGCGGTGGCGGCCGGCGCCGTGCTGGCCGGCTGGGCGCTCACCGCGTGGGTGGAACGGCCGCTGCACCGGCGCCTGACCGCCCGGCGGGCGGGCAAACCCGCCCAGGAACCCGCAAAAGTCCAGGTCGAAGAGTCGGAGCCCGTTTCTGTCGGTGGTGCGTCCTAGCATGGACGCGGCCGCCCGTGCAGGACTTCCACCGGGCCGGCATCCGAGCCGAGATTTGAATTGAAGGGACGTGGGCGTGGCTGATCGCCTCGTTGTTCGCGGGGCCCGCGAGCACAACCTCCGCGGTGTCGACCTCGATCTGCCCCGCGACAGCCTGATCGTGTTCACGGGCCTGTCCGGGTCGGGCAAGTCGAGTCTCGCTTTCGACACCATCTTCGCCGAGGGGCAGCGCCGTTACGTCGAGTCGCTCTCGGCCTACGCGCGGCAGTTCCTCGGGCAGATGGACAAGCCCGACGTCGACTTCATCGAGGGCCTCTCGCCCGCGGTGTCGATCGACCAGAAGTCCACCTCGCGCAACCCGCGCTCCACGGTGGGCACGATCACCGAGGTCTACGACTACCTGCGGCTGCTCTACGCCCGCGCGGGCAAGGCGCACTGCCCCAAGTGCGGTGAGCTGATCAGCAAGCAGACGCCGCAGCAGATCGTGGACCAGGTGCTCGACATGGACGAGGGCACGCGCTTCCAGGTGCTCGCGCCGGTCGTGCGCGGGCGCAAGGGCGAGTACCTCGACCTGTTCCAGAACCTGCAGCAGCAGGGCTACGCGCGCGTGGTCGTCGACGGGAAGGTGCACCCGCTCACCGACCCGCCGAAGCTGAAGAAGCAGGAGAAGCACCAGATCGGCGTGGTCATCGACCGCCTGAGCGTGAAGACGAGCTCGCGCCAGCGGCTCACCGACTCGGTCGAGACGGCGCTGCGGCTGGCCGACGGGCTGGTCGAGCTGGAGTTCGTCGACCTGCCGGAGAACGACCCGCAGCGCGTGCGCGGGTTCTCCGAGAACCTGGCGTGCCCCAATGGGCACCCGCTCGCGATCGAGGACCTCGAGCCGCGGTCGTTCTCGTTCAACTCGCCCTACGGCGCGTGCCCCGTGTGCACCGGCATCGGCATCCGCAAGGAGGTCGACCCGGAGCTGGTGGTCCCGGACGACGAGCTGTCGCTGGGCGAGGGCGCCATCGCGCCGTGGGCGGGCGGGCAGAGCGCCGACTACTTCATCCGGCTGCTCGAGTCGCTGTCGGAGGCCATCGGGTTCCGCATGGACACGCCGTGGCGCCAGCTGCCGGCGAAGGTCCAGAAGGCGGTGCTGCACGGCGTCGACGAGCAGGTCCACGTGCGCTACCGCAACCGCTACGGCCGGCAGCGCTCGTACTACGCCAACTTCGAGGGCGTGATCCCGTTCCTCGAGCGGCGCCAGGAGCAGACCGAGTCCGAGTACATGCGCGAGCGGTACGAGGGCTACATGCGCGAGGTGCCGTGCCCCACCTGCCAGGGCACGCGGCTCAAGCCCGAGATCCTCGCGGTCACCCTGGAGCACGCGACGCAGGGTGAGCGTTCGATCGCCGAGGTCTGCGCCCTGTCGATCGACGAGGCGTCGAAGTTCCTCGACGAGCTGGTGCTCGGGCAGCGCGAGTCGATGATCGCCGGCGCGGTGCTCAAGGAGATCCAGGCGCGCCTGCGCTTCCTGCTCGACGTCGGCCTCACCTACCTTTCGCTCGACCGCGCGTCGGGCACCCTGTCGGGCGGCGAGGCGCAGCGCATCCGGCTGGCTACGCAGATCGGCTCGGGCCTGGTGGGTGTGCTCTACGTGCTCGACGAGCCGTCGATCGGCCTGCACCAGCGCGACAACCACCGCCTGATCGAGACTCTCACTCGCCTGCGTGACCTCGGCAACACGCTGATCGTGGTGGAGCACGACGAGGACACGATCCGGGCGAGCGACTGGGTCGTCGACATCGGCCCGGGTGCGGGCGAGCACGGCGGGCACATCGTCCACAGTGGACCGTACAAGAAGATGCTGAAGAGCAAGGAGTCGCTCACCGGCGCCTACCTGTCGGGCCGTCGCTCGATCGAGGTGCCGGCGATCCGGCGCCCGGTCGACAAGAAGCGGCAGCTCACGGTCGTGGGCGCGCGCGAGCACAACCTGCGCGGCATCGACGTGTCGTTCCCGCTCGGCTGCCTCGTGTCCGTCACGGGGGTGTCCGGCTCGGGCAAGTCGACGCTCGTCAACGACATCCTCGCCCAGGTGCTCGCCAACAAGCTCAACGGTGCGCGCCAGGTGCCGGGCCGCCACACGCGGGTCAACGGGCTGAACACGGTCGACAAGCTGGTGCGCGTGGACCAGTCGCCGATCGGCCGCACCCCGCGGTCCAACCCGGCGACCTACACCGGTGTGTGGGACCACGTGCGCAAGCTGTTCGCGGCCACCGCCGAGGCCAAGGTGCGCGGCTACCAGCAGGGCCGGTTCTCGTTCAACGTCAAGGGCGGCCGCTGCGAGGCGTGCGCCGGTGACGGCACGATCAAGATCGAGATGAACTTCCTGCCCGACGTCTACGTGCCCTGCGAGGTCTGCAAGGGCGCCCGCTACAACCGCGAGACGCTCGAGGTGCACTACAAGGGCAAGACGGTGTCCGACGTGCTGGACATGCCGATCGAGGAGGCGGCCGAGTTCTTCGAGCCGATCAAGGCGATCCACCGGCACCTGCAGACGCTCGTCGACGTCGGCCTCGGCTACGTGCGCCTCGGCCAGCCCGCGCCGACCCTCTCGGGTGGTGAGGCGCAGCGCGTGAAGCTCGCGAGCGAGTTGCAGAAGCGCTCCACGGGCAAGACGGTCTACATCCTCGACGAGCCGACCACGGGCCTGCACTTCGAGGACATCAGCAAGCTGATCGGCGTGATCAACGGGCTGGTCGACAAGGGCAACACGGTGATCGTGATCGAGCACAACCTCGACGTGATCAAGACGTCCGACTGGGTCATCGACATGGGCCCGGAGGGTGGTTCCGGCGGTGGCATGGTCGTCGCGGAAGGCACACCCGAGCACATCGCGGCGGTGCCGGAGAGCTACACGGGCGAGTTCCTCGGCCAGGTCCTCAACCCGGCCTGACCCCGTCCTGGTGCGGTGACCCGAAACCGGGGTCACCGCACCGGCGGGAGTCAGTCCTTGCCGGTCGTGCGGTTGACCACCGGTGAGAGCGGTCCGTAGTAGAGCGCGCGCACGCGGAAGGTGGAGCCCTGCTCGTCGGGCAGGAGTGACAGTGCGCAGGTCGTGGTGTTCGGGCCGGTGATCTCGACCGGGACGAAGCCCGCCACCCCCGGCTTGCGGATCTCCACCAGGAACCCGGCCTCGTCGATCGAGCGGTCCGCCCAGGTGAAGTGCACGGACGAGTCCTCGGCCGGGACCACGGTCACGTCGCCCGGAGCGGCGGCGTCCCCCGGCGTCCGCGCCGGCACGGCCGCGGCCGGGGGAGTAGCGCGTCCGGGCGGCACAACGGAGCCGGGCTGCACGACCGCCGACACGGGACCGAAGAAGTCTCGTACGCGGTAGAAGAACGGCGTCTCCGGGATCAGGTCCGGGTGCCGGTACGTAGTCCGCGAGCGCGGGAAGTACTGCAATGCCGTCCACGGGCCGCCCGCGGAGTTCGCGTATTCGAGCAGGTGCCCGGCCGCGGCGGGGTCGCCCGCGGGCCAGCGCAGGTCGATGTCCGTCGGGGTCGTGAGCGTCGCCGTGAGGCCGTGGGCGGGTGGCGCCGGCGCGGCGGCCGGGGCCGCGGAACAGCCGGCGGTGAAGAGGACAGCCAGCGCCCCGAGCGCGAGGCGGGTCTTCACGAGCACGGCGAAGCCTCCGGGACGTCCAGGCGGCGGCGGTGCCGCGTCAGCTTAGGAACCCGCGCCGGTGATCGACAAGCCGCGTCCCGATCACCGGCACGACCCATCCACCGGGCCGCCGGTGACGAATTCCTCCGGCGAACTTTCTGAATTCGCGGTGAACCGCATCGCGCCGGCATCCGTGTGAGGGGTGTCGGGGGCTCTGACCCCGGCGTCGAGCACACGCGAGCACTCGAAAGGGGGCGATCTCCCGGTGGACACGGCGGCGGTGCTGGGCGTGCGGCGACGACCGGCGTTCACGCTGCGGTTTGCAGTACTGTCCTCGCCTACCCAGAACACCGTCGGGAGGTCGAGGGTGGCGATCGGACGCGGGCGGCCGAAACGGGCCGCCGCCGAGCGGCTCGTGGAGCAGCTCCACGCGGAACACGGCCGGAGCCTGCTGGCTTACGCGACCAGGCTCACGGGCGACCGCGCGGCCGCCGAGGACGTGGTCCAGGAGACGCTCGTGCGTGCCTGGAAGCACGCCGACGACCTGACCGGCGACCGCCGGGGCTCCGTGCGCGGCTGGCTGCTCACCGTGGTGCGCAACCTCGTCACGGACCGGGCGCGGGCCCGTGCTTCGCGGCCGCCGGAGGTCGCCGAGGGCCCGGAGACGCTCGCGGCGCCGGTGGCACGCGACCACGCCCAGGGGGTGGTCGACTCGATGACGGTGCTGGGAGCCCTCGAAGCGTTGTCGCAAGAGCATCGCGACGTGCTCGTGGAGATCTACTATCGAGGGAGATCGGTGGCGGAGGCAGCCGAGATGCTGGGGGTCGCTCCCGGCACCGTGAAATCCCGGTCCTACTACGCGCTGCGCGCCCTGCGCGCGGCGATGGTGAGCGGCGGAACGGAGGCAGTGAGATGAGCGCGGTCGAGCAGGAGCACGCGCAGCTCGGCGCCTACGTCCTCGGCGCGCTGGACCCGGCAGAGGCGGTCGAGTTCGAACGCCACCTGACCACGTGCGCGCAGTGCCGCTTCGAGCTCAAGGACTTCGGCGCCCTGCGCGAGGCGCTCGACGAGGTGCCGCCCGAGGCGTTCCTCGACGGCCCGCCCGAGGGCGGCGACCTGTTGCTGCAGCGCACGCTGCGCCGGATCCGGGCCGAGGAGGAGCAGGCCCGCCCCGCCGAATCCACCGCGGCACCGAGCCGCACCGGCTCGCGCCGGGGCCTCGCGATCGCGGCCGCGGCGGTCGTCGCCGCGGTGGCGCTCGGCGGCGGGGTCTTCATCGGCCGTCAGACGGCGCCCGAACCCGCTCAGCAGGTGGCCGTGCCCGGCACCCGCGACGTGGCCGCCACCAATGGGGCGACGGGCGCGAGCCTCGCCGCGTCGGTGATCCCGGCGGCCGGCTGGGTCAAGGTCCACGTGGCCGTGAAGGGCATCCCCGCGGGTGAGAAGTGCAAGCTCGTGGTCACGGACAAGACCGGCGCGAAGTGGGACGCCGGCAGCTGGCTCGTGTCGGAGAAATGGAGCACGCAGGGCTTCGGCCTCGACGGTTCGGCGCTCGTCGCGCCGGCCGACGTCGCCTCGGTCGGCATCGTCACCCTCGACGGCCGGGACCTGGTCTCGGCGCGGGTGTAGGCGGTGGCGGGCGCGGAGTACCGGTTCTCCAGCACCTGGTGGCTCCCGGCCGCCCCGGCCCGCCGGGTCTTCGACGCCGTCGTGGACCTCGAGGCGTACCCGCGGTGGTGGCCCGACGTGCGCTCCGTGCGCCGCCTCGGCGACGAGACCGCCGAGGTCGTCTGCCGCTCGCGCCTGCCCTACCGCCTGGTGATCGCGATGCACCGCGAGGAAGAGGATCCCGTGACGGGCCACGTCCGCGTGGGACTGAGCGGTGATCTCGAAGGCTTCCTCGCCGGCGCGCTGCACCCCGTCGGCCAGGGCACGCGGCTGGAGATCACGCAGCATGTCCAGGCCCGCAAACCGTTGCTGCGCAAGCTGGACACGGTGGCCCGGCCGTTCTTCCGCGCCAACCACGCGTGGATGATGCGCCGGGGCCACCTCGGCCTGGCCGCCTACCTGGCCTGACCCGCCACGCACAGCTCGGGCTCCGCGACCGGGCGCGGGCGGCGCACCAGAACGAGTGCGGCCGCCACCGCGGCGAGGAGCACGAAGCCCGCGCTCAGCCCGTACGCGAGCCGGTAACCCGAAGCGAGTGCGGCGCGCGCCCCCTCCGACGCCAGCCCGGCCGTGCGCGCCGCCGCGGCCGTCGCGAGCACCGCGGTGCCGATGGCCGCGCCGACCTGCTGCGTGGTGGTGATCAGGCCCGACGCCACCCCCGCGTCGGCCGGGTCCGTCCCGGACATCGCCAGCCCCATCACGGCCGGGATGGCCGCGCCCGCACCGGAACCCATGAGCACCAGCGCCGGGAACACGTGCAGGAAGTAGCTGCCGTCCGTGGGCACGGTGGTGAGCAATGCGAAGGCGATCGTGACCACCACGAGCCCGCCCAGGAGCACCGCGCCCGGCGTGAAGCGCGCGCTGAGCTTCGCCGAGATCCCCAGTGAGAACACCGCGATCATCACCGGCGCCGGCAGGAACGCGAGCCCGGTGGCGAGCGCGTCGAGCCCGAGCACCTTCTGCAGATACAGCGCCGTCACGAACTGGAAGCCCATCATGCCGGCGACCATGAACACCATCGTGACGTTGGCGCCGCTGACCGCGCGCACGCGGAACAACCCCAGCGGCAGCAACGGAGTCCGTGCTCGGGCCTGTCGCACGACGAACGCGGCGAGCAGGAAAACCGCGCCGCCCAACGGAAGCGCGGCGCCGGTCTCGACGATCCCGTACACCAGCAGCATCACGCCGCCTGTCACGAGCACGGCGCCCAGCGCGTCGATTCCCGTGCGCAGCCCCCGGCCTCGGTCCGCGTCCACGACCAGCGGAGCCAGCACCAGTGCCGCGACGCCGATCGGCAGGTTGACGTAGAAGGTCCAGTGCCAGTCGAGCGCCTGGGTGAGCGCGCCGCCGGCGATGAGTCCGATCGACGCGCCCGAGGCCTGCGTGAAGCTGAAGACGCCGATCGCCCGCGCTTGCGCACGGGGCTCGGGGTACATCGTCACGATCATGCCCAGCACCACGGCCGACGCGAGCGCGCCGCCGACACCCTGCACGAACCGGGCGGTCACCAGCACAGCCGCGTCGGTCGAGAGCCCAGCCACGAGCGAGGACGCGGTGAAGACCACGAGCCCGGCGAGGAACACCCGCCGCCGGCCCAGCAGGTCGCCGAGCCGGCCGGAGAGCAGGAGCAGCCCGCCGAACGCGACGAGGTAGGCGTTGACGACCCAGGCCAGCCCGGCGGACGTGAAGCCGAGCTCGGCCTGCATCGAGGGCAGCGCCACGGCGACGATGCTCCCGTCGAGCACCACCATGAGCGAGGCCGCGCACAGCACCACCAGGGCGACGGCCCGGCGACGGACTTCCGGCATTTCGGTCCCTCCAGAACGATCACCGAAGAGAATCCCCAGGTCGTGCCCAGGGCATCTCTTGTTACAGCGACCATCTTGTGTGACCATCGAGGGGCGCGGAAGGAGGCACTTTCATGTCCCAGGGGAACACCGCTGTGACCGAGCAGGTCAGCGCGATCGACCCGGAGAAACTCGAGGCGTGCACGCTGCTCGAGGTGCTCAACCGGATCAGCGGCAAGTGGGCGATCGGCATCCTGCTGGGGGCTTCACAGGGCCCGGTGCGGTTCACAGAGCTGGAACGCTCGGTGGCGGGGATCAGCCGCCGGATGCTCACGCTCACCCTGCGCAACCTCGAACGCGACGGGCTGCTGGAGCGCACCGTCTACCCGACCGTGCCGCCGCGCGTCGAGTACGAGGCGACGCCGATGGCGCGTGAGCTCTACGGCACGTTGTCGGGGCTCGTCGACTGGGCACAGCGCCACCGCGAGGGGATCGCCGTGGCGCGCGAAGCGTACGACGCACAGTAGAACTG
Organism: Amycolatopsis sp. 2-15; assembly: GCF_030285625.1. Classification (NCBI taxonomy): domain Bacteria; kingdom Bacillati; phylum Actinomycetota; class Actinomycetes; order Pseudonocardiales; family Pseudonocardiaceae; genus Amycolatopsis; species Amycolatopsis carbonis. The sequence goes on from NZ_CP127294.1 coordinate 5,504,815, forward strand.
CGTGTGCCGTGGTCGCGAGCACGGGGGACGCTCACGACCACGGCACACGGGGGTGTTCGCACCCCGGCGGGGGGGGGGTGTCCCTATGTGGTTGTCAAGCCGCGGTTGTGGTGGGAGCGGGTTCGGGGTGGCGGTAGTGGGTGCCGTTGCGCAGCATGGCGTAGAGGACGTCGCAGCGGCGGCGGGCCAGGCAGATGAGTGCTGCGTTGTGTTTCTTGCCCTCGGCGCGTTTGCGGTCGTAGTAGGTCCTGCTGGTCGGGTCTGCCAGGGCGGCGAACGCGGCGAGGAAAAAGGCGCGTTTGAGCTTGCGGTTGCCGGTTCGCGCGGGATGTTCGCCCTTGATCGAAGACCCAGAACTGCGGGTGACAGGGGCGATGCCCGCGTAGGCGGCCAAGTGCCCGGAGGACTTGAAGTTCGAGGCGTCACCGATCTCCAGCAGGATGCGGGCTGCGGTCCTGACCCCGATGCCGGGCATCGAGATCAGGACCCCGGCAAGAGGGTGCGCATCGAGTATCCCCTCGACCTGCTCGGCGACGGCTTTGCGTTGCTGAAGCACGGTTTTCAGGCTGTCCGCGAGCCGGGGCAGCACGGTGTCTGCGGCTGCGGTGCCTGGAACGGTGACGGGTTGCTCGTCGAGAGCGGTCATGATTGCGTCGACGAGTGCGTCGCCCATGCGGGGTGCGTGGACTTTGGCGATCGCGGCGAGTTTGCGGCGGCCCGCTTTGGCGATGCCGGCCGGTCCGCCGCAGCGGGAGAGGAGTTCCAGAACGGCCGGGTGGCTGATCCGTGGTCCGATGGCGCGTTCGAGGGCGGGGTGGATACCGGTGAGCAGACCACGGATCCGGTTGGCGATGCGGGTGGCCTCGCCGGCCAGGTCGTCATCGAACCCGACCAGCACATCCAGCTCGGCCAAGGCGTCGTCGCCGACGTCGACCGGCCGCAGCGTGTGCGGCAGCGAGCGGGCAGCATCGGCGATGACGAACGCGTCCCGGGCATCGGTCTTCGCCCGGCCCGGGTAGAGATCGGCAATGCGGCGCATCGCCAGTCCGGGCAGGTAGGCCACCTGATGCCCTGCCGCGCGTGCGACCGCGACCGGCAGCGCCCCGATCGTGGCCGGCTGGTCCACCACGACCAGCAGCGTTCCGTGCTGGGCGAGCTTGGCGAACAGCGCCCGCAGCTTCGGTTCGGTGTTGGGCAGCGGCCCGTCATGCAGCCGCTTCCCGTCCGGGTCCAGGCCGACCGCGTGGTGGCCACCTTTGCCGACATCCAGGCCGAGGAACACCCCGAAACTGCTGCTCATCCACCATGCCGTTCGTTCGCCGCGACGTGGTCACCGGTCTGGCATCGATGGCCGGCACCCACGTTACGACGAGACCTACCCTGCGGCGGCCGTGTCCCTATCAGCGGTCCCTCGATGCCACCAGGCCCGGTGACACCACCCCCCCGGATCATGCCTACGACTGGGGGCGTCAGTCATGCCGAACCCGGCGACCACAACTCCCTGATCGAGAGCCACGAAAAAGGTAACGGGGGGGTTGGGGTGCGAACGGCTTCAGTTGCCCGCTGAGGCTCCGACCGGTTCGCCCCGGTCGGTGGGCGGCTCAGTGGCGGCCGGTTCGGCCGGAGCGGCGGATTCGTCGAGCAGCGTGGCTTCGTCGAACGGCGCGGACCCCGCGAAGACCTGGCGGGACTTGTCGCGGTCGAACTCCTTCATCCACGATCCGATGAGGACGGTCGCCACGGCGTTGCCGGCGAAGTTCGTCAGCGCGCGGGCCTCGGACATGAACCGGTCGATGCCGAGGATGAACCCGACGCCGTCGACGAGCTCCGGCCGGTGCGACTGCAGGCCGCTCGCCAGGGTCGCGATGCCGGCGCCGCTGACGCCCGCCGCACCCTTGGAAGCGATGATCATGAACAGCAGCAACGTGATCTGCTCGCCCAGCGCCAGTGGTTCGTCCTGCGCCGTGGCGATGAACAGCGTCGCCATGGTCAGGTAGATCGCCGTGCCGTCGAGGTTGAACGAGTAGCCCGTGGGCACCGTGATGCCGACGACCGGCTTGCTCACGCCGAGGTGTTCCATCTTCGCGATCAGCCGCGGCAGCGCCGATTCCGACGACGACGTGGACAGGATCAGCAGGAACTCGCGGCCCAGGTACTTGAGCAACTGGAAGATGTTGACCCGTGCGCCCAGCCACAGCACCGCGCCGAGGACACCGAACACGAAGATCAGGCAGGTCACGTAGAAGCCGAGCATGATCACCAGCAGGCTGCGCAGCGCGCCCCAGCCGGTGGCGCCGACCACGGCCGCGATCGCGCCGAACGCGCCGACCGGGGCGGCCCACATGATCATCGCCAGGATGCGGAACACCAGCCGCTGCACGTGCTCGACGCCGCGCAGGATCGGCTCGCCGCGCTTGCCGAGCTTCTGCAGCGCGAACCCGGTGAGCAGCGCGATGAGCAGCGTCTGCAGGACCTGGCCCTCGGTGAACGCCGAGACGAACGAGGTCGGGATGATCCCGAGCACGAAGTCGACGCCGCCTTCGGCGCCCTTGGCCTGGTCGTGGACCTTCGACACGTCGGCGGGGTTGAGGTGCAGACCACTGCCGGGGTGGAGGATGTTTCCGACGATGAGGCCGATGGCGAGCGCGAACGTCGACATCACGATGAAGTAGACCAGCGCCGTGATGCCGACCTTGCCGACCTTCGCCGCCTTCGCGACCGAGCCGATGCCCAGCACGATGGTGCAGAAGATGATCGGCGAGATCATCATCTTGATCAGGTTGACGAATCCGGTGCCCAGCGGTGCGAGCTGCTTGCCGAACGACGGCCAGATCAAGCCGACCGCGACGCCGAGCACCACGGCGGCGATCACGGCCAGGTAAAGGTAACGCGTGCGGTCGCGCTTGGGCGCGGCCGCTTCGGGGGTCGGTGTCGGCACCGTTGCCTCCAGCTGGGGAATGGGTGGAACGCCGGTCACTATGCGGGGAGGATATGACCAGCGTCACCGTTGTGTTCATTGAGTTCGCACGAGAGGTCCAGTCCGGTTCGGACGGTGGTACGCGAGGGTCGTCGCACCACCCGGGTGTTGCCCCGTGCCCGGGTGTGCTGGTATGTGCACGTGCCTGCCCCCACCCGGACCCGGTCGAGCCGCTGGAGCCTCGCCCGCCAGCTGCTGGTGCTCCAGCTGGCGGTGCTGCTCGTGCTCGTGGGCGGCGGGATCACCATCGCGTATCTCGACGCCGGCCGCACGACGTCCGACCGGGCGCGCGACCAGTCGCTGGCGGTCGCCCGCGCGATCGCCGACTCGCCGAGCGTGACCCGGGCGGTGTCCACACCGGACCCCACGGCCGTGCTGCAGCCCTACGCGGTGCGGGTGCAGACCGACGCCGACGTCGACTTCGTCACGATCATGACCCCGGAGGGGATCCGCTACACGCACCCGAACCCGGCGTTGATCGGGCAGCCGTTCCTCGGCCACATCGCCGCTGCCCAGCGTGGGGGCGTGGTCACCGAGACCTACACCGGTTCGCTCGGGCCTTCGGTCCGCGCCGTGGTTCCGGTGTTCGACGCGAACCACCGCGTCGTCGCCCTGGTGGCGGTGGGCATCACGATCGCGGCGATCTCCACCGAGCTGCGCGACCGCGTGTGGCCGCTCGCCGGTGTCGCGGCCGCCGTGCTGCTCGTCGGCGCGTGTGGCGGCTGGCTCGTGAGCGCCCGGCTCAAGCGGCAGACGCGCGGGATCGCGCCCGGTGAGCTCAGCAACCTGTTCGAGTACCACGAAGCCGTGCTGCACTCCGTCCGCGAAGGCGTGCTGCTGGTCGGGCGCGACGGCCGCGTCGGCCTGTGCAACGACGGCGCCCGCACGCTCCTGGGCCTCACCGCGAATCCCGTGGGGCGGCCGCTGGTCGAGCTGGGGCTGCCGCCGGAGCTCGTGGCCGCGTTCGTCTCCGCCGAGACGCGCACCGAGGAGCTGCACCTCACCGACACGCGCGTGCTGGTGGTCAGTACGACTGTCGTGCGCTCCGGCGGACGCGCGCAGGGCACCGTGGTGATCCTGCGCGACCACACCGAACTGCAGACGTTGACGGGTGAGCTCACCACCGCCCGCAGCCTGGCGGAGGCGCTGCGGTCGCAGGCGCACGAGGCGGCGAACCGGCTGCACACCGTCGTTTCCCTCGTGGAGCTCGGCCGGCCCGAGGACGCGGTGGAGTTCGCGACGGCCGAGCTCGCGCTGGCCCAGGAGCTCACTGACCGCGTGATGAGCGCGGTGTCCGAGCCCGTGCTGGCGGCCCTGCTGCTCGGCAAGGCCGCGGAGGCCAGCGAACGCGGCGTCGAGTTCACGATCACCCCCGACACGGTGATCGAGGACCGTGGCCCGGAGATCGCCGGGCGGGACCTCGTGACGATCCTGGGCAATCTCGTCGACAACGGCATCGACGCCGCCGCGCGCGGGGCGAGCGGGCGGCCGGCCGTGGTCGTCACCGCGCGGACCGACGAGGACGGGCTGCTGTTGCGGGTCGCCGACAACGGCCCGGGCGTACCGGAGGAAGCTGTGGAGGACATGTTCCGCCGCGGTTGGTCCACGAAGGCGGGCGAGGGCCACGGGCTCGGGCTCGCCCTGGTGGTCCAGGCCGTCCGGCGCTACGGCGGCAGCGTGGACGTCGGCCGGGACGGTGCCGGGCACATCGGTGTCGGGCACATCGGTGTCGGGCACAACGGTGCCGGGCACAACGGTGTCGGACAAAATGGCGGCGCGGTGTTCACGGTGCGGTTGCCCAGGCGGGAGGCGCTGCGGTGATCCGGGTGCTGGTGGTGGAGGACGAGCCCGTGGCCGCCGAGGCCCACCGGCTCTACGTGGAGCGCGTGGGCGGCTTCAGCGTCGCCGGCGTCGTCCACTCCGGCGGCGACGCGCTGCGCTTCTGCGAGCGCGAACCCGTCGACCTCGTGCTGCTCGACTTCTACCTGCCCGACACCCACGGCCTCGCCGTGTGCCGCTCCCTGCGCGCGGCCGGCCTGCCCATCGACGTGATCGCCGTGACCTCGGCGCGCGACCTCGCGCTGGTGAAGGCGGCGGTGTCGGTGGGCGTGGTGCAGTACCTGCTGAAACCGTTCACTTTCGCTTCGCTGCGGGAAAAGCTCGAGCGCTACGCCGAGTTCCACCGGGCTTCGGGCGAGGTCACCGGCCAGGCCGAGATCGACCGCGCACTCGCCACGCTGCGCACGAGCGAGCAGCACGCCCTGCCGAAGGGCATGAGCGCCGAGACGCTCGAAGCCATCACCGCAGCCCTCGCCGCCGCCTCCGAAGGCCTCTCCGCCGCCGGCGCGGCGAGCGCGATCGGCGCTTCGCGCGTCACGGCCCGCCGCTACCTGGAGTACTTGGCGGACAACGGGTTGGCCCACCGCGAACCCCGTTACGGCCAGGTCGGGCGGCCCGAGGTGTGGTACCGCCACGGCCCGGCCTGAGGTTCGCCGTCGTCAGGCGAGCCGCACGGACATCGTCCAGAGCTTGCTGTCCTTGCCGTTGGGGTACGACCAGCCGGCTTCGCAGCCCCAGCCGGATTGGCAGTTGTCGCCGTAGAAAGTGGCGGTGCGCGGCCCGGTGACGGCGACCCCGATGTAGCCGCTGGAGCCGAGGGTGTCGCACGGATGCACGCCGTTGGGCGCGGTGCAGTTGGTGGGCTGATTGGTGTAGAAGCGGTGCAGTGCGGTCCAAGTGGCGCCGCTGTCGTAGCTGAACGCGATGTTGTTGCCGGGCCGGCCGAACACCAGCATCAGGATGCCGCCCTCCATCGTGTTCACCACCGGGGCGACCCCACGCACCGCGTTCGCGTCGATCGCGCCGGGCACCTTCACCGCGAACGCCGCACCCCAGCCCGCGGTCTTGAGGTCCGCCGCGGAGCTCACGGGGCCGTTGGTGATCCGGCCGAGCAGCCGGCTGTAGATGACCTTGGACGTGGGATCGTCGTCCTGCCGGGTGATCATCAGCAGCCGCCCGTCGGCGAGACGGGTGGCCGAGGACTCGCTGTAGTTGAAGGCGGCGGACAGGAACGGGGTGGCCGAGCGGGTCCAGGTGGTGCCGCCCTTCGGCATCGTGAGCAGGTAGGCGGCCGAATGCCCGTTGGCCTGCCCGGCGTAGAACGGCGCGACCAGATCCCCGTTGGGCAGCGTGAGCACGCCCTGGAAAAGGCGCCCGGTCTCGCCGGTTCGGATGATGGCCCCGGCCAGGTCGAGGTTCGCCCGGCCGATCCGCCAGCTCGCACCGCCGTCGGACGAGGTCCAGCGCACGAAGTATCGCTGACCGGTGGCATCCACCCTGCCGAGGCTTTCGAACACCGAGTACTCGCGGCCCGTGGCGACGCCGTTGGCCACCATCGCGAACTGGGCCGTGGGCAAGTCCTGCAGCTTCTTCCCCGTTCCGGCTTCGAGCGCGGGCTGCCAGCGGCCCGCGTCGTCCCGGTACTCGACGCGGGACTTGACCTGCCGGTCGCCGTCGGCGCTGACCAGGAAACTGCGGATCAGCCGGTGCTTGGTCGCGCCCGTCGCGTCCTGCCAGGTGACCCACTGCAGCGACGGCATGGCGCGGAACTGCCGGTTCGGGTCCGCCGGCTCGATGGTCAGCGCTCCGTAGCCTGGTTGCAGTGCCGCCGACGCCACCGGGGTGATCAACCCCAACGTCAGAAGCACGAGTCCGACGAGCGCACCGATTCTCTTCACGTTCTCCCCTTCACGCCGTGATCGACAGCAGGAGCCTGCCGTCGTGACGACGGCGGCGCGGGCGAATCGACCGGTTTCACCCGGATGGTCGTTCGCACACTGTTTCCGTATAACGCCCTATACCTCGCGGCGGGAAGACGTTACGGTCACCGGCGAACCCGCGCGACGAAGGGAATCCGGTGGAGCGAGACCCGCGCCCACGGCTGCTGCTGCGGCACCTCGCGCACGAGCGGAGTGCCGAGGGCAGCGAACGTACCTCGCCGCTCAGCGTCCGGCGGCCCGCGGCCGGGTACGCCTCGGCGACGGCCGTGTGCGGCTGGTGCGGCACCGAGCTCCAGCTGCGCGTGGCGGCGGCCCGCAAGGTGCGGCAGTCGCTGCTGGGGTGGGCGCTGGTGTACTTCGCCGGCGTACTGGCCGTGGTCGGGGGCATGGCCGCGCTGTCGGCGTCGATCGTGTGGCTCGCCGTGGTGCTGATGGTCGGCGGCCTGCTGGTCGCGGTGGTCGGCGGGGCGTTCTGGTGGTGGGCCACAGGTGTGCGTCCGGTGAGCGCGGTGCCGGAGGGCAAGCCCGGGCCGCACGTGGTCAGGCCGGACCGCGGGCAGCGCTAGAACTCAGCGGGGCCGGCCCGGTGTGTCGGGCCGGGTCTGCCACGGGTGCGGCCCGTCGAGCGGCCGGTACTCCACGCCCAGCGCGTCGAGCCGCGGGAAGTGGTGGTCGCGCAGCCGCGGCAGGAACTCGGCGAAGTCGCGGGGGCCGGTGCTCCACGCGAGCTCCGCGAACGCGCTCAGCCGGGGGAACGCCGCGTAGTCCACACGCCGCGCGGTGTCGAGGTGCTCGGTCCAGACCTGGGCCTGGGCGCCGCGCAGGTGCGGGCCGGTCAGCGCCGGTTCGTACGTGTAGACGTCCTCCAGCGTGCGCAGGTAACCGACGGGAATGGGCTCGTCCGGGTGATCGGACTGGCGGTGGTCGAGGTACACGCGGTCCTCCGGGCACAGCACCACGTCGTGACCCCGCGATGCGGCCAGCTGGCCGCGCGCCTCGTCCTGCCAGGCGCCGATCACCATGGGCGGGAGGTCGTCGATGTCGAGGACCTCGTCCCAGCCGAGCGCCTGCCGGCCGCGCGAGGCCAGGTGCGCGGCGATGTCGCGGACGAACCGGCCGTGGGCCTCGGTCGCGCCCGGCACCTCGTCTCCGCCGAGGCCGATGACCGGCGACGGGAAGATGTCCAGCAGGTGGTCGAACACCGTGCGGAAGAAGTCCAGTGTGGACTCCGACGGATCGAGCAGCGAAGTGCTGATGCCCCAGGACGTCCACACCTCCCAGTCCGCGTCGGGATCGGGGCCGAGCTTCGGGTACGCGGCGATGGCCGCGCGGGCGTGGCCCGGCACGTCGATCTCCGGCACCACCGTCACGGCCCGCGAAGCGGCGTACGCGACGATCTCCCGCAGATCGTCGGCGGAGTAGAAACCGCCGTGCGGACGGCCGTCGCGTTCGGGGCCGTCGTGGCGCCCTACCATCGACGAACGCCGCCAGCCGCCGACCGACGTCAGGCGGGGGAACCGCGGCACCTCGATCCGCCAGCCCTGGTCGTCGGTGAGGTGCAGGTTCAGCACGTTGAGCTTGTGCGCCGCGAGCAGGTCCACGAACCGCAGCACCTCGGCCTTCGTGCGGAAGTGCCGCGCCACGTCGAGCAGGCAGCCGCGCCAGCCGAACCGCGGGTGGTCCTCCGCCACACCGCACGGCAGCGTCAGCCCCGAGCGGATCGACGCCGCCCGGAACGCGTCCGGCCCGGCGAGCTGGCGCAGCGTCTGCCGGCCGTACACCTCGCCCGCCGCGTCGGCGACCGTCAGCGTGACACCGCGTGGCGTGATCGCCAGCCGGTAGCCCTCGGCGGGCAGCTCCGGCGCCGGCCGCACGGTGACCGGCGCGGGCCACGGGCACGCGCCCGGCGCCGCGGTGACGGAGACGGGACGGGGGAGCAGGGTGTCGAACCCGGGCATGATCAGCCTTTCACCGCGCCGGACATCCCGGCAACGAGCCGGCGTTGCACCAGCACGAAGAACACCAGCACCGGGATGGTCATCAGGGTGGACGACGCCATCACCGCGCCCCAGTCGGTGTCCTCCGGTTTGAAGAACACCAGGATCGCCTGCGGCAGCGTCTGGTTCTCGGTCTTGGAGATGATGAACGTCTTCGCGAACAGGAAGTCGTTCCACGCGTGGATGAACGCCAGCACGCTGACCGCGAGCAGCCCCGGAGCCACCAGGGGGAACAGGATCTGCCACGTGAACCGCATCCGCGACGCGCCGTCCAGCTTCGCCGCTTCCTCCAGCTCCACCGGCACCGCCGCGACGAACCCGCGCAGCATCCAGATCGCGAACGGCAGGCTGAACGCCAGGTGCACCAGCACGAGTGAGCCCAGCTCGTTGAGCCCGAACGCCGGCGCGACGGCGCCGATCTGGCGCATCAGGAAGAACAGCGGGATCGTCAGCGCCTCCACCGGCACCATCTGCGCCACGAGGATCATCACCAGCAGCACCGTGCGGCCGCGGAAGCGGAACCGCGTGAGCGCCACGGCCGACAGGAACGACAGCAGCAGCGACAGCACCACCACGGCCAGCGCGACCACGAGGCTGTTCACGAAGAACCGGCCGAAGCCCGACACGGTGAGCACGCGCTGGAAGCTGTCGAGCGAAGGCGCCAGCGTCCACGGTTTCGGGTTCGCGATCTGGATCTCACCCGCCGGCTTGAACGCCGAGAGCACCATCCAGTACAGCGGGAACGCCACCATCCCCGCGACCACCACGGTCACGATCTCGGCGACGAGCCGGCCCGGGCGCTTCACCCGGCGGCCCTTGACCGCGGGGGACTTCGCCGTGATCACACCCATGCCGTGCTCCGGCGCTGGGACCGGACGTACAGCCCGGTGATCGACAGGAGCAGCAGTGTCATCACGACTCCGATCGCCGAGCCGAGGCCGTACTCCTGCCCGGCGAAGGCCTGCTGGTAGGCGTAGACGTTGAGCACGAGGTTGCGCCCCGCCACGCCGCCGCCGTTGGTCATCACGTAGATCTGGGTGAACACCTTGAAATCCCAGATGATCGACTGGATCGTCGCGATCATCAGCAGCGGCCGCACCATCGGCAGCACGACCGTCCACGTGCTGCGCCAGGTCGACGCGCCGTCCAGCGACGCGGCCTCGAGTACCTCCTCCGGGATCGCCTTGATCCCGGCGTACATCGTGACCAGCACGAACGGGAACGAGCACCAGATCACCTCGGCGGCCACGAGCCCGAACGCGCCGAAGGTGCCGAACGTCCACGAGTGGTGCGCCATGCCCGTGAAGCCGATGCCCGAGAGCGCCTCGTTCACGAGGCCGAAGTCGGTGTCGAAGAGGAACAGCCACACGTACGAGCCGGCGATCGCGGGTGTCGACCACGCGCCGAGCGCCGCGAGGAACAGCAGCGTCCGGGCCACCGCACGCACCCTCGACGCCAGCACCGCCAGCGCCGTCCCGACCACGAGGCTGCCGATCACGCACGCGGCGGCGAACCCGACGGTCTTCGCGAGCACCGTCCAGAATTGCACGTCCTGCAGGAGCGCCGCGTAGTTGTCGAAACCGAGGAACACCAGCGGCGCCGCGCCCGCGGCCTGGGGCTGCCCGTAGTCGTAGAACGAGATCAGCACCAGCTGGTAGATCGGGTACGCCAGCAGCGCCGCGAGCAGGAAACCCGCGGGCAGCAGGTAGATCAGGGCCGCCCGGCCGTCCCGGCCCCGGCGCGCGACCGGGGCCGGGGCGGACACGGGCAGCTGCTGGGTGACCATCAGCCGAAGTTCTTGTTCATCGCCGCCGTGGCGTCGGCGAGCGCCCCGTCGACGTCCTTGCCGCCGGTCGCGATCTGCTGGACGGCGGTGGGCAGCACGTTCTGGCTGTCGATCTTCGACCAGCCGGGCGTGCTCGGCACGAACTTGGTGCCGGCCGCGAGGGTGTCCACGAACGGCTTGAGCGTCGGGTCGCTCGCCGCGAGCTTCTTCTGCACGCTCTCCAGCGTGGGCAGGTTGCCCATGGCGTTGTACATCTTCTCCTGGTACTTCGCCCCGGCCAGCAGCTCCGCGAACTGCACGGCGAGCCCGTGGCGCTTGCTCGCGCCGAACACACCCAGCAGGTTGCCGCCGGCGAACGCGGGCGCGACCGAGCCCGGCGTGGTGCCCGGCAGCGGGACCACGGCGTACTTGCCCTTCACCGCGCCCTGCTCCACGGCCTTGCGGTTGAAGTCACCACCGATGGTCATCCCGGCCTTCCCGCCGGCGAACGCGGTCACGCTCTGCGTGCCGGTCAGGTTCGCGCACGCGGCGGGCGGGCAGATGTCGTCCTTGAGCAGGTTCGCGTACGCGGTGATGCCGGCCTTGGCCTGCGGGGACTCCACAGTGGACGTCCACTTGCCACCGTCGGACTTGGCGACGTCACCTCCGTTGGCCCAGACGAAGGGCAGGAGCGCGTAGGTGTACTTGCCGCCGGTCGAGATGCCGTAGAGGTCGGGCTTGGCGGCGTGGATCTTGCGGGCGTCGTCGGTCAGCGCGGCGAGGGTGGCCGGCGGCTTGAGGCCCAGCTCGGTGAACACGTCGGTGCGGTAGTACAAGGCGCGGATGCCGGTGTACCAGGGCAGGCCGTAGGTCTTGCCGCCCGACTTCGCGGTGTCGAGCACCGAGGGCAGCAGGTCCTTGCCCTCGCTCCACGACGAGATGTCGCCGGTTAGGTCGCTCAGCGCGCCGGTCTGGGCGTAGCTCGCCACGTCGGTGTTGCCGAACTCGGCGACGTCCGGTGCGTTCGACGGGTCGTTGAAGGCACCGGAGAACTTGTCGGCGCGGCCCTCGACCGGCACCCACTGCACGTCGACGTCCACGCCGGCGTGGACGGCCTTGAACTCGGTGATGGCCTCCTTCACCGCCGCTTCCTTGGGTGCGCGGCTGGCCTCGTCGAACAGCCACACCCGCAGGGTGCCGGTCTTCTCGTCCCCGCCCGAGGCCGCCGGGGCCGACTGGGTGGGCGCGCAGCCGGCCAGCAGGGCCAGCGCCGCGGAGACAGTGATGGCGGTGAACGTACGACGCACTCTCATCGTTGAGCTCCCAGAGGGTAGGGGCCTACCGGCGACGGACCGGTCGGTCCGCCGCCTGAAGGCAACGACGGGTCAGGCGAAGAAAACGGAGTTGACCGACGGCACGGCGAGCGAGCCGGCGACCGCGCCGGGCAGGCCCGTGGCCGGGTCGCGCGGCAGCCAGGTGACGGTGCCCGAACGCTGGTTGGACACGTAGAACCAGCGCTCGTCGGGCGAGAGCGCGACGTGGCGGGGCCAGTCGCCCCCGGTGTCCACACTGGACACGAGATTCAGTGTGGTGCCGCCGCCGGAGACCGAGAACGTGGCGATCGTGTTCGGGCCGCGCACGGTGGCGTAGACGAACTTCGCGTCCTGGGACACGGTGATCTCGCCGGGGAACAGGTCGCCGGTGCTGCCGGCCGGCACCGCCGGGACGACCGCGAGCGGCGTGAGCTTGCCCGCCGCCGCGTCCCACGACAGCACGGTGATCTCCGGCCGCAGCTCCTGCGCGAGGTAGGCGTAGCGCCCATGCGCGTGGAACACCAGGTGCCGCGGCCCCGCGCCGGAGGGGAGCGTGACCTGCTGGTGCAGCGCGAGTTTCCCGCTGCCGGTGTCGAGCGAGTACACGTAGACCGAGTCGGCGCCGAGGTCGACCGACAGCACCCACTGGCCGGTCGGGTCGTTCACCACCTGGTGCGCGTGCGCGTCGCGCTCGGCGCCCTGATGCTGCTGCACATCGGTGGCCGGGCCGAGCTTGCCGCCCGCCAGGATCGGCAGCACGACGACGCTGCCCGAACCGTAGTTGGCCGCCAGCACGTACTTCTGGCTGCTGTGCACCGACAGGTGCGTCGGCGCGCTGCCCTGCGACGACACGGAGTTGAGCAGCCTGGGGCTGTTCGCCGTGGTGACGTCGAGAGCGGAGATGGCGCCGTTCGGGTCACCCTCGTCGGTCACGTAGAGGGTGCGGCCGTCGTGGCTGCGGTCGAACCACGACGCGTCGGGCACACCGGCGACGGTGCGCACGGGGGTGAGCGCCGGTGCGGTGCCCGTGCGGCTCACCACGTCGAGGCCGTGGCCGGCCGGTGGAGTGCTGGTGTAGCTGCCGACGTAGGCGACTGTTCCCGCGTCTTGCGGGCACCCGGTGGGTGCGGCGCTCGCGAGTTGGGTGCCGAGCACGGTGCCGAGTCCGGCGGCGCCGGCGGCGCCGAGGAACGTGCGACGGGAAAGTCCGGCCATCGAGGTTTCTCCAACGGTGAGGGGACCAGAAGGTGGTTCAGACCGCTGCCATGGCCAATGCTGCCACGGCGAAACCGCTGAGGGAAAGGACTGTTTCGAGCGCGGTCCACGTTTTCAGCGTCTGGGGCACGGAAAGGCCGAAGTAGCGCGACACGATCCAGAATCCACCGTCGTTCACGTGGGAGGCGATGATCGAGCCCGCGGAGATCGCGATCACGATCAGGGCCAGCTGCGGCTGTGAGTAGTGCAGCTCCACCACCGTCGGCGCGACGATGCCGCTGGTGGTCACGATCGCGACTGTCGCCGAGCCCTGCGCGATGCGCATGCCGCAGCTGATGATGTACGCCGCGAGGACCACCGGCAGGCCCGCGTCGCCGAGGGACCCGGCCACGGCCTTGCCGATGCCGGTCGCCGAGAGCACGGCCCCGAAGAACGAGCCCGCGCCCACCACCAGCAGGATCATCGCGACCGGGCGCAGCGCGGCGGTCGAGAGTTCCGTGAGCTGTGCGCCGGTCATGCCGCGGCGACGGCCCAGCAGCCACATCGCGAGCAGGGTCGCGATCGTCAGCGCGATGGCGGGGGTGCCCAGGAAGGCCGCAACAGCCGCCACGGGCGAGTTCGCCGGAAGCGCGATGCTGCCGAAAGTGCCCAGCAGGATCAGCACGAGGGGGATCGCGATGATGCCGCCGACCAGCCGCAGTGACGGCGGGTCGCCGGCTTCTTCGACGTCGTCGCCGGCGAGCTTCGCGAACTCCTCGGCGAGCGGCACGTTCACGCGCTTGCCGATCCAGGTCGAGTACAGAATGCCGCCGATGAACCACGCGGGGATGCCGCAGATCGCACCCATCAGGATGAGCCAGCCGAGGTCCACGTGCAGCAGCCCGGCGGCCGCGACCGGGCCGGGGTGCGGCGGGATGAACGCGTGCGTGATCGACAGGCCCGCCAGCAGCGGCATCGCGTACAGCACGATCGAGCGGCCGCCCTGCTTGGCCGCCGCGTAGACCAGCGGCGCCAGCACGAAGATGCCGATGTCGAAGAACACCGGGATGCCGAAGATCAGGCCGGACAGGCCCATTGCCAGCGGCGCGCGTTTCTCACCGAACGAGCGCAGCAGCGCCGAGGTGAGCACGCGGGCGCCGCCGGAGCGTTCGAGGATCGAGCCGAGCAGGGTGCCGAGGCCGATGATCGCCGTGATGTGCCCGAGGATGCTGCCGAAGCCCTTTTCCAGCAAGGAGTCCGACGTCTTCTGCGCGGTGCCGACCAGCGTCCCCACGGGCAGGCCCGCGGCCAGCGCGGTCAGCACTCCCACCACGATCAACGCGATGAACGGTTCGAGCTTGACCTTGATGATGAGCACGAGCAGGACGGCGATCGAAACCGCGGCGAGCGTGAGCAGACCGCCGGTCGTGGTCTGCAGCCAGTGGATCATCGGCCCCTCCCGGGGTGACGAAGGGAATGGCCGGCGAGGGCGCCGGTGGGGTGGGTGTCCTCGATCGCGGCGACGCCGTTCACGAAGACGTGGGAGATCCCCTCGGCGGGCTGCCTCGGGTTTTCGAACGTGGCGGTGTCGGTGATCGTGGCGGGATCGAACAGCACCAGGTCGGCCGCGTACCCGGGGCGCACGAGCCCCCGGTCGGCGAGCCGCAGCCGCCGCGCCGGGCGCCCCGTGAGGTGCGCGACGCAGTCGGCCAGCCCGAGCACGCCCAGTTCACGGACGTAGCGGGCGAGGTAACGGGGGAAGGTGCCCCAGGCCCGCGGATGCGGCCGGTTGCCGACGAGCAGGCCGTCGGAACCGCCGGTGTGCGTGCGGTGGCGCATGATGGCCCGCACGTTCTCCTCATGGCCGATGTGCATCAGGCACGAGGTGCCGAGCCGCTCGTCGACCAGCGTGGCGAAGTACAGCTCGGCGGGCGATTTTCCTTGCCGGTGAGCGGATTCCGCGACGCTGTGGCCCACGAGGCCGGCGTTGCTCTCGCGGCGCACGCCGTTGATCTCGATGCCGGACCAGTCGATGGGCACACCGTGCGCGCCGTCCGAGCCGGTCTCCTCGATCTCGACGCGGATCCGCTCGCGGGTGTCCGCATCGGACAGTCGCGCGAGCGTCGCGTCGAGCCCGCCCTCGGTGGCCCAGCTCGGCAGCAGCGCGGAGAGATAGGTGGCGCCCGGCAGGTACGGGTAGGTGTCGAGGGTGATGTCGCCGCCGGCGTCGAGGGCGTCGTCCAGCAGCTTCAGCAGCTCCGGTGCTTTGCCCTTGTTGACGGAGAAGTTCATCGTGGCGTGCGCGAGGTGCAGCGGGCAGTCCGCGCGGCGCGACACGTCGACCATCTCGGCGAATGCTTCCAGCGCGCCCGCGCCGTAGCTGCGGTGGTGGGGGCTGTAGTAACCGCCGCGCTCGCCGACCACGCGGCACAGCTCGACGAGCTCGGCCGTGTCCGCGTACATGCCCGGGGTGTAGGTGAGCCCCGAGGACAGGCCGAAAGCGCCTTCTTCGAGCCCGGTCGCGATCAGTTCCCTCATGCCGTTGAGCTCGGGCTCGGTCGCCGGCCGGTTCTCCCAGCCGACGGCGAGCATCCGGACGGTGCCCTGCGGCACGAGGTAGGCGGCGTTCACGGCGACGCCGCGGTCGAGCCGGTCGAGGTACTCGCCGACCGAGCGCCAGTTCCAGTCGAAGCCGGCCGGGTCGTCGTTCCAGCCGGCGAGCTGCTGGCGCAGGGCTTCGAGCACGGTGTCGTCGACGGGCGCGTATGAGAGGCCGTCCTGCCCGAGTACCTCGGTGGTCACGCCCTGGGACACTTTCGCAAGGTGGTCCGGGTTGGTGAGCAGCTGCAGGTCGGAGTGCGAGTGCATGTCGATGAACCCGGGCGCGAGCACGAGGCCGTCGGCGTCGAGCACGCGCTTGCCGGTGAGCGAGCCGGGTTCGGCGACCTCGGTGATGCGGTCGCCGGTGATCCCGACGTCGTGGCGGGTCAGCGGGTCACCGGTGCCGTCCGCGACCTGGGCGCCACGGACCACCAGGTCCATCAGAACCACGTCCGCACGAAGTCGACGACGGTCTCGCCGTCGGTGTCCACCACCGGCAGCAGCGGCCACTTGTCGAACGTCGTGCACGGGTGCGAAAGCCCGAGCCGCACCCAGTCGCCGACCTCGACGGGGGAGTCGGCGGGCAGTGCCAGGAACGCGTGCTGGTCGTTCAGCTTCGTCACGGCGTGGCCGGTGAGCTCGGCGTTGACGCCGTTCTTGCGCAGCAACTGCGGTTCCGGCATGCCCTCGTCGTAGGGCAGATCGCGCTTGCCGGCCGTGAGCAGCGCCAGCTCGGGAGTGGGCTTCGAGGTGACCTGCGCCCACGCGTGCAGCGCGGCGTGGAACGGCTCGACGCCGGCCAGCCGCGGGTGCACGCCGAGCGGCGAGATCTCGCGGTAGAAGCCGTCGTCGTGCGTCACGTAGGCGCCGCTGCGCAGGATCGGCAGCACGTCCAGGCCGTCCGGCCACGGTTTCGTGAGCTCCTGGGCCACGCGGTCGAAGTACGCGCTGCCGCCGGCCGTCACGTAGACCTGGCCATCGGCGAGCAGGCCCTTGTCCGCGAACGCGATCGCCGAGTCGCGCAGAGTGTCTACATAGGAACTGATCTTGGCCAGGGCGGCGTCGTCGGTGTCGTGCGACAGCGCGCCCTCGTAGCCGCCCGTGCCGCGCAACCGCAGCGCGGGGCTCTTCGCGACCGCCTCGGCCACGGCCAGTGCCGTCTCCGGATCGCGCACACCGGTGCGCCCGCCGGCGCCGCCCAGCTCGACGAGCACGTCGACCGGCCGCGCGGACCCGGCCAGCGCCTCGGTCATCAGCTCGACCCCACGCACGGAGTCGACCCAGCACACGAACTCGAACGCCGGGTCCGCGGCCAGCTCGCCCGCGAGCCAGCGCAAGCCCGCCGGGTCCACGAGCTGGTTGGCCAGCAGGATCCGCGAAACGCCGAACGCGCGGTAGATCCGCAGGTGCCCGGCGTTGGCGGCGGTGACGCCCCACGCGCCGTGCGCGAGCTGGCGCGCGAACAGCTCGGGCGCCATCGTGGTCTTGCCGTGCGGTGCGAGCGCGATCCCGTGCCCGGCGCACCACGCGGCCATGGTGGCGAGGTTGTGCTCCACCGCCGCGGCGTCGAGCACCACGAACGGGCCGAAGAAGCCGTCGGCGAACAGGTTCGCTCGCCGGGCTGCGGCCTCGTCGAGGGTGAGCCCGGCCAGCGCGGGCGCGATCGAGCGGAAGCGCCAGTCGATCTTCTCGTCCCGGCCCGCGCGGACGGCGGCGATCAGGGTGGCGTGCTCGGAGCTGTTCATCGATTCAGACCTCGTCGACCGGATATGGTTGCGTATGGTGCAACGGGCGTTGCGCAAAATGCGCGACATAGGTGTAGCATCCGGTCCGCCACAGGTCAACGGGGTGACGGAACGGGGAGAAAGTCAGTGACCAGCCCGCCCGAGGTGCTCTGCATCGGCGAGTCGATGGCCCTGTTCGTACCGGCCGAACCCGGCCCGCCCGAACGGGTGCGCAGCTGGCTGCGCACCTTCGGCGGTGCCGAGTCGAACGTCGCCTGCCACCTGCCCGCACTCGGTGTTCCGAGCGCGTGGGTGAGCGCGGTCGGCGATGACCCGTTCGGCCGCGCGCTGGTGCGGGAGATCGCTTCGGCCGGCGTCGACGTGAGCGGCGTCGAGATCGATCCGGCGCGTCCGACGGGCTTGTACGTCAAGGAAAGCGGCGCCCACGGCAGCCCGGTGCGT
The DNA here is from genome assembly GCF_030285625.1 of Amycolatopsis sp. 2-15. Lineage (NCBI taxonomy): Bacteria > Bacillati > Actinomycetota > Actinomycetes > Pseudonocardiales > Pseudonocardiaceae > Amycolatopsis > Amycolatopsis carbonis. The sequence goes on from NZ_CP127294.1 coordinate 5,522,627, forward strand.
TATTACCGCACCGGCTCGGCCGCGTCCGCGCTCGGACCGGACCTCGTGGACCGGCTGAACCTCGACGGTGTGCGCGTGCTGCATCTGTCCGGGATCACGCCGGCGCTGTCGGCCAGTTGCCTCGCGCTCGTGCGCGCGCTGCTGGAGGCCCCACGCGGGGAGCGACTCGTGTCGTTCGACGTCAACCACCGGCCCGCGCTGGGGCAGGACGTCGCCGTGCTCGCGAAGCTGGCCGGGCTCGCCGACCTCGTCCTCACCGGCGACGACGAGGCCGAACGCGTGTGGGGGACCGGTGACCCCATGCGGCTGCGCGAGCTGCTGCCCGGGCCGCGCGCCCTCGTGGTGAAGCACGGCGAACGCGGTGCGACGCTCGTCGAAGGCGATGCGGCGCCGGTGTTCGAACCCGCGCTGCGCGTGGACGTCGTCGAGCCGGTCGGTGCGGGTGACGCCTTCGCGGCCGGATTCCTCGCCGCGACCCTGCGCGGCGCCGACCCCTCGACCAGGCTGCGCCGCGGGCACCTCCAAGCGGCCGCGACGCTGCTGACCCACGACGACGTCGGCGAGCCCCTGCCCGCACCCGTGGTGGATACGCTGCTGCGCGCCAACGCCGAAGCGTGGGGCGCGGCCCGCTTGACGGGAGAGGGTGTGGTGGTGAGGTGAGCCAGAGCCTGGACCGGGCGCTGACCGTGCTGGCCGGGCTCGCCCGCGGTGCGAAGACGCTGGACGAGCTCGCCGAGGAGATCGGTGTGCACAAGACGACCGTGCTGCGCCTGCTGCGCACGCTCGAGTCGCACCACTTCGTACGCCGCGAGGGCACCCGCCACTACCGCCTCGGCAGCGCGCTGTTCGACCTCGCCAACCAGGCGCTGGAAGACCTCGACGTGCGTAGCAGCTCCCACGACTCGCTCGCGGCGCTCAACATCCGCACCGGGCACACCGTGCACCTCGCCTCGTACGAAGACGGCGAAGTCGTGTACATCGACAAATTCGAGGGCCACCACTCCGTGCGGATGTACTCGCGCATCGGCAAGCGCGCGCCCCTGCACTGCACAGCGGTCGGCAAAGTGCTGGTCGCCGCGATGCCGCGGGCGCGGCGCGAGGAGATCGCGAGTTCGCTGGACTACGTGGTGCTCACGCCGAACACGATCACCTCGCCCGAGGCGTACCTGGCGGAACTGGAGAAGGTCGCCGAGCGCGGTTACGCCGTGGACAACGCCGAGCACGAGGACTTCATCCACTGCATCGCGGCGCCGGTGCGCGGCGCGGGCGGCGAGGTGCTGGCCGCGGCGTCGATGTCGGTGCCGAAGGTGCTGCTGGACTACGACGGCCTGCTCGCGCTCGTGCCCGAGCTGCGCGCCGCGACCGACGAGGCTTCCGTCCACAGTGGATGGACGGGGAACGGAAAGGGGTAATGATGGGCAAGACGGCGATCACGACCGAGAACGCGCCGAAGCCGCCGGCGAAGTTCTCGCAGGCCGTCCGCAAGGGCAACATCCTGCAGGTCGCGGGCACGGTCGCGTTCGACCCCGCGACCGGCGCGGTCGTCGGCGACGACATCGCGACGCAGACGCGGCAGGTGTTCAAGAACATCGAGGCCCTGCTCACCGAGGCCGGTTCGGGCTGGGCCGACGCGGTGATGGTGCGCGTGTACCTCACCGACACGAGCCACTTCGCGCCGTTCAACGAGGTCTACAACGAGCTGATCGGCGAGGGGCCGCACTCGGCCCGCACCACGGTCTACGTCGGCCTGCCCGCCGGTCTCCTCGTGGAGATCGACGTGCTGTGCGTGCTCGACTGAGTTCGGTTTCCTGAGTTTCGCCGGGTTCGCCTGGGCTCGCCGGGGTGGCGGGCCCAGGCGCCCGGGTCAGTTTCGGGTCAGCCCAGCACGCTCGTGTAGGCGTTGATCGCCGGCTGGCCGCCGAGGTGCGCGTAGAGCACGTTCGACTCACGGGGGATCTCGCCGTGGCGCACGAGATCGATGAGCCCGGCCATGGACTTCCCCTCGTACACGGGGTCGGTGATCATGCCTTCGAGGCGCGCCACCGTGCGGATGGCGTCCACTGTGGACTCGTCGGGGATGCCGTAGACGCCGGCGTGGTAGCGCTCGTCGAGCAGGACCTCGCCGATGCCGGGCGCGCCGATGAGCTCGGCGGTGTTCTCGGCGATGCGGGTGATCTGGTCGCGCGTCTCGGCGGGCTTGGCCGACGCGTCGATGCCGAGGATGCGGCGGGGTCGTCGGCCCAGTGCGGCGCCCGCCACCATCCCGGCCTGAGTGCTGCCGGTCACGGAGCAGACCACCACGGTGTCGAAGAAGATGCCGAGCTCGCGTTCCTGTTCTTCCAGCTCCGCGACCCAGCCCGCGAACCCGAGCCCGCCCAGCGGGTGGTCGGACGCGCCGGCCGGGATCGCGTACGGCTTCCCGCCGCGTTCCTGGACCTCCGCGAGGACCTGCTCCCAGCTCTCCTTGAACCCGATGCCGAAGCCGGCCTCGACGAGCCGGACGTCGGCGCCCAGGATCCGCGACAGCTGGATGTTGCCGACCTTGTCGTGCAGCGGATCGTGCCAGTCGACCCAGCTTTCCTGCACCAGCACGGCTTTCAGCCCCGCGCGGGCGGCGGCCGCGGCGACCTGGCGGGTGTGGTTGGACTGCACGCCGCCGATGGAGACGAGCGTGTCGGCGCCCTGGGCGAGCGCGTCGGCCACGAGGTATTCGAGCTTGCGGGTCTTGTTGCCGCCGTAGGCCAGACCGGAGTTGAGGTCTTCGCGCTTGGCCCAGACGGTGGCGCCGCCGAGGTGTTCGGTGAGGCGGTCGAGCCGGTGGATCGGCGACGGGCCGATCATCAGCGGGAAACGCGGGAAGTCGGCGAGGCTCACGGGGTCTCCAGGGTTTCAGCGGTTTCCAGGCTTGCTTCCAGGTCGGACCAGATGGTCGAGGTGACCGCGGCGGCGGTTTCGGCGTCGCCGGCTTCGATCGCGTCGACGAGCTCGGTGTGCCGCCGGATCGAGCGGTGCGCGGGCAGCGAGCTGAAGCGCGCGTACTCGAGCCGTCGCAGCAACGGGGTGTAGCGCTCCAGCGTCGCGGCGACGGCGCGGTTGCCGCACGCGCGCACGGGCACGTCGTGCAGCTCGTCGTCGGCCGCGATCGCCGCGGCCACGTCCCCCGAACCGACCGCGGTGGCAAAGCGTTCGTTGGCCGTGCGCATCGCGGCGACCTGCTCGGTGCCGAGCCGGGGGAGGGCCTGGCGGATGGCGAACTCGTGCAATGCGCGGACCAGCTGAACGGCGTCACGCACCTCGTCGCCGGCGATGGCGGCCACCCGCGTGTAGCTCTGCGGCTTGGACTCCACGAGCCCCTCGCCGGCCAGGCGCAGCAAGGCCTGGCGCACGGGAGCGCGGGACAGGCCGAGCTCTTCGGCCAGGTCGGCGTCGCGCAGCGGGGTGCCGGGGGCGAGGCTGCCGTCGATGATGGCCTGGCGGATGCGGTCGTAGGCCTCGTCGCGCAGCAGCGGCCGGGTGACTTTGGGGAGCGGACTCACATCTAACATTTTAGATGCCTTTAGAGCTGTTCGACAAGGCCTTCGAGTCTCCGGGACTCAGAGACGACGAAGGCCCGTCCGCGGGTGGGCGGACGGGCCTCGGGGCGAGGGGTCAGTAGACCGGGCCGGTGTACTTCTCGCCCGGCCCCTGGCCCGGCGCGTCGGGGACGGTGGAGGCTTCGCGGAACGCCTTCTGCAGCGACTGCAACCCGTCGCGCAGCGGGCCGGCGTGCAGGCCCAGGTACTCTACGGACGACGTGACGAGCCCGGCCAGCGCCGTGATCAGCCGGCGCGCCTCGTCGAGGTCGCGGTGGGGCGAGGTGTCCGGGTCGGCATCGGCCAGGCCCAGGCGTTCGGCCGCGGCCGACATCAGCATCACGGCCGCGCGGCTGATCACCTCGACGCTCGGGATGTCCTCCAGGTCGCGGACATCCGGGGAATACGGGGGCTGTTGCGAAGGTTGTTCTGACACGTCTGGTACCCTTCCACGAGCGACCAGCCCTCGAGGAATCGGGGGCGGCAAGTGGAGCCCCGCTCCCACCCGTGTCACCGGTTCAGGTGTCCGGGTCCGGTCTCGCCGAAGTGGTGGATGTCGGTACATCTGTCACCTAGGCGAAGCGTTCGATCCTGACGATCGGGCGCGATCGGAGACAGAGCGGGCCCCGTGAACCGGCAAGCAGCCGGTGGCGGGGCCTGAATCATGTGGGCACCAGGTCGAGAAGAGAATTTGTCACTCGGACCAAGGAGGCCCCATCAGCTCCGAGACACGCATCAACGAACGTATCCGGGTGCCGGAAGTCCGGCTCGTCGGACCCAACGGCGAGCAGGTCGGCATCGTCCGGATCGAAGATGCGCTGCGGCTGGCACAGGAGAACGATCTCGACCTCGTCGAGGTCGCGCCTCAGGCCCGCCCGCCCGTATGCAAGCTCATGGACTTCGGCAAGTTCAAGTACGAGAGCGCGCAGAAGGCCCGCGAGTCCCGCCGCAACCAGCAGTTGACCGTCATCAAGGAACAGAAGCTGCGTCCGAAGATCGACCAGCACGACTACGAGACCAAAAAGGGTCACGTGTCACGGTTCCTGGCGGCCGGCAACAAGGTCAAGGTCACGATCATGTTCCGCGGTCGCGAGCAGTCCCGGCCGGAGCTCGGTTTCCGGCTGCTGCAGAAGCTGGCCGACGACGTGACCGAGCTGGGCTTCGTCGAATCGTCGCCCAAGCAGGACGGTCGCAACATGATCATGGTGCTGGCCCCGCACAAGAACGTGAAGCCGAAGGTCGCGAAGGCCGAGACGGCTCCCGAGGCATAACGCCTCCCGCAGCGCTCAGCACAGTCAGCGGCACACCGGGGCACCGGTGTGCCGCCGCACGGAAGAGGACAGAACAACAATGCCGAAGATGAAGACGCACAGCGGTACGTCCAAGCGGATCCGCGTGACGGGCACGGGCAAGCTGCGCCGCCAGAAGGCCGGCCGCCGCCACCTGATGGAGAAGAAGTCCAACCGCCTCACCCGGCGTCTCGAGGGCACGACGGAGCTCGCCAAGACCGAGGCCGGCCGCGTCAAGCGCCTGCTCGGCATCTGAGCCTGAGCCACCCTCCGCACACGTACTGATCACCCCGGGCGCCACCGCGCCCCCCGAATCGACAGGATGGACCAGTGGCACGCGTCAAGCGGGCGGTCAACGCCCAGAAGAAGCGTCGGTCAACTCTCGAACTGGCCAGTGGCTACCGCGGCCAGCGCTCGCGGCTGTACCGCAAGGCCAAGGAGCAGACGCTTCACTCGCTCAACTACGCCTACCGCGACCGCCGTGCGCGCAAGGGTGACTTCCGCCAGCTGTGGATCACCCGCATCAACGCGGCCGCTCGAGCCAATGGCGTGACCTACAACCGGTTCATCCAGGGCCTCAAGGTCGCCGGTGTCGAGGTCGACCGCAAGATCCTCGCGGACCTCGCGGTCAACGACGCCGCCGCCTTCGCGGCGCTCGCCGAGCTCGCCAAGGCGAACGTCAACACCGGCGAAGCGAAGTCGGCCTGACCGGCGGTTTTCCGCGACCCGGGGCGGTTCCGTTCACCGAACGGACCCCCCGGGTCGTTGCTGCGCGCAAGCTGACGCGCCGCGCGGAACGCGAAAAGACCGGCCGCTTCCTGGCCGAAGGCGCCAACGCCGTCGAAGCCGCGTTGGCGCACGGCACCGTTTTCGAGCTGTTCGCCACGGAACGCGCGGCTTCGGCACACCCCGAGTTGCTGGCTTCCGCTTCCTCGTCGGGCGTGGCGGTCTCGCTGATCACCGACCGCGCCGCCGACGGCCTTTCGGAAACCGTGACCCCGCAAGGCCTCGTGGCCGTGTGCGCGCTGGTCGACCGTCCACTCGAGACGGTGCTGACGGGTGCTCGCCTGGTGGTCGTGCTCGTGGACGTCGCCGAGCCCGGCAACGCCGGCACCGTGATCCGCGTCGCCGACGCCGCGGGGGCCGACGCCGTGATCCTCGCGGGCGACACCGTCGACCCCCACAACGGCAAGAGTGTCCGCGCCGCCGCCGGCAGCACCTTCCACGTCCCCCTGGCCCGCGAGCGCGACATCCCATCGGTGCTTTCGTCGTTGACCGCCGCCGGCCTGCGCACCCTGGCCGCCCACGGCTACGCGGACCGCTCACTCGAAGAGATCACGTTCGGTGACCCGGTCGCGTGGATCTTCGGCAACGAGGCCCACGGCTTGTCGCAGTCGGTCCTCTCGGCGGCCGACACCGCCGTCCGCATCCCGCTCTACGGCAAGGCCGAAAGCCTCAACCTGGCCACGGCGGCCGCTGTCTGCGTGTACACCGCCGCGATGGCCACGCACCGCTGACCGGCGTCGAGCTGCTCTAGATTTTCGCGACGGGCAGGCCCATCGCGGCACACGTTTGCGCATTCCCGGGGAACACGCCGACCGCGCCGACCGCGGCGGGGTCGATGTCGACCGCCGCGGAGGTCAGGACGCACGCGATGAGCGGAGGAACGACCCGGGGCAGTCCGGGCTTCTGCCACCCGGTGTGGTTGTCGGTCCACGTGGAGCGGCAGATCGACATGCTGTCGGCCGCGGCGTCTCCGCGGCCGTTGGGGCCGGCGCCGTTGATGCCGAAGGCGACGTGCTGGTTGTTCTCGGTGCTGGTGATGTCCGCGGTCCGGTAGCAGTAGGCGATCTCGCGTTCGCGCGGCGCCGCGGTGGTGACCTGTCCGGGTGCGGCCGGGGTGACCATCTGCGGGGTTCCTCGGGTCAGCACCGCGGTCGCACCGAGTCCGGCCAGAATCACGGCGGCGGCCGTGCCGGCCACGGCGAGCTTGGTCCGGCGCCGGACCGCGCGTGCCCCCTGCGCCTCGATCGCCTCGAAATCCAGCGACACCGGCGGCTGGTCGGAGCCCAGGGCCTGTTCGAGCAGTTCCCGCTCGGCCGTCATGGCAGGAGCCTTTCGGTCGGGTTGAGCGTGGTCGAGTCGAGCGACAGCAGCGTCCGCAGCGTGGCCAGGGCTCGGGCGGACTGGGACTTCACCGTGCCCTCGCTGATCCGCAACGTCGCCGCGGTCTCCGCGACCGAAAGGTCGCAGTAGAAGCGCAGGGCCACCACGGCCCGTTGGCGTGGCCCCAGCGTGCCGAGCGCCGCGCGGACGTCGGCGCCGTCCTCGGGCGCCGAGTCCCGCTGCGGGTGTTCAGGGGGTGCGGTCAGCAGTTCGGACCGGCGGTGAGGTTGCCGCGAGGCGTCGATCGCCAGCCGCGCCATGACCTTCCGCGCGTAGGCCTCGATGCCGTCCGGATCCAGCCGGTGCCAGCGCTTGTAGAGCCGTAGCAAGGTCACCTGCACGATGTCTTCGGCCAGGGCCCAGTCCCCGCACATCAGGAACGACACCCGGCACCACGCCGGCGCACGGTCCCTCGCCACGTCGGTGAAGTTCTTCCGATCCGCCACATCGCCACCCCTCGTCGATCACCCAATACGACACGGAGCGCCCCGGGGGTTGCATCAAGTGTGAAGATCTTTTCCGGTGCCGGCCTTCGTCGAGGTGAGTGCGGTGGCCTCCGGAGGCCTGGCGGGGTGATCGCTTCGGAAGCGGAGGGTGAGCGGCCGGGGCCGGTGGCCGATCCCCTAGACTGGGCTGCCCGATGTGCACGTGCGGCTTCCTGCCCGTGCGCTGCCGCTCAACCCGTCCCAGCGGACGCCGAGGAGTCATGTCCGGAGCCACAGACAAGCCGGTCGACGTGCTCGCACCGGAAACCCTGCGTGCGGCGATCAAGGCGGCCGAAGAGGCCTTCGCGGGTGCTGCCGACCTGGAGGCGCTCGCCGCCGTCAAGCCGGCGCACCTCGGGGACCAGGCGCCGCTGCTGCTCGCGCGCCGGGCCATCGGTGCACTGTCCAAGCAGGAGAAGGCCGACGCCGGCAAGCGGGTCAACGAGGCCCGCCAGGCCGCCCAGGCCGCGTTCGACGAGCGCCGTGCCGTGTTGCAGGCCGAGCGGGACGAGCACGTGCTGCGCGAAGAGGCCGTCGACGTCACGCTGCCGTGGGACCAGATCCCGCGCGGCGCCCGGCACCCGATCAGCACCGTGTCCGAGCGCGTGGCCGACGCGTTCATCGCGATGGGCTACGAGGTCGCGGAAGGCCCCGAGCTCGAGGCCGAGTGGTTCAACTTCGACGCGCTGAACTTCGGCAAGGACCACCCCGCGCGCCAGCTGCAGGACACCTTCTACGTGGGCGAAGAGGACTCCGGGCTGGTGCTGCGCACGCACACCTCACCCGTGCAGGCCCGCAGCCTCCTGCACCGCGACCTGCCGGTCTACGTCGTGTGCCCGGGCCGCACCTACCGCACCGACGAGCTGGACTCCACGCACACGCCGGTGTTCACGCAGGTCGAGGGCCTGGCCGTGGACAAGGGCATCACCATGGCCCACCTCAAGGGCACACTCGACGCGTTCGCACGCGCGATGTTCGGCGAGAGCTCCAAGACGCGGCTGCGCCCGCACTTCTTCCCCTTCACCGAGCCGTCCGCCGAGGTGGACGTGTGGTTCGAGGAGAAGAAGGGCGGCCCCGGCTGGGTCGAGTGGGGCGGCTGCGGCATGGTCAACCCCAACGTGCTGCGCGCGTGCGGCGTCGACCCCGAGGTGTACTCGGGCTTCGCGTTCGGCATGGGCATCGAGCGGACCCTGCAGTTCCGCAACGGCATCCCGGACATGCGCGACATGGTCGAAGGCGACGTCCGGTTCACCCTTCCCTTCGGAACGGAGGCGTAGTGAGAGTCCCGGTGAGCTGGCTGACCGAGCACCTCGACGTGGGTGACGAGGTCACGCCCCAGGACCTGGCCGACGCCTTCGTGCGGATCGGGATCGAGGTCGACGAGCTGAGCGAGCTCGGCCCCGTGACCGGCCCCCTCGTGGTCGGGCGCGTCGCCGAGATCGAGGAGCTGACCGGCTTCAAGAAGCCGGTGCGGTTCTGCCGCGTCGAGGTCGGCGAGGAGGCGGAGTCCGAAGAGGACACCGCCGCGTCCGATGAGGACGACGACGAGGACGACGACGAAGGCCCGATCGAGAACGAGGGCCCCCACGGCATCAAGACCCGCGGCATCGTCTGCGGTGCCAGCAACTTCGCCGAGGGCGACCTCGTCGTGGTCGCGTTGCCGGGCGTCGTGCTGCCGGGCGACTTCGAGATCGCCGCACGCAAGACATACGGCAAGGTCAGCGACGGCATGATCTGCTCCGCCAAGGAACTGGGCCTCGGCGAGGACCACAGCGGCATTCTCGTGCTGCCCCCGGGCACCGCGAGCCCGGGCGACGACGCCAAGGAGCTGCTGGGCCTTTCCGACACCGTCATCGAGGTCACGCCGACCCCGGACCGCGGCTACGCGCTGTCGATCCGCGGCCTCGCGCGCGAGCTGTCCAACGCGCTCGACGTGCCCTTCGGCGACCCGGCGATGCTCGACATCCCCGAGGCCGAGGGCGATGCGTGGCCGGTGCGGGTCGAGGACCCCGAAGGCTGCCCGCGGTTCGTGCTGCGCCGCGTGAAGGGCCTCGACGCCACGGCGCCGTCGCCGTGGTGGATGCGCCGCCGGCTGATGCTGGCCGGGATCCGGTCGATCTCGCTGGCCGTCGACGTCACCAACTACGTGATGCTCGAGCTCGGCCACCCGCTCCACGCGTTCGCGACCACCGCCATCCAGGGCGACCTGGTGGTGCGGCGCGCGAAGGCGGGGGAGAAGCTGACCACTTTGGACGATGTCGTGCGCACGCTCGACGCCGACGACATCGTGATCGCCGACGACTCCGGCGTGATCTCGCTCGCGGGCACCATGGGTGGCGCCAGCACGGAGATCACCCCGGAGAGCACCGACGTGCTCCTCGAAGCGGCGCACTGGAACCCCGCGTCGATCAGCCGCACGGCGCGCCGGCACAAGCTGTTCTCCGAGGCGGCCAAGCGCTTCGAGCGTTTCACCGATCCGGGCCTGTGCGCGGCCGCGGTCGAGCTGGCCGCCCGGCTGCTGCGCCAGTACGGCGAGGGCGCCATCCAGCCCGGCCGCACCGACGAGGGCGGCGTCGCGCCGCTCGCGCCGGTCACCATGCCGATCAACCTGCCTGACCAGGTGGCGGGCGTGCGCTACGAGCGCGGCGTCACCGTCCGGCGGCTCACGCAGATCGGCTGCAAGGTCCAGGTGAGCACCAGCGACGCGGGCATCTCGTCGGTCACGGCGACTCCGCCGAGCTGGCGCGCCGACCTCGTGCAGCCCGCCGACCTCGTCGAGGAGGTGCTGCGGCTCGAGGGCTACGAGAGCATCCCGTCGGTCCTGCCGGCGGCGCCCGCGGGCCGCGGCCTCACCGAGGAGCAAAAGCGTCGCCGCGGTGTCGCCCGTGCGCTGGCCGAGGCGGGTCACGTCGAGGTCCTGCCCTTCCCGTTCGTCAGTGACTCGGTGTGGGACGCCTTCGGCCTGCCCGAGGACGACGTGCGCCGCAAGACCGTCCGCGTGCGCAACCCGCTCGAGGCCGACCACGACCGCATGTCGACGACCCTCCTGCCCGGCCTGCTCGACACGCTGCAGCGCAACGTGTCCCGCGGCATGAAGGACGTGTCGCTCTTCCACATCGGCCAGGTCGTGCTGCCGAAGCCGCACCAGCTGAAGGTGCCGGACCTCGGCGTCGAACACCGGCCGAGCGACGAGGAGCTCGCCGTGCTGGAGGCCGCCGTGCCCGCCCAGCCGGTGCACGTCGCCGTCGTGCTCACCGGCCTGCGCCGCCGCGCCGGCTGGTGGGGCAAGGGCGAGCCGGCCTCCTGGGCCGACGCCGTCGAGGCCGCCCGCCTGGTGGCCGCGGCCGCGGGCGTGGAGCTCACGGTGCAGGCCGCGGATCTTCCGCCGTGGCACCCGGGCCGCTGCGCCCAGCTGCGCGTGGGCGACTGGCCGGTGGGCCACGCGGGCGAGCTGCACCCCAAGGTGGTCGAGGCCCTGGGCCTGCCGCCCCGCACGGTCGCGATGGAGCTCGACCTCGACGCCATCCCGCTGCCGGACTCCCGCCCGGCACCGAGTGTGTCGGCCTACCCGCCGGTGCTGCTCGACGTCGCCCTGGTCGCCGCCTCCGACGTCCCGTCCGCTGACCTCGCCGAGGTCCTGCGCTCGGGCGCCGGCGAACTCCTCGAAGACATCACCCTCTTCGACGTCTACACCGGCACCCAAATCGGCGACGGCAAACAGTCCCTGGCCTACAAGCTCCGCTTCCGGGCCCCGGACCGCACCCTGACGGTCGACGAAGCCACCAAGGCCCGCGACGCCGCCGTCTCCGCCGCCGGCGCCCGCTTCGGGGCCACGCTGCGCGCCTGACCCCTCACGGGCACCTGACCGACCTCGGTTGGGCACCTGGTGACTGACCTCGGTCCAGTGGGCCGGAGACACCGCCTCGTTGCGGAGTTTCCGGCCCACTGCCGGTTCTCCGCTCGGCGCCTGTCTCGGGCGCCTGCTCCGGGGGTTTGCTACGGCTGCTCGCGTGTGGGCACCGCGGGTACCTTTCGGCGAGTCCCGGTGCCGGCCCGGTCGCCTGCTGTACGAGTGGCCACCCGGCTGCCTGCCCCGGCACCCGCCACAGGGCCTCCCGCGGGCGTTGACCTCGGGTGGCTGCCGCGAATTCCTGGTCTCTCCCTTCGTCACGTCGTGGATCGCGGTCAGGTCAGGTTCTTCAAAGCCTCCCGTGTGGACAGTGGTGACAGCCCCGGGTGATCGCGCACAAAGGAGCGCACCCAGTCCGGAGCCGTTTTCGCGTGGTCGCGCAACGCCCAGCCGATGCCCTTCCTCAGGAAGAAATCGGGGTCATCGATGTTGGCTTCGATAGCCGTCGTCAAAAGGGTGCGGTCGACGTCCGTTTTCGCCGACACCTGGCAGATGACGGCGGTGCGGCGCCGCCAGCGGTCGGGGCCGGTGGCCCAGCACAGCAGCACCGGCGCGACCTCCGGGCGGTACTCGCGCAGGATCGGCCCGACGCGGCGGATCGCGACCTCGTCGACGAAGTCCCACCACGCACCGTCGACGATGAGCTCCTCGTAGAGGCCGAGCAGGTCCGGGTCCTGCCACCGCCGGTACGCGCGGTGGCCCGACAGATCGATCGCCGCGTAGCGCTCCTCGCGGAATTCGGCTTCGCGCCACAAGGCCAGGACGGTCGTTGAAAAACTCGCCCGATCCGGCAGAACGTGGGCGGCCAGAACCTCTTTCATGAGCGCGGCGCGCCCGGGTTTGGCCACCCCGCGATACGGCATCGCCGACTTCATGTACGCCTGCATGGCGGGCGCTTTCACCGGGTCTGCCCGGGCGGCGAGTCCGGTTCGGACAGCCGAGATCAACGCCTTGTCCACACCCATCCGCGCCCACCTCCACCGCGCCGGCCGCCGGCGGGCGACGGCTGGCGCAACTCGTGTCGTGCGAGGAGATTGTTCCGGGTTGTCGGTAGTTTCGACCAATTCGGGTAACCCGCGAGCGAAGAGGGCCACCGTGAAGAAGATCCTTGCCGTCCTGGCCGCCGTGGGTGTCGCGGCCGGGACGATGGCCGCCGCGCCGGCCGCCACAGCTGCGCAGGGGGCGGCGACGGCGGGCTACACCCCGCCGTCGATCAGCTGGGGGCCGTGCCAGACCACGAGCCTGAAGAACGCGGGCGCCGAGTGCGGGTTCCTCGTGGTCCCGATGGACTACGCGAAACCCTCCGGCACCAAGGTGCAGGTCGCCGTGTCGCGGATCAAGCACAAGTCCGCGCAGTACCAGGGCGTGATGCTGGTCAACCCGGGCGGCCCCGGAGGTTCCGGGCTGGGGCTCTCGGTGCTCGGCCAATACGTGCCGGACGGCGCCGGCGAGAGCTACGACTGGATCGGCTTCGACCCGCGCGGCGTCGGCTCCAGCAAGCCGGTCGTGACATGCGACGGCGGCTACTTCTCTTACGACCGCCCGCCGTACGTGCCTTCGACCCCGCAGCTCGAGCGCACCTGGCTCGCCAAGGCCAAGGGCTACGCGGAGGCGTGCGCGAAGAACGGCGCCATCCTCGACCACATCAAGACCATTGACGTGGCGCAGGACATGGACAGCCTCCGCGTGGCGCTGGGGGAGAAGCAGATCAACTACTACGGCTTCTCCTACGGCACCTACCTCGGCCAGGTCTACAGCACGCTGTACCCGATGAACGTGCGCCGCATGGTGCTCGACGGCAACGTCGACCCGGGCAAGGTCTGGTACCAGGCCAACCTGGACCAGGACGTGGCGTTCGACCGCAACATCAAGATCTACTTCGGCTGGCTCGCCGAGTACGACGACGTGTACCACCTCGGCAAGACCGAGGCCACCGTGGAGAAGCTCTGGTACGACCAGCAGAACAAGCTCGACCGTTCCGCCGCCGGTGGCGTGATCGGCGGCGACGAGTGGACCGATGTCTTCCTGGGGGCCGGCTACTATGTGTTCGGCTGGGAGGACCTGGCCAAGGCGTTCGACGGCTGGGTGCACCGCGGCGACTGGCAGACGCTCAAGAGCCTCTACGACCGCTCCAACCCGCCCGGTGACGACAACGGGTACGCCGTGTACAGCGCCGTCCAGTGCACCGACGTGAAGTGGCCGACCAGCTGGAACCGCTGGCGCCTCGACAACTGGACGACGTTCTTCCGCGCGCCGTTCGAGACCTGGGGCAACGCGTGGTTCAACGCGCCCTGCCGCGACTGGCCCGCCAAGGCCGGGAAGCCGGTGAAGGTCGGCGGCGGCAAGGTCGGCGGCGTGCTGCTCATCAGTGAGGAGCTCGACGCGGCGACGCCGTACGCCGGCAGCCTCGCCGTGCGCAAGCTGTTCCCGAAGTCGAGCCTGATCAGCGCGCCCGGCGGCACTACGCACGCCGGCTCGTTGTCCGGCGTCGCCTGCGTGGACGACAAGGTCGCCGACTACCTCGCGACCGGCGCGCTGCCGAAGCGCACCTCGGGCAACCACTCCGACGCGCAGTGCGACCCGGTGCCCCCACCGGTCCCGGCGGCCGCGGACGCACAGCAGAAGAGCGAGGCACCAGCTCCAGCCCAGGCCCAGGCCCAGGCAAAAACGGGCGCGCTGTCGCACTTCTGATCCCTTCCACCCGAGCCCCCTCGGTCGCTGTTCGTGATCGCTCGAGGACGCTACGACAGGGGTCCGACAATTTCGGAGCGCAGCCACCCGGACACGAGCCGTGAGCGGATTCTGTCGGGGGTGGGCGCTAGCGTCGCCGCCATGACGATCATCGAAGAGCACCGGACCGAGGTCCGGGCCGGAAACGTCCAGTACCAGATCGTCGTCCTCGCCCGCCCGGGCGAGACGGCCGAGCAGCGCCGCGTCACGGTCACCGTGGGCGGCGAAGGGCCCGACGGAGAGTCCGTCGTGCACGGCAGGCTCGACCTCGACACCACCGTGGTCCCCGCGGTGGCCGACCTCCTGGCCGGCAGCCTCCACGCCTTCGCGGGCGGGCCGCGCCGAAGATCGGGCGAACGCCCCGCGCAGCAAGGGAAACCGTGGAGCGCCGAGCTCGACGCGGAGCTGGAGTCCGCGTGGCTCGCGGGCGACACGGTCGCCGAGCTGGCCCGCCGGTTCGAGCGCACGGCGGGTGGCATCCGCTCCCGCCTGCCGCGCGTCGGCTGCGACCCGGAACGGCCGGGGCGCCACCTGCCCGCGCCGCCGAGCCTGCGCGAGGCCGCCGAAGGGGAGCGGTGAGCAGCCGTGCCCGCGGCCCTCGTGGCCGCGGGCACGGCCCCGGTGAGAGCACTCGATCGGGTGAAGTGCGAACGGCCCGGGCGCCGCGAGGCCGGGAGCTGCGGCAACGGCCCGGACGACCGTGGTCGACGGCCCGGCTCAGACTTGGCATGGCAGGAAACACACCTGGCCCAGCGGAATCCTGTTTGTTTGAGATTGCATGGTCGTGCATAATCATGCGTATGACGGTGAAGATCGCGGTGGCCGGCGCGAGCGGCTACGCGGGCGGTGAACTGTTGCGCCTGTTGCTGACCCATCCGGAAGTCGAGATCGGTGCGCTGACGGCGGCGAGCAGCGCGGGGACGCTGCTGGGCACGCACCAGCCGCACCTCGCGCCCCTGGCCGGGCGCGTGCTGGCCGAGACCACGGCGGAGACGCTGGCCGGGCACGACGTCGTGTTCCTCGCGCTGCCCCACGGCCACTCGGCCGAGGTCGCGGCGCAGCTCGGACCCGACGTGCTCGTGGTCGACCTCGCCGCCGACCACCGGCTGGCGAACCCGGCCGACTGGCAGCGCTGGTACGGCGGCGAGCACGCCGGGCAGTGGCCCTACGGCCTGCCCGAGCTGCCCGGCGCGCGCGAGAAGCTCGTGGGCACCAAGCGTGTCGCGGTCCCGGGCTGCTTCCCGACCGGCGGCTCGCTCGCTCTCGCCCCGGCGCTGGCCGCGGGCCTGGTCGAGCCGGACGTCACGGTCGTGGCGGTCACCGGCACGTCCGGCGCGGGCAAGAGCCTCAAGCCGAACCTGCTCGGGTCCGAGGTGATGGGGTCCGCGAGCGCGTACGGCGTCGCGGGCAAGCACCGGCACACCCCCGAATTCGCGCAGAACCTCTCCGGCGCGGCCGGAAAGCCGGTGACCGTGTCCTTCACGCCCGTGCTCGCCCCGATGCCGCGCGGCATTCTCACGACCGCGACCGCACCCCTGATCGGCGATGTCGACGAGAACACCGTGCGTGAGGTGTACGAGAAGGCCTACGACGCCGAGCCGTTCGTGCAGCTGCTGCCCGCGGGGATGTGGCCCGCGACGGCTTCGACGCTCGGGTCGAACAACGTCCAACTCCAGGTGGGCGTGGACGCCGACGCGGGCCGCCTGGTCGTGATCTGCTCGATCGACAACCTCACCAAGGGCACCGCCGGCGGTGCTGTCCAGTCGATGAACCTGGCGCTCGGCTTCCCCGAGGCCACCGGACTTTCCACTGTGGGAGTGGCACCGTGACCGTCACCGGCCCGAAGGGTTTCCGCGCCGCCGGCGTCGCCGCAGGCATCAAGGCCTCCGGCGCGCTCGACCTCACGCTCGTCGTGAACGACGGCCCGCTCGACCTCGCCGCGGGTGTGTTCACGCGCAACGTGATCAAGGCCGCGCCCGTGCTGTGGTCGCAGGAAGTCCTGAAGCAGCAGAAGCTGAAGGCGGTCGTGCTCAACTCCGGCGGCGCCAACGCGGCGACCGGCCCGGGCGGGTTCCAGGACACGCACGCCACCGCGGAGAAGGTCGCCGAGGTCCTCGACATCGGCGCGATCGAGGTGGCCGTGTGCTCCACCGGCCTCATCGGCGAGCGGCTCCCGATGGCCGCGGTGCTGTCCGGTGTGGACAGTGCGGTCAAGGCGCTCGACGCGAGCGCCGAGGCGGGCCTGAACGCGGCTTGCGCCGTGATGACCACGGACACGAAGCCGAAGCAGGTGTTCGCGGCCCACTCGAACGGGTGGAGTGTCGGCGGGTTCGCCAAGGGCGCCGGCATGCTCGCGCCGAACCTGGCCACGATGCTGTCGGTCCTCACCACCGATGCCGTGGTGGACAAGGAAGTTCTCGACCGCGCGCTGCGCGCCGCCACCCGGGTCACCTACGACCGGCTCGACGTCGACGGCGGCACGTCCACCAACGACACGGTGCTGGTGCTCGCGTCCGGCGCGAGTGGGGTCGAGCCGACGGAAGCCGAGCTCACCGAGCAGCTCACCGCCGTCGCCCACGACCTCGTGCTGCAGCTGCGCGCCGACTCCGAGGGCGCGACCAAGGACGTGGACGTCACGGTGCGCGGTGCCGCGTCCGAGGACGACGCCGTGGTGGTCGCCCGCACGATCGCCGAGGACAACCTCGTGAAGACGGCACTGTTCGGCTCCGACCCCAACTGGGGCCGCATCGCGATGGCGCTCGGTCGCGCACCCGCGCGCATCGATCCGGAGACGGTGTCGATCACGATCAACGGCGTCACGCTGTTCGCGTCCGGCACCACCGCGGCGGACCGCTCGGCCGCCGACCTGTCGGGGCGCGCCATCGAGGTCGTCGTCGACCTGGGTGTCGGCTCGGCCGAGGCCACGATCTACACCACCGATCTGTCCCACGGCTACGTCGAAGAGAACAGCGCCTACTCCTCATGACCGGCACGGAGGACCTGATTTCCGCGGACGACAGGCTCGAGACAGCGGCCGAGAAGGCCGGAGTGCTCATCGAGGCGCTGCCGTGGCTGCAGCGGTTCCACGGCGCCACCGTGGTGGTGAAGTACGGCGGCAACGCCATGATCGACGACACCCTCAAGGCGGCGTTCGCGCAGGACATGGTGTTCCTGCGCCTCGCCGGCCTGCACCCCGTGGTCGTGCACGGCGGGGGACCGCAGATCACCGCGATGCTCACCCGGCTCGGCGTCGAAGGCGAGTTCAAGGGCGGCCTGCGCGTGACCACGCCCGAGACGATGGACATCGTCCGCATGGTGCTGGTCGGGCAGGTCAGCCGCGAGCTCGTCGGCCTGATCAACGCCCACGGCCCGTACGCCGTCGGCATCTCCGGCGAGGACGCGCGCCTGTTCACCGCCGAGCGCAAACAGGCCACTGTGGATGGTGAGCAGGTCGACATCGGCCTCGTCGGCGAGGTCGCCGCGGTCAACCCCGACGCGGTGCTCGACATCGTCAACGCCGGGCGCATCCCCGTGGTGTCCACGGTCGCGCCCGACATCGACGGCGTGGTGCACAACGTCAACGCCGACACCGCCGCCGGGGCGCTGGCCGCAGCGCTGGGCGCGGAGAAGCTCGTGGTGCTCACCGACGTCGAAGGCCTCTACGCCAACTGGCCCGACCGCTCGTCGCTGATCGACCGCATCCAGGTCGACCGGCTGGAGAAGATGCTGCCCGAGCTGGCCAGCGGCATGATCCCGAAAATGGAGGCCTGCGTGCGCGCGGTCCGCGGCGGCGTGCGCCGCGCCCACGTGATCGACGGGCGCGTCGCCCACTCCGTGCTGCTGGAGGTCTTCACCTCACGCGGCATCGGCACGATGGTTTACCCCGAGCCCACGCCGAACCCCGAGCCCACCCCGAACCCCGAGCCCACGCCGAACCCCGAGCCCACCCCGAACCCCGAGAACCCAGGAACGGAGCTCCCGTGACCACCCCGACCTCGAACGAGGCGAGCCGGCAGCACTGGCAGTCGGCCCTGATGGACAACTACGGAACCCCCGGGCTGACGCTGGTCCGCGGCGAGGGCGCGCGGGTGTGGGACGCCGAGGGCACCGAGTACCTCGACCTCGTCGGCGGCATCGCGGTCAACGCGCTCGGCCACGCCCATCTCGAGGTGGTGCGCGCCGTCTCCGAGCAGATCGCGACGCTGGGCCACACGTCGAACCTGTACGTGAACCCGGTCGCGCTGGAGCTCGCCGAGGCGCTGCTCGACGTCGCGGGCCTGACCGGCCAGGGCAAGGTCCTGTTCGTGAACTCCGGCGCCGAGGCCAACGAGGCCGCCCTGAAGATCAGCCGCCTGACCGGCCGCACCAAGGTCGTCGCGGCGGAGGGCGCGTTCCACGGCCGCACGATGGGGTCGCTGTCGCTCACCGGCCAGCCGGGCAAGCGCGATCCGTTCGCGCCGCTGGTCCCCGGGGTCACGCACGTGCCGTTCGGCGACGTCGAAGCGCTGCGCGCTGCCGTCGACACCGACACCGCCGCCGTGTTCCTCGAGCCGGTGCTGGGCGAAGCGGGCGTGATCCCCGCGCCCGACGGCTACCTGCAGGCCGCTCGCGAGATCACCAAGGCCACCGGCACGCTGCTCGTGCTCGACGAGGTGCAGACCGGCATCGGCCGGCTCGGCACCTGGTTCGCCTTCCAGCAGACGGGCATCGTCCCCGACGTCATCACTTTGGCGAAGGGCCTCGGCGGCGGCCTGCCGATCGGCGCCGTGATCGGCATCGGCGCGGCGGGCGAGCTGCTGAAGCCGGGCCAGCACGGCACCACCTTCGGGGGCAACCCGGTCTGCTGCGCCGCCGGGCTGGCCGTGCTGCGCACCATTGCGCGCGACAACCTGCTCGACCACGTCTCCTCGCTGGGCAAGGACATCGCGACCGGCGTCGAGGCGCTCGGGCACCCGCTCGTCTCCGGCGTGCGCGGCGCCGGGCTGCTGCTCGGCATCACGCTGCGCGAGCCGGTGTCCGCCGCGGTCGCCAAGGCCGTGCAGGAAGCCGGTTACCTCGTCAACCCCGTCGCACCGGACACCATCCGGCTCGCCCCGCCGCTCGTGCTCGAGGCCGAGCAGGCGCAGGCCTTCCTGACCGCACTCCCGGATGCGCTCGACTCCACCACCACGAAGGACCCGAACTGATGCCTCGCCACTTCCTCCGCGACGACGACGTCAGCCCCGCCGAGCAGGCCGCGCTCCTGGACCTCGCCGACGCGCTCAAGGCCGACCCGCTCGGCAACAAGTCCCTTGCCGGCAAGACGGTCACGGCGATCTTCGAGAAGAACTCCACCCGCACGCGCTTCTCGTTCGAGGTCGGCATCAGCCAGCTCGGCGGTCACCCGGTGATCGTCGACGGCCGGTCGATGCAGCTGGGCCGTGAGGAGACCATCGAGGACACCTCGCGAGTGCTGTCGCGCTACGTCGACGGCATCGTGTGGCGCACCTTCGCGCAGAAGCGCATCGACTCGATGGCGTCGGTCGCGTCGGTGCCGGTCGTCAACGCGCTCACCGACGAGTTCCACCCCTGCCAGGTTCTCACCGACCTCATGACCATCCGCGAGCGCAAGGGCAAGCTCGCCGGGCTGACGCTGGTGTACCTCGGCGACGGCGCCAACAACATGGCCCACTCGCTGCTGCTCGGCGGCGTGACCGCGGGCATGCACGTGCGGGTCGTTTCGCCCGAGGGCTTCCAGCCCGACCAGCAGGTGATGCTCGACGCGAAGCACCGCGGCACCGAGACCGGCGGCAGCGCCGCCGTGTTCACCGACCCGTATGACGCGGTCGCGGGCGCCGACGTGCTGGTCACCGACACGTGGACGTCCATGGGCCAGGAGAACGACGGCCTCGACCGCATCGGCCCGTTCCGCGCGCTGCAGGTCAACACCGAGCTGCTCAAGCGCGCGGCCGACGAGGCCATCGTGCTGCACTGCCTGCCCGCGCACCGCGGCTGGGAGATCACCGACGAGGTGCTCGACGGCCCGGCCAGCGCGGTGTGGGACGAGGCCGAGAACCGTCTGCACGCCCAGAAGGCGCTGCTGGTCTGGTTGTTCGAGCAGAGCGGGCGATGACCGGCAGCCGGGTCGGGCGCCAGGCTCGCATCACGGAGCTGGTGTCCACGATGGCCATCCGCAGCCAAACCGAGCTCGCCAAGCTGCTCGCGGCCGAGGGCATCGAGGTCACGCAGGCGACGTTGTCGCGCGACCTCGACGAGCTCGGCGCCGTGAAGCTGCGCGGCGCCGACTCGGGGGCGCCGGTTTACGTCATCCCCGAGGACGGCAGCCCGGTGCGTGGCGTGCAGGGCGGTACGTCGCGGTTGTCCCGGCTGCTCGCGGAACTGCTCGTCTCGGCCGACGCGTCCGGCAACCTCACCGTTTTGCGCACGCCGCCCGGCGCCGCGCAGTTCCTCGCGAGCGCCATCGATCGCGCCGCGTTGGAAGAGGTCGTCGGCTCCATCGCCGGCGACGACACGGTCGCCGTCATCGCCCGGGAACCCTTGAGCGGCAGGGATCTGGCGGAGCGGTTCACCGCGCTCGCCCGGCGCTCGGCGGAGGGCGAGGAGCTGTGACCACCGTCCTCGCCTACGCCGGTGGCACGGCCGCACTGGCCCGCCTCGCGCGGGAGACGGACGTGGTCACGGTCTCCGTCGATCTCGGCGCGGGCGACGTCGACCTCACGGCGCTGCGGGAGCGGGCCCTCGCGGCCGGCGCGGCGGAGGCGATCGTCGTCGACGCGCGCGCCGAGTTCGCGAACCAGCACTGCCTGCCCGCGCTGCAGGCCAACGCGCTGCTGTACGACCGCTACCCGCTCGTCGGGTCGCTGGCTCGCCCGCTGATCGAGAAGCACGTGACCGCGATCGCCCGTGCTCACGACGCCGAGGTCGTCTGGCCACGTGAACAGGGCGGAAAGCTGTCGCCCGACCGCACGCTCTGGGGCCGCGCCGTCGTGGTCACCGATCCCGATCCGTGGCACGGACCCGGCGACGTCTTCGCCTACACCGAGGACGCCGCGGTCAACATCGACGCGCCCGACGAAGCCGTGATCACGTTCGACCGCGGCGTGCCGGTGGCCGTCGACGGCGAGACGGTGACTGTGGCCGAGGCCGTGCTGCGGCTTGGGCATCGTGCCGGCGCCCACGGCGTCGGCCGCTTCGACCTCGCCATGGACAACCGGGAGATCTACGAAGCCCCCGGCGCGTGGGTGCTGATCACCGCGCACCAGGAGCTGGAGAACCTGACCCTGGACCGGGACCTGGCCCGGTTCAAGCGCTCAGTGGACCGGCGCTGGACCGAGCTCGTCCACGACGGGCTGTGGTCCTCGCCGCTGCGCGAGCCGCTCGACGCGTTCGTGCGGCACAGCCAGGAGCACGTGTGCGGCGACGTCCGGTTGGTGTTCCACGGCGGCACCGCCGTCGTCACCGGTCGCCGCGGCGAAGAGCCCGCCGGACGCGGCAGGCACCTGCACCCCGTCGGCCGGCGGTACCGTCCCCTGACCGGGCAGGAGCACCCGGACCACCCGACCCACCGGGCGTCGTGAGACGCCCGAGGCAGAAAGGCAGAACGTGAGCGCGAAAGACCAGCCGGTGGCCCTGTGGGGCGGCCGGTTCGCCAGCGGGCCGGCCGAGGCGATGGCGGCGCTGAGCGCCTCCACCCACTTCGACTGGCGCCTGGCGCCCTACGACATCGCCGGCTCGCGGGCCCACGCCCGAGTGCTGTGCAAGGCGGGGCTGCTCACCGACGCGGAGCTGGCGGGCATGCTCGAGGCGCTCGACACACTCGCGCAGGACGTGGCCTCGGGTGCGTTCACGCCGACCGTGGCCGACGAAGACGTGCACACCGCCCTCGAACGTGGCCTGCTGGAGCGCGCGGGCACGGAGCTGGGCGGCAAGCTGCGCGCGGGCCGCTCGCGCAACGACCAGGTAGCCACGCTGTTCCGCATGTGGCTGCGCGACGCCGCGCGCCGCGTGGTCGCCGGCACCCTCGACGTGGTCGACGCGCTCGTTTCGCAGGCCCAGCGCCACCCCGCGGTCATCCTGCCCGGCCGTACCCACCTGCAGCACGCGCAGCCGGTCCTGCTCGCGCACCACCTGCTGGCCCACGGCCAGGCGCTGCTGCGCGACGTCTCCCGCCTGCGCGACTGGGACGCCCGCACCGCCGAGTCCCCGTACGGCTCGGGCGCGCTGGCCGGCTCGTCGCTCGGCCTCGACCCCGAGGCCGTGGCCACGGAGCTGGGCTTCGACACGAGTGTGGAGAACTCCATCGACGGCACCGCGTCGCGCGACTTCGTGGCCGAGTTCGCCTTCGCTGTCGCGATGCTCGCGGTGAACCTGTCGCGGATCGCCGAAGAGGTGATCATCTGGAACACCGCCGAGTTCGGCTACGTCACCCTTGACGACGCGTGGGCCACCGGCAGCTCGATCATGCCGCAGAAGAAGAACCCCGACGTCGCGGAGCTCACGCGCGGCAAGGCGGGCCGGCTCATCGGCAACCTCACCGGCCTGCTGGCGACGCTGAAGGCGCAGCCGCTCGCGTACAACCGCGACCTGCAGGAGGACAAGGAACCGGTGTTCGACTCGGTCGAGCAGCTGGAGCTCCTGTTCCCGGCGATCGCGGGCATGCTCGCCACGCTGACCTTCCACACCGACCGGCTCGCCGAGCTGGCCCCGGCGGGCTTCACCCTCGCCACGGACATCGCCGAGTGGCTGGTGCGCCAGGGCGTGCCGTTCCGCGTGGCCCACGAGGCGGCGGGGGAGAGCGTGCGCGTGGCCGAGGGCCGCGGCGTCGGGCTCGACGAGCTGACCGACGAGGAGTTCCACGCCATCAACCCGGCCCTCACGCCGGCGGTGCGCGAGGTGCTTACGGTCGAGGGATCGGTGCGTTCGCGCAACGCCCGCGGCGGCACGGCGCCCGAGCGCGTCGCCG
This sequence comes from Amycolatopsis sp. 2-15, assembly GCF_030285625.1. Classification (NCBI taxonomy): domain Bacteria; kingdom Bacillati; phylum Actinomycetota; class Actinomycetes; order Pseudonocardiales; family Pseudonocardiaceae; genus Amycolatopsis; species Amycolatopsis carbonis. The sequence continues at coordinate 5,545,741 of NZ_CP127294.1, forward strand.
AGCAACTCGATCGCCTCGTGGACCGGGTGACGACCGTGCGGCAATGGCTGAAGTAGCCCACCGGTCCGGCCGGGGAGCCTGAGCGTCCCGGCCGGACCGATCACCCTCGGACCGCCGGTTAGGCTGAGGCGGAACGAGGGGAGCACGCGTGGACCGGTTGTTCCGGCGCGAGGAACTGGCACTGGACCCGGTCGACCTGGGGCACCTGCTGCTCGGCGCGGTCCTCGAGGCCGACGCGCCCGACGGCACCGTCGGCGTGCGGCTGGTGGAGGTCGAGGCCTACCGCGGCTTCGACGATCCGGCGTCGCACAGCTTCCGCGGCAAGACCCCGCGCAACGCCCTGATGTGGGGGCCGGCGGGATACCTGTACGTGTACTTCGTCTACGGCATGCACTTCTGCGCCAACGTCATCAGCGGCGAAGAAGACGAGCCCGGCGGGGTGCTCCTGCGCGCCGGCGAAGTGGTTCAGGGCGCGGACCTCGTGCGCGCCCGGCGCCCCAACGTCCGCGGGAACGGCGAGATCGCCAAGGGCCCCGCCATCCTCACGTCCGTGCTGCGCGTCGATCTCACGCAGAACGGCGTGGACCTCACGGATCCGTCCTCGCCGGTCCGGCTGCGCGTGGGGGAGCGAGTGCCGCCGGCGCGGGTCCGCAGCGGCCCGCGCGTCGGCGTCGCCACGGGAATCGACACGCCGTGGCGGTTCTGGGTCGACGGCTCGCCTGCCGTGTCCGCCTATCGGCGCGGTGGCAAACGGCGGCAGGTGCGCCCCGCGGGTTAGTCGCTTGACCTGGTGCGGGAGGATCTACAGGTGTGAGTGAGCACATCCTTGACGAGCTGTCCTGGCGCGGCCTGATCGCGCAGTCCACCGACATCGACGCATTGCGGCGAGACCTCGACCAGGGACCCCTCACCCTCTATTGCGGCTTCGACCCGACCGCGCCCAGCCTGCACGCCGGCAACCTCGTCCCGCTGCTGATGCTCAAGCGCTTCCAGCGTGCCGGGCACCGGCCGATCGTGCTGGCCGGCGGCGCGACGGGCATGATCGGCGACCCGCGCGACACGGGGGAGCGCACGCTCAACACTCTCGACGTCGTCGCCGAGTGGGCCGGGCGCATCCGCGGGCAGTTGGAGCGGTTCGTCGAGTTCGACGAGTCGCCGACGGGCGCCGTGGTCGAGAACAACCTGAACTGGACCGGCCAGCAGAACGTGCTGGAGTTCCTGCGCGACGTCGGCAAGCACTTCTCGGTGAACGTGATGCTCAACCGGGAGACGGTGAAGCGCCGACTCGAATCCGACGGCATGTCCTACACCGAGTTCAGCTATCTGCTCCTGCAGTCACAGGACTACCTGCAGCTCTACCGCCAGTACGGCTGCACGTTGCAGGTCGGCGGCTCCGACCAGTGGGGCAACCTCGTCGGCGGGGTCGATCTGATCCGGCGGGTCGAGAGCGGGAGCGCGCACGCGCTGACGGCACCCCTGGTCACCGATGCCGAAGGCCGCAAGTTCGGCAAGTCCACCGGCGGCGGCAACCTGTGGCTCGACCCGGAGATGACCTCGCCGTACGCCTGGTACCAGTACTTCGTGAACGTCGGGGACGCCGACGTGATCCGCTACCTGCGCATGTTCACCTTCCTCACGAAGGACGAGATCGACGCGCTGGCCGAGGACACCGAGCAGCGGCCCCACCTGCGTGCGGCGCAGAAGCGGCTCGCGCAGGAGTTCACCGACCTCGTGCACGGCGAGGACCAGACGCGGCAGGT